>CBDCWK010000001.1:0-1153702 GCA_965223515.1 Phototrophicaceae bacterium
GCCACAAGCGCAGCACGACCAACAGCCGACACGGGTATCGGCGCTACCAGAATCTGATGAAAGACAGGAAAGTGACGCGCCCAGATCAGGTGTGGGTGGCGGATATCACCTATGTCGCTTGGGCGCGGAAGACGTGTATTTGTCCATCCTGATGGACGTATACACCCGGTCGGTGCGCGCCTGGAACTTGAGTTGGTCGCTGGGACAGGAACTTGCGCTGTTACCCTTACGACAAGCACTGCAGCGCTACCCAGCACCGGACATTCACCATTCCGATCAAGGTACGCAATATGCCGCAAGATCCTATGTGCAACTGTTACGAGATGCCGGTACTCAAATCAGCATGACAGCCGTCGGTACGCCCAGCGAAAACGGTTATGCAGAACGGGTGATTCGCACCATCAAAGAAGAGGAAGGGGTCTTGAGCGATTACCACAACATGGCAGACGCAAAACAGCAAATCGGACACTTCATTGATGTGGTCTATCAGCAAAAGCGCATACACAGCGCCTTGGACTACATGACGCCGACAGAATTTGAGGCAGGATGGTACCTAAATCCTCCCTCAAACTCCGTGTTTCGTGTCCAGTTTTGTAGGACCACTACAATCGCATGGTCGCCGTACCGGACATACCGGACAAAGACGACACCAGTGACCTCTTATGCCACCACTTTCCAGATTTGTCGGCTGCCCGCGCTGCGCTGGAGGCGCTACCCCGGTTGAGCCCAGCATAAAGCGCAAGACGGCAGCACAACCAGCCACCGAGATCGACTACAACGGGGAACGCTGGGACACGGTCAAGGAAGCCATCCGCATTGCCCTTGACGTTGAAGTGTTCAACACCAAGGGCTTCAGCAAGAATTTCCGCTGCTTGAACCCGCAGCACGAAGATAAGACGCCGAGCGCCGCCTGGCACAAAGACGGATTCTATAAGTGCTTCGGTTGCGGAGAACTCTTGAACGCCAAAGAAATGGCGGAACGGCTGGGTATTGAGCGGCGCGCCTTGGTCAGACCGCAACCGAATATCGTCTCTTCGCAAGGCATCGACCTGAATGCCGCCCCGCAAATGGATGCAGAGACAGCGCCACTGTCAATTGAGCACGCCCCAGATAGCTGGCTGAGAACATTCAACAAGTTCTATACACGGACTGAAGCGGTGCTATTCTTCTATGTCTTACGTGCGCCCAGAAGCGATTGTCTGGCACAAAGCTTTACCACACAAGAATTCATTGAAGCCTTGCGTGAGCTTGGCTGCAAGGCAAGTGACCGCTCGATCTACCGCGTCTTTGAAGCCGTATCCGAGCATGACAATCACCCACTTATTGCCAAACTTGACCCTAGTCAGGGGTCACGCTGCAGGAACGCCAAATATCGACTGCGCTCACTGGAAGACATCAAGCGCCGGCTGCTGCACGATATCAGCTTGCG
Source organism: Phototrophicaceae bacterium (assembly GCA_965223515.1). Taxonomy (GTDB): domain Bacteria; phylum Chloroflexota; class Anaerolineae; order Aggregatilineales; family Phototrophicaceae; genus UBA6055. The sequence continues at coordinate 1,430 of CBDCWK010000001.1, forward strand.
CGTCTATGAAAACACCTTTCACAAGCATCCCGATATCCTGATTGGATTCGAGATTTTTGCCGAAGCGCTACCAGGGTCAAATTTGGCAATAGGGCTGAAATCTACCCTGGAACCGCTCTATTCCGAGCAAAAACAGCGCTTTGAACGCCTGAAGCATATATGCGAGCAGAAGATCGCCGCTTATGGGGCGGACTTGGACGATTTGTCTGCCACACCACTGTCTCCAGACTGGACAGTAAATAAACCGTCCGAATTGCCGACCTTGCTGGCCCGTGGTATCTACGATGCCGACCCGGAAGATCGCAGCAAAGCTGAATGGGCGCAACTACTTGGGATTAGCTCGTCCAGTGTCGACGCCACATTGAAACGCGCCGGTATTGAACGCGGGGCATATACCGAGAGAGAAGAAGTGTCTTCTCAACGCGAGGCCAAGGATAGAGCGCGTGAACTGGGCGCGAAGATAGTCGGTGTGGAGGTGGACGGAAGTTATATGCCTATGGGAGTGCCTAAATTGGTGGATTTAGCCTTTTCTAACTCCAGCCCCGCCCCTCCCGCCATCTCTATGGCGGGCATCCCTGAACTTGCCCCGTTTTGGTGGACAGTGATTTTGTCTAATCGTCAGCGAGTTCATACTGTGCCGGGCTAAGGAAGCCCAAGGCAGAATGCCGTCGCTGCCGGTTGTACCAAATCTCTATGAAATCGAACACAGCTTGCCGAGCCTCTTGAATTGTAGCAAAGCGTATAGCTGAACATTCCGTTTTCAGAGTCGCGAAGAAACTCTCCATCATGGCATTGTCATAGCAGTTTCCGGCAGCGCTCATGCTGGCTTGGATACGATTGTCCTGCAGGAGTTGGCGGTATTGCTTGCTGGTATATTGGCTGCCGCGATCACTGTGATGGACCAAGTCGCGGTTAATACGCCGCTGTCCCAAAGCCATTTTCAGGGCAGCCATCGCCAGTTGGCTGTCCGCCTTCCGCTTCATAGCCCAGCCCACAATCCTGCGCGAATATGTGTCTAATACCACCGCCAAGTGGAGCCATCCTTCACCGGTTCTGATCTGCACGATATCGGCCAGCCACTTCTGGTTGACGCGCTGAGCTGCGAAGTCCTGCTGCAGTAGGTTCGCTGCCGCTAAACCGGATGTATGCGATCGCCTACGCTCCCCGTAGCCTTGTTTGCGCCGCGCCCGTATGCCATCCAGCCGCATCAAACTCGCAACCCGCTTGCGGCTGACTCGCCAACCCGCTGCCCATAACTCCGCGTGGATCCGTGGACTGCCGTAGCGCTGGCGACTGCGCTCGAAGATGTCGCGAATCCGCCGCAAAAGCGCTTCGTTGTCCCGCTCCCGCTGGCTGACAGCCCGCTTCAACCAAGCATAGAAGCCACTGCTTGATACTTCCAACACCCGGCACATCCGCCGTACGCTGAATTGTGCTTGGTGACTCTCAATAAATCGAAACTTCATCGCGGTTGATCCTGCGAGAACACTTGGATAGCTTTTTTAAAATATCTCGCTCCTCCCGTGCAATCGACAACTCATGCTTTAAACGACGAATCTCGGCATCCGCCTCACGCTCCGCAGTCGGTTTCAATTCATCGCTATTTTCATCTACACGAAATCGTTGACGCCACTTGTAGATCAGTCCCGGCGTGATGCCCAGATCACGTTCGACCTGGCCCACTTTCATTCCAGGTTGTGCAGCCAACTTCAATGCTTCGCGTTTGAACTCGTCCGGATACTTCTTTATGTCCGCCATCTTCCCCTCCAGTCCCTATCATATTGGACAATCCTTGTGTCCACAAAATCGGGGGAAGATCAGGAGTCGGTTTCCTGGCGGAATATCGAGGGGATCTGAAAGGCAAAAACAAGGAGGGCGAAACCAGCATTGAGATAGCCGACGCTATTCGGACGTACATCAATGCCAAAACTGTCTCTGACGCGTTGCTGGCGCTAAGCTACAATTTTGAAGGTCTTCAATCCGATTTCGGTAAGGCCGAAGAAGATATCTTTTACACTGATCCTCCCTTTGCGCAGTTTGCCGAATACGCAAGGCGATATGAAATCGACTATGATTCATTCGTCTATGACATCGAGTCGGCAAAGGACACTCTGGTATATATCCCGCCCTTTGAAGACGACGAAAGCGGAAATGACCTTTCCAGAAACCCGCTTCATCTCATGACTGCCTGGAGAGCGAAAGGCAAGGAGTTCGACAAGGTCGTTCTCCTAGATGTACAGGATGGTGTTTGGCCAAACAGAAACGCCCGGACAGAGGCACAGTTTGAGGCAGAACGGCGTGTCTTTTACGTCGCGTTCACGCACGCAAGGGAGCAGGTCACCATGCTCTTGCACGATGCGGCAGCACCATCACCGTACATCGAGGAACTTGGGCTCGCAGATTAGACACTGCTTGCGCAACGCGCATGTCACGCAGGGTCTTGAAGCGTCTGCCGAGCTATCTGCGGTCGCGACTCTCGTCATTGGGAATTCTTTTGCTGGGTTGGTGAAGTCTGGCTGTCTTATCACACTGCGGGCGACCTGGTAGGTCGCCCCTACAAGTTCCGACTCTGGCATCAAAGAGGAAGAATTCCGAAAACTTTTTACTTGTATACCTGGATTCGATTGTGATATATTTAACTATCGTGAAATCTGGCGAAGAATCTTAACTGCAGTACTGGAAAATTGACGTTGGCAGTCCTGTTGGAATGGAAGGACGACGATAGCGTATGGCGACAGCAGAATCGACATCTCCAACTGCGATGAGCGCTGCGGTAGCGCGGCGGACAGCGGCGCCTGGTATTCAGGTTGCGGCACCGAGCCGGCGCGAGTTCCTTTACTATATTTGGGGCGCGTCCATGGCGCTGCTGCTGGGCGAAGCCTCGGCGGGATTGATCTGGTTCGCTTTCCCACGTTTCAAGGAAGGCGAGTTCGGCGGTACCTTCGCTTTCGATCCGGAGGAGCTGCCGGGGGTTGGCGCTGCGCCGACTTCGGTGCCGGCTGGTCGCTACCATGTGACGCGGACGACCGAGGGCTTGCGGGCGCTGTATGGCGTGTGTACGCATCTGGGCTGTCTGCCAAAGTGGGTGCCGACGAATAACCGATTTGAGTGCCCCTGCCACGGCTCGAAGTTTCAGCTTAGCGGGCAGTGGATCGAGGGACCGGCGCCGCGCAATCTGGATCGCTTTATCGCGACGGTGACTTATGCGGATGGCACGACGGTGGAAACGCCGACTAATGGCGGGGCGATCCCGCTGGATGCTGAACGTTTGATCACGAGTATACAGATCGATACGGGCGCGCGAATCATCGGCGAGCTGCATTGATTAGCTTAAGCTAGTATGAATTCAGACGAGGAATATCCATGACCATCCTCCCCTTCCCGTCTTTCCTCGATGACGTCAAGGAAAAAGGCTTCAAGAAAGCGGTGTTTGAGGGCATTGATGATTCTGTCCAGCGCCTGACTGCTGGCTTGAATGTGCAAGATTTGCGCGAAGCCTTCCGCGGGGAAAGCGCGAGCCGGCGGCCGAATCCGCGATTGACGCCGCATGCTGATGGCTTCTGGCTGCACATGCGCCCGTCTTACTTCAACCGCGATGTGACGGGTATGTATCCGTCTTTCCGCTTGGGCTGGCTCTCAAGCTATTTTGTCTTTTTCGAGACAATCACTGGCATCTTGCTGATGCTGTGGTATACGCCGTCACCGGAAATCGCATATGGCGACATGCTGACGATTTTGAGCAATGTGCCGCTGGGACAGCTGATGCGCGATATGCACCGCCTGGGCGCCGAGTTCATGGTGGCGGTGGTGGCGATGCATATGATGCGAACGTGGATCACCGGGAGTTATAAGAAGCCGCGACAGTTCACTTGGTTCAGTGGGTTGCTGCTGCTGGTGATTACGGGCTTCCTCAGTTTTTCGGGCTATCTGCTGCCTTGGGATCAATTGTCGCTGTGGGCGGTGACGATCGGCGCTTCGATGGCGGAGGCGACGCCGGTGGTTGGCGATCAGGTCAACTTGCTGCTGCGTGGCGCGCCGGAGCTGGGCGCGAATGGTTTGCTGCGTTTTTATTTGCTGCATGTGCTGGCGCTGCCGGCGCTGCTCTTCGTTTTCTTCGGTGTGCATTATTACAAAGTGGTCATTCACGGGCACAGCTTGCCGCCGCAGAAAGAGAATATAGGCGAGGATTCGGCGAAGCGAGTGCCGCTGGACAAGCGCGTCTACTTTATCCCCGATATGCTGACTTACGAGATGTTCTGGCTGGGCGCGACTACTTTTATCATCACAGTGCTTTGCATCTGGTTCTATCATGCGCCGCTGGAGAATCATGCGGATCCGCAAGTGACGCCGCTGGGCACGACGGCGCCTTGGTATTTCTTGTGGATTCAGGGCGCGCTGAAGCTGGGTGATAAATTCATCTGGGGCGTGGCTTTCCCGAGTGTGGCGCTGGGTGGGCTGGCGATGCTGCCCTACCTGGATGTGACGCCGAGCCGGCGATTTTCGCATCGGCGCTTTATGCTGACGTTTGCCATGCTGTTGATTTCGGCGACCACGATATTGAGTTACATGGGCTTGGCGAAGTTCGCGGTGCAGACCTCGGCGGAGACCGAGATCGTGCATGAGCTCACATTTGAGCCGGCGCATAGCAAGGTCGGGATTGGCCGGACGATACCCTTCGATCAGATGATTGTCGGCGCCTATACGACGGCGCAGATGCATCATCAGGATGAGATATCGACGAATGACATGATCGCCGAGATCAATGCCGACACGGTGGCGAACGGTCAATTCGCGCAGATGATTCAGGAGTTGAAAGACCAGCATGTTGGCGCGAATCAGCTGCCGCTGCGCTTCCGCAGTGTGCCGGCGGATGAGGCGCCGAAGTTGATGCAGGTGATGGAGGAGTTCAGTCACCATTTGGATGCGGCGCCGGACGAGCTGCCAAATGTTTGGGGCGCGCTGGTGATCACGGATAATCAGGCCAGCTTGAAGCGGCTCGACTGGGTTGTGAGTTGGGACAGCGTCTTAATTGAAGGCGGCGACGTGCAGCTGGATGAGGCTGGTGAGCCGATTCTGGTTTATGCGGCTAAGACGGCTGTGGTGCTGGATAGTGAGGGCAATGCGCTGCTCGGTGAAGACGGCGAGCCGCTCATGGAAGCGGCGCCCGTGCTCGATGAAGATGGCAATCCGGTTCCGGTGCGGCGCATCTATAGCGACCATCTGTTCATCCACGAAGCATCGGCATATTTCGATTAGAACAGACGCGCTGCGGTGACTTCAGGAGTCGTGGCGAGAGACTTAGCGAATCTGCCGCTCGGCGGCAACGATTCTGGCTACTGCGCAAATGCAAAACAATGAAGCTGTTAGGCTACCGCGAAACTGAGGTTCACTAAGTTAAGAGCAGGGACGATAAATGGGGCGACTACTCTTCATTAAGTCAATCGAAGGCCGGGTTCTGGCTGGCATAACGATGTTCGTTGGCATGATGATCCTGGTGGGCTGGGTTGCCATCAACGAAGAAGCGCGGATGCAAGCCTTCGTGCAGCAGCATACGGGTCGGTCGGTTGAGCGTGGCGCCGAACTGTTCGCTTCGCTCTGCTCCGAGTGCCATGGCGAAGAAGGCTATGGCGCGGGTGATCGGGCGCCTGGCCTGAATAATCCGCATCTGTTTGGTTACGACCCTGTTGGTTTGCAGACGGCCGCGATCACGAATGCGAATCGAGCGTTGGTTCGCTTGACGTCGAATACGGATAAGCTGCTGGCTGAGTTCACCGATGCTGAGAATCCGCCGGCGGAAGCGCGACAGAACGAGATTCTCGCCGAAATCGCCGAATTGGAAGCGCAGATTGAGGAACAGCAGGCAAGCATCGAGACGGCGGTCGCTGAGCGGGTGGAGATACTGGCATCGCTGGACACGGCGGTTGACAACGGATTGTTCCCGCTGTGGGAATCGGTTGTCGATATTGACACCACCGGCGTCAACGAGGTCGAGTTCTTCTTCAATGAATACGGTACACGCTTGGCGCAGGTGGGCTGGGCCGGTGACTTGCACGGCTACGTGGTAACCACATTGATACATGGCCGCCCTGGCAGCGCGCGGGTATATCCGAATAGCACGGGCATGGCGGCTTGGTCGCAGACTGCCGGCGGTCCCCTGCGGCAAGATCAAATCGAAGACTTGGCGGCGTACATTCTGAATTGGGACAAAGGCATCAACTGGACGACGGATGATTTCATCGCGGTGCAGCAGTATGGCAAGCCGCTGGCTGATGGATCCTTGCCGACCGATCCGCCGCCACCGCCGGCCGGTGACGATGTCCTGGGTATTTTGGCGCGTTGGGAAGCGAATGAGATCGTAGGCAGCCCGGCGAGTGGCGAGTTGCTCTACGATGCCGAGTTTGGCTGCACGGATTGCCATAGAAATGGTACCTCGGCGCCGGATACCGTGGGCACGTTCACGCGCATATCAAATGAGCGGCTGACGGAAGCGCAATTCGCCGGTTACACGGTGGAGCAATACATTGTGGAGAGCATCACGCGGCCGGGCGAATATGTGGTCGACACCTACAGCTCTGGCTTGATGCCGACTAACTTCGGCGTGCGGATGACGGATCAGCAGTTGGCGGATATCGTCTCATTCTTGCTTACGCAAGAATAGGACGGCTAGGCATGATACGATTGAGCCCTCGACTTCGGGGGCTTTTTAGTTCCTCAGGGAGCGCAAAATGCGATTAATCCACATTCTTATTCCGCTGATTTTCCTGTTATCGATGTCGGGTTATGCGCAAGACAACGTGGCGGAAGGCTGCACGGCGGAGGAGCTGACGCAGCAGCAGACAACGCTGGCGGCGTATCTCGCGCTGGACTTCGCGAATGATAGCGAATCGGCGGTTGCCAATCTGTTTCGTTTGGGCGCATTGTATCAGGCGATGGCGCTGCAATGCGGGTATGCGCCAAATGAGGTCGAAGTCGATCGTCTGCTCGAGCAAACGCTGGCATTGGTCTCGCTGGATGATTTAATCGCGGCGCAATCGGTCGGCAGCGATGTCGAAGCGATTCTGGTCGAGTTAGAGGAAGTTTACGGTGATCCGCTGCAGGGGCAACTGCTCTATAATGGTTTGGAGCCGGCTCTGGGTGGCACGGCGCTGGGCTGCTCTGGCTGCCACGAGAATGAAGCAGTGGCGCCACTGACGGAAGGCACCTGGACGCGGGTCGATGATACTCGGTTGGAATTGCCGCAGTTCGCGGATTATAGTCATCGCCAATTCCTTGTGGAAAGCATAGTACAGCCGATGGCCTATATCACGTCGGATTACGCGGGTATGATGCCTGAATTTTATGGTGGACAATTGACGACAGAGCAACTGGCAGACTTGGTGGCGTTTCTCGATAGTCAGGACCAGTTTTTGGAGGACGAGTGAACGTGGAGTCCATGCCAGTTGGGCTTCAGAACCGAGCGCACGTAGGGCTTTTCATCGCGAATTCATGCAGGGCACAAAGTTAGGCAGCTGATGATTAACGTTCAATGATTGACTGAGAAACGGCAGTGAGTTGCTATCGGAAGTGGCCTGCCAAGCTGATACAATTGGCATGGATGAAATGAGGAAATCTAGTTTCAGCAAGGGTTGCAAGGGATGAGCGCTTTGGTGAGTCGGGCTGATAGCGTGATGACACGGCTGCTGCTGGTGAAGCCGGTGGCATCTGCTTATGGGGGCGGAGGCGAGGCAAGCGCCACGCGAAGCGCCGAGAACGCTTTGACCTTATCGCTGATGTTTTCGGGAGCGCGCTGCATCTTGCAGTATGTCTTGCTGCCCTTTCTGTTGCCGGTGGCGGGCATCGCCGCTGACGCGGCAGTGCCGATTCTGCTATTGATTAATCTGGTCGCGATGGTTTCGATTTATTTCAGTCTGCGGCGATTTTGGACGATCGGGTATACGCATCGCTGGCGGTATCTGGTGGTGGCAGCAGCCGCTCTGGTCTTACTTGTGGCATTCACCATCTATGATATTGCGAAGCTGGGGACGGTGTAGGCGCTTCACTTTGAGCGCTTTTACCGCTAAAATCTGAGCGGCTTCAACGTCGAATCGGGAGTAGCCATGAAGAAACTCATGACATCGCCAAGTGCAAGACGACTAGTCCTTTTGTTTGCTGTGGCACTCAATCAATTCGGGACCGTATTGGCGCAAGATGCCGAATCGTCGTCCTCGCCCGCTGGCCTGGCGATGCTGGTGCTGTTTCTGGGCATTGCTGGCATGATAGGCGTATCTGTGATCCGCTGGAGTCAGTCGTCGCGCGAAGACGATGACTCGTCCTGATCGATAGACGCCCATCGGAGTCCCACATGACAGACGCTAACTGGGAAAAGCCAAAAAACCTGGAAAAACCCAAAGGCTTGCGACGGTCGGAGCGGGTCAAATTCTTGACCGCCGGCGTGGTAATTCTGGTGGCGATACTTTACTTGTTGATCTCCGGTACTTTGCAGGGCGCGCGCTATTTCATCACCGTTGAGGAAGTGCTGCAAGAGGGCGCGTACGCCGGGCAGATCCTGCGTATCTCGGGCGCGGTCGATGGCGAGACGATTGATTACGACAGCGAGAATGCGATCATTCGATTCGAGATCGTCAATATCCCGAGCGAGTATGAGGATTTGGCGGAGGCTTTGCGAAATGCGCTGTTGGATCCGGCTTCGGCTCGGCTAAAAATTATCGTAGCCGACGCGGCGATCCCGGATTTGCTGCAGCATGAAGCGCAGGCGATCTTGACCGGAGCGTTAGGTCGTGACGGCGTATTCCATGCTACCGAGCTGCTGCTGAAGTGCCCGAGCCGCTTTCAAGAAAGTACTGGACCGGAAGGCTTGAGTCGAATCCCGGAACATCAGTAATGTTAGCGGAGATCGGACTGGCATCCCTGGCAATCGCCTTTGCCCTGGCGATCTATGCGGTTGTCGCCTCGGTTCTGGGCGCGCGCAAGGGCCAGGTCAATTTGGAGCGAAGCGGACGCAATGCCGCGCTCCTGTGTTTCCCGGCGGTGCTGCTGGCGACGATCATGCTGGTCATCGCGCTGATGAGCGAGCAGTACCAACTCAGTTACGTCTATCAGGTGACCGATCCGCAGACGCCGGCGCTCTACCGTTTCACGGCATTATGGGGATCGCAGCGGGGCTCCCTGCTGTTTTGGTCACTGTTGATGAGCCTGTTTACCTTTCTGGCTATCTGGCTTAACTGGCGGAGCGAGCGGCGGCTGATGCCCTACGCGACCGCCTATATGATGGCGACGCTGGCTTTTTTCCTCGGCTTGTCACTATTTCTAGAGAATCCGTTTGAGCGCTGGTGGATCTTGCTGGAGGGGCTGACCGGCGCGCAAGAGTTATCGAGCGCATTGATACCGCCGGGGGCAGTGGCGCCGTCCGAGGAGGCGCTGCGCGCGGGAGCGAAAGGCTTGAATCCGCTGCTGCGGCATTTTGGCATGGTGATACATCCGCCGATGCTGTATCTCGGTTTCGTTGGATTTACGATTCCCTTCGCCTTTGCGATGGCGGCGCTGGCGGCGGGCGACCTCTCGTCCGGCTGGGTTAAGGCGACGCGGCGCTGGTCGCTGATTGCCTGGATATTCCTGAGCATGGGCCTGATTCTTGGCGGGCGTTGGGCATACGACGTATTGGGCTGGGGTGGCTATTGGGGCTGGGATCCTGTAGAAAACGCCGCCTTTCTGCCATGGCTGATGGGGACGGCGTTCATCCATAGTGTGATGATCCAGGAAAAGCGCGGGATGCTAAAGCTGTGGAATATGGTTCTGGTGATTGCCACATTTTCGGCGGCAATGTTCGGCACGTTTGCAACACGCAGCGGTGTGATCGAAAGTGTGCATAGTTTCGCGCGCAGCGAGGTCGGTTTCCCGATGTTGGCGTTTTGGGCGGTGATTACATTGATCGCGGTGTCGACCTTGCATTGGCGATGGAGCCGGGGTGAGCTACGCGATGAGCATCAATTTGTCAACTTGTTCAGCCGAGAGTCCTTGTTTGTATTGAATAATGTCATATTTATTGCGCTGTTTGTGGCGATATTTTGGGGCAGTTTCGGCTTGCCAATTGTATCCGAGCTGTTCTTCGGTAAAGAAGTGACGATCGGCGCAGAGACTTTCGAATTCTTCGTCGTGCCGCTATTCATCGCTATGTATATCTTGATGGGCGTGGCGCCGCTTTCGGCTTGGGGCACGACGTCGGTGGCGCGCTTGGGCGGGTCGCTGCGGCTGCCGCTAGGCTTGACGGCACTGAGTATCCTCTTGCTGGCAGTACGCGGGACGAATCTGCTGGTGGCGGTGTTGGGTTACGGCGTCGTGCTCTTCGCCGGCTATGTCGCCTTATACGAGATTTATCGGGGTGCGAAGGCACGCCGACGTTCTCTGGGTGAAGGCTGGCCGCGGGCGGTCGTTGCGCTATTCCGGCGCAATCAGCGGCGTTATGGTGGCTACATCGTGCATTTGGGCGTCACGGTGATTGGTATCGGGGTAATCGGCAGCACGTTGTTTCAAACAGAAGTGCAGCATACCGTGGCGCGCGGTGAAATCATCGCCGTGAGCGATTATGGCCTGCGCTATGACGACTTCATAAGGGCGCAAGCGGTCGATGGGCGGATGATGAATATCACCGCGGTGACATTGCTGCGGGATGATCGCGAGATCGCGCAGATGCGGCCGCGGATCGATGATTATGCGCAGATGCCTATGACGATTGCCGGCGCGCATAGTACGCTGGAGAACGATTTCTATGTGCTGCTGATCGGTGGCGATCGAGAGCGCGCGACATTTAGGATTTACATCAATCCGCTGGTGAATCTGATCTGGTGGGGTGGCATTCTGTTGATATTCGGCACCGTGATCGCGGTGTATCCCAAGGTGGCGCCGGCGGGACCTCAGCGTAAGCGGGAGAGGCATAGCGGATGATCGCATGGTGTTTGCTTTCGCGCCTCCCATTCCCACTTCAATGGATCAGTCGGCGATTAGCAAGCCGGGCGGGCTATGTTCTCATGTCTGGCGCGCCTCGGCGAACTCGTCGTGTTCTGGCAACTTTCGCCTTTCTGGCGCTGCCGCTATTGATTGGGGCGCAGGGTGAGGCTGTGTCGGATAACGATGTGATAGAGGTGGCGGAGCGGATGTACTGTCCGGTGTGCGAGAATCTCCCGCTGGACGAATGCCAGACCAGCGCATGTTTGGAATGGAAGGAAGAGATACGGGCGCAGTTAGGCGCGGGACGGACGCCGCAGCAAGTGATCGAAAGCTTCGTCGCGCGCTTCGGCGATCACGTAGTCGGAGTGCCGCAGGATCCCTTATTGCGGGCGCTGACCTTGATCATGCCGGTCTTGGCGACTGCGCTGGCGTTAGGACTTGGCTTGCTCACATTTCGGCGATTCGGTTCAAGGGAGAAGCTGAGCCTAGAGACTGAGAGCCCTGCGGCTGGTGAGCTTAGTGATGATGCCTACCGACAGCGGTTGGAAGAGGACGTGCGAGCGCGGCGCTGAGCTGATCGCCAGCGAAAATGCCATGACCGGAATAGATAGATTCGCCTTTACGAAGCAAAGCAATCCGCCGCCCGATCGGAGTAGATTGATGTTTCCTGCCGTGCTATTGGGCGTGATCTTATTTACCATGACATTGGGTTGGCAGTTGACAGAGCGGAATCGGGGACGGCCCTTAAGTGGACCGGCGCCGGAGTTTGAGCTGACGCTTTTTGATGGCAGCGAGCTAAGGCTGGCTGATTATCGGGGCGAAGTAGTTTTGATCAACTTCTGGGCGAGCTGGTGTCCGCCTTGCCGCGATGAGGCGGTGGACTTGCAAGCCCTTCATGCTGATTATCATGAGGTTGGATTCTCTGTGATTGGCGTGAATATGCTGGAGAGTTCGCCGCAAAAAGCGCTCGATTTCATAGCGGAGTTTGGCATCAGCTATCCGAATGGCGAAGACAACGGGCAACGAGTGACTAATATGTATCGAGTTGAAGGACCGCCGGAAAGTTTCTTGATAGACCGGCAGGGCAAGGTTCGGCAGTTCTATATCGGAAGCATCAGTTATGACAAGGTGAGCGGCGCGATTGAAGCGCTGCTGGCGGAGTCGCGATGAGTATTGTCGGCTTGCTGATTACGCTGCTATTGGCAGTGATCGCGATAGTGATGGTGGCGTATCCGCTGTTTAGGTCGCCGCGTGAAAACAACGCGGCCGCCGATAGTTTGCTGCTGCATCAAGATCGCCTGCGGACTTATTACGAACGCGTTGTGACGAATATTCGCGACCTGGACGAGGACTTGGCAACGGGAAAGATCGGCGAAGACAATCACCGGAAGGAGCGCGAGGTCTGGGTGCATCGGGGTATGCAATTGCTGCGGATGCAGGATCAGCTGGATGCAGAGCATGGCTTGGCAAATGATGCGAGCGATGTTGACGAAATCAACAAGGCGATTGAAGCGGCGGTGGCTTTCTATCGCGAAGACGAGCAGACGGCTTTCCACAACTTGTCCGCCAAGGAGACGAGCTAATTATGCGCTGCGCGGTATTGGCACTGCTGACCGCATTGGCGTTGAGCGCTTGCGGTGGATTGGGCGGAGAGCCGCAGATCATGGCGACGGTGGCGCCGAGTCAGTCCGTTGCGCCTGTTGCCACGACGGTGGATGATTGGCAGCCGGATATTGTCAATGGCGCGCGGATTTATGCCGAGAGATGCACGGAATGTCACGGCATCAATGGCGACGGGCTAGGCGAGCTAGTACAGGCCGGAAGCGTCGAGCAGCCGCTAGACATGACCGATCGGTTGTTGGTATCCGCAAAATCCCCGCTGGAGTGGTATGAGATCATCACGCGGGGCAGGATCGAGAACTTGATGCCACCCTGGGAAGCTGCGTTGAGCGAAAGGGAGCGCTGGGATGTGGCGCTCTACGTTTATACTTTGAGTTACGATGACGTGTTGCTGTCATCCGGCGAAGCGCTTTGGCGGGAGCGCTGCAGCGGCTGCGAGCTTCGAGCAGATATTCCTCCGGTTTTCAGCGATGTGGATTACGGCGCTCAGCTGAACCGCGAACGCTTTGACGGGACACTGCGGGAGAAAGAAATCGGGGCGGCTGTTGCTTATGCGCGGATGCATTCGCTGCAAACTGCCCCACCGAGCGGGCCGCTGGGCGAGATCAGCGGTAGAGTGGAGCATGGCACGAAGGGTGGCGTCGTACCGGCGGGAACCCTGGTTCAGGTGCAATATGGCAACGCCGAATCTGGCTACAACATCGTCGAGACGACGGTCGATGAAGATCTGAGTTTCAGCTTCGGCGACATCCTGCTGACGAGCGAGTTCAGCTATGTGGTTGGCGCGGAATATAATGGACGCCTCTTCAGCCGGCGATTGCCTGCAACTGTTTCAGTGGAGAGCGCAACCGACCAGACGATAACGCTGTATGATCAGACGCAGGATCCACTGGTCGTCACGATCGCGCGGATTGATCTGTTTGTTGAAGCTGTCACCCTGACGGACTGGGGCCCCGGTCTATACGTTACTCAGATCATCGGTGTCCAGAATGAATCGGATCGCATCTACACAAGCGGGCGCAGGTTTGATGACGGGCGGGAAGCGGTGCTGCTCTTACAGTTTCCATCCGGGGCGCGTGTCATCAGTAACGACGAAGATGGGCGCTTCGTTGAAATCAAGGATATGGAGAATCTACCTGATTCTGTGATCGATACGCAGCCGGTGACTCCGGGCGGTTCACATCAAGTGGTTTTGGAGTATTTTCTGCCATTTGAGCGACAGTTGAAATTCGAGCAGGCTTTCAATAATCTGATTGATGCCGATGTGAGTGTCACGCTGTCGCCCGGGTTGGACATGGAAAGCGAGATGCTGGCCTTGCGGGCCGAAAGCGCTTCATCCGGTGACTTGCGCGTCTACGCCGGAAAGCTAAAGATGGAAAGTAAGCCGCGGTTCAGTTTTGACATCAGCGGTAATCCTTTTGCGACGAGCAGCGATGATCGGGCGATAATTACAAGCGACAGCTTGCCGGCGCTGATAGCCGGCGCAGTTGTCATCGGCGTCGCCCTGTTCGCAGCAGTTGGCCTATTGAGACGGCGCAGCGAAGATGCTTCAAGCGAAATAGACGGTTTAGTTGCGGACTTGGCGCGGCTCGACGAAGATCATGATCAGGGCAGGATTAATCATGATCTGTATCATCATCGGCGGCACGAGCTGAAAGCAAAGCTCGCCGCATTGATGGCTTTGGACGAATAAATGAACACGGCAGGTACAAGCCCGATCATTGAAGTGGCGAAACTGAGCAAGGTTTTCGGCTTGCTGCCTGCCTTGCAAGGAGTAGATTTCATCGTTGAGCGAGGAGAGTTTGTTCTGCTGCTGGGCGCGAATGGCAGCGGCAAATCGACATTGCTGCGGCTGCTGTGTGGATTGAGCAAGCCCAGCGCTGGCGCGATCCGCATTGGAGGCTGGGAGCTGCCGCGCGAGGCGATGGCGGTGCGCGCGCAGATCGGTCTGGTGGCGCATCGTCCGCTGCTGTATGAGAATCTGACGGCGCGGGAGAATCTTGATTTCTACGGCAAGCTCTATGGCATTGAGGCAGCGGAGCGAGGGAAGCGGTGCAGCGATATGCTGCGGCAAGTGGGCTTACTGAGACGAGCGGATAGTCTAGTGCGGACATTTTCGCGCGGGATGCAGCAGCGCCTAAGCATCGCCCGCGCCCTGCTACATCAGCCGCATCTGCTATTGCTGGACGAACCCTATAGCGGTCTCGATCAAGCGGCGAGCGAGATTTTGGACGGCTTGCTGACATCAGCGCGGCAGGCGGGGCGCACTATTATTCTGAGCACGCATCTGCTGGAGCGGGCGCCGCAAATGGCCGAGCGCGCCTTGATCTTGTCGCATGGACGAATCGGCTTTGATGGCGACATCCGCGGGCGCGATCGGTCCGACATATACCGCGCCGCAACCACATGATTACTCCCTTTTTTGCTTGTGTCGTCGCTATAGTCAGCAAGGATTTGCGCGCCGAGATGCGCTCGCGAGAATTGTTGAGTGTGATGGGGCTGTTTGCCTTGCTGAGCGTATTGGTCTTCAGCTTTGCGCTGGAGCTTGATCGGGTGGCGCGCGCCGAAGCCGTCAGTGGCGTGCTGTGGGCGACGTTGATCTTTGCGAGCGTGCTGGGACTCAACCGTAGTCTGGCGCTGGAGAGCAATCTAGATGCGCTGCTGCTGGCGCCGGTTTCGCGCTCGGCGATATTCGTTGGCAAGCTGGCGGGAAATGCCATTTTCACAGTGGCGGTCGGCTTGGTGCTACTGCCGCTGATGACGGCGCTTTACGGCATGAACCTGATTGACATCCGGCTGATAGTGACGACCGTAGTGGGGGTATTTGGGTTTTGCACGATCGGTACACTGCTGGCGACGATGACCGTTCATACGCGGGCACGCGAGGCGCTGCTGCCGATAGCGCTGCTGCCGGTGGCGCTGCCATTCTTGCTGACGGCGGTGCGGGCTTCCAAAGGAATCTTGGCTGGCGCGTCAGATTGGCAGGTATGGCTGCAACTGCTGTTGGGAATTACGGTCATATATCTGGTGCTCTGCCACCTTCTATATGGCTATGTCGTAGAAGAGTGAGAGGATTGGGAAGGTCGGCAGATGAGGAAGTTCTCAGTTGAACCTATGAATTCCAGGTTGCTTTGTTAGAATTTTGCAGTTTTAGACAGATTTTTGTAGCGGTACAGAAGAAAAGGTTAAGGCATTGGCAAAAGAGTCTGATATCGATTCGAGTCCGCAGCCGCTACTGCTGCGTGCCCTGACAATTTTGAGCGTGCTAGGATTCGCCGGGACGCTGTTTCTGGGCTTGTTCGTGGCTGGTACAGATATTCAGCAGGGTGAAATTCAGCGGATCTTCTATATTCACATGCCCTCGTTTTTCGGCGCCTTCACGGCCTTTGGCGCTACGCTAGTCGGCGGGATCATTTATCTCGGGAGCAACAGCGAGAAGTGGGACAAGATTGCATTGGCCGGCGTTGAAGTGGGCTTGGCATTCGCACTGATCAATCTGCTGACCGGCGCGATCTGGGCGCGCCCGATATGGAATACCTGGTGGACCTGGGATCCGCGCTTGACCTCGGCGGCGGTAATGTGCCTGACCTACGCCGCTTATCTGATGCTGCGCGCGGGAATCGAGGATGAGAGCCGCAAGCGTGGTTTCATGTCGGTCTACGGCATCTTCGCCTTTGTCAGTGTCTTGATCACGCTTTTCATCATCCGCATCGTGCCGGAGACGATTCACCCGGTGATCGTTGGCGCAAGCCCGCAGAATGCGCAAGGCAGCTTTGAAGCAACCAGTGGTGTAGTGATCGCTTTGGTGCCGAGTTTGCTGCTGTGGCTGACGGCGTTGCCGATCACACTAATGTGGCATCGCTATCGGCTGGAGAGGCGTTTAGAAGCGCTGAATCGGCTGAAGTTGCTGGCTCTGAGCGAGTAGATGATTATGAATGCGAGAATCATTCTGGTCGCCCTGCTGGTTGCCTTGCTGGCAAGTGGCAGTGTGATCGCGAACGACAGCGACAGAACCGTGCCCTATTTCCAGGCGCGTGGATTTAATGTGCCGATTCTCGACGGTTGGGAAGATCAGAGTAGCGCCGAAATCGCACAATTTTATTTGTCCGAAGCGCAGGCGACGATTCGCACTGCACTGGCGCCGGTCAACGACGCGATCTCGGCCGCGGAGCAAGACCTCGAAGATCTGCTAGGAGCGGACATCGGTCAGCCGGTTTACAGCGACAAGGTCAATCTGGCGGATGGCACCTGGAATGTGCTGGTGTATGACATCGACGCGGCGACGACAGCATCGGTCATGGCAAGGCGGCATGAGGCTCGGTCTGTCGTCATCAGCTTCGTTGAGAACGATCCCGAAGCGCGCACGCTCCTGCTGACGATGGCGCGGGCTGATGAAGCGCTGGATGCGGCAACACCCGAGATCGCGCGTGCGGTCGCGAATTTGATCGGCATTGCGTTGCAAGAGTTGGACGATGAGGGAGCCACCGAATTGCCTAGCGGTGCATGGGCAGTGTACCGGCGGCCAACGCTGGCTGCCATGGGCATGGTCTTCGGCAATGACAGTTATGTCGCGCTGCAGGAGGGCCAGCAAGGGGATCTGGCGGCGTTGGCTGACGCTTACAATATGACGCTGCTTGGCTTCTTCATCACGCCGGACAACACGTCGTATTTGGCGCTGGGGCTGGCTGTCGTCTTTGCAATTCTGGGTACGTTGGTCTTCAGTTTCGGCTGGCGGTCTCGCAGCTTGCAGAAGGACTTGGCGCTGATTCAGGAGTTGGCGCGGGATGATGAGTAACGGCTGGCGAGAATGCGCTGACCTGCGCAACCATTATGGCAACTGGGCGTATAGTGTATAAATAGCCGAACGCAGCCCAGGAGCGATGCGATGACTGAGGAGATGAATCCGCTGCCGGAGGAACCGGAAGGCGAAGACGGCAAGAACCCGCTGGAGCAATTCATATTTCATCAGCGCCGCGGATTGGAAGAATTTGGCAAGGCGATGGAGTCGCTGCTGCCGCCGCGCTTCAAGGAACATACACATGCGGCAGGCGCTGAATTCGCCACAGGCTTCCGCGTTTTGATCGATGCCGCGATTGATGAAATCAAGAAGGCAAGCGAGATGGAAGATCCGGATGCCCAGCGGGAGGCGGAACACGAGCGGCAAGCAAGCGAGAATCTGGCTGCGGACGATGAAGAAGAGGCGGGCGGCGGCACGAGCAGCAAGATCAGAGTCGAACTGGACGACTGATCGAGGATTCAACGAGGCAGGCGCTCGATGCCTGCCATACCCCAGGGCAGATCGCAACTGAATAGCTGAACAGGTATCCTGAGCTTCGCCTAGGACGCGTTTTCTTCAAAGCGGATATTGAGGAATTTGTCCTCGAATTTGGCGCTGGTGATTTCGAGGCGCTGGAGTTCGTCGGGCAAGACGATGTTGCGGCGGTAGGGTCCGACGCTCAGGGTGATTTCTTCGCGTGAGCGGTAGAGATCAAGCTGCTCCTTGCTGGCGAAACCGATAGGCACGCGCAGCATCCAAGTTGAGTCGTCATCCAGTTGCTCGAGTTTGTGCACGACACCATCAAACAAGCGCTCTGCCGGGTTGCGATCGCCATAGAGTTCATCGGCGAGGCGACGAAGCATATCCAGACCGCCCACTTCTTCACCGAAGAGCGGCGCTTTTAGCATGGGCAGGCTGCCAAAAGCTTCGCGCACGAATTCGATGTTTTTGGCTTGTCGCTTTTTCCAGGTCGTGAAGAAGGGGTCCTTGATTTCATCGGGGAAAATGCGGTTGACCAGAATGGCATCGGTGGCGTAGTCGTAGAGGTTGAGGTAGGTGTAGGTGCGCTGCGTTTCGCGGATGACCATGCGCTCTGGATTGACCACCAGGCGGATGCTGGCATATTCGGGATCGGTGAGCAATTCACGCACGCCATCGAGAGTATCGAATAGCAGCTGTACCTGATCCCAGGCGTTTTCCGCGATGTCGATGCCGATGTCATTTTTCTTGCCGCGCGCCAGCAGCTTTTGCACCGGGCGGATAACGCTGTCGAGGCCGCGGGCAATGCGCATCAAGCGCTCGACCCACCAGCGCGTCACGTCCGGCAGGCTGAGCAGGCGGATGGTTTCGGCGGTGGGCGCGGCGTCGACGATGAGCACATCGTATTCATTCGCCTGGAAATACTCGCTAATCCAGAGCAGCTGCGCGCCCTCTTCCAAGCCGGGGATGATGGTCACTTCGGCGGCGTTGACTTTGGCAATGCCTTCTCGACTAAAAAAGGCGCCGAGGTATTCCTGAATTTTGCCCCAGTATTTGTGCATGGAGTAGCGGGTATCGACCTCTTGCGCCCAGAGGTTATCGGCGATTTTGGTGGCTTCGGGCCCAACTTCAACATCAAGCGCATCGCCGAGGCTGTGCGCGGTATCGGTACTAATCACGATGGTCCTCAGACCCAATTCGGCGCAGCGCAATGCCGTTGCTGCCGAAATGCTGGTTTTGCCAACTCCGCCCTTGCCGGTGTGCACTATGACGCGCATCTAGTCACCTCGTCATGCTGTAACGTATTGGATAGTTCTGCGTTTCATCTGATTTCGAATCTCATACAAGTATACGCAGGATGCGCTAGAAAGGTGCGTTAGAAGAGCGTAAAGGCTGGCGTCATACGTCACAATTCATGGGACCACAATACCGTGGGAGCGACTCACATCTGGCCAGGCTGCCTAGCTTAGGACAAGGAAAAGATTCGGCTTGACAATGAATGGCGGCGAATCCAAACTTGCGGCTTACCGATTACATCAATTGAGGAGATTGCAAAATGCGTCCAATAGTTCATGTTGAGATACCGTCCGCAGACGATGCGGAAGCCAAGGCCTTTTACGGCTCTTTGTTGGGATGGGAAGCGACGGAAATCCCCATGGGACCCGACTTTACTTATGTGATGTTCAACTTGGGAGAGAGTCTGGGGGCGGCGCTGTCGCCCGTTGGCGAAGACATGAAACCCGGCGATGTCATCCTTTACTTCCACAGTGATGATTTGGATGCGGATATGGCGCGGGTCAGCAAACTGGGCGGTCAGGTGCTGATGGCGCGGCAAGATATCCCGGGTTTCGGCTCGCTGGGCTTGTTCATGGATCCGACCGGAAATCGGGTTGCCTTCTGGCAGAGCGCAAATCCCGGGCAAGGATAGAGCTGCGTTGGCAGTTGCACAGCAATGAGATTTGAGAATAGTGGGCGACCTAGTAGGTCGCCCCTACAGTTTGCGAAAGATTCTGGATACTGAAATGAGCGAGTTTCCACTGTTGAAGGATTACTTCGACGCGCATCTGGCGGCGCAGATCGCGGATCGCATCAGTGTGCTGTATCCCGTATTTGCCCGGGACGAGTTTGTTGAGGCTGCAGCTACGGAATTAGGCGAGCTAGAACTCAAACAGCGTTTCGCCTGGATCGCCGACAAACTGCGCGAATTCTTACTGGCGGATTATCCGACCGCTCTTGCGATACTCGTAGATATATTGGATGAGAAAAACGGTCGATTCGAGCCGATAGAGATGGCGGATTTCAAGCTCCTGCCGATACCGACATTCGTCTATCGTCACGGACTCGAAAACCCGGAAGCGTCGCTGGATGCCATATACACGATCACGCGCTATACATCCTGCGAAGGCGCGATACGTCCGTACATCATTCATCATCCTGAGCTGACGATAAAGCGGCTGCATCAGTGGGCGCTGGACAGCAACGAACATGTTAGACGATTGGTCAGCGAAGGCAGTCGACCGCGTTTGCCTTGGTGGCCGCAACTGACAGACCTGATCGCCGATCCATCGCCTAGTTTGGCGCTATTGGAACTGCTGAAGGATGACCCCTCGCTCTATGTAAGGCGGTCGGTGGCGAATCATCTGAACGACATCAGCAAGGATCATCCGACACTGGTTCTGGAGCGGATGAGGACCTGGAAGATCGGCGCCACGGCAGAGCGGCTGTGGCTGATCAATCACGCGCTGCGGACGCTGGTCAAGCGGGGAGACCCACGAGCGCTGGCGATCCTGGATTATGGCGAGACGCAAGTTGAATTGAGCGCGCTGGAGCTGGCGCCGGCGGTATTGCAGTTTGGCGGTGAGCTAGAGTTCTCATTTGAATTGCGTAACTGCGGTGATGAGGCGCAGAATTTGATGGTGGACTTCGTCATGCATTTCCTCAAGGCGAAGGGGACGACCGCGCCGAAGGTATTCAAGTTGAAGAAGCTTAGGCTAGCTGCCGGCGAATGTGTATCGGTTTCGAAGAAGATGGCGATCCGGCCGATATCGACGCGGAAGTACTATCCCGGACGGCAGCGGCTGGAGATTCAGGTCAACGGGCAGATCCTGGGCGGCGCCGGCTTTGAACTTGTGATGGATTAGCGGCGGCGTTACACTCCGGCGAAATCGTCTGCTGGAGAGTGAAGTCATGCGCATTCCACCATCTGATCTATTCAATCCCCTACCCCTCAACAACGCTTTCAACTGCGTCCGCGAGACGCTAGGCGACAATCTCAGATTGCGCGAGGACGATGCCTACGGCGCGCGGGCATTTCGCGGCATCCCTTTTGAATTAGGCGAGGCCAATCAGGCGAACGCCATCTTGCTCGATGGCAATGCGGTTAGCCTGGCGACTGGCGATTTACGCGCGAGTTATATTGTTTTCGCGCATATTGTCGAAGACAGACAGTTAGAATTGCCGGCTGATTTGAAGGATTTCCAAGGCCGGCAGCATCGCGAGGGCGCGACACCGGGCAACGAGCTAGGTGATTTGGCAGCGGAGTATCAACTGCATTATGCCGACGGCAGTGTATCAGCGATACCGATTCGCCGGCGATTTGCCATTCAGCAGCCGCATGTCGAATGGGGCGCGAGCGCTTTCGCCGCGGTACCCCATGAGCAAGATACGGTGGTTGGGAGCATTTCAGAAACGCTCGCCTTGGGGCGAAAGCCCTCGACCAGCTACGGCAAGGGCGAAACCCGCCACGGCAGCGGGCGCGATATCAGCTGGGACTGTGAACACATTTGGCTCTACGCACTGCCGAATCCGCAGCCGGAGAAGACGATAAGCGAACTCCGACTGTTGGGTAAGAATGAGCGAGCGCTGATCTACGGTATCAGCGCGACGCGGGTCGAAGCGCATCCGCTGCGGGCTCAGACGCGGCGCAAGTTGCCACTGGCGCTGCCCGAGGGAGTCTCCTTCAATGCGATAGGGGAACTGGATGGTGTCGATATCGACCTCGGCTGTGTGATTTCGGCGCGGGCGCAACTGGAATACGACCGCAAGAAGTGGTTCGGTGGGGCGACGAATGCGCAGCCGGAGCGCTCGGATCGCGTAGCGATCATCGAGTTCGCGGCGCACCCGCAAGCGAAGCTGTATTTGGAAGCCGATGATGGTGAATTGCTGGCCAGTGATTTGAGCCGCTCTACTGGCTGGTCGGTATTCGAGATAGCGGAAGCGCGGCAGCTAGTCCGTGTCAAGGTAGTTGATGCGAGCGGGCGCGAGGTCGCAGTGCGGATTCATTTTCACGGCGAGCATGGCGAGTACCTGCCGCCGCGGGGCAATCACCGGCGCGTCAATGGCAACTGGTTCGAGGATAATTACGGCGAGTTCGTCAACAGCCTCAACCAATACGCTTACATTCCCGGATCGTGTGAGTTGGAAGCGCCCGTGGGCGAGGTATTCGTCGAGATAACACGCGGGTATGAGATCAAGCCGATCCGCAGCAGCTTTCAGGTGACAGCGGAGACAGATGAGATTTCGTTCACATTGGACAAGGTTCTTGACTGGGGCGAGCGAGGCTGGGTATCGGCCGATACGCACGTGCATTTTCTCAGTCCGCAGACGGCTTGGCTGGAGGGCGCGGCTGAGGGCGTCAATGTCGTAAATTTATTGGCAAGCCAATGGGGCGAGATGTTCAGCAACGTCAGCGATTTTGATGGGCGCAGCACCTTTGGCGCGAAGGATTTTGGCGGCGATGGCGAATTTCTGGTGCGGGTGGGCACGGAGAATCGCATGCAGGTGCTGGGACATATCTCGCTGCTGGGCTATTCGGGCGCGATGATTCATCCTCTGTGCAGCGGTGGACCTTCGGAATCGGCGATCGGCGATGCGTTGGACATCAGTATGGCGGAGTGGGCGCAGCGCTGCATTGATCAGGATGGCTTGGTGGTTCTGCCACATGCGCCGAATCCGCAGGGGGAGCGTGCAGCTGATATCGTGCTGGGATTGGTGCACGCCATCGAGATGATGACATTTAATCCCTTCGATACGCAAATAACGCCTTACGGTTTGCTGGATTGGTATCGCTATCTCAATCTCGGCTATCAGCTGCCGGTGGTGGGCGGCTCGGACAAAATGAGCGCCAATTCATTGCTGGGCGGCATTCGTACTTATGCACACCTGGGCGGGCGGGCATTCAGCTACGAGAATTGGATGGCGAGCGTCAAAGATGGCAATACGTTTGTCACGGTCGGTCCGCTTCTGGAGTTGGCGGTAGAAGGTCTGCCGCCTGGCAGCAGACTTGATTTGCCGGCCGGTGGCGGGACAGTGAATGTGAGCTGGCGGGTTGAATCGGCGGCGCTGCCGATCGACGGCGTGGAAGTCATAGTCGGTGGATTTGCGGTTGAGGACCAGTCGGCGAATAGCGCGCTCGTGGCTTCAGGCAGCAGCGAGGTCTTCATTAGCGAGTCGACCTGGGTCGCCTTGCGCGTCCGTGGCAGTCACATGGGACGAGCGGGAGAGATCGCGGCGCATAGCAGCTGTGTGCAGGTGCGGGTTGCTGGCGCTCGCCCTTTCAAGCGGGCGGATGCGATCGCGGTGCTGGAGCAGATAGAAGGGGCGCTTGCTTTTGTTGATACGCTGGCGCCGCGGCCGGCCGCCCAGCAGTACAAGAAAATCCGGGCAACGATTGAATCGGCGCATAATCGGCTGCATCAGTTGATGCACCGGCAAGGCATATATCACGAGCACAATCCACTGCACGATCATGGTGAGCACTGATTGTTTCACCGGCGAGGAACAGGGCAAGGAATTAAAGATCGTTTAGGGCGATCTATAGGCCGCCCCTACAATTTCGCGTCTTGATGGTCTGCTAAGGTTAATGCGGTGGCGGCTTAACTAGCTGCGGTTGTCCGGGGTTGCCTCGACAATGACGTTGACGAATTCGAAACGCTGTTTGTTTCTGTATTGATCATTCTGCGCATGATTGACCTCGACCAGGGTCACGGCTGTGCCCAGCCCGTCGAGGATGAATTTCGTATGCCATTCGCCAGTTTGCTGCACATTGCGGAAGTAAGCGAGTCGACCATCCGGATCCATCCGCGTGAGCTTGAATTTGGCGCGATTGAATTTCATGCCGCTGAGATCGTCCAGCAGCGTCTTACGCTGGGCAACGTTGAGATAAGCCATGTTTATCCTCGTTCGCCTATACCTCTGGAATCTGCGATAATTGTAGCTGTCGAGTCGGCTTGCCACAACGGGATATGTCTGAAACTGCCATGCAAACTTTTTCTGTGCAGGAAATCACGCACTACATCCATGAACTCTTTGATGCCGATAGCATCTTGGCGGATATTTGGGTGCGGGGCGAAGTCTCCAACTTGACAAAGGCGCGGTCGGGACACTGGTATTTCAGCATCAAGGATGCCAATGCGCAGTTGCGCTGCGTCATGTTCCGCGGGGCGGCGCGCGGCGTCCACGTTGAGGTTCAAGCCGGGGATGAAATCCTGATGCACGGTCGGATAAGCGTATACGATGCGCGCGGCGAATATCAGCTGTATGCCGATCAGATCGTAGCGGTGGGCGGCATCGGCGATCTGCATCTGCAGTTCGAGGCGCTCAAGGCAAAGCTGGATGACGAGGGCCTGTTTGATCCGGGGCGGAAGCGACCGATACCTGTTTTTCCACGGCAGATCGGCGTGGTGACCTCCCCCACCGCGGCCGCCTGGCACGATATGCAGAATGTGCTGCGCCGGCGCTTTCCGCTGGTGGAGGTCATCCTCAGCCCGACGCTGGTGCAAGGGATCGACGCGCCTCTGCAGATCGTCAAGGCGCTGGAGCGGCTGAACCGCGACTCCGATATCGATGTGATTATTGTGGCGCGAGGCGGCGGCTCACTGGAAGACTTGTGGTGCTTCAATGACGAGCGGGTGGCGCGGGCGGTGGCGGGGAGCCGCATCCCGGTGATCAGCGGCATTGGGCATGAGATCGACTTTACCATCGTGGATTTCGTGGCGGATCTGCGAGCGCCGACGCCCTCAGCCGCAGCTGAGCTGGCGACGCCGAACCGGGATGATCTGCTGCTTGATCTGGATCGGCAGCGGAACAGGCTGGTGGGATTGTTCGACAGCTCCTTGAATGAAAGAGAGCGGGACCTGGGACGGCTGACGAGTACGCTGCGATTTGTCACGCCGCTGAAGACAGTTCAGCAAGCCCAGCGGCATGTACGTGAAACTCGTGGTCGGCTGGAGCGGGCGGCTAACCGGCACTTTGAGCAACTGCGGGAGCGGCTCATAAGCAGGACACAGGCGCTGGATTTGGCGAATCCGCGCCATATCCTGGCGCGTGGCTATGCCTTGGTGAGTGATGAAGCGGGGAATGTCATTCGAAAGTCGGCGCAGGTCAGCAAAAATCAGCGATTGAGCGTACAATTGGCAGAAGATCGAATCGGAGTCAGGGTCGACGATTGATGGAAGATATCGCGAATCTCAGCTATGAGGCAGCGTACGAAGAGTTGGAAGCGCTGGTGGCACGTATGGAAAGTGGTGAACTGGCGTTGGAGACATCAGTTTCGCTGTATGAGCGGGGTCAACAGTTGTCGGCACATTGTCAGGCACTGCTGGAGGATGCCCAACTCAAGATCAAGATGGTGGACGATGCCGGGCTGGTCGAGTAGAAGCTGGCCTTGAGAAAGACGCACATGTTAGACTTCGACAAGCTGCCGTCGCCAGCTGAAAAGAATATTTCCGTGCGCGTGAAAGGCGCTGCTGAGCGCTCCGTGCGGCAGGGGCATCCGTGGGTATTTGAAGACGCGATCGTCAAGCAAAGCCACTTGGGCAACGGCGGCGATCTGGCGGTGATTTACGATCGAGAGAAGAATAATTTTCTGGCGGTGGGCCTATATGACCCGCTGTCGCCGATTCGCATCAAAATCTTGCAGGCGCTGCAGCCCATACGGATCAATCGCGGCTTCTTTGCTGAAAAGCTGCGAGCAGCCCAGGCGAAGCGTCAACCCTTGATCAATACGGAAACGACCGGCTACCGCCTGATTTATGGCGAGAGCGACGGATTTCCCGCGCTGATCATCGACCGCTACGGCGATTCACTGGTGCTGAAGCTTTATACGACGGCGTGGATCCCGCATTTGAAAGAGCTAATCTCCGCCCTGCAAGAGGCAGTCGTGTTTGACGAACTTGTGCTGCGTTTGAGCCGCACGCTGCAATCCGATCGGCTTAATGTGGCCAAGCTGTTCGGCTTGCGCGACGGGCAGCAGCTGATCGGCAACAATCCGTCGGGACAGGTGCAATTCGTGGAAAACGGTCTATTGTTTCAGGCGGATGTGAAGAAGGGACACAAGACTGGATTCTTCTTCGATCAGCGAGACAACCGGCAGAAGGCGCGTGACCTGGCCAAGGGACGGCGCGTACTGGATGTGTTTTCGTACAGCGGCGGATTTTCCGTGTATGCGTTGGCAGGCGGCGCACGTTCGGTGACCGCGCTGGATATGAGCGAGCCGGCACTGGAAGCTCTGAAGTTCAATGTGGAGAATAACGGCTTCGACGCGGAAAGCGTCAATGTGATCGCATCCGATGCCTTCGCTGGAATGCGCCAGCTAATCGCTTCAAAGCGCAAGTTCAACATGGTGATTGTGGATCCGCCGGCCTTCGCCAACAGCCGCGCGAGCATGAGGAATGCGGTGCTGGCATACCGGCGGCTGGTCGAGATGGCGCTGCAATTGCTGGCTAGCGACGGCGTGCTGCTGATGGCGTCGTGCTCAAGCCGGATCAACGCCGAGATGTTCTTTCAATTGGTGACGCGTACTGCGTCAGTTGCCGGTTACCAGTTGGAAGTTCTAGACAAGACCTCGCATGCGCTGGATCATCCGATCGGCTTTGCCGAAGCCGAGTACCTCAAGGCGCTGTTTGCCAAAGTGAAGCAATAAGACTACTGCGAGTCGCGGCGCATCAAGCTGAAGCTCTGTCCGGTGGGACCGGTGGGCGGCTGCGTCGCCAGGAAGAGCGCGAGCGGCACGACATCGGCCGGCTGTTTGAACCACTCGAGACTGAGCGCCGGGTTGGCCGGACGCTCGCTGTCGGTCAAGATATCGGTATCGACCAAGCCCGGAATCAATTCGTTGACGCAGATACCGTGCGGGCGCAATTCCGTTGCCAGGTTGCGTACCAGCATCCAGACGCCGGCTTTGGAAACGCTGTAAGCTGAACCGGCATTGCCGTCGCGATGACCCATGCCGGAGCCGATGACGATGATATGACCGCCGCTGGTCTTGAGGTCGGGGATAGCATATTTGCAGGTGTAGTAAACCCCGATCAGATTGACGCGCAGGGTGTATTCCCAGTCGCCAACATCGCTATCTTCGACGGATTGGCGGTCGAAGTTGCCGCCGGCATTGGCGACCACGATGTCGGCCGGACCGTAGCGAGAGCGGGTCTCGGCGAAAAGGTCTTGCAGGTCGGATGCTCCGGTGACATCGCAGCGAACGGCGATGGCATTACCGCCAACCTTCCGGATCTCGTCGATCGTCTGGTTGAGCTGGGATTGTGTGCGGGCGGCACAGACGACCTTGGCGCCTTGTGCTGCAAAACCGATAGCGAGACCACGTCCGATGCCGCGTCCGGCACCGGTGATGACAGCGACTTTACCGTCTAGAAGCTTGCTCATTTGCTTACCTTCCTATGTTTCGCGCGGTCTTCACAGCGCGGCGGTACAGCGGTAATAGAAGCGCGCGCGTCTCACTGAGGTCGAAGAGAAAACCGACGCCGAAAAATATCGCCCCACCGAAGATGATACCGGTGACTGCGCCATACAAACTACCTACAGGCATCGCATTCTTCAACAGCGAGAGCGCGGCAGCCACGAGTAGCGAGAGAAACAGACTTCCGCCTGCGCTGACCAGGATCGCGCGATCGTGGATACTGACGGTGGCGCCGATATCCGCCAGCCGCCGGCGCAGCAGCCACCAAAGTGCCAGGGCTTCGACGATTGTGGTCAGGGCGTTTGCCAGCGCCAAGCCCGCGAAGGCACCGCGCGCCAGACTGTCCGGGTCGCCGATGAATTGGATAAATATCAAGTTGAGCACGATGTTGCCGAGCATGGCGCAGGTGCCGGCGATGACAGGCGTCCGAGTGTCTTCAAGGGCGTAGAAGGCGCGTGAAAGGACTTCAAGCAAGGCAAAGCCGGCGATTCCTATTGCGTAGAAACTCAATGCCCAGGCAACCGCTTGTGTGCTTTCGGCCGTCCAGGCGCCACGCTGCAGGATGCTAACCAGGGGCTCGCCCAGGACGATGAGGAGCGCCGAGGCGGGAAACGCAAGATAGAGCACATTGCGCATGGCGCGAGCGAGACGATCTTGGAATCCATCGTAGTCGCCCTGTGCCCGGAGAGCAGCGAGGGTGGGAAAGACGGCGGAGGCCTGGCTTTGACCGATCATCCCGAGGACAAAGAAGCAGAGCATAAAGGCGTATCGAATGGCGACGACGCTGCCGTCGGCCATGGCGCTCGCGAAACGGATATTGACGTAGAAGTTAATTTGCACGACTGCCAGACCGAAAACACGTGGTCCCATCAAGCGCAAGATATCTAATACGCCAGGGACGCGGGCGGAAAGCAAAAATCGCAGGCGGGCACGGATCTTGAACAGACCCGGCAGTTGAACCAGTAAGTGCAGAACAGCGCTCAAAATAGCACCGTAAGCCAAACCCATGACGTTGAGGTCCCCCACTTGGCCGATGTTAGGATGTGGTGGGAGGCCAGGTGCAATCACAAGCGCGCCAATGATGATGCCAATGTTGTTCATGCTGATGGCAATTGCCGGCCACCAGAAAGCGGCAAAAGACTGCAGGATACCCATGACCAAGCCGCTTACGCTAAATATCACGGGCGTAATCATCATTAGGCGGATCATCTCCACCATCAGCCACTGCTGTTCCGGCGCGCGATCTGCGAAGAGCAAGTGGCTGACCAATTGAGGCGCGAAGACAGCTACCAGTAGACCGAATACTGCAGCGGTAGCTGCTGAGAGCGTCATGACCGCGCTGGCGAGCCGCCAAGCCTGTTCCGGGTCGCTCTCACGATAGCGGGCGAAAACAGGAATGAATGATGAGCCGAGCGCGCCACCGGCGACCAGGACAAAGACAGTTTCCGGCAGTTGTTGGGCGGCGGCGAAGGTATCGTTGGCAGCGCCGGTGCCGAATTGTGCGCCCACGACGGCGATGCGGACCAAACCGAGGGCGCCACTCGCCATGAAACCGACGAGCACTATTAGCGCTTTTTCGATGATTTGCCGGTTGTCCAGCGCTTCATTGGCACTCATGGACGTGCCTGCCCCTCTTCGTGACGGCATAGGATTGCCACTTGGCAGCGGCGCCGACATCCCTATAATATACGGGTTCAGCGAATAGAAAACGCTCGGCGAGAAGCAGTTGCAGCGAAAGATGTGAGGAACGAGAGATGCAGGTTATTTTACTTCAGGACTTGTACAAACACGGGGTCGCGGGCGAAGTGGTCAAGGTCGCGGACGGTTTCGCGCGCAATTTCTTGATCCCGCGGAAGATGGCCATTCAAGCGACGCCTTCGTCCCTGCGGCAGACCGAAGTCGTCCGCCAGAATGTTGAGGCGCGCAAGGCGCAATACAACAATATGCTCAACGACATGGCTCGTCAAATTGATGGCGTAGAGTTGATATTTGGGCGGCGCGCTGCGTCCACAGGGAAGCTGTTCGGTTCGGTGACGACGCAGGAGATTGCTGATGAACTGGATCGCGTATCCGGCGTAGACATCAATCGGCGGCGCATCAGCCAACAGTCTTTGCGTGAAGTGGGCACCCATCAAGTATCAGTGCGGCTGGGCAATGAGATTGCGCCGTCGCTGACCGTCACGATTGTGCCCGAGGACGAATTGCTGGAATTCCTGGCGGCGCGTGAACGAGGCGAGCGAGTCAGCGCTGAAGACATCATGATGGAAGGTTTCAGCTACGCGACATCAGTTGATGATGTCAGCGAACAGGCAGCGGAAGAGGCAGCTGAAGAGACTGAGAATATGGAAGAAGCGGTTGCCGAACCGGTATCAGAGTAAAGCCCGACAGCACATTGGCCGCGATTCTTAACGCGGCAGCGAATTTATAACCCCGTTAGTTACAGGTTATACTGGGCTGATGGGGTTGTTTTATTGAGGGTCGTCACAGCAGATGGATGCCTACTCGCTCGGACAATACCTGCGGGAAGCGCGCGAAACCAACGAAATCGAAATCGCGGATGTGGTCGCCAAGCTGCGGATACGTCAGCCGATCCTTGAGTCATTTGAGGCTGGCGAGTTCGAGGTTCGAGGGGTGCCAGAAATCCAGATACGCGGGCTATTGCGGATTTACGCCCGATTTCTGGAGTTGGACGAAGACCATGTATTGCTGCTCTACGATCAAATGCGCTTCGCCCTGGAAAAGGGACGACGTGGCCGGCGTGGACGCAGGCGGCGGCAACCTGAGCCACTTGAGGAGCCCTTCAGCTCAACACAGCCGCTGCAAGAGATTGAGCAAGTAGAAAGGCGGTCGGCTGGCTGCCGTGGCGTCTTGCGGCTGCTTTTTCTACTGCTGTTCTCGGGGGCGGCAGTGGCCATTATCGTATTCGTGACCTTAGAACTGGTTGGCACGGAGATCGGCGGTGAACCAAGCCCTGCGGCAGACACGCCGGCGGCCTTGCCCTCGCAGGCGCCGGTAACGCCGCCCACGGAAACGCCAGGGCTCGGCAGCCCGACCGTATCGAATCGGGCGCAGTATTCGGGCAATGGAATTCTTGTCAGTGTATTGGTGACGCAGCGCAGCTGGATTAATATACTAGCGGACGGGATAGAACAATACGTCGGCATCGTCACTGCTGATACGCTGCTGGAGTTTACCGCCGTCAACGAAGTGATGCTGTCGGCGAGCAACGCGCTGGCGCTGGACGTGATCTGGAATGGTCAGCGGCAGGGGCAGATTGGCGAACGCGGTCAACGGGCGGATATTCGATTTACGGCTGATACGGCTGTCGTTACCTTGGGCCCGGGAGGGGAGCCGACACCCACCGCCGCGACTGTGGAAGTTGAGGTCGTGGCAGCTGAGCAAGAAGCCGAGCCACTGCCAAGTGATACGCCAGGACCGAGTCCGACGGCGACGGCGACGCTGGCGCCGAGCGATACAGCGACTTCGACGGCGACTTTGACTCCGCTGCCGAGCAACACGCCGATCCCGAGCGCGACGCCGACGCCGACTGAGGTGCCGCCGCCGACGGCAATCCTGCCGCCGCGGGTGACGCAGGTGGGTTTGCCGCAGACGAAGCCCGGAACGTGACGGACGCGTGGGCACAGATCGTGGCAGTTCTTTGCATTTCTTAGATTTCTCATTTCACTATGTAATGTATAGGTATATTTGATGGCAAAACGAACACGGCACAAGCACAACGACAAGTATTACCTGCTCAGCCTGGGCTGCGCCAAGAATACGGTCGACAGCGAGAGCATGGCGCAGGTGCTGGATCAGAGCGGGATGCGCGGCGTCGGCGATCCAGAATCGGCCGAAGTGCTGATCGTTAATACCTGCGGCTTCATCAATTCGGCGAAAGAGGAGTCGGTCGAGGCGTTGCGCGAATTAGTGGACCTCAAGCGAGCCGATCAGATGGTGATCGCGGCGGGCTGCTTGTCACAGCGTTACGGCGATACCTTGGTGCAAGAAGTGCCGGGTCTGGATGGTGTGATCGGCACACGACGCTGGATGGATATCTTTGATCTGATCACGCGGCTGCGAGAACGAAAGCACCCCACCCCGCTTTATCACCTGCCTGATGAAGCCAAAGTGGTTGGGCTGGATGAAAGAGGAGTGCTGCGCGCAAGTGTGCAAGGGGCTTCCGCCTATCTCAAGATAGCAGATGGCTGTAGACGTCCTTGCGCTTTCTGCGCCATTCCACGAATCAAGGGGACTGCCGTCAGTCGACCGCTGGAAGCGATTGTGGCGGAGGCGGTTCGACTGCAGGCAATGGGCGTGCGTGAGGTGATGCTTATCGCGCAAGACAGCACCGATTACGGCTACGATCTGGGGTTGAAGGACGGCCTGGCGCATCTGCTTGATGCCATCGTTGAGGCAGCGCCGGAGATTCCCTGGCTGCGCATTATGTATGCCTATCCCGGGTATGTTACGCCGCAACTGATAGAGACGATGGCGAAGCATGAGCAGGTCCTGCCCTATCTCGATATTCCGCTGCAGCACGGCCATCGCGAGATCTTGAAGCGAATGAGGCGCCCGGCAAAGGTAGAGTGGGTCTACGATACAATCAGCAAGCTGAGAAAGACGATGCCGGAGTTGGCAGTGCGTACCACCTTCATTGTTGGCTATCCCGGCGAGACCGAGGAAGAGTTTCAAGGCTTGCTGAAGATGGTACGCGAACTGGAATTCGACCGAGTGGGCGCCTTCCAATACAGCTATGAGCTGGGCACACCGAGCGCTGCGCTGCGCGACCACGTGGATGACGCGGTGAAGCAGGAGCGCTACGAGCGGTTGATGGAATTGCAAAGCACAATCAGCTTGAAGAAGAACCAGGCATTGGTAGGCAAGACGCTGGACATTTTGGTCGAGGGTCATGGCGTGGGCGAAGACGAAAGCGGCGCTGATACCGGCGATGTAATCAGCTTGGGACGCAGCTACCGCGACGCCCCAGAGATTGATGGCTACATCTTGGTCGAGGGCGAGTTGCCTGTCGGCGAGATCGTGCCCGTGCGGGTGACCGGAGCGACAACGTATGATTTGCTGGCGACGGTCAATGTGGCGCCGCCGGCTGTGATCGAAACAGGCCGCGTCTATGGTGAGGGGATGATCGATATCGGGAGTGTTGGGTGAGCTAGGCGCTCAGCGGACCTTCACACCTAGCGCCAGTCCATCGCCTACTTCGATGATAGTGCTCTGGAATTGAGGGTGTTCGGCAAGGGTGCGATTGAATTGCACTAATCCGAGGTCATCGGCCGACTGCGGTGTAAAGATGTTTCCATTCCAGAAAGCGTTGTGCGCCATTACCGCGCCGCCGATGCGCAGGTTTTTCGCCGCCCAATTCAGGTAATTGGGATAGTTGGCTTTGTCGGCATCGATGAAGATCAGGTCGTAGGGCGCGCCCGCTTCCAGCTTGCGCAGCATGGTCAGGCCGTCGCCTTGCAGAACGGTGACCTTGTCCGTCAGCCCTGCCCGCTCGAAATGCGATCGTGCCAGATTGGCGTGGACGCTGCTTTTCTCGATTGTGATCAGTTTGCCGTGACTTGGTAAGCCGCGGGCGATCCAGATGCCGCTATAGCCAGCCAGAGTGCCCACTTCCACGGCGCGCTCGGCTCCGCATAGCATCACAAGAAGTTGTAGCATTTTGCCTTCGTGCGGCTCAAGATTTATTGGTGGCAGCCTCTGCGCTTCCGTTTGCTGGCGTACGAATTGCAGAATATCGTCTTCGCGCACGAAAAGCTGGTTAACGTATTGATTAAGGCGTAGCGCCAGGTCGTTGTTCAAGTCTAATCTCCGGCCGCAGGCAATTTGTCTTCGACATTCTTAGCGATGGGTGGCTGTACTTTCTGCGGCAGCTTGTCGCGAAAGATGGCGAAGTGATCAAGATCCCGCACCACATATGAATCCGGAAAGTATTCTCGTACTTCGTTAATGACTTCAAATTCGCGATAGCGGCGTGAGACATGCGTCAAGAAGAGATATTTCACATTGCATTCGCCCGCCAATTCTGCCGCTTGCCGCGCGGTGATATGCCCGACTTGCTTGGCGATATCGGCATCGCGATCGAGGTAGGTTGATTCGATAACCAGAGCGTCGGCATCTTGCACGGCTACGCGGATATTATCCGTTCGCGCCACGTCGCCGGTGACGACCACTTTCGTGCCCCGGACAGCTTCGCCTAGCACTTCGTCAGGCTCGACAACCCGGCCGTCGGTGAGGACGACAGTCTTGCCGGCGACGAGTTGACTCCGCTCGGGGCCATGAGGCACACCAAGCGCTTCCGCCTGCTCGGTCAGAAAGGGACGGCGCGATTCTTCCTCGAAAATATAGCCATAGCATTCACGGCCGCGGTGGGACACGGGAAAGGCACAAACGGAAAAGCGGCGACCTTTGAACAAGACCTTGTCCGGCATGGTGCGATTGAAGTAGATAGGGACGGGCGGTGTCTCACGGCGAAAGATGACCTGATAGACTAGAGATTGCACACGTTCGATTGCGGGCAGGCCGCCCCAGATATGAATTTCGTCAAGCGCTTCCCAGCGGCCGTAAGTGGAGAGCAAGCCACCCAAGCCCAGAATATGATCCAGGTGCGCATGGGTAAGGAAGATGCGGTTGAGGCGTTTGAAGCCGATGCCGCTGCGGAGAATTTGCCGCTGAGTACCTTCGCCGCAATCCACCAGGAAACGCTGCTCGCCGGCCAAGACTGCAAGCGCGGGCAGCCCTCGATAGACAGACGGTGCCGAGGCTGAGGTGCCAAGAAAGACAAGCTCGAACATCAACCGCTGCTTTCTTGATTGGGTGGTTGTGGCAGCACATCAATGTGGTACAGAAGTATTCTGTCGCCGCGGATCTCGTCGCCTTCAAGGACGGGCAAACGTTTAAGATCGCCCTGTCGGTAGGCGCCGACAGACACCAGGCGTTCGCCCGGCAGCGCCTCGGACGGCAATTGCACTTTTGTCACTTGAATGAAGACATCCCTGCCCTGCATCAGAACCGGATTGACAAGGATAGTATCGTGAATGGCAACTGGGGTCACCGGGCTTGACAAAATGTGAGTCATGAGCGTCAGATCAGGAAAAAGCTCGCCCTCGGCGCGCCAATAGGTGATGACTTCGACGGTGTCGCCAGGCGTGAATTCTCGCTGGACATTCGGTTCGTAGCCAAGGAACGTAAGATTGCCGCCGAAGCGTATCGGTGGAGGAATCGGCTCCGGTTCGCTTACTTCGGGGGCATATGAGACCGGCGCCATTGTCGTAAATGCGCCGGCGCGGTCAGCTAGTAATTCAGCCGTCTCAAGCTCAATAATGCCGCCTCGCGGGAGATCGCCGGTTATGGGCTGAGCGTGTGACAGCCATTCCTTCAGATATGGATGAACAGCCTGGCGGGCGTTTTCGTCAAAGAAGACGATGCGCTGACGCTCGCCACCATTGGTCAACAGCAAGCTGTTGTTGCAATTCGCCTCGTGGTAGACAAAGTCAGATCGGTTCATCATCAGCAAGGTTGTGTCGGTGACGTTAATCTCTGGCGCGGGTTGAGTGGCAGCCCAGGCGGGATTGCAGATGACCACCGGAAATTGGTTGCCTACTCCATCAAGATAATGCGCGATCTGCCCCAGATCGCCGTTCATCAGCGGCAAAACTGCCTCATTATCGCGCCAATCGACAAAGAGATCCTGCCATGTCCATATAAGGTTAAGCGCAAGCAGCGCCAGCACGCCGGTAATCGCCAACCGCCGGAATACTACATCGACAAACACGCGGGAACGAATAAGCGAATAAAAGCCCATGCCAAAGAAAATAGCGAGCTGCGGGATTATAACGCTTATGCGTGCGAAATTGGGGCTGTCTTCTACGATCAAGGCGGCGGGCAGCGCAACGAAGAACATGATTAGTAGCAGCATGAAGCGAGGCCTGTGCCTGCGCGTTACACATATCACGATTCCAACAAGAATGAACAGTCCGCTGAAGGTGTCTACCAGGGGGCGCCCGGGCAAATTATGGAGTGGATCGGAGTCGCCAGTATGAATGACAGCCAAAATGCCATCCATAATTGAGCGCAAGAAACCGTCGCTGTAATGCGACAAGATCCGTTGACCGGCTGAATACTGCGGCAGATTAACGCTCGAGATCACGTAGGGCATGCTGATGATGAGCATGAGCAGGATGGCGAACCCGGTGTAGCTGCGACGCTGCCGAAACATGACGTGGCGAACGAAGACCAGGTAGGCGATGTAAACCATGGCGCCCAGCACTATGAACAGGCTGGATGGATGCAAATAAAAGCCCATGCCGAGCAAGGCGCCTAGCGCTGCGAATGAAACGATATTTGAGTTGACAACGCGTGTACGACGATAGACAGGTAGAGAGCGCGCGAGCGCCAACATGGTGGCTGAAACGAGGAAGAGGACAGTGGCATCGCTGGAGACAGTCCGCGACAGCAAGATGGCGCTCATGTTGACGGTGACCAGACCAGCAGCAAGCACGCCCACGATTGGATTGAAGAGGTGATGCGCAAGCGTATAGATAATCGCGACAGACAGAGTGCCGAGCCAAACGGATAGTATTCGAAAACCGACCGTGCCCTCGCCGACGAAACTGGTAACAAAGGCGGCAAGCAGGTGGTACATACCTTCTCTACCGCCGTCTTCGCCCGGGTAGAAGACGTAGATATCGCCTTGTCTGACATTGTCCGCCAGGCGGATATTGATGATTTCGTTGTCGCTAAAACCTTGGGGGAGGTTTGGGAGGTCAATCATGCGGAGCGCACCGGCAAGCAATAATAACAAGATGGCAAAGAAATAGCTCATCCGGCTGGTCATCAGGACGTGACCCCTGACAAGATTGATCAATGTGGATTGGGTCGTCATAGTGTCAGCGAGTATACATCATTTCGTATTCGGACTGCGCGCTCATTAACACACCCCTGACCACTCTTCTTATCTTGCGAATGGCGATGAAGCGCACTGATGCGCTGCCGCCATTGTAATACAATAGTCAGTTGCAGAGCGTCTTATTGAGGGCAGATTGGCGCCCTAACCTCGCCTTCGGCGACCGGGCTATCAGATTCTCGCTGCGGAATGATGAAGTCACCACAGACCTTTCTCATGTTGGCCACGGTGAAAAATGCCGGACGTGGGAGACCGGAATCGGGCTCGACAATGGACCACCAAAACTCTTCATCTTCCGGTAGCCAAGCTGGATCTGGCAGGTAGATCAGCGTGACCAAACCGACCCAGGGACGCCAATTGGCAATGGCGTATTCGTAAGCGCGTTCCAGCATCTCGGCCTGTTGAGCTTCGGACACGCTAAACCATTTGTAGTCGGGATTGATCTGTTCGGTCGTATAACCGAATTCCATGATGGCCATCTGGCGCGCTGCGTCATCATAGTTAAGCATTATCTTTCGCAAGTCCTCGATACGCCGAAAGGTAAACCAGCGCTGCTGCGCTGCTTCGCTATCGGGACCGATTTCGGGGGCGGCATAGCCGGGCGCGTGTACGCCGACAACATCAATGAATTGCTGGAAGTCGTTACGGTACATGTGGTCGAGGAATATATCATCGGGCAAGGCACTGTCGTCCTGGTTGCCGGTGGGCGCCAATCCGGCGGAGATGAGAATGGCAGTCGGATCGATTGCGCGAATCGCTGCGCTACAGGCCGCCAGCAAGTTGACATAGCGGGCCGGATCGGGTGGCAGATCGCCCCATTCGCGACTTAGGTTCGGCTCATTCCAAATCTGATACGCGGCGACCTTGCCTTTGTAACGCTGCGCGACAACTGAGCAATAGTTCGACCACTTGGAAAGGTCTTTCGGTGGGGCATCATGCGCCAGCCGGCGATCGGCGTTCCGCGCCCAGGCGGGGACCTGACCGAGCCGGACAATCAGGCTTAGACCACGGTCAGCGACTTCTCCGACAATGCGGTCTGCTTGGCTCCAATCCCAGCGGCCGGGCTGCGGTTCGAGATCGTTCCATGCAAACGTCTGTTTGACATGGCTAAACGACAGTAATCGGACCCAATCCATGTGCTTGCCGGATTCACCGCCATCCCACCACAGGAAGGCCTGAATGCCGTAAGTTAGCGATGGGAAAGGCGGATCAACGATAGCGCTAGCCTTAAAGGGATCCCTTTTTGATTGGAAGTCGCGCAGGTAGGCGACGCCAATAGCGGTAAGCAGAGACAATGCGAAGAAAGCTGTAACGAAGATTCGGCGAGACCTGCCTCGCATATTTATTGTCCCGTGCGCAATAGATAGCCTTGCTGCCAGTCTGCTATGGCGTCGAATGCCGGACGGAAGTTGTAGCCCGGGCCGATCAGTGAGTAGGGAACATTATCGTTTGCTACGGCATATCCTGCTTGCGGTCCGAAGTTGAAATTCCAGATGAAGGCGAGCCAGACGAATCCCCATTCCTGCATATTGCTCAAAGCTTTAGGGATCCATTCCGCTTGCTCCGACAGGGTATTGTCCAGGGCGAATTCAAAGCCGGGACGGGCACCGGTCAAGTCTTCAGCAGAGGGCCAGCCGAATTCGGTGACGCATAGCTTAGTCGCTTTCTCTGCGAAGCGGATATTGTCGACGTAGCCTTCGAGTGTACTGCGGAAGCTCCAGCTATGGTGGGGGTTATCGAATGGACCGCGGAAGACGGCGCTTTCATCATTGGGTATTTTGTCATAGCGGAAATCTGGGCTGACATTGTAGCCGTTGTGGTGGGCGCCGACACAGTCCGCCCAATCCAGCATACCGGCCTCGATCAGCTGCTTCATGAAGGAGAAGTCATCATTTGCGCTGACACCATCGTCGACACCGGTTGGCGCGAGCGCGCCGCTGATGATTATGATGCCGGGGTGAATGACTTTGATGATCTCATAAGTGGTACGCAGAAGCGCGACATAGTTTGTCGGGCTAAGTCCGTGAACAGATGTCCATTCGCGGTCAATATTCTGCTCGTTCCAGACTTCAATGGCGTGGATACTTCCTGGATAGCGCTTGACGATTTCGGCAACGAAATTGGCGTAGGCGAGCGGATCTGCCGGGGGACCTTGCCTGTCCATGTTTACGCCCGGTTCGCGCGCCCAATCCGGCGCCGTCATAATAGATAGCAGTAGCTTGATGTTGAACTTTCGCGCGCTCGGCACAATCAAATCGAGTATGCTCCAGTCAATATCGCCTTGTTCCGCCTCCATCTGTTCCCAGCGCACTTGCTGCTTCACCCAGTCCATCCCGAGCTGGTCTGCGACCGAACGGTACAAGTCGTCTTGATCTTTGGTGTTAAATGAGAGCGACTCCTGCACTTGGATTCCCACTTGGAAGCTCATTTCATCGACGGGAAAAGGGGTCGGCAACGACGTCACGGTTGGCGCCTCGGTCGGCGGTGGCAATGCAGTCGCCTCGTCCTCAAAGACCGGAACTGTTGGGCTGGGCGGCGGCACAGTAGGCGTATGGGTCGGCTGGGACGAGGCACTGGGCAGAACGAGCAGAACCTCGTCCGAATCGGCATCAGCATTGGGCGAGTCCAGGGGAAGGGGATTGCTGGAACCCTGGTCAAATTCGTCAGGATTGTAGGTAAAGTAGACGGCAAGAAAAGTCGCCATGCACACCAGGCCGGTGATGGCAAGCCAAATGATGACAAAGCCGCGAATCTGCTTAAAGGCCGTCTTCGTTACCACTTCGGCTCCTGCTGGTGGGCGCTCACTTCATCTCGATGGTATATCAATTTTCGCATCGGCGGGAGACTAACCCACCGGGTTATCTCGCCGCGGCTAAGGCGTTGCAGGCGGGGCAAGAGCCGTCCGGACGTACGATGGCGTAGCCGGCCTGCGGATCGGCGTCGTACTGAGTAAAATCGACATTCCAGACGATTAGCAGGCGAACTTGACCGCTCCGTGATGCCAAGGCGGCGGCTTGCGCCAACCAGATAGCTTGCTGCTGCAGCGTTACGTTTTGCGCCCAACTGAAATACTCCGGCAGGTTAGGAAGCCCTTCAGACGTAACATAGCCTAATTCGGTAAAACATATGGGACGGCGGGTGATACTGATATAACCATTTAACATGCCATAGAAATAGCGCGTGTAATAATTGTCACCGCGCGGGTCGCCGCTGGTTTGGCCAGGCGGGACAATACCTTCATTGTAATGTGCGCCGACGCAATCGAGATAATTCAATCCGCCGCCTTCCACCATTTGCCGCAGCCAACGATTGTCGGGCATAACGCGGTCAGGTCTATCGGAAACGCCGGTGGGCGCAGGTGCGGCGCTGATTACGATGGTTGACGGATTGACCTGCTTAATTTTCTGATAGGCGGAAGCGAGCATTTCTGCATAAGCCACGCCGCTGATTTGGCCGCGGGGCCATTCGCGATCGAGGTTTGGCTCGTTCCATACTTCAATGGCATCAGCGCCTTGGCCCGCGATTCGCTGCAGCCAGTCGGTAAAGGCGTCGACATAGGCTTGGCCGCCTCGCGCCAGTTCATCGGGACTGCCGACGGTGCCCACCAGAATCTTGAAGCCGTTATTGTGCGCCGTGGTGATCGTGTGCCCGATGTCAGGTGGACTGCGCCAGTCGAAGCGCGCTTGTTTCTTCATCCAGGTCATGCCGGCCGTTCTCATAGCCCCAATCGCACGTGCGCT
Organism: Phototrophicaceae bacterium; assembly: GCA_965223515.1. GTDB lineage: Bacteria > Chloroflexota > Anaerolineae > Aggregatilineales > Phototrophicaceae > UBA6055. The sequence continues at coordinate 41,602 of CBDCWK010000001.1, forward strand.
GCCGGTATCCCTGACGTGACCGCCGATTTCGATGCCTATGCTGCCCGGCGGAGGCGGGGCGTTCCCGAAGCTGCGGCCAGGCGACGATATCGCTCCGCTTGGCGCGGCGGCAGGGCGCGGCGTGGGGGTGGGCGTAGGCGTCGGCGTCGGGGTGGCGGTGGGCTGAAAAAGCGGAAGGACCGCACCTTGCCGGTCACTGCTCAAGCCCTTGGAGCCGATGGCTGACCAGTTGATCGCGTAATTGCCGTCGGGCGCCTCCAACGTCAAGACCAAGTCTTCGTCCAGGCCGGCATCAACTTGACCAAGCGTACCGTCGGCCCCGTCGATTGACCAGCGCGCGCCGAACTGGACCGCGGAGGAACTAGCAGGCTGCCCCACCTTATAATTTAGAATCGCCTGCGTCAAATCGGTGATGCGATTTGACGCCAGCAGGTTATCAAAGGCGATACCGGCGATCGCGAACGGCATGGCGCGCTCGAGCCGATGGCGCAGGACCGAATCGTCAAGCAGCCATATTCGTGAGACAGGCGTGTCGGCGTCGTCAAAATAATCCAAGAAAGTTGACCGCGCATGGCTATCAAAACCAATGCGGGCTCGGTAGCCGCTGAGCGAGGCGCGAATTACGGCGCCGGGTTCAATGGAGCCCGTCTCGCTAACTTGATCGGCGCTCAGAATCACGTCGCCGAGCGCGGCAAAAGCCTCGTGCCAGCCGATGTGCGTCGTGACGCCGTTGACCTCGCGAAGAGAGCGGGCGCTTAGACCGAGCAAGACTTTGCGGCTATCAACCTTGCTGGTGGCAGCATGCAGCAATTGCTCAATGGTTCCCGCCTCGCCCGACGCGAAGTCCAGCGGATGAAGCAGGGTCCGTAATTGGAAAAAGTCGACCGCCTCGCCGATTTCTTGCCAGTCGTAGGCGCCGCCCTGCCATTCATTGTCGCTGCGTTCCGCAGGTACAACCACACCCAGAAGCAGATCGCGTTGCGACAGACTCGCGGCAAGCTCAATTATAAATTGCGTGAAATCGCCGCGGTAGTTCGCTGAGAGACCGCGGTAGTCGACGAAGACACCGTCGAAATTGTTGAAACTGGTTAGATCGCTAATTTTCTTGATGTGATCCGCACGAAGTGCCGGATTGCTAATGATTCCTTCGACGGTGGCGATGTCCAACGCGCGGGGATCGCGAAAGTTACGAATCAGCGGCATGAATAAGTAGGCGGAATCGCTATTGCCGCCGGGCGCCAGGCTACCGGCCAAGCCCCCCTGACCAGTCGGTCGCAATCCGGCGGGACTGAGAATGGTCGCCAGGTCAACAGTGCCGGCGTCGAGATCATGCGTGATGTCTTGCGAGACTAGAACAATTGGCGCGGGGGGAAGGTGCTCAAACAGTGCCACAGCAATGGGTAAAAAGCGGGCGGAACCGGAAAGGAGGCTGGCGGACCGCTGTGAAGGAATAAAGCGCCAGTTTTCGCCATCCCAGCCGTGAAGAGCAAGTCGTTCCGGTTTGACAAAATCGGCAGGTGAATTGAATTCGATTGACAGTATGTTCGGCGGCGAGCCGCGTGAATCAAGGATATAGACAGGACTTTGCAGCGCTAGATCGAGAGGCAGGCTGATGCGTGCATCGGGCAGCCATTTGGGATGATCGGGATTGTCGCTGTCGAATTCAGCCTGGGTCAGTCGGGTGAGTTTGAGGGCGAAGTCGGCGGTCATATCGTCTGCGGGCACGCTGAGGCGGAGTTCCGAGTCAACTGTGAGGGTGGGCGAGTCGGCGTTGAGTGGGCTGTAGGACAGGGCTAGCAGTCGATCGGGCAGGTTGATGGGTGGGAGGAATACGGCGATAACTGCGAGTGCGATGGCGATGAGGATGGACGAGCAGCCGATGAGCCAGCAGCCGGAGCTTCGGGGTTTGGGTGGGGGCTGTGGGTGTGGTGTCATGAGCAAAAGGCGCCTTAGGCTACAAAGTTCTCCACCCCACCCCGTGCCGAGCGCACGGCGTTGACCAGGATGCGCGCGCGGCTGCGCAGCCGCGACTTCGACCAGGCGCCATCGCCGACCAGCCAGCCGCCCATGCCGCAAGCGACTGCGCCTGCCTGCAGGAATTCGCGAGCATTCTGGTCATTCATGGCGCCATTGCACATAAAGGTCATGTGCTTCAAGGGACCGAAAATCGCCGAAAAATAGTCAATGCCCAGCGCTCCGATGGGAAAGAGCTTCAAGAGCTTGACACCCATGTCCCAAGCCGCCACTGCCTCCGAGGGTGTTGCCACGCCTGGTCCCATCAGGATGCCACGATCCATGACTGCTGTCACGACCTCCGGCTGAAAGGCGGGCGAAACCACAAAATCGGCGCCGGCATCGAGTACCGCCTTTGCCGACTCGACATCGAGAACCGTGCCCATCCCCACACAAGCGGCGTCGCCGTACTCGGCTTTGACCGCTTGCATCGCCGCGATCGGTTCGGTCGAGTTCATCATCATTTCGAAGGCGCTGATGCCTTCGCGCATTAGCACTTCGCTGACTCTCAGCGCGACATCCGGCGGAAAATCGCCGCGCATTCCGGCCACGATGCCGCCTGAACAGATGGCCGTCAGTGCGTTTTTGCTGTCCATCGGTGTCACACTTTCCTGCGAGAGTTCGCCATAGGGTGTTGCGCGCTCGTTTACCTAATCTCTGCTACTTGACGGTAACGAACCGGAGCGCCGCGATCACACACAATCTTGGACCCAGTGCGCTACCGAGCAAGGCAGTTCATCGAGAATGATTGCGGTATAATGCCTCGACGTTCTGGCATTCGATCGTTATTGGGCGCGGATCCGCCCAGGTAACATTTATGATAGTTGCCTGTGAGCGATTTGCCAATGAATGATAAATCCGAGCTGGATCGCAGAACCGATCTCATCCGTCGTAGCAGCGATCCTAATAGGCACGTCGATCTAGCAACGCGAAGCCAAAGGTGAGCACATGAAGATTCTGATTGCCGCCGGTGCCTTCAAACAGAGCCTGTCCGCGGCCGAGGTCTGCACCGCCATAGGACGAGGATTACAGCAGTCAGGTCTCGGCGCAGAGATAGAGCTGCTGCCGATTGCCGATGGGGGCAACGGCACCTTGGATGCCTTTCTGGCTACGGGTGGCGAACGGGTAGCCGTGCCGGTTTTAGATCCGCTGCGGCGGCCGATCCGGGCTGATTACGGGCTGGTCAATGGCGGCAGGACGGCAATCATCGAAATGGCGCTGGCTTCCGGGATGGAGCTGTTGACGTCGGCTGAATTGGATCCCATGAGCGCGACCACTTACGGCAGCGGCCAGCTGATGGCTGATGCGCTGGAGCGCGGTGTTGAGCAGATCGTCATAGGCATGGGGGGCAGCGCGACGGTTGATGGCGGCATGGGCTGCCTGCAGGCGCTCGGTCTAAGGCTCTTGGACGAAGGTGGCGGGATGGTATCCGCGGGCGGCGCAGGCTTGGCGGATATCACGGTGTTTGAAGACGGGGGAATGGACCGGCGCTGGAAGGATCTTGAGATCATAATCGCTTCCGATGTCGAGAACCCTACCTTGGGGGAAAGCGGTGCGGCGCGGATATTTGGTCCACAAAAGGGAGCCGATGATGAGATGGTTGAGCAGCTTGAGCGCAATCTCGATCATTGCTTCACGACTCTATATGAGCAACGCGGCATAGATGTACGGCGGGTCAAAGGTGGCGGCGCGGCTGGCGCATTCGCCGCCGGGCTGATGGCATTTTTGTCATGCGAGATAGTCTCCGGTATTGACCTGATACTGGAGCAGAACGGATTTCGGGAAAAGCTGGAGGGCGCGTCGCTGGTGGTAACCGGCGAAGGTCAGATTGATGAGCAGACTTTGGCTGGCAAGGGTCCGCTGGGTGTGGCGCAGGTGGCGGCGGCTCATGGCGTGCCGACAATTGCGATAGTCGGTGGATTGAATATCGACGACGCCCTACTGCACGAGGCGGGAGTACGGGCGGCCTTTTCTATTGTCGATAAACCGATGTCGTTGCAAGCCGCGCTGGAGAATGCGGAGGACTTGGTGAGGCGCGCTGCGCTGCGACTGGGGTACGTGCTGCAGATGCAAAACGAAAGATGAATAATTGGAAGCGCTATGCGGTGTTTCGCCTACCATCCCGCGGCAAGCTGCCATAAAATGCCCGCTGAAAGGGGCGGTCAATGCAACGAATTGTTCTCAAACTAGGCACAAGTGTGTTGACCAAAGGCACCGCGCGGCTGAATCGTCAGCGGATGCTCGAATTGGTGCAGCAGATCGCGAGCTTGCATGAATCGGGCCACGAGCTAATCGTAGTTAGCTCGGGCGCGCAGACCGCTGGGCGTGAACGTCTCGGTTTCCCTGATTTGGGAAAATCAGTGCCGGCAAAGCAAATGCTGAGCGCAGTGGGCCAGAGCCATCTGATGCGCGTGTACCAAGACCTGTTCGATATCTTCGCCATTAGCGCGGCGCAGATCCTGTTGACGCGGGATGACCTGAGCCATCGCGTACGCTACCTCAATGCTCGGGATACATTGGACACCTTGATTGAGCAAAAGATCATCCCAATTGTCAACGAGAATGACACCATTGCTACTGAGGAGATCCGGGTTGGCGACAATGACAATCTCTCGGCCCTGGTCGCGAGTGTGGTCGATGCTGACCTACTTATCATCCTCACTGACCAACCCGGGATCTTCACTGACGATCCGCGCAGAAATCCCGCTGCGGACCTGATCCAGAATGTTACACAGATTTCCGAAGATCTTTTCAAACTGGCAGGTGGCGCGGGCAGCAGCGTTGGCACTGGCGGCATGGTGACGAAGATTCAGGCAGCACAGATCGCTAGCCGCAGTGGCATCAAGACAGTTATCGCTAGCGGCAGCGAAGGACAAGTCGTCAGCCGGATCGTCGCAGGCGAGAAAATCGGCACAACGATTGATCCAGCGTACAGTCGCTCCGACAGTCGCAAGCGCTGGCTGCTGACCGATCGTACTCAGGGTGAACTTGTCGTGGATGCGGGAGCAGCCCGAGTTCTGCTGAAAGGTGGCGCAAGCTTGCTGCCGGTTGGCATCCGCGAAGTGCATGGCGAGTTTGAACGCGGCGCGACACTGTCAGTGGTCTCGCCTGATGGCGGTGAGATTGCCCATGGGTTGAGCAATTACAAGAGCGATGATTTAAGAAAGATCTGCGGCGTGAAGTCGAACACTATCGTGGACATCCTCGGCTACAGCTATGGGGATGCGGTGCTGCATCGCAATAATCTGGTGCTACTCTAGTCTGTTATAAGCTAACGTAATGTGGAGCGTTCGCCAACTGTGTTAGACTTGATAACAAGAAGATGAGGACGCGAGGCGTCATGGCAATTCAGAAGCGCTTGTACACCGTTGATGACGTCTGGGAATTGCAGTGTCAGCCGGGCAATCAAGACAAGCACTTTGAACTGTATAATGGAGCGCTTATCGAAATGTCGCCGGCAAATTACCAGCACGCTTCCTTGGCACTCAGAATCGGATACTTCTTACAGGCATACATTTTAGAGACTGATGCCGGTACGGCCGGAATTGAAGGCGGATTCTACCCGTCCAATGATCGACATACACTTCTAGCGCCTGACGTGGCATTCGTCAGCAAAGTCCGTTTGCCAGGATCGGAACCAGCGACCTTCATCGGTTTCATGCCGGACCTCGCGGTAGAGATCATGTCGCCAAGCAACACTGTGACGGAGTTGCGAAAGAAGGCGGCCATCTACCTGCAAAATGGTAGCCGGCTGGTATGGATTGTGAAGCCAGAGCAAGAGGGTGTTGAGGTGTGCCGAAGCGTTGAGGACGGGCAGATCAAGGTTGACTTCGTCGGTGTAGAAGGTAGCTTGGCCGGCGAGGATGTCTTGCCCGGATTTGAGTTGGAGTTGCGGAAGCTGTTTCCGGCAACAGCGGCAAAATAGCGAGTGGCTTTATCGGTGTTAGTTCGGCTTCACAAATGGATGCGGAAAAGCACATGTGAGGAGCGATTGCATGGAAGTTGAAAAGCGACTGTATACTGTCGACGATGTCTGGGAAATGCAGCGTCAGTCGGGCAACTCCGATAGGCATTACGAATTGATGGAGGGAGAGCTTATCGAAATGTCGCCGGCGAATCTATTGCATTCTTGGCTTGCGTCCGAAATCTCCGGTTACATCCGTGATCATGTGATACTACGCAATATTGGTTATGCGTTTGTTGAGGGCGGGTTCACGCCGGAGAATGATCGAAGCACTCTGCTTGCACCGGATGTTGCTTATTTCAGCAAGGGCAGGCTACCCTTGCCGTTTCCGCAAACATTCATCGGGTTGATGCCGGACCTCGCGGTAGAGATCATGTCCCCAAGCAACACTGTGACGGAGTTGCGAAAGAAGGCGGCCATCTACCTGCAAAATGGTAGCCAGATGGTATGGATTGTGAAGCCAGAGCAAGAGGGTGTTGAGGTGTGCCGAAGCGTTGAGGACGGGCAGATCAAGGTTGACTTCGTCGGTGTAGAAGGTAGCTTGGCCGGCGAGGATGTCTTGCCCGGATTCGAGTTGGAGTTGCGAAAGCTATTTCCGACAACAGGTGCAAAATAGCGAGTGGCTTTATCGGTGTTAGTTCGGCTTCACAAATGGATGCAGGAAAGCACATGTGAGGAGCGATTGCATGGAAGTTGAAAAGCGACTGTATACTGTCGACGATGTCTGGGAAATGCAGCGTCAGCCGGGCAGAAGAGATAGACACTTTGAACTATTCAGCGGAGAGCTCATTGAAATGTCGCCGGCGAACCTCTTACACGCATGGCTCGCGTCAAAGATATCGAGGCAGTTGGACAAGTACTCGGAAGAGCACGACCTAGGAGCAACTTTTGTTGAAGGCGGTTTCTATCCACCTAATGATCGGCACACACTCCTTGCGCCAGATGTCGCGTTTGTCAGCAACGAGCGGCTGCCACGGCCATTCCCGCAGACCTTCGTCGGGCTTATGCCGGACCTCGCGGTAGAGATCATGTCCCCAAGCAACACTGTGACGGAGTTGCGAGAGAAGGCGGCGATCTACCTGCAAAATGGTAGCCGGCTGGTGTGGATAGTGCAGCCAGAACGAGAGGGTGTCGATGTTTGCCGAAGCCTTGAGGGCGGGCAGATCAATGTTGCCTTCGTCAGTGTAGAAGGTAGCTTGGCCGGCGAGGATGTCTTGCCCGGATTTGAGTTGGAGTTGCGGAAGCTATTTCCGGCAGCGAAGAGTTAATCCCCACCACCAACCTTGTTTAGAGTCAAGGGGTGGATGCGGCTGATGATCCAGGCGCTCGCCAGATAAATCCAATACATGATGAACAAGACCAGATATTCAATGAGGGGAATGCGGACCACCTCATTGACTTGATAGGGTTCTCGCATGACCAAGTAGACGTAGAGCACCAAAAACGGTAAATGCTCGGCGGAATTTTGCGGCAGCAGTTGCAATTTAGGCGCTGCTATAGTACATCTTTTACTTGAGGTTGTGAGCCAAAGGAAGACCGTACGATGGAATTCGTTGCTGAAGCTATTGACTTGAAGCAGATGGGGAAACGGGCGAGGGCTGCCGCGGCGATACTTGCGCAGAAATCAACCGCCGACAAGAACGCGGTGATCAGCGCGATTGCCGAGGCGCTGGATACGAATACCGCTGCGATCCTTTCGGCGAATCAAAGGGACCTCGATCTGGCGGCGGAGAAAGGGATAGATCCGATTTGGATTCGCGATCGCATCGCGTTGGAACGGCGGATGCCCGGCATCATTGCTGATGTGCGCAAGGTCGCCGAATTACCGGATCCGGTCGGTAAAGTGCTGCTCGAATCGACGCTGGACAACGGATTGGAACTCATAAAGCGACGCACTCCACTGGGAGTCTTGGGCACCATCTATGAATCGCGGCCGAATGTGACGGTGGATATATCTACGCTGGCGCTGAAGACGAGCAACGCCGTCATCTTACGTGGCGGCTCAGACGTGCTCAATAGCAATATGCGGCTCACCGAGGTATTGCAGGACGTACTCGCTCGGTATAAATTCCCAGCTGATGCGATCCAATATATCAACAGTACCGATCGCCGATACGTCAGCGAGATGCTGCGCATGCACGAATACATCGACATGATCATCCCGCGCGGCGGCAACGGACTGCATACTTTCTGCAGGGAAAACAGCAGCATACCGGTGATTACTGGTGGCATCGGAGTTTGCCATATTTTCGTTGATGAGAGCGCGCAATTGGATAGGGCGATACCGGTGTTGGATAACGCCAAGACACAGCGGCCGGCGGTCTGCAATTCGATGGAGACGCTTCTGGCGCATGCTTCGATCGCAGATAAACTGTTGCCGCGGGTGGTCGATGTGTTGGGCGCGGCGGGCGTCGAGTTTCACGCCGCGGAGCGCGCCTATGCACTGGTCGGTGAAGACGAGCGTGTGGTGCGCGCCGCTGACGATGATTTCGATACCGAATGGTACAATCTGACGCTCAACTTGAAAGTGGTTGACGATGTGGACGAGGCTATTGCACATATCGCGCGGCACGGCACACAGCATTCGGACAGCATCCTGACCGAGACGGCGGAACACGCCGAGCGCTTTCTCAACGAGGTGGACTCGGCGGCGGTATATTGGAATGCGAGTACGCGTTTCACTGATGGCAGTGCGATGGGCATGGGCGCTGAAGTGGCGATCAGCACGCAGAAGCTGCATGCGCGGGGTCCGATGGCGCTGGAGGAATTGACGACGTATAAGTGGATCGTCAAAGGCGATTATACATCGCGGGAATAACTTCAGCGGGGCGATTCACGTTCCCGTTTCGTCTACGGTAGCATTCGTTGACTCCACTGATTCATACACGCGCCGGATCCATTCGTGCTGTATAGAATTGCAGCTGCCGTCGAGATCTAGAGCATTGAGAATTTGCGGAAAAGGATCAAAAGAACCCGGTCCTTTCCGCTTGTGCTGTATTCCCCCCAAATCCGATCAATACTTCGCCGCTCATGAAACCGAAGACTCTCGATGCCGATCTTCCGTTCTCGTTTCGATCTCCAAGCGACATTTCCGAAAGACTCATACCTCGCGTTTGTCGAGACTTTGCCACTTCATTTGTTAAGCGTCATGGTAATATACACTGTATCTTGAAGCGCAATGATTGCGGGCGAAATGACGCAGCGAAATCACGATATTCTGGGACATTGGATCTGGGTGATACCAGTGCTTTTGCTGGTCGCCTTCCTGAGTATTCGTCAAATTGATTTATATGTGCCCACCTGGGATGAGTTCATCTCCATGGTCGACGCAGGCTGGGTTACAGATGGTTCATATTCCCCGATAGATGTGCTGAATTCGATGCTACAGAATAGCCCGGATCATCTTCCGCTCCATTATCTTATGCTTTACGGATGGCGTTTTCTTGTTGGGAATAGTATTGCGATAGCACGCGTCCTAACAATTCTCATGGGCGTATTGTCCATTGCGATGGTTTACCGACTGGCACGCGATTTCGTTGCGCCAATCGCAGGTATTTTCGCCATCATCATTATGTCGAGCAACGCATTCTATAGCTTTTACATACCGCACGCAAGAATGTACCCGCTTTTGGTTTTTGCATCGACGTTGGTCGTCTGGATATATTTGCGAATTGTCGACGAGGCGCGGGTGGCAAGGAGTCAGGACTACGTCGCGCTTTTCCTTGCCAGCTTTGTTCTTGCAAGCACACATGCCTTCAGCGCCCTGATCTTCTTCGCAATCGGGATCTGTCATCTGTTCATGGTAGGTAAGAATCAGCGCTGGTTGAAGGTGTCAATTGCAATGGGCGCGGTACCGCTCTTGCTATCTCCCTGGATATTTCTACTACTTACCAAGGGCATCGAATTTAAATTCGCGAATTACGAACCTGGAAGGGCTGGGATCTGGGAGTTATTCGGTGGCTGGCTCAACCTGACGTCAAACGGAAGCGCTCTCCTGCTATTCATTTCTGCCGTGGGCATACTGAATGGCTGGCGCCGACAAGCACGCTGGTTAAAGCTTGTACTGCTGATGTTGTTCCTTTTCTTCTTCGCCTTCGGGTTATTTGCCGAGATCAGCGATTCCATGATCGTAGGAAACCTGCGCTACCTGCTTGGCGGTTGGCCACTTGCCCTGCTCGTCATAGTCGCGGGTCTGCATGCTCTGTTTCAGCTACGAATGTGGTTGGGGCTTCTTGTTCTTCTATGGGTAATGGCCGGCGTATCCTTTGGTGGGACAGCGGACTGGGAGGCTTATCTGACAGGGCGCGCGGTGAACTTCCACATGCCACCATGGCACATAATTAGCCGGCTAGCAATCCAGTCGGGCGAGAAAACACCTATCATTGCCTATCGATTTCAGTACCGCGATGTGGCTGAGACAGCGTATAACTTTGACGCGCAAAGCGATCACTATTTTGGGAGTCACGACATTGAGACCATGCAAGTCACGAACGCATTTGAGCTCGACACCTTTGTCCGCTATCACGCCATAACCGAACCATCATACAGGTTGAGTTACCAAACGTCTGTGATTGACTCCGACGAGGTTTCGGCGCTTGAAGCTGTTATGGACGGCTTGAACTACGAACCTTGCCAAGTTGATGAACTGGGAATTCATACAATAATTGTCAAATACTGGTGGACGACTTTGAGGTGTCAAGATCCTCAGCCGCTTGACAGTTTTGCGACGGGCTTCGTTGATTACGAATTTTACGGCGCTACCGTGGACGAAAACTGGAACACGTTGTTTTTCAGCGACAGATGGAGCCCCAAACCAGAGTTTTCCATTGAAAACGACATGATGTCATTCCAGCTGATTAGTGAGGGCTGGGAAAACGTAGCCCAGCTCGACATTCCGCTGGTTAATGAAAGCATTCCTCGACAGTTCTCAATCGATATCAGCAATGTAAATGCGGGCACCTATAGGTTGATGGCTATTCTCTATGACAGATCGACGGGAGATCGCCAGAAGTGGATTGACAATGAAGGATATATCCCGGAATTGCAATTGCTAGCTGAAATAGTAATACCTGAAGCAACACGAGCATCCCAATAGCAAGGCCGCGTCATATCAGCGAAATATCGGCTTGACAGTGTTTGACCCGTAGCACGATAATGGCGGCAGTCGAATAAGTTTTGCAAAGGCGATGACGAAGACAGTCTGCAAGCGCATCGACTGATGTCTGCCGAAGCAGGGAGCGGGTGCCATAGACTGGGAGCATCCGCGGAGGCAGTTGCAGAATTCACTTCCGAGCTGAGGGGTGAAATGGCGTTCGGATGCCAGAGTAGTCTGCTCCGCTAGCCCGGCGTGACAGGGCAAATGAAGTGCAGCGCTATTGATAAGCGCTGAAGCAGGGTGGTACCGCGGGAACTTGACGCTCTCGTCCCTAATGGGAATGAGGGCGTTTTTCGTTAGTGAGCGCAGGCGCCGATGTCAATGAACATCAGGCAAGGGAGCGACAATGTCAGATGCAACTACCGTAATTGGCCATGAAGCGCTGGAAGCTCTTAAGAGCATCAACGATAGCGTTCAGCTGGCAAAGTGGCGCAGCCAATATCTGGGCAGGCGAGGCGCTGTGGCCGAGCTCTTCAGTTCGATAGGAGACCTGGCGCCGGATCAGCGGGCCGGCTTTGGCCAAGCAGTTAACGCCTTACAGAAGGAACTCAACGCGGCTTTCGCCGAGCGGGAAGCGCTGATTCAAAGTCAGCTTATGGCACAAGACCTGGAAGAAGGCGAGATCGACATTTCATTGCCTTCACATCCACGCCGGCGGGGAGGCTTGCACCCGTCGACGCGCACCCATCGGGAGTTTCAGACGATATGGGCGGATATGGGTTTCCAAGTTTACCAGAGTCGCGATGTCGAAGAGGATGAATTAAATTTTACCTTGCTCAATCTGCCGCCGCATCATCCAGCGCGTGACATGCAGGATACATTTTACACAACCAATAGCAATGTGTTGTTGCGCACGCATACCTCTCCTGGGCAGATCCGCGCGATGCGTGAACTTGGCGATGGAGGTAGCAAGCCAATTAGGGTCATTTTGCCGGGCATGTGTTACCGGCAAGAGCAGGTGACCGCCCGCAGCGAAATTCAGTTCACCCAGGTAGAAGGCCTGGCAATCGGGCGAAACATCCGCATGAGCGACCTCAAAGGCACGATCGCAGAATTTGCCAAGCGCATGTACAACCCAAACGCGAAGGTGCGTTATCGAGCTTCGTATTTTCCTTTTACCGAGCCGAGCATGGAAGTGGATGTCGAGTGTTTTCTGTGCAGTGGCGAGGGCTGCCGTGTCTGCAAGTATACGGGCTGGCTGGAGATTGCGGGCAGTGGGATGGTGCATCCGACAGTGCTGCGCAATGGCGGCTATGATCCGAGTGAATGGAGCGGTTTCGCCTTCGGCATGGGTCCGGAGCGGATAACGATGCTGAAGCACGGCATTCAAGACATCCGCTACTTTTGGGGCAACGATCTGCGCTTCTTGCAGCAATTCTAGAGGTAAGGCGAAATGTTGGCGTCTCAGAAAGGCGTAACCGAAGAGAGCTCAGAGAATCGTGATGTTCTTGGTCACTGGGTCTGGGTTATACCTGTGCTGCTGATCGTGGCGGCGCTTAGCCTGCATCAGATTGATCTGGTTCCACCGTCAACGGACGAGTTTTGGGCAATGAACGATGCCGGTTGGATCTCCGACGGTCCCTATTCGCCCATTGAAGTCATGCAATCGCTATCGAAATACAGCGCGAATCACACGCCGGGCTACTTTATCCTGTTAAGTTGGTGGGGGAATGTTGTCGGAGACGAAGTGTCGCTGGGACGCGTTTTGGGCATTTTCTTCACGATGCTGTCGCTGGCGATGGCTTATCGGCTGACGAGTGATTTCGTGGCGCCGGCCGCGGGTCTTTTTGCGCTGATTTTCGTCGCCAGCAATGCCTATTACAATTTCTTCCTTCCTCACGTACGCATGTATCCGCTACTGGTTTTGCTTTCGGCGCTGGTTATGTGGCTTTACCTTCGAATTGTGCATCAGCAACGGCAGGTGAATGGCAGGGATTATTTTGCACTCGCCGCAGCCAGCTACGCGCTGGCCAACACGCATGCGTTCAGCGCATTACTATTCATCATGCTCGGCATTTACCATCTGTTTTTCGCTCCCAAAAATCGCCGCTGGGCCAGAGTCTCGGTATCCATCGTTCTTGCAATACTGCTATTTTCGCCGTGGATTCCGGTTTTGGCTACGCGTGGATTAGAGCGTACGTTTTTTGCGGGACCCGGAATAATGACAGGATGGGATATTTTGACCTCGTGGTTTACGGTGAGCTTCAATGGCAGTTTTCTCTTTCCTTTAGTTGCATGTGCCTGTCTGGCAGTTGGCGTCCACGCCAAAACAGTCAAGCCAAAGCCATACTACTTCATGATCCTGCTTTTCCTGCTCGCCTTTGGGCTATTCGCGCAGATTCCGAGAGCGCTTGACTTGATCACAATGCGCTATCTGCTGCCGGGACTGCCGCCGCTGTCACTATTTGTCGCCGCCGGACTCTACGCAGTTTATCGCCTTCGGAGATGGCTAGGATTATTGCTGTTATTGCTGTGGGTAGCAGCGAGCGTATCATTCCACTCGTCGACGGACTGGTGGCAAAACCCCGTCGGGAGGCTGGAGGTTTTGCACATGCCACCGTGGCAAGTTGTCAGCCGCTTCGTCTTAGATATGAACTCAACGTTTCCAATGTACGCCTATCGGCTTGACGGCGGTGTGCTCAACGCGCCCGTTAATATCAAGTATACGCAAAATGATTTCTACTTTGGCAGGCACGGCATCAACTTGGAAGCATTTGCTGACGCGAGCGCGTTTCGCGGGGGTGTGACGCTCAACGCGATAACTGATCCATCGATTTGGGTCCTCTATCAAACATCGGTTGTTGACGAGGCTGAATCCATAGAGTTGGCGAACTTTTTGCAGGATGTGAACTATCAACCATGTGCCTCGAAAGAATTCGGGCTGGATACGGTTCTGCTTCTCATGTCGTGGGAAGCGCTGCACTGTGAATCGCCTTCAATCGAAGGCAGCTACCGAACGGAGATGCTGAACTACGAATTTTACGGCGCAGCCGTGAACACCGTCGGAGACAGAATTCTATTTGTAGATAAGTGGGCATCGCAAAAGGAATTCGAGCATGCTCAATACGATATGTCTTTTCAACTAATCTCTGAGAGTTGGAACAATGAAGCTCAGGTCGATCTGCCACTGGTACACGAAGATAGCCTGCGTCAATTCTCCATTGGTATGGGAGTGGTAAATGCTGAATGTTTATAGTACAATAATTGCATGATGAATTGTCCACATTGTCAAGACACAGCACAACAAATCAAGTTAGGCTTCAATAAATCAGGAAGCCAACGCTACAAATGCAAGCTTTGCAATCGGGCATACACTCCCAAGCCCAATCAAAAAGGTTATCCCCTATCGATTCGTATGTTGGCGATTCGGCTTTACCTGGAAGGCAACAACTTTCGCCGGATTGCTCGTATTTTGAAGGTATCTCATGTGAGTGTGATGAATTGGGTTAAGGCGCATGCCGATCAGTTGCTACCGGCTCCTGTCCCTGCTGAAAGTCCTTTGCATATCGTTGAGATGGACGAATTACACACTTTTGTCGGTCATAAAAAAACGATGGTACATAATCACTCTCGTTGAGCGAGCTAGCAGTTGCCTTCTCGGCTTTCTGGTCAGCCAAAAGCGGGACGAAGCGACCTTGCAAAAGCTAATCGATCAAAGTCCAGGTGCGCGCTGGTACTACAGCGACTTGCTGGCTTCGTATAGAGGAGTGGTCTATTATCCTGGAAGCCATATACCTATGCCCAACAAAAGCGAGACCTATCGAGTAGAAGGCATGAATGCGGAACTTCGGCATTATTTGGCTCGTCTGGTGCGGCGCTCGCGTTGTTTTTCCCGTTCTGCTGATGCGCTTCGGCGAACTATTAAGCTCTTCGCTTATGCCTGGAATGGTCGGCAACTGTATAAACAGCGGTATCCGCAGTATGAGGCTTTCCCTATGGATTTCTTAAACACTTGATGTTTACCACTCCTTTGGTATCGCTGACGTGCCGCCGGGAACCTACCGCTTGATGGCGATTCTCTACGACAAGCGAACGGGCGAAAACTTTGACTGGATTGACAACCCGGGCTACGTACCCGGCATGATGGAATTAACCGAAATCATCCTCACGGAAGGGTGATGACAGAAGTAAACGATAAAGGCGAAAGGATCAAGTTAACGATGCTGGTACCCATTTCATGGCTGAAAGATTACGTAGAAATCGATATCCCGGTGGAATTGCTGGCCGAGCGACTGACGGTTGCCGGTTTAGAAGTGACGCATATCAAGTACATCGGCCTGCCACAGCAGAGCGTTCCGGATGTGCGAATGCCGAGCTCGGATCATCTGGTATGGGATCGCGAAAAGCTCTTGCTCGGGCGCATCGTCGAGGTACGGTCACATCCACAGGCTGACAGACTGGTATTGGCCCTGGTGGATTATGGCGACGCGGAGTTGGAACAGTGCGTGACCGGCGCGACGAATCTCTTTGCTCATAAAGATCAGGGCGAAATAAACCCGCCGATATGGAGCGCTTTCGCCAAGGAAGGCGCGACCGTATGGGACGGACATAGCGACAAGCCGCGGCAAATGACACTTAAGGGCAAGGAGCTGCGGGGAATATTCAACAAGAGCATGGTCTGCTCAGAAAAAGAGCTGGGCATCTCTGAGGAGCATGAGGGTGTCATCGTCATGGATCACGACGACGCATACGTGGCGGGCACGCCCTTGGCTGATGTGCTCGGTGATGTCGTGCTGGATATCGAATTCACGCCGAATCTGGCGCGCTGCTTCAGCATAGTAGGTGTCGCGCGTGAGGTGGCAGCGCTATTGGATGTAGACATGCGTTATCCATCCTTTGACTTTTTGGCTGAGGGCGCCTCAATTGAAGGACAAGTCGGTATTGATATTCGCGAGCCCGAATTGAATCCGCGTTTTTCACTGACGCTGCTGCGCGATACGGAGGTCAAACCGTCGCCGTTTTGGATGCAGCACCGTCTTAAGCTGATCGGGCAGCGTCCCCGCAACAACATCGTCGATGTGACGAATTACATCACCTTTGAGCTAGGCCAGCCGTTGCACGCATTCGACTACGACAAACTGGTGGAACGCGCGCTTGGGGTCCCTCCTACGATCATCACGCGGCTTCCTGGGTCAGGCGAGCAATTGGAGACGCTGGATGGCGCTTTGCGTGCGTTGGGCGCGGAGACGATTTTGGTCGCTGATAGGGCGGGCGCCTTGAGCCTGGGCGGCGTTATCGGCGGGGGCGAAACTGAGATAAGCGAGACGACACGCAATGTGCTGCTGGAAGCGGCAGCCTGGAACAATATCGGCATTCGCAAGACCATTAAGGAGCAGCGGGTCCATACCGAAGCCTCGGCAAGATTCAGCCGTGGTGTGCATCCGTCGCAGGCGATTCTGGGTTGCAAGCGCGGGATTGAGCTTATGCGGCAGCTGGGCAGCGGTCAGGTAGCCGACGGTGTGCTGGATGCATATCCCAAGCCGCCCGCGACCGTCACGGTTGACTTGCCGATCGAACGGGTGAGCCGGCTGCTGGGTATGGAGGTTGCGCTTGATCAAGCCGCGGATGTATTGCGGCGGCTCGAGTTTGAAGTGGAGGTCAACGGCGATATGATTCGGGCGACGGCGCCTGACCATCGGCTTGACATCAGTTCGGATGAAGTCGTCGGCCAAGCAGACCTGCTGGAAGAGATCGCACGCATCATCGGTTACGACCGGATACCCGAATCCATCATGGCGGATGAGATGCCGCCGCAACGTGAGAATACTGCGGTAATGATTGAAGAGCGCATTCGCGACATTTTGGTCGAGCAAGGAATGTACGAGGTAATCAGCTACCGCTTCACGAGTCGCGAGAGCGAAGCGATGCTGGTGCCAAAAGACGCTGCGCCATCACGGAACGCGGACTATGTGGAAATCGTCAATCCGGCGGCGAGCGAGCGCGATGTTTTGAGACAGACGCTTATGATCAACATGCTGGAGAGCGCGGTAAATAGCGCCCGTTATCAATCGTCGCAGCAGATATTCGAAGTGGGCAAAGTCTACCTGGGTCGGGGCGACATACTGCCGGAGGAACCGGTGCATCTCGGCATTCTGTTGACCGGCGCGCGGAGGGAGCCTTGGTGGCAAGGCGGTGGACCGGCGCAAAACATGGATTTCTATGATCTCAAAGGCGTTCTGGAGAGCTTGCTCGCTGGCTTACATATCGAGGACTATAGTTTTGAGCGCGGTACGCACTGCAGTTACCATCCGGGGCGATCGGCCGATCTGTTGATTGGTGGCCAGCGCATCGGCAGCTTCGGCGAGATTCACCCGGAAGTCACGGCACGCTTCAAGCTGCCGGATGCGAAAGTGATCTATGGCGAGATTGAAGTCACGCCCCTGATACGTCATCATCAGCGATTGCACAAGATCACGCCATTGCCAACGACCCCGGCTGTTCTCGAGGATATCGCATTGATCGTGAGCGCGGGCATAGCCGCTGGCGAGGTCGAAGCGGTGATACGGCAAGCGGGAGGACGCTTGCTCAGGGAAGTCACGCTGTTTGACGTATATACTGGCGACCCGATCCCGCCGGGAAAGAAAAGCCTGGCCTATTCGCTGACGTATCAAGATGAGAACCGTACGCTGACGGACAAGAACGCCGCCAAGATTCGCAAAAAGATCATCGGCGCGGCACGACATCGTCTCAATGCGGAGCTGCGCTCTTGACCCGCCTTCTACCGGCGGATTTTAGTATCCCGCTGCGCGATCCAGCTGGTTGAGCAGAGGACGGTTCTCAAGATAGCGGCGCAGATTCTCTTTGAAGACTCGCGCCGCCTTGTCGTGATAATCACGTGTGAAGCCGGATAAGTGCGGCGTGATAATGACGTTGTCGAGATGCCACAGCGGGCTGGTGTTCGGCAGCGGTTCTTCCTCGAAGACATCAAGAGCAGCGCCGGCAATCACCCCGCCAGACAAGGCAGTGATCAGCGCCTTTTCGTCAACGACTGCCCCGCGCGAGACGTTGATCAGCACTGCGGTATCTTTCATCGCGCTGAGCACCTCATCGTTGATCAGATGCGCGGTGGATCCGGTTTGCGGAACAGTCACAACCAGATAATCGCAATCTTTCGCCATTGAGGTAATGGTCGCCGCCGGATAAATACGATCGGGGATGTCCCCGCTGGGATCACCGAAGTCGGGCATGGCATAGGCATTCACTTCTTCGGTGCTGCCGATATCGCGCTTTGAAGCCAGCACAGTCATCCCAATTGTCGAGCAAAGGCGTGCCAACTCTCTGCCGATGCTGCCATAGCCGACGATGCCAATCGTCTGCAAGTTCATATCTACAGGCGCGAATAGCAGGTGCGGATCGGGGGGCCATTCCGCGCGACCTTGTAATTCAAAAGCGAGGCGCATTTTGTAGTTGAACATAAGCATCGTCATCAGACAGTAGTGCGCCATATTGGTCGCATGGATGCCACTGGTCGTGGTCACTATGATGTCTTCCGCCTGGACGATGGGATGATGAAGGGCGTGATTCACGCCGGCAGAATTCATCTGAATCCAGCGCAACTTTGGCGCCTGCTCCGGCTCGGGGTAGTAGCCGGTGGTGTATAGCACTTCGGTCTTGGCGATCACATCAGGCGCGACAGCAGGAAAATGCCGCTCAATTTGCAGTCGCGGCGAAATCTCGCGCAGCTCGGCGAGAATGTTATCGGAAAAGTCGATGGCGACAGTAACGACTACGCGTTCAGACTCTGACATATCGTTGGTCCGTTGGGTGACGCCAGCGTTGGATTGCCGGGCCGGGTTTATTCTCAGGTTAGCAGGTCTCGTTTCCGTGGTCAATGTGGACGTCCGCTGGAAGGTCGCCTAGGAGCTGTGGTCGCCGCTGGACAGGCCGCTTGTCGATACGTTATGATTCGCGATAGCTGACAAGACATCAACGCCTTGAGCAGAGGCGGCAAAGAAAAGCGAGGGGAACATGGGCTTACTGGATGGGAAGATCGCGCTCATCTTTGGTGTTGCCAACAAACATTCTATTGGATGGGGGATCGCGCGCGCTTTACAGCGGGAAGGCGCCACCATCGCGTTGAGCTATGCGATGGATCGGCTGGAAAAGCGAGTCCGTCCGCTGGGCGAGTCGATAGGCTGTGAGTTGATGATCCAGGCCGATGTCTCAAATGCTATCGAGATGGACGCGGTATTCGCCGCCGTCGAAGAGAAGTACGGCAAGTTAGACGTACTGGTGCATTCGGTGGCCTTCGCCGAACGAGAAGCACTTGGCGGGCGCTTTGTTGATCTGCGGCGCGAGGCGCTGCTGAGCGCGATCGATGTCAGCGCGGTCAGTTTGATAGAATTGGCGCGGCGGGCGGAGCCCTTGATGAAAGAGGGCGGCAGCATCATGAGCATGACCTACAATGCCTCGCGAACGGTCGTGCCAAATTACAACGCGATGGCGATCGCCAAAGCAGCCTTGGAAGCGATCACGATGTATTTGGCGGCGGATTTGGGAGGCAGCAAGATTCGCGTCAATGCGATCAGCGCCGGCGCCATCAAGACCCTCTCTGCCGGGGGCATTGCCGGCTTCCGCGATCTGCTGAAGTACGCCGAGGTAACCGCGCCAATGAAGGAACTTGTCAGTCAAGACGACGTTGGCGATTTGGCGCTATTTCTAGCTTCGGATCTTGCGCGCCGCATCACGGGCGAAGTCATTTATGTCGATGCCGGGCACAACATCATGGGCTATACCGATGTTGAAGCGCTGATAAACGACGCGGAATAATGGCGCTCTGTTGTCTGCTGGAAGCCAGTTTAATCCACAGAATGCGAGAGTAATTTCGCCAAGTCAGCTTCGGCGCGCGTTTCGGCGCCAAGGTCCGCTTCTTTGACCTGACGCAGGGCATGAAAGGCGATCAGCAGGCCGATAAATCCGACGCAGAAGACCGCGCCGTAAGCAACGGAAAATTGGCCTGATAAACTCAGCATCAGGTCGCGCACGATGCCACCGCCAGCCACCCCGGCGCCACGCGCCAGTGTGACGCAAAAGGTCCAGAAGCCAAGGAACGTACCCGCCCTGCCAGCCGGGCTCATCTCCATCATCAAACCCAAAGTGCCGATATTCCAGACGCCCAGACCAACACCCAGCAGAACCAAGCCGGGCGTTACCAATTGGCGCATCTCGCTTAACGACGAGACAGCGAAAACGGCATAAGCAATCACGAGAATGATGACGCCGCCCCGCGACAAATTGCCGTTGGTGAATAACGGGTGTCTGCTAGAAAAGTAAAGTACAACGAAGGAGCCGATGATCGCCATGCTACCCCAGTAGGCCGAAAAGCGGTTGGTGATGTGAGCGTCCATGTCGAAGAGTTGGCCCGCGAAGGGCTCCAGAACGGTATCCTGCAGGAAGGCAAAGAGCATCGACAGCGTTAGGTAGAAAAGAAAGAAGCGCATCCTGCGGTTTCGCCATACCAGCGACAGATCGCCGCGCAAGCTGCTATGATCGAGCGACGTCAAGGCACTCAATTGGACATGCCTGCGTTCTTCGCCCAAGAGAGAGAAGAACCACAGCAGGGACAATACACCGGCAGTAACAAGGAAGAGGGTCAGCACGGACTGCGAGGAAAACCCGAGCACGCCGGCGCCGTCTTCCGGAGGCAGCAAGATGCTAAAGAAAACGCCGCCAGCCGCGAAGCCTAGTAAGAGAAAGGTCCAGACCAAGCCGACCGCGCGCCCACGCTGATGTTCGGCCGCCCTATCATAAATCAACGCGAGGAAGGTGCTGCCGGAAAGCGCGCTGCCCAAGCTGAAAAGCAGGAAGGAAAAAACAAGCGCAAACCAGAGGACAATGGGAATGGGTTCAGTGGAACCCGCCTGTGCTCGGCTCACCAATTCCGCAGTTGAGAAGCCGAGCGTCACGGTGCTTATCGCCATCATGGCTCTGCCCAACCAAATCCAGAAAAGCCTTTTGAAACCACCAACCGTATGGGTATCGGAATAGCGGCCAGCGAACACACCGAGTGGCGCCAGGAAATAGCGCAATCCGGTCAGCAACCCGACGAAAGTGGCGCTGAAACCTAAATCTGCCACCATGATGCGGTTCCAGACGCCCGTTGCTAAGACATCGACCATGCCTGAGCCAAGATGGAACATGGCCAATTTCAAGTTTCGCCCGACGGAAAGGTCGGCATTTTCCGACTTCTGCATTGATATGATTCTTTAGAATTTTGTAGATTTCAGTACGAGATTATACAGGTTCGCTACACGGCGTCAATGCGGTAAATAAAGAATTGGTGAGAAATTGTGATATACTAAAAGCAATATTGACTGGTTACGAAAGTGAGATTCAGCTGTTCCGACACCGGCCCTTCAAGAAGATAATTGTGCCGACCGATGGCTCCGCGTGAAGCGAACGAGCGATTCCTTACGCCGTCGACTTTGCGCGGATAAGTGGCGGCGAAATGGTCTTGCTGCACGTGTTTACGCCGCCGATGTATGAGTTTGTAGATTCCTTGGCGATCGCGGGCGAATACGAATTGGCGAACCGCATTCGCGAGGAGATAAAGCAGCATTTGCTTGGCTTGCGCAACGAAGTGCGAGCGCAAGACGTCGAGTGTCGGCTGCATATTATTGATGCTGTCGGTGTAGCGCAGCACATCGTCGACTATGTTGAAGACGAGGAAGCCGATCTGGTCGTAATGACCACGCACGGTCATTCTGGACTGGTACGGCTGGTATTCGGCAGTGTCGCCAACAAGGTGATGCACGATGTCAATAAGCCAGTTCTGGTCATTCGTCCGGATTTGGAATGATATCTGGATGAGGTTAGAGCTGCGCTGGTTAAAGTGGTCGGCTCTATTCGAGCAGTAATTCATCAAAGGGTGGCAGGCGTTTTTGCACCAGTAGCTTGATCGACTCCACCGCCTGCCATACTTTGGATTGCTCGTGCATTGGCAATTGCAGCCGAGCAAAGTCTTCTTCATCCAATAGCAGCGTCCTGCCATCGGGATAGACGAAAACGTCCAGCCCCAAGTCGTCGGCCGCAACCTGGCTTGCGCTGATGATCGCCGGTCGCGTGATATTGCAGTACCACCCCTTGAGCGATAGCGTTTCGGCATCTAGTATGCGGAAAATGTTGTACCAGCGATCGGCGTAGAACCACTCGCGGAAACGGTCGCCGCGGCGCAGTTGAATGTAACCCAAGTCGCGATCGGCCATTGCGAAATCGGCGTCAATGCAAATGTATGTGTCGTTGCGTTCTACCAGCACACCATGATACGAGCGTACATCATTGCCGAAGGCATCTCGCTTAGTCACGGTGAAGGCGCTCATCAGGCTCTTCCGATGGTATGAACGAGCAGCAATGAGCCGCTACGAAAGGCGACTTCCGCTGTACTCGCCAGCATCACATTGCTGATGCCGCGCGCTGGACCCACCGTCAGCGATTCATCGCGCAAGGCATACTTAAGATTCTTTGTGGTGATGCCATCGGCGGACGAAGTAAGCGGGATGAGCGAGATCGTGTCAGCGGGTTGCCCCGCGATTTCATGGGTACCGGGTTGCAGTACACGGATGACTTGCTCTCCATCGACAATGGAGATTTGCATTTCGCTGAGCACGGGTAGAGAAAGCAGGAAGATATTGGCGAGGGTCTGGTCGAAGCGGCCGCCCAAGCCCGCGAGAACCACGACAGAATCGGCGCCTATATCGAGACAATGATGGAGTGCGAGCTCGAGATCGGTTTCGTCTTTTTCCGACGGGTACTGGATTACTTCAGCGCCCGCCACTCTGAATTCGGCGACTTGTACTGTCGTCAGCGAGTCGAGATCTCCGACGATGGTATGCGATTTCAAGCCCAGGGCGCGAGCGTGGAGCGCTCCGCCATCAGCGCAAACGATATGGGGCGCACACGCTTGATCCAGGATGCGCTGAACCATAGCGCCGTGAGTCATTATGCCGTTGGCGAAAAGCAGCACCTGCACGAGTACACTCCCTGGTTGACGCGCATGTGTATCTCTATGGGCTGAATCTTACCATCGGCAGGAAATTGCTCAAAGCCGAAGCGGCTTTGCAGCCGAGGCGAATTGTGCTAGCTTGAGATGGATTCGCTTGAATTGGAAAGACGCGGACAAATGACGGTTGACGCGATTAGCCTGGAAGTCTTCAAGAACCTCTTTGCCGCGGTCGCCGAGGAAATGGGAGCGGCGCTGCAGCGTGCGAGCTTCAGCCCGAATATTCGTGAGCGGCTGGATTTCAGCTGTGCGGTGTTTGATGCCGAGGCGCACATGATCGCGCAGGCGGCGCATATCCCGGTTCATCTTGGCAGCATGCCAGCATCGGTCGCGGCCGCGGTGGCGGAGTTTGAGGACTTCTTTCCGGGCGATGTGGTCGTGCTCAACGATCCCTATCATGGCGGTACACACTTGCCTGATATCACCATGATCTCACCGGTATTCGCCGGTGGTGAGCTGAGCTATTTTGTCGCGAGCCGGGCGCATCACGCTGATGTCGGCGGCATGACACCGGGGTCGGCGCCACTGAGCACGGAGCTGTATCAGGAAGGCATCATCATACCGCCGCTAAAGTTGCGCTTGAGCGGCTGGATGAATGAGGGCGCGATGGCGCTAATCGTGGCGAACAGTCGTAATCCGGCGGAGCGAATCGGCGATATGGAGGCGCAGCTGGCGGCGCATCGAATCGGCGAGAGTCGACTGACCGATATGATGATCGAGCATGGTGTGGAAGCGACAGCCGAACACGCAAGTGCCCTGCTCGAGTATTCGCGGCAGATGACGCGGGCGGTTATCGCTGGCATTCCTGACGGCGTATATGGCTACCGCGACGCGATGGAAGGCGACGGACAGCAAGAATTCGAGATTCCGATCCAAGTTGAGATCGAAGTAAGCGGCGAGTCGATGCGCGTGGACTTCGCCGGCAGCGCGCCGCAGGTACTGGGCAATGTGAATGCCGTGCCTGCCATTGTTCGTTCGGCGACCTGGTATTGCGTTCGGCTATTGGCTGATGAGGACATACCGGTGAACCACGGCTGCTTTCAGCCGGTCGAGGTGATCACGCCAGAGGGCAGTTTCTTGAATCCGCGTTTTCCGGCGGCGGTGGTGGTTGGCAATACCGAAACGAGCCAGCGCGTGGTCGATACAGTGCTGGGCGCGCTGGCGCAGGCCTTGCCGGAAGCGCTGCCGGCCGCGTCGCAGGGAACGATGAACAATTTCACGGTAGGCGGATTCGATGGCGAGGAGCAATTCGTCTACTACGAAACCATCGGAGGCGGCCATGGCGCGTCGAGCCGGGGTGCTGGTCTATCCGGGCGGCACTGCCATATGACCAACACGCTGAACACACCGGTAGAGGCGCTGGAGTATAGTCTGCCGATGCGCGTGCGGCGTTATGAATTGCGCGACGGCAGCGGTGGCGCGGGACAGTTCAGAGGCGGCGATGGCATTGTGCGCGAGTATGAAATGCTAGTGCCTGCGACCGTAACTATCAACTCAGAAAGGCGGCTGCGCGCGCCTTATGGTGTCAACGGCGGGGCACCTGGCAAGTGTGGAGTGAATACGGTGATACGGGGCGATCAGGAAGAAGTTGTGAGCGCTAAACATACCGCTCATCTGGACGCCTGCGACCGCGTAATTATTGAAACGCCTGGCGGCGGTGGCTGGGGAATACCATCCCCCACCCCTTGAAATGCACGGGGTTATCAAGACTCGCGGAAAAACGCAAAAGAGCGGTGGAGTTGATTCCACCGCTCTATGCTTGTTGAGCCGTCTAACTCAGTTGGCGCTGACGTTGACCGGGATCTGCCGCGGCTTGACGTGTTCTGCCTTGGG
This sequence comes from Phototrophicaceae bacterium, assembly GCA_965223515.1. GTDB lineage: Bacteria > Chloroflexota > Anaerolineae > Aggregatilineales > Phototrophicaceae > UBA6055. The sequence continues at coordinate 66,565 of CBDCWK010000001.1, forward strand.
CAAGGTGATGTTGAGAACGCCATTGTCGAAACTGGCTTCAACCTTCTCGCCGTTAACGATGGTCGGGAAGCGCAGGCTGCGGCTGAACTTGCCGGAGCGGCGTTCGCGGATCAGCACCTGGCCGTCTTCCGCGCGATTCTCGGTGGCGGTTTCGCCGCTGATCGTCAAGACGTCATCGTGGATGTTGACGCTGATGTCATCGAGCTGGATGCCGGGCAAGTTGGCTCGGACGATATAGGCGTCCTGGTTTTCTTCGACATCGACCGCCAGACCAAATCCACGAGCCTCGAATTGTCCGCCGTTGCCCAGCCAGGGTCGGGTGTCGTTCAACAGGTCGTCTACCAGACGGAAGTAGGGGTTGCGCGTACGAATCATCATTTTCATGTCTCCTTAGACTGATTGCTTGTGACACTCTCAGAATACGCGCCGGATGTAGGAGAAACAGTTGCGCGCTGTAAGAATGATGAAAGAGGCGCATAAGCGAAGTGTAAATGCGGCTAGGCGATCATCGTGTTTCGCTGGTGAATGCTGGATGTTATGATTCTAAACAAGAGAAACTTCAGAGATTGAGACAGGATGAATTAATGCGAGCAGGCGTGGATATCGGCGGCACCTTTACCGATTTGGTTTTGAGCGACGGCGGACAGTTATTGATTCATAAGCTATTGAGCAATCCGCAGAACCCGGAGCGCTCGATGCTGGCCGGCTTGGAAGAGATATCGTCCGGCGACATCGCGGCACTGGAGCAAGTGGCGCATGGATCGACCGTTGCTACCAACGCAATACTGGAGCGAAAGGGGGCGCGAACCGCCCTGCTCACCACCGCTGGCTTCCGTGATTTGCTCTTCATCGGCCGGCAAGATCGGCCGGTGCTTTACGACATACATCCACGCATCCCGCCGCCCTTGATCCCGCGCGAGCGCTGCTATGAGGTTGAGGAGCGCCTGGACTATCGCGGCGAAGTTCTAATACCGCTGAATATGCAGCGACTTGACCGAGTGCTGGATCATGTAGCGAAGGATCAGATCGATGCGATAGCGGTATGCCTCCTATTCAGTTACGTGAAGGCGGAACATGAGCAGGTGATCAAGCGACGGATCCAGGAGCGTGGCCTTGTCAGCGAGGACTGGCAGGTCGTGCTCTCGTCGGATGTACTGCCGGAGTTTCGTGAATATGAACGTGCGAGCACGATCGCGCTGGAAGCCTATGTACGTCCGGTAATGTCGCGCTATATCAGCAAGCTAGAGGCGGCGCTGCCGGCGAAAACATCGCTGCGTATCATGAAGTCCGATGGCGGGGTGATGCGGGCGGAACGGGTCCGACAGCAAGCGGTTCACACGGCGCTCAGCGGGCCCGCGGCCGGCGTCATGGGCGCATATCATTTGGCGGCGATGGCGGGCTATGACAAGATCATCACACTAGACATGGGTGGTACATCAACCGATGTGGCGCTGGTCGCCGGAGAACCGCAGCCGCGAGCGGAATCTGCGATAGACGGACTGCCGCTGCGTGTGCGCATGCTGGATATCGAAACGATCGGCGCGGGTGGAGGATCAATCGCGAGAGTGGATGCCGGTGGCGCCTTGCGCGTCGGTCCCGAGTCGGCGGGCGCGGATCCGGGACCGGTTATATATGGGCTGGGTGGCGAGCAGGTGACGCTGAGCGATGCCAACGCGATGCTTGGCCGGCTGGATGCTGAGCGATTTCTCGGTGGAAATATGACGCTGGATCTAGCGGCTGGCGAACGGGCTCTGGCAACCCTGGCGAGGCAGATCGGCTTTGATGTGATGGACACTGCCAACGGCGTGGTGGACATAGCCATCGTCAATATCGAGCGTGCCATCCGCCATGTTTCCATCGCGCGCGGCCATGATCCGCGCGATTTCACGCTGGTGGCATTCGGCGGCGCGGGACCGCTGCATGCTTGCGCCGCGGCCGCACGTCTGGATATTCCGCGGGTTCTCGTGCCGCCAGCGCCGGGTGTACTCTGCGCCATGGGATTGCTGATTGCAGATGTCGCTGTCGACTACAGCCAGTCAGTCATTTGTCATGCGACCGATGAATCCATTGATGAGCTTAGACAAGATCAGATGGACCTGCTGGCAAGGGCGCGGCGTGAATTGCAGCAGGAAGGCATCGGCAGCGACGATATGCGCTTCGTGGAAAGCTTGGACATGCGCTATGAAGGACAGGCTTACGAGCTGAATATTCCCTTCAGCGGCGATGTGGTCGAAGCCTTCCATGTGGAGCACGAGCGCACATATGGACACGCCATGCGTTGGCGAAATGTCGAAATCATCAACAGCCGTGTGAATGGCATTGGTTACATAGACAAGCCGAGCATTGAGATCGCGATTGCGCGGCCGCATCAAGCCGAGGCATTTGGAGAGAAAGTATCGCCACTTGGCGGTGCGATGCGGTTATTCGAGCGCGAAGACCTGGGCGCGGGGGCAACCTTTGCCGGCGAAGCGCTGGTCTTTCAAATGGACAGCACGACCTATGTGCCCTCCGGCTGGCAGGCGCGGGTGGACGGCTACCAGAATCTTCTGCTGGAACGGATGTGAAGGCTAGTCGATGGCGACCATCGCCTCGATTTCGACCGCCATATTAAAAGGCAGCGATACCATGCCTACCGCAGAGCGAGCATGCGCCCCGACTTCTGCGCCGTAAAGCGCGAGGACAAGATCGGAGCAGCCGTTGATTACTGTGGGTTGCTGGGCGAAGTCCGGCGCGCAGTTGACCATGCCGTGGAGACGTAGCCAGGCGGTCACGCGATCGAGATCGCCGAGCTCGCGCTTGAGGCTGCCAAGCATGGAGAGCGCCACTGCCTTTGCTGCGCCGTAGCCTTGCTCAATGCTGATATCGCCCCCGACCTTTCCGAAAGGACAGGCTACCGAGCCATCTGCGTTCTGTGGCCCATGCCCGGAGATGTAGGCGATGCCCCGGTGAATGCGCACAAAAGAAAAGGGTAAATTGACGCCCGGCGGAACCTTAATTGGCGGCGGCAAAACCAGACCTAGTTCAGCCAGCCTGCTTTCGATTTCCATCATCTGCCCTCCCCTGCTCTTTTTGTAAAACTTACCATAGCGACAGCGAGAGCGCACGGGCGAGGCGGAATCAAGCTAGAATGATTGTTGAAGAATCGGGATTATGGAATCCGACCGCATGGCAGCGCAAGACGAACTGCGACAGGCGATCCAACTGATGCAGGATGGACAGGTCGAAACAGCAGCCGGCATGCTGAACCGCCTGGTGAGCAATTCGCTGCTGGATGCCAAAGCGCGGGCTGCGGCTTTTGTCTGGCTGGCGGAGTCGCGCAGTGATCGCGATTTCAAGGTGCGCTGTTTGCAGCGGGCGCTGGAATGCGAACCGGATAATGTTCAGATCCAGCAAGGCTTGAACCAGCTGCTAGCGACGCCGGACCAGCCAGCGCAGCTGCCGGCGCTGCGCCATGGGCGCGAAAGCGCTGAACTATTGGAGCAAGCACCGGTCGTGGTTGGTATCGACGGCGGGGTGAATGGCTTGGCAAGCGCGGTCTTCATCAGCCAAGACGGAATGCTGGCGACGACAAGTTACGCGATCGGCAGTGTGACACGCGTGGCTGTGAATATTCACGGCGAGACCGAAATGTCGGGGGCAGTCGTACGCCGCTTTCCGCAATACGATCTCGCCTTAGTGTCGACGCCGCTGCAATTGGCAAGGAAGCCGCCAGTGGCGCCGCCAGCTTTCATGGCGGGGAACGCGGCATTTGTGACTTACTTCGCAGGGGGCGGGCGGCTACGTGGTGTATTGACGCGCGCCGACCGTGGGCTGCCGAATCACTGGCTGCCGACGAATATCCCGCCGGTTCAAATGACGGATGCCGGCGGTAATCCGCTTTACGATGAGCATGGTCAGCTAATCGGCATCTTGACGCGTAACACGGACTATTCGGGCTACGCATGCGGGATCAGAGTGTCGCATATTCTAACGCTGACGGAGGCGTACCGGCGCGATCGTCAGTTGATGCCGAATTCCGGCTATTGCAAGACTTGTGGTGCGCTGACGCGCGCGCAGCGCTACGGCGGACCAACCTGTGAAAGCTGTGGCGCGGCGCTATCAGGTGATGCCGGCGGCGCATCCGCGTCGCCTCACAGCGACAAGCTCATGCAGCTATACGGCGAGAACAAGAGCCAGCCTTGCCAGCATTGTCGCGCGCGAGTAGGCAACTATGAGGGGCGCTGCTTACGATGTGGGCTGAGTCTGGCGGTAGCAGGCGGATAGAGGAGCGGAGAAATGGGGCGCTTCTTCGGGCGTGGTGAGGACAAGCAGTCTGAGTCGGCGGGGCAATTGGACCTTTCGCTGCGTACTGTGGAAAGCATCCTGGCGGCGATCGGCGTTGATCCGGGGGCAGCGCGGATGGAGGTCGAACGCGGCTTCGGCTGGCATTTCCAGCGTGGCTCCGCCTTGATTGAAGTATATTTGACGCCGGAGGAGCAAGGCTATCTGCAAGTACTGTCGCCGATTATGCATCTGCCGCCGAGCAATCTACTGGCGCTGTATCGGCGGCTGCTGGAGTTAAATCTGCAACTGACGAATGCGGCGCTGGGTGTGCATGAGGACGTGGTGTATGTGTTCCATGAGCGGCTGCTGGCGGGCTTGGATGCGGCCGAGGCAGACGCGATTATTCGGCGCTTGGCGCAGTATGCGGATGAACTGGATGATGCGCTGGCGCAGGAGTTTGGCGGGCGGATGTATGGGCGGGGGTGACCACTTGGGACAGGCACCCACCTAATGACTTGAAGATTCTTGGACTGCTTCGTTCTCCTCCAATGGCGGCATCTGTACGACTATCGGACGTTCGCTCCTGATACCCTTTCCAAATGCCAAAGCGTGATACGGACGAAGGTTGGAGATCTTCGAAGTGTGTTCTGCGCCGTATACATTGGACAAGAAATCTAATCCAGTCTTGTCGAAACTTGAAAACGAAATCATGGTATTGCATTGAGTCAAGACAGTCTTGCTAACTGTTGCAGTACGCTGTGCGATAACTAGCAGTCCGACATCGTACTTGCGACCTTGAAGAGCAATCTGCGCAATCTTGGCAACCATTCCTCTGCTATCGTAGTCGCCCAAGCCCATAGTAGTGGCTTCCGGAATAACCGTATGCGCTGCCTCAAGAACCACAAGTACGCGCTGCCTCTTTTCCTTTTTCAATTTGTTCTCATTGAATATGCTACTGAGGTATATCTCTGTTGCCAGGATGGTTGCCTTCGTATTTGAAATCTCCCGCAGTGAAAAAATGCCAAGCGACTCTGGATTATCAATGAACGATTTAACTTTTTCGCCAATGTCCTCTCGCAATTCATTTGTGAATTCCTTGAGAGTTTTCTTCTCATCAGACGCGCCATATGTGCCGGTTTCCACAGCGTGCAGGTTGTCAGCCAGTTTTTTTGCTAGACATTCGTCTATGCTGAGTTCGGAAGGCTTGAGGCTCCTTAAGCGGTCGCTGTACTGATCAGTTATGTCAACACAGAATACTTTTACGTTGTTTTCAATCGCACGTTGAATTATTCGAAATGCCAGTTCTGTCTTTCCTGAACCTGTAACTCCCAAAATCGCTGAATGATGAGATATGAGGTCATCAATGTCGCAAAATACGGTGACATCAGTTTCTGGTAATTTCCCCAATGCTAATTCTTTCTTGTCAGGTAATAACTCGCTTCCTTGAATGTTTTTTCCAGCTACATAGATAGGAGTGTTGACCTCTGGAAGCCAATAGAATTTCTTGAAGCCCCCACGACCATGAAAGGTTCCTAGCTGATTAGCTTCAACTACTTGAAAGCCGTGCCGATTGCTCTCAAATACCTCCTGCTTTGTAAGCGCGTCTGATACTTGGTAGTAAATCTTGTCTTTGCCATGCAGAAAGTAGACGAGCAGACCTTCGCGAAGAATTTCGTGTTTCCACGTCTCGAAGCGAATTGTTGCAATTCGTGACCCTTCGCATACAATACCAATGGTTCCTGCGGAGTCGTCGGTGGTGGATTCGCTGTCCGGTGCAGAATAAACCGCTCCTGCGGAAGTCCGAATTCCGGCGTTTTTGACAATTTCTGCAATTAATCCAGTTCCGATTACTTCTTCACCTTGAAGCTGAGTATATAGCGGCAGAATCCTGCGCGTACTTCCATCACCCAGCGACGCCACCAATTCCCCCTTCCAGGAGGACTGTCTTTCTAGCTTTACCTTGAGAACATTGGGCACTTCAACACGTACGATTCTTCCACAAATCCATGACGGGCCTGACCGTGCAAGCAGCGCATCCAGCATATGGGGAAGCTTGAGCGGCCACATTGCCAAGTGAACCGCCCAAAATACAAGCAACAACACACTATAGCTATTGCCAGAAGGATCAAAGGCATGCACGGCGTAGAGAAATAAGAATGAATGGATTAGTCTCGAATTCCCAAACATTGTTGAAATCGCGGAAGTACACTCCCGAACATAGTGGACTACGCCCTTATCAGTATCCTTGCTCAAAAGAGCCAAATTGATGAATCCTGCAAACAAGACAACCAGCGTGTAACCTAATAGAATAGCCAATGGCAAGTCGATTTGTTTCGCGAGCAACGGCAATAGTGACACCAATACGAACGTTGCGTTTACAAGCGCATCTGCAGGTTTGGTAAACTTATCTTCAAGCACGAGTGAACAGAAGACCGCAATTAATAGTCCACTTTGAAAAATTAGCGAATAGCCGCTGTCCGACGGAAACAACTCCCCGGTACAATATAGACTTAGTGCACCGAGTACAACGACCATAATGACCAATATGTACACGCGAGTCGTAATGCTTGGGTGCGCAGGCAACTTGTCGTAAAACCTCATAAATCCTCCTTGAACTACCGTACGATTCGTTATAATAGGAGTATGAAGCGTAAAGATGTATAGAGAGCCCTTCTTTCAGTCGCTCACCACTCCACCTGCTTCAACACCCAGTCTAACGGTTGGATCCCGCTCCCGCCCTCTTGCAAATCCCAAGCGTGCATGAGCATTGCGCGGTGCTGAGCAAACCAGGGCAACTGCGTCACCCACCATTCGTCAAGTCGATGTTCGCTGCGGTAGCCGCGCATGAAGGCTTTACGGAACTTGCGGCGCTCGCTCAGCGGCTGGTCCGACAATTCCATCAGAGCGCGGCAGACATCGGCAATATACCAGTGATAATTCGGCTCGTCGAAGTCGATCGTGCGCGCGGTCTTCCCATCCCAGATGACATTGCCGGGGCGGTAGTCGCCGTGGATCAGCCCGTAATCGTGTGACGGCAGGCTCGCCATATACTCGGCCAGTTCGTCATAAACCTGTCTTATCACGGGCAAAGCGCCGCGGACGGTCGGCTCGATATTGCGCCAGAACTGCTGCACACTTGGAAACTCGTATGGGATAGCAGGGTCGGGCTGAAAGCGGCGGGAGGCGGCGTGCAGCTTTCCCAGCGAGCAGCCCCAAGCTTCGTAAACTGCGAGGTCAAGCATGTGGTCTGTCATTTCTTCGCCGGGCGCTTCGGTCTGCGCTGCCGCGAAGTAACCGTCTTCGAGCAATTCGATATACTCGCCATTGCTTGATGGTATCGGCTCGCCGACGGGAACCTTTTCCTCAGCCAGAAATCGCAGAAAGTGCATGACCTGGCGCGCCTGCGGCAGCGGATGCAAAACGGCATGGCAAAACCGCAAGTAGTAACCGCATCCATCAGCTTCAAAGCGGTAGACGATGTTGTAGTCCTGCCCGATCAAGCGCAGCGATGACGGATCGCCCCGCCACAACTCGCGCACCAAAGCCGGTACCCTACCATGATCGAAGCTGTCGCGTTTTTTATGCCAATCCGTTATCAAGTTTCGGTAGCTCCTTGACCCGGCAGCAAATTATCCACGCCGTTAGTCACGCGGCGGATGCGCGACAAATCAAATTCAATGGGGCGGGGAAATAGAGTTGACTAGACCAACTGGTACTCGTCTTCGCTGCATACGCGAAGGGTGCCAGCGAGTTCGTGGCCGAGGAAATGCGTTTGCCCGTCGACCTGAAGTTGCAGCGGACCTTTGAAAGGCGCGCGCATGACCAGGCGAAAACGTTTGCCAGGTTCGAGCCGTAGCTCACTGAAATAGCGGAGTTTATGCGCATCGTGGGTGTGAACGCGGCTGATGACATAGTCAAAGCCGACCTTAACTTCGGAAAGCGGATAGTCGATGACCCGGGGCAGGAAGCCATCGGCGCTCGGGATTGGCTCGCCGTGCGGACAGCGGACGGGATAGCCGCTCATTTCGTCCATCTTGTCCACCAAGACATCGCTGACAACCAAGCCCAGATCGTCCGCGTCATCATGCACTTCGTGCCAACCGAAGCCCATCACATCAACCAGGAAACGTTCGACGAGGCGATGGCGCCTAATGTTCGCGAGCGCCTCGCGCTCTCCGGCCTCGGTCAAGCGGATGCCGCGGTAGGGTTCGTGCTGGAGGAAACCGGCGTGTTTCAGTCGCTGCACCATGCGTGTAACGGCCGGCGCCGACACGTGCATCTCTTCTGCTAAAGACGAGGTCGAGACGTAGGGGCTTTCCGGCTGATAGTAGGCTATGCGAAAAGCCTCAGCCAAATATTCCTGCATGGAATCGGTCGCGGTCATCTTCTCCTCTATCTACCGCAACGGCAATACAGGCATCGCTATTTAATATACGCGAGGATAGACGTGGGGCGCAAGCGCCAACTAAGCGTAAGGCTGCTTTCGGATTGAACCAGATGGTAATGCCTGCAATGAATTATCTCCAAAGCAAGCATGGCGGATATTTCGCGCCTCAAGGCATGAATCTCAGTTTCTCCAATAACGTATCAAGCTGGTGCAGCAGTTCATCCGGCGTGCTCTCGTTAAGCAAGGTGTAATCGGCGACGGCGATAGGACCGCCTTTTTCAAGATACTCGATTTCGCGGAAGTCGCGCTCGCGTGATTCGGCCGCAGTCAATGGACGGATCTCTCGGTTTTCCAAGCGCTGATAGCGCAGCTGGCGGGGCGCGACAATCGCCACGAGCAGAAGAGGCGCGCCTAGCCTCAGATTCAGCAGTCGGTATTCGCTGAAGCTGTAGAGTCCATCGATGACAATATGATGGTGGCGTAAAAGCGTTTCTTGCAGCTTCGGCAGAGAGACGATTGCCATCGCTGCCATTCCGTGCTGATTGCGCAGCTCCTCGCGCACAATCCGCTCGTTGGTCGGGTTGACTTCCAAACCGCGTCGCCGGACTTCATCGACGACGACCGCGCCAAAGCGCAAGGTGAAGAAGCCTCGTTCGGCGAGGTGTTGGGCGCACAGTGTCTTTCCTGCGCCGGGCATGCCGACAAGCGCGAGCGCCCGCGGTTCTTGGTCGATTTCTGCCATTGAACCTCGCCATGTCCCGGTGGAGTCGAAGTCGAGCGATTATAGCGTCAGAGGGCGCTTCCCAATATGCAGGATTGTGAGGATCTGTCAGCCTGTTTCATTTCGAGGTCTCGTTCGCGCCAACATGCACGACAACGGGCAGCCGCCCATCCAGACGCCGCGGGTCGTTTTCGTCAGTGCCTTGCGCTGCAATAAGGGCATGAAGACGCCCTCGCCGGTGCCGCCACCAATGTAAAACCCATCAACCCTTTGTCGATGAGGTGATTAAGCAGGAGACGCAAAGCAGCGACATTGACGCCGCCATCCGGTTTTGCAGGCGTCACCAGCGCCGGATAGATTCCCTTCAAATTGCGACATCTCTTTTTCTCCAGGGGCTCTCTAGAGAACGAGACGCGGGTCAACAGCATCGCGAATGCCATCGCCGATGAAGTTGACGCAGAGCACGGTGACGACAGTCATGAATGCTGGCGGGATCCACATCCAGGGTAGGTTCTTGAGGATTTCAAGATTACGCGCCGATTCGAGCATCGTGCCCCAGCTCGGCGTCGGTGGCGGCACCCCTAAGCCGAGGAAGCTCAGCCCGGCTTCGGTCAAGATGGCCGCGCCGACACTAAAGGTGATCAGCGCGATAAGAGGCGCGATTGCGTTCGGCATGATATGGCGGGAGATGATGCGGCGATCGCTGACGCCCAGGCAGCGCGCCGCCAGAACGAACTCCGTCTCGCGAAGTGAAAGAAACTGCCCGCGCACCAATCGCGCTACTAGGGGCCAGCTCAAGCAGCCGATGATCAGCACAATCGCCCACAAGCTGCGCGGCAACAGCGTCGCCAGCGTCAGCATAATGACAATGCTGGGAAAGGTCATGACGGTGTCTGTGAAGCGCATGATGATATTGTCAATCGCGCCACGATAATATCCAGAAAGCGCGCCCAAAATTGTTCCAATCGCGGTGGCAAGCAGCGTGGCGCCGACACCCACCGCCAGCGACACTCGACCGCCGTAAATTGTCCTGCTCCAGATGTCCCGCCCGACGCGATCTGTGCCCAGCCAATGCGCCGCCGACGGACTTTGTCCGCCAGCCCGCAAGTCGATCTTGCCGTAGTCATAACGTGCGAAGACCGGCGCGAAGATTGCAACCAGCGTAATCACCGTGAGCACCGCCAGCGATACAATAGCGATGCGATGGCGCAGAAAGCGCTGGAGCGTTCGGTTCCTCGCGGGACGTTGCACCGGTTCCAGCTGCGCCACCTCCGACCGTCGACTGCTTTGCGTAGCCTCAGTCATAACGAATCCTCGGGTCGACGAACGCGTAAGCCAAATCGGTGAGGATATTGGCAGCCAGCACAAATAATGCGATAACCAGGTTGATGCCCATCAAGAGCGGCACATCGCGCCCGAGCACAGCATCAAGATAAAGCGTGCCCATGCCCGGCCAACTGAAAATAGTCTCTGTGAAGACGGCACCGACAACTAGGGTCGGAATGCTCAAGCCGACCACAGTGATGACCGGCAGAATCGCATTAGGCACGGCATGCCGCCAAGTAATTCGCTGCGATAGCAAGCCCTTTGCCCGCGCCGTCGTCAGATAATCGGAGCGGATGACTTCCAGCATGCTGAAGCGCATATAGCGCATGAACGAAGCGACATAATTCAAGCTCAGGACCAGGCTCGGCAAGATGAGGTGGTGCAAAGTCGTCGCCAAGGTCGGATCGCGATCCACCGGACGCATGCCACCGGAAGGGAAAATATCCAAGGCAATCGAAAAGACCATCAGCGCCAATATGCCCGTGACAAAGGCCGGTGTTGAGATGCCGAGAAATGACAAGCCGGTCAGCGAGAAGTCCGCCAGCGAATACTGCCGCAAACCGGTGAACACGCCAAGCGGCACACCGACACAAATACCGATGGTCAGCGCTGTGCCCATCAGCAGCAAGCTCGCGCCGAAGCGACGACCAACGACCTCAGCGACGGGCCGCCCGTCCGTGAAGCGATAACCCAAATCACCCTGCAACAGATTGCCGAGCCAATTCAGGTAGCGCGCCGGCGGCGGCTGATCTAAACCAAAGCGAGCACGCACCGCTTCCATCTGTGCTGGCGACATCTCAATTTCCGGACTGACGAAGAAATCCGCCACATCGCCCGGCGCGATCTCGGTCAAGGTGAAGATAATGATCGTGATGCTGATCAGCACCGGGATTGAAACCAAGATGCGTTGCAGAAGGTACTTCAGCATGAAGTTTTAGAGCGGCAACTAGAGTCCCTCCCCGTGCAAACGAGGAGGGACGTATTCGCAGTTGACATTAAACGGCGCGGCTATTGCATTCAGCAAGGAAGGCATCCGCGCCCAACAGCCTATTCGGCAACTGCCCAAAGCTCCGGATGATCTTCGTAGGGACCGCCGCCAGCAGCGGGGAACCAGTAGAAGTCAACCAGATTCGCCGAGCCAGTGCCGAAGCGCGTCGCTGACCACATATAACCTTCCAGCGCGTGATCGTTCTGGAATTTGCAGATGGACCTCAGCAAGCCGAGGTAAGTATCCGCATCGGATTCCACGCGCGCCGCCGCGATCAATTCCTGCAATTCAGGGAAGGATTGCCCGGCCAGCGGCTCACCATCCACGGTCGGCTGTCCACCCGCTTCATAGAAGGCGAAGGGGAAGTTGCCGACATTGACGCCGATGCCACGGTAGGAGATATCCCAGCCCTCGCCGGTGTAGAAGTAGGAAGCGTAGGTCGGTACGTCCTGCGGAAGCGGGGTCACGCTAACGCCAGTATCGGACAAGAATGCCTGCTGTGCCGCCATCGCATCGATATGGAACTGACTGGTGTAATAGGTAGCGATCTCGAAGGATTGCGCGCCATCGTAACCAGCTTCCGCCAGCAGCTCCCGCGCCTTTTCTGGATTGTAGGCGTAGTCGTTCAACTCCGATTCGTCGGGCCACATCCCCGAGAACGGCGCGATGCAGGGCACTACCTTCGCGGTACCTTGCAGCACGGTTTCGGTGATCGCCTGGCGGTCGATGGCATAAAGGAAAGCTTGACGAACGCGGGCATCCTGGAAGGCCGGATTGCGCAAGTTGAAGATGAAGTAATTGGTCACGCCGGAGGGGCCTTCGAAAGTCTGGTAGGTCCCTTCCGCCTTGAGCCGCAGCGCGACATCACCGCTGGTGAAGGTGAAGTGAATCTCGCCACTTTCCAGCGCCAACACTGCCGAGGTCTCATCTTCAAAGTAGCGGTTGATCAAGCGATCCAGTTTCGGCGCACCATTCCAGTAATGCGGATTTGGCGCCAGCGCCCAGAACTGATCAGCCTCGTATTCATCATGCATGAAGGGCCCGGTACCAATCGGGTTGGTGAAGAACCAGTCTGAATTTTGGTATTCTGCCGGCGCCAGATCTGCCAGGGCATGTTGCGGCAGGATCCAGGCGAAGATCATGAAGAAAGGCAGACGCGGGTTCGACTCACTCAAGGAGATCTCAACCGTGTAGTCATCAAGCGCGGTAATCGAGTTGACGTTTCCCGGGCTCAACTGCGAGAAAGCGGGGAAGCTGGCACCCGTCTCCGGATTGATGGCCAATTCCAGCGAGAAGGCCACATCATCGGCCGTGAAGTCTTCGCCATCGTGCCACTTGACACCTTCGCGCAAGGTGAAAGTCCAAACGGTGTTATCGTCATTCGACGACCAGTCGGTAGCCAACTGCGGCACCAAGGCGCTCATATCGGCGTTCCAACTGATCAGCGGGCTCCAAAGCTTAGAAAGCCAGGTGCGCCCTGCGGTATCAAAATAGGGAATGGTTTGGGCAAAGCCACCCGGACCGACATCAAATGCGCCGATCAAAGTGCCACCGCCCTGTGCCCAGGTGGGCATCACTGCGCCCAGAATCAACACGAGAACCAGCAAGAGAGCCGGAAATTTCTTGTTCATGTCCATAGCGAAAACTCCTAAACTAACAAATCCAACGCCATCGAAACTATGAAACTGCTATCCTTCGATCTCTTCAAGCACACTCCCTTCGTTAATTGACAATGTCGATCATACGAAAGTTAGTCCTTCGGCTGATTAACTCATGTCATAACCAAGTCGGCGCGAAATCAGGTCAGCCGCCCAACAAACAGATTTACCCAATTCGCTCACCCGCTCGACCGTAATCTGCTTTTGGGGACCGGAGATACTCAGCGCGGCAACCACCTGCTCGGTATAATCATGAATCGGCGCCGCTATACAGCGCACCAATTCGCCAGATTCGCAATTATCTATCGCATATCCCCGCTTACGGATGTTTTCCAATTCCTCTTCTAATTCATCGACGGTCGTAATAGTTGTTTCGGAAAATTCCTTTAATCCATGGCGATGGACTACATCGTCAAACCAGCGACTTTGGTGTGTATTTGCCAAGATGACTTTGCCCAAAGCCGTACAATGAGCCGGCCCACGCTTGCCAATCCGCGTATACATGCCTTGTGTCCGCAATCCCTCAACCCGCTCGATATACACAATTTCACCCTTGCTCAACACGGCGAGATGTACGGTTTCTCTCACCCGATTCATCAGAATTTTCATAATCGGCATCGCCTGCACACCCAGGTTAAGTTGTTCAATGGCCGCCCCACGGAAATGCAGAATACGGACACCAAGAGTATATTTGCTGGTCTCCGGATTTTGTTCGACGTATCCCAACCGGCTTAAAGTTGTTAACATGCGATGAGTGGTCGCCAAAGGCAAATCACTTTGTTCGGCGATCACAGAAACACCAAGGTGATAATCCGTATTTCCAAGCAATTCAATAATACTGAAGGCACGTTGAATAGCTTGTACACTTTTGCTCATTAACTCGCTACCATATCTTCCGAAATCAATTCTATCTTAATCGCTCACGTTTCCATAAGTCAACAATCTTTTCCACTTAATGGAAACGCCTATTGGGATTGGTGAATATCAACGATATAAGAACTCCATAGGATAAGCTTTGTATTGTGGAAGCTGCTGATGATACAACTATCGGTGGTTCCAGGCGTGAGCAGAGCGTTTGTCGAGTTGAGCGCAGTCTGTTATTTTATTTGTTAAGGAAATAAATTGCCTTTGGAGTACTGTGCTAGCTAGCGCGGACACCGCTGGCAGCACTTAATTCTGAAATTTGAGGCCATCCATGCCGGTCAAGTTGCATGTCGCGAAAATCTCGCTGAGTTTTGGCGGTATCAAAGCGCTCAATGGCGTCGAGTTTCAAGTCAACGAGGGTGAGATTTACGCCGTCATCGGTCCGAACGGCGCCGGCAAGACAAGCTTGATCAATAGCATCAACGGCTTTTATACGCCACAAGAAGGCACGATTACCTTTGAGGGCAAGAACATATCGCACGTGCCGCCTTACAAGCGGGCGGTACTTGGTATTTCCCGTACTTTTCAAAATATTGCGCTCTATACCAATGCGACCGTTCTCGACAATTTGATGGCGGCGCGGCATATCCACATGAAGACGAATATGCTGTCAGGCGCGCTGTTTTGGGGTGCGACCCAGCGCGAGGAAATCGCTCATCGACGGCGAGTCGAGGAGATTATCGACTTCCTGGAAATGGAGCATATTCGCAAGTCGATCGTCGGTACCTTGAGCTATGGATTGCGTAAGCGCGTCGAGTTGGGTAGGGCGCTGGCGCTAGAGCCGACCTTGCTGCTTCTGGACGAACCGATGGCGGGCATGAATATCGAAGAGAAGGAGGACATGGCGCGTTTCATCCTCGATATTCACGAACTGCAAGGCACCACGATAATGCTGATCGAACACGATATTGGCTTGGTGATGGATATCTCGCATCGCATCGCTGTGATCGATTTCGGCGTAAAAATAGGCGAAGGCAGGCCGGACGAGATCAGCCAGAACGAAGCGGTCATTGATGCCTACCTTGGCGAAGGGGAGCACTGAGATGGCTGTTGCTGAACAGGATCTCGTGCCTTATCGCGAATCGACGCCCGGCAGGGTTTTTACTTCGCGCATAAAGAATCCGATCAAGACCGTGCCGCCGGGAGAAGAGACCCTGTCGAAGGGATTCCTGCGCCGCGTTCAAGAACTGGGCGACCTAGTGGCGCAGCGTAAAAAGCGCTTCGGCATTTGGCAGGAATACAACTGGAACGAAGTCTATGAGCAGGTCGTCAACTTCGGCATGGGTTTGGACATGCTGGGCTTAAGGGCGGGCGACACGCTGGTCATCATCGGCGAAAATGACCCGGAAATGTACTGGGCGCAGATCGCCGCGCATGCCCTGCATTGCAAGACATGCTGCGTCTTCAGCGATGCCAGCCCGCAAGATATCCACTACGTAATAAACTCGACCGATGCGACTTTCGTCTGCGCGCACGATCAAGAGCAAGTCGACAAGATGCTGAAGCTCAAAGCCTCCAATCCGCAGATTCTCAGCGTCATATACTGGAATGAGCGCGGCATGTGGAGCTACGATGACGAATGGCTCAAGAGCTTTCGCGATGTTCAGGAAATCGGCGCGGCGCATCGTCAGGAGCTGCCCAACAGGTTTGACGACATGGCGCGCAGTACGCAGCCGATGGCCACAATCATCCTGAGCATGACATCGGGGACGACGAGCTTGCCAAAATTCGCCGAGGTCACGCATTATCAGCTTGTCTATGGGCACACCATGTATGACCCCTACGTTGATTCACGACAGACGGATAATTGGCTCTCCTTCAGTTCGATGGCTTGGCTGGCGGAACAGGCATTCGGTTTCGTCACGCATTTACTCAACGGCGTGCAAGTGAATTTCCCCGAGGGTCCGGAGACCGTCCAGACCGATATGCGTGAGATTGCGCCGGCGGGATTGCTCTTCCCAAGCCGCGTTTGGGAGAATCTGGCGGGGATAGTGCAATTCCGCATCAATGACAGCAGTTTGGTTAACCGTATTCTCTTTCGCTTGTTTATGCCGATCGCGTATCGCGCCATTGACCTGGAAGATAAGCAACGCTTGATGCCGCCTTCCTTGCGTCTCTTGCGCTGGCTGGGCGAATACGCCATATTCGAGCCGCTGCGGGACAAGCTCGGTTTGACACAGGCGCGCAACGTGCTGACCGCCGGTGCAATGTTGAGCGCGGATATCATCCGGTTTTTCCGCGCGATCGGCATTGAGCTGCGCCAGTTTTATGGCTCGACCGAGATATTCGGTACGGTTCACCTGCGCGGCGATGTACGTTTCGAGACTGTAGGCGTGATTGTGCCCGGCGTGGAGATCAAGATTGCCGAGAATCAGGAGATTTTGATTCGCACTGAAGCTCGTTTCAAGGGCTACTACAAGCAGCCTGAGAAGACGGGCGAGGCGCTCGATGCAGAGGGCTGGTACTACACGGGCGATGCCGGGCACATTGATGAGAAGACCGGTCACTTGATTTACCTGGAGCGGGTAACGGACTTGATAGAGCTGTCGACCGGCGAGAAGTTCAGCCCGCAATACATCGAGGGTCGCGTCAAGTTCAGCCCCTACGTGCAGGACATGATGACCATTGGCGGGGCGGAGATGGAATTCGTATCGGCGATTATCGTCATTGACTTTCAAAATGTGTCGCGCTGGGCTGAGAAGAACAGCATCGCCTTCACTACCTACGTTGATTTGTCCCAGCGAGACGAAGTATACGACATTATTCGGCGGGAGCTTCAGGCGGTGAATGACTCGCTGCCAGATTATTCACAGGTCAAGCGCTTTGTGATCCTGCACAAGGAATTCGATGCCGATGAAGCAGAACTGACTCGGACGCGAAAGCTGCGACGCGGCGCCTTACAAATGAAGTATCATCATTTGCTGGAGGCGATCTACGGCGGGCAGCGTCAAGTGCATGTCAGTGCCGAGGTCAAGTATCGCGATGGCCGGACGGGGACGGTAGAGACCGAGTTGCGAGTGGCGGATGTGTAAGCGTCTCTATCCGCTAGCCCCTTCGCGAATAAAAGACGAAGAGGAATCTATGTAGCAGGCAACACAGAGAAGAGGTGATTCGGCGTGTCGGAGTTCATCAATAAATATCGAAGGCAGTTGACCTGGGCGATGTATCTAGTTGGGACAGTCGTTGTCGTCCTCTTCCTGGAAGATCAACTGGCGGGCAAGCGAGCGGCACGGATTGTGCAGACCTTGATTTCGGGAGTGCTGATCGGCGGCGTCTATGGCTTGGTGGCACTGGGCATTGTGGTGATCAACAAGGCATCGGGTGTCTTCAACTTCGCGCATGGCTGGATGATGGTCGTCGGTGGCATGATCTTTTGGAGCTTCTTCACCGTCAGTGAGATTTCGGTCATCGGCGCCGCTCTGTTGTCTACCGCGACGATGCTCATGATTATGTCGACAGTAAGCTGGCGGAACTTGCGCGAAGGGCGCAATTTACAGATCACCGTGGGCGGTATCGCAGGTCTAACCTTGTTGATGACTGCCGGCGGCATCGAATGGCAGTGGCTGCATTCGCTGGCCGGTACCTTCGCCGGCGCGATATTGACCGGTTTGGCTGTAGAACGGTTTACGATTCGTCCCTTGATAGGGCAGCCGCTTTTCACTGCGGTGCTGATGACGCTGGCGGTAGCGGAAGTGCTGCACGGCGTGACGCAGATCGCCTGGGGTACGGTCGAATTAAATCTGCCGGTCTTCGTCGATCCGCAGACTAATAGCCGCTTCAAGCCGATTCGCCTAGATGGCCTTAAGGAGGCGCTTGATGGCGTTGCCATCATCCGCGTGGAGTTGGTATTTGCCTTCGCCCTGGCACTGGTCGCGTTTGTCGGCTTCCTTCTGTTTTTCCGTTATACGAGCATCGGCTTGGCGATGCGGGCGACATCGGAAGACCAGCAGTTGGCGCAGTCGGTTGGCTTGCGAGTGCGCGTAATCTTGGCAATTACCTGGGCGGTGGCGGCATTCCTGGCGAGCATCGCTGGCGTGTTGCAGGGAGGCGCAGTTGGCTTGTCACTGAATATCAGCTTCGTGGCGCTGCGCGTATTTCCTGCGGTTTTGCTGGGCGGCTTGGAATCGATCAGCGGCGCGCTGATAGGTGGGATCATCATTGGCATTGTCGAGCAATTTGGCACTTTGATTAATTCGTCAGAGCAGGTGGGAACGAATCTGGCACCCTATATGGTCTTGATGCTGGTGCTGATAATACGACCCGACGGCTTGTTCGGCGAGAAACGCATCGAGCGGATCTAAGTCTCAATCTATAACCGGAGCGTCTATGGCAAATATCAACCCGGCGGGCGTTTTCGATACGACATACGAAGACGACATGTCCATCGATCGAACCCCGCGGGACAAGCTGTGGAAGAATCTGGCATTCGTCCTGCTGCTGCTGGTGCCGCTGGTGTCTGCCTCCGGTCCGCTTGGTCTCGGCTGGATAAGCGATCAGTACGTCGGATTGATCGCGCGGATCGCGATCTTCGTGATCGCTGTGCAGGGCTTGAACATTTTGGTCGGCTACACGGGGCAGATCTCGCTGGGGCACGCTGCGTTTATGGCGGTCGGCGCTTATGCGTCGGCGATTTTGGCGCGGGAATTTGGCTTCAGCTTTTGGACGGCGCTGCCAGCGAGCGCCTTGCTCACGGGCTTGGTCGGATTGGTCTTTGGCCTGCCGTCGCTGCGGGTCAAGGGATTCTATCTGGCGATGGCAACCTTGGCCGCGCAATTCATTATCCCCTGGGTGCTTCGCTATCCGATGGAGGACTTGACTGGCGGCACCCGTCCTTTGAGTGTTCCGGCGCCCATGATCGGTCCATTCACTTCCTATGCCGATGATTATCTGAGCGACGATGCGCCGCTGGTATTTGAAGCGGGCAATCGTTTCATTGTCGATGTAATTTCGGTGACATTTGAGTGGGTTGACGGCGCCTTCCCGGCGATTGAGCTGACGAACCCGAGCGGAAATGTGGTGCCGTCTGGCGATGTATACATGAACGTCTATGAAGACAGTGCAGGCAATGTTGCGGGCTTATCCTATATCGCGACCAAAGCCGGCGCATATCGCGTCGCAATCAGCGCAGAAGATGATGCTACTACGCGCTTTCAGGCGGTGGTGCGCCGCAGCAAGGCATTGAGCTTCGCCACCGATACGGCGATGTACTATATCATCGTGCCGCTGTCGGTGCTGCTGATGTTCCTGGCGCGAAATATTATACGCACGCGGACGGGACGCGCATTTATCTCCATTCGTGATAATGACCTGGCTGCCGAGCTGCTTGGCATCAATGTATTTAGTTACAAGCTGCGGGCATTCTTTTTGAGCGCCGTCTATGCCGGGATCGCCGGCTGCCTCCTTGCGTACGAGCGTAACAGCTTGTCGCTGGATGCCTTCCAATTTGACGCCTCCGTAGAGATGTTGGCGATGCTAATAATCGGCGGAGCCGGTTTCCCGCTGGGAGCAATGTTTGGTGTCACCTTCATTCGGCTCTTGCAGGAAGCGCTAATTCCGATGGTGAGACCGCTGCTGGCGGATGTCCTGCCGCAACTTCTTCCCTTTGTCAATGCAGTCAACATCACAAGTGCAATAAATCCGATTTTGTTTGGGGGCGCGCTGATCATTTTTCTGGTACTGGAGCCGCGCGGCATCGCTCATCGCTGGGAGGTATTCAAAGTCGCCTGGAAGCTCCGTCCCTATTCCTACTAGTTGATTTGGTATGCGCTTTGGCGTAAGCTATTTGCAGTGAGCATCGCCGCTATCTACGCGGTTGATTGACGATAACTTATAGAGGAGCAATTGATCATGAAAAAGCTGTATACCTTGTTAGTCCTTCTGCTCGTGATTGTCGGTGCGCTGCCGAGCTTAGCGCAGGACACGGTGGGCTATCCTTCAGAACTGACCGAATGCGAAGTGGATATGACCGGCGAAACGCTGCGGATTTTTCACTTTGGCGATCTTAGTGGCGCCTACGCCTTCATCACACAGCCGATTGTGTCTGCCATTTCCGATGCCGTGAGTTACTGGAATAGTCATGGCGGCGTTTGTGGCGCGCAATTGGAACAAGTTTATGAAGACACTGGCGGCAACCTGGAAGCGACGCAAAGCGTTTATGACCGCTTCACGAGCGAGTACGCTGACGCGCTCGATCTGCTGCTGCTCTATAGTTCTAATGATGGCGAATTGCTGCGCGAACAATTGGCGGCTGATGAGATCGTCTCGCTCATTGCTGCCGGATCAATCGAAAGCCTCTACGGCGAAGATGGTCAGACGCCCGGTTGGCTCTACGCAAGCAATCCGCTCTATATCAACCAGTTCGGGTCTTTCTGCCAGTTTGTTGCCGCCAGCCCAGAGACCTTCCCCGATCCAGTGATCGGATTTGTCACCTGGCCCGGCGCCTTTGGAATGGCTGGCACGGAGCAAGCCGCCGATGATTACTGCGGCAGTCTCGGCGTTGAGGTCCTCGATGACCCGCAGATCTTCCTGCCGACCGACACCGATATTCTGACGCAGGTACAAAACGCCATCGATGGGGGCGCCAACATCATCTACACCAACACACTGGCGACCGGTCCCGCTTTGATCGCGGGCACCTTGGTGGATCTGGGCTTGGAAGACGATATCAAGCTGGCGGGCGTCAACTGGGTGATGGATACCAGCGTGGGCATCCTGGGACAGCGGGTGCTGAAGCCCAATGGCTTGCCCGCGGTCGATGGCATGTTTGGCTCGATGCCCTTCCTTTGGTGGACGGAGCTCAGCAGCCCGACGATTCAATTCGTGACGCAGCAATTCGCTCTCAACCAACGCAGCCCGGCCGAACAGAATATCGCTTACCTGGTGGCCTGGGCCTTGGTCGATACGATCATCGAGACCACTATCCGAACGGTCAACGCCGTCGGCAGCCTAGATGCGGTCACTGGCGCGGATATTCGCGAGACCGTTGAAGCCATGGATTACGCAGTACTCGGCGGGCTCTATCATCACCGATTCGAAGAAGGCATGCGCGACGGCACGGCGAATCGCATTGCGGTGCTCAAGTATGCCGATTCTACGATGTCGGGTGCTGCGACGGGTCCTGACGATGCGCTCTTGATTCCGGACGGAGCTGGGGGCCAGTTATTCGTGCCGATCGTGGTGCCGCTGACTAACTTCATGCCGGTGCCGCAGTTGCGGCGGTAAGTAGTTGCAGTCGCGGGGTGGCGGGCATATCCCCCACCCCCAACCGGATAACGGGAATGGCGCGCCTCGCGAACTAACAGATGTCGTATCATCGAAGGTGGGCATGGCGGTCAAACAAGCCTTTGAGGAACTGACGACTACCCGCACACTGTCGATCAGTAACATTGAGGTGATGTATAACAGCGTCATCTTGGTACTGCGCGGCATCACGCTGGAGGTCGCGCCGGGCAAGGCGGTATCGCTGCTTGGTCCCAACGGCGCGGGCAAATCCACCACTCTCAAGGCGATCAGCGGCTTGCTGAAAGCGGAGTTGGGAGAGGTAACGCGGGGTCAGATCTATTGGGGCGCCGAGCGCCTTGATGGGTTGAGCGCGGAAGCGGTCGTGCGCAAGGGATTGGTTCAGGTGATCGAGGGTCGGCTGCTCTTCCGCCACTTGACGGTTGAAGAAAACCTTCGCGTCGGTGGCATGGTGTATGCGGGGGGCCGACATATCCGAAGCGATTTGGAGCGAGTCTATCACTACTTCCCGGCGCTCAGCAAATTGTCGAAGCGGGTTAGCGGTTATCTCTCCGGCGGCGAAGGCCAGATGCTGGTCATCGGACGGGCGATGATGGCGCATCCGCAGATTCTAATGCTTGATGAGCCTTCGCTGGGTCTGGCGCCGATGCTGGTGCGCGAAATCTTTGCAATCATACGCGAGATCAATCGGCAAGAGGGTATGTCGGTGTTGATCGTCGAGCAGAATGCGCGCGCCGCGCTGGAATTGGCGGATTACGCCTATGTCATGGAAAACGGACGGATAGTGCTCAATGGACCGGCGGACCAAATGAGAGAAAACGAAGATATCAAGGAGTTTTATCTGGGGCTGAATCAAGCCGGCGGGCGCAAGAATTACCGCGAAGTGAAGCACTACAAACGGCGGAAACGTTGGCTGGGATAGCGACAAGCGACCTGGATTTTCCGAACAATCGTCTTCTACGCTACCTGACTTGTCAACCAGAATAGCTGGAGAGCGCATGTGACCGATTTCGATTCACGCATTCGCGAGTTGGTGCAATACGCCTACGAATATGCACCGGCGATCCGCGACTTAATGGGAAGGGCTGGGGTTGAGCCGGCTGAGATTAATGGCGCTGATGATCTCGCCAAGATATCGGTACTGAGTAAGGATTCGCTGGTGGATATTCATAGGGAGAATCCGCCATTTGGTGGCTTCCTCACCATTGATCCCAACGACTTGCCGCGGATATATATTTCGCCCGGTCCAATATATGACCCGCAACCGCCGCTTGAAGATCCTGAAGCGCAATTGGCGCCTTTCAAATACATCGGCATCGGACGGGGCGACCGTGTTCTCAACACCTTTATGTATCATTTGACGCCGGCCGGGATTTTGCTGGATGAGGCGATCCGCGCATGTGGCGCCACGGTGATCCCGACGGGTCCGGGCAATACCGACTTGCAAATCATGATGATGATGGCGCTGGGCGCGACCGGCTTTGTGGGCCAGCCGAGCTATCTGATGATCCTGCTCGATAAGGCGGCGGAGATGGGCCTGGGCGCCGGGGCGGTGCCGCTGAAGAAGGCGCTATTTTCAGCAGAGCCTTACACGCCGAATCAACAAGAACGCTTTGAAGACGAGTACGGCATGAAAACAACCTCTGCTTACGGCACGGCTGATCTCGGCTTCATCGGTTATACACGCGAGGGTCTACAAGGTTTCTGCATTTTGCCGAGTCTCTACTTGCAGATCTGCGATCCGGAGACCGGTATGCCCTTGCCCGCTGGAGAAACGGGTGAAATAGTCGCGACCACATTCAACAGGTCATATCCACTGATTCGGTTCGGCACGGGTGACTTGGGCGCGTTGGCGCCGCAGCCGCAATGCGAGGGACAGCAATTATTGGGGCTTTTCGGGCGCAGCGGCGATGCGGTCAAGGTGCGCGGCATGTTTCTGCATCCCAATCAGCTTCAATATGCCCTGATGCAATTCCACGAAATCAAGGACATGCAGGTTGTCATCACGCGGCCGGACAACCGCGATGTGGTCACTGTCAACGTTGAATTGCAGGCGGGGGCAGCCGCTGGCGGAGTCGCTGAAAGATTACAGGCGCTGGCGGAGCAGGCGGTCAGATTGCGGATCGACGAGGTCAACTTTGTGGAGGCCGGCGCGCTAGAATCCGGCGCGCGCAAGATCCTGGATCAGCGCGATTGGGACTCCACGGGCGGCGCGTAGCGGCTGACCGGCGGCATTCTTTACACATTCGATTGGATCTCATGACACGCATTCATCGTGTATGGGGATCTCGACCGAGGGCAGCGGCTGGCCACTTTCGTCAAGCGCCCAAATACGCTCTAGTGTCGGATAGTTGCGCCAAGAGTAAAATCCAACGCGAATCGCGTGCACAGGCAGGTCGCCGATGGGCTTACCGAAGTTTACGTCCGTACTGACCTGGTCGCCGCTTCGCGAATATCGCGGTGCAATGGTAGGCGAATCATGTTGTGCAAGCAAGTTAGCGTTTTCATCCATCAGATGGGCAAACAAAATAAGGTTCGAGCCTTCCGCGGTTGGCGCGCCAGGCGTCCAGTGCAAGCGCCACAACCCCTCGCATTGCAGCGGGTCGTAGCCAAGAAGACGCAGACCGTTTTCGAAGGCCGGGCGATCCGGCAACGAGATCTGCGGCGCCTGCCCGGCATCGGCTCGCAATAGAAGAAGGCGGTATCGCGTCGAACGCGTCAGCTCGTCCGCGCCTGAGTAGCCAGTCGGCAGGTCGGTCTGTGTCATGTCGACCAGAAGAAGGCTGTTCCAGGCCGGGAATACGTGGGTTGACGCGCGGACATCGATGAATCGGACTGACAAGTCGTGCATGAGCAGCGGCATAGCGTGCGCCATGAATTCGTGTTCGAGTTCGAAGACTGGGCGCACCACTACGATTACTTCTTCGGCGTCGCCCCGCTGGATCGCGTTTCGCGCGACCTTCGCGATATTCAGTGGCGACGACAATGGCGGGCCGCCTTCCACCGCCCAAATGTACGGATCGTTCATTGCCAAACCATTGCGGACGAAAGCCACACTGTGCCAGATAATATGGACATTCAGGGCGCAATAGGCAGCAACCAGGCCAAAGGCTAGTCTGCGCCAGCGTGGAGACATAGCCGAGCAGGCGGCGGCAATTGCAAGGAAAGGCGCCGGCAGCAAAGGCAGAAAATAAACCATCTTTTGAGTGTTTTGCCAAGCCACAGCGGGGAATGCCAGCGGCAGCAACAGCCAAGGCACCAACAAGCGATACATCCTGCGGTTGGGCGAACGGATCGCCATCAACAGCACATAAGCTGTGGCCAGGACCACTGCCAGCATCGCTGCGGGCGCCAAAGTATTGAGGGCAGACGTTTGTGCTCGAAGTTGCGCCAGTCCCGGGCCTCGGAATCGATTCGCCAGATCTTGTCCCACAAGGAAATCGACCAGGATCTTCCAGTTGTAGAAGAATCCTCGTTTGGCTTCTTCCACAAACGGAAGAAGTTCCTGAGTTATCGACGTTGATCCGCCAATGTGGGCGGCCAGCCAAGGAATAGCCGGCAAGATACCCAGGACCAAGCCCAAAGCTGGCCAACGCCAGGCATAACGACGATCGCTCAAGATGGCAGCGCCACTCAGTAACGCGTTGGCGGCAGGAAAGATGATGCCACTCGGGTGCAATTGCAGCAGCCAGAGGGCGGTAGCCCAGCTTGGCGCCCACCAGCGAGCGCGACGCTCGTGGTATGCAAAAGCGCTGGAGAACGCCCATAGCATCACAAAGAAAGGCATTAAAGAATTTGTCCAAAGACGATGGGCATAAAACACATCCCACGGCGCCGTTGCCAACAGCAGCGTCGCGGCGGCGGCGGCTTGCCAGCCCCAATAGCGTCGGGCGAACAACCAGCACAATGCTAGCGCCCCCAGATTCAAGCCGATATTCCAGAGAATCAGCGCATGGATATGTGTCGATATCAGATAAGCTGGAGCGAGGAGATAAGCTGCCAACGGAAAGTTTACAATACCGCCGCTCAGTCGGTACAGATGACTGGGGAAGATGCCTTCGCGCGCTATGTCCCAGCTGTATTGCGCAGATCTGGCTTGGTCGTACCAGAAATGCGCGATTTCAACATTGCTGAGACGGAGGACCGCGGCAATGATAAAGATGCCGACAAAAACCGCGCTTTGGCCGCCCCTTCCCCGCAACTTACGTAAAGCGGCTACAACCATCTGTCCACCCCCCTCAGCCTGCGGCCATGAATCTAGTCATCGAGCGAAGATTCGTCAGCGCCATCGTGCAGCTCGTCCACGTTTTCCGGCGTGACTTCGACAATTCTCAAATTGAAGAGTTGGGCATCGCTGGTATTTTTAACACGCACTTCGAGCGTAAAACTAGCAGATTGTACTCCAACATCGAGGTCAATCAACGCCGAGCTGCGGGTGTCGTCACTGGCATCATCGTTTTCGCCGAGCAGGTTGCTACCGGAATTGTTGTAGATGCCGAGCACAGTATCTACCGTGTCATCCTCGCCGCGCAGGTAGATACTGACGGTGCGGTTTACCGGCAGCCTGACCCGGTAGCGGACGCGCTGATCGGGACCGACGATGCCGTTGGCTTGTACCTCAGTGCTGCCGACGCCGAGCGACAATTCACCGCCGTCGATCACCGTGCCGAGAATGACATCGGTCAAATGATTTTCGGCGGCTTTCAGCAGCAGGTCTCCTTCTTCGAACAGACTCTCGAAGGTCACGGGCACCACAACCGTTGGCGCAACCCCTTGCGCTTCGATGTGGATGTTATTGTCTGCGTCGAGCGCGCGGGTGACGGTGAAGCGAATGCTTAGGTCGTCCGGCATCCGGAAGTCGTCCACCGCGCCGCCCAAACCGCCGGTCGGATAGTGACCGACGATGGCGGCACGATCATCAATCGTCAGGTTGTAGCTGAAGAATTCGCAGGCGCTGAAGCAGCCAGGCGCAATGATTACCGCAAGCTCTCCATCATAGCGCAAGTCTTCCTCGGGGAGAATAAAGCGGTCCTCAGAACGGGGATCGAGATAAAACTCGCCAGTGGTCTCGTTGTATGAACTGGAGTAACCCAGGATGTGCTCTTGCTGGAAGAAATAGGCGCCAAGTTGATCGGCGAGCCAACCACTGCCACCGCCGTTGTGACGCATGTCGATGATCACCCCGGGGACATCTTGTGAGATGAAGGTTTCAATCATCCGCTCCCAAAGCTGAACCGTGAGCCGTTCGTTGTCGCTGAAGGAATAGATAGCGACATAGCCGTAGCCGCTGGGCAGTATCTCGAACTCAACTGGCAGCTCCAAGCCATCGACGCCAGAGAAAAAGGATGAATTAGTGAAACTTGCACGCTCGCTGATGGTAGTGAGGGTAACCGACTGCTCCTCCTCGCTTTCCGGATTGCGGAAGCTTATTTCAACTTCCGTACCGAGCGGAAAGCGTGTGATGTAACGGAGCTGTTGCAGCCGCAAGGTGTGCTCGGTGCTGAGCGCTTGATGCGCCCAGACAAATTCGCGATCCATTGCTTCTTGCACGGTACCGCCGTCCCAAGCCAGGATCTCGGCGCCCAGCTCGATGCCTCCGTTGGAGGCCGGGCTGCCATCCAGCAGGTAGCTGACCACGATGCGGCCGTCTTCAAGCTCCGAGAGTGAAATGCCCAAACCGCCATCGGTCTCTTCGCGGAAGAGATCGCTGACGGGAGCCAAAGGCATACCGACATGACCGTCCGGGATCTCCCACAAGAAATCGCGCATGGCTAGCGCATACGCAGCGGGGTCTTCCGCTTCCTCGGCCTCGGCAAAACGGGGCGCGTAGGTCTCGTCCAGTACATCCCATTCGAGTTCATAGAGTTCGGTGTAAGCGTATTCTCGGCGGAAGAGATCGACCATCCGAGTGAAGGCTTCGTCATAGCCTAGATCAGAGAAGTCATTAATCGCCGCCGACTCAGGCTCGTGCAGGTCAATGATCGGGCGAGCGGCTCGGTCAAAGAGGAAGGGCTCGGCATCCAGATCAACTACGGAGTAGCCCTGAGGAACGGACGCGATTGGGTCGTCTTCGGTGAAGAGCAGGCCGTCATCGCCAAAGCCGATGGGAAAGCCCTGCCCTGCTTGGGGCGCAAAGACAATGAGTTTGCCACCGATAATCTCAAGGCGGGTCTCTGGGTCGGCGCTGGCGCGGGTTGAGGCGTAAGCGGTTGACCAGCCACCGCCGTAGAGGTCGCGCTCTTCAAGCAAGGTATCGCCGAATTTGTTGGTCCAATGAGCCACCGAGAATACCATCACGCCGATGTCGTCGTCTCCGTTATTGTCAACATCACGCAGGCCTCCAGCGGGCTCAAGGGGAAGTGCCAAGCTATAGGAAAACGGGGAGGTGAAGAAGTCTGATGTGATCTGCCCAAGAACCTGGGATTCCAACGGCAAGATATAATATTCGTTGCGATCGATGAAACCCGCCTGGTCCTCCAGGATGACGAGCGGTTCGGCGACACCGCTGGTGAAGAGCGCATTAGTGTAGTGCAAATTGCCTGTGATGCTGACCGGTCCGCCTTCGTCATTGACAATTTGGGCCGCGTTTGTATGCGTACTCGAAATGGCTGGTGCGTCGTCTTCTTCCTTTTCGCCGATGGCAAGTACCGGCAGCGACGTAAACAGCAAGAGCAAACCGAATAAAGAGGCGCGCAAGAGCGGATTGCGATGCATACAGGATTCTCCAGGATTGAGACCTTGGCAGGGTTCAACGAGCCGGCGTCCGCCATTCGTGATTTAGGATATAGTAGGAAGGGACCTGGGGCAAGTCAGGATGGCTCGCTGGGTCAATAGGCCTTGAGCCGGCCGATTATAGATATAAACTGACAGAGCAAAGCAAATCTTACCCGGTGCAACTGCCGATGCCAGCAGAAGTGCGCTGAATACAACTGGAGTGTCGCAAACATCTAACTCCCCGACGCTTATTATCAACTCAGTTTCGCTATGAGTGGGAAATCTTCTTTTGACGCGAATTCGAGCATATTGCCGAGCTGCCAGCGTAGCTAGAAAGCAGCGCTGATCATCCGCCAATCGAAATACGCGCGATCTCTAATTCACGTTCAAATCGCCGCTGATCCTCCAACACAATGCCCGATTGGCTCTTTAGTGATACGAAATCGTAAACGATGAGCATAACTGAGTATTCACCTTCGGGCAGCGACGTGATGTCGAGCGTGAGGATATCGACCGGTTCGCTGGATATCACACGATCAATCTGCAAATACTTTTTGGCTTGATCGTCAAAGACCTGCACAGTGAATGAAAATTTTCCATCGAGCGTTTGCAGCCAGCGAAAAAAGACGGTGAGTTCGTCAGCTGATTGCGCGACCAGCGCATTGCCGAGCACGGTTCCGTTATCATAACGAATGCCAAGCGGATTTTCTGAAGTGACCAGATCGCAGGGTACATCTGAACGCAGGTAGTATTCGATGATGTTGGTTGGCTTGTCCACAAAGCGCTGACAAGAATGATAATGCTGGCTGAACCAGTTGGCATAGATGTCCAGCGCTTGCAGATCGGTCTGCTGCGGATTGTGGATCACCCAGATTCCGTTTGCGTTTGATGCGATTGCATCCACCGAAGAATACGTAGACAGGCCGCTTTGAATGACCAGTTCATTGTCTTCATCGTAAGATATGTGTACTACATGTGACCATTTTGAAAGCACGTTCCGGTAGTAACGAAAGATCTTGGGTACTGTGATCGGAGTATCAGGATGAATACTAAGGATAAGTTCGTTGTGGCCAGAAAGACTCTCCGAACGGTATATGAAGTCCTGATATGAAGGGACTTTGTCGAGATTCTGCACGCGATTGTTGGTATAGACCAGAAGGTCTTCGGAGCGGTAAAAGGCGAGAAACGATGCGATCCACAGGATTAGCAGCGGGAACCTCAGTACTCTCCAACCTGGCATCATACTCAAGCCTATTGCAAAGGCACAACTGAACGGCACGGCGAAAACTGTCATGTAGCGCATCTGCCGCGCGTCAAAGATTGGCGCGATCTCGTTTGCGGACAATGTGAGGAGCAGAGTGCAGGACGTGACGAATATAACGAACTTTTCCCCCGCGTTAAGGCGGCTGCGGCGAACGGCGACCAGAGCAGCAGCAGTCAGTGGAATGAAGAAGAGACCGTTTGAATAGGTCCGCAGGACGAGCAGGAGCGAGTCGAGCGGAGGCAATCGCGTATTCGCAACGTTCGGGCGACCAGGAAACCCTATGATCGCAATCGGCAACCATGGCAGGAACAAAAGACCGGCAATAACCATTAAAAGCAGAACTTGCCACCATTGCCTGTTTTTCTCGACAACAAAGAGATGGTAAATCCCAATAGCGGCAAGAATCATGATCCCGAAATAGTGTACGTAGAGAATAAGCGCGGCGGACGACAGCAGTGACAGGCGTGCCCAGCGCGGCGAGACCTTGGCGGAATGGACTACTTGCCAATACGACCAAAGCAGCCAGCCAGAAATCAACGGCAGCAGTGTATACATTCGCGCAATGTGGCTGTAATAGAGATGAAATGCCAGGAAACTGATGATCAATATTGCGATGAGGCCCAACTCTCGGCCGCGAATGGACACGGCAAGCCGATAGGTTAGGGCAATGACGAGCAAGCCGAAGAAGAGAGACAGCAAGCGGAGCAAGAATAGGTCAGAGCCAACAAGAGACCGCCACAAGTTTAGCACGACAAAGTATAAGGGACCGTGTTGCTCGCTGTTGGAGATTACGCTGGGGATAGTTTCTTGAATATTGTAGGGCGTACCATACTTTTCATCATGAAGGTGATTCCAGGAATTGAATTCATCATTGCCTATGGGAAACCGTTTCATGTTGCCTACTGCCATCGAGAAGAAAGTGAGGAGGCATAAGACCGCAATCGCAAGTTCAATCTTTGGGTCGTGACGCTCGCTCATGCGCTAGACTCCGGACAGCGCAAGGATACGTCTTGCGTCGCGGAACAATTGATGAGCTATTGGAATAGAAGCGTGCAATGTAGACGACGGCATATGATCTCATCCTCTCCGACCCGATTCCTTTCGCGCTCGCAACCCTGAATGCCGGGTTCAGGATCTGGACATTACACTAAGACGTGAACACGATTAATGCAAATCGTTGACTCGTTAACTTCATGCAGTTGTACGTTGGTTACATCGCCAAAGTGTCTCGAGCCAAACCGCATGGCACATAAGTTTTGGGCTACGTCCCATTAGATATCCGCGCCAGCTCAATTTCGCGTTCAAAACGTTGCTGCTCGTTAACTATGAATCCCGGTTGGCTCTTCTGCGTGAGAAAGTCGTAGACAATGAGAACGACACGATAATCGCCTTCTGATAATGATGAAATGTCTAAGGCGTACAAGTCTAAAGGTTCTCCCGAGATAATCGTATCAAGCGCTCGCACTTTGTTAGCGTTCTGATCAAAGATCTGCAACGAAAGTGAATAAGCCTTTTCAATCGTCTGCCCCCACCACAGGTAAACTGTGAGTTGCTCTGCTGTTTGCTTAACTTTATAGTTCGCCAGTTTTGTCCCACCTTCATAGTCAATGGCGAAGGGATCGGCGTCCGTAATCAACTCACATGGAAAGGCGACGTTCGCGTAGTACTCAATAACGCTGTAAGTTTTTTCCAGGTAGCGTTTGCACGGTTTGAAGTGCTGCGTGAGCCAATCGGTGTAGACGGGCATCGCGCTTAAACCAGTCTGCTGAGGATTATGGATAACCCAAATGCCGTTACTATTTTCTGCGATAGCCTCCAGAGTAGCGTAAGTTGACAGCCTGCTCTGGATAAGCAATTCGCCATCATCATATGACACGTGGACAATATGATCCCATCGTGTTAGAAGGGTCCGATAATAGGACAGTGTTTTGTTCCACTGGTTGTCAGTAGCGTCGAACGCATTGGGATGAAAGCTCATAATCAGTTCATTGTGCCCGGGCAGATCATGGGATTCGTAGAGAAATTCCTGATAATGCGGGATTTGATCATAGGACTGCGTCAGCCTATTCGTATACAGAGCAAGGTCTTCTGAATGGCGATATGCAACGAAGGCCACAATCCAGGCTACAACAAATGCGAGGCGAGCCCACCGCTGATAAGGCATCAAGCTCAGCCCTATCGAAATCGCGCAAGCCCAAGGAATTGCCAAGACAATTGTGTAACGTAGTCGGCGAGCGATTAATAGCGGGGAGATTTCATTCCCCAAGATCATTAGGGAGAAAATGAGGCAGGCAAGGAAAAGAAGATACCCTTGCGCCTTCCCCAATTGCCTGAACTTCAAGACTACTGTCGCGACAACTACAAGAACGATAAGTGAGAGACCGTTAGTGAATATTCCTGCGAGCGCCTGGACAGCCGGGAAAAACAGCAGACGACTGTCACCTGCGACTTTGGCAGGCCTTTGGGCAATAGCCTTGCCCACGACCGGCAACCATGGTGAAAACAGGATACCCGCAACGAACAATGCCAGACAAACTTGGAACCAGCGCCTGTCCTTTTTGACAAAGAGCAGATGATAGACACCTATGGCTGCCACCATTATTAAGCCGAAGTAATGAACATAAACGGATGCGGAGGCGGAAATCGTTAGCGATAACCAGTACCACCAGCGGACTGGCCCAGTTACAGATACAATCTTCCAATAGGACCAGGCGGCAACTGCCGAAACTAAGGCAAGCAGCGAATACATCCGGACTTCATAGGTATAGTGAACGAAAAACGCCATGAACGCTGTAATGAAAACCGCGTACAAGGCTGTGTCGCTGTCTCGCGTCAAAAGAGACAGTCTATATACAAAGGCAATAGCGATTAAACCAAAAAGAACTGACAGCAGGCGATAGGTGAACAGGTCACGCCCGACAATGTCGTCCCAAAGGTTCAGCAAAAGGAAGTAGAGTGGACCATGATCACTGCTCTGCGCGATGAGACGCTCAAGGGTCCCAGCGAGACTGAGAGACGGGCCCAACGGAGAATCATAAACACGATACAGGGTGTTGAACTCGGAAAAAGGCTTAATGGGACTCGCTTTCAGGTTTGACAGTCCCGTGACATATAAAAATGATAGGCAAGCGGCCACAACGAAATAATGGGCAAATGATCTGTCAAGTCTCTTCACTGGGGTATTCTCATGCCACTAGCGACTGCAGGGATTCGGCAACCCTGCTCAATAATCCGAGATCAGAGGTTAGCTTGGAACACGACACTGGGCAAGGCTGATCGCAACGCGGACTCGGGACTATCTACATTGCCTGTATCAGTTTAGCAGATATACTGACGTGGTAAGATTAGACCATGTTTGAAGTTCACCGCGAATTGCCAAGGTTGGCGAATCTTGCCGTCGAATGCTCGGGAGAATGTGGACATGGCAAGGCTGCCCCAAACACTGCGCGATAATCTTCACTTCGTTGTGGTTGCCGCCATTCTGACCCTGGCTTTGACATATCCTACGATCAAATACATCTTCAACACAGAAGTTTTCTGGCTGCCGACTGGCACCAGCACCGATGTTTTCACAGAGATGTGGGATGTCTGGTACGGAAAGCTCATTCTAACCGGACAAGCGGATCGGTTTTATACCGATTTCCTGTTTTACCCCGAGGGCGTTTCGCTGGTATATCATCCCCTGTTTATCCCATACATCATCATATTGAATGCCCTGCAGACGATCATGCCGGTTTCCAATGCCTTCGGCGTGGGATACCTGCTCATAATTTTTACCACGGCGCTCTGCGGATACATTTACCTTCGATACTTGTTTAGGGATAAGTGGCTGGCTCTATTTGGCGCAGTGATATTTGGATTTAGTCCGCACGTTTTAGGGCACCCACACCATCCAAACAATGCGTTTATCGCCACATTGCCCTTGTCCCTCTATTGTTTTCAACGTGGATTCCAGGAGAAGCGGTCGAACTTGGTCATATGGGCAGGTATTTTGGCGGGATTGACCAGCATCATGAACATCTACGCCTTCGTATGCCTTCTGATGACGCTCGCACTCGGTGTCTGCGTTATCGCAATAACAAGATTCCGCGAACGGATTTTTTGGAAGGCAGTGGTCATGCTGGCTATTGCCATAGCCGTATCGAGCGCCTGGCGCATTGTTCCCATGTTAGCTGATACACAATCTTTGGATGCGGCGTTAGCCTGGGCTGGTCCTGAACGGAATAAGGACCTGATATCTAGTTTAGTCAACCACAGGAATCCCATATTTGGTCCAGTGCTACATTCCATGCTGCAAATAGATGAGGGACGTTCAACCAGTGACACCAGCTATCTTGGTTACTTGCCGCTGCTGCTCATCGGCATCGGCTTAGGAAACAAGTTCACTCGGCGCAAAATGCTTCCTTGGTTAGGTCTAGGCGCCGTGTTTCTAGTTTTGAGACTCGGCTCAAGCTTGCATATTAACGGCATCGCTTACCCAAATATTCTCCTGCCAAAACACTTTCTGAATCAGCTTCTACCTTCTGTATTCCAGGCATTTGTTGAAACCGATAATTTTCAGATCGGGGCGCTCTTGCCACTTGCCGTTTCATCGTGTTACGGCATAGTTGCCATCGGACGCACACGCCCAGGCATACGGCGACCGCTACTCATTCTTTTGCTGTGCGCTGTTGTAGCATTTGAATACCACATGCCAGTGCGGGAAAGACTATTTCTTGCTGATCAATTCGCGTTCATCGATTGGCTCGCGGACGAAGGCGACGAGGTCAATCTAGTCAATCTGCCTATGGGACGTGGAAATTCAAAGACCTACAATCTTTATCAAGCTCTCAGCGGGTTTCCGCATGCCGAAGGCGCTATAAGCCGCACGCCGGCTAGTGCCCACGATTACATCAAGTCTAATCCTCTGCTCAAGGCCTGGAATGACCATCAGCCAATGTCTTGCGATTTGCGGACGCAAGACAGCTATCTCGCTGAATTGGCGCAGCTCGAAGCGGATGGATTCACCCATGTCGTTTACCATCGCACACGAGCCAGATTTGGACCCGTTCATGAAAGCTTCTTGTGGACTTTTCCATCGTATAGCGATCGATATGTTGACATCTACCGATTGAGTGACTTGCGGGACAGCTGCCCAAGCTCTGTAATTGCGCAGTACGCACGAGCATTTCCATATACCGAACTATTGCTTATGCCTTCAATCCTCAATGAGCGGCACGGCACCGTACTGATGTTTCATGAAAGTCCGGCGGACGAAGAACGACCTTTGGACTATTTCTCAGCAGCATCGTTTGACAGGAAGCCTGCGGTCCTCGTCTCCCAAAATGAGCTAGGCGAGATCGTGATTCAAAGTTCTGCGCAAGAGATAGAAAGTTACGATGCGTTTGAGGCTCACAGCGATGTCATCTGGCTGATCAATGATCCGTCGGTAACCGCTTTGGAGAATCTAAGCATTTACACCGAAAGGTTCATACCAACGTTTGAATTCTGTGAACGATTCCTCAACGAGGCTGACACGACCATCGATCTGTTTGTCAAGCACGGAATACCCTGTTCGGCTTTGGATTATAGCAGCGCATTTCAAGTTTCATATAACGTAGATATCCGCCTAAACAATCTGTCCTATGAGCGCACGAAAAAGCGCATTTGGTTCTATCTGGCTTGGACGAAGCAAACGCGGAGGAACTACGGATTTTCCATTCAATTCTTCGATGCGCTGGGCGAGAAAGTTTTGCAGTATGACGATGTCGTATATGCCGAGCCGCTGTCGACCTATGAATTGGACATTGATACGCTACCAGAGGGAAAATACGAAGCGAGACTAATTCTTTACGACTTTAAGACCGGTAAGAGCGTAGGCGGAACCGAGCTTGAAACCGGACGGAGCTTTGAACGCAGTCTGGTTATCGCCAAACTCGCGCTATGAGCACCACGATAAGCAAAAAAAGGGTGTAGCAGAAGAGAAAAGAATCCGCGGCCGCTGGCGCTGGCTCAGGCACATAGTCTCAAATGCAGACCGATCTGCGCTAGCGAGCTTGACTGCCGGGTTCGGGATAGATCCGGTTGTAGCCTGCGGCTATAGCCACCAACATTCCACGCGTCGGCTTATGGCTTCCCCAAAAAGACAAGAGTCACTCGTGGATGGAAAAACCGAGGATATCCACTTCGCGCACAAATGGCTGTTGGTCTATAACTAGTACACCGGGCTGGCTCTTTTGCGATGTGAAGTCGTATAAGACAAGCTTGGCGCGATATTCGCCTGGCGGCAGGTCGGCGATGTTTAAAGAGTGAGCATACAAGGCGTCGCCACCAATAACATCGTCCAGCTGAGCCACCTTTTCGCCGCTCGAGTCAAAGAGTTGCAGCGAAAACGCATACTGATTGGCAAGTGTCCGCGTCCACCAGGTGTAGACACTTAATTCGTCGGCAGCCGGCTGCAGCAAGATATTCGCAAGCTCGCTGCCGTTGTCGTACCGGACTGAAAGCAGGCGCTCAGCTAGCAGCAGTTCGCATGGAATCGCATTCTCTACATAAAGGTCTATTATCGCGTTATCGGTCTCTAGGTAGCGTCCGCAGGAATGGAAACGCGGCGAAAAACTTGTGGCAAAGACAGGCATTGCTTGCAGATCGGTCTGCTGCGGGTTGTGAATCAACCAGATGGGAAAGTGCCCGATTGCCATGCTTTCCACGCTGTCGTAGCGGGAATCCGTGCTTTGGAATAATGGATTGCCCGCGTCATCATTATAGATGTGCATGAGGCCGCGCCAGGTTCCTGTTTTCCTGCCGTAGAAATCCAGGGCTTTCTTGCCGAGAGGAGTATCTTTATGGAAGCTAAGGACAAAGTCGCTATTCCGCGGTTCAATTGTGGGTTCATAGATGAGGTGCTGATAATGCGGGGCTGCATCATACCGTTGAATCGACCAACTGGTGTAGAGACGTATGTCGCTGCTATCCCAGTAGAAAATGAAGGCGGCGATCCAGCATATCAGCGCGGGCAGGCGGAACAATCGCCATTTTGGCAGCAAGTTTAGACCGATAGCCAGAGCGCAGCTCCAAGGTATAGCGAGGATTAGCGTATACCGCATTTTTCGCGCAATTAGGACTGTGGTTATTTCGTTTGCGGCCAGCAGCAAAGCCAGAAGCAGGCAGGTGAGTACAATGATGTACCGCTGCGATTGACGCAGCCGCTTGTACCTGAGCGCAATTAGGAAGCCGACACCGGGTATTAGCGGGTGCAACCCGTTGGAGTATATGGACAGGATGGTCAGCAGCGCATCGATTAATGGCAAGCCTTCGCTTTCTGACACACTGCTCCCATCAGTCAGTGCCTCTAGCGCGGTTGGCAACCAGGGTAAGAAGAGCAATCCGGCGACGAACATCGCCAGGCAGACGGTGAGCCAGCGTCTGTTCTTTGGTGCGAAGATCAAGTGATAGATGCCGATGGCTGTGAGCAAAAAGATGCTGGTAAGGTGTGTATAAATGATGGCGGTAGCGCTTACGACCAGCGACAGCCAAGCCAAGAAAGTTTGTTGCCCGGTCGTGGATAACGCTTTCCAATAGGACCACATAACCCAAGGCGAAAGGACAAACAGCAGCGAGTATGCTCTAGCAATCGGCGTATAGAAGATGAAAAAGGCGAGAAAAGATGTAATCAGAACTGCATCTTGCGCCGCTGCTTTGCCGCTGGTTAAGCGTATCAATCGATAGGTGAAGGCAAGAGCCAGCAGTTCAAACAGCAGCGAGAGTAAACGCAATGTGAACAAGTCTCTGCCGGTATAATGAGACCAGAGGTTCACGAGTATAGAGTAGAGCGGCACTTGATCTTTGTTAAGAATAGAAGAAACGGCGCTAATAGTCTCATTTACACTAAGCAATGGGTGATAACGGCTATGGTAGAGTCGCTTGACCGTATAGGTTTCGTCGACACTCACGAGTTCAGATTTCGCGATTCGCAGGCCTGTGGCAAAGACAAAGGCAAAGCACAGCGCGAGTAGGGCATAGTGAGAAACTGATTTAGCTTGCACATCCATGCTTTAGAGACTTCGCATTTCAAATGTCGGGTGATACCAAGATAAACAAAAAGAGGGCGCAGCAGAAGAGAGAAGTGTTGGCAACGGCATACTCTCCCACATCGTCTCCAATGCAGTACCATCTGCGCTCGCGGGCTTAACTTCCGGGTTCGGGATGGATCCGGGTGTACCCCCACGGCTCTAGCCACCAACACTTCACTCGCCTGCTTGCACCCTCGGCGGTCTCATGTCAGATCATAATCAACGCGTCGGTAATACGCTCTCGCTTGCCAAAATCTCCGAACACCCCGCACAATCTGTACGGAAAGCCCTCGACCATTAGTACGGGTCAGCTTAACACATTGCTGCGCTTACACACCCCGCCTATCTAACTGGTAGTCTCCCAGCGGTCTTACTTGGTTTGTACCAATGGGGAATCTCGTCTTGAGGCTGGCTTCCCACTTAGATGCTTTCAGCGGTTATCCCTCCCGAAGGTCGCTACTCAGCTATGCCGCCGGCGCGACAACTGACTCACGAGCGCTTCGTCCACCCCGGTCCTCTCGTACTAGGGGCAACTCCTCGCAAATTCCCAACGCCCACAGCGGATAGAGACCGACCTGTCTCACGACGGTCTGAACCCAGCTCACGTACCGCTTTAATGGGCGAACAGCCCAACCCTTGGGACCTTATGCAGCCCCAGGATGCGATGAGCCGACATCGAGGTGCCGAGCCTTGCCGTCGATTTGAACTCTTGGGCAAGACTAGCCTGTTATCCCCGGGGTAGCTTTTATCCGGTAAGCTACGGCCATTCCACTCTGTGCCGTAGGATCACTAAGCCCGACTTTCGTCTCTGCTCGACTTGTCAGTCTCGCAGTCAAGCTGGCTTCTGCCTTTACACTCTGCGATGGGTTTCCATTCCATCTGAGCCAACCTTTGGGCGCCTCCGTTACTCTTTCGGAGGCGACCGCCCCAGTCAAACTGCCCACCTGCCACTGTCCCTAGCGCTGTAACACTCAGGTTAGGGCCAAAGCCCTACCAGGCTGGTATCTCAACATTGACTCCACACACGCTGACGCGCACGCTTCCTCGTCTCCCAGCTATCCTGCACAAGTAAGTCCCTAACGCAATGGCAAGCTACAGTAAAGCTCCACGGGGTCTTTTTGTCCTGCTGCGGGTAATACGCATTTTTACGCATACTTCAATTTCGCCGGGTCCCCTGCTGAGACAGTGCTCCACTCGTTACGCCTTTCGTGCGGGTCGGAACTTACCCGACAAGGAATTTCGCTACCTTAGGACCGTTATAGTTACGGCCGCCGTTCACCGGGGCTTCATTTCATAGCTCTCACCATTCCACTTAACCTTCCGGCACTGGGCAGGCGTCAGCCCCTATACGTCAGCTTGCGCTTTTGCAGAGACCTGTGTTTTTGGTAAACAGTCGGCAGAGCCTTTTCACTGCAACCTGATATCACTACCAGGCGATCCTTCTCCCGAAGTTACGGATCCATTTTGCCTAGTTCCTTAGCAGAGGTTCTCCCGTTCGCCTTCGTATTCTCTACTCGTCTACCTGTGTCGGTTTGCGGTACGGACGGCAAGTCTCTTCACAATAACAGCTTTTCTTGTCCCATGGCGGCTGTCACTTCTTGCCCTACGGGCACGGCTTCACGGGCTCACCCCGCTTACCACCTCAATCCACTCAGAGGCTGACTCTACCACAAGCTCCTGTTATCGCTCCTCTTACCGGTACGGGAATATTAACCCGTTGTCCATCGCCTACGCTTCTCAGCCTCGGCTTAGGTCCGACTAACCCGACGCGGACTGACCTTCCGTCGGAAACCTTAGACTTTCGGCGAATAGGGTTCTCACCTATTTCTCGCTACTCATGCCAGCATTCGCACTCCTACGCGCTCCAATGACCCTCTCAGATCAACTTCGCCGCACGTAGAACGCTCCCCTACCATAACTTATCGTTATCCCTGTCTTCGGTAGTATGCTTGAGACCCGTTACATTATCCGCGCAACTGCGTTTGACTAGGGAGCTGTTACGCACTCTTTAAAGGATGGCTGCTTCTAAGCCAACCTACTAGCTGTCTCAACACAATCACCTCGTTTTACACTTAGCATACATTCCGGGACCTTAGACGAGGGTCTGGGTTCTTTCCCTCTCGACTACTTAACTCATCTCAAGTAGTCCAACTGCTGTGCTTGGCATGCCGGCATTCGGAGTTTGTTTGGGTTCAGTAAGCTTGACGCCCCCTAGCCCATACAGTGCTCTACCTCCGACACCCATCACACAACGCTAGCCCTAAAGCTATTTCGGGGAGAACAAGCTATCTCCAGGCTCGTTTGGCATTTCACCTCTAACCACAACTCATCCCCCGATTTTGTAACATCGGTGGGTCCGGACCTCCATTACGTGTTACCGTAACTTCGCCCTGGCCATGGTTAGCTCGCCTGGTTTCGTGTCTAATATGCGCCACTATCTCGCCCTATTCAGACTCGGTTTCCCTGCGCCTTCGACTGGCAACGTCTTAAGCTCGCCACACACATTAACTCGCTGGCTCATTCTCCTAAAGGCACGCCGTCAGAATGATCTCTCACCCCTCCGACCGGTTGTAAGTACACAGTTTCAGATTCTATTTCACTCCCCTCGCCGGGGTTCTTTTCACCTTTCCCTCACGGTACTGCTGCGCTATCGGTCATCACGTGTATTTAGCCTTGGAGGGTGGACCCCCCAGATTCCCACAATGTTAGCGTGTATCGTGGTACTCAGGATACTCGGCATCGCTCTCGCCTACGTCTACGGGACTCTCACCCTCTCCGGCTGACCTTCCCAGATCATTCCACTTCGGCTTAAACAATTTTCCCGAGTCCTACAACCCCAAACGCCTTAACGCCTGGTTTGGGCTGCTCCGCTTTCGCTCGCCACTACTCGCAGAATCTTCTCTTTTCCTCGTCCTACTTAGATGTTTCAGTTCGGACGGTTCCCCTCCCCTGCCTCTTACAACAAAGGATGATGCGGTTTGATCCACATCGGGTTTCCCCATTCGGATATCTTCGACTATTACGGTCTTATACACCTCATCGAAGCTTTTCGCAGTATAACACGTCCTTCTTCGGCACCTGATGCCTAGGCATCCACTGTATACCCTTATTCGCTTTCCGTACCTATCGTACGGAGTATCCGGCTCTCTTGGCACGCGCTTTTTAGGTATTACCTTCGCGTTGATTATTCTCTTGTTAAGACGCACCAGCCGTACTTAACACGGCCGCAAGTGTGGAAGTTTACGACGATCCGTTCGCAGGATCAAGACCCAGTTTCGCGCTCTAGCGTCTACATTTGATCTCAGAAAACGTTATAATGCGATTTCATACTTCCGTTCGGTACCGACCATATTCTTGGACATTGTCCACGATGCCAAAATCCAAACTGTCATTGAGAATCACTCGATATCCCTTTGTTGCGCCGCAAGCGGTTGTAGACTTACGATTGGCGGTTGCGGTTAGTGGAGATAAAGGGACTCGAACCCTTGACCTCGTCAGTGCGATTGACGCGCTCTCCCAACTGAGCTATATCCCCTTGTGGAGACAAGGGGACTCGAACCCCTGACCTCCTCGGTGCAAGCGAGGCGCTCTCCCAACTGAGCTATGTCCCCATGCTTCTGTGGGGCTGGCAAGACTTGAACTTGCGACCTCACGCTTATCAGGCGTGCGCTCTAACCAACTGAGCTACAGCCCCAAATCCAACACCTAACCTCGTACGATTAACAGCACAATAGCAGGCTAAAACTTCGCGAACCCTTTACCCCGATTTTACACATCCTGTTGCTTGTCTTAACGCGCGACTATCTCTAGCCGCTCCCTTAGAAAGGAGGTGATCCAGCCGCAGCTTCCGCTACAGCTACCTTGTTACGACTTCGTCCCAGTCATCGATCCTGCCCTAGGCAGTAGCCCCCTTGCGGTTGGCTTCCCGACTTTAGGCTCGACCAACTCCCATGACGTGACGGGCGGTGTGTACAAGGCCCGGGAACGTATTCACCGCAACGTGCTGATTCGCGGTTACTAGCAACTCCGACTTCATGCAGGCGAGTTGCAGCCTGCAATCCGAACTGAGATCGGCTTTGAAGGATTCGCTCCAGATCGCTCCTTCGCTACCTATTGTACCGACCATTGTAGCGTGTGTGTCGCCCTGGATATTAAGGCCATGCTGATTTGACGTCATCCCCACCTTCCTCCCGTTTGTCACGGGCAGTCATGCTAGACACGTATAACTAGCACCGAGGGTTGCGCTCGTTTGCGGACTTAACCGAACACCTCACGGCACGAGCTGACGACAACCATGCAGCACCTGTGTTGGCTCCCCGAAGGATCCTTCCGCTTTCGCTTCCGTACTACCAACATGTCATTCCCAGGTAAGGTTCTTCGCGTAGCCTCGAATTAAACCACACGCTCCGCTGCTTGTGCGGGCCCCCGTCAATTCCTTTGAGTTTTAGCCTTGCGACCGTACTCCCCAGGCGGTACATTTATCGCGTTTGCTGCGACACTCAATTACTTGCGTAACCGAACACCTAATGTACATCGTTTACGGCGTGGACTACCGGGGTTTCTAATCCCGTTCGCTACCCACGCTTTCGCGCCTCAGCGTCAGGGGAAGTCCAGGAAGCCGCCTTCGCCACTGGTATTCCTCCGGATATCTACGCATTTCACCACTACACCCGGAATTCTACTTCCCTCTACTTCTCTCTAGTATGCCAGTTTCACCTAACCAATACCAGTTTAGCCGGTACCTTTCATAGGTAACTTAACCTACCGCCTGCGCGCGCTTTACGCCCAGTAACTCCGGATAACGTTCGCGTCCTACGTTTTACCGCGGCTGCTGGCACGTAGTTAGCCGACACTTATTCCTATGCTACCGTCCTCTCTCGTCACATAGAAAAGGGCTTTACGATCCGAAAACCTTCTTCACCCACGCGGCGTCGCTGCATCAGACTTCCGTCCATTGTGCAATATCCCTTACTGCTGCCTCCCGTAGGAGTCTGGGCCGTGTCTCAGTCCCAGTGTGGGGGGCCACCCTCTCAGATCCCCTACCCGTCATCGCCTTGGTAAGCCTTTACCTCACCAACTAGCTGATGGACCGCAACCTCATCCCGTAGCACCTCAGCCTTTACTCACGGCTCTCTAACTACCGCGAAACTATCCGGTATTAGCCTCTGTTTCCAAAGGTTATCCCAATCTACAGGGCAGATCAGTTACGTGTTACTCACCCGTTCGCCACTCTACTCGCCCCGAAGGGCGTCTACCGTTCGACTTGCATGTATTAGGCACGCCGCCAACGTTCATCCTGAGCCAGGATCAAACTCTCCGTACTCTTAACAGGGTTTGATTCGCTCTGTCTTAACCTACTATTCTGCTGTTAATCTGCACTACCCCTACTAGGGACAAAAGCGAGACACCTTCTCTCACCCATTGACACAACATCCTAGCAGTGCCAACTCTCACTGTCAAGTCTGGCTTGTTCAACTTTTTAGATATTCGTCAGATCTTAAGCGCTGCAAACGTGAACCTCAGAAAGCTGCTTCAATTTATCTTTACAACGCGAAGAGTGTCGCCGGAATAAACAAGCACAAATCGCTGGGGATCC
Source organism: Phototrophicaceae bacterium (assembly GCA_965223515.1). Lineage (GTDB taxonomy): Bacteria > Chloroflexota > Anaerolineae > Aggregatilineales > Phototrophicaceae > UBA6055. Next base: position 109,696 of record CBDCWK010000001.1, read on the forward strand.
CGCTGATATAGGCTGTCTATCATCCAAGCAAATTCCTTTTCAAAGAGCAGGTAGCTACTTCCGCATTGACCTGATTCTACTTGGATCACAGTTCGCTCCGCCCCTCCAGTGCACGCATGAGCGTGACTGAATCGACGTATTCCAGATCGCCACCGGTGGGCAAGCCCCGCGCAAGCCGCGTCACCTTTACGGCAGAATTCGCCAGTTCCCGTTGCAGGTACATCGCGGTGGCATCGCCTTCCATACCGGGATTGGTGGCGATAATAACTTCTTGTGTTTCGCCCTGTTCAACTCGAGTGACCAGTTCGCTAATCTTTAAGTCGTCTGGTCCGATGCCGTTGACCGGCGAGATGGCGCCATGCAAAACGTGGTAGAGCCCCTTGTAAATGCCAGTGCGCTCGATCGCCATCAAGTCAAGCGGTTCTTCGACCACTGCAAGGGAGCTGGCATCACGATCTCGCGAGCTACAAATGGGGCATGGGTCAGCGACCGTGATGTTATAGCAGACGCTGCAAAACTGCGTCTGTGCTTTTAGATTGTTTAAGGCCGTAGAAAGACCCAAGGAATAATCGTCGGGTGCGCTCAGCAAATAGTAAGTCAAGCGGGAGGCCGTTTTGGGCCCGACGCCGGGCAAGCGCGAAAATGCCTCTACCAGCTTTGTCACGGGTTCGGGTATTGCGCTGCTCATCAACAGTGTCCAAGCCTCATCGCAAGCTCCGTTAGCTTGGCGCGATTGAGACAATACGGCTGCCGTCTAGCCAAGCAAACCACCCAAACCTGGTATATCGCCCAATCCACCAGTGATCTTTTCCATCCGTTCAGCCGCCATAGCCTGGCTCTGCTCTATAGCCTGATTAACCGCAGCGACGAGCAGGTCTTGCAAGTCAATCATCCACTCATCGTCTTCCATGTCTATGATAGCCGGATCAATTGCCACGGACTGCACTCGCTGATGGCCACTGATGACGATCTTGATGGCGCCGCCGCCAACCGACACCTCGGTCGTTTCATGCTCGAGGTTTTCCTGCGCTTCAGCCATATCCTGCTGCATCTTCTGCAACATAGCCATCGGGTTGGCTCCACCGGGAAGCCCGGACGTCGAGCCGCGTCTACCACTGCGTCGTTTAGTCATGTAACGTCTCCTGAACCAGCTTCGCCTATTTGTATAGCTTAAATATATGTAAAAAGGGCAATATCATCAACGCGAAACCCGATGAACCTTCACAGCAAAATTGAACGGCAACTGATCGCCTGCCCGGCTTATCTTCAACCAGTTATCAATGTTTCCCGGCGAAATCGGTCCTCGCCCTACTCATCGATAACGCCGCCGAGCTCCTGGCCAGCCGCAATTAAGGGATCGTCAACTGTGGACGCTGCCGATGGAGCTTCCTCATCGTTTGCTAGAACGTTTTCCACCACGTGTACATCAAGGCGGAGCTTTACGTTATGCAGATCATTGATCGCCTGTTCAATGACGCGTGCGCGCTTTGGTTCCGCGATCTTTTGCTGAAATATCTCGGTCTGCACGCCGAGGATGAGCCGATTGCCTTCGATCAACCGTACGTGCGCGTGTTCCAGCAATGGCGGAATGCTGCGATTGTAACGATGGACTTGCGTCAGGATTTCCATCCAGCCCTGCTGGATCTTCGTCACCGAATAAGCCGGAGGTCCGCCCGGCGCGCTCGCCGCTGCACGTTCATAGTCTTCGTCGGCAGCCGCCGCTGCCGGCGCATCAGCAGTTGTCCGCTGTTCCGAACGTGAGCGAGGCCGCCGAGCTGCCGCCTGTTGCGCCAAGGGAGAATACGGTGCAGGCGCCAACTCGTCTTGCAGCACTTCGATGATTGCGAGCTCAAGCGAAAGTTGTGGCTGCCAGCCGCCGGTATATTGGTTGACTGCTGCATTGAAGCCACGGATCGCTTTGAGCAGGCGGCCACGATCCATTTTCTGCGCTAATTCCTCGAAGTGCGCTTGTTCTTCCAGCGAGGCTTCTATCAAGTCAGCGCTGGCGGTTTGCGCCAACATAATATTGCGGAGGTAAGCAACGATCTGCTGGCCGAATTGACGCGGGTCGCTGCCGCCGTCTATCGCCATATTGATGAGGTGGATGCCGCGTGAGATGTCTTCATCCGCAAGCGCCTCAACCAAGTCGCGTATATTCAGAGAATTCGCGGTGCCGAGCAGATTCTGCGTCAATTCCAGGGTGATGGTTTCATCGGGATCGGTCACGATCTGATCGAGCAAGCTGATACTGTCGCGGACGCTGCCGGTGCCCTGACGCGCGATCAATTCGAGCGCCGCAGGTTCTACCGAAAGTGATTCGCTTTCGGCGATGAATGACAAACGATCGATCAATTCTTGCAGGGAGACTCGCCGGAATTCGAATTGCAGGCAGCGGCTTTTGATTGTTGCCGGCACCTTGTCGATTTCGGTGGTGGCGAGCACAAAGATGGCGTGATCGGGCGGTTCTTCCAAGGTTTTCAGCAGGGCATCGAAGGCGTTGCCACTGAAACGATGCACCTCGTCTATGATGTAGACTTTGTACGCGCCTTCGCCGGGAGCGAAAGCGATCTTGTCGCGCAACTCGCGCACATCGTCCACGCCGGTATGCGAAGCGGCATCAATTTCGATGAGATCGAGGAAGCGCCCCTGGTTTATCGCGATGCAATTTGCGCAAGAATTACAGGGGCGACTAGCGGCGTCTTCATGGGTGCAATTGACCGCCTTCGCCAACAGGCGCGCCGTGGTAGTCTTGCCAGTGCCGCGTGGTCCACTGAAGAGGTATGCGTGGCGGATACGCCCGCGTTTCAAGGAGTTGCGCAGGGTGCGTGTGATATGACCCTGTCCGACAACATCGTCAAACGAAAGCGGTCTCCACTTTAGATAGAGGGCTTGCTCGGGCACCTGTGGTCCTCCGGGATTATGTCGTGAGTCTAGCACTTGCGGCCGAGGCATTCAAGCGGCGGCTACGGTTCGCTGGGCGCTGCAATTCGGTAAGAGCGGCTGCACAAAAGTCATCAGAGTTACAAGTCGGGCAGCGCATTTGGTAGCCTGAGCGAGAACAAATCAATCAGATTCTTCTTGGGAGATATACATGGTCATAGAAAGAGAGACATACGTTTCAGTTGCGCGATATGAGGATTTGCAGGGCAAGGGCTGCATCACTGTGCATCCGAATGGCAAGACGCTCGTGCTATTTCTCTATGGCGACCGGGTATATGCGCTGGACAATCGCTGCCCGCATATGGGTTTCCCACTGGACAAGGGTTCGGTCGAGGATGGCATTCTGAGCTGCCATTGGCATCACGCGCGTTTTGACCTGGCGAGCGGCGGCGCCTTCGACCTTTGGGCGGACGATATTGAGAGCTTTCCAGTCGAGGTTCGCGATGGCGAGATCTACGTCGACATGCGTCCGCAAGCCAATACGACCGATCACCAAAGCAATCGATTGCGAGACGGCTTGCAGCACAATTTAAGCCTGGTCGTTGCCAAAGCAGTGATCAACTTGCTGCATCAGGGAGTAGCGCCGGCGGAGCCCTTTCGCATCGGGCTTGACTTCGGAACGCGATATCGTGGGATGGATTGGGGGCGCGGCTTGACCACGCATGGCTGCACCATGAACCTGATTCCCTGGCTTGACGAAATCGATCGGCCGCTGGCACTCTTCCATGGCTTGGCGGATGTGGCGAGCGATACTGCGGGCATGTCCCCACGTTTTAATCCACGTCCGTTGCCAAATGATGAGACCAATATCCCGACGTTGAAAGCCTGGTTCCGGCAATTCGTGGAAGTACGGGACGCGCAGGCCGGCGAACGGGCGATAGTCTCGGCATTGCGTGCCGGGGCTGATGACAAGCAGATCGCCGATTTGCTCTTCACTGCCGCCACCGACCACCGCTATCTTGATGCCGGGCATACGCTCGACTTCATCAACAAAGCGCTGGAATCAGTTGACCTGGCCGGCTGGGAGCACGCCGAGTTGGCATTCACCAGTGTCGTGCCCAATCTGACAGAGGCGAGGCGCATGGAAGAGTCCAATGCCTGGCGCAAGCCAATCGACTTGATCCCAATTCTGGAAGCGGCCTTCGCGGAACTGGAGTCGGCGCTCGAAGCCGGCGCAGATCTAGAACCGGAAATAGACGTCGAAGCACTTATGCCGACCTTGCTCGGCGATGAACCGCAGGCGATTGTAGACTTGCTGATTCAAAGCTTGTGCGAGGGTGTGGCGCCGGTAGATCTGGCCGGCATCGTGGCCTATGCCGCGGCGCGGCGCATCGCTCATTTTCATACCAGCAATGAATTCGGCGATTGGGACACCGCCCTGCACACCTTTACCTTTGCCAATGCGGTGCATCAGGGCTTGCAGCGGGTCGAGTCGGTCGGCTTGATGCGCGGCATTTTTGACGCGGCGATGAGCATCTACCTCGACCGCTTTCTCAACTTGCCCTCGGTAAGACTGCCTCAGCCGGCGCCGGTCGCTGATCCCGATGCGCTTCTCGACCAATTCGAAACACTGCTCAACTTGCAGCAGCAAGTTAATCCCGCGGGCGTACTGGCGGCGCAGTATCTGGTCAGCGGCGGTTCCCCGCAGAGGTTGATGGCGAAGATGGGTCATCTGTTATTGCGCGAGGATCGGAATTTCCACACCATCCAGTGTGTCGAGGCAGCATTCAATCAGTACAGGATCATACGGGCAGAATCTGAGAAGCGGGCGAACCATGTGCTGATCGCCGCAGCGCGCTATTTGGCGGCTCATGCGCCGACCATGCGTTCACAATTGCAGACTTTCACCATCGCCAAGCGGCTCTCTCATGGCGAGAATCTCTTTGAAGCTTAGCGCTGCAATTTATCGATTGTAAGTGATGTAGGTATCGCGCAATTCTTCGCGTAAATCGAGATAATTCTGATAACGTCGAAGGGCGATGTTTCCGTTTTTTACGGCGCGGCGCACGGCGCAGTCTGGCTCGTCAGTGTGGGTGCAATTGCTGAACTTGCAGTCCAGCACGTGCGGTTCGATATCGATGTAGTAGGCGTCCAACTCATCAGGCTCAATATCCCAAACCGTTAGTGAGCGGATGCCGGGCGTATCCGCCACGTAGCCGCCGCTGGCGAGCCGCACGAGGGCGCTGTCACGGGTAGTGTGGACCCCCTCTTCAGACTGCCGCCCGACTTCTTTTACCTGGCGGCCCAAGCCCGGTTGAATGCCATTGAGCAGGCTGGTCTTGCCGACGCCGGATGGTCCCGTGAAGACAGAGATTCCGCCGCGCAGCATTGATTGTAATTTGTCAATGCCATCGCCGCGCAGGGCGCTCGTGCGCAATACCGGGTAACCAATGCGCTCGTAACTGCTGATAATCTCGTCCGTCTCAGGCAAATATCCCAGATCGATTTTGTTCAATACGATAAGCAGTTCGGCGATGTTCGACCTTTCACCGGCGACCAGCAGTCTGTCGAGCATTTTCAGGTTAGGCGCCGGTTGCGCCACCGAGAAGACGAAGAGCGCGCGGTCAGCATTGGCAATGACAACTTGCTCACGTTCGGCTTGCCCTGCGCCTCGTTTTCCGGTCGTGCGGACAGCTCGAGAGAGTACACTCGTGCGCGGCATCAATTTCTCAATCAGGCCCATCAAGACATCGGTGCCTTCTTCTGGCCGCAGGCTAATGATGGCGTGATCGCCAATAGCGGCGATATCGGAGGATTTCGCCTCCTCCATAAGCCGACCGCGCAGCTGACACATATAGGTCGTGCGGTCTTCCACCTCGACCCAATAGAAGCCGCTCTGCTCCTTGACAATCAAGCCGCTTAGGCGCTCTGTCAAATATAGTCCTCCCCGAGAGTTTGGTGACCACTATTATAGCGAGAGATAGCTCGAACACTACACTTTGCGTCGCGAAAGAAACGATTCCCATGCGCGTGCCGCAAGATGTTTATGGGCAAGCGGCAATAACTCGAGTAAACTGATGACGAGGTTCGAGACGACAGCGACAAGGAAATAGACGTGGAAGCTGACAATGGCAATGCCACCAAAGAGACGCTCTATCAGTCAATGGGTTCGCCGCGCCTGACGATCAATTACATTGTGATTGCAGTGGCATGCTTCCTCCTCGGGCTGGTCGTCGGCAACGGGGCGCTGAGCCCGACGGACGATGATACCGTAGTCAAGCTGGATGAAGCACAGTTGCGGTCTGTCATTCTAAGTGTGCTGGAAGAGCGCGACATAGCGACGGCGGAGGACGAGGGCGCCGACCGTTTCGCCCTGGTCGATGATGATCCGTTTTTAGGCGATGAAGATGCGCCGGTCGTTATCGTCGAATTCAGTGACTTCTTCTGCGGTTATTGCAAGCGCCATTTCGACCAGACTTTTACGCCACTGCTGGAGAACTACGGGAAACATATCCGCTATGTTTATCGGGATTTCGCCCGCCTGACCGAAGAATCCACCCCGGCTGCGGTAGCGGCGCAGTGCGCATTTGAGCAACAAAAGTTCTGGGATTTCCGCGCCGAATTCTTCGAGAGTCAAGGATCGTTAGGCCGCGATTTCTACCTCTCGACCGCCGAAAAGTTCGAGCTCGATATCGAGAAATACACCGCCTGCCTAGATGAAAATCGCTATCTCGACGAAGTAGAGATAGACGGTTTGGACGGGCAATTGGCAGGTGTGCGCGGAACACCGGGCTTTTTTATCAACGGACAAATCTTGAGCGGGGCGCAGCCATACAACATCTTTGAGCGGATGATTCAGCGCGAACTTGAGAAAGCCGGCATTGACTTCCGCACTGGCGGAAGCGGATAACTACAACTCCGAATGAAGATGTCAAAGTCCCGCTACCTTGCGGGATTTTGTTTTTGTGCAATAAAACACAGTTATACAGCCCAAGCGCAAATCAACCTGTTACTGACAAATGGCAAAACGCAGAAAAGCATCGAAACACCGGGGAAGCGGCCAACGAATCGCATTACGGGGTCGAAAGATTGAGCTCGACATCAGCGACATGGCGCAAGGCGGCCGCGGATTGGGCAGATATGATGGCAAACCGGTATTCGTGCCCTATACACTGCCCGGAGAGTCGATAACAGCCGAGATCACCGGCGAGCGCGGGTCGGTGCTGTTCGCTCAAGGCCTGCGACTCAACGCCGCCTCAGGCGACCGCATCGCGCCGCGGTGTCCGCATTTCGGTCCCGGACGCTGTTGGGGCTGTCAATGGCAGCATATCAATTACCGAGCGCAGTTGCTGCTGAAGCAAGATGTGCTGGCCGATCAGTTGTCGCGCCTGGGAAATTTGTCTGATGAGCTGATAGCGGCCGTCCTCCGCCCTGTACTGCCGGCGAACGAACAGTGGGAGTACAATCACAGTCTCAGCCTGGCGCGCGATGCTGCAGGTGAATGGGGCTTGCGACGAGAAGGCAGCGGCATAGAGGCGATCAGCCAATGCCCGGTGACGCATCCTGGCCTGCTAGATCTGTTAATGCAGCTGGATATGGACTATCCCCCGGCTCGCCGCATGACCTTGCGCCGTGGCTCCGATGGGCGCTTGATGCTGATATTCGATGTCAATGCTGAAGAAGACCCGGACTTGCATACCGATCTTCCGCTGAGCGTCAATCTGATTCTGCCTGATCGCGAGCCGATCAATCTCATTGGCGATTCCCATAGCCGATTCACTGTTTCAGGTCGCGAATTCCGTGTCACCGCCGGTTCAACAATCCGGAGCAATATCAGTGGCGTCGAGCAGCTTGTCGCCGAAGTGATGCGGGCATTGCGTCTGACTGGCGAGGAACGCGCGCTCGACCTCTATGCCGGGGTAGGCATCTTCAGCGGCTTCATGGCGGACAAGGCGTCGCTAATCACACTGGTCGAAAGCTATCCGCCGGCCGCCACCGACGCCGATGTGAATCTTAGCAGATTCGACAATGTCGATGTTGTCGAAGGTCAAGTTGAGTCGGTGCTGTCGGACATGAGCGAGGAGGCCGCGCAATACGATGTTGCCTTGGTGGATCCGCCGAGTACAGGACTTAGCAAAGACGTGATAACGGCGCTATCTCGCCTGGGCGTTGCGCGAGTGGTCTACGTCAGCGGCGACGCGGCTTCGCTGGCGCGCGACTGCCAGCAGCTGCATGGCGCAGGTTATCGTCTGCGAGAAGTTCAGCCAATAGATTTGGCGCCGCAAACTTACTATATCAATGCGGTGGCGCGTTTCGAGCGCTAGCCAATGACCGCTTTCAACGCCTCAATGAGCTGCTCAATCTCGTCGGCCGTATTGTATGCCTGAACAGAGATGCGTATCCCGCACTGGTCGATGAAAATGCCGACCGGTACTTCTATACGGTGCTCCTCGTAGAGACGCTCCTTGACGGCCTCCACGTCGCAATCGGGCAGCGGAACCGTCACCATCTGCGCAAACTGATCGCAAGAAAGCGGCGTCAACCCATAATAATCACAGAGCTGTGCTTGCGCTGTCGCCGCCAGTTGATGGCATCTGGCGCGCACATTTTCCCAATCATGCTCGCGCTGGTATTCGATGGCGGCCGGAACAGTCAAAAAAGGCGCGATATCGCGCGTGCCGCCCCATTCATTGCGTTCGACAAATTCGGCTCCGGCGTGCCAGCCATGCGAAATCACCAGCGGGTCGACAATATCGTGATGTTCCGGACGGACGTGCAGGAAGGCTGAACCCTTTGGCGCGCAAAGCCATTTGTGGAAGTTGCCGCTGTACATGTCGGCGCCGAGCGCTAACAAGTCAATCGGAATCTGGCCCGGAGCATGAGCGCCATCGATGATCGTCAAGATTCCCAACTCGCGCGCTCGCCGGCAGATTAGCTCGATGGGGAAAATCAGCGATGTTGGCGACGTGATATGGCTGATGACGATGGCTTTGGTTCTTGCTGAGACATCCGAGAAGAAGGCATCGGCGAATACTCCGTCAGATATATACGGCAGGGTCACGCGATGATATTTGATGCAGCTGCCGGATCTTGCGGCAACATATTCCAGCAGTCGCTTGACCGCGCCGTACTCGTGATTCGTGGTCAGAATCTCGTCTTCGGGCTGCAGGCGTAACGAACGCAGGGCAACGTTTAGCCCGGAGGTGGCGTTGGTGACGAATACGATCTCGCCTGCCGCATTATTGAGGTATTCGGCAATAACAGCGCGGGCATGCGCCATCAACTGTAGCCTGCGGCGCAGCAAAAACTCGATAGGCTGTCGTTCAAGCTCCAGTTGCCAGGCTTGATATCGCTCGAAAACAGGTCGTGGGCAAGCGCCGAAGGAACCATGATTGAAGAAGACAATGTCATCGCGGATGAGAAAATCGGCTCTCGTCGGCATCGGGTCCGAGCCTTTGGATTCTGCTTAACGATGCGCGGAATTGTAGCGCAGATTCGAAGGCGCACCTAGCCATTGCGAATGCTGGTTGTCGACACCCGGCAGATGACAGAAAACGCTAGACCTGAAAGTGGACGATGCGATCCAGGCCGGCGTAGTCTTGCAGAACTGTGCATTCTGATCGAATGCGGTCACGAATGAGCTGCGAAACGGCGTCAGCTTGACCAGCGCCGATCTCTAGCAAGACCTGTGCGCCCGAGCGGCAAATCGTAGGCACTTGCGTCAGAAGCTCTCGGATCACTGCCAAGCCGTCTGTGCCGCCGTCCAGCGCTTGCCATGGCTCCCAACGGCTCACCGGCAATCGCTCCAACACTTCGCTAGCAATGTAAGGTAGATTAGCCATGAGCAGATCGACTTTGATCCTGCGTTCGACGAGTGGCAGAGCCAGATTTCCCAAGAAGAACGAGACCTTCGCAGACTGGTGTTCCGCGTTATTTCGCGCAACGTCTAGTGCTTCCTCGCTGACGTCAGTGGCATAGACTTTGCACTGCGGGCGGCGACGGGCAAAAGCAACGGCGAGGGCGCCACTGCCAGTGCCGATATCGGCGGCATAGGCTTCGGGCGTCTGTTCCGTCAACCGCAGCGCCTCTTCGAGCAGCAGTTCTGTTTCCGGACGCGGGATGAGGACCGCCGGCGTCACAATCAGGTCAAAGTCATAAAAGCCCTTGATACCCAAGATATAGGCGATCGGCTCACCGGCGGCCCGGCGCTCGACGACTGACTGAAACGTGCGCAACCGTGCACAATCAAGTTCGTGTTCGCCGTGCGCAAAAAGAAAGGCGCGTTCGACTTTGAGGACATGCGCCAGCAGCACTTGCGCGTCGAGATCGGCAGTATCGGACCTTGCCAGCGCGGCTCGGGCTGTCTGCAATGCCGCTCGAATGGATGTGATTGAGGGAGCTCGTCTCGGACGTAAAGCCGCGCTCATCACGCCCCGCCCGCCGCCAACTGATCGGCCTGCTGCTGGGTCGCCAGCTGATCGATGAAAACATCTAGGTCGCCGTCCATAACGGCTGGCAAATTGTAGCTACTATAGCCGATGCGATGATCAGTAACGCGCCCTTGCGGATAGTTGTAGGTGCGGATCTTCTCACTACGGTCGCCGCTGCCTACCTGCCCACGCCGCTCAGCTTCGCGCTCAGTACGCTGGCGCTCCGCCTCCGCTTCGTAGAGCCGCGCAATCAAGACTTGCTTGGCGCGCTGCTTATTCTGCAACTGGCTGCGCTCGTCCTGCATCTCGACGACGAGACCGGTCGGCTTGTGGATCAAGCGCACTGCGGAATCTGTCGTATTTACCGACTGGCCGCCAGCGCCTCGCGCCCGAAATACTTGAGTCTCGACATCGTTCATATCGAGCTTTACATCGACCTCGTCCATCTCCGCCAGGACGGCGACAGTGGCGGTACTCGTATGGATACGCCCTTGACTCTCCGTTGTCGGTACGCGCTGCACACGGTGGACGCCGCTCTCATATTTTAGCCGGCTAAATGAGCCCTCGCCTTTGATCTGAAACGTGATGTTTTTGAAGACGCCATTACCCTGTTCATTGATATCGAGCATCTCGACTTTCCAGCGGTTGGATTCAGCGTAGCGGGTATATAGGCGCATGAGATCGCCAGCGAATATGCCGGCTTCATCTCCACCGGCACCCGCACGGATTTCCATTATCACATTCTTGCTATCGCGCAAGTCTTTGGGCAGCAGCATCACGCGGAGCGCTTCCAGCAACTCAGAATTGCTCGCTTCCAATTCGACGATTTCTTCCTGCGCCATTTCACGCATTTCTTCGTCATCGGCGGCCTGCGACAATTCCCGGGCTCCCTCAAGATCTTGGGCTTGCTTCTGATATTGACGATAGGCGTCCACGATCCTTTGAAGACTTGAGCGTTCTTTCGCCAGTTCAGCCACTTTTTCAAAGTCCATGGCGATAACCGGGTCGCCCATTAAGGCTTCGATTTCGATATAACGGCTTTCAACTTCCGCCAGTTTTTCCAGCATAGGAGGGACTCAGTTCGTTCATTTGTCGTTTCGAATGGTAAAGAGGAGGCCCGCCGCGAGTATCCGCAGCAGCAGACAATAGCTGTGCAAGCGAAGTCAGGCTTGTTAGAATTCGTCCAGACGCAGAATGTTGTGGAAGACTTGTTTTGCGTACATATCGCGTATTATACAGGCGGAATGCGCTCTGCAAAGGCGTAGTCGGCGCGGAAAACTAGCGTGAGACCGCTGAGCTTGCTGTATTTTGGGACAGCCCGATGACCATCTTGCGTACACCTGAGGAGCGTTTCAGGAATCTTCCAGGTTATGATTTCGCGCCGAACTATGTGCAGGTTGGCGATTCGCGAATGCACTACGTCAATGAGGGCGCCGGCGACGAGACCATCTTATGCCTGCATGGAGAGCCGACCTGGTCCTATCTTTACCGTCACATGATCCCGCCTTTGGCTGAACGTTACCGGGTGGTGGCGCCGGATATGGTGGGTTTTGGCAAATCGGACAAATATGCGGGGCTGGAAGATTACAGCTTTCAACTGCACTACGACAAGCTGCTCGGCTTGATCGAAGCGCTAGACTTGCAGCATATCACCTTGATCTGCCAAGATTGGGGCGGCCTGCTCGGCTTGGCGATCGCAGCGAATCAGAGCGAACGTTTTGCGCGTTTGGTTGTGCTGAATACATTTCTCCCAACCGGCGAAGAAAAGATCAGCGATGCCTTTCTGCAATGGCGAGCCTTCAGTCAGAAGGTAGGCACAGCCATGCAGGTGGGGCGCTTGATCGCGCAGACGATTACACATTTTGAACTGGCAGAAGATATCATCGCGGCGTACGATGCGCCCTACCCCGACGACAGTTATAAAGCGGGCGCCGCCATTTTTCCGTCGCTGGTACCGATTTCGCCAGAAATGCCCGGCGCAGCGGAAATGAGGGCGGCGCGCAGAATTTTATCGTCATGGCGGAAGCCGGTTCAAGTCATGTTCAGCGATGGCGATCCCATACTTGGGGGCGCAGCCAAGTTTTTCCGGCGGCTATTCCCGACTGCCGCCGATCAACCGGAGGTCACGATCCGCGGTGCCGGGCATTTTTTGCAAGAAGAGAAAGGCGCCGACATTGCGGCTGAAGTTATCGCCTTCATCGAGCGCACGAGAGCTTAGGCGTGGACAGAGATTCTATACCAATAGTTGACCCCAGACGCAATCCGGGCATCCCGCTGGATATGGGCTGGGTGCGCGCTACGACAGTCAACCTGAGCGCGACGCAGCGCCGCGCGCAATCGCTGATTACCCGCCGCAGCATCAAGAAGGAATGGCAGGCGGCTTGGCTTTTGCGGGCGATCACCATGATTGACCTGACTACCTTGGCTGGCGACGACACGCCGGGCAAAGTCACGCGAATGTGCGCCAAAGCGCGGCAGCCGCTGCGGCAGGATATCATCGACGCCCTCGACGTCAACAAGATGAGACTGACCGTCGGCGCCGTCTGTGTTTACCATCAACGTGTCAAAGATGCGCTTGAAGCCCTACTTGGCTCGGGCATTCCGGTGGCCGCGGTGTCTACTGGCTTTCCTGCCGGGCTAAGCCCGTTTGCGCAGCGCATCGAAGAAATTCATCAGTCGGTCGAAGCGGGCGCAAATGAAATTGACATTGTCATCTCACGTGAGCATGTCTTGCGCGGAGATTGGCAAGCGCTATACGACGAAGTTTGCGAGATGCGCCGAGCCTGTGGCGACGCCCATATTAAAACCATCCTCGCCACCGGTGAATTGGGTACGCTTTGGAATGTGGCTAAAGCAAGCAAAGTCTGCATGATGGCGGGCGCAGATTTCATCAAGACTAGTACCGGCAAGGAGCCGGTGAACGCCACGCTGGAAGTCGGTTTGACTATGGTGCGCGAGATCCGCGCATATGAACTGATGACCGGTTACCGAATTGGCTTCAAGCCGGCGGGCGGTATCCGCAGCGCGAAGGATGCCCTGAACTGGCTTATCCTCATCAAAGAAGAGCTGGGCGATGATTGGCTCAGCAATCAGCTATTTCGCTTCGGCGCTTCGGGTTTGCTGACCGACATCGAAAGACAACTGTCACATCATGTCACCGGGCGCTATGCCGCACAGCATCATATGCCAATGGCGTGAGCCGCTCGGACAGTTTGCGTGACTCACGTCCCTGCGGGCTTCGCCTTTGCGTGTTTACGTGTCCAAACCTATACTTCTCAGCAGTGGCTTAACTCGACGACCGTGCAACCGCTTATGTTGACGCTGAAAGAAGCACTTCAATTATCCATACTTGAACGGGCGAGAGTTGTCGCCGGTATTGGCGGACTTGAGCGCCCGATTCGTTGGGTGTATACGGTCAGCGTGCCGAATGCCGCCGACTGGCTGCATGGCGGAGAGTTGGTGCTAACCACCGTATTCAATATGCCCGACTCGCCTGCGGAACAATGCGAGTTTCTCCGTCAATTGGCTGATAAAGGCATCGTCGCGGTGGTGATCACCATCGGCATGCTGGTAGACGAAATCCCCGAATACCTGCTGGCGATCGGAGATGAGCTGGATCTGCCGCTAATTGAATTGCCATTTCAGACGCGCTTCGTTGATATCGCCAAGGTCATCAACGAACGCATTGCCGAAGAGAACCTGGACACTATCAGTCGCGCGCTATCGATTCAGCAGCGACTGTCGCGCTTGGTGCTGGAAGGTGGTGGCTTCGCGGAACTCGCGAAAATGCTGGCGGATCAGGTCGGGCATTCCATTAGTATCGAAAATGACCGGTTTGAAGCGATAGCAAACAGGAATATCGCGGAAGTCGACTCCGCACGGCGTTATACGATACGGCACGGACGAACCAATCCGCAGTTGATCGACGCGCTCGAAGTCGACTACCTGCCAAAGATCCGCGAAACACTGCGGCCGGTGCAGCTGCCGAAGATGCCGCTTCTGGGATTGGAGATGGAACGCCTGCTTGCGCCGATTGTGGTGCACGGCGAGATCTACGGTTACATGTGGATCATCGCCGATGTACACGCGCTCTCGCCAATCGACATGATGGCGATAGAGATCGGCGCTACGGTTGCCGCCCTGCTTATGCTCTATCAGGAATCGCTGCAAGCCGCGGAAGCAACCGTAAAAGGCAGCTTGATGGCACAGCTCATTGAAGGCAACGGCAGCGGCCAGACAATCCTCAGAGATCAATCATTGCGTTATGGGGTCGATCTGCGCCAACCATGGCTTATGATTTTGGTCAACATAAGCGACGGGCAGCCAACGAGATCCACTCGCGCCTATCGGACAATCAATCAGGTGTTGGCCAAGGGTGAAAGGCAGGCGGTTGCGGCACAATTTGCGGGCCAGGTTGTCATCTTGGCGCGGACAGATGAGGAGATTGAGTCACTTCTGAAGACGCTATTGGAGCAGTTGGGCAATGGCAATGGTGGAGTGATGATAGCTGTCAGCAGCAGATTCGTCGGCATGGACCACGTCGGCATGGCGCATCAGCAGTGTAATGAAGTCGTCGAGATTGCCCAACGCATCAGAAGCGAGCGTCGCATTCATCGCTTCGATGATCTCGGTTATATCCATACGCTTTACCACGCCGGTCCCGCGAGCCTGTCGCAAAATGCCCAAGTTCCAGTCTTGCGCAAATTGCTACATGAGCGCCAGGCGGACCTATTCAACACCTTGGAAACTTATTTGGACGCTGGCGGAAACAGTGTGCAAACAGCCGAATCACTGCATATACATCGCAGCACACTGAATTATCGGCTTGCGCGGATCAAAGAGATATGTCAGGTTGACCTGTCATCGCCCGCTATCCGTCTTAACTTGCAGATAGCGCTAAAATTGATGCGATTATTTGACGATCTCGAAGTCGACTAGTTCTCCGATTTTGCGACAACCACCGCTATCGCCAGTGACTTGCTATGCGTGAGGCTGACGTCCCATTCTTTTAGGTCCAAATCGTCAGCTAGCGCGCTGGCCTTACCGTGTAAAGTGAGACTTGGTCGACGCCGTTCACTATTCGTGCGAATCTCGATCTCGACCCAGTTGACATCGCCGATGCCGGTACCTAATGCCTTGGCGACGGCTTCTTTGGCGGCAAAGCGCGCTGCGAGGCGATGCGGCTGATCAGCACAATCGGCGCGTTCGCCGGCGGTGAAGAAGCGATTGAGAAAGCGTTCACCCAAGCGTTCAATACCGGCAGCTATGCGCTCGCATTCGATCATGTCTACGCCACAGCGGATCACCTACTCACCTCCCGGCATCGGCACCGTGTTCTACTAGCGCGAATTCGCAACGATGGCCACAGCAACGCCGTCGTCATTATCAAGTGCTCAGAGACAGTGCTATTCATTCGATCGCTGTCTTCGTTCGCTATCCCGCTCCCAAGCAGCAATGGCACTGCAAGCCCGCATATTAATACTACCCCCGAGCCCGCGCTGATTCAACAGCGGCGCGTCGCCTGGTATCGCCAGCCGGGCGTAGGCGAAGCGCAGCCTGCCGTAGGGCAATTTTGTGATACCGATCAGAAGACAATTCACTACGACAGGAGAGCAAAATGCGCAGAACGTATTCTATCTTGCATCTGGCTGTCTTCTTCTTGTTCCTGCATTTTATACTTATTGAGCCGCCCGCCGTGCATGCGCGGGACATTCGCGTCGCTGAAGATTGCAGCCTTCACGATGCCATCATCACGTTTAATACGGAGACCTCTACCGGCGGCTGCCGCATGCCCACCTGGGGCCACACTACCATCTACTTGACCAAAGACATCACGCTGACAGAACCGCTGCCCGAAATCTGGGCTGATCTGACCATAGACGGACGTGGGCATCAAATCAGCGGGGATAAACTGCATCAAGTGTTTGTCGTTCATAATCACGAGCTTTCAATCAGCAACCTGCATATCGTCGACGGTTTCAGCGCCGAGCATGGCGGCGCGATTCACGTCCATTTCGGTGAACTGAATCTGAGCAATAGCAGCATAAGCAACAGCACTGCAGTAGAAGACGGCGGCGCTATCTATGCTAGGGGAAGTACCGTGTCCATCAGGGCATCCGTCATTAGCGGCAGCGTAGCTGTTAGCGGCAGCGCCATTTTTCTCGACGAGGGGTCACTGCACGTATCTGAGATCACCGTGTCAGACAATTTCGCGAGTTACTCTGGCGCGATTTATATCAGGCGAGTTTTTGCAACCATAGTTGACAGCCAAGTTGTACGCAACTTTGCGAGAGGAGACGCCGGCAGCATTTCAGCCGCTGATTCGGGAATCAACATCAAACACAGCTCGATTCATGCCAACAGAACCTTGGGACGTGGTGGTGGATTGAGCTTTAATCGGGCTAACGTTGCGATACACGATGTGACTATATCCGATAATCTAGCTGGAATGGATGGAGGCGGCATCTACTGGACAAAGACATTTTCTGACACTGGGTCCATGGGCGGATTGCTAAAGATTACGCAAAGCGCGCTGACCGGAAATCGCGCGGTAGAGCGGGGTGGCGCAATCTTCGCCATCGCCCGCGATATCCAGGTATCGAACAGCACGTTCTACGACAACAAGGCAAGCGGCAACGGCGGCGCGCTCTACGCTGAAACCACGGACGTGGAACTGACCCACGTTACGCTTTTTCGAAATGAAGCGCTCAATGGCGGCGGCGTCTATATGCGGACCCCCGATGTGCTCACGTTGCGGAACAGCATCATCGCCGGCAGCAAAGGCGGCGACTGCGTTGGCGGTCTCGCTGCCAAAAGCGGCAACTGGATTGAGGATGGTAGCTGCAGGGCGAGATACATGGGGAATCCACAGCTTAATCGATTTGCTGGAATACCTGCGTATTTCCCATTGCGGCGTGAAAGCCCCGCCATCAATCGCGCCGATCCCGAGTATTGCCTGGAACGCGATCAGAACGGCACGCCGCGCCCTCAAGGGGAAGCCTGTGATATCGGCGCCTACGAAGCAGTGGACTGGCTTGAAGCGACGTCTGCGCGCCGTATATCTGTGCCAACCAAAAGCCCCGAAATCATAGTCGATGAGCATTGCAGCCTGGCGGATGCGATTGTTTCAGCCAACACGGACAAGGCGATGGGAGGCTGCATCGCGGGCGACGACGCAGATATCATCCGCCTTACTGCAGATATTACGCTCGATGACCCTATGCCCGATGTCACCAGCGAGATCGTGATTGAAGGCGAGATGCAGCAAGAATCAGATGTACTCAACCGGATTTTCGCCTTTATCGAGCTTCGTCTTTCTGATTAATGCTAAGATCAGCGCAGCGTTAACCGAGTTGACAAGACTGTGCGAAGTAGTTTCAAAAGCCCTTGACCCTTTTGAGAAGTCCCATCGTTCCCCGTCTAAAGCGCCAGTCTATCGTCAAGCTCGAATTTGAGCTGTCGACGACTGCGATTTATGTCCGCCGCAGCGATCACGATTGAACTAGCCGCCGGGACCGGTAGATATAATCCCGCCAAGCTAAGTGCCTGATCGCTAGTCGCCAACGCTATCTTTCTATCAACGGCTGAACGTATCTTCGGCTTGCTGTGGCTCTTGCGATTCAGCCGAGACAAAACAATCAGGCAGAAATGAAGCGCGAGCGGAATTAGCTGTGCAAATCTCGCCATTTATCGGCTAAACTACAGTCTTTGATGCAGGATACTGAGTTCCGAGTGGTGGTTTACGCTTATGCCTATTTATACCTATCGCCGTGAGGACGGTACAACCTTCGACTATCGACAGAAGTTCTTTGATAGTCCGCTGGAGATATGCCCCGCGACCGGTCTGGCGGTGAATCGCGTCATCCAGCCCGCCGGTATCATTTTCAAGGGTAGCGGCTTTTACGTCAACGATAACAACAAGGCGAAAAACCCCGTCAAGCCCGCCGGAAAAAATGAAAACGGCAAATCCACCAACGCCTCTGAAAAATCCGAATCCAAGACGGAGAAAAAGCCTGAGAGCAAAAGCGAGAATCGCCAACCGGCGCCAGCCACCAAGTAGCCAGACTCACCAGAGTGTGTCAGTACGAAATCGCAGAACTGGACCGAAGTCATGAGATATTACTTTGTACGCCATGGCATCGCCGAAGACCTGGCAACCAGCGACTTTGACCGTGAATTGACTTCACGGGGAAGGCGGAGGGTAGCCAAATCGGCCCAAGTAATGGCGCGGCTCAATTTGCAGCCCGCGCGGATTTATTCGAGTCCTCGTATACGCGCCCGCCAAACTGCCGAGATCGTCGCCAAAGCCTTGGAGCGACCGGTTACCCTGGCCGACGGGGTTAACTTTGGTTTTGACCTAGCTGATATCAACAGCTTGACTGAGGATATGCACGCCGACGACGGGGTCATGTTTGTCGGTCACAATCCAGATATGAGCCTAGTCGTGCACAGTCTGACTAGTGCCGATGTTTCAATGAAGAAGGGTGGCTTGGCACGAGTAGACGTTGTAGGCAAGGCAAGGCAAGGTGAGCTTGTTTGGTTAATCGCGCCCAAGGTATTTGATGAATTAGTTGCACAGAAGCCCGCAGGACGAGTTGATAGCGCTGCCCTGTCGACGCCAGTTCAAAAGCTTCCTGTTACAACTTATCCCATGCATGACTTGATGATGCGCCGCTGGAGCCCGGTGGGTTTCGACCGTGAGAGAAGTATCGATCAAGCAGCCCTGCTTAGCATTTTGGAAGCGGCCCGCTGGGCGGCGTCATCCAGTAATCTACAGCCTTGGCGATTCATTGTCGCGCCTAAGGAGAACCAGGCTGAATTCGAGAAAATTCTGTCGATTCTCCGAGAAGGCAACCAGCCTTGGGCGCAGCACGCCGCGGTATTAATGATCGCCGTCGCCCACGAGTACCGACAGCCGGGTGTACTCAATCGCCACGCCGGGCACGACCTGGGACAAGCAATTGCACAAATGGTGCTGCAAGCGCTGGATCATGACATTTATCTTCATCAGATGGGCGGTTTTTACCCCGACAGAGCGCGGGAACTATATCATATCCCGGACGACTACGAGCCCTTTACAGCCATCGCGATGGCGTATCGAACACCGGATCTCGATCACTTGACCGAAGGCCATCGGCAGCGCGAGGCCGGGCAACGCGAGCGGCAAAGTTTAAGCGCTATGGTATTCAATGGCAGTTGGGCTCAACCAGCGGATTTTCTCGAATGACGCACGGTATTCAGAACTGTCTTGTCTAGTATGCAAGAACATCATGGCTTTCGAACATAAAAGGACATAATCTATGGCTCGATTTCTAATCACCGGAGGCGCGGGCTTCCTCGGCATCAATCTCTGCCGCCATCTCTTGGCGCGTGGTCATGAGGTCGTGTCGCTTGATATTGCCGACTTCGCTTATGAGGAGCGCGATCAAATCTGCGAGATCACGGGTGACATCCGTGATCGCACTGTGGTCAACCGGGCGATGGACGGCGTCGACTTCGTTGTGCATGCCGCTGCTGCCCTGCCGCTGTACTCGCCCGCGGAGATCTACAGCACAGATATCGAAGGCACGCGAAATGTGCTGGACTCTGCTAGGCAGCACGACATCGCGCGATTCATCCACATTTCATCAACGGCTGTATATGGCATTCCTGATCATCATCCCGTGGTGGAAGATGATCCACGTATTGGCGTGGGACCTTATGGCGAAGCGAAGGTGCAGGCCGAAGATATCTGCTTTGAGTATCGCGAAAAGGGCATGATCGTACCGGTTATTCGCCCGAAGACCTTTGTAGGTCCAGAACGACTGGGTGTTTTCGCGCTGCTCTATGATTGGGCGAAAGACGGATGTGGCTTTCCCCTACTGGGAAACGGCAGGAACCGCTACCAGCTGCTGGATGTCGAAGATCTTTGTGATGCCATCGGGCTTTGTTGTGCGCTAGAAGACGGCATCGTGAACGATACATTCAACATTGGCGCGAAGGAATTTACCACCATGGGTGAAGATTATCAGGCAGTTCTCGATTATGCCGGTTATGGCAAGAAAGTCACTCCATTGCCCGCCGAGCCAGCCATCTGGCTGTTGCGGCAACTGGAGGCGCTGAATCTTTCACCACTCTATAAATGGGTATACGAGACCGCGGCACAAGATTCTTTTGTCTCTATTGAGAAGGCGGAGAGCAAGCTGGGATTCCATCCAAAGTATTCTAATAAGGATGCGTTGCTACGGAATTTCCAGTGGTATCTCGACAACGCCAATTCGTTCCAATTGCAGGCAGGCATATCCCATCGTGTGCCCTGGAGCCAGGGGATACTTGGATTGGCAAAGGCATTCTTCTAGGTGGCATTTGCCTAGCCAAGCAAGCGACGCAAGCTCTAGGGAAGCAGCTGCCGTAACGTTGACCGCGGGGAAACAATTATGGACGAACTGAAACGAGGCGGCATTGCGGTCATTGATTTCGGCTCGCAATATACCCAATTGATCGCACGCCGCATTCGTGAACTCGGAGTCTATTCTGAAGTCTATGCGCATGACGTCAGCGCCGGGCGCGTCAATAGACATTGGCCCGCAGGCTATATTCTCTCGGGAGGTCCCAGCAGCGTATATGAAGCGGACGCGCCACAAATACCGCAATATGTCTCGGAGGGCGAACGACCTGTCCTGGGCATTTGCTACGGAATGCAATTGCTGTCTGACGCATTTGGCGGTACCGTCGCTGCGGCAAACGAGAAAGAGTTCGGGCCCGCAACCATCACGCAAACGATTGAAAGCCCGCTCTTTCACGAATTGGTGCCAGAGTTGCGCGTGTGGATGTCGCATGGCGATCGAATCGAATCGCTTCCGCCCGGATTTAGGTCCTTGGCAGATTCGGAGAATTCACCTTTTGCTGCCATCGGCGACATAGAGCGCGGCTTCTACGGCGTACAATTTCACCCTGAGGTGCAGCACAGCCCGCAAGGCAAGGCCATCCTGAGCAACTTCCTGTTCCGTGTCTGCCGCTGCGCCGCAAGCTGGACAGCCAAGGCCTTTGTTGACGACGCCGTCGGTCGGATTCGAGCGCAGACCAAAGGTGAGCGTGTCTTGCTGGCATTGAGCGGCGGCGTCGATTCGGCGGTGGCCGGCGCCTTGATTCATCGTGCCATCGGCGATCGACTCACCTGCATATTTGTTGACCACGGGCTGCTGCGCAAAGGGGAAGCGCGGCAAGTCGTCCAAGTCTTCCGCCAAGAACAAGGTATGAAACTCATCGCCGTTAATGCGGTGGAGACCTTTCTAAGCGCGCTGGATGGTGTCACCGAACCGGAAGAAAAGCGCAAGATAATCGGAAAGTCATTCGTCGACGTTTTTAGCGAACAGGCACGCCGGCTGCAGGGCATTCGCTTTTTGGCGCAGGGAACCATCTATCCGGATGTGATAGAAAGCGCTGCTGACAACAAGAATGTGAAAGCGATTAAATCGCATCACAATGTAGGTGGTTTGCCGGAAGATCTTAGACTGGAGCTGATAGAACCATTGCGCGACTGCTTCAAAGACGAAGTTCGCAAGATTGGAATCACGCTCGGGCTACCGGAGGCGATCATCTGGCGCCAGCCTTTTCCCGGGCCTGGGCTGGCAATACGCTGTCTAGGCGCTCTCAGTTGGGAGCGTCTGGAAAAGCTGCGCGAAGCTGATGCCATTTTTGTCGGTGAGTTGCAGGCAGCTGGCTTGCTGCGGGCGGACACGGCGCAGTGTTTTGCCGTGCTCCTGCCGATCAAGAGCGTCGGCGTCATGGGAGACAAACGCAGTTACGAAGAAGTCCTGGTGCTGCGCGCGGTTACCACTGAAGACTTCATGACGGCAGACTGGGCACGGTTGCCCTACGATCTGCTTGAGCGAGTGAGCACGCGTATCGTCAACGAAGTTGCCGGCATAAACCGTGTAACCTATGACATAACCAGCAAACCGCCCGGCACGATCGAGTGGGAATAAAGCCCGGCAATTGCGCTAATGCACCAAGCCGTCTATAAATAGAGTATAATGCGCGACGCTTGAGGAGGACATATGCCCGCCGCTTATGTTTTGATCCACCTGAATATGTCCGTTGATTTCGCCGATTCGCTGCGGAACATCCGCGCATTGGACGGGGTACAGCGAGCCGATCTTGTAGTTGGACCCGACGATTGCATCGCGTATGTCGAGTCTGAAGACATCACTCAATTGATGAATACGATTCGCGCGATCCGCACTGTGCATGGCGTCGGCAAAACCGATACCCGTTCCATTGCCGAGATGTAAACCCTTGATTGCCGTACGACGCATCGCTCAAGCTGCGCGCGTTGCGATCATCGTCCTTGGCACGTTGATTTCCTGTTCACCCTTGCTACCGGCTACCGCACCGCCCCCTTTGGCGCACACGCCTGGCGCCTATATTGTAATCTCCAACGGGCATATCCAAGCCGGCAGCTTCGAATTCGATTATCCTTCGTCCTGGCGCCTTGTTAAACAGAGTGCCGCTGACTCTGACGGAATCCACCTCGTATTACTGGCGCCTGATGGAGGCAAAGTGGAGTTGTTGCAAGTTGAAGCGGACACTTCAACTGACGGTAATTTCATAGCCTTGACTAACGGCGGCGGCGTTCAACTGTCGGTTGATGCGTCGGCTGATGCCAGCTCGATATTCGATTCACAGGTCGCGCAGCTAATAAGATCCATTCGCAGTTGATCGCCAAAGTTAGAGCGAGGCTTGCAAAGTATGAACATTCATGCTAATGTTTTTCGTGGCCGTGCGCCTCACCAAGTTAGCGGGCAAATACTAAATTAGATCGGCTAGTTTTCAGCAAAGGAAACCGGTCGCACACCAGAGTTTAAATAATATCAAAAGACTGGTTTTTGGAGAGTTTGAGAGAAATTCTAACAGTTAACCAATTCCCACTGGTGTCCAGCATAAAGCGTTTGCTAATTCTTAGTTATTGCATAATTGGTAATTCTTGTTATATAGAGTCTTGCGATGGAAACGCGATGGTATGGTCGTCATAATTGTCGCAAGTCTTAATAAGTAGCGCATTGGTGCGGCGCGCGAGTTATATAGTAGCTTAATGCTTTCAGGAGCGTGATTAAATGGCTGAGAAAATACTCGTCATAGATGACGAAAAACCGGCGGTGGAAATGATTTCGGGTCTGCTAAAGAGGCGTGGCTTTGAAGTCTATGAGGCCTATTGCGCCCAAGGAGGCTTGCGCCAGGCATATAGCAATCAACCGGATCTAGTACTGCTCGATGTCATCTTGCCGGACAAAGATGGCTGGGAGATCTGCAGGCAGTTGCGCGAGATGTCTGACATGCCAATCATTTTCCTAAGTGCCAGGAAAGAAAAAAGCGACATTATCAAAGGACTCGAAATTGGCGCCGACGATTACGTCACTAAGCCATATGATGATGACGAATTGGTGGCGCGGATCCACGCGCGGCTGAGGCGGTCGCCGCGGACAAGCTTGAGCGAAGAGCTTGTCTTCAATCAGGGAGATTTCCGGATCAACTTCATGAATCGCGAGGTCTGGATAAGAAAGAGCCTCAAGCACCTGACGCCAAAGGAATTTAACTTGCTAGCCATATTGGTGCGAAACGCCGGGCGGGTTGTTACGCGAACTGAGTTGGTGACTGAAGCCTGGGGTGAAGAGTACAGCGACGCCATCGACAGTCTTAAGCTTTACATCCATTACCTGCGGCAAAAGCTAGAAATCAATCCGCAACAACCGGAGTATATTCTTACGTCACGTGGGGTCGGCTACCGCTTTATTAAGCGTTGAGCAAAGCTATCGCAAAAGGGATTTCAATAGTACATCGGTGTCTTGCGTCATTTTTTCGAAGCTGAAGCGAGCCAAGCCTCCGTGACTGTTCGCGGCAAATTCACTGCGTCGCTCCAGCAATCGCCCGATGCCGCTGCGAAGCGCGTCGATATCGACGTGCGGTACCAGAACGCCGTTTACACCGTGATTCACAACCTCTGCATTGCCTCCCTTGTCGCTAGCCAGGACAGGCGTACCTAAGTGCAGGCTCTCCAAGAGCGTATGGGAAAGTCCCTCGTAGCCACTATATAGTGCCAATCCGTCTGCCGCGACCATCATTCGATGCACGTCGTCCGAAGCCAGCTGGCCAGTGAAGGCAACACGATCGCCGAGCGGTTTTGCCAAAGCTTCCAGACGCGGCCGGTCGGGACCGTCGCCGACGACAATCAAGCGCAAATCCGGCATGTCCGCTACAGCCGTGATCAGATGATCGACTCCCTTCCACGGCTGCAAGCGGGCCACGGTGATAAGCGTCGGCTGATCTGGCCATAAAAGCTCTGCGCGGATATCTGCGCGGCTTCCGCTCGGCGGTGGCGGCAAAGGCAAGGCGTTATAGATGACGTGTATCTTTTCCGGCTCTATTCCCCAAGAAGCCACTATCCGCTTGAGATACTGACTTGGCACGATCACCGCGTCCATGGCGGCCACCTGCCGCGAACGCGATCGCATCTGCCAGCGTACGCACAAATCGCCACCATAGCGCTGAAACTCATCAATGGTCATATCGGGCGGAATCCAACGCCTGCGAATACAGCGCTCCCAGGCTTGATCACCAACAATTTTGATGACCCGTGGCTGGTCCCGCCTGCCCCAGAGCGGCAAATCGATAGTTTGCGCGAAGACTACATCCGCCCATGACAAGTGGCGCCGCGCAGCGATTGCGTATCTTGCCAGGCGCAGTGGATACCGCTCGCGGGCGATGCGCGTCACCGGATAGGCGACTTGCGCCGGCTCGGAATCGCCGTAGGTTAGTACGCGCAATTGCCAGCCTGCATCTTGCAAGGCGGGCAATATAGCTTTGAGGTAGGTCGCCGGGCCGCCAGGCTCGGGAGAAAAGATTCCGCTCGCCACAAATAGGTTTGGCATAGCAGTCTCCCGCTAGTTAGCGCGACCGCGGATGAGAATATGACGGTTCACGAAGGTGGCAGACTCCATGCCCCAGGATTGGGGATCCATCCACTCGCGTGCGGCCGCTGGCGCTTCGCGCATCATCTGAATAAGCCGAGCGATGGTGGCGTCGTCATTGCCTTGACGCTGTGCCCAAGGCAGGAATTGATGCCGCTTGATATACTGCTCGCTGTATTCAACGTTGATACGAGCCCGCGCGCACATCGCCGTCCATTCGGCTGCGTTAAAGCCACGATTGTGGCTGGGATCGCGAAGGCGCTCAAAGGCATCAACGCAGCGCGCCGCCTTGTCATCAACGGGCAAAACATGGTCTTGCAGCATCAATATGCCGCCGGCTTTCAATACGCGCGCACATTCATGCAGAAAGCGCTGCGCATCCGGAAAGTGATGAGGCGCAATGCGACAGGTCACCAGATCAAACTGCTGTGCAGCAAATGGCAGGTCTTCCGCGTCCGCTTCTTTGAACGTGACGTTGGCAACGCCCTGTACGTCAACGATGAAGTGCCGAGCCTTTTCCAGCATGCGTGGCGTGAGGTCGCTGGCGACAACGTGAGCAACGTGAGGCGCGAACTTGAGCGCCGTGTGTCCGCCGCCGGTGGCGATATCGAGCGCCTGCCAATGTGGCTTTGGCTGAGCGATCGCCAGCAGACGATCGAGATCCGAGCCCTTGGCGTGCGTTTCACTAGTGACATAGCCGTCCGCGAATTGAGTGTAGCGCGCTTGCGATAGCGACTTGGAGTCTTGCTGTTTGGTCATTGATCATCCTCTCGCCTGTTGCCTGGCCTTGCTTGCAGGCTAAGTTGACTTCTTGCCAGCCTCCCGACGATATTAGACTCCTCTTCTTATCGTTACTCATGTAATCTTACCTGACTCTGTCTGATTCGACAGACTGCGCCAGCCAACCATCTGATGCGAGCGTCACTTCTGAGATGTTCCTGAATTACCACTCACCAGATGATAGAATAAGAGCCACGATGCCACGCCAACTGTAGCGATGCCAGAGGTCAAAATGCCCGAGACACGCACCATACAAAAAGAAGATCTATTGAACCTGCGCTTTCTCAACGGCGCTGCTTTATCTCCCGACGATTCTCAAGTCATATACACGGTCAGCAAGATTGACGCGGACAAAGACGACGAGTTCAGCGCCATCCACTTGCTGGACCTCGCCTCGGGCGAATCCCGCCAAATGACTAATGGAAAGGCGGTCGACAAGCAAGCCTGTTGGTCGCCCGACGGCAAAGCAATCGCCTTCACATCCGACCGCAATGGCGAGGCGCAGCTATACCTGCTGCCTTCAGACGGCGGCGAGGCACGACAACTGACGACGTTCAAGCGCGGGATCAGTGGAAGCCTCGCTTGGTCGCCCGATGGGAGCGAGATCGCCTTCAGCGCCAAGCCGGACGCCGACAGCGCGGACCTTTCGGTTGAGCCTTTTCGCGTCAATCGTACAGTCTACCGCTTTGACGCAATCGGCTATCTCGATGACGCGGTCCAAGATGTCTATGTTTTGGATATGGCGAGCGGCGAAACATCAAGGCTGACCGATGATCGCAATCATAATACCAATCTGCGCTGGTCGCCGGACGCTAGCAGCATCCTGTATGACGCCGGCATGAACCCGGATGCCGAACGGTTATTGGCGCCGGATCTGATGTTAGTCGATCTCGCGGGTAATCAGTCCGTCGTTCTGGACGGTTGGGCGAGCATCGCCAATGCCAATTTCACGCCCGATGGGTCTCAGATCGTCTTCATTGGGCGTCCGAATGATGGCAAGCCGATCGGCACGAAATCCGATCTTTACGTCTTGGATCTTTTCTCCGGCGACATCGCGTGCCGCACCAGCCAGCTTGATGTCGGCGTTGGCGGTCGGCTTTCGACGGATATGCCGATTGCCGGACTAAGCCTGCAAAATGTGATGGTATCGGACGATGGCAAATCAGCCTTGGCTACCGTGCAGAGCGGCGGCACAGATCACGTTTACCGCATTTCGTTGAGCGGTGAAGAGAGTTGGGCAGCGGTTACGAGCGGAGACTGCGCGGTCTTTCCGCTTGATAAGCTCGGCGATCAATTGCTCTATGCGCGTACCTCTCTGAATTCTCCACCCGATCTGTTTATGTTGGATCCAGGCGGCGAATCGCGGCAATTGACGCAGCTCAATGCGGAGGTACTAGACGCTATTAAGATGCCGCAAACGCAGCACTTGCTATGGCCCAGCATCGATGGCGCCGAAGTCGAAGGCTGGTACATGCAGCCACCAGTCGGCGAAGCGCCCTTCCCTACGATTCTTTACATTCACGGTGGACCGCATGCCGCCTACGGTTGCGGTTTTCATTTCGACTTTCAAATGCTGGCCGGCGCCGGTTACGGTGTCCTCTTCCTCAACCACCGCGCGTCAACGGGTTACGGCGACAGCTTCTCAACGGCAATAAAGGGAGATTGGGGTAATCTGGACTTTCACGATCTGATGACGGGCGTGGATCATGCGATAGAACTCGGCCTAGCCGATGCCGACCAGCTCGGCGTCTGCGGCACATCGGGCGGGGGAAACCTATCTTGCTGGATTATCGGGCAGACCGATCGCTTCAAAGCGGCGATACCGCAGAATCCAGTTACCAACTGGCGCAGCTTCTATGGTACAAGCGATATCGGCATTTACTTCGGCGTTGAGCAAATGGGCGGCCATCCGCATGAGATTCCAAAAGTATACGAAAGATGTTCGCCGATCACTTACGCTCATCGCTGTACCACACCAACTTTATTGGTGCAGAGCGAGTTGGATTGGCGTTGCCCGGCCGAACAGTCGGAGCAATTCTATTCCGTACTCAAGGCAAATGGCTGCACAGTCGAAATGCTGCGTCAACCAGGCGGGTATCACGGCGCTTCGATAAATGGCGCGATAAACTTGAGGCGGGCTCATAATGAGGCCATGCTGGACTGGTTCGCCCGCTATGTTTTGGGGGCTTGAGGCGGGCGCCAACGCAGCTTCTTGAGCAGACCGCGCTCGAGATCGCCGAGCCGGTCGGGACCCAGCCTCTGCAATTCCGCACGCACGGCATAAGAATCGCGCCGCAGTTGTGCCACGTCAATGCCCTGGCAAGTATCCGGCAGCATATAAAGCCACTGTACGCTGCGCTGCAACATCTTTAGCGCGCCACGATAATTGCCTTGCTCGATCTGGTAATAGGCGACACCAACTTGCAGAATGGCGCGGTACAAATCTCGCACTGGTCCAGAAGACGCCATCCACTGCGCTTCAAAAAGGTCGTGCTGTAGGTAATATTCGCCACTATTAAATTGCTCTACGCCCTGCACCGCTTTCGGAGGCAAGTCCATTTTGCATTCGCATTCCAGCCGCCCCAAGGTTGCCTGATCGGGCGCTCGTGCCAATTCCGCAACGATGGCGCCGACCTGCGCGTTTAGATCCGCCCAGCTCAAGGCTCGGTCCGCTCCATTCATAATGGCATCCGCACGAGTATCGCGGTCATCGCTGACGAGGCACAGCGGGATGCGCCGCGTCGCTGCATTGGTCTTGCTCGTCAGTACCAGCGCCCGCCAATCCTCATGCGTTGCATCAATGAATATCATTGCCGGGTGATGGTCAATCAAACTACGCACTAATTGTTGCGTTGCCGAAAACACTATGGTATCATAATTGGGGAGCATACGACGCAGTTTTTCGACGCCATGCTGCGGGGTTACGAAGACTATTAAGGGTGGCTTCATACTTGTGTGAGCAAAATCGCTATGATCGTTGGTAATTGTATGGTGGCGTCCTGCAATTCAGGAAGGCGCAATAAGCTTGGATGACGCACATACTCTCCATCAGACTCCGCGAACACTAGATTTACACTTTGTATATGGCGCAAATCGCTTGACAGCCGCATTGTTAGGCCTATATAAGGCATAAGATATAGATTATCGTTACATCATACATGTTTCCAATCCGTCAAACAAAGAGGGGCAGCAACGTGATCCATGTAAACGATGGCTATCTCAAGAAGCGCCTCCTCCGAGTTCAAGTGGGATTTCTACTGTCGGAAGGTCCCGGCAATTCAAGGGGAATTCCTATTACAATTTGTCAGCCAGTACAGGTCGACGATGAGCTTTTTTTGGACGCTCTTACCGGAAACTTGGTCTTGACCCGTACTAAAGAGGGTATCCTTGTGCAGGGTACATTGCAAGTCGCGCATGAGCGAGAATGCGATCGCTGTTTGGATGCGTTCGTGCATGAATTTCGCTTGAATGTTGCGGAGTTATTCGCCTCGCCACCGGACGCGACTAAGAGTGTTTTCAGTGTAGATAGCAACGGCGAAATCGATCTTGCCCCGCTGCTGCGGGAAGAGGTAATCATTGAAGAGAGCTATCGAACTGTGTGTCGTGACGACTGTCGCGGATTGAGCGCCGCATCGGGCCACAAGCTGAATCACCAGAATGAATCGCGCGAAGCGGACGATTTAGAATCGGAAGACGCGATCGCGATTGATCCTAGATTGGCAGTACTGAAGCAATTATTGAAGTAGCCAA
Source organism: Phototrophicaceae bacterium (assembly GCA_965223515.1). GTDB lineage: Bacteria > Chloroflexota > Anaerolineae > Aggregatilineales > Phototrophicaceae > UBA6055. The sequence goes on from CBDCWK010000001.1 coordinate 139,481, forward strand.
ATATTAACGGGTGCGCGTGATACATGGGGTGTAGGCGCATCCTGCACGTTAGGGGTGTTGCAGTGAACGACTTTGATGGCAGATTTGAGTCTGATATTGACCTGATGACGTTCCTTGAAGACGACAAAGGTGACAAGACCAGTTTCGAGTTTTTCCTCGAAGATGGTGACTTGGACTTGTTGGAAGAGAACTTCGAGGACGATATTGAGCTTGACGACGAAGACGATGACCACGACCTGGGTGAAATCGCATCGAGCGACACGGTCGGACTATATCTCAAGGAGATGGCGCGCGTCCCTCTGCTAACCACAGAGGGAGAGGTGCAATTGGCGATGCGCCAGGAGGCGGGCGAACTAGCCGCGAGCCAATTGGCTGAATCGGCGGACCACGAACGCCGGGCGGAGTGGCAGTTCCTGATTCAGGACGGGCTGAATGCGCGTGATCACCTTATCAAGGCGAACACCCGGCTCGTCGTTTCGATCGCCAAGAAGTACATGTCGCGCGGGGTGCCCTTCCTCGACTTGATTCAAGAAGGCAACCTGGGCTTGATGAAAGCGGTGGAAAAGTTCGACTACCACCGCGGCTATCGGTTCAGCACTTATGCGACCTGGTGGATCCGCCAGACCATCACCCGAGCTATTGCCGATCAAGGGCGAACGATTCGGGTGCCTGTGCACATGACCGATCGCATTCGTCAACTCTATCGCGTGGCGCGTGACCTGGAGCAGGAAACCGGTTGCAAGCCGTCGGTAGAAGAGATCGCCGAGGTCATGGAGTGCGAACCGCGCAAGGTACAATGGATGCTGAAAGTGTCCTGGCGTCCCTTGAGCCTCGAGCATCCGGTAGGGAAAGACGACGACAGCGAACTTGGCAGTTTCATCGAAAATGACCGCGAACCCAATCCCTCCGATAGCGCATTCAGTAAATTGCTCAAGGAAAAGATCGAAGAACTGCTCAATACCTTAACGCCACGCGAGGCTCGGATTCTACGGCTGCGCTTTGGGCTGCAAAACGGGCACTGCTATACCTTGGAAGAGGTCGGGCAGAAATTCGGCTTGACGCGCGAACGTATTCGGCAGATCGAGGGACGGGCGCTACGACGCTTGCGACATCCGCGCCGCAGTCGCAAATTGCGCGATTATCTCGATTAGTCAAGACTAAGTGTGTGTGTGGTGAGTTATGTAGTTGTCAAAACTCTTTCACCGGACAGACACAAAAGGCACAAAGTTTTTTTCCTCAGAATCTCTGTGCCTTATCACCGCTCCCGTGAGCCTTTTCGCTTATCACAAAGCGATAGTAAGCTGTTTCAGGCAAGTCGAACCGGTGAATATGCCTCAGCTAGTCTTGGTAAAGCACAGCAACAGCGATCACAATCCATTTCAGGCAGCCGCGGATTGGCCGCTTACGGCAGAAGGCTTGCGCCGCTGTCAGCCCTTGGCGCAATATCTTGCGCCCTATCAAGCGAAGCGCTTGTACAGCAGTCCCATGCCCAAAGCACTGCAAACGGCAAAGTGCATTGCGTGGGAACTTGATGATATTCCCATCAGCGAAAGCCCTTCACTTGCCGAACACAGCCGACAATCCAACGCGCCCTACGGAACGATGGCAGATTTCAATGCGCGGATGAAGCGTTTGTTCGCCGCCCCGAGTGAACTGGCGTTCGGCGACGAAACGGCAAACCAAGCCAAACATCGTTTTCAGCGTGGCATCGAGACCATACTGGAAAACACGAACAGCGCCGAAAATATTGTGGTCATCAGCCACGGGACCGTGATGGTTTTATTCGCCGCGCAATACAATCCCATTGATAGTTACCATCTATGGCAAAGGCTAAAAATGCCGTCCATGATCGTGCTGGATTTGCCGGACTTTCGCATAAGCAATGTGATTGCGGACGCCGGAATCCATTAGCTTCTGATGGCGGCAAGTAGCTTGAGCTCCTTCTCGGGCGGGAGATTCGCTGGTTTGGCCACATCCGCCGGCTGCGCCAGTGCCCATTCGTAAGTATCCCGTATCGTCTGCGTGAGCGGTCGAAACGCCAAGCCGCCCCGCTGTGCCTTGTCGAAATTGAAGGTCATGAAGCTTTCGGCAAGCTCAGCATTGACCCAGAGCGGCAATTCCATGAATTCGCCTACTTCGTTTTTGCTCAGAAACTCATCGCTGGCATGGTGGAAGCTGACATCATTGCCGAGCGCAGCTTTGATCAGCGGCAGCAGATTGCCAAAGGTCAGGCCTTGAGCTGGACCGGTGACGTTGAATGTCCCGTTTGACCGTGCTTCAACCTGCCGAATGGTGAAAGCAGCGAGGTCACGCGCATCGACAAATTGAATCGGCTGTTCTGCCGGCGGCGCGATGGCTTCACCTCCCCTGGCAGCACGCGTCACCCAATAGGTGAAGCGGTTTGTCGGGTCGCGCGGTCCCACGATCAAACCGGAGCGGATGATCAAACTGTTATGCAGGAAAGCGGATCTTACTACTTCCTCGCAGAGGACTTTCAACGGACCGTAGGTCTCATTGGTAATCTCGTCAGCAGTTTCGTCCTCCATGGTCAGGACCTCCGCCGATTCATCGCGATTGGGCGCTCCATACATTGGATAGACCGACAAAGTCGAAACAAAGGTGTAGTGGTCAGCTGTCTTGCTCAGCGCCTCGGCCGACAACTTGAGCTGCCGGGGAAAGTAGCCACAGGTGTCAATGACAGCGTCCCACTTTCGCCCGGCAACCTGATGTAGGTCTGTTTCTCGATTTCCCCTTACCATTTCGACGCCGGCAAAAGCCTCCTGATTACTTAGACCACGATTGAATAAGGTTAGCCGATGTCCGCGTGCTAGCGCTTCAGCGACCAGCGCCGGTCCCAAAAACGTCGTACCGCCAATGATCAAGATGTCCATTACGCTTCCTCGCAATCCCACTGTATACGCTTTTCAATACGAAGCCAGCTGCGGCTGCCAAACGCTTGCTTCCCTACGACTGCGCTATTGCCGTGCGACTGCGCTATTGCCGTGCGACTATCATACGGCAAGGGGACCTGCCGTCTGCGGGACAGGTATGCTTCCTGATCTATGCTAAAATCGCCACTATGGACCGGAAAAGCATCCATATTAGAACCACCGCGATTTTGTCGGGCTTCATGCTGCTGCTTATCGCCTGCAACTTCGGCACAAGCGATAATGCCCCGCCGACGCTGGCGCCTTTGCCCACTTATACACCGCAGGCAACCTTGGGATACGCCGCCGTGAGACCAGTCGTCATCACGGAAATCGAAGTGACCGCCGCCCCGTCCAGCGAAGACCTGTTGCCGATTCTGCTCGACAAGGTCGAGTCGGATCGGCTGATGGCGCATATCCGCAGCCTGCAGGATTTTCGTACGCGGCACATCGCTTCGACCCAGACATCCGCAAGCGAAGGGATTGGCGCTGCTCGCAAGTATATCAAAGATCAACTGGAAATCTTCAGTTCGGCGTCCGGTGGCAATCTCTACACATTTGAGCAGAGCTTCGACGCCTTCGTGGACAGTGATGTGCAGACGAAGCAGTACAATATCGTCGGCGCCATCAGCGGCAATGAAGTCAATGCCGGCACCATCATCATCGGCGCGCATTATGACAGTATTGGCACACCGCGTGACGACGGCACGGTGTACGCCCCCGGCGCCAACGACAACGGCTCAGGTGTAGCTTCTCTGCTTGAAATGGCGCGCATATTAAGCGCAGCGCAATACAAAGCGACTGTCATGTTTGTCTTTTTCTCCGCCGAAGAATTCAACCGGCAGGGCAGTATTCCCTTTGCAGTCTGGGTGCGCAACAGAGCCATCGACGTTATCGGCATGATCAACGTGGACACTGTAGGCAATGTGCACGACCTCAATGGCAATCGCAATGACAGGCAACTTCGCGTATTCTCCGCTGGTCCCAACGAAACGTCTACTTCGCGCAAAATGGCGCGCGAAGCCAACTTCCTGGGATACAACTACAATCTCGATCTAGATTTGCGTGTTCAAGATGAAATCGACCGCGAAAATCGCTACGGCGATCACTTCTCGTTCAGTGAGCTGGGTTATCCCGCCATCCGGCTCATCAATGCCTATGAAGAGAAGCGCAACGCCGACCCGACCGATACGATTGAGTTTATCGAGCCGGACTATCTACGCCGCGCTACACAAGCCATCCTGTCTATTGTCATGTCTCTGGCGGATGGGCCGCGACCTCCGGCCAACATAGTTTTGCGCGATCGTGACGATGGCAAAAGAGAATTGGTTTGGGCGCCGGTAGCCGAAGCGCAGAGTTACATCGTTGCGCTCCGTCCGCGCGATTCCCTGATCTATCAACAATTTGCGTTCGATGAGACCAAGCTGGCATGGGACGGCTTTGACGATTACGCTGCCATTGCTATCGCCGCGAAAGACTCCCATGGATTGATCGGTCCCTTGTCCAAAGAGATCATTCCGCGTTAGGGTCGCATCGGGCTGGTGGCGATCTCCGCCGTCTGAAAAGGTGCGTCGAGCCGAATCAGATCACCTGAAATCGAGGAGCTATGCGCGTCGCCCATATCATAAAGGTCACCCGCATCAGCGGTGCAGAACGCCATCTGCTGCTGCTTCTGACGGGACTGCGAGAACGGGGTATAGATGCGCGCTTAATCATCCTGGTCGAGCGCGACACGCCCATGGACGACATGATGGCTGAGGCGCGCGAACGCGAGATTCCGGTCTCCCGCTTTGTCATCCGCCGAGATAATGATTTGCTGCTCCTCTGGAAGCTCCGTGGCGCGTTACGAGAGATCCAGCCCGATATTGTGCATACTCACCTTGTACACGCAGATCTCTTAGGTTATTTCGCCGCCAAGGCATCCGGCTTACGGCGGATCGTCAGCAGCCGACATAATGGCGATCAGTTTCGCTATCGTCCGCGCTGGCGACGGATTAACCGGCGGATGTGGCGCAGGCTCGATGCTGGCATCGCGATTTCGGAAGCCATCAAACGATTCACAATCGAGATTGAAGGAGCGCCTGCGGATAAGATCGCGGTGGTACATTACGGAATAGATTTCGCCTGGCTGAGCGACGACGATATAGAAGCCGCCCGTCACCACCTGCGCGCTGCCCTGGGCGTAGGAGCCGATGCGCTGCTCCTGGGCATGGTCTGTCGCCTGGTGGAGCAAAAGGGCATCCCCTATGCTCTGGAAGCCTTGCGGCGGCTGCGAGCACAATACCCCCAGGCACATCTAGTCATTGCCGGCGACGGCGAAAAAGCGGCCGAACTGCGGCGGCTTGCTTCGGCACTCGGCATTGCCGATCGCGTGCACTGGCTGGGCTGGCGCAGTGACGCAGCCGATCTGATGGCTGCATTTGATGTGCTGCTGGTTCCCAGCCTGTGGGAAGGATTCGGTCTGGTCCTGCTGGAAGCCATGTCCCGGCGCGTGCCGGTGATCGCCAGCCGTGTCAGCGCAATTCCTGAAGTGATCGTCGATGGGGAGTCCGGCATCCTGATTGCGCCACGCGATGTCGATGCGCTGACACAGGCAATCGCGCGCCTGCTCAATGACCGCGCGCTACGCAAATACATGGGCCTGCTGGGCGCCGCCCGCTTGGAGGAGCACTTCAGCGTTGAGCGCATGATCAGCGGCACGCTCGCCGTTTACGAGCAGGTTCTGGATTGAAGCGCCGCCCTAGACATGTGATACGGGCGTGTGATGGCTAATCTCATAATTCGTGGTCGCCAGATCATCGACATCCAGACCGTGTAAACTGCGCTTGCTGCCGATGACCGTCTCCGTGCTGACTTGCTCGTGATCCAACAGAGGCAGAACCGCGAGCTGACCGGGCAAGAAATACAAATCGTCGAAACCCGGATAATTGCGTTTTTCGCTGCCCATCGGCTCGACCATTTCGCGATTGCCGCGGAAATAGCTATGAATATCGTGCATCTCATGTTCGAGAGGATCATTCCGCCGCGCCCAAAGCCCAAGGTATTCACGCTTGAAACGCGGCTTGGGCGGAACGGCATCGGCACCTATCTCGACCTGACCGCCGTTCATACGTGTGGGATAGATTGCCACTTTTCGTCGGTATTGTAGCGACTGACACCGGTGCGCACGTCATAGTCCCACTGGCGCAGCGGGCAGATCACATTCGCGCCGTCCATGTGCCCGTCACCCAGTTGACCGTCCCGATGAACGCAGCGATTGTCCAGGGCATAGTAGTCACCTTGGTAGCGGTGTAGGGCGATGTCACGCTCGTTGACGAATACTGTGGTGCCCTGCTCTCCTCGAGTTCATCAACTCGCAGCACTTCCACCCAAGTCGCCATATTGTCTCCTTTGAGAGTTGCGGACCCTAATCTTAATGTATCGCATTCTGAATCAACTGCATAGAAGCCCGCCCATGTCTTAAGTCCGCCTGAATCAGACACTAATGGCAAACTTGCCATAAGTCTCGCTCGCTATCATAATCGATTGGTAAGCTGGACGTGTAAGGCATCAACCTCCCTTCGAGACATCAGCTAGACAAGGGCATAATATGGCGCAAAAGACGGAATGGCATCGGGTGGCAGGCTTTGACCCGCTAGAAGACAACAGTGTGACGAGCGTGGCGGCCGGCGTAAAGGCGCTCTGCCTGGTCAAATTCGAAGGGCAGTATTGCGCGCTGGATAACTACTGCCCGCATCAAGGCGGACCATTGGGCGAAGGGCTGATCGAAAACGGCTTTGTAGTCTGCCCTTGGCACGGCTACGAATATGCGCCGCAAGACGGATCGCCACCAGGAGGCTACGACGACCGCGTAGAAAGTTTTCCGCTGGAGCAGCGCGAGGACGGCATCTATGTCGCCGTCGAACCAGCCGTAGCCGCCGACACCGTCTCCAAGCAAATGATAGAAGTCGCCACCGACTGGGGCATTGACGCCTGCTTTGGCATGGTCGGGCATTCGAATCTGGCGCTGGCCGACGCGATCCGAGCGGAGAAAGAAAAAGGAAGACTACGCTTTGTTGGCGTCCGGCACGAAGGCGCAGCGTCATTTGCGGCGAGCGGATACGCCAAGCTGACCGGCAAGCCGGCAATGTGCCTTGGTATCGCTGGTCCAGGATCCACCAACTTGCTCACCGGACTATGGGATGCCAAGGTGGATCGAGCGCTGGTAATCGCCTTAAGCGGACAGGTACAGACGCAAGTGTTGGGACCAGGCGCCTTCCAGGAGATTGATCTGTCCGCGGCTTTCCACTCCGTGGCTGAGTGGAGCCAAACGGTGCTTAGCAATCAGAATGCCTCGGAATTGATGGCTTTGGCGATAAAACATGCCGTGGTCAAGCGCGATGTTTCACACCTGATATTCCCTGACGAGGTCGCCTTTTCTCCTGGTCTCAATCCACGACCCAAAACACCACGTCAAGGTCGCATCAGCACCGAGCGGATTCGACCGCCGCAGGAGCAGCTGGACGAAGCAGCCAAAGTTATCGAAGACGCGCGCTTGGTGACGATTATCATGGGTCATGGCGCCAAAGCCTTCAAGGACGAGATCATCGCCTTGGCGGAAAAAATCGAGGCGCCGGTCATCACGACCTTCAAGGCGAAGGGATTCATCGCCGATGGCCATCCGCTTGCATGCGGCGTGCTGGGCCGGCCGGGCACAATCGTCGGCAGCACAATGATGGGGCGCGCTGATGTGCTGTTGGTCTTCGGCGCCTCTTTCAGTAATCACACCGGCATCTCCCAGACGAAGAAGATTATTCAGGTCGACTTTGACCGCATGACGCTTGGCAAATTCCACCCCGTCAATATCCCGCTTTGGGGCGATATCGGCGTGACCTGCGAGGCGCTCGCTGCGGCATTGGCGGGCACAAATTGTGCAGAGAGCCGCCACTACCTTCGCCGAGAAATAGCCGGACGCTGGCAACTGTGGCGGGCGGAGAAGGCACTACGAGCGCGGGAAAGTGACAAATACGGTACTAATTCAGCGCGACTCTTCGCCGAGATGAGTACCGTCGTAGTGGGCGGTGGCGGCTTCGGTCAATATGCGATGGAGTTAACCACTGCTGTGCAGCATCAGTTGCCGATCAAGCTCGTCTTGTTAAACAACAGCGAAATCGGCAAGATTAGCAAGGAGCAGCGCGGCGTCAATGTGCCGGTTTGGGCGACCTCGCTGGTGAATCCCGATTTCGCCGAATTTGCTCGCAGCTGCGGCGCCTGGGGCAAGCGCGTCAGCCACAATGACGATATCCGCGCCGGGCTCGAAGAACTTAGCGCGACTAAGGGACCCGGCATCCTCGAGTGCATGACCGATACTCAAGATTTGACACGTCATTTGCGATGAAGCGTGGCACTGAGTAGTCAATGAAAAACGTCTATCTCGCTTATGCGCGTCAAGACGAAGAGCGTGCTGAGGAAGTTCGGCGCGTTCTGCTGGCTCAAGGGCATCGTCCCTGGATGGTCGCGCAGCCGGTCGGCGAGGCCGAATGGCACGTCGGCATCGAAGCGGCTATTCAAACGGCAGACGCATTGGTCCTTCTTTTGACTGCAAGTGCCACCGGCTCGATCGCCGTCACGTACGAATGGGCGTTCGCCTTGGGAGCGGGCATTCCCATTTTCGCAATCCTCTTTGAAGCTGCAAACGAGCATCCTCGCTTACAACTGGTGAATCGCTATGATACGCGGGCATTCGGTGATGAGAATCACTTCTGGGATCATTTTGTCACCGACTTTAATCGGCAGTTGCAACGCGCTGATGCCGAGCGCAAGTCCGCTCAGCGCACAACTGAAGAAGAAGTCGATATCGACAAGAGCGTTATGCCGACTGAGCCCGGCTATTGGCTGGTCATGCGCCGTGGTCCGCTGCTGAATCAGCTTTTTCGGTTGGAGCGCGAGATCGTCAACATCGGGCGCGATCTTGCCAACGATATCGCGATACGTGATTCACAAGTGAGTCGTTATCACCTGCGGCTGATGTTGCAGGGCGAGGATTATCATCTCGAAGACCTGGGCAGCAGCAACGGTACACGCGTCAACGGCGTCCAGATAAGCACTCGCACATTGCTCAACGATGGCGATTTCATCGCATTGGGCGATTCAATTCTGCTAACTTACGATTTGGTGTATTTGGATTAGCCTGGCAGTTCACCGACGACCTGCGCCGGATTGCCCGCCACGATGACACGGTCCGGTACGTCACGCCGCACCACGCTTCCAGCGCCGACTACCGCCCCGGCGCCTATCGTCACACCCTTTAATATCAGCGTATTCATGCCGATGAAGACATCGTCAGCGATTGTTATAGCCGCGGTCTTCGCATCAAGTGGGGCAACGCTTCGCCGCTGCGGATCAAGCGGATGGAAGTCGGTGTCGGCGATGACAGTGTTGGCGCCTACCCAGACGCGGTCACCGATGGTGATGCGCTCGTCACAGACCAATGAGCCCCCGGTCATGCCGAAGTCATCGCCAATTGATATCTCCGCCCCAAGCCGTCGTGTACTGATTATGACCGGATGATTGGGTCCGAGCGGATTGCTGCGCGCGGACGAGCGCAGATTCATGCGAAAGCCGATACGAATATGGCTGTTGCGATGTCGCTGAACAATCGGCAGGCCATAGCAGCGCCATCCCGGACCGATCTCGACGCCGCGCAGCGCCCAGTGAGCTAATGGCAGCATCAGGAAGCGGCGGATTTCATTGCCAGCTTTCCAGGGCATCTCTCTCGCCTGCCGCAGCGTCTCCGCCGATAGGAAGGCGTCAGGAACTTCGACAGTAGCCGGTCTCTGATCCGTCACGTCCAAGTCTCATCCATAGATGCGCTTATCCGTTTGCTCAATTATACACCTGTGGCGCGGCTCGTAACTCAAAGCGTAATGCCCGTCGGCGGTCACGGCACATTGAAAACGACATCGGTCGCCTGCACGATGCCGCCAACATTGACGAGCGCGAGCCGCAAAACATAGTTTCCCGGGCGCAGCGCATCCGCATGCAGCGTCTCCAACTGCCCGTTGATTACATTATTGTGATGTCGTGTGCCCAACGGTGTCCAATCTGTGAATTGACCACCGCGGATGTACATGTGATAAGACTCAGCTTGGCTCGAGTCGAATTGTGCCGTGCCGATGATTGGCGTGGCGCGGCTGAGGGATTGTCCGTTGGCCGGCTGCTGAATCTGCAGGATTGCGCCTACGCTCCCGATGGTGTGCAGGCCATAGACACCGGGCCAGCAATCTACCGTCGGCAAAAACGCCAGACCTTTTTCGCGGGCAAATCGCTCGGCTTCTACAGAATCGCTCTGTGAGGACGACGGACCGCCGATGAACAATAGGTTCTGCGCGCCCGCGGCTAAGGCTTCTTGTGCATGTTCGACTGGAACACGGCAGAAATTCGGCGGGATCGGCTGCTGATCGCCCGCTGCCACGCGGAACTGAATGCCAGCGGCCACTTCCGGTGGCAGGGGATAAGCCAGGGTCTGGTAGACGCCGTGTGAAACTTCCTGCACTACGGAACCTTGAGCCGGCACCGGCGTCGGATAACGCGCGGCGACCGGCGGATAATTCAAGTTGCCGTCCGCGTCAGGGATGCCCGCAGGTCCATCCAGCGTCCACTCATTGATGGTGGCTGGGCAGCGCGTTGATAATTCGGTCAGGCGGCGGACATCACAAACCTGTCGCAGGGTCATGCCAGTGGGCGGTATCGGCTGATCGTTGAGCAATTGCCCTTCTGTCGCAAAAGTACCGAGTAAGTCTCTATTGCCGTAGATGCCGGTCAGCACGGTATTCCAGATCGGCGCCGCGCCAGTCAATCCCGAAGAGTTGATCATCGGGTCGCCATCGTTATTGCCCACCCAGACGCCGACAGCGAGGTTGCGTGTATAGCCGATCGTCCAATTATCCTTGACATCATCAGTTGTACCGGTCTTGACGGAGGCGAAGATGTTCTCGGTGCGTAGGGGGCTGTAGGCGCCCATCTCAGCAGCACGCGCCTGATTATCGCCCAGCATATCGCTGATGATAAAGGCGACGCGCGGATCCAGGACTCGTGCATCCGCCGCAGCTTTCACGACTGTCCGCTCCGAGATCTGCCCTAGCGGGCAGCCGTTTTCATACTGGTAGATGATCTGATCGGCGCTATTGATTACACAGCGGATGGACGTCACTGGTACGTATGTGCCTTGATTGGCGAAGACGGCAAAGGCGTTGGTCAATTCGATCAGGCTGATTTCGCCGCCGCCGAGCGTTAGCGACAAGCCGTATTGCGAGGCGTCCTCGGAAAGCGTAGTAATGCCAAAGCGGCGCAGCAAGTTCAAGAGGTAATCGACGCCCACCTCGCGTAAGGTTTGTACCGCCGGAATGTTGTAACTGTTCGCCAGCGCCGTGCGCATCGTCATGGGCCCGTGAAACTCGTTGTCGAAGTTTCGCGGCGTATAAACGGGCAATCCGGGCAGCGCGATCTGCGTCCGCGTATCCCATAGCACATCAACCGTAGACATGCCGCGCTCCATCGCCGCGGCATAGGTGAAGGGTTTCATCGTGCTGCCGGGCTGCCGAAACGCGGTAGTTACATTGACGCTGCCGTCGATGGCTTCGTTGTTGTAGTCAATGCTGCCAACCATGGCAATGATTTCACCGTTCGCCGGTCTGGTGACCACGACAGCGGCATTGCTGACGTTTTTGGCCTGCAGTTGCGCCACTTGGCTGGCGGCGGCTCGCTGTGCCAGACGGTTGACGTCTTGGTCAAGCGTGGTGAAGACCCGTAACCCACCACCGGTAATCTCCTCGGGGCTGTATCCCAGACCGAGCATTAAGCGCTCCAACTCGCCTTGCGCATAGACTGTGAAATGGGGCGCGGTGAGCGAAACATTTGCCGGCTCAAAGGACAAACCCTCTTGCAGCGCGGCGCGCACCTGCTCTTGGTTGATATAGCCTTCTTCGACCATCTCGCCCAGCACCTGACGCCAGCGCTCATCGACGGCGGCTTGTACAGCGGGATCGGGATTCAGTGGATCAAGGTTCGCTGGCGCTTGCGGCAGACCGGCCAACATGGCAGATTCGCCAAGGCTCAATTGATCAACGTCCTTGCCGAAAAAGGTCTGTGCAGCGGTCTGCGCGCCATAAGCCAAGTTTCCGTAGTAGATCTCGTTGAAATACATTTCGAGGATCTCTTCTTTGCTTTTCGACTGAGTCAAGACAATCGCAAGCAATATCTCCTCGGCTTTGCGGGCGATACTGCGCTGGGAGCGCTTTTCGTAGTCAAAGAAGATGTTACGAACAAGCTGCTGCGTGATAGTGCTGCCACCCGGTGTGATTTCACCGGCGGCGGCACCCAAATAGTTCAACGCGGCAAGCGCAGTATGTCCGACGTCTATGCCGATATTCTCCAAGAAGGAATCGTCTTCGATGGCGATGGTCGCCAGAATCAGCGAGTGCGGGATGCGGTCATAGCCGACGTGTACTCGCCGGCCCTCGCCAAAGGCTTCGTACAATTCGTTGCCGTGACGGTCATAGATGAACGTGCTTTCAAAGCCGCGATAGTTATCCACTTCGGCGACGCGCCCGGTCCATTCGGCTTCCACTTGCGGCAGGAAGACCATCGCCGCGCCGGCAGTCAGCAGCGTAAAGCCGCTGCAAAAAGTAAGAAACATGCCAGCCAATACCCAAATGCAACCGATGGGCATGCCGAGAATTCTGCGCTTGCGTCTACGTTTGCGCGGCAAATTGACCGCGTCAGTCGACGCATGCCGCAGACCATGCGGTGGCGCGGGGGCGGGCGCAGCAGATTCGGGAAATCTCGGTAAGGACAGGGTCAGATCTTTCGACGGGCGAGCGGAGCGCGCGCCGGGTGCATTAAATGAGTGGTGTTCCGAGCGATCACGGATAGCCGATGGTATAGGTCTGTTTATCTCGGTACTTGCAGACTCGGAAGATGGAACAATCTGGTTGTATGCCGGCAAGGTGACCAGCTTGCCTGAGTCTCGGCGGGCATCACGCGGCGTCTTCTCATCTAGCTCGGAAACATGTGGCAAGGAGAAGGGCACATCCGTACCCGGCTCAACCTTGACCAGCTCGGTAGTTATCGTGTCATCATCGGCCAATAGTGGGAGGTCGATCGGCTCGGTGGTATCGAAATCGTCGGCATCAAACTCACGGAATTTATCGTCGTCTACCATTGCGTTTCCTGCCTGGCCTCTGCGGTTATTCTAACAGAATAAAACGAGCCTGTTAAACTTGCTGGACGCGTCACCCACGACTGACCTACGGCGCAAAGGCAACATTCCCCAAGGGGTCCAACTGGCGTCGTATGGATATACCTCGGTTTGAATGATAGAATCCGCGCTTGAGGCATGTGGAGAAGGTCCATGAGCGTCAGGCCGGAAAACATCAGTCGCCCCGAACTTGAGCTTTCCGTCGTTATCCCTGTCTATGACGAAGAAGGCAATATTGACAAACTTCACGGCGAGCTGACAGAGGCGCTAGTCGAAATAGGGTGCGACTATGAGGTCATTGTCATCAATGACGGCAGCCAGGACCGCAGCTACGACTTGCTCAACGCCGTGCACTCGCGGGATACTCGCTGGCAAATTATCCACTTTCGCCGAAACTTCGGGCAAACCGCAGCGATGGCAGCCGGATTCGATGCGGCGCGCGGCGAGATCGTGGTAACTATGGATGCAGACTTGCAGAATGATCCAAAGGACATCAAGCGGCTGCTCGACAAATTCGCCGAGGGCTACGATATCGTCAGCGGCTGGCGGCAAGACCGCAAAGAACCCCTGCTACTGCGGCGCCTTCCGTCTGCCATGGCGAACCGCTTGATCTCTCGCAGCACTGGTATCAAGCTTCACGATTATGGCTGTACCCTCAAAGCCTATCACTTTGATGTGGTGAAGGGTGTAAAGCTATATGGCGAATTGCATCGCTTCATTCCGGCGCTCGCCAGTCAAATGGGTGTCCGCGTCGCCGAGATACCGGTCAAAGATCGGGCACGCAAATCGGGCAGCAGTAAGTACGGCTTTGGCCGTAGTTTCAAAGTCGTGCTTGACCTCATCGTCGTGGTCTTCATTTTGAGCTATTTCAATCGCCCGCTTTATGTATTCGGGGCAGCAGGTTTCTTCGTCGGTGGCATAGGGACACTGCTCGGCGCCTATCTGACGGTCTTCAAGTTACTGACGGAGAACAAGATCGGCGACCGTCCGCTGCTGCAGCTGGCCGCCCTGCTAATGGTACTTGGCGTGCAATTCGTGAGCACCGGCATCGTCGCCGATATGATCATGCGCACCTACCACGAGTCGCAGCGAAAACCGATATACTTTATCCGCGAACGGTGGCGGACTCAACCGGACGAACAGCAAGCCGAGGTGGAGCCAGCTTAACGCGGTGGCTCGAAAACCGGCGGGGCATCATAATCGTAGAATCGAATATGCCAGACGGCGGCATCCCTGTCCGGGTCGCCGACAGTCTCCAACATCGTGATTTCAAGCAATTTGAAGCGCCCATCTTCAGCGGCGATGTAAGCGTCAATCTCGACGTCATCTTGCGGCTCAATGAAGCCAAAGAGCAAGCCTGCTACCCCATCGCCCGCTGCCCTGGCCTGTAGATGCCAGACCGTGTCCTCGTCGGCGGGCGCCCCGTCGGGCACAATCTGCGGATCCTGCAGATTCGCCATGACGTACTTGATGCCATCGCCGGCCGCCAACAGGCGGTTGATATCGAAATCTTCAAAAGCGGACAGTAGGATCCAGGGCGCGCCACTCGGGAAGCTGAGCCATTGCCGGTCATCAAGCGAATAAACGTCCAGCGACAGGGGGATGAAAAGTTGCAGCAGCGCGTTGATATGGAGTTCGTTAGGGCTGACGTATTGTGCCTCCGCGCCAGTCAAGGTGGCGGGAAGCAAGTTAACGCCATCGAAAGAAAGAGCTAGTGGGTAGGGCTCGCCGCTCTGTTTGATCGCCAATTTGAAGCTTTCGGCGGATTGCAAGTTGTCTACAGCAGCGTCGAGCAATTCCTGCGGCACGCTTGACCGCGCCTCCTGTCCCCATGACAAGCTGACGGAGGCGAGGAGCAATACGCAAGTGAGGACGAGCGCGAGGCGATGTCGCAAGATGTTACCCTCAGGATACGATAAGTGAAACGTCATTATGAATCACTACGAAGGCCGAGTGCAATGGTTGCGAGCGGCAATCAGGCTAGCTTTGACTGTCGTATGAAATAAGCGCTTTCTTTTCGACGACCGAAAATGTCCTTGACTGACTCTCGATGTGAGCGCCCTCCGCAAGCGTCGCGCTTGCCCTGAGCGTGTACTCGCCCGTTTCCACGGTCCACCAAAACTCCCAAGGCCGGTGATCGGCCGCGCCAATCAACTCGCCATTCAGCCTGAAGCTGACAGTCCGCGCAATCGCTGGCGCTGCAACCGCGAAGCGCAATCGCTGCGACGCAGCCGGTATTAGATCTGAACGCTCGAATATCGTATGGGGATCGGGCGACAGTATTCGCAAGGTATCGCTGACATCAGAGCCTAGCTCACTCATATCCAGTGGGGGCTGCGGGATTCCATTTTCTCGCGCCCAGTCGCGCGCCTCCATGGGCAGCAGAAGAAAGACCTGCTCGAGCCGGTTCGCCGCCGGCGTATCTGCGGTAGCCAGCCTGCCTGTCTGCCGGTCGATAATAAAGGGCTGAAAGATGCGGTCGAATTCACGCGGCTCAGTGCCGGGGATGAATACTTCGCTGACCCGCTGGTGGCAATACTCGGTAGGTAACAGGCCGCTGAGCCGACAGACCTCGATTCGATTCAAACCGGGCGGCTCATCAAACTCGGCATGTGGCTCACCGCGCGTGACCGTTCGCAAGAAGAGATTGTAAATCGGCCCGGCGCCACTGACCCCGCTGACATCAAGCATCGGAGCGTTATCGGCATTGCCCACCCAAACGCCAACCACCAGATCAGGCGTGTAGCCGACGACCCAATTGTCGCGAAAATCGGTGGTGGTCCCGGTCTTGGCAGCCGCGGGAAAGCCAAGATTTAAGGGACTGTTGGCGCCAAATGATGGAATCCGCGCGTTATTGTCGGACAGGATATCGGTGATGATATAGGCGATCCGCGCATCCATGAGGCGGCGCTTGAGTGGCGGCGCTTCATATTGGTAGATTCGTTCGCCATTCGCATTCGTGATACTCAGGATTAGCTGTGGCTCAATGTCGTAGCCACCGTTAGCAAAGGCGGTGTAGGCTTCAACCAAGTCGAGAAGGCGAACTTCCCCGCCGCCCAAGGTGATCGAGAGGTCGACCCGCGCATTGTCTTGTAAGTTTTCCAGACCTAGATCACTGACGAAGCCCACGAAACGCTCGACGCCGATATGCTCAAGCGCGACCACCGCGGGAATATTATATGACGATGCCAGCGCCTCGCGAACCAGAACAGGCCCGTGCTCAACCCGACCGTAATTGGCGGGCACGTAGCTCTCCAGTTTATTAGTGATGAAGGGCGTACGGACATCAAGGATCATCGTGGCGGCGGTGTAGGGATCGGCGTGTTGCGGATTCATTGCTTCGGCATAGGTGAAGGGTTTGAGCGTGCTGCCGGGCTGGCGTAAAGCAAGCGCCGCGTTAACCGCGCCATCGATCGCTTCGTCGAAGTAGTCGGGACTGCCCAACATCGTCAGCACTTCCCCGGTCCGTGGATCAAGCGCGACCAGCGCGGCATTGTTGGCATTCGCCGGGCGCGTCCCAAGGGCAGGATCATTTAGCGCGTCCAACTGTCGTTGGACGATTTCCTGCGCGTGTCGTGTCCAATCGCGATCAACTGTGGTAGTGACGTCCAGGCCGCCGGCGTGAAGCGCGTCGGCAAAGTCGCGTTCGAGCACGCGCCATACCTCCATCACGAAGTGTGGAGCTTCAATGGGAAAGGCGACCGCGGCAAATTGCAATTCGTCTGCTAGGGCCGCCATCGACTCGGCTTCGCTGATGAAACCATTCTGCACCATGAGCCGAAGAGCGACCGCCTGCCGCGATTTGGCTCGCTCGAATTGCGTTAGCGGGTCATTCTGAATCGCATTCTGAACGACGCCAGCCAGCAGCGCGCATTCGGCCAGCGAGAGGTCCATAGCGCCCTTCTGAAAGTATGCATGCGCGGCGGCATCGATACCGTATGCCAGGTTGCCAAAGTAGACTTGATTGAGATAGATCGCGAAGATTTCGTCTTTGCTAAACTGCGCCTGCAATTGCAGTGCCAACGCCATCTCTCGCAATTTTCGGCGCAGGCTTCGCTGAGCACGTCCTTGTGGATCAAGCAACAGGAGACGGACGGTCTGCTGAGTAATGGTGCTACCACCGGCGACGATTTCGCCACCGCGCAGATTGATCCATATCGAGCGCAGAATGCCTATCGGGTCTATGCCAGGATGGCGATAATAGTTGGCGTCTTCGGTGGCGATTACCGCATTTAAGCAGTGCTGCGGCATTTCCGAAAGACGGAGTTCATGATTGCGCCCCAGTCCTGCCGGCAGGATCTCATAGAGCTGCAGTCCGTTGCGGTCATAGATGCGCGTCGAAGGCAGCGCCATGCCTGCCTCTAAGTGGTCCAGCGAGGGCAGATCGACGATTACCCAGGCACTCAAAGCGCTGCCCACGCCGATCAGTAGGAGCAGCGCAATCAAGCAAGCCTTGCCCTTCCACGAACGCCGGCGCAACCAACTCAACATGCGCGTGTCCTCTTGGCAGTGCCAGACTACGCTAAAATTCGCGCTGGATCAGGAAATGCGCCCATTGCCCGAGAAGCTCTCGATAGGTGTTATCGGGCAGCGCTTGCAAGTGAATGAGCGCTTCGTCAACATAACGGTGGGAGATGTCCTGCGCGTATCTGATTGTACCGAGTTCGCGCATCAAATGAATCACTTCCTGCACATCTGCAGCGCTTGCCGCCTCTTCACCGAGCGTCCGCAAGATTGTATTTCTCTGCGTTTCAGTCGCCAGCTTAAGCGCCTTGAATGTGAGCAAAGTGGACTTGCCCTCCCTTATGTCGGAGCCGACCGGCTTGCCCAATTGCTGCGCATCACCCACAATGCCCAGGATATCGTCTTGAATTTGAAAGGCAATGCCACAGAGACTGCAGAACTTGGCGATCGCCCGCGCTGCAGGCAGGTTTTCATCGGCATCGTTTAGTGCGATTGCGGCGCCGGCGCGACCAGCATATTCATAGAGTACACCGGTCTTCTTCCAGAGCATGTCAACGATCACATCCTCATTCAGCTCTAGCGCTGCGCCCGAATACTGAACATCAAGCGTTTCACCTTCCACGAGAAGAGGAGTGACCTGACTCGCAAGATCCTGCGCCAGGCAGAGTATGATTTCGGCGGAAACGCCGTATTGAAGATGCGCCTCAAAAAGCAATGACCAGGACCAGGACTGCTGCACATCACCGGCCAGCATTGCTATCGTTCTGCCGTAATGCTCCGCATCGGCAGGTGTCCAGCCGAATTCTTCGGCGGCGCGGCTGGCAAAGTCACGATGCACGGTCGGCACGCCACGACGGGTGTCATCACGGTCAATCACATCGTCGTGGACGAGGGTCCAGGTATGATAGATCTCGATGGCCGCCGCGACGGGCAGCGCTTGCGACTCATCGCCGCCCAAAGCACCACAAGCGAGCATCGCGACGGCTGGGCGCAGCGACTTGCCGCCGCCCTTGACATAACTGTAAACAGCGTCGCGAATATGCGCCGGCTGGAAGCGCCGCACAAAACGCTCTTGGGTGAGATACTCCAGAAGCATTCGCTTGCGAGAATCGACCGCATCTAACAGGTTGGCGAAGACTCTATCGCCGGTAGCGTCTGACATTGGGTGGCTTTATCCGAACTCTTTATCTCAAGTTGATTGTAACATCATGGTCGAGCGCTCCCAATTAGCAGCCTGTTCTCACGGCAGTGGCGTAATCTGCAGATCGCGCAGATGCAGCGACTGCTCCTGCGGCACATCAAGCAGTCCCCAGCCGAATTGTCCCTGTGGCGTGGCCACTGCGAATTGATTGTCGATCCAGGCAATGAAGCCCAGTCGGCTGCTTGTCACATTCTTCGCACGAAGCACGACATCGCCGTCCACTGAAAAGACGGCGTCGTCAACGCGCCAGTCGATGGTATAGGTGCGGAATTCGTCCAGCAGCTTGGTTTCAAGAAGTGCCTCATTGGAACCGATAATCTGCTGGCCCCGGGACCAAAGCTGATTGTAAAGCGCTCGGTTGCGCATAAGCAAAAAGCCGATTGGCGCGAGCGGCAGCAGGCCGAGAAAGCGCCAATTCATCGCATTGACGGTCGCGGCTTTCCACCCGAAACCAGCTATATCTTTCGCCAGCGCGATGTTGCTCGGGCGGCTAGCGAAGAAAAACCAAATCGCTTGTGGCGGTCTGTAAGAGCGCTGCCCCGGCAAAAAGGCATGGTTCCAGAATCCGAAGCCTGCTGTACCTCGTAGCTCGCCTGTAGCGCGGGCACGGACGCTCAATCGCAATGGTGGCTCGTTACGGAAATCCACGCGCGCGGCGTAATCGCTGATCTGCGCGTCATGATAGGTGTCGTCAGCGACCGGTGGCAGAGTCAGACTGAATTTGCCTTGACAAGGTAGCACGAGGCCACTGCCTAGCTCGGTTACAACCCAGTAATCCGCAGAATTCACTGAGCCTCACCTCACAGAAAAATTGCAGCTTTCCTCTTCAAACTCCGTCGCAGTACCAGGGCCGAATGACTCGAATCCGTCGCTGATCGCGTTCCGCCAGGTGACGCGATACGTGATGATGAAATCGCCTGCCTCAAGTGGACCAAAGGGGACGTACCAATAGACGACATGCTGCGTGCCGCTGCGCGATGGATTGCCGCGGTACTGATTGACACTGGCAATCGCCTCGCCGTTGACGCGCAGTTCCTGGGTTGCGTTCGACATGTGGTCGCGCAGGTAGGCTTCCGTGCTGGCAAACCAGGCCCAGTAAATCTTAATCGTTGAGCCAGGTGTGAGATTCGACGGAGCCCTAATACCGAAGGACAGGTCATTGCAGAAGGCAAATACATTCACATCTCTTAGAGGCGGCGCGGTAGGACCAGCCGGCGCAGAAGGGGTTGGCGTTGCGCTAGCGATTGTATCGGCATCCGTAGGCGCCGCTTCAGCCGTGCGGGTTGCGGCTGCACCGACCAAGACCGTAGCAGTCAGGTTCATCGAGTCGATATCGGCTATCGGGACGTCAAAGACGAGTATGCCATCTTCTGTCGAGCCGGTCGCGTCGGATTCGGCATCAACGGCTTCCACAACGATTCTTGTTTCGCGACTCAATCTAATTGCATCGCTGGGGGTCGCTGTAGCTTCAGCCGCCTCATTCTCGACTTGCAACAGAGCCGTGTTGACCCAGCCCTCTTTGCCGTCATCCAGCCGAACTTGATACCATTCCGTGTCATCGCTAGTTCCGATGATTTGCACAGCGCTTCTCGGCGCGAGGGTATCAATGATCGCGAAGCTGATGCCTGGACCACGCCGGACATTGGCGCGGCGCTGAGAGCGGACGATACCCGAGACGGTCGGTGTCGGTGAAGGCGTCAGTGTATCGGTTGCGGTGGCAGTAGCTGTCGGCGTGTCAGTGGCGGTGGCTGTATCGGTTGGTAGTTCTGTCGCTGTAGCAGTTTTGGTCGCCGTTGGCGGATGGGGAGTATAAGTAGCTGTCGGAGTGGCTGTCGGCGCAAGTAGCGCATCGAAGTTACAGGCGCTCAAGGACGCGGACAACGCGAGCGCAGTCAGCAGAAGGCGTATGGCGAGGACAACGCCCAAGGTCTGGAATGTGCTCGTGGGAGCCGACAAGGGGATCAATCTCCGTTTACGTGCAGCGCCGCCAGTCAATTCGTACATAATTATAATCTTGTGCCGATATGCGCGCAAAAGCGACTGGGGTCGCTTGCCTTTGATGAAGGGTGATTGCCTCTTGATTTTTCGCCGTACGCGAAATATCCTGATGATTAAGTTTGTGCCTGTAGCTCAGTGGATAGAGCACTGGTCTACGGAACCAGGTGTCGGGAGTTCGAATCTCTCCAGGCACGAAAAATGAACCAGCCATTTGGCTGGTTTCTTGTTTGGCAGCTAATTCAGCCAGATTTCGTGAGATGACCACATTCGACCACCGACCTTAGGGTTGGTCAACCGATTGCAGCTTCTGGAAGCGCGGCGCTTCGCCCGGCGCCGGCGAATTGATGAAAGCGCCCCGCGCCACCACCGCCTCGCGCCCGCCGAGCGACTCTATCTTCCGCATCTGATCCACCTTTGCCTGTTGATCAACTTGTTCCGGATCCACTATCCTGCGCAGTTTCGCCTCATACTCAATGATCAATTGCTGCGCTTGAAGGTCGGGGTTCAGCGCCAGATCGTCCAGCTCATCCGGATCCGATATCAGGTCGAAGAGCTGAGCCGGCGCATCCACATGATAGACGTACTTGAAGCGCCGATCGCGAAGCATGTAGTAAGCGTTGGGCGACGCAATCGCGTGATATTCCGCGAAAACCGACCGATCATGATCCGTGGCGGCGGCAATCTCCCAGAGCGATTCGCCCGGTAGCGACGCGTCCTCCTCGTTTTCTGGGCAGCCGACTGCGTCCAAGACTGTGGGATAGCTGTCGATCAACGAGATCGGCGTCTCGACAACTTTGCCTACAGGCACGTCAGGACCCGACATGATGAAGGGTATGGCAGATGCCTCTTCATACATGGTGAACTTGCCAAATATACCGCGCGCGCCCAGATGCTCGCCGTGATCAGAGGTGTAGATGACACGCGTAGTCTGCCGTAGATTCAGCCCATCCAGTTCCGTCAGCACCTGCCCGATCTGATCATCAAGAAAGCTGCAGATCCCATAGTAGGCGGCGTGCAGACGGCGTACCGCAGCTTCATCAAAGGGCCGATCGTAGCCGAAGAATCGCCGCATGTGCTGGAACGTCGGATGCTGGGGCCAACTAGCCTTTGCCCATTGCGGCGGAAGCGGTATGTCTTCTAATGCGTAGCGTTGATAAGTCTCCGGCGGCGAAAGAAAGGGCGGATGAGGCGTTACGAACGAAAGAAACAGGACCCAGGGTCGTTCATCGTTACTATGTTCACGCAGCCAGCGAATCGCGTTCTCTCGGTTGCGAATATCGTATTGCTGGTACGTAGAGTCGCCGGGACCAGCCTCGTCAATGCCGACGCGAGAGTCGCGTATGAGCGAACCATTGCGGATGCCGCTGGCTGGATCACCGACGCCGCCGACCACGTGAAGCGGCTCGATTTCCTCAGTGAAGCCATTATCATCTTCCGGGCTGCGGAAGTGCAACTTGCCGATGGAATCGACGTGGAATCCCGCTTCTTTCAGCCGATGTCCCCAACTTGGTATGCTGCCATCATATGGAAAGCCGTTGTCCCAATTGCCAATCTGATGCACATAGCGTCCGGTGGCTAGCGAGGCGCGCGCTGGCACGCAGATGGCGCAATTAGTGTAGGCCTTAGTGAAACGCGTACCCCCGGCGGCAAGCCGATCGAGGTTGGGCGTCTGCACAAGCGGATGCCCAGCGCATCCCATGGCATCCGCTTGATGCTGGTCAGAAATGATGAAAAGCAGGTTGCCAGGTTGCATGGCAGGTCTTTCGAATTTCATGTCGTGTATAGCTTCGAATCTTAGCCTATTGGCAATGCCAGGAGCAAGGAAACGGTAATCCTTTATTTCTGCCGGGCAATCCAGCGCGCTGCTGCTCGACGAAAAAGGACCCGGAGGCGGCGCCGCTTGCCTGGCCCCGCGCATAAGGCTAAACTCCAGCAAATTGTTGGTACACGCGCCAAGGCCGACATATGACATTCACCATTCTGGCAGATCCGCTGACCGACCTCTGTCGCGAAATCTTTGTCGCTGCGGGAACACCAGAGGACATCGCTGCCGTTGTCGCTGAATCGCTGGTGATGACCAATCTGTTCGGGCACGACTCGCACGGCGTTTTGCGAGTGAAGCAGTATGTCACCATGATTCGCGACGGCATGATCAAACCGGCTGAGCGCCCACTTGTTCGGAAGCGGTTTGGCGCAACCGCAATGGTAACGGGCGGCTATGGCTTTGGGCAGATTGGCGCGCGATACGCGGCAGGATTAGCGGCACAAATGGGGCGCGAATTCGGGATAGCGGCGGTATCGCTGGGTCAGACGACGCATATCGGGCGTCTCGGTGAATACACGCAGATGATCGCCGCCGCCGGTCTGATCGGCATCGGCTTCACGAGCGGCACGATGTATAGCGGTTGGGTGGCGCCTTATGGCGGTCGCGAGCGCACCTTCGGCACTAATCCGATGTCCTTTGCTGTGCCATGCGCGGATAACAGTATACTGTTGTTGGATTTCGCCACAGCAGGCGTGGCGCACGGCAAGGTGGTCTTGGCGCGGGCAAAAGGCGTTCCTGTACCACAGGGGATGATGCTGGACAAACACGGGCGCCCCAGCACCGACCCAAGCATCCTTGATGAGGGCGCCGTCTTGCTGGCGATGGGATTGCACAAGGGCTCCGGCTTGGCAATGATGATGGAGATCATACCGACCCTGCTGGCGGGCCATCGACCAATCAGCTCACCGGATTTCCACTTTGGGAATCCGACCTTGCTTATGGCTCTCTCACCCGAGGCATTCGACGAAGAGACCGATTTCGTCAAGCATGTGGAAGCTTTGAAGCAGCGGGTCAAAGCACTCCGGCCGGCGGAAGAATTCGATGAGGTGCTGCTACCTGGCGAGCCGGAAGCGCGGTCTTACGCGCAGCGATCCAAGTCAGGTATTCCCTTGCCCGACGCGGTGTGGGCGGATCTACAAGAATTGGCGCGGGAAATGGGCATCTGCGGTATAAGCGCCGATCCCTCCCTGAATTGATTGCTGAACAGCGCGTCTCGTTGGTCAGCCCTGCATACGGGCGCAACTTTGATTAGTCCGAATATCAAGCGAAGGGAGTCGTACCCATGTATCAGCCGAAGCCGACGAAAGGCAAGACTGACTGGTTCGTGCATGACCGTTTCGGCATGTTCATTCACTGGGGACTCTATGCCCTGCCGGCCCGCCATGAGTGGGTAAAACAGCGCGAGGAATTGACGGACGCGCAATACGCTCCGTATTTCCGCTTTTTCAATCCGGTCCGCTTCGATCCGGATCGCTGGGCGGACTTGGCAGCAGCTGCCGGCATGAAATACATGGTCATCACCTCGAAACACCACGAAGGCTTCTGCCTATGGGATTCGCAATTCACCGATTACAAAGCCACCAACACCCCTTGGGGCGCTGACCTGCTGCATGAAGTCGTACGCGCCTTTCGCAGCCGTGGCTTGAAGGTCGGTTTCTATTACTCGCTGATTGATTGGCATCACCCGGATTTCACCATCGATCGGGTGCATTCGCTGCGAAATCATCCCGACCGCGAGAGCTTAAATCGCGGCCGAGATATGAGCCGCTACCGGGAATACATGAAGAACCAAGTGCGCGAATTGCTGACGAATTACGGCAAAATCGATGTCATCTGGTACGACTTCTCATATCCCGGCGAAGATGGAAAAGGACACGACGACTGGGACAGCGAGGGATTGGAGGCGCTTAGCCGTTCGCTGCAGCCGGACATCATCATCAACAATCGACTCAATCTGCCCTCTTCTGCTGATATCTACACTCCGGAGCAATTTCAGCCTCGCGAATGGGTGCGCGTAGACGGCGAGCCGGTCGTCTGGGAGACCTGCCAGACTTTCAGCGGTTCATGGGGGTATCATCGGGACGAAGCCACCTGGAAGAGCCCGGACCAGCTGATTCGTATGTTGGTCAATACCGTCTCGACCGGCGGCAATCTCTTGATGAATGTCGGCCCGACCGCGCTCGGCGAATTAGACGCACGGGCGGAAGACGCGCTGGTTGTCTATGGAGATTGGATGGCGCAGCATAGCGAGGCGATTTATGGCTGTACCGCGAGCGCCCTTTCCGCGCCGCAAGATTGCCGACTAACGCAGAATGGCGACTTGCTTTATGTGCATATCTTCGCCTACCCCTTCCGTTATCTCCACTTCGATGGCATCGGCCATCGGATCGAATACGCCGAGTTTCTGCACGATGGCAGCGAGATTCACTTAAGCGTGGACGAGGAAAATTCTGCCAGATTGCAGCTGCCGGTTGTACAACCGAATGCCGTGGCGCCGGTGATCAAACTTTATCTGAAACCGGCATAGAAACTTACTAACCGTAGGGGCGAGCCAGTGGCTCGCCTTGTTCTTTTCACCTCGAGAGGATGCGCTAGCCGGCGTATGTGACCGTCAGAAACTGGTTGGCAGCCACATCCGTCAGCTCCACTTCTACACCATTGGGCCAGCGTATCAACAGCTCATCGATTGATGCTTCGCCCAAGCCGAAGTGAAGCGCAGTATCGTTGCCGGCGCCCAAACTCGAGCCGCTCTTGACCTCTTGCATCAAGACCCGTCCGCCGTCGGTGGTAAGGTAAACGCGGCTGCCAACGGCATCGCGGTTGATATCAGCGCTGCCTTCGAGCCTGATGTTGAGCCAGTTATTGGACTTGCCTTCTGTCCCGGTATTGCGATACAGCCTGTAACCCTCATTCCAGTTTCCCAATACAAAATCAAGCAAGCCGTCTTTGTCATAATCGGCGTAAGCCAAACCCATGCTAGGCCGCAACTCGTCGAGCCAATCCTGTGGCGTCACATCAGCGAAGGTGCCGTCGCCGTTGTTCCTGAAGAGAAAGTCGCGGTATTCAAACATCATGCCTTCGGGACCAGAGAAGATATCGAATTGTACGAATTCGGTGGCGGTCAGGAATAAGTCGAGCCAGCTATCGTTATTGTAGTCGAAAAACATAGTACCCCAGCCGACCGCGCTGCTGGGCCCGACCACGACGCCGGCGGCATTTGCTACATCGTCAAAGGTGCCATCGCCTTGGTTCTGCAGCAGCACCATACCGTTCACCATATCAGAGAAATAAAAATCCAGGTCCAAGTCATTATCGTAGTCGCCGACCGCCAGCCCCATGCCGTGAATGAAGGTGCGAGCGCCCGCTTCGATCGAGACCTCGCTGAAGCACCAGCCATCACAGCCCGCCCCATCGTTGCGCCAGAGGATATTGCCCAGCATGTTCTTGAACTGATCGTTTACGACATAAATATCGCCATCGCCGTCGTTGTCGTAATCGGTGAAGCTGGCGCTGAAACCCGAGCCAAGCAGCAATCCGTAGTCCAGCAGATGCGTTGCGTCGACGAAGCTGCCGTCGCCTTGATTGCGATATAGCGAGTCGCGAGCGGCATCGTGTTCGCGCGTGATATTTGGGTCGCCGCATTCAGGGAAGCAAGACCAATTGACGACGTATAGATCGAGATAACCATCGCCATCATAATCGCCCCAGGCCGCGGTCGTGCCTTTACCCGCATCCCCTACCTTGGAATGCACGGTCACATTGCTGAATCCGCGCCCATTCTCGTTATGAAAAAGGGTGTTGGCACCGTGGTTCAGCACATAGAGGTCCAGCCAACCATCGTTGTCGTAGTCGGCCCAGACGGCACCGCCGCTATGCGCCTCTGAAAGATTAACCTGCGGCGTCAAGTCGGAGACGGAGAAACTGCCATCGCCGTTGTTCCGATACAACACGTTCGGTTCGCGATTACCCGTGACGTAAAGGTCGAGCCAACTATCGCGGTCGTAATCGCCCCAAGCCTGGCCTATGCCGAGATAACCGGTGGCGAAGTCGTCGTCGAAGAGTTCCCAGTTGCCGCGGTGAGCTGCAGTGATGCCAGCGACTTCGCTGACATCGACGAAGGGTTCGAGCTTGCCGATTGCAGCTACACTAAGTGAACAAAGTGCGATAGCGACGATTGCATAGCCAAGCTGGATTCTACAGATCATAGTTTTCGCACTGAACATGCGTAACTAGCGCTTGACGCCCGAGGTGGCGATGCCTTCCACGAAGTAGCGCTGCCCGAAGATGAAGATGACGATCACGGGAATGACGGCGATGGTGGCGACCGCCATCATCAGGTTCCAGTCGGTATTGCCATAGGCGCCCTGATACTGCACTAGACAAACAGGCAGCGTCTGAATTTCGGGGGTGCGCAAATAAAGCAGTGGAGCGAAGAAATTATTCCAATTGCCAATAAAGGCGAAGATGGCGAGAGTCGCCAACGCCGGTTTGGAAAGCGGAATGAAGATTTGCCACAAGATGCGCGCATGCCCGGCACCGTCGATTTTAGCAGCGTCGACCAGTTCTTCCGGAATGGTCATGAAGAACTGACGCAGCAAGAATATGAAGAAGGGCCAGCCAAACCAGGGCGGCACCATAAGCGGCAGGTGAGTATCGTTCCAGCCCAGCAGCTTAAAGAGGATGTATTGCGGGACCAGCATCGCTTCATTGGGAAGCAGCATAGTCGCCAGGACAATGGCAAAGAAGATGTTTTTGCCTCGCGCCTTCAAGCGGGCGAAAGCATAAGCCGCCAGCGTGCAGGATACCAAGTTGCCAAGGATATTGTTGGCAGTGATCTTGACCGAATTCCAAGCGCAGCTCGTGAAATCGATATAGCCATAGCCGTACCAGCCATCCGGGAAATTCTGCCATACGATCGGGTCCGGGATCAGGTTGGGCGGAAACTGGAAGATTTGCGGCTTGGTCTTCAGCGCGGTCGACAACATGACGACAAATGGCACAACAAAAAGTACGCCAAGCGGAATCAGCAGAGCAAAGGTTACGACAACGGCGATGACCCGACCCCCGGAAATGGACTTACGCCAAGCCAAGTCGTCTTTGGATTTACGGCGGTTTCGAGCGCGCGCTTTGGGCGGAGGAGTCGTCACGGTGTCTACACCTCGTAGAAGACCCAGCGTCTGCCCAGCCGGAATTGCAGGCCGGTCAGCGCCATCAGCAAGAGAAATATGATCCAGGCTACTGCGGCGGCAACACCCATCTGAAAGTAGACGAAGGCGTTTTCCCAGAGGTACCAGATCAAGACATTGCTCGATTCGCCGGGTCCGCCTAGAGTCATTACGCGAATTTCGGTGAAATTCTGGAAAGAGCCAACAACCGAGATAATGATGACAAAGAAAAGGACGGATGAAAGCATAGGCAGGGTGACATTTGCGAACTTGGCCAAATTGCCAGCGCCATCGATTTCAGCGGCTTCGTAAAGTTCCTTCGGGATACCCTGCAAACCGGCAAGCAAGATGATCATATTGGGTCCAACGGTGAACATGCTCATGATGATCAACGAAGGCTTTACCCAAGCCGTACTGTGTATCCAGTTGGGACCCTTGATACCAATCACGCGCAAGGCATGATTCAGAATGCCGACCTGCGGATTGAATATCCAGATCCACACTAGCGCCACCGCTACGCCAGCTGTCACCGAAGGCAAGTAGTAAACGGCACGGAAGAATGGGATGCCCGGTACTTTCTGGTTGAGCAAGATCGCCAGGAATAAAGCGAAGAAAGTTCCAAAGATCACCCGGCCGACCATGATATAAAATGTGTTGCCCACCGAGATCCGGAAGGTGTCGTCGTTAAAAATGTTGAGATA
Organism: Phototrophicaceae bacterium; assembly: GCA_965223515.1. Classification (GTDB taxonomy): domain Bacteria; phylum Chloroflexota; class Anaerolineae; order Aggregatilineales; family Phototrophicaceae; genus UBA6055. The sequence goes on from CBDCWK010000001.1 coordinate 167,999, forward strand.
ATTTTGTAAGCCGACAAAACTAAGATTCTCAAATGAGATCGACCAATCTGTAAGGCTCAAACCGAGGATGCCGAGGACAGGACCGGCGTTGAAAATAACCAAGCCGATCAACCAAGGCAGGATGAATAAATAGAATACACGCTCCTCGCGCCGAGCACTTGGTGATATGGGCCGGAATATGCGTCTAAGCATCGGCTGCACCCTTCTGATTCTTGGTACTTGCCACTGCGATTCCCCACCACGCCCCAAAGGATGCCTGTTTCCGCGGAGCGCCAGATAATTATTGCTTCAGATGTATTTATTCTCTGGATTTAGCAACAGGGACCCGGAAGATGGGTCCCCGTCACAAATGCAATTTCTAGCCTTAGTTATCCATGGCGACGGCGTCAAGTGCCGCTTGACCTTCGTCCATGATGGCCGCGATCGCGCCATCGACGCTGGTCTCGCCCAACCTAAGGAGCTCAGCTTCACGTCCGAGGACATCGCCAACTTGGGCGGCAGCCAGCGTCTGGAAGGGTGGTCCAGTCACGGCGTAATCGAACATGGCGTCGCGATAGTAATGTGCGTTCGGCGGCGCGGGGTCGGAAGTGAACCAGACTTCTAAGGCTTCCGGCCGTGCCGGCGAACCACGACCCGACAAGCTCCACATGAAGATCATACCTTCGTTTGAAAGGTATTCACGCAAATAGCTCCAGGCAACTTCCGGCTGTCCGCTGGTTGGCGTAATGCCGTATCCACTGCCGAATGCGCCGGTCTTGCGGGTGCCGTCGGCGCCCATGGGGGTCGGCGCCACATCCCAGTTAAAGCTGGCGAATGCGCGCAGGCTCGGGGTTTCCCAAGTCGGGACCACCGCCATACCGGTGCGTCCGTTTAGCCAGGGGTTGTCACCGAAACCTTCGGCTTCAGTAGCGCTGGGACCGGCGTGATCTTCATGGATCAGGGAGTACCAGAAGTTCATCGCTTCGCGCGCTTCCGGCGTATCGAGGGTCATCTCGGTCTCTTCTTCGTTCATGGTCACGCCGCCCCATGCACCCAGAAAGAAGCCGGAACCACCGTTACCAAGATCATATTCGCCGCTCCAGCCCCATTGGAATTCGTCGGCATTGGTCAATTCGATGGCCGCATTACGCAGGTCATCCATCGTCCAGTCTTCGGTCGGGTAATCCATGCCAACGGCATCGAACATATCGACATTGTAGCCGAGGATCAACGGACCATGATCATAGGGGATACCGTGCAAGCGGCCATTGACACGATAGAGGCGCAGGGACTCTTCCCAGATGCCTTCGGAGTTAAATTCTTCGTCGGTCGTCGCCAGATCGTGGATGTCGATGATGATGCCCTCGTGCGCCCACGGCGCCACGCGGCTGCCATGGATGTAGATGATGTCAGGCAAGGTGCCGGCAGCAGCCCAGGCGGGAACCACGTTGTTGTGATCGGCCCAAGTGTTGTAGGTGATATTAATGCTTATCTCCGGATGCCGCTCCATAAAGCCTTCATCGTACTCACCCTGGCGCGGGCGGAAAGCCGCTTCCCAGTGGCGGCCGAAGGTAAGCTCAACCGTATCCTGGGCGCTGGCAATACTGCTCAACGGACCCAGACCAGCGAGAGCCACGCCCGAACCGCTGGCTGCCGCAAGCTTCAAAAAGGCGCGCCGTGATAGTTGCTTTGTGCTCATGATCATTCCTTTCTGTTAACAACATTCCAGTCACAATTGAACCGCAGTAACTAGGGCACTTTGCGTCGGCGCACCTCCTTCGCTATCGGTAAAAAGAGTATATTCGAAAAATTCAATAATCTAATGTGTCTTTTGTTATTAAAGTATAGTAGACGAGGAAGGAGGATTTGTCAAAAACAGGTCTGTTGACGGTTTTCCGTGGCATGAGCGGTCTTCGCTCACAACGCGCGATGGCAAATGCCTGCCTTCCATACCGGTCTCGGCTTGTTTGATGATGTCCGTAATCCGACCGAATTCTATGGCAACGATCAGGCTGTCATTGACTCAGTGCAATGGGTGGCGAATCTGATTCTGGAGCACGGCGTCATGCCCTCGGACGAGCAGCGGGCTGACATCAGCGATCTGTTTGCCGCCGGCAAAGCGGGCATGCAAGTCGTCGGTCACTGGCGCGTTCAACGTTACCTCGGCTCGGGCTTCGACTTCGACATGGTAGCTTTGCCTTTGGGCGAGAGCGGTCAAGCGGTAAACCGCGCTGATGGCAGTTGCTTCGCCATCTCGGCCGACACCGAACACCCGGAGGAAGCCTGGGAGTTGGTGAAGTACTTGGCCGGACCCGGTTCAGCGGGCGTTTCAATGTTGCTCGATCTGCAATTGATGACCCCGGCGCTGACGGAGTTCAAGAGCGATCCGCGTTTCCTGAATCCCGCTGAGTTGCCTGGCGTCAATAAAGCCGCCTTCCTGGCTGGAGCGGGCAATTACTTTTCGATGTATGACCCGATTCACCCGATGTACTCCGCCTTCGATTCCTTGTGGAAACAAGAGCTGGGCGAAGTATGAATCGGCGCGGCGAGTGCCGAAGAAGCCATGGCGCGCATCACCGACGAGGTCAACTACATCCTCGAGAATCTGCAAGACTACGAATAAAGACAGTGATTCCACCGAGTGGGCATGCGGTTGAGTGTGCCCACTCTCCTTTGGGACGACCAATGCCACGACGAGTCCTTGTAATCTGCCTGAGCCTGCTGCTCTGCCTCACGGTCCAAGCGCAGTCTGAAGGCATACAGTATTATGTCGATCCTGACGGAGACAACGAAAACAGCGGCACAAGCCCGCTTAGCGCCTTTCGCTCAATTCAACATGCCCTTCAGTTGGCGCAGCCCGGCGACACAATTCACCTGCGGCCCGGGCATTATTACCAGGATGTGTACACTGTTCGCGACGGCAAGCCGGGACAACCGATAAGCATCGTCGGCGCCACGAACGCCGTAGTACACGGCCTGAGCAGCAATCGTATCTTTCAGGTCCATCACGACTACATCAGCTTAATCGGATTCACCATCGACGGATTGCGGCGCAATGCCGAGCCGAATCGCATGGGCGCCTTTCGTGAGAAATTGCTCTACGTAATCGGCTATGACGTCCGCGATGCGTGCATCACCTGCGTGTTCTCGGCATGACATTTCGCAATGCCGGCGAAGAATGCGTTCGCCTCAAATATTTTGCCCATCATAATGAAAACGCATACTCCACATTTCATGATTGTGGCATCTGGGATTTCGTCTTCCATGCGCACGGTGTGGTCGGCGAAGCTGTCTACATCGGTACTTCGAGCAAACAGTGGGATATCAATCTTACCATTGAGCCGGATGTGACCGCCCACAACTGGATTCATCACAACGTTATCGATACGCAAGGCAACGAATGCGTAGAAGCCAAGGAAGGCAGCGAGCACAATATCATTGAATACAATCTCTGCACAGGTCAAAAAGACCCGAACTCTGGCGGAATCGTGTCCCGCGGCCGCGCAAATATCATTCGCTACAACGAGATTTATGACAATATTGGCGCCGGCATTCGCCTCGGCGGACACTTGGTCGACGGCGTCCAGTATGGCGTGGATAACGACGTGTACGGCAATGTGGTTTACGGCAATTCAGCTGGCGGCATCAAAATCCTGGTAGACGGGCAGGCAGCTATCTGCGGGAATCAACTCTGGGATAATGCAGCCGGAGACATCACCGGCGCCTTTTCCAGCAGCTACAATCCCACTCAGCCCTGTGAATCGGATACGTGAGACAGCGGCGCGGCTTGAGGCTGTCGTCCAGCCTAACCGATTTGGGCTTGCGGCGGTCAAGGGCATGGCACTACGGTTGCTTATCGGCGCCGAGATGCACAATTCACCGGCTTCATCTTCCTCGCATTCGAGGGCGTAGCCCTCTCTCGATAAGCAATGAGAACAGGCACAAGCATTGTCGCAGAAGTCGCAGTCGGCCCCGCATCAGCACCCTAGAATCACATTGACGCTGTAACCACATACCGCGAATCAGCTTCGCGAGCATGGATCGATATTGGATATGCGCCCACTCTGGCAGTTGCACACTAACTTTCTCAATGAACCGCCTTGCAGAGAAGATCAACAAGTCAAATGCTTATCTGGCAACACGGGTTGCAAACTCGCTGATGCCAAGCGGCTGTGGTATTCTTGCCTCCGTTTGCTCAACCTACTATACTGGCAGCTTGAATCGAAATAGCGTTGGCACCAATTCAGAGACGTCATGCCCACACCGAAAGTCATTCATCAGCCGCAGACCCAGAGCGCTTTACGGCGTGGAATCGAGACGCTCGTGAATGCGGTCGCGCCTACGCTTGGACCGCTGCCTCGTCGATCCGTGGCGCAGAACCTGGAGAAGCTTGAGCTGCTGGATGATGGCGGTGTGATCGCGCGGCGCATTATCGCCTTACCCCAGCAGGATGACGATGTCGGGGCAATGCTCTTGCGTCAGGTTCTCTGGAAAATGCATCAACATGTTGGGGATGGCGCTGCCACAACTGCCGTCCTATATGAACAGATTTACAATGAGGGGCTGCGCTTCATTGCTGCCGGCGCCGATCCAATGCGCCTACGCGCACGCTTTATGGAGCTGCTGCCCGGCTTGAGCGAACGCATGAGTGCAGATGCGCGTCAATTACGAACTGAAGCGGAGCTCAAGGCACTGGCATTCTCCGTCTGCTACGACGAGGAGATGGCGGACGTCTTGGGTGAGGTTCTATTCACGATCGGGCAATATGGGCAAGTCGATATCCGCGCTGGACATGGCCGTGGCATGGAACACACCTACATCGAAGGCAGCTATTGGAAAGGCGGCGCTCTATCTAAAGAAATGTTGCGAGGCAGTCATCGTCAAGTGGCCGAGATGCACGACGCCGCAATTCTGGTGACTGATATGGATATCGAAGAGCCGCGCGAACTGGTGCCGCTCATGCAACTGGCATTACGTTGCGGCATCAAACAATTGCTGCTCGTCGTCGCTTCCATCTCGGAAAAAGGCTTGTCGGTAGTGCTGGACAAACGACTGCGAGAGAAGATCCAGACTATCGTCGTCGCGATAGATGGCTACCATCCGGGCGATTTGACTCTAGCGCAAGCGGATATTGGCCTGTTAACCGGCGGACGACCTTTATTGCAGAAAGCTGGCGAATCGCTGGAGTCGGTGCAGGAATCCGATTTTGGCGAGGCGCGTTGGGTTTGGGCGGACGACAAGAATTTTGGATTCGCCAGCGGCAAAGGCGATCCAGTTCAGATTCGCGATCAAGTTCGCCGCCTAAGGAATACCTACGCCGTTACAGAAGATGACGACACGCGTGCTCGTGTGCTCAATCGCTTGGGAAACCTGAACGGCGGGCTGGCAACAGTATACGTGGGCGGCATCGCGAAAGACGAGATACGGCAACGGAAAGACCTCGCGGAGCGCACCATACGCGCCTTGCGCAGTGCCGCGGCGGACGGTGTTATACCTGGTGGCGGGGTCGCCTTCTTGAAATGCCATGATTGGCTCTTGGCCGAAGCAAAGCGGCAAGACGAGTTGGAGAGGCGAGCCGCACTCTTGATCTTGGCGACGGCAGTCCAAGCACCTATTCGCAAGCTCCTGGAAAACGCCGGCTATGACCCCAGCGAAATCTTGGCGCAACTGACACATTGCGAAGGGTCCTGCGGCTTTGATGTGATGAAGCGCACGATTGTCGATGTAGCCACTGCCGGCATCGTCGATGTGGCGCAAGTGCAGGTAGAGGCACTGCAGCGCGCCGTTTCCAGCGCCGCACTGGCGTTGACAATCGACGTCCTGGTTTTACATCGCGAACCCGAAACCATGACGGAGCCATAAATGACAACCGTCGACATCATGGACCGGACACACAGTCTGGTCAAATCGAGTGGCATGATTTACGCCGCGCGTCAGTCCAGCTTGTATCGAATAAATGCGAACGGCGAAGTGCAGAATCTCTATCAGACTTGGCTGCCCGATGAAGACTTGCCGACCTTGGCAATCGCCGTTGAATCCGGCGACGGCACTATACTTGCGGGTATCAATGGAGGTGTTGCGCGATCGACGAACGGCGGTCTCAGCTGGGACGCCATTCAGTTTCGCTCGCCGCCACCGTTGGTAACTTGCCTGGCGCTCTCGCCCGAATTCGCGCGCGACGCCTGCGTCCTGGCGGGAACTTATGAAGATGGCGTATTCCGCTCGTCCGATGGGGGAAAAACTTGGCGAGCGCACAATCACGGGCTATTCGACCACAGCGTCTATTGTCTGGCGCTTTCGCCAAGCTTCGCCGAAGATGGCATCGCCTACGCCGGAACAGGAAGCGGGATCTATCGCAGTCAATCGGGCGGTCGATTCTGGCGGGATTTGGTTTTGCCAGCCGGCGACGAAACGGTCCTGAGTCTGGCGCTATCGAATGGTTTTGTGCTCTACGCCGGTACCGAATCTCATGGCTTGCTATGCTCGTGTGACGCCGGTGAAACCTGGCGGAGCCTGCTGCCGCAGAACGGCGCAGTCAATGCGGTTGCGATGGCTGCCGACAGAACGCTGGTCGTTCAGCTGGACGACGCCGTCTTGCGCTCGACGGATGGCGGCGCAACTTGGATCGAGGTTGTGGCGGCAAACGTAGACTGCCTCGCGGTCGAAGACGAAACGATTCTGCTGGCTATGTCCGATGGGAGCATCCGACGGCAGACATATTGAGACCGCTGCACATTTTGTAGACAATTTGTAAGGGAATCCAACTATGACCTTTGAACCGACGCTTGAATCCGTGCGTACGCATCAGATCCCCGATTGGTATCTGAATGCCAAGTTGGGCATTTTCATTCACTGGGGCTTGTATTCGGTACCGGCTTGGGCACCCCATGGCGGCGATATCGGCGAGGTGTTCCAGAGCGGCGACATGAGCGACTGGTTCCGGCTCAATTCTTACGCCGAGTGGTATATGAACACACTCAAATTCGAGGATAGCCCCACGCGCGAATGGCACAACAAGCATTACGGCGCCGATTTTCACTACGATGATTTTGCGGCGGGTTTCAATTCGGCGCTCAGGCGATGGAATCCGAACGAGATGGCCGCTTTGTTCAGCGAGGTCAATGCCCGCTACGTGGTCTTGACCACGAAACATCATGATGGCTTCACCTTGTGGCGCAGTGACATCCCTTGTCCCTATAAGCCGGGCTACCACACCATGCGCGATGTCGTTGACGAACTGACCACGGCAGTTCGGGATCAAGGCATGCGTATGGCACTGTATTACTCCGGCGGGCTTGACTGGGCCTTCAACGAGGCGCGGATCGAAGACGTTACCGATGTTTGGGGCACAATCGTGCAAACCCCGGAATTCGTCGAATACTCGGTCGCTCACTGGCGCGAACTGATTGACCGCTATCAGCCGTCCATCATGTGGAACGACATCGGCTACCCCGCGGCAGCCGACTTGGGCGAGCTATTTGCCTATTACTACAACAGCGTGGAAGACGGCGTGATCAACGACCGCTTTACGCAAGCGCGCGACCAAAGACCGAAGGCTGGCGAACCCTTGTCAGTACCGCGCGGTCCGCACTACGACTACATCACACCAGAATATGCCACCTTTGACGATATCCAAGATGTGAAATGGGAGTGCTGCCGCGGAATCGGTCACAGTTTCGGTTACAACCGCGTCGAAGGTGATGAGCAACTGCTAGCGGAGGATGAGCTGATTCACATGTTCGTCGATATCGTCAGCAAGAACGGCAATCTGCTTCTCAATGTCGGTCCAATGGCGGACGGTATCATTCCGGCGAATCAAGCGGAGCGCCTGCGTAGCCTGGGCCGCTGGCTGGATCGCAACGGAGCGGCGATTTTCGACACTCAGCCATGGCAGCGCGCTGACGGCAAGACCACACAAGGGCTGCAGCTTCGCTTCACAACGACACATGAAGCACTCTATGCCACATTGCTGGGCACCCCAACTGAAAGCGAGATCACCATAGAAAGCCTGAACGTGCCGGCAGACGCGACGATTCAGCTGCTTGGGCAAGACCTTGACTTGACTTGGCGACAGGCTGGCTCGGACTTGTCGATTCAACTGCCGCAAAATCTGCCGGACTCGCCCGCGCATTCCATCATGATGACGGGCATGGGTGGTTGAGTTGTCTGCAAAAGTTGACGACTTCGTACAAAAGAATCTGCCCTGGAATTTCTCAGTCAATCTGATCGACATTACTTTCATCACCCTCGCCTTCAGCTTAATCTCGCGCGAGACGATCATGCCGCTGCTGATTGACGAATTGACCGATTCCAAGATAGCGATCGGCCTAGTGCCCGCGATTTTCAGTATTTCGTTTTATCTGCCGCAACTCTTCGCCGCGAATCATGCCGAGCGCTTGAAGCGCAAACTGCCGTTCGTCATGTTTGTCGGCGGAATACTGGAGCGCGTGCCCTATTTCTTCGCAGGCATCGCAATCATGCTCTTCGCCGAAAGCGCGCCCTCGATCGCCCTGCTATGCGTCTATCTTGTGATTGGCCTGGCGGCATTTGGCGCCGGCGTAGCCACCCCCGCCTGGTTCACGATGATCGGCAAGGTGCTGCCGGTTCACCGCCGCGGAATTTTCTTCGGCGTTAGTGACGGCTTGGGCACATTGATGGGCTTTGTCGGCGCTTTCTTCGTCGGCATCATCCTCGATGATTTTGGCTTTCCGCAGAGTTTCGCCACGCTATTCTTCGTAGCGGCAGTTTTCATGGGCATCTCCTGGATCGGCTTGGCACTCAACCGCGAGCCCGAAAGCCACATAGTCAAGGCACATATCCCCATATCACATTACTTTCGGCAATTGCCTGCAGTCCTGCGGAGCAATCACAACTTCCGCCGTTTCTTGCTGAGTTACTCTGTCGGGCGCTTCAGCCTGATGGGCACCAGCTTCTTCATCGTCTTTGGCAACGATACCTTCGGCTTGAGCGGCGCCGAGGTGGGTGCGCTGACAGCCGTCTTGCTAGGCAGTCAGGCAGTGATGCAATTGGCATTTGGCTGGCTGGGAGATCGCCGCGGGCACAAGTTCAATTTGACGATCTTCGCTTTTGCCACAGGCCTTGCAGCGTTGTCCGCTTCGATAGCGAGCAATGCGGTAAGCTTGATTCCCGCCTTCATCCTGCTGGGAACCGCGCTTGCCGCCGACCGCATCTCGCATCTCAATATCGTGCTTGAGTTCGCCGTGCCGGAAGATCAACCGACTTACATCGGTTTAACCAATACGCTGCTTGCGCCAGTCGTATTCCTGGCGCCCATTTTCGGTGGGTGGGTCGCAGGTATCGGCTTCCAAACGCTTTTCCTGATGATGCTGATCTGCGGCGCCATCGGCGGCTTGCTCTTGACAATATGGGTGAACGAACCGCGGCACATCCCGCCGACACCTATGGACGCGAAACCAAAGCACAGCGAATGACGGGAACAGGCGATGACGCGCCGGTGAAAGCCAAGGTCGGCGATGACGATAATTGGAACTTCAGCGTCAACGTGCTGGACAACATGTTCTATGCGCTGGCGATCAGTTTGGTTTCTCAAGAGACCATCATGCCGCTCCTTGTTAGGGAGCTCACCGATTCTACCATCGCGGTCGGTCTCATACCGGCTATATTCAGTTTGTCCTTCCTCCTGCCGCAGCTCCTCGTTGCCAACCACGCCGAACGCCTGAAACGAAAGCTGCCCTTTGTCTTGCTAATTAGCGGCTCGCTGCAGCGCCTGCCCTACCCTCTGATTGGCTTAGCGCTGCTATTTTTCGCGGTCAACCCGCCGGGGCTGGCACTAGTCCTCTTTTTCATCGGCATCGCCACGGCGGCCTTCGGCGGCGGTATCGTCACACCGGCTTGGTTCACCATGATTGGCAAGGTCGTGCCCGTACGGCGGCGCGGAATATTCTTTGGCTTGGCAGACGGCGGCGGTCTGCTCATGGGCGTCATCGGCGCTTACTTCGTCGGGCGAATCCTTGATGCAGTGGCCTATCCTCTAAACTTCTCCGTGCTCTTTTTGATAGCCGGCATACCGCTCGCGCTTTCCTGGTTTTCGTTGTCGTTGACCCGCGAACCGGAGAGCGAAGACGTCAAACAGGCGATACCATTGCGGAATTACCTCAAGCAACTGCCGGCGGTCTTGCGTCAGCATGCCAACTACAGGCGCTTTCTGATCGGCTATGCGCTGCTTCGTTTGAGCATGATGGCGGTGAGCTTTTTCATCATACTTGGCGACCTTAATTATGATCTGAGCGGTGCCGAAATTGGTCTGCTTAATGCGATATTCATCGGTACCCAGGCGCTGGCGCGCTTGCTGTTTGGCTGGCTGGGCGACCGCTGGGGACACAAACGCAATCTAGCGCTATCGGCAGGGACTATGGCGCTGGCAGCGATTTTCGCCCTCAGTTCGACGAGCGCGCTTGGCTTGATTCCTGCCTTCATCTGCCTCGCCTGTGCCATCGCCAGCGATGCAGTTTCCCACTTCAATATCGTTCTGGAATTCGCCACACCCGCCGAGCAGCCAACCTTCATCGGGCTGACCAATACACTCATAGCGCCCTTTTCTTTCGCTGGTCCAGTCCTGGCCGGCTGGATGGCAGCGACATTTGCCATAAACACGTTGTTCGTGGTTTCGCTTGCTTGTGGCATTATCGGCGGGGCGTTGCTATTGTGGTGGGTGAAAGAGCCGCGGCACCTGCCAGCGCCGAAGGCGAAGAGAGTTGCGCAGGAGATGACATGACGCTGACATACCAACCTGCGTGGGATTCGCTTACGCAGCACGAAGTTCCGCAATGGTTCAGCGATAGCAAATTCGGCTTGTACGCACATTGGGGTATCTATGCCGTACCCGGCTTCGGCAATGAATGGTACGGCAAATGGATGTACGATTCCTCGCACGAGATTCATCGGCGGCACATTGAACGCTTTGGCTCTCCCGCAGAATTTGGCTACGCGGATTTCATCGAAGGATTCACGGCGGAGCACTACGACCCGGACGAATGGGCCGACCTGTTTGCCTCCAGCGGCGCCCGCTATGCCGGCTTCTCACTGGCGCATCACGACGGCTTCGGGCTATGGGATAGCGATGTCTACCGTTGGAATGTCGGCAAATTGGGCCCTAGGCGCGATCTCTACGGTGAGTTGGCTTCCGCGCTGCGCAAGCGCGATCTCCGCCTGGTGGCGCCATTCCACATTATCCGCGGCTTCAACTGGTTTCTACCGGGCTGGAATCAATGGGATCAGTCCTTTGATGAGTCGGCGGTTGAGCAAGGCATAGCGGAGGGCTGGGATCTTTTCGACCCTGAATTCGCCGATTTCTATTGGGTACAGCAGACGAGCAAGTTTGAGGATTTTTTCGCGCAGTGGCAGCTAAAAGTCCGTGAGGTCATCGACAAGTATCAACCTGATTTGATGTGGTTCGATGGCGGCAAGTTCCGCGAAGACGGCTACGAGGCGACCGCGCTGGAGATCCTCGCCCACTACTTGAATCAGGCTGCCAGCTGGGGCAAGGACGTGCTGGTGCTAAATAAGCTGCCGGTCAGCATGCAGTACAACTTTCACCCCGATTTCGGCGTGATCAACTTCGAATCGGGACGAGATCGTCCGGCTCAATTCGAACGTCCCTGGAATGACGATATGCGCATCGGCGATCAGTCCTGGGGCTGGGTGGAGAATCAGCAATACGCGAACGGGCACACCCTGCTCAGCAAGCTGGTCGATTGTACGGCGCGCGGCGGCACGATGATGCTCTCGCTCTCGCCGAAACCCGACGGCGCCATCCCCGAGGGACAGCAGAAGCCTTTGCTGGAGCTGGGCAACTGGCTGCGTTGGAATAGCGAGGCAATTTACAACACCGTGCCCTGGACGACCAACGCCGAGGGTGATGAGGAAAAGTTGATCGTCGAACGGCGCGGTCACAAGTTCTGGGAGTACGACAAATGCAATGTGGACGACCGTCGCTATACGCAATCGAAAGATGGCGGGACGGTCTACGCCATAGCGCTCGGCATTCCGTCGCACACCGTGACCTTTGAGGCCCTGGATAACAAAGTGGCGATTGAGCGAGTCACGCTGTTGGAGTCGGATCAGCCGGTTCCCTGGACGCAAACGGCGGAGGGTCTAGTTATCGATGCGACAAACCTGAGCTTCAAAACGAAATTGGCGGCGGCCTGGAAGGTGGCGTTGAGGTGAGTCCGCGCAGTTCACATCTCCCTTCAGCTGCCTCGATTGCCGCCGTCCTCGATTCACTTGGAATCGAGTATCACGAGTTCAGCGTTCATAGCTTGCCGGGCACTTACTCAAACTTCACACATCTTGTCAAAGTCGAATCCGAGGGACAGGTTACACGAAAGATTGTCTTGCGCCGCTACAATCCAGAAAACTATGAAGAGGGCCACGACAAGCACGCTTGCGAATTCCGTGCCCTGCAAATCTTGCAGTCGTATGGCATCCCGGTCCCTCCGCCGCTGCTGCTTGATGAGGACGGCTCGCTAATGGGCTTGCCAGGTATCGTAACCGCATTCGTCGAAGGCGCTCAAATCGAGCCCCCTACCGAGGCGCCGCGCTGGGGAGCGATGGCGGAGACCAACGCGCAAATGCTGGCGCGGATTCATCAGACGCCTTTCTACGAAGCCGACAAGCGTTACCTGATGGACGACAATGTGGAAGTCGCGTGGTTCATCAAAGATGGCGCGATTCCTGACTACATGCGCGCGGATCCCGATGGCGACACGGTCTGGCACCTGGTGAATGAACATTGGGGAAAGTGGGCGTCAACCGAATCGCGCTTCGCCCACACCGATTACTGGTCAGGCAATATCCTCTGGCAGGGAGATCAAATCTCGGCGGTGGTGGATTGGGAGGAAGCCGGATACGGTCATCCCGCAGCCGATGTCGCCTATGCCCGCATGGAATATTACCTCGAAGGCTTGCCGGAAGCGGCCGATGTTTTCCTGCGAGCTCATGAAGCGGAAACTGGCTGGACCTTGCAAGATCTGGCACTCTTTGAATTAGCGGCATGCGTCCGCGTCATGACTGACCCACCAGGCTGGTTCACCCGCCCCCATATGGAAGAGCGCTTCCGCCGATTTGTCGCCGAGGCGAAACGCAAACTCATCGCCGGAGACTAATCTACATCCAGAGGATAGCGCTCATCGCCGACCTCGGCTTGCAGGCGATGCAGCTCGGCTTTTAGCTCGCCGACCCGCTCGGCATAGGCAGGATCATCAACCACGTTGTTCAACTCGTAAGGGTCGTTTTCCAGGTCGAAGAGCTCCCATTCCGGCGCGTATGTTTCGTCGATGGCGCCTGCTTGCCCCAGCGCGTCGGAATAAAAGTATATCAGCTTGTAGCGATGGGTACGGATGCCATAATGCGCGTAGACGTTGTGGCTTTCCTTGTGCAGCCAATAGCGGTAGTACATCGCCTTTTGCCAGTCATCCGGCGTCTCCCCTCGCGTGAGCGGCGCGAAGCTGCGACCTTGATAATGATCGGGAATCGGCAATCCGGCAAGCTCCAGGTAAGTGGGCGCGAAATCGACATTGAGGATCATATCTTGACAGACGCTGCCGGCGGCGATGCCTCTTGGATAGCGCATGATGTAGGGCATCCTCAGCGATTCCTCGTACATAAACCGCTTGTCATACCAGCCGTGGTCGCCCAGGAAAAATCCCTGATCCGAAGTGTAGACGACGATCGTATTCTCGCTCAGTCCCTCGGCATCCAGGTAATCGAGCAAGCGACCTACATTGTCATCGATACTCGCCACTACGCGAAGATAATCCTTGATATAGCGCTGATACGCCCACTTGCGCAGCTCCATCTCCGGCAAGTCACGCGGGATTTGGGACTTGGTATCGAGCGGCTGCATGTGCACGCCCATGCGCATCTCAGCAGCTTCAGCGGCCGAGGCTCGGTTTGAATAATCGTCGTACAGCGTTTCCGGCTCAGGTATGTCTTCATTCAGGTACATGTGGGCGTGTTTTTCGTCCGGCTCCCAATGCCGATGCGGCGCTTTGTGGTGGCACATAAGAAAGAAGGGGCGCTCCTTATCCCGTGATTGCAGGAACTCGAGGCTCATATCGGTGATGAGGTCGGTAACGTAGCCCTTGACCGGGCGCCGCTCCGATCCGCCTTCCGTCGGAAAGATGAAAGTCGGGTTGTGATAGAGCCCTTGTCCAGGTAGTACTGCCCAATCATCAAAGCCGGTCGGCTCATGCGCCGGACCCTGTCCCAAATGCCATTTGCCGAACATCCCGGTTTGATAGCCACTCGATTGCAAGTCCTTGACGAAGGTCGGCAGCCTGTTATCCATGAGCGTGTGGAAAGTGGTGACACCATTAACGTGATTGTAGGTGCCGGTCAAGATGGCGGCGCGGCTAGGTGTGCAGATGGAGTTGGTGCAGAAGCAATTGTCAAAGCGCATGCCGTCATTGGCGATGCGGTCGAGATTTGGCGTTTCGTTGATGCGGCTGCCGTAACAGCTCATGGCGTGCGATGCGTGGTCGTCCGACATGATATAGAGGATATTGGGGCGTTCATTTGGCATGTGATTGAGATTCCTTTTTTGGGGTTTAGCCACAAAGGCACAGAGAATTCAGAGACTCCAAGGATTTGCGCAACTCAGCCGACCCTATCCGACATACGGATGATCAGCCGCCAGCAAGCCATTATCCTTCAGTACATCCCAAAATGCTGCCGGAACTTCGACGAACATGGCATCGACATTTTGCTTGACGCGCTGAGGCTTGCTGGTACTCAGCGCGAGGGCGACGATGCCCGGGTGCGACTTGCCGAATTGGATACAGACTTCGGATGGCACTTGATCGTGCTCCTCGCAGAGCGCGAAGAATCTCTCACGCCAACTGAATTTTCCCATATCTGCTTCATTGGCCGGATTGAGTTTGACGTAGTTGAAGAATTCGCCACCGGTGAGGAAGCCGGCGTTGAAGACGGCGGAGTTGATGATGGCGACGCCTTTGGCGTGCAGCGAATCCATGAAGGCGAGCAGATCGGCGGGATGAGAATAGAGGGTGTAGCTATTGGCGAACATCACCCAATCGAGGTCGACCTGGGCATCGATTTCTTGGATGGATTTCCAGTTCTTGGCACCGACGCCGATGCCTTTCGCTTGACCCTGGGCCTTGAGTTCGGCGAGGGCGGTGTAGGCGCCGAGGATGTCATCAAAGCGGCGTTCGCGATCGGACGGCGAAGCGGTGGCATTGAGGTATTCGTCGGGGTCGTGCACGGAGATGAGCTGGGTGCTGTAATCGCCGCCGAGCAGCTCCAGCCCCTGCTCGAAGCACTTGAGGATGCCATCGTAGCTAATATCTTGCACAGCATCGTGCTGGAGGCCGAACCAGGCGCCCGGCTCGAAAGTGGGTTCGGGCGCGGTTAGTGGGGTGCGCAGCCAGGCGAGCTTGTTGCTGATGATGACGTCGTCGTCGGCAATGCCGAGTTCGCGCAGGCAGTCGCCCATCACCTCAAGCGCCAAGCCGGCGCCATATTTGCCCGCCGAGTCAATGACGACGGGTTTGGGCAGATGCTCGAAGATAGCGCGCATCGTCGCCAGCTTGGATTCGTAGCTGAAGATTCGGAAGAGATTGCCGAGCGCCGTTGAGCCAAAGACGACCGGCGGTGTCTTCAAGCCTGTGTTACCAAATGCGACCTGCTCCATTGCCCTACTCCCGGTATCTCAATTCAATCATTTGGTGTCCATAGGCTCGCGGCTAGGGGAATGGGGGGCAGGGCCTTGCGCGATCGGGTACTACCGTGTCGTTCCGAATCCAGCCCGAAATCGCGCCTTCGTCCACTTCGACATTGATGAAATACCAGATTCCCCCCACGGGATTCCGTTCTTCACGCTCTTGCTTCAAGATCGAAACGACGGTTCCGGTTGGCAGGTAGCCCACGATGGGTGTGCCGGTTCTGGTCGTTGGTCTCGCGCGTACGGTGATGGAATTCAGATTCAATACCACAGCACGGCAGAGTTCCCGCAGTGGCGGCATGACGGCCGCTTCGAATGCCTCGCGATTGTTCTCAAAGAAGCGGATAGTTTGGCCCGAAAGCGGAACCAGCGGACTGCCGCGCGTGAAGAGCTCGACGAACACTTCTATGAAGTAGTTATCGATCTGGAAGATGGACACCGAGCTGTATAAGCCGGCGCCGAAGATATTCGGCTGCGGAAAGTCTTCGTTGGGCTTGCCGTTTTCCAGTACGGAGCGGATGCCAAAGATGCGGTCGTAATTGGCTTTCGCCTCTTCGGCGGTATCAAAGACGGCGAAATCGAGATTCATCAAGCCGCCCTCTTGCATCCGGTAGTAAGCTCTGGTGGCGACGGCGGTGCCACGGACGCCACGGACTCTGCCGATGCCGTCATCCCCGCGCGAGTAATCCCACTTCCATTCCTCTTCGCCCGCTGGCAGCGATTTCGGCAGCAACTCCAGCAGGGCGGCGACAACCTCCTCATTGGGGTTGGTGGCTTCCACGTAACCTTCAGGCACTGGGGTTGGCGGCGGCGTAGCGGTTGGCGACGGTATGTCCGTCGGAGTGACGGCGGGCGGCAAAGTCGGGACAGCCATCCAGGTTGGCGGCAGCGTTGGCCATGGCCGCGGCGTCGCCAGTAGTTCCGCCACTTCAGTCTGATTCAGCCTCAGCAGTGGCGTCATATGACTACGCTCCACCCTCTGAGCTATCATGTTCTCGGATATGCGCCGCGCCAAATTCGACGGGATTGCAAAGCCGAAATTGCTACTCCCTGACAGGCCGGTGTAGCCGGCAGTGTTGACGCCTATGACCTCCCCAGCCTGATTGATCAGCGGACCACCGCTATTGCCACGACCCAGCGCAGCATCCGTCTGTATTGCGGCGTCCATCGTCGAACCATCCGCGAAAGTAATACTGCGATTTAGCCCACTAATGATTCCGGTGGTCAAGGTCCCCTCCAGCCCAAAGGGATTGCCTATCGCCAGAACCGACTGCCCAACAGCAAGGTCGTCAGAGTTGCCATAAGCTACTGGTTCGAGACGATTAGGGTCAACATCGACTTTGATAACGGCGATGTCCACAAGTGTATCAATGCCTACCAACTCAGCCGGGGCTTCCGCTCCATCGTGGAAAACGATAAGTATATTTAAGGCGTCTTCAACCACATGGGTATTAGTGACAATATATCCGTTATTGTCGACGACAAATCCCGCTCCACTGGCGACGTCAAACCGCCCTATTTCGACTTTTATAGACACGACCGATGGGCTGGCTCGGCGATAAAGTTCAGCTATGTCTACTCCATCCCGGGGAGTATCATCAGCAGCCAAAACGCTGGTTTCGGGCGGCAGCCACAAATAGGCCAAGGCGATAATTGTACAGACCAGCAAGGGGATCCAGATGAAAACGCGTTGTCTGTTCACGTGTATTTCATACCCTTTATGGACGTAACAACCTTTGGAGTACACTGAATTGGCAACTTATCCAGGACCGTATACATTTACCTAGCTCGCCAATTATCTTGACGGGCGTCGCCAGGTACACTAGACTTTTACGAATATATTCAAGTAAACGCAACTGACACGCGCACAAGTATATTTCATGCGTACTTGCGAGGCAAACCTTTCAGCAGAGACAAATTAAAGTTGAAAGATATGGAGAAACAATATGACCGAAGCTAGGGGCAAGTATGAACCAACCTGGGAATCACTGAGCCAGTACGAAATCCCCGAATGGTATATGGACGCCAAATTCGGCATCTTTATCCATTGGGGACCGTACTGCGTACCCGCATTCCGCAATGAGTGGTATCCGCGGCGCATGTACTTGCAAGACGACCCCGCATTCGAACATCACCGCGAGACCTGGGGAGACCATACCGAATTCGGCTACAAAGACTTCATTCCCATGTTCAAGGCGGAGAAGTTCGATGCGGCGGAATGGGCGCAGCTCTTCAAGGACGCCGGCGCCAGGTTCGTCATGCCGGTGGCTGAGCATCACGATGGCTTCCCCATGTACGACAGCGACCTGACCGATTGGTCAGCAGCCAAGATGGGACCCAAGCGCGATGTCGTCGGCGAATTGGCGGAGGCAGTGCGCGAGCGGGATATGGTATTCGCCGTGTCCTCCCATCGCGCCGAGCATTGGTGGTTCTTTGATGGTGGTCGCCTTTTCCCCTCTGACGTGCAGGATCCAGCAAACGACGGCTTGTACGGTCCCGCGGTCGTGGCTTCCAAAGATCATTCCAATCGCGAAGAATGGAAACACAAGGACTGGACACCGCGCCCGGATGCCAAATTCCTCGAAGATTGGCTGGCGCGCTGCTGTGAGCTGGTGGACAAGTATAAGCCGCAGGTCGTTTGGTTCGACTGGTGGATCGAGCAAATAGTCTTTGAGCCTTACCTACAGCGCTTCGCCGCCCACTATTACAACCGCGGCGAGGAATGGGGGGTAGGCGTGGCGATCAACCACAAATACGACTCTTATCCAGAGGGTGTTGCCGTATTCGATATTGAGCGCGGCCAACTCAGCGATGTGCGCAAGTTCTTCTGGCAGAACGATACATCGGTCTCCAAGAATTCCTGGGGCTATATCAGCGATCACGATTACAAAACGGCCGGAGATATCATCGCTGACTTGGTGGATATCGCTAGCAAGAACGGAGCGCTGCTGCTGAATGTGGGCCCGCGGGCTGATGGCACCATCCCCGAAGTCGAGCAGCAGATGCTGCGCGAGATCGGTCGCTGGCTGGCGGTCAACGGTGAAGGGATTTACGAGACACGTCCCTGGATTGTTTTCGGCGAGGGTCCAACGCCGGTTCCGGAAGGCGCATTCACCGATACCTCGCGCGCCGCCTTCACCCCGGCAGATATCCGCTTCACGCAGAAAGGAAACACAATCTATGCCTTCCTTCTGGCCTATCCGCAAGGGAAAGCGCTGATCAAGGCTCTGGGCACAGCCGATGTCGCCTCCGTGCGCATGTTGGGCTCGGATAAGGCAATCAGTTGGACGCAAGACGAGACCGGCTTGCGACTGTCGGCACCGGCACAGCCACCTTGCGATTATGTCTGTGGCTACGCAATTGAATTGAAGAGTTAATCAAATCCAATTGGGGAAGCGTGAGAAAATGACACAAGTAGAGTATTTCAAACCCGAACGCGGTCAGCGACCCGGCGCCAATCAAGACCCACGGCTCGATTGGTGGCGCGCAGACAAATTCGGCATGTTCATCCACTGGGGCGTCTATAGCATCCCGGCCGGCGTCTGGCAGGGCGAGCACATTCCCGGCATCGGCGAATGGATCATGCTGCGCGCCGAAATCCCGATCACTGAATATGAGAAGCTGGCGCTACAATTCGATCCGGTCAAATACGATGCTGATCAAATCGTCAAGCTGGCCAAGCAGGCCGGTCAGAAGTACATTGTCCTGACCTCGAAGCACCATGACGGCTTCTGCATGTACGGCAGCGCGGAAACTGACTACAACATTGTCGATGGCAGTCCTTATGGCGGAGACATACTCAAAGATCTGGCAGATGCCTGCGCGCGCGAGGGCATCAAGCTGGGCTTGTACTACTCACAAACGCAGGACTGGCATCATCCCAATGGCTACGGCAACACTTGGGACTTCAACGAGGACGAGCAAGACTTCGCTGACTATGTCGAGAATTACGTCAAGCCACAGGTGCGCGAAATCCTGACGAACTACGGTCCCATCGCCATCATCTGGTTCGACACACCGAAGATTATCTCGCGCCAGCAAAGCCGCGAATTACTCGATCTGGTGCATGAATTGCAGCCGGATTGCCTGGTTTGCGGCCGGCTGGGTAATAAGCTGGGCGACTACGCCACCGCGCAAGACAACGCCATCCCGCCGGAGCTGCAAGCTGAAATCGACTGGGAGACGCCCGCCACCATCAATGATACCTGGGGCTTCAAAACCCATGATCACAACTGGAAGTCGTCGACGCAGTTGATCCGCAATCTGGTGGATATCGTCAGCAAGGGCGGCAATTATCTGTTGAATATCGGTCCTGATGCCGAAGGCGCCATCCCCGAGCCGAGCGTTGAGCGCTTGCAAGCGATGGGCGCTTGGCTGGATGTGCACGGCGAGTCGGTCTACGGTACGATGCCGGGTCCCATTCAGGGCGAACGACGCTGGCGAACGACGCAAAAGAACGACACCATTTATTTGCACGTATTTGACTGGCCCGCCGACGGCCGCTGCGTTCTGCCTGAACTGGATGTCAAATCGGCGGCATGGCTGGATTCAGCGTTGGATGGTCCACTCGCGGTAAACTGCGTTGGCGACAGTACGGTCATTCTGGGACCGGCTGCGGCGCCGAATGAGCACGTCACAGTGATTCGTTTGGAGCGGTAACATCATGTGGGCGACCCAAGCGTCGCCCCTACAATCTGCGTTAAGCATCAGTTGGGAAGCGCCGCTTTGACCTTGTCAGCTGTGAACGGGATGTCCCGCAGACGCAGACCCACAGCGTCGTATATGGCGTTGGCAATGGCGGCCGGCGTCGGATTCTGCGCCGCTTCCCCCGCGCCCAGGAAAGGCATCCTCGGGCGATTGACAATCACTGTTTCGATCTTAGGCGCCGCAGCGAAGGGCAAAATCGGGTAACTCTCCCAATCGACACTTGTGATGCCACGCCGGTCAAACTTCACTTCTTCGTACAGCGTCCAGCTCGCCGCCTGCACGAATCCGCCTTCCAACTGATTGCTCAACCCATCAGGATTGACCACTTGCCCGGCGTCAGCCGCAATGATGACGCGCTCAATCTCGATCGCGCCGCTCTGTCGATCGACATGCAGTTTGACGATAACAGCGCAATAGCACTGAATGTTCTTGTACTGCGCCTGCGCTATACCCCAGCCTTCGCCATCGGCTTTGGCAACCTCACGGGAATCCCAATCGGCCCTTTCAGCGGCCGCCATCAGAACTGCGCGGGCACGCTCATCCTGCAGGTGACGCAGACGGAATTCGAGCCGATCGGCTGCCGCAGCGAGCGCCAGTTCGTCCATGAAAGATTCTATCGCGAAGACATTCGCGAACGCGCCCAGGCTGCGCAGCGCCGACACGCGCAGCGGGCTATCGGCGACCGCGTGACGCACCACCCGTTTCCGCAGGAAAACATAGATCGGATCGGCATTGCGATGCGCGCCGGAGTGATAGCCACCCATGGGCTTCGGCTGCTGTGGCGCGAAGGGCTGCGCCAAATGCCCCGCCGCCAGCAGGCCCGAAGTCTCTAAACCAAGCGCCGGACGCGTCGAGTGCGCGTAGCTCCAGACATCGTGATTCCAGTCGATTATCTCACCATCTGCAGACAAGCTCGCCTGTGTCTGCAGCACCATCGCCGAGCCGTAGGGCTCCCACGCGTGTTCGTCCCAGCGCGTCCATTTCAACGAGATGGGTACTCCCGGCGATGCCCGCGCCACCAACGCCGCGTCGAGAGCAACATCGTCGGCGCCGTTATGCCCATAACAGCCAGCGCCTTCCTTATGCACGACGCGAATCTGCACCTCGTCGAGTCCGAGCACTTGCGACAATGCGCCCCGCAGCACGAACGCCGCCTGAGTATGTGACCAAACCGTCAGCCGTCCTGCCTCCCAAAGCGCCACAGCCGCAGAGGGTCCCAGCGAAGCGTGCATCTGAAAGGGCCGCCGATACGTCGCCCGTAGCGTAAGCCCGGCACTTGACGGCGCTTGCAGCGGCGGGATCGAATCATTGCAGACAGCGCCATCAATGATCAGATGCGACTGCGTCGGCTTGCTCAGCAAGTCATTGTAGGTGTTCTCCGCAGGCGGCAAATCCGAACTGTAAATCCAACTCGTGTGCTTTCTCGCCGCCTCCGCCGCCCAGATCGCCTGCTCTTCGCGCTCGGCGATGACCGCGATGAATTGCCCGTCTTGAACTACATCTACCACGCCGGGCAGTTGCAAGATGGCTTCGCTATTGAAATCTTCCAGACGGGCATGATAGCCCGGCGGTCGAACCACGCGCGCGTGCAGCATGCCGGGCAGCGCCATATCGTGCACGTAACTGTTACCGCCGCAGACCTTGCTCAATAGATCTAGGCGCTTCTCCGAGCTCCCGACCACCTTGTACGAGGCCGGCGCCTTAAGCGACACTTTCGGGCTTATCAGCCGATTGAAGCGTTTGCCCCCGAGCAACTCCCAGTAATCCGTGCTGCGTCCGCTACGCTCATCGGTGATGGCGCCGTCAACCACTCGCAGATCGCGCGCGGGAGTCAGCGATTCCAACTGTTCGAATGCGAGCGAAAGCAAATGATCGCGCGCCGCGGCAGCCGCCAAACGAATGGCGACGCCACTTGTCTCCAGCGAGCGGCTCCCGGTCGTACCGCCTTCATCCGGCGTACGTTGCGTATCAGCAGTCACCAAGCGAATCCGCTCCAGAGCCACATCCAGTTCCTCAGCAGCAATCTGAGCGAGCGCGGTCGCTATGCCCTGCCCCAATTCCACTTTTCCGCTGAAAACGGTAACAGAGCGGTCGTCGTTGAGCTGAATCCAGTCGTCAATCTGAGGATGGCCCTCCAGCGACGAAGAGGCCGCAGCTCCGACCTCTAAGCCAACAATCGGCGCACCCTCGATGATCTCATATATAGGTGGCTCAAGCCTGCCAATGCGCAGCTTGATCGCCCGTCGCACGCGATCGTAAACGCCGCAGCGACAAAGGTTATTCGAAAGCGCCGCGCGGATGTCGTCGTCTGCCGGGTAACGGACTCGATTTAGAATTCCTTGCGCCGCGATGATCATACCCGCTGTGCAGAAGCCACATTGCGCCGCCCGCTCCTCCAAGAAAGTCTCTTGCAGCGGATGAAGGTCGTCTCCATCGCTTAGACCTTCAAGGGTCGCAATCTCAAGGTCAGCGACATGCTCGACAGGCAGTTGGCAGCTGGGCGCATCGGAGCCGTCTATCAAGACTTTGCAGGCGCCGCAAAGCTCCGTGCCACATCCATATTTCGCTCCCTTTAGTCCCAGATCATTTCGCAGAACATAGAGCAGAGGCGTATCGGGATCGAGTTCAAGCTGATGCATCTCTCCGTTAACGCGCAGCGTAATCAGCTTCTTCGTCGCCAAGTTGATTCTCCTCGCCACTTTCTGGTCATGAATTGAGCTAAGAAAAAAGCCCGCCAAGCGGGCTCCCGAGATCGGAGAAGGTGGGATTCGAACCCACGTACGGTTTCCCGTATCCGCTTTCCAAGCGGACGCACTAGGCCTCTATGCGACTTCTCCATTCCTCTTCAGTTCAGTACGATTATAACAGGCGAGGACGCAGAATCCAAGTCAAATACCACCGTCTGCTCAGCCGTAAAAGCCGTCAGACACCGCCTTCTAGCGACCGAAAACGGGGGTCGGTGTTGCAATTAGCGGGATCAGGTAGCCGGGGGCGCTGCGTCCGGCTTGCAACTGACTCGATGGCTTGCCTACGTTCTCCATAAAGCAAAGAATGCCGTCGGTAAGCGCCCGCGCCAGCAGATCCGGATCCTCGGTAAGGACTGCTCTGTCAGCCAGCATATATCCCATTTCCAGGATCATCCCCGGCGTCAGTGGATGGATCTTGCGCCAGGTGTGGTTGTCGGTCATGTCTTCGGTCAAATTGTAACTCCGCTCCAGCGGCACGTAAGCGCCGAAATTCTGGGCAATGCACTCGCGCAGAAAGGCGTCCGCACCGAATTCTGGCTTGGCTTCGGATATGGCGGCAATGTAGCCCGAAACATATTCCCCAAAGTCGTAGCAGGTATTGGCGTGGATCGAGACAAGGGCATTAGCCCGATAATTATTCAGCCGCGGATCAAACTCGTCGAGTAGTTCCGCCGCATAATTCATCGCTTCAAGGTTGGCCACCACACGCGTCGCCACGGCGAAGTTTATGTCCGATTCTTCAAGAATAGAATTGCCATATTCGTCTTCACAGACGGCGCCGGGATCACGTGCCCCAGTATCACTTCGGCCGCGATGCCCGGATATGATGCCGATGCGCTGTAGCCAGTGCGGTGTCTGCACTGGTGTCGGTCGACCAGCCGCAACACCCGCTATGATCTCTTGGCTGTCAAGTTGTAAACCCTGCACCACCGCCGGGTTCACGAATTCCGGGTTCACGAAAAACATCAACAATGTAGCTACCAAAGCGGTGCTGATCACAACTACGAAAATCGTGCCAAAGAAACCACTCACCATGCTTGAGGGCTGCGGTCGCCGCAATAACACCCGTCGCCGCACACGCTGCACACGATGGGGCTCCGCATGCGGTTCCAAGCTGATTTCTTGCCCAGCAGCTAACGCGGAATCCGGATCAACTGAGGACGAATCCATAATAGCGGAGCCATCGTCGACGATATCAGAATTCGACTTCAGCGGAACCGCTTTGGCCGCTGCTTGCCGCATCATCTCGACGAATACAGCGGACGCCGAGGGTTCAGGCTCGTCCTTTATCGGTTGATCGTTGATGTTTTCCTCTGGCATGGTGGCGGCATTCCCTGTCGCACGCTACACAATTGCACACCACCATTATAAAGTGAATCGGTATCAGCCGTCGCACTCGAGGCGATAAGATTGCCTTTCAGCGCACGTAAGTTCACGGATGTAGCGGTTGCTTCGCGCCCACTCGATGACCTCATCGGCTGTCCGCTTGATGCGCCAGCGGCGCACGGTGTTATCTTGCCCAGCCGAAACAGCGAATGATTCGTCCAGACTGAAGACAACTTCCTGAATCCAGTCTGTGTGATCTTCAAACCGGTTTAGTTCTTCGCCGGAAGCGATATCCCACATGCGCACGGTCGTATCCGATGAGGTAGTCAGGAGCGTACCGCTATCGGCGGTAATCGCGATGCCGAACGTATTGCCAGCATGGCCGACGAACTGGCGTATCTCTTCGCCACTCTCGATATCCCACATGCGCACCGATTTATCCCAGGACGTGCTGACGATGAACTTCATATTGGGCGACAGCTTGGCGTAGTTGACTAGCGCGGTGTGCCCTTCGAAGGTTCGCAGCAGTTCACCACTCTCGACATCCCAAAGGCGCACTGTAAGATCTTCGCCGCCGAAACTGCCGCCGGCGCTAGCCATTCGCGAGCCATCGGCGCTGACGTGCACGCCGTTAACATCGGCTGTGTGGCCGCGGAATTCGCGCAGCACTTCGCCGGTCTCGATGTCCCACAATCTGATGATCGAATCGCTGGACGCCGAGACGAATTGTGTACCATTCGGCAAAAGGTCGATCATGTATACAGTGGCATCTGGCACTTCATAGATTTGGACTTGGATACCTTCGTTCAAATCCCAGCGGCGGATCGTGCCGTCCCAACTCGAAGAGAGCAGCTGCTGCGAGTCCGGCAGGAATTTCACCGAGTCAACGGTATTCTCATGACCCTCTAGGACGACAAGCTGCTCGCCCGTCTCCGCGTCCCAAACGCGTACGGTGGCGTCAAGATCAGCAGGAGACGACGGGAATCTTAGTGGTCCCGAACCCGACGCGATCAAGGTCCCGTCCGGGCTGATATCTGTAGTCCAGCTCCAGTCGGTGTGCCCGGTATAGGTACGCGATTGAGCGCCATTGCGCAAATCCCAGAGAATGGCCGAATTGGCCGCCGGATTGTCGCTGCCATCCGGGAAG
The DNA here is from genome assembly GCA_965223515.1 of Phototrophicaceae bacterium. GTDB lineage: Bacteria > Chloroflexota > Anaerolineae > Aggregatilineales > Phototrophicaceae > UBA6055. The sequence goes on from CBDCWK010000001.1 coordinate 193,626, forward strand.
TGGTTCTCGCTTCCAAGCGCGATCATCATGTAATCACCAGCAGGTGAGTACTCGATATCCTGGATAGCCTCCGCAAATTCCACATAACTAGCGACCAACACAGCTCTTTCAATGTTCCAAAACTTGACGGACGCATCGGTTGAAGCGGTGGCCAGCAATTGACCATCGGGCGAGAACTCGATATTGGGTATGTTTTCGCGATGGGCATAGATACGCTGCACCTGCTCACCGGTTTGGGCATCGAAGATGCGTACATTGCCGCCCAGCGCCGAGCTCCAAGTGGAGGCCGCGACCGTCAGGCCGTCCGGGCTGAACTCGACATCACGGTAGTAGCCCGGTCCCTCGGGCGGAATCGTCAAGATGTTTTCGCCACTTGCGACATCCCAAACTTGCACAGTATTGTGTTCCGCTGTGCGGTCGCTGGTCGGCACGCCGATCGCGGAGGATGCGCTTGCAAGCCGCGTGCCGTCAGGACTGAAGCTGAGCTTGATGACATAATCGATGTGCGCTTGCAAGGTGTGGATCAATTGGCCGGTCGCGGCGTCCCAAAGCCGCACGGTAGTATCAGCGCTGGACGATGCCAGCGTTTTGCCATCCGCGCTAAACTCGACATCGCTAACGACCATTTCGTGACCGCTGAGGCGGTGCAGCTCTTCGCCATCGGCAACATCCCATACGCCCACAGAATTATCCGAAAGGGCGGCGGCAATTCGTCCGCCATCCGGGCTAAAAGCAACCGCGCTGATCGGACTACCTGTCGATATGGACCGAACACCCTGTCCCGAGTTGGCGTTGACAAGATAGATTACGCCTTCCGAGCCGGCGTAAGCGCTCATCGCGCCATCGGCCGAGATGTCTACCCCAAGGATGGAGCGCGGCGAATTGGTAAAGCGGTAGCGCGGACCCGGTGAAAAGGCGGCCCGGCCAAGAATGCGCAGCACTTCGGCTTCCGGCGGCTCGAAGACATGGCGCGCCTCAATCGCCACCGGCAAAGCCAGCGCCGGGTCATGCTCGCTTAGCGCAGTCCGGGCGTTGGCGGCCAGCGACAAGCTAAGATTCTTGCGCTCGTTGCTTTCGGCGACTTCCATGGCTTCGACCGCGATTACCCGCTGCTCATCGGCGCGCTCGCGTTCCGTTTCGGCAACCACCCGTTGCGTATCGGCGATTTCCCTCTGTTCATTTGCTTTGTTCGATTGGTCGAAGGCGACAAGACTCAAGATGATGGCGACGACCGCGGCTACCGCGAAGATGCCCGCGGCGATACGCATATTGCGGGCTTTCTGCATTTCGAGCTGGCGCTCGCGTTCCTGCCGTGCCCTTTCAATGGCGTCGCGTTCATCCCGCGCCGCAAGGCTGGCAGACATGTATTCCAATTCCAGTGCATTGAGACGAAGCGAAGTGCTCTCCGCCCATTCTTCAAATGCCAGCAGACGATTGCCCTGCAAAAGATAGCTCGGGTCTTGGTCGGACGCCGCCCAATCAGTCGCCGCGTGGAGCAATTCGCGTTCCAGGCGTACGTCATTGCGGCTCTCGGTAAGCCATTCCCGCAGGCGTTCCCAGCGGCGAATCAGCGCTTCGTGCGCCACCTCAATTGTTGAGCTGCGTGTGCCTTCATCACGATCAAAGGTAAGCAGCCGATAGCGCCCGAAGCGGTCGATGACATCTTCGACCACCTCGCGGTCGCCCAAGGTCAGCAGTTCGGACTGCAAGATACGCCGGCGTGTATCCTCCTGTCCCTCGCCCAGGGTGACCAGCCGCAAAAACATTTGCCGCGCCATATTTTGGCCCGCCTCATTGAAGCGACGGTAGACTTCTTCCGCCCGCTTCGCCAAAGCGCCCAAGGTACCGCCAATGTCCTGGTAGGCGGCGCTGGTCAGCAACGCGCCCTCTCGCCTTTCAAACAATTCCGTTAAAGCGTATTGCAACAGCGGTAGTGCGCCAGGCTGTTCTCTAACATCTTCTGTGATCGTCTCTATCAGACCTTCTTCCAATACGGCGCCCACGCGATATGCGGGACCCCTTATCGTCTCCGCCAGTTCTTCATCGTTTAGCGGCAACACCAATTCCGTTCGCGCCCGGATCAACTCACCGAAGCCTTGATAAAGCAGCGGACGATCATAAAAGTCTGCGCGCAATGTGGCGATGATAATGACGGGGCTGTCCTCTGCGTTGACCGCGTTAAGAATCAGATCAAGGAATTGCTGCCGGTCGCTTTCAAGCTCCACCCGCGTAAACAACTCCTCAAACTGGTCGATCATCAAGAGCAACTTGTTTTCTTTGGATGGCAGCGCCTCGTAAACACCTATGGCCAATCCATCGACATGCTCGCGCAAGGTATCGACTACGCCAGGCAGCGGTGAAGATGAAACGCTCAATAGCGCCGACGCCATTTCTTCTAACGGAACCTCGCCCGGTACCATTTCGGCATAGAACCAATTGTCCGAGCCCGGAATCCTGCCACTGCGCAGCGCAGGCAAGACGCCAGCTTTGACCAGGCTCGACTTGCCACTGCCGCTTGGACCAATCACCGCCAAGAAGTTGTTTTCCACCACCGGCTCTTGCAAGCGATCAAGCACACGTTGGATCATAGCGGTACGCCCGAAGAAATCAGCCGCGTCAGCTTGCTGAAAGGCACGCAAGCCCTTGTAAGGGTTCTTGGTTTCGAGCAGTTCGAACTCGGCAAAATCCAGCTCTTCCAGCTCAAGCTCCACGGTGGCCGAGCCCTGACGAAGTGTTTTCTGGAATTCCTGTACCAGCGTCCACGCGTCTGGATACCGTTCTTCCGGGTCTTTCGCAGTCGCACGTTGAATAATCGCATTGAACGCCGGCGGCAAGTTGAGCTCGTCGTGATCAATCATCGGCAAGGGTTCGTTGAGGTGCTTGTAAACCAAAGTAGCCAGCGTCAATTCAGCAAAGGGGCGTTTGCCCGAGAGCATCTCATATAACATGATTCCGAAAGCATAGACATCGCTCTGGGGTCCCACCTCGCCGCCACGGATCTGTTCGGGCGCCAAGTATGCCGGCGTACCCTCGATCGTGCCCTGGCTACCAGCATCGGCGCCGACTTCCTTGGCGATACCAAAGTCGCTCAGGTAGGCGTTGCCGTCATCGTCCATCAGGATATTGTCGGCTTTAACATCGCGATGAACGACGCCGTTTCGGTGAGCAAAGGTCAACGCGGCGCCTACTTGCTCTAGCACTTTGCCCGCCACGTCAGAAGGCAGCTTACCCTGATTGTTAATAATGTCGCGCAGGCTGCCACCGCGTAGATAACGCATCACCAAATACGCGCTGTCCGGCTCGCGCCAGTAATCATATAAGGGCACGATATGCGGATGTTCCAAGCGAGCGACTACCTGCGCTTCACTCTCAAATCTTCGAATGAATTCGGGCGAGTTAGCATATTTTGGAAGGATGACTTTTATCGCCACTTCGCGCATGACGGCGCTCTGTCGGGCGCGGTATACAACACCGTAGCCGCCCTGTCCCAAAAGGTCCTCTACTTCATATGATTTTACCGACTTGCCAGCCAATTCTAATATTTCCATATTTTCCCCCGTACTCGACAGTAGAAAAGTTATGTAATTTCATGACAGCATAACACATAAGTGTACCCGATTCTGTTTAGCGGTAGGGGCGTGGGCGCTCATGTGTCGCTATAAAACACCATCTGGCGCATCAGCGTCAATTGCAAGCATCAATACTTGTAAGACATTGTGTAGTCTCAATGATACAAGCGCAATACACGGGTCCGTCTAGAACGCTCACTATTCATTCGTCTGCTTCCGAATTGTGATGAATCCATGCCGTCGCGCAATAAGACGCGAAGGCAATAACGTATTAATAATCACGCAAACTAACCTGACATTGCTCACGGCTGATTTGAGCACAGAATCGGCTTGTCTTGGTAGACGAATGCCCCTGCAAAATCCTCAGCAACCTCCTTCTTCGTCCCCGACCGGGACTCGATGTTATCACGAAATACTGGAGTTCGGCGCAAATCCTCCGGCACCGGCGGGCGATAATCACGCCCGGCACGAAGATGCGGCGCGTACTTATCCAAGAGCATTTGTAGCGCCGCTGTAGCTTCGGCCTCATCATTCACGATTTGGATTCTGCCAAATGCAACCAGCTTGGTCTCCCGATGGCGGGACGATCGTCTTTGAGTCATATCGAGGCGGGAATTGGAATCTGTACAAAATCGAGCTGCCTAGCGGAAGAATCAGCGCCTTGACCGACCTACTCGAACCCGATTGGCTGCAGTGAACAGGCGTCCGGTCCCGTATCTAACCTGAGCCCAGCGGCACACCGTAGAATGTCAGCGCATGCTTATCAGTGTTGACAGCGATAAGCGAGCCATCTGGGCTGAAGCTAACCGCGCGGACGCCGCCGTCAGTTTCGCGGGTCGCCAGTAATTGCCGCGTCTCCGTATCCCATACCGATATGATACCTTCGGCCGCTCCCGCGACCAGCAGTGTGCTATCTGGATTAAAGTCAAGCGATGTTACACCGGCGGTCGGAAGCTGATAACTGCCAACGGGCGTCATCGCCACACCATCAATAATCTGCAGACTATCGGCGGCTCGTGCCAAGGCGACTGCGATTTGACTGCCATCGCTGCTCCAATCCAGCGCAACCACGGCCGCATTCAAATCAAGCGAACTCAAGCTGGCGCCGCTGCTGGCATCCCAGAACCTGAGCGTCCCGTCATCGGCGCCGGTGACGACGATCGTCCCGTCGGGGTTGAAAGCAATTGCGCGGATCAAAGCTTGATGACCGGAAAGCACGGCTTGCTGGGCGACCGTGGGCAAATCCCAGACAATGGCTGCAAAATCTCTATTCGCCTGGGCATGCGTGTACGCGACCGGACCGGCGCTAGCCATACCGTCTACATCGCCGCTGAAGCTGACAGCTGATACCGCGCCACCGTGGGCATTCAAGAACAATAATTCGCGCTTGCTAAGTTCGGCGCCGCCCTCAAATTGCCATAGATGAAGCGAGCCCGCTTCGCTGCCAAACAAGATCTGCGTACGACTGGGGCGAAATGCAATTGCCGAGATGCCGCCATCGTGGTCAAGCATCTGGGGCTTCAAATGCTGATCTCGCAGGTCGTAGAGCCAAATACTGTCCGATCCGGCCGCGCCGGGCAAGGCAACATAAACGCTATCGGAAGACCAAGCGTGTTGCGGCAGGAAGTTGCCCTCAACCCGCGAAAGTTCTTGCAGCCAAGTCACCAAACTGCTATTGAGAACCTCGCGGCTCGGCAACGGCACTGGTCGCTTGGGCTGGACGAAGGTTGTGCCAGAGCCGGCTTCGGCGACATATCCAATCTGCCCATTTGCATTGACAAGCCACCAAACATAGCCTTCTGCGCAGTCAGGACCTGCGGTAACTTCAAAGGGCAAACCGGCAGGTATCAGCAGCAGCACTTGCCCTGCTGCTGACGGTTGACCGCGCAGGTTCAAGAAGCCTTGCACCACCTCTGCCTCTATGCCGTAGATGATTGCCGACCGCATATACGGTCCGTCGCTCGTTGTCTCGTCACAGAGCCGATTGGAGTATTGCGACTCCGGCGCCGATGACGGCGTGTTAGGGTCTAGCTTGCCACAATATACGACAGTGGCGCTATCCACCGAAACGCGATAATCGTAAGAAACCGCGTCGTATGTCAATTCGAATTTGTAGCCAAGAACCGCACCGCCACTGCCACTAACTGATGGACAGCCCAACGCGGAATCGGCAAAGTTAGTCTGTTCCCAACGCCAATTCGAGAGGTTGCCAATGCCAACCGTATGACCAAGCCGTGCGCTCAGATCGAGCAATGCGGCATCAATCTGCGTCGGCGCCCCTTGCGCCAGCGAAGGCACAGCGCAAAGCAAACAAAACAGCAAAATGCTTATCCCTAAAATGTTCCTCATCGGCCACCCCCGTAATTTGCGGGTCTTACTGGCGAATTATAGCACCTCGGCAGAATTAAACGGCCGCCATAATAACATCCTCGCAATGCCATGAGCGACGACAACTTTCTTAGTCGGCCACCCTGGTCAAGGCTCTCTCATTCCTAATACCATCATTGTGCGAACGCTTGCAAGATCGCACACAATTTGACACAATGACGCAGCAAGTCAATGGCGAAGTCGAGAAAAGGCTGCCAGCGTGACATCCGCCCTCGAATACGTGATACTTGGTCACGAGCAAGATGAGCAAGGCGAAAAGCAGCGCAAACTACTTCTGTTCAATGGCGCGCTCCCGTCGCTTGATCCGGCCTTCTATACCCGTCTCGTTGACCTGGATGCGATGGCTGATGACAATGGCTCCTGCCAGCCGTCGCTGGCTGTCATCGAGTATGATGGACCGCAACTGCTGCTGGTGACGGTCCAGCCGTCCAGCAATCAGCCTGGATCTTTCAACGATTATTACGTATTCATTCCTGCTGACGCCTTGCCTGAATCGGCTGATCAGTTCGAGACTTGGCTGGCTCTTTTACCGGAAGCGTCGCGCGACATTAACGTCCCACTTCCACTGCCACAGACGCCAACTTTCACCGCCAACGATACCGAAACGCGCGCCGCGCTTCTGCTGGGAATCCTCGATCAATTGCCCGAAGACGGCTTTGAACACCTGCTGACTTTGCTGGGCGCGGTAATGGACGAGCGGTCGCTGATGATACGCGGTTTTCCGCCAGACTTCAGCCTGCGCTTGGCCTTCATTTCCGGTATTCAATCGCTTGTCCCCGGCAAGCTCGCATCGCGCATCACTTTCGCCAGCTACGTGCCGCTCATATGCCAGCGCAAGCCGCAACTCGCTTTCGTTGATGACTTTGAAGACGACGCCGCCTTGATCTTTGATTGGCGTGATCCCGCGATCATTAATGGAGTCTTGGAACATCCATTCCTGGATGTCCTGCGGCTTCTTTGGAGCGGGGATGTTCCTGCACTGGCTTCCGATATTCAACAAATGGCAGCGAAAGATCTGCCGGTTATAGAGTCCGGCAAGTTTACGAACGGACTTCGCCAACTTTCTGAAAGATTCTGGATAGACCATAATGTGCAGACCGGAGCCGACGTCTCGACTGAAATTATGATAGGCGTCCTGGAAGGCTCCGAATCGCCGAGCAAGAATCTACGTCAAAGTTACATCGAGAAACTGCTGCAAAATGCGCTCAATAATCGCGATGCGGCCGCCGGGCGCTGGGTGGCGGAAGAACTGGAGCGAGACGCTGAATTGGAGGCGGCGCTTTCCGGTCTATTTGACGATATGCTGGATGACCAGCCCGATGCCGTCTACGTCTTCATTCGCAATCGCCTCATTCACCTCGGCATGGACGAGCGTTGGCTTCCGCGATTGCACAGGGCGGCGCAAAACTCGCTAGAAGTTGCCATCCAGGACGGAGATGTGGGAACAGTAGCTGGCTGGCTAGAATTGATCGCCCATGAACCGCTGGCGTATCAGCTTCAGGAGATTCTGCGCGACAGCATTCTCGCTGCCGCGAAACGCGCCTATGATGATGGCGAATTGGGCATACAGCTGATCCTCATTGCGGCCAGGCGCGTACCGGAAATCGTCGATGACCTCTATAACGACGCTGCCCTTGTTGCGGCGTTAGATACCAACGTCCGCGCCGCGTTACTGAACGCTTCGTCGGAAACTCTGGATGCCTTGATTGATGAGAAGGCGGAGTTTTTCTTGCTCGCGCTCTACAATGGCATCAATTCATCCGACGAATTGTTGGTTACCGTGGCGTCGACCAGGAAACTATTGGCTCTCGCCGACTCGGAAAGGAGAGCTGATCTGCCAGCCGAGTATCGCGCGCCGGCGCTCATTCGTCTGCTGGCGACACAGGCAAGCCACCAGATGAGCGATGAAGCACTTGATATTCTGTTCCGCTACGTGATTGACGGCGATGATCGCAATTTGAGCGCGGACGCTGTTAATCACCTGGCGGACCACGAGCTGCTTTTCCCACGTTTGAGCGGCGCCCTGGAGCGGGACGGCTTGCCGCTTGACAAGGTTCTCTCCATTATGAATGTGGTGAGCGGCATCAAGAGCGCCGCGCCGCGCGATGTGATAGAAACCTATTTCTCCCTGCTCGACTATTATCAGTGGGATCCCCAAACCCAGCGTTGGATGGAGGCGCTGGCGCGCATGATGGCGAAGCACCACGACGTGCAGATTTCGTACCGTCACTTGTGGAGGCTTTTTGGATGTTGCCAGGAACTGCAAATTGAGGGCGCGACGCGTGTGGCCGTTTCGCAACTGCTGGTTCAGTTTGGCGAAGAAGAAGAACTGTCTCTTGTGGTCGAGGGTCTTAGTCGCATCTGCCGACAAATCGCCTTTAGCAAGAGCCTGCAAGAATCGGTCAACAACTGGTGGCGCGAATACACGCACAATTGCTCTCTGCCGCAATTGCAGCGGCTCCAACGAGAGCTAGATACGCAGCGCCACATGGAGCCGCAGAAACACATTCTCAAAACCGTGCTGGCGATGCGACGTTGGCTGCACAGTCGCGGACCGGTTGAGCTCGCCGAGGCGATCAACACCGCCTTCATCATGCTTGAGCATATCACCGAAGCCTTTGATATTACCGACCTATCGGAGGCCGATCCGCGCACCATTCGGCGAGAAGTGGACGGCGTCGGTCAAGAGCTATCATCGGAGCAGCGACACATATTGGCGAACAACTTGCGCAATCTTGCCTATCGAATCACGCAGATGGCGGAAAATCGTAGCAAACCCTCGCTCATACGTAGCGACGACAGCATCGATCGCCAACTGATGCATGGCGAGGCTAATCCACAGGGTTCGGTAGACATGCTAAAATGGATCGCCGGTTATTTGGACGGGGCGCATCCTCAAAAGGACGACTGAACAAAGCGGTGTGCGATCATCACTGTCACTGAAACTGCAGCCAATCAACACTCGCTAACCGCCGGCAAGGAGAACATCGCGGACATGGAAAGATTGTTTACATATGGTACGCTGCGGGATCCCGCCACCCAGACGCAGTTGCTTGGGCGTAAGCTGGGCAAAGGCAAACCAGATACCTTGCGCGGCTATCGCCTTGCGAAGCTGACAGGCATACACTTTACCTATTCCATATTGCAGCCCCATTCTGGTTCTACAGTCGATGGCCTCCTCGTCGAAGTTACCCGCGACGAGCTGGAACAACTTGACGAATACGAAGGTGAAGCTTATCAGAGGGTTAGCGTCACCCTGGTGAGCAAGACACGCGCCTGGGTCTATTGTGAGAATCCCAAATCGAGTTTTCGCATTCACATAAAGCCGCCCGACTCGCTCTGATCTCCTCCGCTTTGCCTTGGATCGCAGGCTGGAACTATCCGACACTCTATGGCATATATCTGTCGGTGTCTCAGCAGCGACAAACACTGTTTGCTGAAAGCAGATTTCGCAATATGATCGGTCCTCCAAGACGGAGAATGCATACACATGACTATGCTCGGTATCGGTGTAATCGGCATGGGCTGGATGGGACGGGTACACGCGCGCTCTTACAGTATGGCGCCGCAGCGATTCCCCAATGATGGCATATCTCCACGGTTGGTCATCTGCTCCGATCATGTCGCCGAGCGGGCACAGCGCGCGCGAGATACCATCGGCTTCGAAAGCGCAACCACACGCTGGCAGGATGTCATCAAGCACCCGGATGTGCAGATCGTCAACATTGCCACGCCCAATAACTTGCATGTCGAGATTGTGCAAGCCGCGGCGGAGGCGGGCAAGCATATATTTTGCGAGAAGCCGGTCGGGCGCTCGCCGGACGAAACGGCGCTGATCGAAGCTGTCGCGCGCCAAGCGGGTGTCTTGACCTTTGTCGGCTTCAACTATCGATGGGCACCCATGGTTATGCACGCGAAGAAGCTGATATCCGAAGGCAGCCTGGGCGAACTGACGCAATATCGCGGACGCTTCTTCAGTATGTACGGCAGCGACCCGCTGGGCTTGTTGTCCTGGCGTTTTGATCGAGAGATTGCCGGCTACGGCGTTCTGGGCGATATCATGGCGCATGTGACCGATATGGCGCTTTTCCTCTGTGGCCGGGTCAAGCGGCTGGTAAGCAATTCGCATACCTTCATCAGCGAGCGACCACAGCCGATACCGGGCAAAGGCACGCATTATTCACGCGGCGCCCCGGACGACCCCAAAGGCGCGGTCAGCAACGAAGATTATGTCGGCGCCTTGGTCGAATTTCAGAACGGCGCGCGCGGATCATTCGAGGTCTCGCGCTCGATATTCGGACCCAAGAATCAAATGGCATTGGAACTCAACGGTACGCAAGGCGCGCTCAACTGGGATTTCGAGCGCATGAATGAGTTGCAGCTTTATTTGCCCGGAAACGATTGGCAGCACGACGGCTTTGTACGGCTGGTAGGCGGCGACAAATACCCCTTTCACGGCAATTTCAATCCCGGCGATGGCAGCGGCTTGGGCTACGAAGACATGAAAGTTATCGAAGCCAGGCACTTCCTGCAAGCCGTGGCGGAGGGGCAGTCCTGCGCGCCTAACTTCGCTGATGCGCTGGCAGTGGCTGAGGTCCATGCAGCGATGATCCGTTCCTGGACGAGCGGCAAGTGGGAAGAAGTTGCCAGCCTGCGCCTCGATTAAGGCGTGGCGAGAGAATCTGTGGCACAATCTGTGCATTAATCTACCGACTGTTCGGACAATTAGATGACGGATCTCGCCCTGCGCGGCGCCATATACAGCCTTATCAATGACCCCTTTCTTCACCCGCCCGAAGATTGCGCCGTCTACGAATCGGATGGCATTATCCTGATTCACGACGGTGTGATCAGTGCAGTCGGCGCCTACAGCGAGATCAAGGAGCAGTTGCCAGCTAATACCGAGATTCGGCAATACTCGGATTCGATTCTGTTGCCCGGTTTCATTGATGCGCATATTCACTATCCTCAGGTCGAAATCATTGGCTCCTACGGCGCACAACTGCTGGAATGGCTGAACAAATACACCTTCCCCACAGAAGCCAAGTTCAATGACCCGGAACACGCTCAGCGAATCGCCGACTTCTTCATTGCCGAATTGCTGCGCAACGGCACGACAGCTGCATCGGTATTTTGCACATCGGCGCCAGAATCTGTGGATGCGATATTCGAGGCGGCGCAAGCGTGCAATATGCTCATCCTTGCCGGCAAGATGATGATGGACAGCCACGCGCCGGCAAACATTCTCGATACCGCGCAAACAAGCTATGACGACTCGAAGGCGTTAATACATCGCTGGCACGAGCGCGGACGCTGTCTCTATACGGTCTCGCCGCGCTTTGCCCTGACGAGCAGTCCGCAGCAACTCGAGCTGGCAGCTGTCCTGATGCGCGAGCACAGCGACGTCCGCCTTCAATCGCATATTTCGGAGAATCGCGCCGAAGTTGTACATGCCGCTGAACTATTTCCCGGACGGTCGAACTACACTGACATATACGACCATTATGGCTTGCTCGATGAGCGGGCGATTTATGGTCATGGCGTCCACTTGTCCAAGGGCGAGTTACAGCGCTTTCATGAAACCGGCGCCAAGATCGCCCACTGCCCCACTTCGAATTTCTTCATCGGCAGCGGCTTATTCGACATCGCCGCGGCTAAGGATTCGACACGACCGGTCACCGTCGGCTTAGGCACCGATGTCGGCGGCGGCACCAGCTTTTCGATGCTGCAGACGATGAGCGAAGCCTATAAGATGGCGCAAATGCGAGGCATCTCGGTGACTGCTGCGCAGAGCTTTTTCTTGGCGACCCTAGGCAGTGCACAGGCACTCGGGATTGATAACTGCGTCGGCAAATTGGAGGCAGGATACGCGGCCGATATTGCCGTGCTGGACCCGCGGGCGACACCCTTGCTTGAGCTTCGCGCCGATGTGGCCAAGTCGCTGGATGAACTGCTCTTCGCGCTGATGATTTGTGCCGATGACCGCGCCATCGAGGCGACCTATGTAGCGGGCGAGTTGGTCTACGAGCGAAACCCGCAAACTTGATAGGTGTCAATCCACCTCTATCGTACTCAACTCCACATACGTTTTTCCCGCGACTGGCAAGCGCGCCGAGGCATCGTTGATATCGTACAACCCGGCAATCAACACATAGTCGCCCGCGGGCAAATCCGCCGGAAGCATCAACGCGTGATTGTCCACGCTTGAGCCGCCGGACGCCCAGGTATTCGTTGCCAAGGAGCCACCGGCCGGTTCGCTGTCGCGCTGCGCCACCAAGACGCCATCGGCATTCAGCAGTTGCACGAAGACCTTATAGCGCTGATTTGGTGTTTCCTTCGCCGCCCAAACCATTTGCACTTGCAGTACATCGCCAGCTTTGACTTCCACAGCGCTCAGCGCGTAAGAACGCAGCGTGATCTCGTCGCCGAACCAGAGGTTGACTTGCGTCGCCGGTTGGAGCGGCGCAGCCCTTACGAACTGCACGTAGCGCAAGTCGTCGACCCAGTTGTCACTGACCTCAAAGGCGTTCATATTAAGTGTGGTTTCGACGACCTGACCGGGGTCCTGTTCGGCAGCGCCGTAGAAGATGGCGTGCAACCGGTCGTGGCCTGCGATGATATCGAGGACTTGCCTGCGGGTCGTCTCATCATCGGCTGAGGTGGGTAAGCCGTACACTGGCGCGTCCGAGCGGTAATAGTAGCGCAGAACTTCCTGGAAGCCGGCTGCGCTCACTAGCACCGCATCATTTTCGCCAAGTTGCCCTTCAATCTGCGCCACCAATCCACGAACATCGTCTCGCTGAAACTCGCGGCCGTGATAAAGCCTGCCCAGCCCACCGAATAGCGTGAGAAGCAAGACGCCCACGGCGATCGCAGCCGCCAGCCTCGAAATCGCGCGTAGCCAAAGCTGGCGGTACCACGTGTCGCGCGTCCACAGAATCCAAACCCCACGCCCTATCCAAAGAGCGAATGCCAATTGCGCCGGAAGCAAGAAACGCAGATAACGCGTCGTTAAGCCGAGGTATAGATATATGACGACCGAGACCAAGACCCAAACAACCGGCGCCAGCAGATTCCACCAAGCACGCTGACCCTTGGATGGCAGCAAACCGAACAGCAGAAAGCAATAGACCACAACGTCCATATTGCCCGGGCTCTGCTCAAAGGTGTTCCCGAACGCGAAGTAACTTTGAAGCAGGCGGATGATCTGCTCAGCGCCAATGGTTTGCGACAAATTCGGCTGAGCGATAACTTGCTTTAGCGAAACCGGCAGCCAGGGAGCAAACAAGACCAGAGTCAGCAGATTGGCGAGGAAATAGCTGGAAAGCAGACGCCGGAAACAAACGGAGAGATGACGTGATAACCCATCATCCCGCCATGACCCGCCCAGCCAGATTACCGCCAAAACGACCTGCGCCAAGATTACAAGCGCATAGGCGACGTGGGTGTAAATACCAAGAGCGTTCACCAAGCCCAGTCCAAGAATAGAACGCCAGCGCTTTGAAACCGCTTCGCTAGCTGAATGACTGCGTAGGAAGCCGGCGAAGAGCCATATGCCGGCGCCAGCGATGGCTGCCAACATCGCGTACATGCGCGCCTCCTGCGCGTAATAGATGCTGAAGCTGTTGAGCGCAACAAGCGCCGCCGCGGCGATGCCGGCGATAGGATGGTAGAGCCGCTTGCCCAGCGCGTACGTCCAGGCGACGCTCAGGCTGCTGAACAGCGTTGACAGCGCGCGCATGGCGAATTCGCTTGAGCCCGTCAAGTCTTCCCACCAACCGAGCAATGCGAAGTAAGCCGGCAGATGCACATTACGTTGCAAAAGCGGGATCAGCTCCGGCAGGGTACGCTGAGAATGCGCGTAGGCTACGCCTTCGTCATACCAAAGCGATTGTTCGCCAAGGCGATGAAAACGGACGGCTGTCGCCAGCAAGAGGATAGCGAGGAGCAAGGTAAGCAACTGCAGCCTCTGCCCTGAGTCAGCCAATTGCGTTCGAGCAAGTCGGGCGGTGTCGGTCATCGCAAGCGTTGTATCAGCGCCAGAATTACCGTGGCGAGCGCGATTATCCCGCCGGCCAAACCGAGCGCCAGCCATGAGAGCAAACGATTTGCGCTGCGATCGTAGACGGTGATCTCATCGACGATGAGTTGTCCATAACCAAACTTAATTTGCTGCGTTACTGCCAAGCCTTTCGAAAGCAAAATATGACTGATGCGCCAAGTAGAATCTCCTTCATTAGGAGAGCGCCAGCGGATATCTAGCGCAGTGCCATGTGCCGTGATTTCTAGCCCTGATTCAAATTGCACAGCGCGTTTAAAGCGGGCTGTTTCATCAAATAACGGTACGCCCACGTTCTGAATCTGCCAGGTCTCCGCTTGATGTGTGCCGCGATACAAAATCGGCTCTTGGTCACGGATGTAGCTTCTGATGCTATGGTAGACAGGCAGCGGCGTGAATGTGGGCTTCTCGGGCTGGTAATCCGGCTCAACCATGCGGAAGTAATAAAATGCTTGATCGGCTTCAAACGGATCCTTGCGGGTGAAGAACCAATACATCACATTGCCCACCCACTGCCATTCCTGCTGAATTCGATCATAGAGGATGGGCATATAGCTCGCGGCTTGCTCTTGGGTGACGTTGCCGTAGTTGCCATAGAGCGAGATTTTCTCAGGCGGCAGGTCAGCATCAAGCGTGGCATTCCAAGCGGCTTCGCTCAGCCAGATAGGCTTGTGGGCATCGCCGTTGCGCACCATGATGTCGCGATAGTAGCTGTGGCGAGCCACGTTGACGCTGGTCGCGCGCAGACGCCGGTCTGTCGGTCCACTGCGCAAGCCGTAGCCTTGTGCCGAGAGCACATCGAAGCATTCGCCGCCCCCGTGATCATATAGCGCCTGCAGGAAGACCAGATCGCTCAAATCACGGTTGCCATCCAGCGCGATGGTCGGGGCGAGGGCGCCGCTAACGACCACGATGTCGGGATCAATTGATTTCAATGCATTGTAGGTACGGCAGAGCATCTCGGTGTAGCGGGCGGGGTCAATCGCGTTGTTGCCCCATTCGGGGAAAATATTAGGCTCATTCCAAATCTGATAGTGGCTGATGTGCCCACGATAGCGCTGTGCCACGGCGGTAGCGTAGTTGACGTAATCCTGTAGATCGTCAGGCGGCGCGTTATCGCCGGCTTCAGGATTAGCGCGCGTCCAAGCAGGCGGATTGCTCAAGCGCGTCATCAGTCGCAAACCGTACTTTTCGACTAAATCGACCATCTGATCGTACTTGACCCAGGTGTCCACAACATCCGGCTTGCCATCGCCATTGAGGTCTCGCGAATCACTGTATTGCCCGCGGCCGTCAACCTCAAGGTCTTCCCACGGGAATTCCTGCCGCAGCCAAACGAAGCCGGCATCGCTAATCATCTGTAGCATCGCTTCAATCTTGGGGCGCTCAACTTCCTGCTCGAGGAATGTGTTGATGCCGTAGGGAACTTCCGCCTTATGATTAATTGGCGCCAGCGGCTCGGTCTCTAGCGGAGCCCGGATGAGATTGCCTGCAACTTCGATCATTCCGCGCAGCTGTCCGGGCGCTTCTTCTTCGCCTGTTTGTGACCACATGAACTGCCAGGCCAAGCCGCCGCTTCGCAGATCCAAGGCAAGCAGCAACGTGAGAACGAGCAGTCCGAGAATGCTGATTGCAGCGCGCCGGCACCATACTCGATGTGTGCTTGAAGATGCCGCTATCATGCGGCGCATTATAGCTTCTGCGCGGATGAATGGAATAGCTCGCGGGATACTTTTCGATCCCCGTTACGCTGCCCTTTAGCTTTGAATAAGGAGCCTGTGCCAAGCTACGTGGTAGAGATAAGGCGAGGAATAGCATCTGCATAACTTTGATTTGCGCGTGGATATGTGTTTAACTTGATGAAACGATTGCAGGCTACCCATGAACTTGAGACTCTGCATAGCCGCGCTGATTTTGCCGCTAGCCCTTGTTGCCTCAAACGCGCAAGGCATCATTGAACGAGCCGATTGTGTAGCGCGCCCAGCCGGCTATATTTCGCGCTGCGGCTACGTGACCTTGCCACAAGATTATGACGATCCGAGCGGCGGAAAAATCGAAATCTACTACACGCTGATTCAAAGCAGGAGCCGCGAGAACCAGCCCGATCCGCTGGTTTATCTCGTCGGAGGACCGGGTAGCAGCGGTTCGCAGCTATTGGAGACCTCCTTCCGCGCTTACCTGCGCGCTTTTGCCGGCCAACGCGATATTATCGTTATCGATCAACGCGGGACCGGGCTTTCCAATCCGCCGCTTTATTGCCGCGAGGTGCTGTTTCGTCTGGATGAGATCTTGCAGAGCCATCACAGCGAACATGCAGAACTGGTGCTCGAGATCCTGACGGATTGTCACCGCCGCTTGTCCAGCAAGGGCGTTCAGCTCGACACATTTCACAGCGAAAATAACGCTCGCGATATTGTTAACGTCTTGCTGTCCCTAGGTTACGAGCGTTGGAATCTGGTCGGCGTGTCCTACGGCTCCCGCCTGGCGCTGGCCATGATGCGCGATTATCCGCAATACATACGCAGCGTTATCCTGGATTCGGTCTATCCACCGCAAGCCGATATTTACCTAGACTCCTATTATAACGGCGAGCGGGCGCTGGCTGTGCTATTCGCCGCCTGCGCAGCATCAACAAGCTGCGACGAACGCTATCCCAAGCTGGACGCAGTTTTCTACCAGCTCTACGATCGCCTAAACCAGACGCCTTTGATGTCGACCTACTCACCCCCGCGCTATAAAGAACTGCAAATCGAAATCAGCGGCTACCGACTCTACGATTGGGTTTTTAGCTGGCTGTATGAGGTGGATTCCATCCAATTCATCCCGCAACTGATTTACGATCTGGCGGACGGGCGCTCACAGGATGCAGCGCGTATCGGCGCAGCGTACGAAGCGACTATGACCACGCTCAGCCTGGGCATGCACTATACCGTGCAGTGTCAAGAGGAGTATGGATCGACGCAGAGCCGCGATTATGCTGGCATGTTGAAGGCTTACCCGCATCTGGCCGGCTTCGTCCGCTATCCTGTCGAAGGGACAGTGACCCTGCCGCGGCTTTGCGAGATGTGGCGGTCCGAAGCCCGACCCTTACTCGCCAACAGCCCAGTGGAGAGCAATGTGCCAGCCCTGCTGCTATCCGGCAACTTTGATCCGATCACGCCGCCGTCGTATGCCGAGCAGGCAGAAGCGACGCTCTCTATATCGTACAATTTTGTGCTGCCACATGTGGGTCACGGTGTGCTGCGCTCTGATCGTTGCGCGGTGCGAATAGCCGTGGAATTCATTGACGAGCCGCTGCGCGAACCCGACAGCAGTTGCATCGCCGAAACGCGCGCCATCGAATTCGACTGATTGCCGATCTCGATTCACCACTGACTTGATACGAATCGTGACTGCTCATTCTCAGAAACCGACAGATCTGCGCTAGCCATCATAAGCAATACAAGTTACGAGCAGTCATTTGATGCGGGCTGGCGACAACGTTTCGTGGCTTGCGAATATGATTCCGCACTCTTTGCCATACGCGAATGCTTCTATATCGCGCGACTACGATATTGGAAGCAGATCCATGGTTGGCTGCCTCGGCGCGAGTACCTGCGCAAGCGATCGTGGTTTCCGATCCGTCAAACCCGACGCCAGAGGCTTGCGTAAACCTGTCTGACTCTTTATGTAGTCACCGCGGTAAACAGCGGCATCGAATGTCGGCCACACGATTATCTCGCTTGCTTGCTTTGCTCTGGCTCGGCTGATAACTGCGCCGATTCATGTTATAGTCAGGCATGAATCGAGACGTTCGAGTAGATCCCAACTATGATCACCCTCGCGGATATTCACGCAGCAGCAGACAAGGTGCGGAGCTACACCATCCGCACGCCACAGCGGAAATCGCCCGGGCTGAGTACGCGCCTCGGTGTAGACGTGCAGCTCAAGCTCGAGATGCAGCAGCACAGCGGTTCCTTCAAGACGCGTGGCGCCTTTCATCAGATGCTCTCGCTTGGAGACGCTGTACTTAGTCAAGGTGTGGTCGCTGTCAGCGGCGGTAATTTCGCCCGCGCGGTCGCCTATTGCAGTGGCGTATTGGGCGTCGATGCCATTGTCTGCATGCCAGAAAACGCGCCGCAAGGCTCGATTGACGCGACCCGGGACTATGGCGCGACGGTCGAATTGCTGCCCGATGCCGTAGCGGCCTTTGCCCGCGCCGACGAATGGGTCGCGCAAGGACGCACCGCCCTCCACCCCTTCGACAATCCGGCGCAGATCGCGGGCAATGGCGTGGTAGCGTTGGAAATCATGGAGGACTGCCCGCAAATGACAGACATCGTCGTGAGTATAGGCGGCGGCGGTCTGATCGCCGGCATCATCTCGGCGGTGAAGGCGGCGCTTCCCGAAGTACGCGTTTGGGGTGTCGAACCCTTGACGGCGCCGACAATGCGACGTTCGCTAGACGCCGGCGGTATAGTCAATATCAAGCCAGCGTCATTGTCGAAAACGCTGGGCGCGCCCTTCGTCGGGCAGGCTGCGCTGGATTTATGTCGCGAACATCTGGAAGACCTCATCCTCATTAGCGATCTGGACATGATCGCAGCGCAACAGTACTTCCTGCAAAACGAAGACCTGTGTCCGGAACTCGCCGCCGCCAGTACACTCGCAGCCGCCGAGCGCATCAGAGACCGCCTCCGGCCAGATGATCAGCTAGTACTCTTGATATGCGGCTGTAACGATTCGGCTGAGGATGTTGCCCGTTTTGCGACGCTGCTAAGTGCACAGACAGGTTAGGCATATAGGCGCGTGTAAAGATCAATTTGCCGTTCGCGAGCCATCCGCAGCAGAGCAACATCGGCAGGATCCGGCCGAACGACACGGCGGATTTCCGGCGGATCCGCATCAAGCGCTTTCCCGTCAAGGCTTCGCCGCATCATCAACGCCACGCCACGCGCGGTGATTTCCGCTTCTGCTAGCAAATTCAGTGGCCTGTCAAATGCATTTGCGACCATCTGCGCCCACGCCGCTGAAGACTGAAGCGCGCCACCGCCCGCCATCACTGTCGCCTCTTGCGGCCCAAGAAGTTCAAAGATCAACGACAGCCGGATCGCCACAGCTTCCAAATGCGCTTGCAGGATGTCGAGTCGGCTGGTATTGCGGCGGATCCCGTGGATAGTGCCGGATGCGTTCGGCTGCCAGCCCGGACTGCGCTCACCCGCCAGCAGCGGCAACACAGTCAGACCATGTGAATCGGGCGCGCGGCTGCCTAGTTGCGCCTCGAGCGTATCGTCTTCAAGCAGCAAATCTTCCATCACCCATTGATACACGTTGCCGCCTTCACTGGTTGCGCCACCTACCAGAGGCATTCCCGCGCAAACCAGATAGCGCCACAGCCCATGTGGTACGCGTTCAACTTCCTTGACCACTCGTAGCGCTGAGGTAGTGCCCATTGTCAAGGCGATGTGCTGGGCATCGACCGCGCCCGAGCCGATATTCGCCACGGCGCCGTCGCCTAGTGCCAAGAAGAAGGGTTTATCGCGCAACGGCTCCCAGCGAGCGGCGTAGTCGGGACTAAGCCCGGTCTGCACATCGTCATAATCCGACAGACGCGGCAGCTTCTGCATCATGCTTTCGCCGAGGAAAAGGCGGACAAAGTCCCGATGCCAAGCGTAGCTTGCGGTATCCAACAGCCCAGACCAACTCGCCACCGAATAACTTATCGGCACTTCGCGACCAAACCACTGCCGATAGAGGTATCCTCCAACATCGCTTATGCTGTGAATTCGCCCTTCCAAGCCAGGTTGCGAGCGCAGTAGTTGTGCATACCGCGCCGGCAGATATGCCGGGTGCAGCATGCAGCCGGTTTCTTGGTGGTAGTGGTCGGCATCGCCATCCAGTTTTTCCAGCAGCGCCGGAATTTCTGATCTGCCCAGCGTGTCGGCGTAAGTCACCACCGGTGTACAGGCCCGGTCCTCGGCATCCAAACCGAGCCAGTTGCCGACGAAACTCGCCATACCGACCGCGCCTATGGCAGGCGCCGCCGGATGCTGCATGATATCGTCAATGCAGGTCTCAACGAGAGTTTGCAGCTCACCCGCATCAGCCGTCGCGCGCCCGCTATTGTCCGTGAAAAAGTCGTGTTTGCGGCTGCGGATCGAGTCTTCGATCAGCTGCGCATCGTCATCAAAGAGAAGCGTCCGGACGGAAGAACTGCCGAGGTCGATTACGAGCAAGCACATTGTCGGACATCTCAGCGCAAGGATGCCGATCAGGCGCGGAGAATCGCTTCTATACGCCCGAGTTCCTCGTCTGTGAATTCCAGGTTTGACAATGCGCCGACTGCGTCTTCGATCTGCGCAGGCTTGCTGGCTCCTATAAGCGCGGAGGTCATCTCCGGATGTCGCAGTGTCCAGGCAAGCGCCAACTGCGCCATATTCTGGCCCCGTTCTTGCGCGATAGCATTGAGCTTGATCACCTTCTCGATCTTCTGCTGCGCCAGGCGGTCACCCCAGTCCAGCTTGACTGCGCGCGAATCACCAGGCACGGCGCCGATGTACTTGTTCGTCAGAATGCCTTGATCGAGCGGCGAGAAGCTGATACAGCCGATGCCCTCATCTCCCAGTACATCGATCAAGCCGTCTTCAATCCAGCGATCGAACATGTTATAGCGCGGCTGATGGATCAGGCAGGGCGTGCCCAGATCTTTGAGAATACGCGCGGCTTCACGCGCCATCTCCGGCCGATAGCTGGAGAGGCCAGCGTAGAGAGCGCGTCCACTGCGTACGATGTAGTCCAGCGCGCCCATGGTCTCTTCCAGCGGCGTATCAGGATCAGGGCGATGACTGTAAAAGATATCGAAATAGTCTAGTCCAGTGCGCTTCAGGCTTTGGTCGCAGCTGGCAACCAGATATTTGCGCGAGCCCCATTCGCCGTACGGTCCGGGCCACATGCGGTAGCCTGCTTTGTTGGAGACGATCAATTCATCGCGGTAAGGCGCAAGGTCCTGGCGGAAAACCTGTGCAAAGGTCTCTTCTGCCGAGCCTGGAGGCGGTCCATAGTTGTTAGCGATGTCAATATGCGTAATTCCTAGATCAAAGGCTGTACGCAGCATCTGACGGCTGTTTTCCATGGTGTCCACGCCGCCGAAATTCCACCAGATGCCGACCGATATCGCCGGCAGCAGCAAGCCACTGCGCCCCGTGCGCCGGTATTTCATCGTGTCGTAGCGATTATCCGCCGCTCTATAAACCATGTTCGGCTCCTCATAGCTCCAGCTGCCCCAATGCAGCGACTACTATAGCGTATTGACGGGTTATTCCCAAGTGTCCCACCGCCAATCCCAACGCTCAAAGACATAACAAAAACGACACCGAGCGTCGTCTTTGCTCCCGTGGCGCTGATCCCGCATGAGCTTGGATGTGATTCTCATTGCAGATTGCGGCGCGGCTGTGATGTCCGCGGATAGCTGCCTTGGAAGGATCTTGCTACCTACAACATAGACAAATCTTAATAACCGATAATTAATGTCAGATAAGTTCGCTCTAATCTCCCTTTCTGATTGCCGAGTTCGGCTCAATTGCACACATGACATGGTACAGCGTCGTGTTACAATGAGCGGCGACTTCACCCTAATTTACAGGATCCGCCATGTCTCGGCAGTCATCGGGACGTCTCATTCTAATTATCGTAATGCTTTTCATCCTGCCATGGTCGCCTTTTGCGGCGCAGGACAACTTTCGCGATGTCATCGAAATGTCGGTCGAGGTTGGCTTTGATTCCTTTTTTCGTCCGGACATTTGGACGCCGGTAACTGTCAGACTAAAGAACAACGGCGAATCGGTGGCCGGAAGATTGCTGGTCCGTCCCGAAACCTCCGGAACAGTCGTCGGCAATGCCTTCAGCACAACGATCGACTTGCCCAGCGGATCTGAAAAGTCGGCGCTACTGAATATCCGAGCGCGGTCCTTTCCCGATAAGGTGCGCATCGAATTGATTGACGAGAGCGGCGTCGTGCGAACTTCGCAAGACGCAAGCTTGATCGATTTGAGTCCGCAAGACCAGCTTTATGCTGTTGTTACCGGTCCCAATACTGCGCCTCCGAACCTCACTGCTGTTCACATCGGCGGATACGAAGCCGAACAAGCAATATGGGGGATCAACAACATCCCGGATTTCGGCAGTTCTTTGGCTGCGCTTGATATGATGATGTTGATTAATATCGACAGTGAAAGCTTGTCGGGCGGGCAGCGCCAAGCAATCAGCCAATGGGTGGCGAGCGGCGGGCACTTGATCGTGTGTGGCGGTCCGGCGGCGCTCAGCAGTGCAACTGGCCTTACTGACCTCCTGCCCCTGACTCCCCAAGACAGCAAATCCATAGATGATTTAGGCGCTCTTGCTCAATTTAGCGGCGACCACCAAGCAAGCTTGAATCAGCGCGCCATCATCGCGCTGGGCTCGCTTCACGAGGATACCGATATACTGGTCGCGCAGGAGGGCATTCCCCTGCTTATGCGGCGCACTATCGGCGCGGGTTTGGTTGACTATCTGGCGGCTGACCCGACCCTGGAGCCGCTCGCGAGCTGGGATCAGCTGAGCGGTCTGTGGCTCAAGCTGCTGGCGACGCGCGCGCCTCATCCTGTCTGGCGCGAGGGATTCACCCGGCCGGAATGGGGTGCGAAAGCGGTCGCCAACTTACCTGGCGTAGACCTGCTGCCGCCGTTGCAGACGCTCTGCCTCTTCCTCGTCGCATATATCATGCTGATCGGACCCGTCAATTATCTGATATTGTCACGTTTTCGGCGCAACGGCTGGGGCTGGTTCACCATTCCGCTGGTGATCGTATGCTTCGCCGGCATCGCTTGGACGGTCGGCTTCAATCTGCGCGGCTCGGAGGTCATCGTCAGTCGCCTCACCGTGCTTGAGACCTACGCTGACAGCGACGAGGCGCAAGTCAATCAGTTTGTCGGCTTGCTCTCGCCACGACGGTCTACCTATTCACTCTCGGTGCCCGAGGGTTACTTCCTTGCCGTGGCCGGCGCCACCACACCGAACAGTATTTTTGCCAGCAATACCATTCAGACCGCCACTGAAATCTCGCAAGGCGCAGGATTCGCTGCGAAGGACTTCACTGTTGATGGCGGCATCTTCGCCAACTACAGCGTAGGTGGGCGCGTTCCCAAGCCGGCGATCGCAGGCAGTTTCACGCTTGATTTCGAGATCCTGGAAAGTGGTCGAATGGTCAGCGCCTACCAAGGCGCGATCAGCAATGACAGCGAGATTACATTGCGCGATGCCGTGGTCCTGGGCGCGGGCTTGGCCTACCGGCTTGAGGGCGACTTTGCGCCCGGCGACATCCTGACGCTGGGACGCGAGGCGCTGCGCGCAGATATCGCCGATTTCCCGGCGCAGCCCAATCCTCTTGAATTAAATGTCTCGGCCAGTACGGCGGGCTTGTCGCCATTTTCCGGCAGTGGACGAAATATCTCGATAAAGGATCTTCAAGGCGATCGTTACCTGCGTACGCGCTCGTTTCTAAGCGCGGACTCTACCGCCGAGCGACAAGCGGCGCGGGAACAAGCTTTTCTCGCCAGCTTTATGGTTGACCAATTCCAGTCATCAGCGCAAGGCAGTGGACTCTATCTGCTCGGCTGGAGCGACGATTGGCAGCACGATTTGACGATAAGCGGCGCCGACTGGACGTCTGTGGACACGACCCTCTACGTGATCGAACTAGATGTCGATATCAAGCTGCCGCGCCAACGGGCAACTTTGACCTCGGAAAACTTCAGTTGGCTGACGCTTGATCGTCAGGGGCTCACGGACAACGGCACGGAGAGCTTCAATCTGTTCGAGGAGCAAGGCGTGGAATTCTTGTTTCATCCGCTGCCGGGCTTGGCAATGGACACCGTGGAGTACATGCTTGTCGATGTAGATCGCGGCGGCGGTTACGCTCAGGCGCTAGGCGTAGAGTTGTATGACTGGACGCGCCGCGAATACGACATTTTCACTTACCGCGATGGAAACGAACTGGAGTTAAGCGCTCCACAGCGCTACCTAGGTCCGGGCAATGCAGTCAGAATCCGCCTGGAATATAGCGACGGGATAGGGACGGCACGTGTGCGAAAGATCCGTATAGAACAGACCGGGCGCTATTCATAACCGCTCGCCGGCAACGACGAGGGCCACGGCGCATACCCGGCATATCGAAGCCGGTAAAATAAGGATGAGGCGATGGACTGGATTATCAAGACAGAAGATTTGCACAAGTCCTTCGGCAACTTTGAAGCGCTGCGTGGCATCTCTTTGGAGGTGCCGGCCGGCTCGATCTACGGCTTCGTTGGACCCAACGGCGCTGGCAAGACCACCACGATGCGCATATTGACAACTTTGACCCGCCCGTCACAGGGACAGGCTTGGGTGGCCGGGCATTCAGTGCTGGAAGATCGGAGGGCGGTGCGGCGCGCAATCGGCTACATGCCCGATGAATTCGGGGTCTACGAAGACTTGCGCGTTTGGGAGTATCTCGACTTTTTTGCCGCCTGCTACGATATCCCGGAGAATGATCGCAAGGTACTGGTAGCTGATTTGCTCGAGTTGGTCGATCTGCACCACCGGCGCGAAGACTTGGTGGACAAACTCAGCCGCGGCATGAAGCAGCGTCTCTCACTGGCACGCACTCTCGCTCACGACCCTCAAGTCTTGATCCTCGATGAGCCCGCTTCGGGATTAGATCCGCGAGCCCGTGTAGAGATCCGCGAACTGCTGGGCGAATTGGCGAATATGGGCAAGACGATTTTCTTTTCCTCACATATCCTGGCGGATGTGGAAGATGTCTGCTCGCATATCGGCATCGTCGAAGCCGGCGAACTCATCATGCAGGGCAGCATTGACGAACTGAAATTGCAGTTGATGGCGCACCGAGAGATCATCGTCACTGTCATAGATCATGAGGCTGCCGAGGCGGTGGCCAGCTTGGTGGGCCAATTCGGGTGCGTTGTCGCCGCGGAAATAATCACGCCCAAGAACGGGCGACCGCGGGTACGCGTCGATTTCGCCGGCAACGACGAAGAATTGGGCGCATTGAGCAGGCACTTGTTCGAAGGTGGTGTTCTGCTGCTGGGTTTCAGTGAAGAAGAGAAAGACCTTGAGCACATGTTCATGCGTGTCACGCGCGGCCTGGTGACCTAGTCCAGCCGCTCGGCGTCAGTAATTCGGAATGCCGCGCTCAGGCGTAATCACGGACTTTCTGCTCTTTTGAGCAGCGCGGTTCATCAAGAAAGAGGGAGGCCACCATGGCGAGTTTTTCTGCCGACAGCCTGCACTTCCCCGCTGACGACAAAGGCAGAGCGGGCGCCTTCGCCGCGCTGGACGCCAAGCGAGCCGGCTGGGACACCATGAATTTCGCCGCCGTGCGCCTGGGAGAAGGCAAGACATTCGAAATCGCCATTGATGCCTTCGAGTACGTCGCCGTAGTGCTGAGCGGACGCTGCAATATCCGAACAAACAAAGGTGACTTTGAAGGGGTGGGCCGGCGCGAAAGCGTCTTCAGCGGTATGCCCTACGCCGTTTACTTGCCGCCCGCCACTGAATTCGAAATCGAATCGTTAAGCGACAACTTCGAATTCGCCTCCTGCTGGGCGCCAACCGAGCGAGAAACGCGAGCGCAATTGATCACCCCGCGCGACGTAGAAGTTAGTCTGCTGGGCGGTGGCAATTGCTCGCGGCAAATGTGCCGAATAATCGGCGGCGATTTTCCGGCGGATCGACTGTTGGTCTATGAATTATATACGCCTGGCGGTAACTGGTCGAGTTATCCGCCGCATAAGCACGACACGCACAAAACTGATGAAAGAGGCAAAGTGCTGGAGGCGCAGCTAAACCGCTTCAGCTTCTACAAATTCGACCGCCCGACCGGCTACGCCTACCAGCGGGTTTACAGCGCCGACAAGCGTTGGGATGTGCGGATGACGGCGCGACAGCATGATATTATCCTTATGCCCTCCGGCTTTTATACGATGGTAAGCGCCCCGGGCACGGTTGCGTACACGCTAAATTTCCTCGCTGGTTCGACGCGCGAGTTCGCTTATAGCGAAGACCCCGATTTTACCTGGGTGCGGGACGTGCTGCCGGGTATGGATCCGCGCCTGCCGCTAGTCGATTTGGGACTGGAAGTCGGCCACCAGGTTTAAGCATTTCGTCAGCGGTTTTCCGCGACCACCCTCCAGCGACAATACGCCTCTTCCCTTCAGCAGGCTTTTTTGACTCATGCTAGAATGACCCGCATAGAGGTTTACCTGTGCTAAGAACCGGTAGGCAAGGAGATAAAATGCGTCGTCTAACTATTTTACTAACGACCATGATGGTTTTGCTGTCGGTCGGATCGGCCGCCGTGATGGCACAGCAAATACACGTCGTGCAACGCGGAGAAACGCTGTTCAGCATCGCGCGTCAATATGACCGCACGATTGAAGAAATCGCGCAGGCGAATGGCTTGGCGTCGCCGTATATTATTCACTCAGGCAACCAACTCGTGATTCCGGCGCCCGGCGGTACGCAGGCCCCCGCGCCGGCACCGGCGCCAGCGCCGCAGCAGCCGTCTGGCACCATCACTTACACCGTTCAGCGGGGTGAAAGCCTGGCGATTATCGCGGCGAAATTAAATATGAATTATATCGACCTGGCGCGGATGAACGGGATTGCAAATCCGGACATCCTTCATGTCGGGCAGGTTCTGCAAGTGCCGGCGCCCGCCGGAACGCCCGCGCCGAGCCCTGGCGGAGTAGCCGCGCCCGCGCCGACGACAGGCAGCTATACCGTGCAGCGTGGCGATTCACTTTCGTCTATCGCGCAGCAATTCAACATCAACTACTTTGAACTGGTGCGGTTGAATGGCATCACTAATCCCGATGTCTTGCGTGTTGGCCAAGTCTTGCAAGTGCCCGGCGCGCCACCGCCACCGGCGGAAACCGGCGCAGCGCCGGCGGGACCAGCTCCGCCCAGCACGGCGAACACCGGCGGCTTTGAATTGGGCGGTCAGGCATTGAGCTTCGCCCATCCCGGTCACATGCAAAATGCACGCATGACTTGGGTCAAGCGTCAAGTCAAGTGGCATGGTGAGTCAGCCGGCAACTTCCAACACCTCATTGACAGCGCGCACGGCAGTGGCTTCAGGGTCTTGCTGAGCGTTATCGGCGACAAGAATCAAATCTCGGGCAACCCGGGCGGATTCTATCAGAGCTACGCCAACTTCCTGGCTGGGCTGGCACGTGGTGGCGCCGATGCCATTGAAGTCTGGAACGAAATGAATATCGACCGCGAATGGCCAGCGGGCCAAATAAGCGGTTCCAATTACGTCCAGATGCTCAGCGCAGCCTACCACGCGATCAAATCCGCCAATTCCGGCACACTGGTAATCAGCGGAGCGCCGGCGCCCACCGGTTTCTTCCAGGGCTGTGGTCCCAACGGCGCCGATGATGATTGCTACATGCGCCAGGTAGCAGCAGCCGGCGGCGCCAACGTGATGGATTGTGTCGGCGTCCACTACAATGCAGGTATCGTCCCACCCGATGCGACGAGTGGAGCGCCAGTCGGCAGTTCCGGTCACTATTCCTGGTACTTGCCCCGAATGATGGCACTTTACCGCAGCTTCTTCCCCAGTAAGCCGCTTTGTATCACCGAGCTCGGTTACCTGACCGGTGAAGGTATAGGCGCGCTACCGGGCGGCTTCGCTTGGGCGGCTGACAATACGTTGGCTGAACAAGCGGCCTGGTTGGCTGGCGCGGTACACCGTACACGTGGATCCGGTTACGTCCGTATGATGATCGTATGGAATATCGACTCCACACACTTCGGCGCCGACCCGCAGTCGGGCTACGCCATCGTACGGCCGGGCGGCGGTTGCCCCGCCTGCGACTCGCTTCGCGCGGCGATGGGTGGCTAGACGAAAGCCAGTTGAGTTTCAGAAGGCGAGGCGCACTCCGTCTCGCCTTTTTCTTTCTGGAAGGCAGGCGCTAGCAGCATTTCCAGGAAAAACCGGAATATTGCGGCTCGCGACTTGGTTCGCAGCAGCGTATAGGGTCAATGCCGCGCACGATTCACACGAAGCTGCCGCGGCTGCTATTGGCTATCTTTGAGACCTGTTACAATCTCGGCAAGCGGGGTTTTAGGGCGCAGTCTAGAGTTGATAATCGCCGGTAACGTGCACAATCTTGTGGCTATAATTCTCGACGTATTCAAATAGTCTGGCTTGCAAGTCAGCCCAATCCGAACTGGTGATTATCTCACGCATGGAGCTCTCGTCTTCAGCAATTGCGCCAGCCATGATCCGCGGGATCTCTGTGCTGGCATAGACGTTGTACCAGGCTTCGATTGGCGTCAGCCCTAACTTGGTTGTATTCGGCACCCACTCGCGCATCACAAACTCGAAATACTCCTGATCCAAACCCGGCTTTATATCCCATTTCATGAGGATTTTCACGTTTCCATTTTGCATCGAGCTTCACCCGCGTGGTAAATGGGCATCATGATTATAGTATACCGCAATTGCCCAAGATTTCGGTTCGTGAGCCATCATGCAGATGCACGCGCGGGATTAAGGCGAAGCACTCGCGTTTGCTCGGCCAAGCCTGATGACGTCACCCGGAGCGTATCTTGCCACTCCAACTTGGTCACACCCATGCCCTTAAGGAAGCCGTCCAGCGCTGCAGAGAATGCCTCGTCGCTTACGCTCGCCGGCTGCATAGGCACGACATAACTCGGCTCGATTATGCTGATCAAATCCGACAATTGATCGCTGCTCAAATTCGCGCCGCCTACCGGCAGCAGGAGCGCGTGCACCTCATCAAATTGTTCGATGATAGATTGATCCGGCAGTTGATGCATCACGCCCAAATGCAATACATTAAGCTTGTTTGGATACTCAAAATGATAGGCGACGTTGTATAGCACCTTATCGCTGGCGGCATCGTGAATATGAAGCGGAATGCCAGTGACAAAAAGCTCGCCGACTTCGTATTCGCCCGCCGCTGAGATAACGTATTTGTCGCCGTGGTCTTCTTCTACCTGTTGCGCCGCGCTCTTGTTACTGACTGTGACCAGGTCGGCTTTGAAACCTCGTTGCGCCAAGTCCAGCTCCGGGTGATAGGGATCGGTCACCACCATCGTGTGTCCACGCTCAGTAATACGAAAACAACTGTAGCCGTGCCAAGTAATGTCCAAGATGACTCTCCGCTAAACCGAGACTTGTGAGTTATCTATTGCGACCAGCCGCAATCCGATATGATACATCCGCCCTGAAGAATTGGCAGTGCCAAGTCGCCAATTCGCCAGTCATTCTGCTAGCCGGCCCCATTCTTCGAGCGCTGCCTCTAGTTCGGCTTCCGTACGTGTATACGATTCTCCCAGGACTCGCACTTTGCCAGCAT
Source organism: Phototrophicaceae bacterium (assembly GCA_965223515.1). GTDB lineage: Bacteria > Chloroflexota > Anaerolineae > Aggregatilineales > Phototrophicaceae > UBA6055. The sequence goes on from CBDCWK010000001.1 coordinate 223,046, forward strand.
CGCCTTCCAAGCTGGCGGCATCAAGCTGAATACTGATCTCACCGAGATTCGCTTCCAACGATTGAATTTTCGCTTCCAGTTCGGTCGCGCGCTTGGCGACCTCGAAGGGATTCAAGCCAAATCTCTTCTCCGCATACGCCGCCGGACCCTTGACCTTGACGGGCACGGTCTTGTCGATCCGCTCGGCAGACGCCTGCTGCAACCGGCGATTCCGGACGCGAAGGAATTCCTGATAGCCCCCGTCGGTAACTTCCAATTTGCCGGGCGTCATTTCCCATATCTGCGTCGCCAGCGCATCTATCAGATAGCGATCATGGCTGACCAACAAGATCGTACCGTTGAATTGCGCCAACACCGCCTGCAAAACCTCCTGGCTGTCGATATCGAGGTGATTGGTCGGCTCATCAAGCAACAAGAGATTGGCGCCCTGCAGGGCCAATTTCGCCAGCGCAACCCGCCCGCGCTCACCACCGGATAACGACGAAACCGGTCGAAAGACATCGTCACCGCTGAAGAGGAAGCGTCCGAGCCAATCGCGCGCTTCCGATATCCGCATCGGTTTGACAGCGATGATCTCGTCCACCAATGTATTGTTGACCACGAGTTTCTCGTGCGCTTGGGCAAAATAACCGGCCTTCACTTTGGCGCCGAGCCGAACCTCGCCCGCCAGAGCCGGCAAGTCGCCACAGAGCGTCTTCATCAAGGTCGACTTACCGACGCCATTTGGCCCAATGACCGCAACCGTCTCACCTCGAAGGACCAGGCTGTCCGGGATGAAAAGCAGCGGATTGCCGGATTCATAGCCGATGCTTAGATCCCGCGTCACGATCACTTGATCGCCGCTGCGCTGATAGTCGTCGATATCGATATACATTTTTCGACGCTGCTGCGGACCGCCCTCCAATACAGCCCCGCGCTTCTTCATGGTTTCAAGCTTTTTCAGCCTTCCCTTCGCTTGTGCCGTGCGCCGGCTTCCCATGTGCCTCCGGATAAACTCCGTCTCTTTGCGGATGAAATCCTGCTGCCAATAATATTCATGTCGCAGGGTTTCCCGTTGCAAAGCCCGCTGTTTAAGATAATCGCTGTAGTTGCCGCGATAGATTTGCAGCCGCTTATATTCGATCTCCCAAACGGTTTTGGCAAAGTTGTCGATGAAATAGCGATCGTGACTGACCGCGAGCACGGCGCCAGAATAGGAGGCAAGGTATTTCTCCAGCCACTCGACCGCATTGATATCCAGGTGATTAGTCGGTTCATCAAGGATAAGCAGGTCCGGTTGTTCGAGCAGCAGGCGGCAAAGCAGCGCGCGTGTTTTCTGCCCGCCGGAAAGTTGTGGCAATGCCGTCTCGTATTCGGCCATCGTGAAGCCTAGCCCGCTAAGTACCATTCTAATTTTCGTTTCGTAATCGTAACCACCGAGCCGTTCAAATTCGGCTTGAAGAGGACCATAGGTCTCCAGCGGCACCTCGAACTGGTCGGCATCAGCCATTTGACGTTCCAACAGCGCCAACTTCGCTTCCATCTCGCGCAAGTCGGCAAAGGCTTTGAGCTGCTCATACCATAGGCTGTGATCGCCGGCAAGTTCCGGACGCTGCGGCAGAAAGGATACACGCGCATCCCGAGCCACATGTACGGCTCCGTTGGTCGGCAAATCAATGCCTGCCAGTATGTTGATCAAGGTGGTCTTGCCAGCGCCGTTGGGTCCTACGAGGGCGATGCGCGCGCCAGCCGCAATGGCGATACTGATGCCGCTAAACACTTCATCAGCGCCGTAGTATTTGTCCAGGTTGGTCGCGGTAATCAGGGACATGACTCGCATCAATTGATCGCACTGCCAAACCGCCGCATTGTATCACGGCGCTACTGGCCGGGTAACGGTCGCTTGCCAGGTCACTCACTTACCGCATAGCAATATGGTCATCGACCGAGTAAAGTTTGGTGGCATTTCGGATTTCGCTTGGAACATTCCGATGACCCGCGAACGATGTCCTTCAAAAGCCAAAAGGTGGCAGCGCAAGCTTAAGATCCCACTAGCGCTCGCTCTTTTGGCACTTTTCATGCTTGCCTTTGTGCTGCGTGCATTTCACATTGGGCGGCCCGCGCAAACTTCAGAGGCCCCTGCAACCTCCAATACGCTTATACCGGATGCCTTCTCAGAAATACGCTTTGACTTCGGGCGCGGCTATATCGGTCCAGGCTGGCAGCTTTACTTCAATGAGCCTGATGCAAGTGTGGACCGAGCGGATTATGCCAACGGGATTGATACGGTACTCGCCGCTACCATCGATCAGGCGAAGGGCACACTTGACATCGCCGCGTTTGAACTCAATAACGAAGCGATCTATTCCGCAATTGCCCAGGCGCATGATCGGGGAGTCGCAGTGCGGATTGTGACCGATGACGATCACGGTCTGCAGGATACGAGCGACCCTCATCTGCGCAACTTGAAACAGGCAGGCATCGCCGTAGTGGAGGATGGCCGCTCCGGCCTCATGCACAACAAATTCATCATCATCGACCATCAGACCGTCTGGACAGGTTCATGGAACTTCACCGTCAATGGCACCTATCGCAACAACAATAACGTCCTTGCCCTACACAGCACCGCGGCAGCGTCCGCCTACCAGGCAGAATTCGATGAAATGTTTGAGCGAACGGAATACGGTTCAAGTTCAAGCGATGGCGGCATCGTAAGTTTTGAACACGCGGATGGAGAAATCAGCATCATATTTGCCGCTGAGGCGGACGAGATCAGCGCGCTAACCGCGGAGATCGCGCGAGCCGAGCACTCAATTCGCTTCATGACCTTCGTCTTTTCGCTGGAGGAGCTAGCGGAGGCGATGCTAAATCAAGCGGCAACTCACTCACTCACGATAGAAGGCATTTTTGAGGATCGCAATAGCACGGCGAGCTGGAGTCAGTTGCCCGTTTTGCATTGCGCCGGCGCGGCGATACGACAAGATGGCAATCGCTACATCTTGCACCATAAGGTCATCATCATTGACGAAGATACCGTGATCACCGGCTCATTCAACTTCTCGCGCAGCGCGGCACAGCGAAATGATGAAAACCTAGTCATCGTCCGCAATGCCACCATCGCCCGTCTATACCTTGAGGAATGGCAGCGAATATGGGATAGCGCCGAAGAGCTGGCGCCTGATGAAGTGGTCTGCAACTAGCCGGACGCTGGGCGGCACTTGCGCAAATGCAAGGGAGACATTTTCGGCTGACGTTCGATTTCACCGCGCGCTTCCATATCCAACTGCACCGCCTTGCAATACCAGCGGACGGATCCCGGCTTGGGAAACAACGTAGCCGGCACCTGCTCCTGCTTTAGCCACGCGCGCACCGCATCTTCCAAATCGGCGAAGGGCATCCAATCGTCGAAGGACAATGCGGACAGCATGGCTTCACGAATGACGCTATACTTTTCCGCCTTGAGGTTTTCCCGGTGCCCCGGATGATTGACATTGCGCGCCCGAATCGTACTCATAGTGTTGTCTCCATAATGCTGTTGCTCGTAGCGGCGCAGCCGCGACAGCGCCCAACTTGGCAAAACTCAGTCAGTCATGATGATACCGAAACTGCGTCAAAGAGACGATAGGTGTCGTCCCGACGGCATAGCTGCGTACCCGGCGTCATCACGGCTGCGCTACCGGCGGCGACACCGAAGCGAACGGCATCGGCCAGGCTGCGACCTTCAGCCAATCCCATAACGATGCCTCCCACCATGCTGTCTCCCGCGCCCACCTTGCTTGCGATCGGCACCACTGGCGCTCTAAAATGCAGGTAGTCCGAGTTTGTAATTAGAGCAGCGCCGGCAGCGCCCATCGACACGACCAGCACTTCCGCCAAACCTTCCGCGATAAGACGGCGACTAGCCGCTTTGATGTGCGATTCACCGCGGATTTTTTCTCCGGCGAATAATTCCAGTTCGCGCAGATTGGGCTTCAGCATGTAGACGCCTTTGCCCACCGTGCGGCTGAGCGCGTCGCCGGCAGTATCCACGATGACACGAATCCCGTAGTCGCGAGCATACCGAGTGATCTCGCCATAGAACTCCACCGGCACACCCCGGGGCAGGCTGCCGCTGGCGACGATAATCGCTGGATTCAGGTTGAAGAGCGTCTCAAGACAGGCGATCCACTCTTCTGCAGTTAGCTCGGGTCCAGGCATGGTGAAGCGATATTGCAGCGCGGTGCTCTCTTCATAGACTACGAAACTCTCTCGCGTGATCCCGGCGATAGACACTGGGAAACCGTCGATACCTTCGTCCCCGAGCAATTGCGTGAGCATCGTCCCATTATGGCCGCCGGCCGCGTATACCGCGCTGGACTCGCCGCCCAGGAATCGAATCGCGCGCGACACATTTATGCCGCCGCCACCCGGATGGAAACGTGGCGAGTCGCAACGCAGCTTGATCTCCGGCGCTACAGAATGGATGCTGGTCCCGACATCTAGCGCCGGATTCATCGTCAGCGTAGCTACGTTTTCCATGGGTGTCGCTTCTGGCATTCTGTTCTGAATTCGGCAAGTTTAGCGAGAGGCGAACGCAGTGACCAGACTGGAAAATTTGGCGCCTGAAGTGAGGCATGTTGCATCGCTAGCGGTGAAAATGCCAATTAGTGAAGCGCTGCGATTGCGTCTGACAGCGGTGCTAACCCTGTACTTTCGCGGCATGAAAGCGTTCTAGTCAAATCCTAACTTCGCTCTGCGAGCGTCGGGTTACTTTCCCTAAAGATTATCCTATAATCATTGCCATAGTAGATTGACTATAGAAATAAGGGTCGCCTAGATGCACGTCTATCTCATTCGCCATGCGCAATCGGAAAACAACGTCCTGACTCGCGAGACGATGGTCCGCCGAAAAGTTGACCCGGGCCTGACCGAACTCGGCTTTCAACAGCGCGACGCATTGGCAAATTTCCTGGCAAATGAATCAGACATCGGCGATGACGGCTTTGCCATCACACGCTTTTATTCCAGCGCCATGTATCGCTCCCTCTTAACTGCACAGCCGGTCAGTACGGCAGTAAATATGCAACCCACTATCTGGCTCGATCTGCATGAAAAAGGCGGGATGTTCCGGCGACAAAATGGACATGTCAGAGGCTACACCGGCATGTCTCGCTCAGCCATATTGCGTGAGTTCCCCCGCTATGATTTGCCAGAATCTGTGTCGGAGACAGGCTGGTACGATGCCAATATGGGCTTGGAGCCGGAGACGCACAGCTTCTTCCGCGCGATCAAGGTCGCCAAGGAATTGCTCGGCTGGAGTAATACCGATGCAGTGATCGCCCTGGTGTCGCATGGCGGCTTCCTTGATATTCTCCTGAAAGCGATCTTCGGCCAATTGCCATCCCGGCCCTATACCATGCGCTATTATCATTGCAACACCGCCATAACCCGAATCGATTACGACGGCTCGCGACCAATCTTGCACTATTTGAATCGCGTCGATCATTTGCCGGCGTCGATGCGGTCCTATTGATAAGGCGGCAAGCTGAATTATGAGGGATAGCTGCATGGCCGATTTGGGGGGAAAAGTGGCGCTTGTGACCGGGGGCGGCGGCGGCATTGGCAGCGCTATCTGCCAGCGGCTTGCCGCAGCCGGCGCACAGCTTGTCATCACCTACAACAGTAATCAAGGCAAAGCGCGCGCGGTCGCGAACACGCTCTCTGGCGGCAACCATCTGATCATGCGTTGCCCTGTTGATGACAGCGAAGCGCAAGCAGCTTTGGCGAAGGCAATCGCCGAAAAATACGGTCGGCTGGATATTCTGGTGAACAACGCTGGAATCAGCAAAGCGGTCGCTCATGCCGATCTGGATGGGCTGGACGATGACCTCATCGACCGCATATTTCGTGTCAATTGGCGCGGCGCCTTTGCCTCGGTTCGGGCGCTGACCCCGCTGCTCATGGCTGGCGCTGGCGGCGTGGTCATCAATATCTCATCGATTGCCGGGCGCACAGGCGTGGGCAGCAATGTCGCTTATTGCGCAAGCAAGGCGGCGATGGATAGCATGACCCGCTCGCTGGCGCGGGCACTGGCGCCAAAGATACGTGTGCTCTCCGTCTCGCCGGGCTGGGTCAACGGCGAGTATGCACAAACGATGCCCCGGGCGCTGGTCGCCGAGCAAGAAGCCAAAACCCCGCTAGGTCGCATTGCTGAAGCTGAAGATGTGGCGGAAGCGGTATATGCGGCGGTAACGCACCTGCGCTTCAGCACCGGCGACATCTTGCCCGTCGATGGCGGCCGGCCCTTGCTGTAGGCATGGCGGATCGACGGGTCCATCTTGGACAGATCACCTGCTTTCCTCGTAGAGCAGTAATCTCATATAATGGAGGCAAGGTCACTTTCGAGTTTGTAGGCTGGCGCGGCATGGCTTTCGATTTCCCTGGAGCAGCTCGATGAAAAATCTCATTCTGGTATTGATATTAATTGCAAGCGTTGCGACCGTCTGGGCACACGGCGATGAATAGCACGAAGAGGACGAAGTGAAAGCGGTCAATGTCGGGGATATCATCGTACCGGAACATCCGACCTATCACGAGCATGTTCGGCCGATTATTGAAGCCGCTTGCGTCGCTTGTCACTCGGATGGGCAGATCGCCGCATACGCGCCCTTCACCGACCCGCAAGATGTCGCTTGGGCAGCGCAGGACATCAAGTTCCACGTCGTCAATGGCATCATGCCGCCCTGGATGCCCTCGCGTGAAAACTTGCCACTGAAGAATGACCGAAATCTCTCCGACGAAGAGATAGCCACAATAGTCACCTGGGCGGATGATGGAGCGGGACTGGGCGATCCCGAAAAGTATGTGCCCGCCGCCACCGAGGTATTCGACTTCGCGGAAATCCAGCCCGACCTTGTCTTGCAGTTGGACGAGCCATATATCCCGGCTGAAGATGTACTCGATGATTATCGCTGTTTCGCATTCGAGCTGGACATTGATGCGCCACAGTTTCTTACGGGATATGAATTCATACCGGATGTCGCGGAAATGGCACATCACGGTCTGATATACCTGCTGGACGCCGAGGTCGAGGCGGAAGTTCGCTCTCGCGACTACGCGGATGGCAAGCCGGGCTGGTCTGCTATGGCGGAACAGGCCTGTCCAAAGGCGGCGATATGATCGCCACCTGGACGCCTGGCGCCTTTGGTGTGCAGTTTCCGCCAGGCACTGGCTACCTGATCGAGCCCGGACAGCTAGTAGTCTTGCAAATGCATTACAATCTCTGGACAACACGGCAGCCCGATCAAACGCGCATCTTGCTGCAAACGGAAGCGGGAAGCGCCGATCTGGCGGAATTGATGACCATCCCCCTGACTGCACCTGTGGAAATCCCCTGTCCCTCCGGCGTGGACGGTCCACAATGCGAACGTGAAGCCGCCTTGCAGCGCATCACCGAAAAATATGGCGAAAGGCTGAGCGAATTGCCCGACAAACGCCTGCGTCGCTGCGGAAAATCCATGGAGGATTACGCTGACAATACCGGCGAAAATGCCCGCACCTCCTGCGACTTCCCCTCGCCCTTCCTTAAGCCGCTGACCGTCTACGGTGTGCTCGGCCACATGCACGAACTGGGACGCAGCTTCCGCATGGAGCTGAATCCTGGGAGCGACGATTCGCTGCTTATGCTGGATATCCCGCGCTGGGATTTCCACTGGCAGGATCGTTACCAATTCGTCGAGCCCGTGCAGATCACTTTTGGTAGCACCTTGCGCATGTCCTGTACTTGGGATAATAGCTTGTCCGACGATCCGCGATATGTGGTTTGGGGCGAAGGCACGTCCGACGAGATGTGCTTCGGCACAGTGATGACGCTTAAGCAGTAGCGCGTCAGTTCTGAAACAGATTCATCATGTAATCCGTAGAGATGCCCTGCGTCTCAAGATGGATCTTGAGCTTGCGGCGCGCATCGTGGATGAGCTTGTACAGGGCGTTGCGATTCGTGCCCATGCGCTCCGCCAAGACATCCATCGGTATCCCCTTCAACGCAACCGCCACCAGCGCTTGATACTGCCGATCGGTGAGCGCCTCTTGCAACGCTACTTCGATCTTCTCCATCACATCGTCGCGCTCAGCGACTTTCTCCGGTGAGGGTGATGCCGGGCTTGCCAACCGGGTCGAGGCGGGCAGCAAGTCGCCATCCGCGGTTAATTCGTCCAAGCTGAAGTCTTTGTAACGCGCGCGCCGCAAATCGCTGATCGCCAGGCGAACGGCGATCTTGTTCGCCCAAGTGGTGAAACGGCTCTCGCCGCGGAAGTTATCCAGGTTATCCATCACGCGCAAGGTAGCATCTTGTGCCAGGTCTTCCGCCATCTGCGCCAATTCCTGCGCCGCCAATCCGCGAAGGTCGCTGCGGTCCTGGCTTAGGTAAAAGTAGATGCTCTGCTGCAGACGTTTACGCAGGTCAGCCAAGGCTTCAGCCTGCTGCGCCCGACCCTCCGCTTGCAGCGACGCGATCCATTCTTCATTACTGCGGTCGGTCATCTGTGCGTCACCTGTCCTTGAGTGGGGGTGGCTTATATCTGCTTCAATGATACAAGAATTAGTGCGAAAATTCAGCGATGAGCTGGTTAATAGGCGGTGAGGTCTGGCACAAGACCACAGCGCCTTGCGGCCTGCCGGCGACGATAGGCGCGACGATCCGCATCCGCCACTATCGTTCGAACCGCACGATTCATGTTCTAGAAGCTGTAAGCGTGAAATAGCCAGCAAAAACAGGCACCAAAATTACATCAATTTATCACCTTTCGACCGCGGAATTGGTCATTACTAATGAGGCGGAAATCCAACAGATTTTCGCGTCGCTTGACAACAGATCGGAGTCTTCTCAATGAACAACCGGCCAGAACCCCCGCGTCACGTGACCGAGGGGGGCAAGGATGGCAAGAAAAATAGCGATGGCGGCAAGTCTCCATTTGGCAACCCCAACGCGCAACGCATGTGGATCGTGCTCGGAATCATTGTCTTGGCGCTGGCGCTGTTGGTGCTTAATGGCCGGGCAGCAGTCCAGTTTACCAATAGCTGGCCCATGAATCGATTGCTCGAAGACGTTCGGCAGGGGCGCGTTGAACGGATTGACGAGCGCGGCGGCGGGCGTGAGTTGCTGGTAACCTATACCGATAACACGACAGAGACCGTTTACAAGAATCCCTCGTCGGACTTTTACTCACAGTTGCAAACGCTTGGTGTACCAGGCGTCGACTACTACTTCGAGCCTACTGATGATTCGCCGCAGATCATATTCCAGATTCTGATAGGAGTCGTGCCAATATTGATCATCGCCTGGTTCTTGTGGCGGATGATGCGTTCGATGCGCGCCGGGCAAGATCAGGCGATGAGCTTCGGCCGCAGCAAGCCGCGCGTCTCCCGCGATATGGAGCGCCCGCAAGTGACCTTCAAGGATGTCGCCGGCGCCGATGAAGCGAAGGAAGATCTGAAGGAGATCGTCGAGTTTCTCAAGGAACCCGAAAAGTTCATCCGCCTCGGTGCGCGTGTACCCAAAGGTGTGCTTATGGTGGGGCCGCCCGGCACCGGCAAGACCTTGATGGCGCGCGCCGTGGCTGGTGAAGCCGGCGTGCCTTTCTTCAGCATCTCCGGTTCGGAATTCGTCGAGATGTTCGTCGGCGTCGGCGCCAGCCGCGTCCGCGACCTATTTGAGCGCGCCAAGGCGGAAGCGCCCGCCATCGTCTTCGTCGACGAAATCGACGCCGTTGGCCGTCATCGGGGCGCCGGTTTGGGCGGCGGACATGATGAACGCGAGCAGACGCTCAATCAGATTCTGGTGGAAATGGACGGCTTCGATAATGACACCAACGTCATAATCATTGCTGCGACCAACCGTCCCGATATCCTGGATCCAGCGCTGCTGCGGCCAGGCAGATTCGACCGCAAAGTGGTGATGGACAATCCAGATGTCAGGGGAAGGCAGGAGATTCTCAAGGTGCATTCGCGCGGCAAGCCGCTGGCTGGCGATGTTGATGTGGAAGCGCTCGCGAAGATCACCGCTGGCTTCTCCGGCGCAGACCTGGAAAACCTGGTGAATGAGGCAGCCATCCTGGCCGCGCGCCGCAACAAGAAATCGATCGGCATGAGTGAAATGCAAGAGTCGATGGAGCGCGTCGTGATGGGACCGGAACGCCGCAGCCGTGTCATCACACCGGAGGAGAAAGAGAAAGTCGCCTATCACGAGGCGGGCCATGCCCTGCTCTTCCACCTGCTCGACAATACCAGCCCAGTGCACAAAATCACCATTGTGTCCCGTGGGCGGGCCGGCGGTTATGTCATGCCGCTGCCAGATGGCGACGACATGCTAATCACGCGCGACAAATTCGAGGATGATATAGTGGCGGCGATGGGTGGACGCGCGGCCGAAGAGATCATCTACAATCAGTTCACCACCGGCGCCAGCAATGACTTGCAGCAAGCCACCCGCATGGCGCGGGCGATGGTGACGCAATTTGGCATGAGCGATCTGCTCGGTCCGCGCTCGTATGGCAGTGGTAACGGAGCCGTCTTCCTCGGGCGCGAGATCACCGAGCAGCGCGATTACAGCGAGCATTACGCGCAGCAGATCGACGATGAGGTCAAGCGCATCTTGCAGGCGGCGTATGAACGCGCGAAGAACATGCTAACCGAGCAGCGCGGCAAGATGGAAGAGTTGGTTGAGATTCTGATCGAGCGCGAGACGCTAAACGCTGCAGAGTTCGTCGAGATTGTCGACGGTGCAGCAGCGGCGCCTGCAGCCTAATCACGACAAAGCAAAGAAGCTGTAGGGGCGAGCCGCTGGCTCGCCCTTATTTTGATATCCTCACACTTCCATTTAAGACTTCAGATTGATAGAATTTGCGCTCAGTTTACATTCAGTCTGTGAGTCTTTGCCGACGTGAACCGGTAGACGGGAGCTGCTTTTGACGCAATATGTCATCGAGAAAGACAGTTCAATATATGATGTCTTCCTATCCCACGCATCAGAAGACAAAGACGACGTAGCAAGACCGCTGGCATTATTGCTCCAAGAGCGAGGGCTTCGAGTCTGGTTTGACGAATTTGAACTTAGAATCGGTGATAATCTGGTCGCAAAGTTGAACGCGGGAATCAATGCGAGTCGCTTCGGAGTGTTGGTTTTTTCAAAGGATTTTTTCGGAAAGGATTGGACAGAATATGAACTTGACATGCTGGAAAATCTATGGGTGACCGAGAATCGAATACTCTTTCCAATATGGCACAACATCACTGCTCGACAAATAAGAGCATACCGCGTCTCACTCGCGAACATTATTGCACGAAGCACAGCCACTCACACGGTCGAGGAAATCGCGGACGAGATTCATGAAGTTATAGCTGCCTTTGATAAAAAAGACTTCAGAAGAGGTGGAGCGTGAGTGATGATTTCGCGGGACGTTTCTCCTAAATCAGCGTTTCGGCCAATGCCATGCGGTTACGCTAAAGCAGTTGAATGTGTGCTATACTAGTGTTCAGTGAAAAGCTGTTCAAGGACGTTGTCAGTGCAATTCATTAAACACGATTTGAAACATCGTACCGCTGGTCAAATCGTAGAAGTCACCCTTTCAAGCGTCGCCAACGTTCGTCTGTTGGATAGTTCCAATTTCCAGAGCTATCGTAGCGGCCGACGTCACAACTATTACGGCGGTTACGCCAAGCGTTCTCCTATACGGCTTCAGATTCCTCGCTCCGGGCACTGGTATGTTGTCGTAGACTTGGGTGGAAATAGTGGTCGAGTCGGATCCAACGTTCGCATACTACCGGGCAAACTGCGTCCATTAGTGGAGACACCTCTGTCGACCGTTCCGACGCTGGTTAGAGACGATGTTGACGTTGCCTACGACGTCTTTATTTCACATGCTTCGGAAGACAAAGATGACGTGGTAGGACCGCTGGCCGAAGCCCTTCGTGCAGGGGGCCTGTCGGTATGGTATGACGATTTTGAACTTAGAATCGGTGATAGCTTGCGCCGCAACATTGACAGAGGAATAGCTGCCAGCCGATTCGGGATCGTTGTTCTTTCAAAAGCCTTCTTCAACAAGGGATGGACCAATTACGAACTTGATGGACTGGTAACAAAAGCTATTAGCGGAGACCAGCTGTTGCTTCCCATTTGGCACAACATCACGAAGGACGAAGTTGTTTCATTTAGCGCGTCCCTTGCCGATAAAGTTGCCAGGAACACAACTACACAGACTCTGGAAGATATAGCGGACGAAATAACAGAAGTAGTTTTGGGCGTGCCAGTCGAAATCTAAGACTTCCCAAAGCATATGGATTATCTCTTTTGAAGAAGACGACTTCAGTGGATATTCTATCTCTCGTCTACGTCACCCGATGGCAACTCACATAATGATTCGGCCGCACCTCAACCAGGGGCGGATCGGGCTCCTGATAGCATAGGTCAAACGCCACCGGGCAGCGGGTATTGAAATTGCAGCCAGTCGGCGGATTCGCCGGATTTGGCAGATCACCGGCGATGATGATGCGTTGTCGACTGTCCTCAACGACCGGGTCCGGGACCGGCACCGCCGATAGCAGCGCCTGCGTGTACGGATGCTGCGCGTTATTGTAAACTTCGTCGACCGGTCCCAGTTCAACAATCTTGCCTAGATACATCACCGCCACGCGATCACAAATATGGCGCACCATACTGAGGTCATGGGCGATGAAGAGGTAGGTCAGATTCAGCTCTTCTTGCAGCTCTTCCATCAAGTTAACCACTTGCGCTTGAATCGAGACATCCAGCGCTGAGATCGGCTCATCAGCCACGATGAAGCTCGGCTGCAATGCGAGCGCGCGGGCGATGCCGATGCGCTGTCGCTGACCACCGGAAAACTCATGCGGATAACGGTTGATGAAATAGGGATTCAAGCCCACCTTTTCCATCAACTGCTCAACGTATTGCTGCCGTTCTTTCTTATTGGCGTATATATTGTGAATCTGCAGCGGTTCGCTGACGATGCTGCCGACCGTCATGCGCGGATTCAATGATGCGAAAGGGTCTTGGAAGATGATCTGCATGCGGCGCCGCATTTGACGCAGATCGTTGCCGGTCATGGTCGACAATTCCTGCCCCTCAAACTTGACGCTGCCTTCCGTCGGGCGATAAAGCTGCAAGATGGTCCTACCCGTCGTGCTTTTGCCACAGCCGGATTCACCAACCAAACCGAGGGTCTCGCCGCGGATCACGTTGAAGCTGATGCCGTCCACAGCGCGCACCGCGCCGACCTGCCGCTGAAAGACGATGCCAGACGAAATCGGAAAGTGCTTTTTCAAGTTGGAAACTTCGAGGATATAATCGTCCTCGTCGAGAACCCTGCGCTTGTCGACTACCATGGCTGGATTAGACATTTTCTACTTCCCCCTCGCGGATATCAGCCCAACAGGACATGATGTGGATTTCATCCCCGCGGGCAACGGGAACAGTCTCAAGCGGCGGCTGCTGATCCCAGCATTTTTCCAGTTGCAAGTTTTCACGTACATCGCAGCGCGGCGCGAAGGGGCAGCCGGTGGGCTCGTTGCGCATATCCGGCGGCGATCCTTCGATCTGCGTCAGTTTTTCTTCGCCGCTCGAGTCCAACCGCGGCAATGAGCCCAGCAGACCCACCGTGTACGGATGACGACTATCACGGAATACCTCGTGCGAGGAACCCATTTCCATGATGCGGCCGCCGTACATCACTTGAATGCGATCGGCGATTCCCGCGACCACACCCAGATCGTGTGTGATCCATATCATCGCCATGTTAAATTCGTCTTTGAGCTGCTTGACCAGCTCGATAATCTGCGCCTGAATCGTCACATCGAGTGCCGTTGTCGGCTCATCAGCGATCAGCAATTTGGGGTTGCATGACAAGCCCATTGCTATCATCACGCGTTGCCTCATGCCGCCCGAGAATTGATGCGGATAATCATCTAGCCGACGATAGGCATCGGGAATGCCGACCAAATCCAGTAGGTCAGCCGCCCGCTTGCGTGACTGCGAATTATTCATCCCCTCATGTAATTTCAATGATTCCGTGATCTGTGTGCCAATTGTCAGCACCGGATTCAGCGAGGTCATCGGATCCTGGAAAATCATCGCGATTTCTTTGCCGCGTATCAGCCGCATTTGGTCGGGCTTTAGCTTTAACAGATCGCGCCCTTCAAAGATGACTGTGCCAGATTCAACCTTGCCGGGCGGGCTGGGGATCAATCCCATAAGCGCAAGAGAACTCACACTCTTGCCGCTGCCGCTCTCACCGACGATGCCGAGCGTCTCGCCTTCTTCCAGATCAAAGGAGACGCCGTTGACCGCGTAGACGGTGCCTTCCTGTGTGTAGAACCTGACAACGAGGTCCTTGACCTCAAGTAAAGTGCTCAAGGCATTACCCTCCTTACGCAACAAAGTCTCTTTTGGAATAACTTGCTGATCAGAGAGATTGTCGAACGATCGGTGCTGGGATCGACGTGCCTCCACAGCGAGATTTGCACAATGTTACCATCTTAGTCGAGACTTTGCCAATATTTGCGAAGCCGCTGCGGTCTCGTGTTCCCACGCGACGGAATCATTGCACTGATGCGTGTGATTTCAACTCAGACTTGAGCGGCGCTTTCCAACTCGCGGTTACGCTCCTTGCGGTACCAGTGAATCGTCTCGCGCAATCCGGCTCGGAAATCTGTCTTCGAGACAAACCCGAATTCCCGCTGAGCGCGCGAAACATCGAGCTTGCGCCGTGGCTGCCCATTTGGCTTGCTGGTATCCCAACGCAAATCGCCCTCGAAACCAACCTCCTCCGCGATGATCTCGACCAGATCGCGGATGCTGATTTCAAATGCGCTGCCCAGGTTGACCGGCTCAGCACCATCGTAATGCTCGGCCGCGAGAACGATTCCCTCAGCGGCATCGCGCGCGAAGAGGAATTCACGCGTGGGTGAGCCATCACCGAACAACGTCACGTGCGACGCGCCACTCTCTTGCGCATCCACCATCTTACGGATAACGGCGGGGATAACGTGTGAAGATTTCAGATCGAATTTGTCGTACGGACCATAAAGGTTTACGGGCAGCAGATGTATCGCGTTATAGCCGTACTCCTGACGATAGGCTTGGCTCTGCACCAGCAGCATCTTCTTTGCCAAGCCGTAGGGCGCGTTGGTCTCTTCCGGGTAACCCGCCCAAATATCGTCTTCCACAAATGGCACAGTCGCGAACTTAGGATAGCTGCAAACCGTGCCGATGCCGACGAATTTGCCCACGCCGGCTCGCCGCGCGTATTCAAGCGCCAGCGCACCCATCATGAGATTCTCATAAAAAAACAAGCCCGGGTGCTCGCGGTTTATGCCGATGCCACCTACATTGGCCGCCAGATGAATGACCATCGTCGTATCGGGATGATCAGCAAATAGCTGCTCGACTTCAGCTTGTTCACGCAAGTCGTATTCAGCGCTGCGCGGCACGATGAGGCTGCCGGCCGATTGCGCGCGCAATCTGTCCACCACATAGCGGCCGAGGAAGCCAGCACCGCCCGTCACGATCACTACCTGTTCACCCCAGAAATCCGCGCTCATACTCGTCCCTCTCCTTACGCTGCCAGTATCATAGCAGAATTCGCACCGTACCATTATGCAATTACACCGATCTGCCGTACCAGTCTCAGGGCGAGGCTGCTCTGCATACACAATTGCCAGGCAGACTTGTATGATAGGTGCGGAATTATGAGAGCGAGCAACTGAGAAAGGCAATCTCTTGGAACGGACACTGATAATCGTCAAGCCGGATGCGGTTCAGCGCGGTTTGAGCGGCGAAATCATCAAGCGTTTTGAGCAGCGTGGACTAAAAATCATCGGTATGAAGTTGCTGCGGGTCAGTCGAGAGTTGGCGGAGAAGCATTATGACGTGCACCGGGAACGGCCATTTTTCGCGGGTCTGGTCAAGTACATTACCTCGGCTCCCGTCGTGGTGTTGGCGCTCGAGGGCAGCGATGCCATCGTCGCTGCACGCACAACCATCGGCGCGACCAAGCCGTCTGAGGCGGCGGCCGGCACGATCCGCGGGGATTATGGTCTGGAGATCGGGCGGAATCTGGTGCATGGCTCGGATAGCGCAGAGAATGGCGCGATTGAAGTGGCGAACTTTTTCACTGACGCCGAGCTGTGTGACGGCTGGGCACGCGATGTGGATCGCTGGGTGTTTGAGTAGGTAGAGAGGTACCAGTGATGGCTGTCGAGCGAATGCCGATTACACCGGAGATATTGACTTGGGCGCGCGAGCGGGCTGGTTACAAGCTGGAGGAACTGGCTACCAAATCCTCTTTTCGCAAGATAGCTGAGTGGGAGAGCGGTGGGCTTGGTCCTACGTATCGCCAACTGGAAGAAATCTCAAAGACACTGCAACTTCCGATGGCGATGTTTTTCTTTCCCGAACCACCCGACCTGCCGCCGATACAAGAGACTTTCCGTACACTGGGTTCAGCACAGTTTGATGAGATCCCGCCAGCCGTACGGCTTCTCTTGCACAAGGCTCGCGCCTTTCAAAGGGGTTTGGGCGAGTTAAACCAAGGTGGAAATCCAGCCGAACGGCAAATAGCCCGCGACCTGCGCGTCCTCGAAAGCGAGCCAATCTCGTCGGTGGCCGGTCGTATCCGTGGTTTCCTAGATGTTTCGCTGGAAGAGCAGTTCGAGTGGGGAGACGAGGACACGGCGCTAAAGGCATGGCGCAGCGCGCTTTACAGTGTCGGCGTAACCGTTTTCAAAGATGCCTTTAACGCCGACGAGTTTTGCGGTTTCAGCCTATACGATGTGGAGTTTCCCGTCATCTACGTTAACAACTCCAATGTGAAAACTCGGCAGATATTTACGCTGTTTCACGAATTGGCGCATCTGCTACATCGTACAAGTGGTGTAGACAAGTACGGCGACTTTGAACATGGTCATACAACGGAACAAGCGCAAATTGAACGGCGCTGCAACGCTCTGGCGAATGCGGTTCTTGTTCCAGCTTCCGCATTGGACACAGAAATCCGCACCGAACGCCAGCCAAGTGCCGAAGCTAATAGGCTGGCTAAGCGCTTCAGTGTCAGCCGAGAAGTCATATATCGAAACTTCCTAGACCGTGGACTGGTGGTACAAGCGGATTATGAAGCAGCTGCAATTGAATGGGCGGCACAAATCCGCAAGAGCCGGAGCCCGGGAGGCAATTACTATCGCACCAAGATTCGATACCTTGGGGAGGAGTATATTTCGCTGGTTCTCAGCCGCTATTATCAAGGGCAATTCGAAGAAGAGGATTTGGCGAACTATCTGGATATAAAGCTCGGAAACATTGATCACCTTGAAGAGTACTTTTTTGGAGAGCGCCGCTGATGTACGTCTTTGACACTAACAGTCTCTCGAGACTTTTCGGCTGTTATCCGAAAGTCCTGTTTCCGAGCCTTTGGAGAAGATTCGAGTCGATGCTATCCAGCGGCAGGATACTTTCCACTCGTGAAGTATTGGTTGAGCTCGAGTCTGGAAAACGAAGGACGGAGAACGCTTACAATTGGGCGAAGGGAAACCCGGATCTGTTTACGCCTTTGATTGGCGACGAGGGGGCTGTCGTCGCAAAGATTTTCCAAGTTGCGCACTTCCAGCAGATCATGCAAAGGAAACAAAGCGTTGTCAGCACCAGCGCCGACCCGTTCATCATTGCTCGTGCCGATTTCCGCGCCGGGACTGTAGTGACAGAAGAAAGCAAGCCACCACATGGCGCTCGTATTCCAAACATTTGTGAGCACTTCAGCATACCCTGTATTAAGCTCGACGGATTTATGCAACCGGAAAACTGGACCTTCTAGCGCTCATGCCCTCGCAACACGCCCGCGGCCCCTCCCCCACTTTGCTTATCCTCCTCATCTTGCCACTGTTCGGCATCTTCGTCGCCCTGCTGATGATCGTCCTCGACAGGCGCATTCAACCGGCAGCCACACCCACGTTCGCCGCGGCGCCGCCCCGCACTGTTGTAGACTTTCAAGCACCCGACTTTGAACTGCCGCTTCTCGACGGCGTCACGCTGGTGTCTCCCGCAGATTACGCCGGCCGTCCTCTATTTCTCAACTTCTGGGCAACCTGGTGCGCCCCATGCGTGCGCGAATTACCAGCGCTGGAAGAGTTCGTCGCCGAACACCGCGCGGAATCGAAGGGACCGGCTCTGCTGACCATCAATTTGGGAGAGACGGCTGCCCAGATCAGTAGTTTTCTTGACGAAATCGGCATATCTAATCTACCGGTCGCTATGGACATAAACCAGGTCGTCAAGCGCGATTACGGCGTGCAGAATCTGCCGACCACCTTCGTCATAGATAGCGCAGGCAGAGTACATCACTTGAGGTTGGGAGAGATGACAATCGAAGAAATGGAAATCTATCTCGAAGCGTTGGACGATGCGGCGGCCTAGCTGCGAGGAGAAATCAAGATGCGCATCGACTTAAATGACAAAGTCGCTCTGGTCACCGGCTCGGCACGCCGCGTCGGGAAAGTTATCGCACTGGAATTGGCGAAGCATGGCGCTAACATCTTGGTGCATTACCATCGCGCGGAACCGGCGGAGCTGCGAGACGCCTTGCAGGAAATCAAGTCCTATGGCGTCGATGCCCACGGGGTCGCGGCGGATATCAGTCAATCCGAGGGCGTCGATACACTGTTCGAAGCGCTAAACGACCGCTTCGGTCGATTAGACATGGTCGTCAATAGCGCCTCAGTTTTTCAAAAGCGGGAGCTGCTGGAAGTTTCTCTCGAGGACTGGGACCTGACGATGGCTGTCAACTTGCGCGCGCCATTCTTGATCACGCAGCGGGCCGCGCGCCTTATGGCGGCGAATCCGATCGCAGGCGGTGTCATTGTCAATATCTGCGATCAAGGAGCTGATGGTCCCTGGACAACATACCCACATCACGGCGTCAGCAAATCTGCCCTTTGGATGTTGACGCAGGTCAGCGCGAAGTCGCTGGGACCAAGCATCCGCGTCAACGCCATCGTGCCCGGACCTATTATGAAAACGGCGGGGCGCGATACATCCGACGAAGAATGGGCACATACTGGCGAGCGCAGCGCTCTGCGGCGTACTGGCAGTCCCGAGGATGTGGCGCGAGCCGTCGTCTATCTCTGCAGCGAAGATTACATCACCGGCGAGCTACTGCATGTCAACGGCGGCGAACACCTGCGCTAGCTCACATCCGCATACCTCTGACGCGGCGGAATCCAGCGCCGTATGCCGCATGCCCCATGCCGATCACTACGAAAGCATTCGGATCGACATGCGAGACCTCGTCTTTTAGGTCTCGCACTTGAGAGCGCGCGATCGTCACGTACAGCATCGTTCTATCAACACCGGTATACTCGCCTTTGATCTTCCAACTTGTGGCGCCACGCTGCAAATTGGCTAGGACACGCTGGGAGATTTCCTCGGGCTTGTCGGTGATGATCATGGCGGTACGAATGACGCTGGGTCCCTCTAGCACGTAATCAGTGGCCAGCCCGGCGGTAAAGAGCGCAATGGCGGAATATAGCGCGCCTTCCCAGCCATATACCATGCCGGCAGCAATGATGACGAGCGTATCGGTGCAGAGAAAGGTCGTACTCATTGGAAAACCGAAGCGACGCTGCAAGATTAGCGCGAGCGTCGAGGTACCGCCGAATGTCGCACCGGCGCGATAGACCAATCCCACGCCTATTCCACCAGTGATGCCGCCGAAGAGCGCGTTGAGCATCCGATCATCGCTAATGCCACCGGCTGGCACAAGCGGACCCAGGTTGTCTACCACGACCGAGAATATCAGGATAATAAGGACACTGCGCATGATCACGCGGGCGCCCCTGGGCAGCAACTTATAACCCAACAATTGTATCGGTATGTTGAGCACAAATATCATCAGCCCGATAGGTGTTTCAAATAACTCATTCAGCAGGGTCGATGCGCCGGCAACCCCGGCTGGCGCGATATCGAGCGGCTGCAAAAAGACAATCAGCGACAGCGCCCCAATGACGATGCCGACGGCTATCAATACATAACGAATTACGACATCGCGTACCTTAGCCAGCATTTGCACTTCTCCCCTATTCAATTCACGGCGTGTTGAACTCGCCGAGAAGGGACGGTAACTACATTATAATCTGAGGCGGCAACCCAAGTGCAGGCTATGGCAAAAGCATTGCCCCTGTGTACAGGAATGATATACTGATGCGCCAAATCACTGGCTGCACATCGGAACAGAATGGAGCCATTCGTCTATGCCATTAGTTGCCCATACGCCCTTGCCGAGTTTCGACCGCCTGCGGCAGCGCGGGCAGGAAGTTCTGACGCTTTCGCGCGCATTGACGCAAGATATACGAGAACTTCATATCGGCATTCTTAACATGATGCCCGATGCCGCCCTGGAAATCACCGAGCGGCAATTCATGCGTTTGGTCGGCAACAGCAATCAGATCGCGCAGTTTTATGTACATCTCTTCTCCGTGCCGGGTTTGGAGCGAAGCCCGGAGGCGCAAGCCTATATTGACAAGTACTACAACACTTTTGATCAGATAAAAGAAGAAGGCTTGGACGCCTTGATAATCTCCGGCGCAAACGTCGCCAATCCGACCCTCGAACAAGAGAGTTTCTGGCAACCACTAACCGAGGTTATCGATTGGGCGCGAGAGAACGTCACCTCGACGATCTGTTCTTGCCTGTCGACTCATGCCCTTATGAAATATTTCTATCAGATCAATCGCATCAAGCGCGAGTCCAAAAAATGGGGTGTGTTCGAACACCGCGTAACAAAACCAAATCACCCACTCTTACGCGAGATCAACACCCGCTTCGATGTGCCGCATTCTCGCTGGAACTCGATCACGCGTGAGCAAATCGAAGGTGCCGGATTGTCGGTGCTGATCCAAAGCTTTGATGGCGAAGTGCACATGGTAGTCAGCCCAGATCAACTGCGCATGGTCTTTTTCCAAGGGCACCCCGAATATGATATCAATAGTCTGCTTAAGGAATACAAGCGCGACTTGCTCGGCTATTTCTTCGGCAAGAATCCCCAGCCACCTTACCCGGAGAATTACTTCCCGGTCGAGGCGCGCGAAATCGCTGATCGCTACATACGGCAGGCGCACTTGCAACTGGAAAACGGCGGCGCATTACCCGAATTCCCTGAGGACGATTTCATGCCCTGGCTGGATAATACTTGGGGCGATACGGCCCGGGCGATTTTCAATAATTGGCTAGGTTCAGTCTACCAGGTGACCAACGTCATTCGCCAGCTGCCCTTTGATGACGGCATCAATCCCGACGATCCGCTAAGTGTCCGCTGAGGCAGATTGAGTATTTGCTCGGCACAGGTCCGTAGCATGGAAACGGATAAAGAAATGCCACTTCTGACGCCCAACGACTATCAGCGCTTTCCCACGGTTGAGCCCGACTTTCGCATTCCCTATGGAAGTCACCCGCAGCAATTCGGCGAACTCACGCTGCCGCGGACGCCGCCGCCCCATCCAGTCATCATCCTGATCCACGGCGGCGGCTACCGTGAGATGTATGACCTGCGCCCTTTGGGAACTGTAGCGAAGGCGCTGGCAGAAATCGAATTCGCCGTCTGGAGCATCGAATATCGCAGGCATGGAAACGGCGGCGAGTTTCCGCGGATGTTCCACGATGTCTCCGCGGCCGCCGACTCCTTGAGGCACATCGCTGGGCAGCACAGGCTCGATCTGAAACGGGTCATAAGTATGGGTCACTCGGCCGGTGGCCATCTAGCATTGTGGCTGGCTGCGCGACGCCGGATTGAAGCGACCAGCCTGCTTTTCAACGAAGATCCCCTGGCGATCCACGCCGTTTTGGCGCTGGCGCCGATCGCTGACATCGCGCACGCCGCAACGAACGAATCCCCCAGCGACGCCCTGCTCAGCGTGATGGGTGGCGGTCCGGATACCGCACCCACTCACTACCGCAATGGATCTCCCAGCGAGTTGCTTCCGCTAGGCGTACCGCAAACTATCATCGTCGGCAGCGAGGATACGGAAATCTTGGAAAACGTACGAGCTTACGTCAACGCAGCGATTAACCCGAAAGATGCGCCGAGCCTTATCCTGCTGCCCGGGGCGGGCCATTTCGAATTGGTTTCGGTCGACGCCACTGCCTGGGATGACGTCAGCAGAGCCACATTGCGACTGCACCGAAATGTTGCGACATAATTCAAGTTAGGATAAGATTGTTTATATTGGTAAGAAACGTGCCTTTACTATAGAGTCAGATCCATGTTCAAACGTCTAGCGCATGTCTGCCTTGGAGCAACCGACTTGTCCGCAGCGGAAAACTTCTATGTGGAGTGCTTGGGCATGGAAAAAGCCTTCGATTTCATTCGCGCTGGTAAGCGCTTCGGCTTCTACGTCAAAGTGGGAGACACAACCTTCATTGAGATCTTCGCCGATGATAGTACTCCGAATTACGAACGCCCCGCAATCAAACACTTCTGCATCGAAGTAGAAGACCTGGACGCGGTAATTGCTCGTTTGAAAGAACGTGAAGTTACGGTCTCAGCCAAAAAGCTGGGCGGCGATAACGCTTGGCAAGCCTGGATCACGGATCCGAGCGGCGTCCGCATTGAGTTGATGCAATATAGCGAAAACAGCACTCAATTCACTGGCAACCCAGTTATCTTGGATTAGCGCTTCTCTCGACAAACCGCTCGCCGTGCTTCCCGCACGTAGACAGCAATCAAGAAGTCTTTCAAAGTAAGTTAGTATGTAAAAGCGTTTATCGTGAAGCTGAGCATCTCCCAAACTGGAGACTGCGACTCAATATCCAAGTTCGACGAGTACTACGCCAGGACCGTCGTCGGTCGCATGCCCGCAATGGAGATTGTAAAAGGTATGACCTCGGACGACCTGCTGGTGGTGGGTTTCTCCCAAAAGACCGACTTCGAACGACACTTGATCAATGACTTGAGTAATCAACTGCTGAATTCGGCGCCCGGACCGGTGATCATGATTTCGCAGATTGAATGGCACCGGGGCATCCGCGGTACCGTTGAGCACGGCATCGCGCGGCTCAACCCGCAGTTGACGTTGGTGGAACAGAATGAATTGATTTGGAGCGCATAGAAAAACGCGAACAGCAATCTCGATTATACCGTGATGATCGTGCTCTCGGCAGCGCTTGCCACGCTTGGTTTGCTAACCAACAGCGCGGCGGTGATCATCGGCGCCATGCTGGTCGCGCCGCTGATGTCCCCGCTTTCTAGTTTTTCTACCGGCATGGCAACGGGCATCTTGCACCCTACTCGCCGCGCAAGCGTAACGCTGTTGCGGGCGTGACGCTCGCCCTGCTGATTTCGATCGTGATGGGGTCCTACTGCCAATTGACATGCCAACTGATGAAATGCTGGCGCGCGGCAGCCCTAATCTTCTTGACGCCGCCATTGCACTGGTATCGGGATGGGTCGCCGCCTATGCCACTGCGCGAAAAGGCATTCCCGCCGCCTTGGCCGGGGTTGCCATCGCCGCCGCTCTGCACAATTGGATTGGGCATCGCACTGCGCGATATCAGCCTGGCAATCGGCGCAAATCTGCTGTTCCTGGCAAATATCGCCTTTATCATTGCGGCGCAGTACATCACCTTCCTCTGGATGGGCATGCATCCGACCGAGGATCGCGAAGGCGCTACATTGAATCGTTCACGCGCGTGGTGGTTCGTGCCATTCACCATCACGATCATCGTGCTCCTGGTTTTCGCGAGATTGGGCTCGCAGGCAGTCGACGAGGCGTACATCCGCGAGCAGCTGCAAGCCGAAGCCTTTCATGGCGCTACCGTGGTCGATTACCAGGTCATTACTTCAGTTCCACTAGAGGTACAACTTATCGTCCAATCCGATCATCCAATTACACCAGAAGAGGTCATGGCGGCGCAGATTCTGATCAACGATCTGTACCAGCAGAATGTCGATCTGACGGTAGTCGCGCGCCAAGTCGTGCTGCCACTTGATATCGCCTTCCAACAAATTATTAAAGTAGGTGGATAGCCTATCAAAGTTGTCGCCAGCTCAGAATCAAGCCAACCGACCCGCCTCAATTGACCAGCACCCATCCGCCGTCCGTCAGAGGAACCGTGCCTGAAAACAAGCCGGAGACACGCGCCTGCAAGACCGTGTCGTCGCGTAGCGCCGCCTCCACCTGACTCCTGGTTATCCTGCTGAGAGAGACCTTGATCCGGCGATAAATCTGCCAAGACTCTCCGTCGTAGCCTTTATAGGTAAGGTAAACGAATCGACTGACGCGAGTATCGTGAGCGAAGGGACCTGTAAAACTCGTCGTACCATCGCTTTGCTGCTCTACATTGAGCGCGAATTCGAAAGCGATCTCGTCAGCGGAAAGCGCCTTGCCCTTTTGCAGGCTCTGCTTCTTGTCCTGCAAGCCAAATTCAATCGCCTCGTAGCCAAGACAGACGCGAATTGGATCACGACAAATGATGCGCATCTTGATCTGATGCTTTGCCATCCGGCGCCTCAATCCTCGGCGACGCCTGCGCGAAGGACGGCGTCGATCGTCTCATCGCCAGTCGGCAGCCACTCGGCGCGCACTTCAGACCCAGCCTCGATTAGCAGCTTCAAGCTCGCGGGATAATCGCCATCCTTGCGCCAACTGTTGTTGCGGCCGTATAAGCAGGTGGTCAAGGGCCTGCCGCCATAACCGTTCAGCCAATCCAGCGGCGGGTTGTCATCGGCTTCCAGCAGCGCAGCAATCACATCCGCGAAGCCATGGAAGGCCGCAGAATGCAAAGGCATCATCTTGTCGTCGTCATAAACATGCAGGTCAAAGCCGAGCGAAGCCATTAGTTTTACGACTTCGACATTGCCGGTCCAGGCTGGGTAGATCAACTGCCTGCAATCGACATCGGATAGATTCGCAATGAGCCCCGGATACTCGAAGACGATTCGGCTGGCCGCATCCGCGTTTGCCTGCGCGCAGTAAGCCAGCAGCTGCGCATCAATCGGGCTCTGCTCAATCAGAAAAGCAAAGATGTTATCACGCTCATATTCCAGCGCCACTTGATGCGTTGACAAGCCGGCCGCGTTGAAGGTGTAGACATATTGGTGCGAGCCATCGGCTTGCGGCGTCAATTGATAACCGGCGCCGTTCACTCGGGCACGAATGGCATGCGGATGCTCGGCAAGCGCCTGCTTGACCAACTCCAATTCACCCAAGATTACGGCGGCAAAGATATCCACTTGCGCGCCACGATTTATCAGTTCGCGGGCGGCATCGTAGTTGCGCTCGCCCAGCTTCCATTGCAGCGGCGTCGAAGCATGATCGATGTCGCGCGCTTCCAAATCGGCGCTGCGCCCGAGCAGCCAGTCCATCACTGCCGGCTCGTGTGCGTAGTGCAACGGCGTCTTGCCATCGCCACCGCGCCGATTGACAATCGATGGATCGCGCTGATAAGCCGATTCCAGCCATTCGAGCCAACCTTGCTCCGCCGCCGCGTGTACGGTGATTTCAGCGCCTCGCTTGATGAGCTGCTGAGACGCCTCCGCCGAAGTCCCTTCGAGAATGTGGAAGTCGCCCGCCCACCACTGCGATTTCGCATTGATGTCGGCGCCGTGCTTGAGCATTACATCCACCACATTGATATGTTCTTTCGCAATGATGAGGGCGGTCGAACCGTAGTAAAAGTGCGGGTCATCCAGGGTCTCGCGTAGCGCAGGGTGGGAGGTTAACAACTTATCAAGCGCCTCGGCATCATGGGCGTAGACCAGTCGCTTGAATTGCCCCAACTCAGCGCCGAAGTCCAGGTCGCCGAGCTTGATCCGCAAGCGCAGCTCGCCCCAACTCTGCAGGCCATGCTCACGCGCAATGACCGTCTGCGCCTCGGCCAGAGTGAGGGGAAACGCCGCCGCGTCCGCGCGCCTGCCGTACTTGACTTGTGGCAGGTGCTGATGCACGCGGTCGATCGAGTCTCTTCGGCCCGCTACGAAGCCGTGCAGCAGATTGTCTGCGGCGCGGAGCGCGTCGTTGAAGCTCTGCATTTCAGGTAAAGTATCAGTCATCGTCAGTCTCCTCTGCCGCTCAACCGAAAACCGCTTGCCGCAAGACAGCCAGATCGACATTGCCGCCACTGACCACCACCGCAGTCGCCCGCTCATCAGCACGAAGGACCTCGTGCAAAACCGCCGCCACGCCCACCGCGCCACCGCCCTCGACCACCCAACCGTGTACCTCCAGCATGAAGCGCATGGCATCCGCGATTTGCCGCTCGGAGACCAGCACCATATTATCGACGTACTGATGGCAGATCGGCACAGTGATCGAGCCCGCTTCGATATCGCCCGAAAGCGCCTCCGCCAGCGTGTCCCAAACCTGCGTGTGATCGCCGCCGTGATAGACGTTGTACATCGCCGGCGCTGACTCGGCATTGACGCCGATAACTTCGATGGATGGATTCAACTCTTTGACTGCCGTCGCAACGCCCGCGATCAATCCACCGCCGCTGACCGGAACGACCACCCGTTCAATATCGGGGAGCTGCTCCAGTATCTCCGCGCCTATCGTACCCGCGCCAGCGATCACGCTCGCATCGTTGTATGGCGAAACCCAGGTGCGCCCCTCGCTGACACGACGTAATGCCTCGGCTTCCGCTTCGTCATAATTGTCGCCGAACAGAACGGCCTCCGCGCCATAACGCCGCACTCCGTTTACCTTCTTCTTGGGCGTCGTCTTCGGCATCAGAATCTGAGCCGCGGCGCCGGTCAAATGGGCGGCATAAGCGACTGCAGCCGCGTGATTGCCGGATGAGGCGGCGATAATACCCCTTGCACGCGCTTCGTCGTCCAACGAAAGGATGGCATTCAGGGCACCGCGGATTTTGAAAGAATGAGTCTTGTTGGCGTTTTCCAGCTTGAGCCAGATGCTGCTGCCCAAGTCAGGCGCTGCTTCGAGCGCGGTTGGCTGCAAATACGGTGTCAGCCGGTGTTGCGCCAGAACGATCTCGCCAAGCGTCACGTTCATTTTCGGCGCTTACAAGCCGATGCTGAGCAAGTATTCGCGGTTTCGCTGTGCCGACGCGCGAGGACTGCCCATGCCCGGCAGCACATCCTGCTCAACCACGATCCAGCCTTCGTAGCCGATTTTCTCCAGCTCGCTCAGTACGCCGGGGAAATCGACATCACCCTTGCCCAACTCGGGGAAGATGCCCTTACCCACTGAAGTCGGTCCGTCCCATTCGTGAATCCGCGATTGCGCGGCCACATCCGGGTCATGATCCTTGAAGTGCACGTACCAGATGCGATCAGCGAATTGTCTGATGCCTGTCAAGGGATCGCCTCCGCCGAAGGACCAGTGGCCCGTATCGAAGACCAGACCAAGAATCTCGTCATTCGTCATATCCAATAGCCGCTCGGTTTCCGCCGGCGTTTCAATCCAGGTGCCAGTATGGTGATGCAAGACGGTGCGCAAACCGGTTTCGTTAAGTACGCGCCGCGCGACATTGTCTGCGCCTTCGGCGAAAACACGCCAGCCCACATTATCCAGACCCATCTCCGGCGTGATCCGCCCCGAATTCAAGCTGCGCATCGGATCCGTATAGGGATCGGGTCCCAGAACGACCAAACAGTCGCTTCCGCCAACCGCCGCCAGCAGCTTCGCCGTACGCACACAATCATTGATGCTTTCATCGTGGCGGCTCTTGTCCTGCAAATTGACGCTGACCCAGGAGCCCAGCATTCTCAAGCCGCGCTGATCAAGCACTGCGCGCAGTGTCGCCGGGTCGGTGGGCATGAATCCCCAATCGCCCAACTCGGTTCCGGCATAGCCACTTGCCGCCATCTCATCGAGGACGCGCGCATAGTCGTAACGCTCGCCCTCAATGTTTTCGATTATGCCCCAAGAGCAGGGCGCATTTGCCACCTGTAACATGTTGCCTCCGCTGCTTGTGGATGCCTTGCAATAGTCCGAAAATGTGCGCTAGAGTATAGCAGTTTTCGTCTGCCTGACAAGCACGCCGAGATGGTTGCCTCTCCATCCCTCTTTCGCGCTGAGCTTCGCTTGGCCCGATGCCCTTTTCGCCCTGTGCATCAATATGCGGCGGGTCTACAATCGTGCCCGATTTTCAGCGACAATTGCGAGACAGTCAAACTGATACGGAAGGCGATACCCAGATGAGTCGATCGGACCACACCCGTCTGTTCCTGCCCGGTCCCGTTGAAGTCCGCCGCGATATCCTCGAAGCGCAGACGCAATGGATGATCGGTCACCGCACCAGCGATTTCGCTGATCTGTTCGCGCGTTTGCAAGAAAAGCTCAAACGAGCATTCTTCACTGATAGCCGCGTCTACGTCAGCGGTTCATCCGGCTCCGGCTTGTGGGAAGGCGCGTCGCGCTGCGGGATCCGCGATGATCGCAAAGTGCTGCATCTGACGGGCGGCGCCTTCAGCGAGCGCTGGGCGCAGATAAGCCAGGCCAACGGCAAACAGGTCGATTGCATTCAAGTCGACTGGGGGCGAGCGCATACGCCGGAAATGGTCGCCCAAGCGCTATCGCAGCAGAGTTACGATGCCGTTTGCGTCGTGCATAATGAAACCAGCACCGGTGTCACCAATCCCATACAGGCAATCGGCGAAGTCGTAAATCAGCATCCCGACACGCTCTTTTTCGTCGACACGGTCAGCGGCTTTCTGGGTACGGAATTGCGCGTCGACGAGTGGGGCATCGATATCGCCTTGACTTCAAGCCAGAAAGCCTTCGCCCTGCCTCCCGGCATCGCCTTCGCCGCCGTGAGCGACCGCCTGCTCGAACGCGCTCAGTCCATCGCCAACCGCGGTTACTACTTCGACTTCTTGACGCTCGAAAAGTCGCTGCTCAAGAATAATACGCCCTCGACGCCACCGATTGCGCTAATGTTTGCCGCAGACCGACAGATGGACGCGATCCTCGCGGAAGGCATTGAAACGCGATGGGCGCGGCATCAGGCAATGCGTGAGGCAACGCATCAGTGGGCGCTTGATCGCGGATTCGGCTTGTACGCGCAAGCGGGATACCGCAGCAACACCGTGACCACGGTGGAGAACACGCTCGGCATTGATGTCAACGCGATGGACACTTTTCTGCAGCAAGAAGCCGGCTACGCCATGGACAAGGGCTACGGCAAGATCAAAGGCGCGACCTTCCGCCTGCCGCACATGGGTGATGTGACGATGGACATGCTGGGTGAAGTTTTGAGCGGCATTGATTCGTTCATGGCGAAATCAAACTGAGAAAGCGAGCCAGATGACCTTTCACGTTCTAGTTCCCGACAATGTGCATCAGAAGGCGATCGACCTCCTGGAAGCAAGCGCAGGCATTCGCGTATCAGCGCCAGGTAAGCTGGAACGCTCAGCGCTGTTGGAATCGGTCACCGATGCCAATGCGCTGATCATCCGCAGCGGTGTGACAGCGGACGCTGAGCTGATCGCCTGCGCGCCGCAGCTGAAAGCGATCGCCCGTGCCGGTGTCGGTGTCGACAATGTCGACTTGGCTGCAGCCTCAGCGCAGGGCGTCGTGGTGATGAACACGCCTGGAGGCAACACCATCTCGACCGCGGAGCACAGCATCGGCTTGATGATCGCGCTCTCTCGACACATCCCGCAAGGGCATCAGTCGCTGGCGCAGGGCCGTTGGGATCGCAAAGCCTTCACCGGTGTCGAACTAAAGGGCAAGACCCTCGGCATCGTCGGCTTGGGGCGCATAGGACAGGCGATTGCCACGCGAGCGCAAGCCTTTGAGATGACCGTTATTGCTCACGATCCCTATCTGCCGCCCGAAGTAGCTGCAGCGCTCAACGTTCCGCTGCTCGCGCTGGACGAGGTATACGCTCGTTCAGATTACTTGTCGCTGCATGCCTTGGTCACTGACGAGACGCGCGGCATGATCAACACGGAGACTATCGCACAGATGAAACCTGGCATGCGCATCATAAACGCGGCACGGGGCGCATTAATCAACTCGGCTGATTTGGCAAAGTCGCTGCAAACCGGCAAGGTCGCTGGCGCCGCACTCGATGTCTACGAGCAAGAACCGCCTCCCGCCGATCATCCTCTGATCGGACTGCCGAACGTAGTCCACACGCCGCATCTGGCTGCGAGTACTTCCGATGCGCAGGTGACAGTGGCGGTCGAAGCGGCGGAGTTGATTGTCGACTTCCTTCTTGAGGGTGTCGCGGCGAATGTCTGTAACAGTGAGGTTCTGCCTTAACTCTCTATGTCCTCTGCGCCTCATATTGAATACCCCCTGCTCGTGCAAGGACGGGGTTTGTTATTTTGTGTGAGCGGCATTCCGTCGATTCGCCTGTTACGGGCCGAGCGGCTTTTTTGAGGAGTCTTGTAGGGGATGGCGGCTAAGGCCTCACCGGGGTACCGTCCGGCAAGCGCGTTTGCGTCCAATCCTCGATGATGTCTTTACAGGGATACTTCGCCGCTAACTCCTCGTCTATGTCTATGCCCAGCCCGGGCTGCCCATTGGGATAGAGGTAGCCATCCTCCACGACGGGTAAACCCGGGAAAATCTCATAATCGAGCTCCGATGGACGATACCACTCCTGAATGCCGAAATTCGGATGCCAGAGGTCAAGCTGCAGATTGGCGGCATGACCAACCGGCGACGTATCACTCGGACCATGCCAAGCCGTGCGGACGCCGTACATGTCGGCGAAAATAGAGACATTGCGCGCTGGTGTAATCCCGCCCATCTGACTGATGTGCATGCGGATGAAATCAATCAGGCGCTCCTGTATCAGCAACTGCCACTCGTGCGGGTTATTGAATAGCTCGCCCATGGCCAGCGGCGTGGCGCATTGCCCGCGAATCATTCGGAACCAGTGGATATCCTCCGGCGCCAGCGCATCCTCTAGGAAGAATAGCTTGAACTGCTCGACATCTTTGGCAAACTCCACAGCGTGGACCGGCACCAGCCGCTCGTGGATGTCGTGCGAAAGCTCAACCTCGTCGCCGACCTGCTCACGCACATAGTCGATCATATCCAGCATCTTGCGGCAATAATCGCGCGGGTCAAAATAAGCGCCGGCGGGGGCATTCCTGGGCTTGACCATCCGGCTGCCTTTGCCACCGTAGCCGCCCATCTGCACGCGAACGAAGCGGAAACCCTGCTCCACGTAGCGTCGCACATTTTCGGCCACTTCTTCTTTGCTCAGTCCGTCGGCGTGTACATAAACATTCGCCGCCTCGCGCGATTTTCCGCCCAACAAATCACAGACCGGCATGCCAGCGCGTTTACCCTTGATATCCCAGAGCGCCTGATCAACGCCGGAGATGGCGTTGTTGAGCACGGGACCATTACGCCAATAGCCGTGCACCATCGACATATTCCAGATCTCTTCAATACGGTCGACATCGCGCCCGATCAGGAATGGTTTAAGATGGCGTTCGATAGCTGCCGCGACTGCGAAGATGCGCTGCGTGAAGGTGGCGCATCCCAAGCCGTATAGCCCCGGCTCAGAGGTAATCACCTTGACAATCGCGAGTCGCGACTTGCCCGGTTGGGTCAAGATGACTTTGACGTCTTCAATCGTTATCGGTTTTAGCATGAAAGTCTCCTTGTATGTAGCCTAGTCCCTTCCCTCGTCGTAGCGTCGGCGACGTCTCGAAGGCCCACGTTCTTAATGGGAGTGGGGATCACAGCACGCGGCAGCGGTTCGTCAGTTTGCCGATGCCTTCGATCTTGATACTGACAACGCTGCCCTCTCCCAGAAACTCGCGCGGCTTCATGGCTTTGCCCACACCGGATGGCGTACCGGTCAGGATGATGTCACCCGGATTCAGCGTGAAGGCGCGCGACAGGTGTGCGATCAAAAAGCGCACCGAAAAGACCATATCGGCGGTCGAGCCATTCTGCTTCTCTTTGCCATCCACCGTCGTCACTATTTGCAGATTTTGCGGGTCGGGTATCTCGTCGCGAGTGACGATTACTGGACCTAGCGGACAGAAGGTATCCAGACCCTTGGCGCGCACCCACTGCTTGTCCCGCGTCTGCAAATCACGCGCCGAAACATCGTTAGCGACCGTATAGCCAAAGACATAATCCAGCGCGTTCTCTTGCGATACCTTGCGAGCGGTCTTGCCAATGATAACAGCCAGCTCCCCTTCCCAATCAACCTGCGCGGTCAGATCGCGCTCCCATTCGATCACATCGCCGTCGCCGATGACAGCGCTCGGCATCACGGCAAATACGAGCGGCTCAGTCGGTACTTCGTTGTTCAATTCCTTGGCGTGCTCGGCATAATTGCGCCCAATCGCCAAGATTTTGCCCGGTATCAGCGGCGACAGGATACGTGCATTCGGCAGCGAGTCAGGCATGCCCGACCTTAACGGTTCCGCGCCATCGGGCATCAACTCGCGAATATCCCTGTTGCCGAGTTCCATAATGCTATCGTCGTTCACAATGCCGATACGCGTTCGACCGCTACTCTCGTATCTAAGCAGCTTCATCCCAGTCTCATTCTCCCGTCTGATACATTTGCGCTAGTCTAGCCCATAGCCCAGACAATGAAAAGATTAAAGGCGAAGGCCACCAACATTGATTGAAAGCGGCGATGGACACCGCGATTTCCAATCTCTGATAGAATGCAGGTCATAATACTCTGTCTCAATTGTTCCTGGAGACGCGCATTGAAGCGCTTGAAGATCATTGCTGTACTGTCGCTGCTTTTGCCCTTGCTAAGCGCCTGCAGCGATACCGGCAATTCCGTAGACGATGCGACGTCAGCGCAGCGACTGCTGCCAAACCTCGCTGCATATACCGCGACCAACGTCGATACTACCATCGACGGTGCCTTCGCGGCCGTCGGTGGCGCAGCCTTGATGGGCGGACAAATAGGCATTACCGCCGCCATTGCCAAAGCCGAACAGATCTTGCAATGCTTCCAGGATCGGGGCGCCCTCGCCGCCAAATTCTACCAGCAGAGTGACTCCTCGCTTACCGCGCCTTTGGTAGGCGCCAGCCTGGTCATCAACCAGTCGCGCATCAATCAGGAGTTGATCAATTGCGCCTTGGGTGGGCAGGAAGACAGCGCCAGCGCTCAGACCTTCAGCATCGAACCCTGTGCCAGCGCCGGCACGCTGACTTACGAAGGTGATACGATCAGCTACATTTACGTCGGTTCGCACCCCGATGTCTGCGCTGTATTCCAACTTCATTTCGACAATCTTGCCGGCGTGGTGAGCGACTTGGCAACCGCTACGCCAAGCGAATAAAGCGCATAATCTGACCCTCTATTGGAGAATCAAATGGCTGGATTCAATGGATTAGGCATGCACCTCGGCAATCTCTCGCGGCTGTCGTCCGCGCAGACAAGATCAATCAGCGCCGAGAACTTTGATGGCGCCAAAGGGCGCGGTGGCATGGCCGACGAAGGCACCGGCAGCCACGCCGCCCGTGACTTGGGCCACGGCTGGAAAGTTTCGCCATCGGTGCGGATCAAAGCCGGCGCGACCTTCACCATGGCTGACATCGCGGGACCCGGCGCCATCCAGCAAATGTGGATGACCCCGACCGGCAACTGGCGCTTTTGCATTCTACGCATCTACTGGGATGGCAGCGAACACCCTTCGGTCGAATGCCCGATCGGCGACTTCTTCGCTGTGGGCTGGGGCGAATACGCCCAAGTGACTTCGTTGCCGATCTGCGTCAACCCGGGCAGCGCCTTTAATTCCTACTGGGAAATGCCTTTCCGCAAGCACTGCCGCATGACCATCAGCAATATCGCCGAAGAGGACATGACGCTCTACTATCAGGTCAACTACACGCTGACTGACGTGCCGGAGGATGCCGCTTATTTCCACGCGCAATTCCGCCGCGTCAATCCGCTGGCCTACAAAGATGTCTATACTATTGTCGACGGTTTACGGGGACGCGGGCACTACGTCGGCGCCTACGTGGCCTGGGGCGCCAATAACAACGGCTGGTGGGGCGAAGGCGAGCTAAAGTTTTACCTTGATGGCGATGAGTATCCCACGATCTGCGGCACCGGCACCGAAGATTACTTCTGCGGCTCTTACAACTTTGATCCAAGTCCGAGGCACAACGAGGGTTATGTCACCTTCACTACGCCATACGCCGGCTTCCATCAAGTGATCCGACCCGACGGCGATTACCAGTCGCAGTTGCGCATGGGCATGTATCGTTGGCATATTATGGACCCGCTCCGCTTCGAAGCCGACTTGCGCATCACCATGCAAGCCCTGGGTTGGGGTTACAATCGCCGCTATCTGCCGCTGCAGGATGATCTCGCTTCGGTCGCCTTCTGGTATCAGACACTGCCACACGCGCCCTTCCCGCCGCTGCCCGCGCGCGATCAACTGCAGATAATCTAGCGATTCTCACAGATTTCATCATACAGCGTTTCGTAGTTGGAAGCTGTCTTTTCCCAGCTGTATTGAGCTTCTATCAGCGCCCGACCGTTTTTGGAGAGCCGCTCGCGCAAGCCTGAATTATTCAGCAGCTCTATCGTTTCCCGTCCGATGTCGTCGACCGCCGCTACGATGGCCGATTCGCCGTTGCGGACGGCTATGCCATCGACACTTAGCGGTGTCGCCACGACGGGAATGCCCATCGCCAGCGCTTCCAGTACCTTGTTCTTCAAGCCGGCGCCGACCAGAAGCGGACAGGCGAATACCGTCGCTCGCTCGAGGTAGGGCACCACATCCGGTACGCGCCCAGTGACTTCGATACGGTCGCTCGCCAAGGCTTTCATCCATTCCGGCGGGTTATTGCCCACCAACTGCAAGCGTACGTCCGGCAGCGCCTTGCGGACCTGCGGCAGCGCCTGCTCAACCAATATTCGCGCCGCGTCTTGATTCGGCGGGTAATCATAATTGCCTACAAATAGCAGCGTACACGGGTCGCGATCAATTCCGCGCAAACGGAAGCGCTCAAGCTCTATGCCATTGGGAATCACCTCGATCTGCAGCGCAGGCTGCAATTCAAGCAACAATGTCTGGTCCGCTTCGGAGATCACTACCGTCCTATCGTAGGGCGTAAACATGAATCGCTCGAAACGGCGCACCAGCGGCAATCGCAGCCGTGCATGGAGATGACCCTGCGCGGCAACGGACTGCAAGTATAGCGCGTGCGATTCGTAAGGCGTGATTAGATTCGGCCGGCCATCGAAAAGCGGATGAAACTCATAGACGCTTACTGAGCCAAAGCAGTGAACAAGATCGTACTCGAAGCGCCTCAAGTGGTCAGAAATGCTGTGCCAAAGCGGCTGGCAAAAGCTCTGCTCCGCCGACCTTGCGAAGCGTGCCGACGGGTCGAATAGGCGGCGCAGGTAGGCCAGGCTATCTCGATGCGCTTCCGAGAACAACTCGATGTGACGGAAATACGACCGATATTCGTCGATTTGTTGAGGATCGTCTTCGCGGTCGTAGAGCGCCAGCAGGTCAATCACGTAGCCGCGTTGGGAAAGCTCGCGCGCCAAATGCCAGATAATTAGCCGATCGCCGAGATGCAGCGGATAAGGCGGGCAGCGCGATATGAGCAGGATGGTTTTCATAGGCAGTTGGTGAAATGCGAACTACGCTTCATCGTACCAGCGCTTGCCCTTCTTTTGATAGACCATTGTGAGCGATAGCCGAATGGGTTCATTGTTTTTTGTGTGAGCCCGGCAGCCCTTATCGCTGCCGCCGAGCGGCTGTGGCAAGCCGGCGTCGACCCGTGCAATCAGAAACAAAAAACTCGTCACGAGGACGAGTCTCTCAAGTGCCGAGACCCAGACTTGAACTGGGGACACCCGCATTTTCAGTGCGATGCTCTACCAACTGAGCTATCTCGGCGCAATTCTATCATTTTGGAACAGGGAGTTTAGAGCGCGCGGCGGCGGATGTCAAGGACAAAGTGGGCAAGGCCACGCCACGCTCAACCTTTCTCTAGCCACTGCCGAATCACTTGCGCCGTTTCATGTGGCGCTGCCTGTGGGAACAAATGACCCTGCCCCTTCATCTCATGAAAGTCAACCGCTGGCAGCAAGGCACGCGCCCGCTCGTATGCGGCTTCCGGGAAGGTATCGCTGTGGCTGGCGCGGATAATCAGAGTCGGCGCCACGTCGTTCAACTTCGGCAAATCCTCCCAGACTCTGCGGTACACAGTGGCGAAATAATGCGCCTCCCACTCGGTGCTCCAGCTGAGCTGATAGCCGTCCTCATCCTCGCGCGGCTGCAAACCATAGTCAACATAAAGCCGCAGCGTTTCTTCGGGCCAATCTGCAAAGACGCGCTTCGCCCGAAAACGCGCGAAGGCATCCTCGTGGCTTTCAAAGAATCGGCGCCTGCGCCGCGCGCCTTGAACCAGCGGCAATTCTTCAACCGTACCGCTTTCCCAAACCCCGCCGAGCATATCAAGCACCGTCGGCGGCAATAGCACCGGATCAAGCATCACCAATGCCTTGAAACGCGCCGGCTGCTTAACTACTGCCAGCATGGATATTATTCCGCCCAACGAATGCCCAACCGCAACAATACTGCGCATATCATGGCGCATAAGCGCGGCAAGCAGATCGTCAGCTGACACTCCCCAATCGCGGTATTCCGCCGGCGGTACTTCATCGCCCCACAACGCGCGCGGCGGCAAGCAGATCGCCCGGAAGTCGCCTAACGGACGCAGCAGAGGTAGGTATGTCTCCGGCGGGAAACCGTTGGCGGGCATGATATTCAAGATCTGCGCGTCGCTGGCGCCAGTCAGTTCAATCAAGGTCTGTGGCATGCTGCAACCTGAATTATGCTATTCTACTAGTCGAATCGCCCCTGTTCCTGCGGCGCAAGAGATGGCAATCCGGGAGGATCGAAATGATTGATCGCTCAATCGTATTTGCAGTAGGCGCCTCAGTGATCGCCTTGTTGATCGTTCTGGAGTTAGTGCGCCGCCGGCACCTGAGCGAGGAATACTCCTTGCTCTGGCTTGGCACAGCGATCGTAATGCTGGTCGTGGGCGTCTGGCGCGATCTCCTCCACGGTCTGGCCGACCTGGTGAACATTGAGTATCCACCGAACCTGCTCTTCTTGCTCGCCGCGCTCTTTTTGCTCTTCATCCAACTTTATTTCTCCACCGTCATTACTCGGCTAACAAACGAAAGCAAAGCAGCCGCCCAGCAAATCGCCCTGCTTCGCTTCGAGCTGGAGCAGTTACGCGCCGATAAGGTTGATAGCAAGCACGACAGCGCCGATAAGGACGCCGATGTAAATCACTAGCTCTGGCAGATGCAGATGCAGCGGATTGCTATCCAACTTGGCGAGTTCACGAATATTTCGTAACGGCATGGTCGGCCGTGTCAAGCTTGGTCCGATCCGCCAGGCCAGCAATGCGCCACCCAGCATTCCACCGATATGCCCCCAATTATCAATGCGCGAGCCGGGCAGAAAGCCGAGTACTAAATTGATAGCGATGAGAAAAGCCATGTGGCGCAGCTGTCCGCTCACATTGACATAGACACCGCGATGATGATAGAGATGCACAGCCTGCGCAGCGAAGATAGCGAAGACCGCTCCCGACGCGCCGACTGATGCCCCTTCAAGCCCGCCCAGCGCCAGGCTGATCGCCGACCCGGTCAAGCCGCCCAGCAGATAAATCAGCAAGAAACGCAGCCGCCCGAATATCGGCTCCACTGTCCGACCGACGATGTACAAAGCGTAGACGTTAAAGAACACATGACCAAGGCTGCCGTGCAGAAACATCGCTGTGAACAACCGATAAACTTCACCGTCCGCGATAACACGTTGCGGGATCAGCGCACCACGCAGAAATAGCTCCCACTCAAGCTCAGGCGCAAGATAACCCGCCATGAATATCAATCCGTTGACCGCCATCAATGCATAAGTCAGCCACGGTTGATCTCCTTGCAAGGGCTTTTTTCGTGTTTTTACAGCGGCCGGCGCCACTGGCCGAGGATCACCTTTTTGATAAAGCGGATGTTCCTCTTGGTCTCGATTCTGCATCATTTATTCTCGGTCACGGACACTGGCCTCATGATAGACGATAAATATCAAAAGTGCATTGGAGACTGTCCACAGCAAATCCAGCAAACATTGTGGACGGCAGGCAAAAAATTGCGCAATTCATGATATGCTTATTCTTGTGCCGTATCAATTTGCATATAATTAAGGGACTCGCAGTGGGGTAACCAGGAAACGGGAACTTATGTCCTTTCGTTCAATAGCCGATATTATGATCGTCCCGGAAGAGATCCTTTGCGAAATGCACGAAGAAGGCGATGCCTGCGATGTGATCGTGCAGATGGAAGACGGGACCGTTTATACCGCCCTCTTTGCCACCCTTTCTTACATTCATCGACAGTTGGCGCTGACCTGGATGGTCACAGAATCCATCCCGGAGACGCCGCCCGTCCGCTACGCCGTGCTCGATACGCCACATATTATCGTGGAATCACTACGACTCGAAATTATTGAAGATACCATCGACAATATGGTGGCACAGGATGTCTTCGAAAGCCTATTCACACGGGTTACCGAGGATGAACGGGCTGATGCCGAAGCGCCCAAGCAAGATAGCAAGCTCGCCACACAAGCGATCGCGCAAGCGGTAATTGAAGAAGTTCTCGTACTCATCGACGACTGAGTGTGCGCCGCATATCAACCTGGCATCCCTTCTCAGCGGCGCTCCGGCTGCCCTTTCGGTCATTCATTCTTCTCCGCTATAATTTCTGGCAGCTCGCCACTATGATGCTATCCTCTCGCCGACGTGCGCGAGTGCCTGCGGCGCTTCTAATGTGATTACGACTTGAGGAAACAGGATGTCCGAAGAATCTTACGAAGACAGTCAACTCTACAAAATACGGCATTCGGCCGCCCATGTGATGGCCGAGGCAATGTTGGAACGCTTCCCCGAGGCGAAGATCGCTATTGGTCCCCCGATCGAAGACGGATTCTACTATGACTTCGACCTGCCAGCCGCGATCAGCGAAGACGACATCAAGTGGGTCGAGAAACGCATGAAGAAGATCTTGTCGCAGCGCCATGCCTTTGCCATGCGCGAAGTGAGCGCGGCGGAAGCAAGAGAACTCTTTTGCGACCAGCCCTACAAACTCGAACTCATCGATGACCTGGTCAACGGCCGGCTGGACGACAATGGCAAGCCGATCGCTGATCCCGCGGGCAGCCTGACAGTTTACACGCAGAACAACTTCACTGATCTTTGCCGAGGTCCCCACGTCGAAAGCACCAAGGATATTAACCCCAAGGCGGTTAGCATTTCACTGCGCCCCCCTGCAGGAGCCTATTGGCGCGGCGACGAAAAGCGACAGCAGCTCACGCGCATCTACGGCACCGCCTGGCAAACGCCGGCAGAGCTAGCCGACCATCGCGCGCGGCTTGAAGAAACGATCAAACGGGACCATCGTGTTCTGGGTGAAAAGCTCAACCTCTTCATCATCGATTCGATGGTAGGCAAAGGCTTGCCGCTCTGGTTGCCCGACGGCGCGACCCTGCGCGATACGCTGGAACGCTGGCTGCGCGATATCCAGGTCGAGCGCGGTTATCTGCCGGTGGTCACGCCACACCTGGGCAATATCGAGTTGTACAAAACATCGGGGCATTATCCCTATTACTCCGACAGCCAGTACACCCCTATAGATGTCGATGGCGATGAATTCTTGCTACGGCCCATGAATTGCCCTCATCACTGCCGAATCTACACCAGTAAGCCGCGCTCCTATCGCGATTTGCCGCTGCGCTATGCCGAATTCGGCACCGTCTACCGCTATGAGCAATCAGGCGAACTGCGTGGATTGACACGGGTGCGCGGCTTCACCGTTGACGATGCCCACCTCTTCGTCCGCCCCGATCAATTGCTTGTTGAATTCAAAGCAGTTGTCAATCTGATTCAGGACGTCTTCGGCTCGCTGGGCATGACCAACTTCCGCGCCCGTGTCGGTACGCGCGATCCCGACAGCGACAAATATGTCGGCGAAAGCCAGCTCTGGGAAAACGCCACCCAAGCCATCATCGCCGCTTGTGAGGAGCTTAGCCTTGACTATCACATTGAACCCGGCGAAGCCGCCTTCTACGGACCAAAACTGGATTTCATCGTACGTGACGTGCTTAAGCGGGAATGGCAATTGGGCACTGTGCAAGTCGATTATAATCTGCCGCAGCGCTTTGATTTAGAATATGTCGACAGCGACAATCAACGCAAGCGCCCAGTCATGATTCACCGCGCGCCCTTCGGCAGCCTAGAGCGCTTCATCGGCATTCTCATCGAACATTTTGCCGGCGCATTCCCACCCTGGCTGGCGCCGACGCAGGCGGTCATCATTCCCATTCGCGAGAGCCACAACGACTATGCCACCGAGGTCGAGACCATTCTCAAATCACGCGGGATGCGCGTCAAAGCCGATCTTCAGGATCGAAATATGCGCTCGAAGATTAAGCAGCACCGGCGGATGAATATTCCCTGGCTACTGGTCGTCGGCGACCGCGATATCGAGAACCGTACCGTGAGCGTCCGCCTCCGCAATGATGAAGATCTTGGCGCGATGCCGTTGGCGGATTTCGCCGAGGCTGCGCTGGTAAACATGGCGTCTTATTCGCAGGACATCAGATTGTAGCGAAGAAAAAAGAGACCGCGCAATTGCCTCGATCCCTTGTAACCAACGCTCCAGGCAGGATTCGAACCTGCGACACCCGGTTTAGGAAACCGGTGCTCTATCCTCTGAGCTACTGGAGCCTGCGTCGCTCTCAATTATATCAGACGCGTGGCTTCACTCAAGACTGCCTCGCGCAAACGCGACGACCCTTATAGACCTACGAAAAAAGACACGGCAAATCACGACTTAACAACTACTGTTTTGCTCTATAAAATGCCACAAAGGCAGTAGCGTCGTAAATTAAACTACGCTACCATAGCGGCAGTTACGGATAGAGTAGCCAGTTTCGCTTGCGCTACCCTTCAAAATGCGCAACGAAACAAGCAAGGAGACCTCAAATGACCCATATCATCACCAGCTTGTGCCTGCGGGATGGCGCCTGCGTGGAAGTTTGCCCCGTTGAATGTATTATCGCGGGCAAGCCGGAGAACGAATGGCCATGGTATTTCATCGATCCCGATACTTGTATCGACTGCGGCGCTTGCATCCCTGAATGCCCCTACGAAGCCATCTTCATTGAAGAAGAAGTATCGTCGGAGTATGAGTTGATGGAAGGTCAAGAACGTGTGCCCTTCGACACCAAGGTAATCATTGAGCATGAGGAAGGCGACATCGTCGATCTAACACCCGATATCCAGCCTAATTACGACTTCTTCACCAGTGGACCGGGTTACGACGCACTGGGGATGTAATCGTCAAGAATCGCGAATACCGACTGCCCGGTGTTTCCCCGGCAGCGCCTGAAGATCCCTCCCAAGCCGATTCCGCCATCTTGTCAGGTGGACTCCCAAGCTCGGGAGGGTTTTGATTTAGCCCCACCTCGCCGAGGCGAGATTATCCCCGTCACCAATCCTACGCTCAGTAGCACGATCACCAAACCGGCGAACATGCCATAACTTACACTTTCCTGCAGCAAGACGGTGCCCCAGATCACCCCGAATACTGGCACCAGC
The DNA here is from genome assembly GCA_965223515.1 of Phototrophicaceae bacterium. GTDB lineage: Bacteria > Chloroflexota > Anaerolineae > Aggregatilineales > Phototrophicaceae > UBA6055. The sequence goes on from CBDCWK010000001.1 coordinate 264,650, forward strand.
AGCGTCACCGTCAGCGCCTTGGTGGGACCGGCGCTTATGATGAGATAGTAGTAAAGTTGATAGGCGAAGGCTGTACAAATCACTACCAATGCCAACATCGCCAGCATGGCGTCTGGCGGCGGCGTTTCATGCGGCAAATCGACCAACGAGACCGGTGCCAGTATGAAACTCGCGGCAATCAATTGACCGCTGGACATCGTCAAATTATTCAAGCCAGTGAAGGCGCGCTTGGCAAAGACTCCGCCGATCGAGTAACTCAGTGTCGCGCATAGCAGCGCCAAGATCGCCGCGATAACCTCGGCATTCAGGACCATGTTACTGCCCCCGACCGTGATCGCCACGCCAACAATGCCGAGAACGGCGCCTATCAACTTGTAGAGAGTCAGGCGTTCACGCAAACCCACCGCCGCCACCAACGCCGTAAACAACGGCGTCGTCGACATCAGAATGGCTGCCATCGAGGCGGTGACCGTCAGCTCTGCCCAGGCGATCAAGGAGAAAGGCAATGCAGAACCCAAAAAGCCCAGCACGAGAAACTTGCGCCAGTGACCGCGGATACTCAAATCCATGCGGCGCAAGCGCGCGTAGACTACGAGGATCAGCCCGGTCAACGCCACGCGTACAAACATCAAGAAGATCGGACCAAATGGCTCCACAGCCACGCGAATAAAGATATAAGATGCGCCCCACACCGCGCCGAGCACGAATAGCGCAGCCAGCTGTATCGTTGTCAAATTAGCTCCTCCCGCAGAAATGACCGCAGGCATTGTATCAGACCCTGAAGCGTGGAAGCACGCTCCATTTCATGCTGACCTGCCCAGATGGCCAGGTAAAGCCTCGCCAAAGGTGCGATGTCGCGGCGTATTCGACCATGGCAGAATGAAGGCAACACAAAGAATCCAAAGGGAGAATACTGTGGCAAATACGCTGCAACAATTATCAAGCGAAATGGCGGACCTGGTCGAAGTCGCCGCCGCGAGCGTCCTGCAGGTGGATGCGCGCCGGCGCCTGCCCGCCACCGGAATTGCCTGGTCGGAAAACCTGATTCTGACCGCGCATCACGTGGTCGAATCCGACGACGACATCAGCATTGGCCTCGCCGATGGCAGTCGCGTCAATGCCGAGCTGGTTGGACGTGATCCACGCAACGATCTGGCGCTACTCAAATCGAATGCCCTGCTCAAGCCGGCGAATTGGGCGGACGAAGATACGCTGCGCGTTGGCAATCTCGTACTTGCGCTCGGCCGACCGCGCAAGCATGTCAAAGCGACGCTCGGTGTCGTCAGCGGTTTGGTGAAACCTGGCGATACCAATAGACGGCGCAGGCGAATGAAAATGATGTTCGCCAAACACGCAGCTGGCGGTAGGCAAGAGTGGAAGAAGCGTGCCTGGATGAACAAGGCGGCTTGGAAGGCAGGCGGCTGGGAGCGGCTGCTTGCGGACAGCATAATTCAGACTGATGTCACCATGTATCCCGGCTTTTCCGGCGGTCCCTTGCTTGGCGCAGACGGCGCCGTGCAAGGCATGAATACATCCGGTTTCGCCGGCGGCATCAGCGTCGCCCTGCCGGTCGCCACCATCCGCAAGTCGGTCTCTACGCTACTGGCGGATGGCAAGATTCAAACTGGTTATATTGGCATCGGCGTACAAACCGCGTTGCTGCCGGAGGCGGTCGCCGCATCACTGGGTCAGGAGGCAGGACTGCTGATAGTCTCGGTTAAAGCCGATAGCCCGGCCGCGGAAGCCGGCATGCTGGTCGGTGACATCCTGACAGCGCTCGACAACGAGCTTGTTGAAGATGTTGATGAATTGCTAACGCTGCTGATGAGCGCCACGGTAGGCAGCGCCGTCAAGACAAGTTTCGTCCGCGGCGGCGAATTGCATGAAGGAAAGGTCGAAATCGGAGCGAAGTAGCTGAAGCATTCCAGCTGAAACATTTAAGGGCGAACCGGTGGTTCGCCCATTTCGCTTTCGTAGAACAGCCTGGCCAACCCTTATAGATCCGGCGGGACAATCACGCGCTCCAGCGAGACTTCCGCTTGTTCATATTCCGGCGAGGCTTCAATCGTCAGGAAGTAGCTAAACACATCGATGAAACAGAGCGCCTCGGCGCCTTCGCGACAATAGTAGAGGGTTACATCCGCTTTCACAAATGAGTTTTCCTCACTGAATTCCAGCGGGATGTGAACGTCATAATCAGTCACAGGTACAGCAACCTGCTGCACTGGCTCGCCCCATACGACCAGCACCTCGCTATCGATCAGCGGATTGATCTTGAAGTCGGGAGGCAGGCTAAATTGCAGGTTGAGCGCGCCATCGCCAGTGCCTACCTGGTGAATCCCGGCGAGGACAATTGATCTATCGCCGGCATTCCCGCCCAGCAGCGTCAGCTTCTCCTTGTCAATGATGAGCGCTTCCGGATTTCTGAACTCGAAGGTATCGACAATGCCGGCCTCAAGGTCGATGGTTCGGATGACGTGGTTGTTGGTATCGGCAACGTAAAGGATGCCGTCTGCGTAGCTCAAGCCTCCGGGCTCATCGAATTGTGGCAGGTTGTCATCGCCATCCATATAGCCGCCCAGACCGCCCCGCCCGAACAATGTTTGCGTACTGGTCTCGCCAGCGTGGATCACCTTGATGCGGCTGTTGTAGGTATCAGCGATATAGATGTCGCCACCCGGACTGCCCTCTATCCCAAGCGCGTGCTGCAAGCGATTCGTGCCTAATTCGCCATCGACATCGCCGAAGTCAAACAGGTTGTTGGCCGTCGTGCCGGAGACGACCGTGACCAGGTCATTCTCGAAATCAGCCAAACGAATGGTGCTCGACTCGCTGTCGGCAAAATAGAGTTTGCCCTCGCCGGCGTAATATAGCCCGCTAGGCTGCGCTAGTTCACTGTTAGCCAGGCTGACGTCATTCAAGTTCGCCTCACGCCCGTTGCCTACCGAGGGGTATAGCAGCAGACGCTGCAAATCGAGAATGAATAATTGATGCGTCCCAGCCATCGCGATGTGCAACGTCCCGTCTTCGATGTTGTAGATTCCCACATCCCAGGGGCTGCGAAGCGGCGTACTCTTGAGATCGGGTCCTGTCACCTGTCCCAGCTGCCCACGTCCCATCTCGCCGTTGCCTGCTATCGTGCTAACATTTCGTTCTTTCAAATTCGCCCCGCGAATCGCGTGATTATTGACATCAGCGATGACCAGCAGATTGCCCGCCAGCGCCATGCCTTGCGGCTTGTCAAACGTGGCGCTTTCAAAGCTGCCGTCGTCGAATCCGCGCGCTGACGAGCCGATGATATCGAGCACTTCGTGCGTGCCCAGGTCGGCAACGACGATGCGATTGTGGCTGCTATCGGCGATGAACAGCCGGTTGCTCGCCGCATCTGCCAGCACCTTGCCGGGGAAGAGCAAAGGTGTGCCCGGATCTCCGGCCCCTTCCAGCGCCAGGTCGAGCGGTGTACGGTTGATGATGCTCTCGTCCAGATTATCGTAGTAGTCAATCATACCAGTAAGGTAGCTGTCAAAGGCTTCAAACGGAATCTCGCCAGACTGCCGAATGACGACATTACCCTGCGGCTCGACAATGGCAACGGTGGGCCAGGCGTTCACGCCATACGCCCGCCAGATGGCGAAATCTTTGTCGTTAACAACCGAATGATTCACGCCGTAGCGCTGCACAACTTGACGCAGATTCTCGGTCTGTCCTTCGTTATTGAACTTGGCCGAATGCACACCGATCACAACAACTTCCTCGGCAAACTTCTGCTCGACTTGTTCCAGAATCGGTATGATGTGCAAGCAATTGATGCAGCCGTATGTCCAGAAATCGAAGATCACAATCTTTCCCAGCAAGCCACTCATCGTCAGCGGGTTATCGACATTGATCCAGTCGAGATCGGCAGGAAATTCCGGCGCGGGATATTGACCTTCGTAAAGTTCCTGCGGTGTCCGCTGCGCTTGCGCCAAACCACCCAGCGCCAGCAGCGGAAGCAGCAACAGCATCGATAACAGTCTCTTATTCATACCTGTTCTCCTTTTCAACGCCGCCCGGCGGCAGCAATTTAGTATCATGCGCTCACCGTTAACTATGAGTGTTTTGCCGGTCCGAGCAAACCATTTAACAAAAAGAGAGCATAAACTAGATGCTCTCTTACCCTTCGTATTGTTTCCAGCCTAGACGGCAATACTAAAGCCGATGTAACGCATTCCTTGCCAATCTATAACAACTGCCGCCAACGGCAAGCTTCCGCCGGTCGCTGTTATTCGTCGCGTAAACGCTGCATCAACGCATCACGATTTGATCGGGCACAAGAATCCATTACATTCTGCGTCAGTACGCGTTCGAATTCACGCAACGCTGAGCGATCATCGCCAAGAGTCGCGTAGACCATGCCCATCTCGCAGCGCACATCAATCCGCGTCGGATCAATCGCCAAGCCCCGTCGGAAGGCATCGCGCGCCTGCCCCCATTCCTCTAATTGAATGTAAGTCCGCGCGTGATAAAAGAAGTCATCGACGGTCAGCGGAACATACATCGAAAGCATATCCAGCATCGTATCTTTGAGGTTTTACAGCGCGCATGCGTCGTTGGGATTGCGCTTTAGGATTTGGTCGTACGCCGCCAGTGCCGCGCCATAATTCGCCCACTCGCTATAGATTGCGCCCAGTTGACAACGCGCTTCTTCATGATTCGAATCGAGAGTCAGCGCTTCCAGGAAGGTATTTGCCGCCGCATAAAGCTTGCGCGCGGACAGCATCTTCATACCATGTTCGAAAACCTCCTGCGCCGGAGAAGAGACCTGAATTGCGCTTGCAACCTTCTCCTTGTTCGCCGCGTTGAGCTGCCGGGTCAAGGCGCGCCAGTTTTCATTCGCGCAAATGTCTCCGATATTCTGCGAAATCACCCTTTGAAATTGCCCGATTGCCGCCACGTACTCGCCTTGTGCCGCATAAGCCATGCCTAGATTACAGCGAATATCCCGGCGGGTCGGCTCGAGTTCAAGCCCTTTTGACAAGGCGCGCACCACGGACTCCATATCGCCATGCATACTGTATAAGGAAGCCAGATAGGCGTAGTCATCAGCAGTTGCGCCGTCTGCTGCCGTCACCTGCCGCATCCACTTGATTGCGTCGTCTAAGTCGCCGCGCCGGCTCGCTTGCCGTGCATTCTCCCGCGCACTTGCCAGCGAATCCGCGGCCTTAAGTGTGACCGTCTCCTCAACCGAAAGGGCATGAACGCGCTGTGCATAGAGCGTCAAAGTCATCTCTCCGGTGGAGATCACCAGCTTGACCTGCTCAACATAGAACTGTTGCAGGCGCCGCCAGTACGTCAGCGTATCGTCATCGGCAATAACCAGGCTGTGCTCGGTCTGCACGAGCACGCGCGAACGCTCCGTGAATATGACGATCGGCTGTACAGGCGCGGCGGAGACTTCGCTAGGCGCCGTTTCATATGGCGTCAGCCAGTCCGGCATTACGAATTCGGCCGGCGCAGCGTCGCTAGCTGGAACGTCGTTGTTGGGCGTAGCACTCAGTACATCGGTCTCGGCCATACGCGCCGCATAAGCGCGATTGAAGTAGTGCTGTGCGCTGTACGTTTCGCCGCGGTTGATGTAAAGCTGCCCCGTAAGCGAGAGCGCCTCGACATCATTCGGGTCCGCCAGCAAAACACATTGCAAATGAATCAGCGCCTGATTGTCGTCCCCTCGATCATGCGCAATTGCGCCCAGACGCCCATGATCCCGCGCAGGATTACATACCGGCTCGCTCAGCGATTCGCTGGCGCCTGACCAGGCTCTGCTCGCGCTAGCAATGTCCTCATGCACATTTTCTATCAGAATCGGAATAACGGTATCGGCGGGATTATCTTGCAGCGCACAAGCGTAATGCTGAAGCGCCCGATTGTAGTCGCCCATTTCATGCAGTTGTACTGCACGGGCATAGTTGGAATAGCTGAAATCACATTCGGATTGGGTCAGCGCGAGTGGCGCAACACTGACAAGCAAGAAGAAAACAATCGTCAATAAAGAAATTCGCTTGTACATTATGATTCATCTTTCGCCACGCTTCTGTACTTCAATCTTACTCGGTCGGCTAGCGCCTGCGCAAGTTTTCTAATCGGATGCACGGACAATGGCAATACGACGACGAAGCTGCGATGAGATGGGGCGCCGAACATTTTGCGCTGGCATCATGCCGACAGAAATCTCTCGGTCAGCGGCGGGCGGCTATTGCCACCACTATCAACCAGTCCATAACCGTTGTGCATCCCCTGCGCCCAGGCGTACCAGACCATCGCCGCAATCCTGCCAGGATACTGAGTTTTCAAATAGCGAATCATATCGAGCGCGTATCGCGCGATTTGGCTAGTAGAATCATCCGGACGATCGAGTACACCGAATTCAGTGATCCAAAGCGGCTTATTCGGCAATACGTTGCTGTACGCCCACACCGACTCATCGATGTGACCAAACATGGCATAATAAGGGTGCCCGTTGACGCCACGTCCGTATGGATGGAATGCCAGCCCATCGGGCACTACATCGTCAGAAAGCGCTGTCATCATCGTGCGGGCGTAAGCGCTGCCGCTGAGCGGACCGCTGTTGAAGCCGGCAGTGATGATCTGAACTTCGCTGTCAGCGCTTCGGATTGCGCGGTAGATCTGATTGAACATTAGGCCATAAAGCTCAGCCGTCATCCTTACCGAAGCAACCCCGCTTCGCGAGTCGGGCTCATTCCAGATCTGCCAAGCGGAAACCAAATCACGCCCTGCCCACTGCGCAGAGATCGCTTGCATCATCTGGGCAAAGCGATTGCGCAGCAGCCGCCATTTGGCGTCGGTCATCTGTGACCAGGGCCAGAATTCGCCTTTGCCCTCGCCATAGGTTTGATGGCTTATCGTGAATATGACCCGGTATCCCGCATTGCGATAGGCTTCGACCTGCGGAAGATAGCGTTGCAGAGCGGCATTGATGTCTTCCGAACCACGCGAATTGGAAACGTTATAGCCGAAGCGCACCCAACCCAGATCACCCAATTTCGCCGGAGCCGGTTTGCCTAGAGGATGAAATATGTCCAGGTTAACGCCCACCGGATTGACGCCGGGAAATGCTTCCTTGCCCTCTTCCACCGTCGTAGCACTCAGCAACCAGGCGGCGGCATAACCCTCAACGCCGCTGACCGCACTGATTTTAAGCCAGCTATCTTCTGCGCCAATCTTCTCGATCGCGCGACCATGATGCTCTTGTGGCTCCAACAGATGCCAGCTGTATACCCTGCCGACGATACTTGCATACAAGCTCGGCAGCTTGCGCACTCGCAAGCCGTCATCCAGCGGGCGAGCGCGAAACTCCGGAATGTAAATATATTCGCGCGGATTCATCACATTGTCCAAGCCTAGCAGCGTGACGCCGCCGTCTGGTGGATTCTGTACAGTAAGTGACAGGCGATCACCCGCTGCCTTAGCCATCACCTGGCCCAGCGCTAGTTGATCCTCAACGGAGACCTGAACATCCTTTACGCCGTCATAGGTCGTGATGAAGCGCTCGTCATCGACGGTCGACTCGACCTGAAGGCTTTGCCCCACCGCGATCACTTTGCCCGCGGCCGCGCAGACAACATCGGCGTCTTCCAGCGCCAATAGATCAATGCTGCGGCGCAAATCGCCCAGGTCGGTATCGGCATTGAAGCGCTCAAGCACCGCCATCGGTCGCGCGCTCGTGGGCCATTCGAGCACAAAACGATAGAAAATGTGCTGCGGCTCTGTATCGGCGCTACCATAGCGATCATCGCCCTCGACGCGCCGATCGATGATGGTTTTCAATTCCTCGGGTGTTGCCACATCTATTACATCAACCATCACCACCGACGGATACACCCGTCGAATGTGGGTTAAGGCAGAATCCTGCCACCAGGTTAGCGACGCATTCACCGCCGTCACGTTGCGGAATCGATTGAGATTGTTACCCGCCGGCGATCTCACCACCGCCACTCGCTCGAAGTGCGTCAGGTACGGTTGCAAGACCGCCAGCCACTCGTAGAAATTGTGATCGGGCAGTACGAACGCATGTGAGATGACGGTATCGGAAGGCATAGCCAGGTCTTAGCTCTCGAACTCGCGACAAAGCGCCCTGATTTGATCGGCTTGAGGCACTTATACCATGACCAAGGCGCCCATCGGGCACTAAATGGTCGCCTTACTCTCGGGATTTAGGCACCATCCAAGCTGTGACAAATCGCGTATAATACATTATATGCTGCTTGCCTCTTCCGGATAAGGAGGCTCAGCAGGCAAAAGAGCGCGATTCGAGGGCAGCGATTATGCAGTTGGAAAAGGAGAAAGTGCTAAAGCTGGTCATCGTTGTGCTGGCGACATTGGCTGCGCTGGCCGTGATGAGCACACTCGTCCAATTGGTCCAGACCATTCTGCCCTTCCTGATCGTCGGCGCGGGAATCTACGTTGGATATCGCTGGGCGCTTGGCGATGCGCCGGCGCCAACCGCTGACGAGGTTGAAGAACAAGCCCGAGGCATTTTCAGCCGCTTCCGCCGCAGCAAGAAGGCAGTCGAGACCACGATGAAGGTGGGCGACGTCCTGGATGATCTGGGCGGAAAGCCGGAACGGAAAGGACGTAGACGAAAAAAGTCAGCGACGGGGGAAGTCGTCCCGAAAGCCCAGACTGCCGAAGAAGCGCCTTCAACTGAAGAGTCAGCCGAAGAAATGCGCGAAGAGGCAGTCAGCCAATTGAAGCAATCTTTGGAAAGCGATCCCAAGAGCGCGATAGAGTTCAAGGACCGCGATGTCGTCATCAGCACGGATGATGTCATTCAGCCAGATATTTCCCGGCTGCAAGAAAAAGAAAAAGAAGTCCCGAAAGTGACCAACAACGTATTAGCGCAAATCGAGGAACGTCGGCGGCGGCTGGAAGACAGCAATTAGCCCTGCTTGCCCCGCTTCTCCCCCTTATTCTGCAGCTGCCATCGCCTGATAAACCGGTCTCATCGCCGTGTATAGGTCGCTATAAATTGTCAGTTGCCGCTGATAATGGGCAATACGGTCGGCGCGTGGCATAAAGGTCATGCGCACCTTTATCAACTGCTCAGCCGCCTCAGCCAGGCTCGAGTAAACACCGGTCGCCCAGCCAGCCAGCATCGCCACCCCTAGACTTGCCGCTTCTGATGTATGGATGATGTTGACCGGTAAGTTGATAATATCCGCTTTGATCTGCATCCAACGCTCCGACCGAGCGCCACCGCCGACCGCAGTCAACTGATTGATCGACACACCTATCTCATTCAGCCGCCGCAATCCCAGCGCCTGCTCAAAAGCCAAGCCCTCGAGGATTGCGCGGACGATATCTTTGCGCTTTGTGTCGAAATTCATGCCGACAAGCGTTCCGGTAGCTGTCGAGTCATTGTAGAGCGTGCCACTTCCAACGAAGTAAGGCAGCAGCAATAGCCGACCAGGCGCATCATCGATCTGCTCCACGATGACATCATATACATCGCGTCCGGTCGCGTCGGCGGCGCTGCGTTCTGCCGCCGCCAGCTCGTCACGATACCAGCGCAGCAGCCGCCCGCCAGTCTGATTGCCGCTCAAGGCGATGAAAGAACCGGGCGCCGCATGCGGATAACAAGAAACATGACAATCCAGCATTTCCATCCGCGGCTCGGATGTCACCGCGACTAGCGCCTCGGTGGTGCCAATAGACAGCATCGCCCGTCCAGGCTCCAGCACACCAGCGCCCAATGCGCCAGCCGGTTGATCGTGCCCGCCTGTGACGACCTTGACGCTTCCCTTGAAGCCCAAATCATCCGCCAGTTTGCGCGGTATTTCGCCGATGAAGGTTCCGCTCGGCAGCGGCTTCGCCAGTTGATCGCGGCGTACGCCCCCCGCTTCAAGCAGCTCGTCCGACCAATCGAGCTTATGAACATCAAACGCCAAAGTCCGCGCCGCCATGCTGTAATCAATAGCCGGCTCAACCCCCAGACGAAAGGCGACAAAGTCGACATAGCAGAGGAACTTCCAGCTTCGTTCGAGTATTTCCGGCGCGTGGTCTCGCCACCAGAGGACTTTGGGCAATGTATAGATGGTACTCATCGGCTGGCCCGTAAGCTGATAGATCCGCTCGGCGCTCAGCGCAGCTTCCATCTCGGAGGTCTGCTTGCTGTTGCGCGTATCCGAGCTGATGGGGCTATTCGCCAACACCTTGCCCTCGCGCGTGACCGGCGTCATCGCTTCACCCTGCGACGAAATAGCGAGCGCACTAACGGGGTCGTGCCCAATCTGACTATTGACCTCGCGCAGGCTCTCGCAGACAAAATCCCAGACTTGATCCGGATCCAATTCATACCAGCCCGGCTGAGGGCTGATCAACGGGTACTCGCGCCCGGCTTGCGCCAATACAGCGCCCGACTCATCAAATGCCACTACTTTGCAGCCGGTCGTCCCGACATCAATGCCCATCAAGCTCATTTTCGCCTCAACCTCGCACAGCGCCGGCCGTCAAGCCGCTGACCATAAAACGCTGCATCAAATAGTACACGACAATAACTGGTATCGTTATCAGCGTCAAAATGGCGAACATCGGTCCCGGGCGCATCATGAACTGCCCGCTGTATACCAGGGGCACCAGCGTCAAGGTTTTGACCTCTACCGATTTCATCGTGACCAGCGCAAGAATGAATTCATTCCAGGAGGTCATGAATTGCCAAATAATGACAACCGCCACCGCGGGCCAGCTAACCGGCATCATGATTCGCCAGTAGATTCCGAAGGGCGTACAGCCATCAAGAATCGCCGCCTCCTCGATTTCTCTGAGAAAGCCAGCGAAGAAGCTGCGCAAGATAACAATGGCAAAGGGCACGCCCAGCGCCGTATAAGGCAAAATCAGACCAAGATAACTGTCGATCAATCCCAGCGACTTGTTGATTTGGAAGATCGGAACGACTAACGTCGGGATGGGCAGCATAAGCGTCATTATCAGCAGATAAAACCATAAGTCGCGCGCAAAGAATCTCAGGCGCGCCAAGGCAAAGGCCGCCAGCGAACTGATCAGGACCACCAGGAAAACCGAGGGGACCGTCACCGCTACACTGTTGATGAAGTGCTGCACGATTTCCGCATCCTCAAAGACGGTCACATAATTCTGCAGGCTGACACCCTTGATGAGCAAACCGCCGAAACGTGGCGCCCGCTGATCCGGCGGCATCAGCGAGACCACGAGCATCATCACAATTGGAATCAGCCAGATTGCCGCAAGCACTGTAACAAAAATAAGACTGAGCGCCTTTGCAGTCTTGCGCGGGAGTCTGGATCTCTTGGGTTCTTTGCGGTTCATAACACGATATGCCAATCCCTCAGCCACCGATTGTGAAGCGCGAGCCCAGGACACGTACTTGAAAGATGCTCGCGCTCAGCGCGATCACTAGCAGCACTACCGCCACTGCCGAGGCGTAACCCATGCTCTGCAGCGTGAAGGCCTTCTGAAAAATATATGTGGGCAGCATCTCTGTGGCATGGTTTGGTCCGCCTTTCGTCAACACGAAAACCAGCGCGAATGTCTGCAAAGTGCCGATGACGCCGAGCAGAATCAGCGTCAAATGCACATGCCGCAGCATCGGCAGGACGATATATCGAACGCGTTGAAGTCTACCCGCGCCATCGACTTCCGCCGCGCTCAGCACCTCGCCGGGCAAGCCCTGCAAGCCAGCCACATACATCAACATGGAGAAGCCAGTCCACTGCCAGACATTGACCGCGATGGTGGAGAAGATCGCTATCTTCGGGTCGGAGAGATAGGGTTGCATCAAGAAGCGCGCGCCACTCTCCAATGCTACATCCGCCAGCAAACCGCCAAAGGGCGCATAAATCCGCTGCCAGATGATGCCCAGCACCACCGGCGAAATGATCGCGGGCATGAAAAAGATAACTCGGAAGGCATTTTGAAAGGGCAGGCCCGAGGTCAGGATTGAGGCGAGGATGAAGCCGAGCGACATCTGCGGAAAGATGGTCAGGAATGTCCAATACATAGAATTGCGGATTGCCAGAGAAAAGCTGCGGTCATCGGTGAACATCTCGATGTAGTTCTGAAAGCCGACGAATATCGCATCGTTGATGCCATCCCAGTCGTACATGCTCGCATCGAAGATGTAGAAAATGGGATAAAGCACAAATACGACAAACAGGATCATAGCAGGCGTCATGAAAAACAAACCCTGATTGTCGATCAGCCATTTGCGCGACATGATGAGAAAGCCGTTCCCACTGAGGTTGTCAGCGCGTAGGGGGCGACCTATCAGGTCGCCCGACACAGTCTTCGCATTGTGATCAGGGGCGATCCAGTGGATCGCCCCTACATATCTCATTTGAAGTGGGAGCTGGTAATCCCTATTCCGGCTACGAGTTTGCGTCTTGCACCAACTGCATGCCTTCCGCCGGCGTCATCTCACCCGCGGCGACGCCCGCCAGCGCATCTTCCAGCGCCTGCTTGACATCCGGGCTCTTCAACTGTCGCGCGTATTGTACGCTAGCCAGCCAGTCCTCGGTGAACAGATCCCAAACTGCTTCCTGATTCTCCGACCCGAAAGACTCCGGCCGCAAGCCGATATAGGCGGGCAAATCGTTATACGTGTTGATCAGCGCTTGGGCGCCGGCGCCACTGATGAAGTCAGTGATGACCTTGCAAGCCGCTTCCGGATTCGCCGAGTCACGCGTTACACCCAGCATCACGTCAATGCCGCCCAGCAGACCTTCCGGCGCGCCCATGCCCGTCACATCCGGGAACTTGAAGGGCGCGTAGCCGGCCAGGTTTTGGTCCAACGGTGGTGGATCGGGATTTGCCGCTTGCTGCTGCCACCAGGCGCCCATCGGGAACATGGCAGCCCGGCCACCCTGAATCTGCTCGACAGCGGCGGGATAATGCGACATACCCAGTGCGCCCATCTGGAAGATGCCATCGTCAAATAGACGCTGCCACCAAGTCATCGCTTCGACGAAAGGCTCATCGGTGAAGCTGGCGTTGCCGTCTTCTGCCTCGTAGATTAAGCCGGGCGCAACGTTGTGAATCAGCTGCATGTACACATCGCGGCGGATCCAGCCGTCGCCCGCGCCAATCATGACCGGCGCGATTCCCTGCGAGTTGAACAGTTCCGCCAACTCAAGCAACTCGTCGTAAGTCGTCGGCGGCTCAACCATAGCTTCTTCAAAGATCGGTACCGTGTACCACATATTGATGGTCTGAACCAGCACCGGCAAGCCATAGATATTGTCGTCGCCTTCCGGGTTGCCCAGGCGCGCTTGCTCGATACCAACGGGGAAGAACTGATCTTCCCAGTCTTCGCCCCAAGTCGAGGCCGCGCAATCCTGCAAAGGCATCAGATGATCGCGATATTGCTGTGTCAAGGCGCCCGGCTCCAAGCCGATCAAGTCGGGCAAGGCGCCCGCCGCCGCCGTGGTCTGAAGATCGACGATATATTCTGTATAGTTGGTGATATCCGGTTCAACGCGAATATTGGGGTTTTCTACATTGAATGCTTCGATCATCGCTTCCGTGGTGGCAATCACCGGGCTCCAGGAGCGGAACCGGACTACGACCTCATCTTGCGCCAGGATCGGCGCGCTCACCGTCAGGATGAGCAAGGCAAGAATTACAAACAAGACCTTCTTGTACATGTGAACTCTCCTCACAAATCTTCTTCTATACTTTCGGACATGAACATTCTATAGCGCCTTCTCAGCAATTCCCTCCTTTCAAATCCCCCGTCAATCGCCATCGGCCGCCTCATCCGACCAACATGCCATGATAGCGCTCTGGGATCTGATGCGGCTCGCCGTGCTGCAGCGCCATATGATAAAGTTGCGCCGAAATCTCCACCATGACCGTACAATGTATCGCCTTGGCCAGGCTGCTGCCTATCGCCAACATGCCATGATTCGCCCAGACGACCGCATTCTTGTCACCCATCACTTCCAGCATATCGTAGCCGAATTGCCGCGACCCGCTCGGCGCGAACGGCATCACCGGCACTTCGCCACGGACGTCAATCAGGGTACCAACATGCAAAGGCGCGATCGACTTGTGCAGCACACCGAACAAGTTGGTATAAATCGGCTCGGCATGTACTATTGCGGCCGCGTCAGCACGTCGCTCATACACCGCCAGGTGAACCTGCGACTCATGCGATGGTTCGCGTTCGCCCTCGATAACATTTCCCGCCAAATCCATCACGAGAACATCGTCTGTCGTCAGTTGATCGTAAGGGTAGTCATGTGGCGTCATTATGATGTGACCGCTGCGAGGATCACGCAGGCTGAGGTTGCCCTGCGTCAGCGGCACCAAACCGATGCTCGCCACCAGCGCCGCGCCTTCAATGAGTTCTTGTTTTAGCGAAACGATATCACCAGATCTTGCAAAGGTATTGACCATATCTGCTCCCGATACCTCGACGCTTTCTGAACTCTCCGCCGATAGTGCGATATTGTAGCAAGGTCGCTGTAAAACGCCAAACCAGCCCACCGGATACGATACCTCAAATTTCAGCGATTCCGCAGATAGGGATCCAGCGCATCGCGCAGCCCGTCGCCCAACAGATTGATGCTCATGACGGTGAGGAATATCGCCGTGCCCGGAACCAGCGAAATCCAGGGCGCAATCTGTATATAGCGGTTACCGACCGCGACCATACTGCCCCAACTGGGATTGGGTGGCTGGATGCCGAGTCCGAGGAAGCTAAGGGTCGCCTCCGCCAGGATGATGCTGCCAATATCCAGCGAAACGGTGACGATGATCGCAGCGGTGATATTGGGCAAGATATGCGACATCATGATGCGCCAGTTGGACGATCCCAGAGCGCGGGCAGCCATGACGTAGTCTTCCTCACTGGCAGACAAGGTCAAACCGCGCGTCAGACGTGCCAGCGGCGCGATACCGACAATGCCAATTGCAACAAGCGCATTTGTCAGGCTAGGACCCAGAAGCCCGGCAATAGCGATGATAAGGACAATCCGGGGAAATGCCATAAGCGCATCAAGAAAACGCATGATGATATCGTCCGTCCAGCCTTTGAGCAAACCGGACAATAGACCTAGTGGGACGCCAACGATGATCGATATGGAAAGGGGGATGAGGGCGGCCATGAGAGAGACACGCGCCCCAAACAGGATGCGAGACAAGATGTCTCGTCCAATATCATCTGTTCCTAAAAGGTGATTGGCGCCTGGCGCTTGGCGCGCGGCCGAAAAGTCAGGTTTGATGGGGTCGTAGGGACTGACGAATGGCGCGAATAAGGCGCCCAGAATGACGAGTATTAGCACGGCAAAAGCAAAGCGCGGCAGGGGACGAGCAAACAAACGTCCGGAAAACAAGTAGAAAGCATGTCGTGTCGTATTGCTGTCCTTCGACAAGAATTCGGATTCTTCAATGGCTTTGTTGCGGCCTGCGTTTTCGACTGGTTGCACCTTGGGCTCCATCACGAATCATATCGAATTCGTGGATCGATAAATGCGTAGGTTAAATCCACTACAAGATTGATGCCCATAAATGCAAAGGTGATCAATAATACTGAACCCTGAACGATCGGGAAATCACGACCGAATATGGCATCCAACAATAACTTGCCCATTCCCGGAAAAGAAAAGATCACTTCAATGACGATAGTACCGCCCAGAATGCGCCCGACCTGCAGCCCCACGGTGGTGACAACCGGTATCAGGGCGTTTTTCAGAGCATGGACAAACACTATTCGCGGCTGTGATAAGCCCTTGCTTCTCGCAGTACGCACATAATCTTCATTTAATACTTCGAGCATGCTGGATCGGGTCAAGCGCATGGTTACCGCCATTAGCGCGGTACTCACGGTGATGACAGGCAATATCATGCGCGCGATGTGTTCGGCAGGGTTATCCGTGATTCGTACAAAGCCACCGGCAGGCAACCAGCGTAGATGTACGGAAAATAGGATGATGAGCAATAAAGCAACCCAGAAATTCGGCGCGGAAACACCCATGAGCGCAACAATGTTACCGATAAAATCGCCGATACTTCCCGGACGCACAGCCGTGTAGATACCTATCGGTACAGCCACGATGGTTGCGGTAAACACACCAAGTAAAGCCAGTTCCAGCGTGACTGGAAAACGCGCTGCCAGCAGTTCGCCAACCGGACGCCGCTTATGAATCGAGCGACCCAGATCGCCTTGGACGACGCGACCAAGCCAGTCCGCGTATTGCACAAGAATCGGGCGATCCAGTCCAAGTTTGCTTCTGATACGGTCCAATTCCTCATCGGACATTTGCCCGACCTCGTCAACAGGGAGGAGCATCATGACGGGATCGCCGGGACTGAGAAATAGCAGAAGGAAAACGAGGAAAGTAATAATGAGTAGCGTCGGTATCATCAATACGAAACGTCTGATTAGATACCGAAACATTTTACCTCTACCTGATGACTAACTTCGGAAAGAACTACCTTGCTGGGACCAGCTTTTGATGAGCAATTCTGATACCTGACAATTTCCCCTGAATGAGATTCTATTGATCGTATAAGGTGGTAAAACTATCGTGATGAGTCTGCCTGATTTGAGCCAATGACCTGAAAGCATGAGGACTGTGGAGTCACATGATAGTAACTCCACAGTTTTGTGAAACTTATTCCTCTCTGAATCTAATGTTTACCCAATCAAGCCTGCGTATACCGTTAAGTCCCACGTTTTCCAGAATATCACCACGGTATACCCACGGTATGACGGTATATAGATACGGAATGACTGCGACATCACGTGTCCCAATTTGATCCATCTGTTGGAGGGCCGCAGCCCGTTCTTCAAGATCAAAAATACCAGGTAGCGATTTTTCCAGATTATCGTACTCCTCAGTACAGTACTGAACCTGTTTAATCCTAGCATTGCAACCGGGTCCTCTGTACAAGTACGCTTCCGGTGCCGCAAAATGCTGTAACACTTGCACGAAGCCGGCATCTTCAAAATCAGGACCCGTAACCAAAACTTCAACATGTCGAGCGCGCTCATTTGCCTGGATGATCAGGTTAATCCCGACTTCCGCAAGACTCGCCTGCATGATCTCCAGTACCTGAATACGATATGGTTGAGCAACAACCGATACGTTGAATTCAAAACCTTCCGGGTTTCCTGCCGCTTCCAGCTCAGCCCGGGCGGCATCAAGGTCACGTGTGATCATAGCCGGCGCATCTGGGTTGTATGACCATGCGTTGGGCGGGACAATGCCCCGTGCCGGTTGTGCCAGACCACCATAAACAAGGTTGATGACGGGCTCAGCATCAATAGCATAGCGGACGGCGCGACGATTGTGAACATTGTCGAAGGGCGCCTTCTGTGTATTGAGTGTCAGCATATTGACACCCTGTGCCATATACTCAACCACGGTTCCTGCAACAGTTTCCAGAATCGGGAGTTGTGTTGCCAGGACTTCAGATAAAGCATGAATATCGCCACTTTGATAATTCAATGTTGCAGCAGAATTATCCAGGATTACCCGAAAAACGACCCGATCCACATTGCTGTCGTTTTCGCCCCAGTAGTCATCAAAGGGTACCGCGACCACCTCCACACCCGGCTCCCAACTGGCAAACTTGAAGGGTCCAGTTCCGACAGGGTTAATTGAATATACATCGGGACCCATGGTCTCATAGGCGGTTGGGGATGCCAACAATGCTTGTGTGGTACCACCAGCGGCGAGTTCAATCAGGATGTTGGCATCCGGCTGTGCCATATTGATCTGAATAGTGTATTCATCCAGGACATCAACGGAATCAATCGATTGATAGCCAGCCGTTATGTCGCCGATTTCCGCACTCTTGGCTGCCTCAATGTTCCAAGCAGCGGCCTCAGCGTTAAAGGGCGTGCCATCGTGGAATACAACGCCTTCACGCAAGGACATGGTAATCGTCAGCTTATCGTCCGATATACTCCAATCCGTTGCCAATACAGGAGTAAAAGAGCCGTCCAGTTCCAGACGGATCAATGGCTCATGCAATCCATAGACAAACGTTTTATGTGCGCCTGATGAACCTATTCCCAGTGTATCCAGTGATGTGAACGTTTCAGCAACACGGATTACCAGTTCGTTCATATCGTCTTGTGCGGCGACCGGGAAAGCCAGAATTAACACTAGAGCCACTAACACCAAAATCCTTATTTTTGACTTGTTTCGATTAAGCATTTTTCTCTCCTTTAGACGAAGTGATTTTTCGCTGCGCTTAATGCAAACATTGAATCCTCCCTCCGCATGTCTCGGCCGATTCCTGTCGGCAGCACTTGTCGACAGTTGTTGCACTGTGTCCGGCGTCAAGGGAACCAAGCCGATGCTAGCGACCGGGGCCGCGCCCTCGACGAGTTCTTGCTTCACTTCGATCAGACCTTGCGTTGCAAAAGCGGATTCGCCATTATCGCTCTCGGACCAGGCTGGCTGACGGCAGTGCTGCGGTGGAATGTGGCAGATGCTACTTTGTGGCAGAATATTTGTCAAATATTGCGCATTCTTTGGCAGATCGAAATGGGGAATACTGTAACGATAGGCGGCCGAGCCGCGACATTTTGGATGGCAGGGCTGAATCGAATAGACGACCGGTTAAGGGCAAGAGTGGAATCATGATCCCGATCGTGATATTGGCGGGACAATCGAATATGGTGGGGCACGGCCAGCTGAGTGAGCTTGGTGGAAGAGGCTTGCCCTCGGGCGTCAAGCTTTTCGACCTCAATCCACGCGAGGGTTATTTTGGTCCGGAAGTCGGCTTTGCCCATGCCTTTCAAAATGAAATGCAACTTGATGAGTTGTGGTTGATCAAGTATGCCGTCGGCGGTAGTTCGCTGCTCGCCTGGGAACCGAACTGGTCAGCGGAGCGCGCAGCAACAACCGACGACTCAGACAAGGGCGCGCTTTACCCACGTCTGATACGACATGTCCAGCAAATAACCCTTGGACAAGATGTTCAGCTGCTTGCCTGTCTATGGATGCAGGGCGAGAGCGACAGCAGATACGAGACGGCGGCAGCACAATTCCAGAGCAATTTGCAGCGCTTGATCGAGCAAATGCGCGCCGACCTGCATCAAGCCGAGATGCAATTCATCATAGGCATGGTCAACCCGTCCCCAGCGAGATTTACCTATCTCTCAACCGTACGCGCCGCGCAAAAGCGGGTCGCCCAAACCCAGCCAATTGTCTCGCTTGTTGATACCGACGGTCTGACGAAACATGATGACGAGCTTCATTATGACACTGCCGGCCAGCTTGAGCTCGGCCGTCGCTTTGCCCATCGCCTGCATCAGGATCTTCTCAAACGGAACGCGAACTAGCAATCGCCTCGTACCAACGGTTTCCACTCTCTTGATTTGCCCCTATCGCTGCTTCCGCGCTGTGGACTATACAGCGGTAGGCGGCTATGTTAGCATGGCGCGATTATTTCTGCGGCAGGCAACCCCATATGATGCTCGACCGGCGCCGACTGGTTATCATCCTCACGATGATCTTTTCGGCTGGTGTCACGCCAATCGCCATTCGCATCACGCAAAGCGAAGGCATCCCCTCGCTTGTGATCGTCTTTATCCGGCTCTGGCTTGTCTCGCTGGGTCTTTTGCCCCTTGTCTTGACGCGCTACCGAAAAGAGTTGCAGCGCGTTACCGCTCGCCAGTGGCTGCTTTCGGGCATCGCCGGATTCTGGCTTGCGCTGAATCTGCTGCTGCTTTTCGTGTCACTCGAATACACCAGCATATTAATGACTAGCGTGCTGCGGCGCACGACGCCAATGTGGATTGTGCTGCCGGAGATCTTGATCTTCGGCGTGATTTTCTCGCGCCGCTTTTGGCTCAGCCTGGTCCTGACTCTGGTCGGTGTCATCCTGGTCGGAATCGGTGGACTCAGCGCCATCGAGGCCGGCAGCAACCCTGTTTTCGGCGGTGTACTGGCCATATTCGGCTCGTTTTGCTTCGGTGCCTATCTGCTCATTGGGCGGCAGCTAAACAACGCGATCCCCCCGCTGTTGTACAGTTTTGTCGTCTTTCTCAGCGCGGCGATCGTCACCACATTCTTCCTCGCGGGTACCCGAACCCCTATCGTTGGCTACCCACTGAACGGCTATCTTTGGACCCTCATCGTGACCGTCTTGGCACAAGTGCTGGGTCACATCTTTATGAATCTGGCTCTGCAATTCCTAACCGCTACCGCTATTGCAATTGTGCTGCAGATCGGTGTAGTGGTCAGCGCCGTGATCGCTCTACTCCTGTTTGGCGAAATCCCCTCTCTCTTGCAGATCGCGGGGAGCGCATTGGTGATTTATGGTGTAATCGTCGCCACGGTTGAGCAGACCCAAGCCAAGTGGAAACATCAGCCGCAAACCTAACGAAACTAGCGATGTTGTATCTCTTACCCATCGCCGAAATACGGTAGAGTAATGCGCGAATTTCTAGCACGACAAAAAATGGAGGAAATAGATCTATGAAACTCGAGACCCAAGCCATTCACGCCGGTTACGAGAGCGAGCCCACCACCCATGCCGTGGCGGTGCCGATTTACCAGACCGTCGCTTACGAATTCGACAACGCTCAGCATGGCGCCGATCTCTTCAATCTCGCGGTGCCAGGCAATATCTACACCCGGATCATGAATCCTACTAACGATGTCTTGGAACAGCGAGTGGCTGCAATGGAAGGTGGCGTCGCTGCCTTGGCGCTCAGTGCGGGCCAAGCCGCCATCAACTACTCTATACTGAATCTGGCGGAAGCCGGCAACAACATTGTCTCCGTGCCACAACTCTACGGCGGGACCTGGACACTTTTCCGGCATATGTTGCCTAAACTAGGCATTGATGTGCGCTTCGCGGAAGGCGATAGCGCCGATGACCTGGCGAAACTGATTGACCATAAGACCTCGGCAGTTTTCTGCGAGTCCATCGGCAATCCCGCCGGCAACATTCCCGATCTGGAAGCGATCGCCGATATGGCGCATGCGCACGGCGTACCCGTCATCGTGGACAATACCGTTCCCACGCCGGCGCTGACCCGACCCATCGAATGGGGCTGCGATATCGTGCTGCATTCAATGACCAAATACATGGGCGGCCACGGCACCACCATCGCCGGAATTTTGGTCGGTGGCGGCATTTTCCCCTGGGCGGACCATGCCGATCGCTTCCCCATGTTCAGCGAGCCGGAACCGAGTTACCACGGCGTTGTCTATACAGATGCCTTGGGACCGGCAGCCTACATCGGCCGCGCCCGCACTGTCGCCCTGCGCAATACTGGGTCGGCGCTTAGCCCCTTCAACGCCTTCCTGATCTTGCAGGGTCTTCAGACCCTCTCACTGCGCATGGAGCGGCATACCGATAATGCCATGACGGTGGCCAAGCATCTCGAGAACCATGGGCAAGTCGAATGGGTCAGCTACGCCGGTCTCGAAAGCTCGCCATACTATGACCTGGCGCAAAAATACACCGGCGGACGCCCGTCTGCGCTGCTGACCTTCGGTATCAAGGGCGGCTTCGACTCCGGTGTCAAGTTCTACGACGCGCTCAAGCTCTTTAAGCGCCTGGTAAATATCGGCGATGCCAAGTCGCTGGCGGCACATCCCGCCTCGACCACGCACCGTCAATTGACCCCGGAAGAGCAAGCATCGGCCGGTGTCACGCCGGAGACGATCCGCCTCTGCATCGGAATTGAGCACATCGACGACATCATCGAAGACCTTGAACAGGCGCTTGCCGCTGCGAAGTAATCCAGGCGGCTCACACGGCCCCCGCAAAGTAACCGAGAAAACGAGGGTCGGCATTTGTCCGACCCTTATTGTGAATTGACGATTATGGCCAGAACCTGGCTAACCTGCGACCGTAAAATCCCCCTACCAAGCGCCTCGACATTGCCGCTACAATGAAACTATGAATCTCATTGATTACGCTAGCATTCTCATTCGTCGTGGCTGGATCATGCTGCTGCTCGGCATCATTGCCGCAGGCGCCGCCTTCTTCTTCAGCCGGGGCATGGACCCTATCTATCGCGCTACTCAGAAGGTACTCATCGTACCCAGCCGCATAGACTTTGGCTTGACGCAAGCCGCCAAACAAACCCTCAACAACCACGTCGCCTGGTTAGATAGTTCCTTGCGCGCCGCCGAAGTCATTGACCTGCTGCAATTGGATATGAGTCCAAATCAGTTGCGCGCCGATGTACGCATTGCGCCCAACCTCGATAGCCAGGTCATTCAAATCGACGCTGAATCTAAAGATCCCGGCCAAGCCGAGCGCGTCGCGCAGGAGTGGGGCCAGCTTCTCATTCTCTACCGCAACGATCAGAATCAGCAGGCACGGCGCGAAGACCGCATTTACGCCAGTCTGCAAGACAACCCGGTGACCGTTCTCGCCCGCCCCAATCTCAGGATTAACGCTGTTGTCGGTTTCATCGCCGGTGTCTTCGTCGGGGGGATTATCGTCTTCGTTCTTGAATACCTCGAAAGCGCGATCGTACGCCGCCGCGAAGACGTGGAAGCTTACGCCGGTTTGCCTGTCCTCGCCGCTGTCCCGCCATCCGACTAGCCCGCAGCTAATATCCGAGCCAACACCTCGCGCTCAATATTCCCGCCCGAGACCACGCAGACCACTTTGCCAACGCCCGCTTTACCCGCCAGCGCCGCTGCCACCGCTGCCGCTCCCGCGCCCTCAGCGATTACTCGCTGCCGCTCCGCCAACAGTTGTATCGCCGCCGCTATCTCATCCAATGACACCACCAGCGATCCATCAAGCAAACCGGATACTCGTTCCCACATCTCCGGCAGCACGCTCTTTCCACCTATCCCATCCACGAAGCTCGCTATGTAGTTGACTTCGACCGGCTTGCCCGCTCGTAGCGAAGCAGCCAGCGGCGCCGCCGTCTCTACCTCAACCGCGTACAGGCGCGTATCAGGCTTCGCCGCACGTATGGCCGAAGCAATCCCGCTGCTCAACCCTCCGCCACCGTACGGAATGACCACGGCATCGACATCGGGCAAATCTTGCAGGATCTCAAGTCCGATCGTGCCGTTGCCCGCCATTACATGAGGGTTGCTCACCGGGTGGATGAAAATGCCACCTAAACCTTCGAATTCACCAGTTACGATAACTTCCCACCAGCGATCGAAAGGCGCCTTGATAATCTCGCCACCCAGCCGCCGCACCGCCGCCAACTTAATCTCCGGCGCATGATCCGGCACCACCACCTGACAGGGAATGCCCAGCCGGGCCGCGTTCCAAGCCACGCCCTGCGCCATATTGCCTGCGCTCGCTGTATAGACGCCCCGCTCCAATTCGGCAGGCGACGCTAGCGCCATCGCGTTGCCGGCCCCACGCAGCTTAAATGAGCCGATAGGTTGCAAGTTCTCTAGCTTGAGGTAAATCTCTGCCGGCAAATCGTCAAGTGGCAGGCGCAGCAAGGGTGTCCGTACGATTGAGCCTGAGAGACGCTGGGCTGCCGCTTGAATCGCCTCCAAAGGGATCGCCCACGCCATCTAACTGCCTTTTGTGTACTTAGCCAGGTAATCAAGGTCTACATCAACGCCCAAGCCGGGCGAGGTCGGCACCGCCACCTTTCCGTCATCCAGTTTGAATTGTGGCAGCGTCAGCGTATCGCGCAGCGCATTCTCCGAGCGGTCCATCTCCAGCATCGCCTCGGGCATCCGCAACCTGCCCGGCTGCGGATCAAGCGTGCTGACCAGGTGCAAGCCCGCCGCAAATGCGATGCCCGTGCCCCAGCTATGCGGGATCACATTGATTTGAAATGCCTGTGCCAGCGCCGCAATACGCTTGACTTCGGTTAAGCCGCCAGCAGCGCAAATATCCGGCTGGGCGATATCGACGCAGCGATTGCTCAGCAAATGCCGGAATCCAGCCAGCAAGTATTCGCATTCGCCACCGGCGATCGCAATCGATGTACGCTGACGCAGTTCACGATAGCCCTCATAATCTTCTGGCGAAACCGGCTCCTCAAAGAAGCTGATATTCAAAGGCTCAATCTGCCGCGCGAACCTCAGCGCCTCGTTAAGCGAATAGGCATGATTTGCATCTACCATCAAATCGACATCACCGCCTATCGCCTGACGCACCGCGCGCACGTGGCGTACATCCGTCTCTACGCCCAAACCGACCTTCATCTTCAAGGCGCGAAAGCCCTGCGACGCATATAGCTGCGCCTCTTCAACCAGATTGCCCACAAGATCATCCGTCTCTTTAAAGTACATGCCGGTCGCGTAGACCTTGACCTGCTCACGCCGCTTGCCGCCCAGCAGTACGGAGACCGGTTGTCCCAGCAGCTTGCCCCGCAGATCCCATAGCGCAATATCGAGCGCGCTGATCGCCGCCACCAACACGCCACGCCGCGCATAATCCAGCGAACGCAGGTGCAGCTTATTCCAGATCGCTTCGACATGCAGCGGATCTTCGCCAATGACCAAGGGACTCAGGAATTCGATTCCCGCTCTTACTACCGTTGCCGGTCCATATCCTTCGCCCCAGCCATAACTCCCGTCATCAGCAATAACTTTCACCAGACAAATCTGCCGCGTCTGGAATTCGAACTGCGAAAAGTAGAACGGTGTATCCAATTGCTGCTCCGCGACATAGGTCTCGATCTGTCTGATCTTCATGTCGATGCGCTTTCCTTGTCGATCTCGATTCGCTATAGTCTAGTCAAGTCTGCCGCTTTTGCCACACATAATAAGACAGCCTGAAAGGATGAATTGATTAAGACCTCCCTGATGCTGAAATCGGCTAATAACAGCGCTATTCGTCAAGTCAAGCACATCTTGGAACGCCTGATCGGCGAACTCAACATCGTTCTTGGAGGAGATGTCGCCGGCATCTATCTTTATGGCTCGGTGATCGACGGCGACTTCGATTTCACCGTAAGCGATATTGATCTTGTCGTCGTCCTTGAGGCAGAATTGGATGAGCAGGGATTCGCCGCGCTAAAGCAAATGCACTGGCGCGTTGTTGGAGATCACCCCGAATGGGATGACCGCCTTGAGTTGGCTTATCTCTCGCGAGGGGCGCTGAAGACCTTTAGAGAAGAGACCAGCACAATCGGCATTATCAGCCCGGGCGAACCGTTTCATCTAATCCAGGCAGGCAATGATTGGCTCATTAGTTGGTACGCCCTGCGCGAAAACGGCGTTGCCCTGCAAGGTCCGCCGATACAGACCCTAATCGATCCTATCCCCCAGCACGATTGGCTCAATGCTGTGAAGATACATATTTGCCACTATCGAGAATCCGTGAAAAGCGCGCCAAACAAGCCATACTTGTCATACATCGTTTTGACCGTCGCCCGCGGCATTTTCACGCTGGAGCATCGCCAGTCCACCTCGAAAATTAAAGCGGCGGAATGGGCGCGGCGCAACTACCCACAATGGTCCGATCTTATCGAGCGGGCTTTGCGCTGGCGCCATGACCCGGCTGCTGACTCGCTCACAATAGAGCGGATCCGCCCGCAAATCGAAGCATACCTAAAGGACTTATTGTCCGGCTTGTCCTGCTAGGAATCCAGGGCAGTCAATACGATTACGCCCGGTCGATCAACATTGGCGCAGGTCATTCCATTGACCAAGTATTTCTCCAGCGTAGAAACTTGCGGCGGAGCCGTCGATGAATCGATAAAGACCAGATTGCCTTGATTCTCGAAGCATATCCGCGTGTTTTCAAATGCCAGAGAACCATCCGACACACAACGCGGCAACAGCAAATTCTGACCAACGCTTAACTGGTTGCCCACAAGCGCATTGAGACTTCTAAGCGAATCTACCGTCGTTTGGTATTGGATTGCCAATCGATACAGGTTGTCGTCGGCCGCTACCCGATGAAGGCATTGAGAGCTGGAGCGCCACAACCTGGCTGCAAACCGGCCGCCTTGAAGAACTGGATGCTTGTCGAGTGTGATGATATCAACCGGCTCGCATTTCAAGTCATCATTTGCGGTATGCACAATGATCCGCTCGGCCGGAACACATACATTTTGCGGATCCGGCGTCGGCCCAGGCCCTGGCGTAGCTGGCGTAACTGGCGGATCCGGATCCGGGTCCGGGTCGTCATCGTCCTCAGGCTCCGGCGTTGGATCGGGCGGTTTCGGATATTCATAGGCGCCAATATCACAGTTGTCGTATTGCGGTCGTTCCGTGTTGATCTGGTCATCATCCAGACAGTAGACGGGATCGCCCCCGTCGATAGCCGGGCTGCCCCATTGCAGCGGATGATGCAGCAGCGAACCCTGCAGATTCGCTATCATAGCGTCGCCCAAAGAATCATGCTCTTCTTCGTCGGGCAGGTGCTGCGCTTCGAGTTCTACTACTCCGGCGTCCGCATCAACGCCGGCATCAGCTTGAGCTTCGGCGTCCGCAGCCTCAGATTCGGCTTCAGCTTCTGTTTCTAGCGCCGCTTGCGCTTCCGGCTCTACGGCGGGCGGTTCGGGGGTGCAAGTGCCATCCTGAATGAAGTTGCCCGTAAACTCGACGATGATATCTTCGTTAGGACCGTGGTGGCAATCTCCGCCACCGCCGCTGTCAGTAATCAAGGTGTTGCGAATCTTAAAGGATCCCGTCCAGCCGATGATGGCGATGCTGCCGCCCTGCTCGGCCGCGGTATTGTAAGCCCAAGTTGTGTGCGTCAGCGTAACATCGGAGCCAAAGGAACTCAGCCCGCCGCCTTCTCTGGCCGAATTATTGCTGAAGGTGCTGTTTGCGATATCCAAAGTGACATTGCTGGCTTCGACCGCGCCGCCTTCGTCGCTTGAGTTTTGGCTGAAGGTGCTTTTCACTATTGACACGGTGCCGCCAGCGGCCTTCAGAGCGCCACCATCTTCTGTCGCAGCGTTCTGGTCAAGAATGGAGCGTACCAAACTTAAACTGTGCGACCCGTCGGCGCTGACAAAGTAAATGCCGCCGCCGTGGCTTTTCGAAGTTGAGTTCCGGCTTAGGCGGCTGTCGGTGATAGTAACATTGCTATCCGAGGCGTAAATGCCGCCGCCGATATCCCCCGCTTGACTAGCGGTAATAACAATGCCTGTGAGGGTGAGTTCTCCATTTAGAACATGGATCGCGCCGCCAAACGTATTGCTCGCCGTGTTAGTAATGGTTAAATCGCTGACGGAGACCGCAGCGCCACTGATATCAAATCCTGAGTATAGCGCATTGCCAGAGATGCTGCGACCATTGCCCTCAAGCTGAATCGGAGTCGTTAAAATAGGCAACTTCTCAGCGAGCACGATATCGGCCGAAAGCCTGATGATATCTTGGCCGGTCTCAGGTGGATTTGCTGATTCGTCCGGCGCGGTCCCCGCTTCGCAATCGTCATTGCCGTCATCGTCGCCAGCTTCCTCGAGCTGCGCTTCGCCATTGGCGGACCGGATGGCATTCGCCAAACTGCAATCACTGTCCACCACGATCACCGTGGCAGCATTCGCCACTGCTGGCGAAAACAGCAGCATAATCAATATTGCGTAAACCATTAATCGCTGCATGTACACCGCTGATTTCATTCTAATCACTCCCAAATGTAAAGGCGGCTAGACTACCTTCTACGATAGTATGCATGATTAAGAAATCTCACAAGCGAATCTAGGCTTAATATTGGGGATTATCCCGCACCTTTGCCGCTCTTCAGCTTCCTAGGGAGAAAATGCGGCGAGGGCATCGCCCGGCATGACAACAGCGCCGCTTTGAATGCGGACGGCGGCGACAACTTAGTTTATAATATACGTTCAGTATATTTTACGCTGAATTGAGCAGCGCGCTGGCAATTTAGGCAGAGGATAAAATGAAGCAAGGCGATAGGCGTGGATAAGCGCTTTCCGCATCAGCGCGGAGTTACCTTCTCGTGCCTTTGGCGAAAGCGCGCCGATGGCGAAGGAACTTAGACTATCATGCTCAGCATCCCTGACAGCCGATTTCCATGCGCATGCCTTTGAATCATCGGCAGTTCACCTGGTGCGCAGTTCTGTGCGTCGGATTGCTCGGCGCCTGCAATCTAGGCAGAGCGACGCCAACCCCCTTGCCCAGCCCGACGCCCGCGATACCGCTAGCGCAAATCCTGTCGCCGCCGCACAATCAGAAAGTCATCGAAGGCGTCATCTTCGACATCGAGATCCTCGCCTCCCACGCAGCGGGCATCCAACGCGTTGAGCTTTACGTTGACGAGCAACTGCTGCAGTCCAGTGAAAGCGAAAGCGGACGCGAGCCGGATTATCGCGTCACGATGAATTGGTTCGCCAAGGGTATCGGCTGGCACAAGTTTTCCGCCATCACCTATCGCGAAGATGGAACGGCAAGCCATCCGCATATCATCGCGCTTGAGGTCATTCCGCCCGGCTAGCCCTGTACCCGCAGCCTAATTGGTCAAATAATGAGACTGCGCTACAATAAAACGTCACGACTCCCAAATACATGCAGTGGCGAAATCGATGGACATTGAACTGCGGAATATCCACAAGCGCTTTGGAACCGTCCACGCCAATAATGACATCAATGTCACGTTCAGCCACGGGCGGATCGTCGGTATCCTCGGTGAAAATGGCGCCGGTAAATCCACGCTGATGAAGATCCTCTCGGGCTTCCAGCCGGCCGATGAAGGCGAGATCCTGATTGACAATCATTTTATCGATTACACTGGTCCCACCGCTGCCATCGCTAACGGCATCGGCATGCTGCAGCAAGATCCCCTCGATGTTGGCGCATTCACGGTTCTGGAAAACTTCATTTACGGTGGCGCAGAAGGAATCACGCTCAAGCGCGCGCAGGCTGAGGCGCAATTGAAAGAACTGACGGCGCGTTTCGGCTTTGAGCTGGATCCACATCAGCCGATCGACAATCTCTTGATCGCCCAGCGGCAGCAGCTCGAAATCATCCGTCTGCTGGCGCTCGGCGTCGAAACGCTAATCCTCGACGAGCCGACCACCGGGATTTCCGCCGAGCAAAAAGATATCCTCTTCAATGCGCTGCGCAGACTGGCACACGATGAAGGCATGGTCGTCTTGCTGGTCTCACACAAGCTGGAAGACGTAATCGACCTCTGTGACGAAGTCGTCGTCTTGCGGGCCGGCGTTATGGTCGGCGACATGGAAATGCCGGCCAGCGATGACAGCTTGACCACCGCACGCATCTCCGAGACCAAGCGACATTTAGTGACTATGATGTTTGGCGAAGAGCTGGAGGCGCAGAGCCGCCCGCATTACGAAATGGGCGCGCCAGTCCTCATTGCTGACAAGCTCATCGTACACGATCTTAGGCTGGACATGCAGCCGATTTCGATGACCGTTCACGCCGGCGAAGTGATCGGGCTGGCTGGCTTGGGCGGCAGCGGACAAGAGCTCTTCATGCGCGCCTGCGCTCGCTTGCAGCGCCTCAACAGCGGCACACTGCATTACGGTGGCAAGAGCATTCTGAACGCGAACTACCGTCAGCTTTTCCGCAGCGGCTGCGTATTTGGCGCCGCAGGCCGCCTGGAAGAAGGTTTAATCGCTGGCTTGACCTTGACCGAACACACGGCACTGGTTGCCGACGACAATCTCCAGATCGATTGGAATTCGGTCGAAAGGCAGGCGGCTTCGCGCATCGAGCGTTACCGCGTCAAAGGGCGCTCCACCGACAATATCGAACAGCTCTCCGGCGGCAATCAGCAGCGCGTACTGATGGGCTTGCTACCCGATGATCCCAAATTGCTGATCCTGGAACAGCCGACGCGTGGCCTGGATGTCGATTCAGCTCGTTGGATTTGGACACAATTGCTGGAACGCTGTCAACGAGGGGCGGCGATCATCTTCAATTCTTCCGACCTCGAAGAGCTGGTCACCTACAGCGACCGCATCTTTGTTTTTTACGCCGGGCGCGTGCACGAAGTGCCGGATGTCAACCATACCAATATCGATGAATTGGGCCACCTCATTGGTGGCGAGTTTCAAACCAGACAAGTTATCGCTAACTGAATTCCGCGGGCAAGGAGCGTCAATGCCTCTCAGCGAAAAACATGACCAGACCAAAACCTACGACGATATTCTCAATGCTGGTCCGCCACCCGAACAATTGGCGAAGGATTTCGTGACGCCCACGGAGCTGTTCTTCGTCCGCAATCATGCGCATATCCCCCACCTGCAATTGGACAGCTACCGCTTGCAAGTGCACGGTATGGTATCGCGCGAGCTGTCCCTGAACCTTGACGAGATCAAGAGCGACTTCGAGCGACGCACCCTGACCGCCACCCTGCAATGCGCGGGCAATCGGCGCAAAGAGCTAGTCAGTTACAAGCCGATAGATGATCAACTGGCTTGGGACATTGAAGCCATTGGCACCGCGGAATGGACCGGCGTTCGTCTCGGCGATATCTTGAGAGCCGCCGGCATCAGCAACGATAGCGCCGCGCATGTCGCCTTTCTAGGTCTCGATACCATCATGCGCGATGGCGAACGCGAGGCTTACGGCAGTTCGATCTCACTTGACAAAGCGCTCGGCTGCGAAGTCCTGCTGGCATACGAAATGAATGGCGAAGACCTGCCGCTGGCGCACGGTTGCCCTTTGCGCGTGGTCGTGCCAGGCTACATCGGCGCCCGCAGCGTCAAGTGGCTCAGCGACATCCGCGTACAAGAAGAACCGTCCGACAATCATTTTCAGCAGGTCGGCTACAAGCTCTTCCCCCCGCAGATCAATATGTATAACGTAGACTATAAGGACGGCATGCAATTGACCAAGCTGCCGGTCAATTCAATTATTGTACGTCCGCAAAACCGGAGTCTACTGCCAGCAGGCAAAATCGTCGTCGAAGGTTATGCTATGAGCGATGGCGAGCACGAAATCACCTGGGTGAGCGTCTCACCCGACGGCGGCCAGACCTGGCAGCGCGCCGAGTTTCTCAACGAACCGCAACTATGGACCTGGCAATTGTGGCGCACCGAGTTCGACTTGCCGCAAGGGCAACATGAACTAGTCGTGCGCGCCTGGGACAGCGCAGCCAATTCTCAGCCGGAGACGATTGCCAGCACCTGGAATTTCAAGGGCTATGTCAACAACGCCTGGCATCGGGTGGGGATAACGTTGAAGTGACAAGAAGCGTATAGGCCTTATGAAAAATCCGCGCGCCCTCGCCATCCAGCTCGCCTTCCTGCTTCTCCCCATCGCTATCTCGCTGGCCGTCGCCGCTGCTCTCGTCACTGCCGTCGGACGCGACCCCCTCGATGTGGTAGACGCGCTCTGGAAAGGCGCCTTCAGAGACTCGCGAAAGGTCGGCAGTGTCTTCAACTTCTGGATCCCCCTTACCCTCGTCAGCATCGGCTTGGTCGTCACCTTCCGCGCCGGCTTGTGGAATATCGGCGTCGAGGGACAAATGATGATGGGCGCCATCTTCGCCAGTTGGGGCGCCCAATACCTGCTGCTGGACGAGAGCCTGTCGCCCCTGCTCAACGTGATTCTGATCGCCCTTTCCGCGCTCGGCGGCATGTTCTGGGCTTTTGTCGTCGGCGCGCTCAAGATTCGCCTGGGCGTCAACGAGATCTTCGGTGGTGTGGCGCTGAACGCCCTGGTCAATGTCATCTCAATCTACTTGATCTCCGGTCCCTGGCAGCCCCGCATCGGCGGCTCGGCGCAGGGCACCGAACCCTTCCCTACGCCCGCCCTGCTGCCCGAATACGCCCCCACCTTTCCCGTCAACCCATTCATGATCGCGCTCGTTATCGCCGCCTTCGTCATCGTCTACATCATGCTCAACGCCACCCGCTGGGGCTTGAATCTCAAGGCAGTCGGCAAGAATATGCGCTCAGCGCTTTTGCTCGGCGTCGCCACTGAACGCACCTCCATGAGCGCCTTCCTGGTCTGCGGCGCGCTGGCGGGCATCGGCGGTTCCTATCGCGTCCTGTTTACCTTCGACAACCTCCGTCCGCTGGCATCCGGCGGGATCGGCTTCCTGGGATTGCTGGTCGTGCTCCTTCTAAGCATTCGCTTGCTTTGGGTGCCGCTGATCGCCTTTGCCTTCGCCGCCATCTTGACTGGCAGTACACGCCTGCAGATTGCGCCTTCACTCAAGCTGGACTCGTCGCTTGCAGGAGTAATGCAAGGTATGCTGGTGCTTTTCGTGATACTCTTTCACGGCGTTCAGGAAGTGTTCTTTCCGCAGACATTGAATGGCGACGATGACCAATTGGAAGCCACCGACATACCGATGGCGGACATCGAAGAGCCGAAGGCAGCGGGATGAACGAAGAATTCCTCAACACACTCAGCAGCATCATCGGCACCGCCACGCCGCTTGTCATCGCCAGCCTGGGCGAGACCATCACTGAGCGGGCCGGCGTCGTCAATTTGTCGCTCGATGGCAGCCTGGCCTTGGCCGCCGTCATGGGTTTCGCCGCCGCCTGGACCGCGCAGGACGCCGGTGTTCTCGATGTGCCCATGCAGATCGCCCTGGGCATCGCGGCCGCCATGCTGGTCGGCGCGCTGATCGCCGTGCTGGTCGGCTTTTCCAGCATCAAACTCCGCCGTGATCAAGTGGCTGTCGGTTTCGTCTTGACCCTGCTCGCAGCCGATCTGGCACGTTTCCTTGGCGCCGATTTTACCCGTATTCCCGGTCCCCAGATTACGCGCTTCGCCATACCCGTGCTCGAAGATATTCCTCTGTTGGGACCGGTTCTTTTCCAGCAGAATGTACTGGTCTATTTCAGCTACTTCTTGATGTTCGCCATCTGGTTCTGGCTCTTCCGCACCAAAGGCGGCCTGGCGCTGCGTGCCATCGGCGAACGTCCCGAAGCGGCATATGCCCGCGGCGCCCACGTTCAGCGACTGCGCTACTGGTACACCTTCCTTGGCGGCGCG
Organism: Phototrophicaceae bacterium; assembly: GCA_965223515.1. Lineage (GTDB taxonomy): Bacteria > Chloroflexota > Anaerolineae > Aggregatilineales > Phototrophicaceae > UBA6055. The sequence continues at coordinate 297,484 of CBDCWK010000001.1, forward strand.
TTAGTCGGCTTGGCGGGCGCTGCTTACTCACTCAACGTCAAACCCGGCTGGTCCAGCCCGCCCGCCATGCAGGGGGATGGCTGGATCGCGCTGGCGATCGTGATCTTCGGCGGCTGGCATCCCTTCCGCGTCGTCCTCGGCGCTTACCTCTTCGCTGCTCTGCGCGCCGTTTCCACCAATATCCAAACCAACGGCTTGTTCATCTTCGGCCAGGAGATCAATTTCCCCTTTGTCCTGCTCAATGCCCTGCCCTGGCTGCTGATGATAGTGACCCTGCTTATCGTCAGCGGCGGACTCACTGAACGCTTGCTGCAGTACATGCCACGCGCAGTCCAACGCCGTCTGCGTGCCTTTTTGCGCTCTGATCCGCCCAAAGCGCTGGCAACCCGCTTCGAAGCCGAGTGATCCGCTCGGCATTCCAGCAGCTAACCATCGTGGCTAAGAAAAACAGAAAGAAGAAAGCGCGGATTCGTCCGCTGGCAATCTGTGTCTTTCGCCGGCGAGACAAGATCTTCGTTTCGCGCGGCTACGACTCGCATAAAGATGAGACTTTCTACCGACCCATCGGCGGCAAAATCGAATTCGGCGAACGCGGCATCGACGCCGTCGCGCGTGAAGTCATGGAAGAGATCGGCGCCGAAGTTGTAGACCTAACCTACTTGGCCGCCTTGGAAAACATCTTCACCTACGATGGCAAGCCGTGCCACGAAATCATCCTGATCTATGACGGCAAGTTTAGCGACCGTTCTTTGAACCACGACGATGTCTCTGTATGCGCTACCGATGATGGCGATATCCTCTACCAAGGGTCATGGAAGCGGCTCGATTTCTTCCGCGGAGATGACGCGCCACCGCTTTATCCTACCGGATTGCTGGCAATCCTGGACGCCGCTAACGAAGAATAGTGGCGAAGACCACCAGCAATTCACAAGCATTCTTAACATGCGGGGATCTTAACTGTATCGTGGCGACTATTTATATTTGACTGCTATAATATGTGTTCATAGTCGCTTCTAGAGTCGAATCCATGGACATCCGACTGCCACTGCCTGCAGCCCTTCGTCACCGAGTGCAAAGCAATGATAATCTTTGGGCGCATGCCGCGTCGCTGATCTTCAGCCCACCGGTGGTCTGGGCGGTCTGGGTCTACTCCGTGTCGCTTTCCCGAACTAGCAACCGCAGCAGTACGCTGATTTTCGCCTCGCTTTTCGTCATTTCGATCTGCGTCGCGCCGATGGTCTTCATCGCCTACAAGGTGCGCAATGGAAAAATCAGCGATATGCACATGCGTGAAAGTCGCGAGCGATACATCCCCTACTCCATCGCCATATTCGCCGGCATCATCACCGAATTCGCCTTGCTGCATTTCGCTGCCGATCCGATTCTGCTGCTGGTCACGCTGGTCAGCGTCGTCGAGCTGACCATCATGCTCGTCGCCACCTTCTACATTCATGTCAGCCTGCATGCCATGGCCATGTCGAGCATCATCTCTGCCACGACCTTGATATTCGGATTGAGCCGAAGCCTTCTTCTAGTGCCTTTGCTCATGCTCGTGGTATTGGCGCGGCTGGTGCTCAAGCGCCATACCGCTGCCCAGATTCTGATCGGCGCTCTGATTGGTACATTGACACCGTTTGCGGTGGTTGTCGCTATGGAGCTCATCCTCTAGCAGCGCTTCAAGCATTCCAAACCCGCGCCGTCCCATCCCAGGACCACGACAAGACCTGCGTCGCATCGCTATTCCAAATGGCGCCTCGCACCAGATTGCGATGGCGGAAACGCTGCCACGGCTGCTCGCTATCCCACAGGTAAACGTAAATATGTGACCAAGACAGTACACGCGCCTCCGCCGGATCCCAGCGCGCGCCGATCACCCAGTCTTCATGCCGGAAGACCTGCTGCGAACGCCCACCGTCCACCAACCAGATATGAACAGTATCGTCGCCCGCCCAAGACATCACCATCGATTCATCGCGCGACCAAATCGCCCGCTGCACGAAACTGCGATGGCGCACCCCGCTGACAGCGCGCGCATTGACACTCATACCATCGGTCTCGTATACACTCACCGTGCCGTTGGTGAACCAAGCCAGCACGCGCGTATCGTCAGCATTCCACGCCAATCCGAGCAGCATTCCGCGACCCGGCAAGGCATAACTGCGCTCTTCGCCCGTGGCGATATCCCAAACATAAATCTGGCCCTCTTCGGTCCAGGCGCGGACTTGCGTTTCGTCTGCACTCCAAACCGCGCCACTGATTTCAACCGGCGCGCCAAACACCGCAGGCCCTTCGCCATCCTCGAGCGAAAGGATATAACCGCTTCCTTCTTTCGTAAATGCCATCACTTGCGTTGCCGCAGCGGTGACCTCAAGCGCGATCGGCATGCCATGCAAACGCCAGCTGAACAGCATCTCGCCATTCGCGACCCGGCTCAATGCAACCACGCCGCTTTCATCCGCGGAGAGTATCGCATTGCTATCCTCCATCCAAATGGCGTGTGTAACGGGATAACCGCCATGGTCAATCGTCTGCAGCAACTCGCCGTCGCCGACCGACCAAACATGAACCAGGCCACCTTCCGTCGCCGCGAAGATCTGCGTCTCGTCCCCATTCCATGATGCCGTCACCACACCGGAATCATGCCGAAGAATTAGCGCGGCTTCGGGCGCTTTTGCGGCGACGGCTGGCGCGGCCAGCATAAGCAAAGCAATCACGGCTGGAATCAAACGTAACATGCGAATCACCTGTGTACTTAACTGGGTAATCTTGCGCCAAGCTTAGCACATAAATCTTAACTTCCATTGGCGACATCCCCCCTGCCAACCGTCCAGGCCCCGCTTGCGACGAAAATTGCGACCGTGTATGATGAATTTAGTATTTCTACTGCCCGAGGCCTAAGCGATGAACCGACCGAACATCCTCTTCATGATCGCCGATGACCACCGCCATTCTGCCATTGGCGCGCTGGAAACAGAAGCAGTTAGCACACCTGTTTTTGACCAGTTGATGGCAGCGGGAGCCTGCTTCACCCAGGCGCATATTATGGGCTCGACTTCAGGCGCTGTTTGCATGCCCAGCCGCGGCATGTTGCTGACCGGGCAGAATCTCTTTGATACGCCCGACCCGCTGCCGGACGACATCCCGCTCCTGCCGGAATTGCTGCGGCAAAATGGCTACAGCACTTTCGGCACCGGCAAATGGCATAATCGCCGCGCCAGCTACGCCCGCTGTTTCAGCAGCAGCGGCAAGGTCTTCTTCGGCGGCATGTCTGACCAATACGCAGTGCCCGTCAATGACTTCGATCCCGACGGCGTCTACGATCCGGCCACCTCATACATCGCCGATGGCTTTTCGACCACCGTATTCACTGACGAAATGATCAACTTCTTAAAAACGCGGGAAAGCGGCGACGAGCCCTTTTTTGCCTATATCGCCTTCACTTCGCCGCACGATCCGCGTACGCCGCCGGCGCCCTACGACACCATGTACGAGCCCGACCAAATAGAATTGCCGCCCAACTTCCTGCCCGAGCACCCCTTCGATATCGGCGTTCGCGACATCCGTGATGAAGTTCTGGCGGCTTACCCCCGTTCTGAAGCGGAAGTCAAGCGCCATATCGCCGACTACTACGGCATGATCTCGCACATGGATGCCGAGATCGGTCGCATCCTCGATACGCTCGCTGAGCGCGGACTGAGCGAGAACACCATCGTCATCTACACTTCCGATCATGGCTTGGGCGTCGGTCAACATGGGCTGATGGGCAAGCAGAACCTCTATGACCACAGCATGCGCATCCCCATGATCATGCGTGGTCCCGGCGTTCCCGCGGGTTTGCGGAGCAGCGCCTTGCTCTACCTGCTGGACCTTTATCCGACTCTGCTCGAGCTGGCGGGACTCCCCGTGCCGGAAAGCAGCGCCGGGCACAGCCTGACCGCCTTACTGGGCGAACTCACCTACAAGCACCGCCGCCAGATATTTTCTGCTTATCAAGGTGTCTTCGGTCCTCCAAAGGGCAAGCCCTATCAGCGCAGCATCAAGGACGAGCGCAACAAGCTGATCAAAACGGTCGTCAATGGACAGGTGACCTGGCAGCTCTTCGACCTGGCGGCCGACCCCTACGAAACCCAGAACCTGGCTGATGAGGAGCGCTACGCCGGCACCATGGAGCGTTTGCAGCGAAAACTGGCTGAACGGCAGGCCCGCGTCGATGACCCAGTCTTGAAAGCATAAAGAAGCGCCGCCATTGCTGCCGACGCTTCTGAATTGGATAGGCTAATTCCCATTAACCGCCTAGCGACTAGTCTTCACCAGCAGTAAGGCACTCATCATACATGTCCGGGTGATTCGCTCTACAATACCTCTCGGTTGCAGTCATCTTCGGCGCTACATATGGCTTTCCATAATTTGGCAGCGTCCATGGTGCATTGGCGACAAACCAGCCATAAACCCAATCATGCTCCGTCACACAGTTGCCGGAGCTATAGCAGGCATTTGGCTCTCCGCCGCGTCCAGCATTGGGCTGAGCAGCCGGAGCCGCAGCGGGGGCAGCCGGGGCAACCATTGGCGCCGTTGCGCCCATCACAAACTTTGAATTGACGATACCCTGCAAGTTTTCGGGGATATCGTGGTTCACTCCATTGGCGGGATGAGCATACCAACCGGCTTTCCATTCCTCTAGAACCGTGCACCCCCCCTCCCAAACATGACACATATTAGGGTCGCTGTCACCAGCGAAGGTTACAATACTTCCTACCAAGAGGAAGGCAACCAGAAAAACGAATTTCTGACTCAGCATTGCGGTTTCCCTTCGATTCAATCGCTGCACAACATAAATGGTACTACTGAACATCCTCTGGCACATCACCTCCTTAATGCGCCAAGCCCTTACAGGTCGCCCAGACTCGCGCATTTGCGAACTCGCGGTGTTCTCGCCCTTCTCTGCGTTCAGAAAAAACTGGTTATGCGAGATAATTTGATTGTACAGAAACCGCAAAATGATGTCAAATTGATTGGCAGTCAATTGCAGAGCAATTTGATACACTTAAGAAAATAGAGAGCGAAAAAGGAAAGCCGCAAATCATTTGCGGGAGGGCAAACATGGGCAGCGATATTCGCATTGATGGCAAGCGGCTTTGGCAGAGCATCATGGAGATGGGGAAGATCGGCGCCACAAAAAATGGCGGCAGCCATCGCTTGACACTCAGTGGCGAAGACAAAATCGGTCGTGACCTGTTTGCGCGCTGGTGCGGGGATGCGGGTCTGAGGCTTTCCATTGACCAAATGGGAGATATGTTCGCATTGCGGGCTGGCGCAGACAGCTCAAAGGCGCCCGTCGCCATGGGCAGCCATCTGGATACGCAGCCCTTCGGCGGCAAATTCGATGGCGTCTTTGGCGTATTGGCTGGCTTGGAGGTCATCCGCGCCTTGAACGATCATGGCATAACCACCATAGCGCCCTTGGAAGTGGTCAACTGGACCAACGAAGAGGGCGCCCGCTTCGCCCCCTCAATGCTGGCTTCGGGCGTTTACGGAGGAGTCTTCGAGCTGGACTGGGCGCACTCCCGCCGCGCTGTCGACAGTGGCGCAACCTTAATCGACGAACTCAAACGCATCGGCTATTACGGTGACGAATCGGTCGTTGATCACAAGTTTTCCGCCTTCTTCGAGTGCCATATTGAGCAGGGTCCTCTCCTCGATTCCCAGAGACTCGCCGTCGGTGTCGTCAATTCAGCGCAAGGTTTCCGCTGGTATGACATTTCCCTGGAGGGTTTCGCCTCACATTCCGGCTCGACGCCCATGGAGGGCAGGCGCAACGCCTTGCTGGGCATGGCAAAGATCGTCCAGGCTGTTGACCAGATCGCCCAAGATCGCGCTCCCTTGGCGCGTGGAACCGTCGGCGGACAAGTTGATGTTGCGCCCGGTTCACGCAATATCATTCCGGGCAAAACCGACTTCACCGTCGACATGCGCCATCCCTCGGCTGGCACGCTGGCCGCGATGGATGCCGCCCTGCGCCAGGTCTGCACTGAGGTCGCCGCCGATATCGGCTTGGAACTTTCGCTCGATCAGATTTCCTACACCGCCCCAGTCGCTTTTGACGAGCGCTGCGTCGCCGCGGTGAAGAATGCTTGCGAGCAACTCGGCGTCTCGCATCAATACATCACGTCCGGCGCCGGTCACGATGCCTGTTATGTCGCCAATCGCGTGCCGACTACCATGCTCTTCGCGCCTTGCAAAGACGGCATCAGCCACCACGAGTCCGAGAGTGCCGAGCCGCATGATCTTGAGGCAGTCTGCAACGTGTTACTGCACGCCATCCTCGATGTCGCCGGCGTCGCCTAAGCTGCCTAATCGTGAAAGCGACCCAATACCTGATAGATCTTGTCCGTGCCGAACTGCATCGTCTCGACCGGTATCCGCTCGTTGGCCGCGTGCACGGTGCTCATGAAGTCGAAGTCTTCGAGTAAATCCATCGGCAAGTAGCCGTAAGTCTGAATATTCAATTCGCTCGAAGCGGATCAGATTCTGTAGCAATTCAGCGGGCTTCTGATAAATGGCGGAAGCGTCAGTCACGAGTGGTTTTCCTTTCAATTGTTCATAAGTGAATCGCTGTATGCGATAGCCGAACAGCTTCATTCTTCTGCCTGAGCCCGCTAGCCGGCTTCGCTGCCGCCGAGCGGCTTTAGCAAACCAATGAAACGAGCATGCATCATACCGCAATTCCCCGCTCCAAATCAGAATGCGCTCGACCTGCACGCAACCATCAGACGCGCTCAACCTTGTACGCCGACCTTGCCTTAAGCATAATGCAGGCGACCGAGGATTCTTAAGGCACCCCACCGTGAACTGGCGTATCGCTGCTTTCTTGCTCGTCATCGGGCTAATCATTATCTTCGGCTTAAGCCTGATTGAACCCTTGAACGGTAACGCCCTCGGCGCCTACACGCAACTCGAAGCGCCGCCTCAAGACATTAGCGGCTTCGCCCGCGCCATCGAACCCTGGGATTGGCAGTTTCCGCGCGACCATGGCGCCCACCCCGCCTTTCAGACCGAATGGTGGTATTACACCGGAAACCTGGCGACCGGTGAAGGACGGCATTTCGGCTTTCAATTCACCATCTTCCGCCGCGCCCTTTCGCCGTCTTCATCACCCACCGACTCCGAGTTTCGCGCAAACAACCTATACATGGCGCATTTTACCCTCAGCGACATCGCCAGCGGAGACTTCTATTACGATGTCCGCTACACGCGCGGTGCCACGGACCTGGCGGGCGCGACAGCCGACCCACTCTATCGCGTCTGGCTGGAAGACTGGGAAGTCCGCGCCGAGAACGACGACGCCACGACGACAAGTATTACAGCCGCCAGTAATGAATTCGCGGTCGACGTGCTATTGCAGCAAGTCAAGCAGCCCGCCCTGCAAGGCGAAAACGGACTCAGCCCCAAGAGCGCGGAAATCGGCAACGCCAGTTACTATTACAGCTTGAGCCGGCTGCTCACCAATGGCACTGTCAAAGTCGGCGAGCAGATCTTCAAAGTCGACGGCAACACCTGGATGGATCACGAATTCAGCACCTCCGCCCTGGATGATAATGCGCAAGGATGGGATTGGTTCGGCCTGATATTTGATGATGGCAGCGAATTAATGGTCGGGCAGATCCGCCTCGTCGACGGCAGCCTCGAGCCGGCTTTCGGTGGATTGCAGATCCTTCCCGATGGCAGCGTCAGCACACTTGGCGCCGACGACATGGTTATCACTGTCACTGATACCTGGCGCAGCCCCCACAGCGGTGCCGACTACCCCGCCGGCTGGGGCATCGAAATCAGCGGCGCTCACGGCTTCCGCATTCAAGTCGAGTCCCTGCAAGCCGATCAAGAATTGCACGGCGCTGGTATCGTCTACTGGGAAGGCGCAGTCTCGATTAGCGGTGACAAGTCCGGCTACGGCTATGCCGAGTTGACCGGCTACATCGGCTCAATGCAAAATCGGTTCTGAGCGCCTATGGCACCGAATAAATCGCTTCGCCATTCCTTCGACCAAGTTGCGCAACTTTACGACCGCGCCCGCCCACATTATCCCGAAGCGCTCTTTGAAGATATTGTCGATTACGCTGAGCTCGGCGAGGATGCGCGGATTCTCGAAATCGGCTGCGGCACTGGACAAGCGACACTGCCTATGGCGAGACGCGGTTTTGCCGTCCACTGTATTGAGTTAGGGGCGCAATTGGCAGTCCTCGCCCGTGACAACCTATCACATTTTCCTCGCGTTAAGGTGATTAACGAGAGCTTCGAGACGACATCCTTGACAGCCAACCACTACGACCTCTTGCTATCGGCGACTGCCTTTCACTGGCTCGATCCCGCGATTCGCTTCAAAAAGGCGCACAGACTGCTGAAAGCGGGCGGATCGCTCGCGCTCTTCTGGCATCGCCCGGCAATGACCGCTGCCAGCCGACACTACATAGACGCCTTGCAGCGAGTCTATGAGACCGTTGTCCCGCAGCAGGCGCGCGATTTCCACCCGCCGCCCCACCCCAAAGATGTCACGACTGAATACGCCCAACTGATCCCCGGCAGTGGGCTCTTCGTTGACCTGAAGATTTGCAAACACTATGTGGCCACCGAATACAACGCCAAGGCCTACCTTGAGTTGCTCGCTACATTTTCCGACAATCGTGCCCTGGCAGCTTGCAAACGGCAACGACTCTTTGCCGGGATCGAACACCTTATCAACAATGAATTCGACGGAACAATTATTCGCGAGACGGTCGCGCTGCTATACCTCGCGCGGCGCATTTAACACACACCCCTGCAAACTGAGTACCGATAGCCTTTAACGTGTAGAATCCACTTGTATCATCATATTCCGGAGTCGGGAGAGGACGAGGCATGATCCGCGCATTGATCACTGGAGGCGCAGGCTTTATTGGCAGCCATTTATCCGAGCGGCTGCTATCGCAGGGCTACCAGGTCACCGTCATCGATAACCTGACCACCGGACGCCTGGCCAATATCGAGCACCTCAATGCCAATCCCAACTTCAGCTATGCCGTGGAAGACATCCGCAACATCCACGTCATTGACCGCCTCGTCAGCGAATGCGATATCATCTTTCACCTCGCCGCGGCAGTCGGCGTGCGCAATATCATCGACCAACCTATCAACACCATCGAGGTCAATATCGGCGGCACCGAAACCATTCTCAAGACAGCCAGCCGCTATCGTCGGCGCGTGCTAATCGCCTCGACATCCGAGGTCTACGGCAAGGGCGTCAAATTCCCCTTCCGTGAAGACGATGACACACTTTCCGGACCGACGCTGCGCAGCCGCTGGAGCTACGCCGCCTCCAAAGCCGTCGACGAATTCCTCGCCTTTGCTTATCACGCCGAGATCGGTTTGCCGGTCACCCTGTTTCGCCTCTTCAATACTGTGGGTCCACGCCAGGTCGGGCAGTACGGCATGGTCGTGCCCCGCTTCACGCGCTGGGCACTGGCAAATGAAACGATACAGGTCTATGGCGACGGCAAGCAACGGCGCTGCTTCGGCAATGTCTATGATGTCGTCGCCGCAATCCAGGGCTTGGCGGAAAGCGACAGCGCCATCGGCGAACTCTACAACATCGGCAGCAGCGAAGAAATCAGCATCATGGACTTGGCTCAGCGCATCCGTGATCGCGCCGACAGCGCCTCCGAGATCCAGCTAGTTCCCTACGAGCAAGCCTATCAACAGCCCGGCTTTGAAGACTTCCGCCGTCGAGTGCCTTCCATCGACAAGATCGCCGCCGCCATCGGCTGGCAGCCGACAACCCCGCTCGACGACACCATTGACCAGATTATCGCCTCATTTCAAGCGGAGATGTTTGATTCACGAGGGTGAACCCGCGCTCGGAGGACACTGTGCATATCGCCATAAACGGCTGGTTTTATAACCAGGAGTCCACCGGTAGCGGACAATACTTGCGCCATCTGCTGAAGAACCTGCCGAAACAAGCGCCCGAACTCGAAGTCTCGCTTGTCTTGCCGCCACACATCCTTACACCTCCCGATTTGCCCGCGGGCATCCAGGCCGTCGAGGCCGGCAACCGCGCTCGCGCCAGCAAGCTGGGCAAAGTCCATTTCGAACAGCGCCTCTTCCCGCGGCTCGTCCGCCAAATCGATGCGGATATCGCCCACGTACCTTACTGGGGAACGCCCTTAGCCTGCCCGATCAAGCTGGTGACGACCGTGCTCGATGTCATCCCCTTGCTCTATCCAATCTACAATCAAGGCTTGCTCACAAACCTGTACACCTCGCTAGTCAGCGCGGCAGCGCGCGGCAGCAATCACATCATCACCATCAGCGAAACTGCCAAGATCGATATCGAAGAGCAGTTAGGCATCCCCGAAGAGCATATTTCGGTGACTTACCTCGCGCACGATGATCGTTTTCATCCTCGCGACGGCGCCGAAATCGACGAAGCCGTGCGGACGAAGTATGATCTGCCTGAGCAATTCGTGCTTTACCTCGGCGGCTTCGACTGGCGCAAACAAGTCAATACCCTCATGCTCGCCTACACCTACGTCGGCGAGGCTGACGGCGATACCTTTCCCCTCGTCATCGCCGGACGCGAACCACGCTATGACGACAACCTCTTCCCCGACCTGCGCAACTATTGCCGACAACTCGATATTCAAGACTACGTCCGTTGGATCGGCTTCGTCGATGAAGCGGATAAACCCTCGCTCTATCGCCTGGCAGACGTCTTTGTCTTCCCCAGTATCTATGAAGGCTTCGGCTTGATGGCGCTGGAAGCCATGGCGTCCGGCACGCCGGTGGTTACGTCCGATGCGATTGTCTTTGAAGAGATACTGGAAGATGCCGTTTATATCGTCAATAATGCGCGGGAGATGGCGGGCGCTATCATCGCGCTGCTCATTCAGCAGCCCTTGCGCCAAGCCATGATCAATCAGGGCTTGGCGCTGGCAAGCAACTTCTCCTGGCGCAAAACCGCCCAAGAGACGATCGAAGTCTATGAGCAAGTCATGCGCAATTAGCCCTAAAGGCTCAATCGAAGAGTTCCGCAAATGACCGCAAGACTCAAAGACCGCCGCGAATTGAGCTTGAAGGCGAAGCTTTCCCTGCCGGAGGAGTCCGACCCGCCCTGGAGCTTGGTCAGCGCAGCGCTGGCCGCCGTCGCTCTGCTGATCTCACTTATCGTGGTCGGTCCAGCGCTAGCATCGCTTTTGCTTAGCAGCCAGGAGGTCACGCCCTTTCTGCTGATGCTCAGTTGGGCTTTGGGCATGGCGCTGACGGTCGTCTTCGTCATTTTCAGCCGCCGCAGCAGCGCCGAGAGCTGGAACGCGCTTCAGCTCGGTACCGGTAATCTGCCCCGTCCCATCGTCCTGCTTGTCGGCGTTGCCATCGCCCTGGCAATTGACCTGGTCGTCAGTTTGGCGAGTGGACGGTTCCTGCCGGTACCGGCAATCTTCGGCTTTCAATCGCAAAACGCTGCAAGCTTCATCTTGGCCGCGCTGCTTTTGATCCTGCTTCAGCCACTCGCCGAATCCCTGGTATTCCAGGCGATAATCCTGCCATCGCTGCGCTGGACACTGGGACCCTGGATCGGCGTCCTCGCCACTAGCGCGCTCTTTGCCGCGCTGCACCTGCTGGTCTTTTGGGCAGCGTACGCCACTACTTACGATTTCCTCTGGTATGGTATTGTCTACCCCGGTCTGACCGGGTTCTGCTTTTGCCTGCTCAAGGTATACACCGCATCCAGCAGCGCTGTCGTCATAGGTCGCATGGGAGCCGGTCTTATTTTTCTGCTGACAGCGCTTGCCATTTCTGGCGGCTGAAAACCAGCTGGACTTTACCCCTAAGTCAACCATTAACACTGCTGATTTGCACACGGAAAGGACTAATTTATGAGCGTACACCAACTGACCATCGGCGATATCGAATGCGCTGTGCTGCACGAAGGTTCAGCGGATATGACCGTCGATTCCATTGCAGCGCGTTACCCGAATGCAAGCCCGTCAGAAATCAGAGCGGCGCTCGGCGGCGAGCAGCCCAGCGGCAGTCTCAACCTGCTCTATATCAATAGCGGCGGCACACGCATCCTCGTAGACGTCGCCTTCGGCGAAGCGGGTCCACCAGGGATGGGTGGCGTACTTCACGGACTGCAAAGTCTGGGAATCTCCCCCGCTGACCTTGACATCGTCTACCTGACCCATTTCCACGGCGACCATATTGCCGGCTTGTTCAACGCTGATGGCACGCCGGTCTATGCCAATGCGCGCTATGTAACGACACAAGCCGAGTGGGATGAATGGATGGGACGCTGGGCCGCCTCACAAGATCAGCAGCAATTGGGACGCTTCGGCGGACTGCGCGAGCGCTTCAGCTTCGTCAGCGCCGGTGATGAGGTCGCGCCCGGCGTCACCGTCGTCAATCTGGAAGGGCATACGCAGGGCCATTCAGGTTTGCTTTTGGAATCAGGCGGCGAGCGGCTGTTTCATGCAGTGGATCTCCTGCATCAGCCCTTCCAATTCGCACGCACCGACTGGCATTTCACCTTCGATTCCGATGCCGAGCTCGCGGTCAAAACGCGCCGCCGCGTACTCCAGCGCTGCGTTGACGAAGGGCTGTTGACGCTCTTCTATCATTTGGCGTTTCCCGGCTTGGGGCATGTTACGATGGACGGCGACATGTTCATCTGGAATCCGATTTCCTAAGCATCTCCGGCGCTGCGCGGACGTGGTGAATGATGAGGGTATGACTGTTTTTTCACCACAAAGACACAAGGGACACAAAGCGAGTTTCCTGAATCTCCGCGCGCTCTGCGTCTCTGTGGTGAATCTCCTGTGCGGAACTCAGTATGCACCCTAGGTCCATGAAATTCACCACTCCAATTTGGTAGAATGGATATATCCATTTCAATAATGTATGATATGATTCAGGTAAGGTTTCTTTCGCCTGTAGTGATCAGCCTTAACGATAGAGGGAGGAGATTATAGAAAATTCGCAGTGCGATTTTTCCGACGATCCATACTTTCTCACTGAAAGGAGTATCGCGTGAAATCAATAACTGCGTTGATCATAGTGTTGGTTATCCTTGTAGCGCCAGTCGTGGTGAAAGCGCAAGATTATTCCGAAGGTTCCCCCAGTTCAGTGGACATAGTGCTGATTTCACTTCTACGCCCGGTTCCTGCACTGTGTGGCTTAACGGTGGATATTGGGTTCGATACCATTTTGGGACAGAATTCCATGCCCACCCTTTGGGATATCATTTTCATGCCGTGCCACCACCTACATACTGGTCATTATCTAATCCGCCCCCTAACAATACTCACTACTCGTGGGTGCATAACCAAGGGCATAGTGTAACAGTCGAGGTGCTTCAATCTGGCGTTGGCTTGCTAGGGCGAGAAACTTGCCATAGCTTTTAGCTGGTCAATGCAAACCAAAAAGCTCTGTAGCGCTTAGACACGAACGATATTCGCTGCTCCCCGCCACTGGCGGGGAGTTTCTGTATTGAATAGATACAAGCAATATTATAGTTGTCATACAATCATTGTAAGAGGTTTTATCAGTAAGCAAAGCAAATCTATACTCGCCAGGTCCAGCCGCTCAGTTCGTCATCCGCCGTTGAAGTCCCGGAACCAACAGACTATACACAAGAAAATATAGTAAATGCGATGTTCAAGCTGCGCAGTCCTCCGCAATTCGCCATCCAAATCGGCGAAGGCGGCCTCACCATCGACTGGAGCCTGCTCTCACTCGATAACTATGCCTTGGCATTCAGCGACTCACGCTTCATCAACAGCTTGCAGGTCACCTTCTGGTTCACCGTCATTAGCGTCGCTCTGTCAGTCATCATCGGCCTGTTCATCGCTGTCGTCGTGCAGAAGGGCGGCAAGCTGCACACCCTGACGAAAGTCCTGCTGATCTTCCCCTTTGCCGTCAGCCCGGCGCTCAAGGGCTACAGTTGGCGCTTCATGCTCAACGAAAGTTACGGCATCTATGACCTGCTCATCGACAGCCTAATTGTGAGTCCGATTAACACCGTACTCTCAATACTGAACAGCTTGCCCCTCGTCGAGATTCCGCTGATTAGCGAATCCATCGTCTGGCTTGGCAACAAGTTTTGGTCCCTCTTCATGCTGGCGATGAACGAGACCTGGGGTTGGGCGCCCCTGATCGCCTTGATGTTCGTCGGTGCGCTAGGCTCGATAGACGAGCAGATATTCGAAGCGGCACGCATCGACGGCGCCAATCGCCTGCAGATCTTCTTCCGCGTAACTCTGCCGCTGCTGCGGCCCGTGATTCTGATCGTCACCATGCTCAAGACGATCTTCTCGCTCAAGATGTTCGATCAAGTGGTCACCATGACTGGCGGCGGACCCCTGCGCGCCACCCAGACCATCAACTACTACATCCATCAGGTTGGCTTTGTACGCAGCCTGGATATCGGCTATGCCTCCGCCATGTCTTATATCCTGGTCATCGTGCTGACGATTTGCGCCGCGCTCTATGTTTCGCTCGTACTAAATCGCGATTGAGCAAAGATGATGACTGCAATAGCAGCGAGCAGCAGCCAATCCCATACATCCAGCTTGAAGCGCAACAGCGCAAAGCTGCTTGAGACCGCCGCCCTGCTCTTGATAATCGCTTTTATTGTGCTGCCTATCTTCTGGCTTGCCATAACCGCCATCAAGCCGCAAGAAAAAGCTTATACGACCGACCTCGTATTCCAGCCGACCATCGACAATTTTCGCATCATTTTCTCCGACGAATCCGTGCTCATCAACGCCGGCACCGATCGTGAGCGCGGCGAAGTCGGGCGCAACATGTTTCCCAACGTCATCAACAGCGTGGTCGTCTCCGGTGCCACAATTCTAGTCGCCATTCCGCTCGCAACCATCGCCGCCTATGCCTTCAGTCGTTATCTTTTCCTGGGCAATCAAGTTTTGCTCATCTGGATCCTGACCACGCAATTCATCCCCGCCATCGTCGTCGCCATCCCTTTTTTCGCCCTATTTCGCACAGTCAAAGTCTTCGACAGCCCCCTGCTCGGCTCGCGGCTCGGCTTGATCATCGTCAATATGTCGATCGTCTTGCCCTATGCCATTTGGATAATCAAGGGCTTCGTCGATGCCTTGCCATCGGAAATAGAGGAAGCCGCCTATGTCGACGGCTGCAACGACTTTCAGGTGTTCCTCTTCATCTCGCTGCCGCTGATCCGCCCGGGGATTTTGGTCGCGTCAGTCTTCGCCTTTATCATGTCCTGGAATGAGTTTCTCTTTGCTCTCATCATCGGGCGCGAGATGCGTACCATGCAGGTCGTGCTGATGACCACCAGCGGCGCCCGTGGCGTCATGTGGGAGCAGATGGCTGCGGCCGGCATGGTCGTGATGATTCCCATCTTCTTCTTGGCAATGTTCATCCGCAAGAATGTCGTCTACGGCTTGACAATGGGCGCAGTTAAGTAATTCTCAAGTCGTTCCAGCCGACGCATTTTGATCAGGCGCTGCCAGCCAACTCTCCGGGATAACCACCGGCTTGTCCTGCCCGGTCACCGCAGCGAACCAGCGCAGCATACTCACCGCCCGCACCGTCATAGATTCTTCCATCGCCAGCTTATCCGGCCGCGCGTCGAACAGCAGACCGCCGCGCCCGCCTTGCAGCTGCATACGCAGCCGCCGCTTGCCTCCGATAGACAGGCCGCGCCGTACTTGTATCCGCAGATTAACCTTTTCTGACGCCGCCACCGGCAGATGCCAGACATCGCCGACGGCAATTTCCCGCGCCAAGCTCTCGCCATTCTGCAGCCTTACCTTGACTTTCATTGCCGTCGCGCCCGATGCAGCCTTGCCCGAGACGCGAATCAAAGTACCCACATTTTCCAAAACATTGCTATTCACCAGTTGCACCACCGCCGTCGGCTCAACGCCAGCCAACGCGCCCAAGGCCGCCAATGCGCCGTATGGGTCTGCTTTGACCTGCACCGCGCCTTCGCTCTGCAGCGCATCCGCCAGCAGCAACATATCCAATGCCCCTTGCCCACTGCCTGTGATGGTCGACCCCGCCACCAGTGCCAGGCCGACACGCGCCGGATCGGGCTCTCCGCTCGCATGCCCGCCTAACTCTTTGAGCATTAAGCGGACGCCCGCCCGCAGCAGCGCATACTCGATATAGCGATCGCGCATATCCAGCGGCACGCTCGCAAGCCGCAAGCCCTTGTTCAAGACGTACTGCGCCAATTCGCCCTTGCGCACGTGGAATGGCAGCCACTCAGCAACCGCTTCCTCGCCAATCGCTTCCAAAGCGCTGGCGGCGCTATGTCCCACGCCGATGTCATTGCGAATGTCGGTCCGCACCGTGCCGCCCCGCGCCAGCGCAATCATCGTCCGCGCGCTGCCGAAATCAATCGCCAGCACGTCCTGCCCCAGCGTACGAGAGAAAAACGCCGTCATCGTCTCCAGGCCCCGCGCCGTCGGCAATATACCCGAATCCGTCATTCCGGCGACTCGCTGGAAACTCTTTGCATGCCGCTTGTGTTCGTCAAAGTAGAGCCCCAAGACCTTCTGCACCGGTTCCAGCGCGGTGCCACTGCTGCCCGTGATATTCGGCGCGACCAATACTTCGGCCTGCTGGCTCAGCATCTCACGCAGCGACGTAGTCAAGCCGCTATTCCCGGCAAACACGACAGTTGGGCGGCTTCCCATCGGCAACAGCGAAACCGCTTGCCGCACCACCGTGAGCATTTCCAGCAACACGGTCCGCGCGCCGCCATCCGTGCCGCCGGTGATGAGAATCAGCTGTGGCCGACTATGCACGATGCGGTTGAGCCGCCCCTTAGGTCCCAGCCCATCCTCAAGATGCACCTCCGCAGCGACATCCATGTAGAAGGGCGCAATTGCCCGACGGGCCGCCGCGATATCGTGATGAGGATACAAACCCACCAGCGCCGCGCGCAGAGGGTGACCCGCGCTAGCCGTGGTCAGGTAATAGTCCACGCCGACCCGATCAACTTGCTCCGGGCGGATAACGCCTCCCTGTTCATCCAGAAAGCGCCGACCGGTCGCCTCGGCGATTTCTCTCAAGACATTTGATAAGCCAAGATGTACATCGTCAGTCGGCGAACCAATCGTCGTACGGCTTTTGCCCTGTGCCACCAAGCGGTATTCACCATCGACAACATCAAATAGTAAGGCTCGCGTATTGACGCTGCCGAAATCCGCCGCGAGGATAGAGTTGATGGACATGGATCAAGCTCCGAACTGAAAGAGGAAACCAATCCGTTCGGTCAAAATTGTCAGGCACGTCAAAATCGTGGACGCATAAATAGCCCCAAGCGCAGTGACCAGGAATAACTTGCCGATATGCCGGAAGCCTCGCCCGACCAGGCTCTGTTCCACCCCGCCATCCGACCGCGCGCGCGCCTGATAGTGGAAATAGTACAGACCCGTCATCGTTCCGACGAAGACCAGCAAAGAGTCGACCAGTGCATTGAAGTCCGCCGTGAGATTCTCGGGAATAGCGACAGTCGCGTGCAGCAGCGGAAAGAGTGTACCGCTCAACGCGCCAACCACGCCCACGGACGCGCCAACAACGATCACCACGGCAAAGATGCTATTCGTCAGCCAGGTCAGCGCCTTGATCGGCTTGAGCAGCAGCAGCAATCCAAAGAGCAGCGCGGTAAAGAATATATATATGTCGGCGTGATTTCCCAGCGTCGTCCAACTTGTTGTCGGATTCTGAATATCCTGCAAGTACGGCAGAATCATTCCCTCGTAAGTGACGATTAATGTGAAAGCGGCTGTCATGCCAACGAAGATGTAAACCGCAATCCGATACAAATTGCCAATCAGCGGCAGATCGCCCAGCAGGTAGCTGAAGACCATAAGCGTTAAAACAGAGCTGACAATCAAGATTGTGTTTTCCGCCATCAACGCTGCTCCATTACTTGCCCTGCTTGTCTCGCCGGCGCAGCAGCGCGCGCGCCGCATATAACAGGTTGCCAATCACAATAACCAATACCGCTCCCAAAGTGCCCAGCGTCATCGCTTCCAGCCGCGGTATCTCTTGACTGCGGTCGCGTAGCAGCACCAACTCCGGCCGGTCACCTCTTACCGGCGGATTCGCTTGATAAAAGCGCGGGCGGTTCTTGCCTAAACGATATATAAAGTCCAACCGCAATACTGTTCGCTCACGCGACGCGCTCGCCGACGCATTCGCTTGCCCGCCCGAAAACTCTGAAACCGTCACAACTCGCTCTTCAACCAGAAAGGCGGCGATCCAGCCTTCCACTCCGGACGGCAGCAAAATGTTATACCAGCTGGCATCGGCATTCGCGCCCAGCAGCTCAAAAGTATCCCCCGTGTATCCAAGCGCCAGCACATCATCGACCGTCGTCGGTCCCCGCCTGATATTCGCTCGTTGCTGTGATGTGACCTCAACGATGCGGATGGTCGCTTCCGTGGCGGTCGGCGCCGGTGTATCCGTCGGCAGCTGCGTCGCCGTCGACTGCGGAGTCGCCGTTACGAAGGGTGTAGGTGAAGGTTGCGGGGTTGACGTAAGTTGCGAGGTCGCCGTCGGCTGCGGAGTCGCCGTAAGCATCGGCATTGCAGTCGCCCTCGCGTCCTCGACTTGCGGCTCCGCTTCGTCCCCGCCATTGGCCTGCGAAACCGGCTCAACCACCGGATCGACCGCCGACAACCCGGGGCTTAGCCCGCCAAATGTGGTCTGCATCATTTCGCCATAAGTATAGGCATCATGAATGCCAGCTACTAAGCCAATGATCTCTTTTCTGCTGTCCAAATAGGCTTGGGCCAGCGGTTTCGCGGCGTAACCAGTCAGCGTGATTATGTTCAATGCGCCGGCCGCAGGCACTACCTGCTCCGCCCAATTGCGCACATCCTCGACGCTTTCCGCGATAAGCACGGTCTGCGTCATGTTCTGCAGCGAGGTGAATTCGAGCCCGGTCAATTCTCCCTTTGCCGATACGCGAACCAAATCGGCGAAGTTCTCTTTCAATTCCCGCAATCCAAGCGCCCCGCCAGGCAGGTAGCGCAGTATGTAATAATCAGCATTATTCTCCAAACTGTATCCCTCGTCCGCAGCCGAGAGGTTGATTTCATTGATGATATTCTGCGCGTGCACGACAGCAATCGGATTGCTGCTGACGATGATCGGCTTGGCGCCCTGCGCGAGAATATGGCGCAATATCAAATCCGCCAGCATATCCAACTCGCCCGCTGCCGCCGGTCCATACTCAAGCGCTACTAGCACCTGATCCTGCGGCGACAGATTATCCAGCAAGCTAAAGGCAAAAGCAGCCTCGACCCGTTCCTCGCTGAATTCAGACGACGGCAACTCGCCTTCTGAGAAATCCGACGAGACGAACGGCAAGCACACCGCCAGCATGAGCAGCGCCGTTCCCACAAGGCGGGGTGCTGCGCTCAATGAGAAAACCGGCAGCGGGCGCAAGATTCGGTTTCCGCCGCCCTCATGCGATTGCACCGGACCGCCAACGATGTCCTTCAGCAATTCGACCTGCTGCTGCTGTGCCTTTGACAAAGCCACCGCGCTGATGACGCCGCCGGGTTTTTGCTGGAATTCAGGTGTCACCAGCACCTTATCGACATCGTAAAGCGCCTGATTTGCCTTGATGGTCGGCTGCGCGCTAACGCCGGACCGCTCTCGCAAAGCCCGCAAGCGATCGTCCAACTCCTCCACCGGTCTGTCCAACTGACCGCCGAGCAAGTCTGAAACAGAAGTCTGCGAGCCCTCCGCCGCGCTCCGCCGCCGCAAGCTCGGCAGACGCGGCAAGCTCGGTAAACGAGGACGCCGTACCCGCGGCATACTCGGCAAGCTAGGAAACCGTGGACGTCGCGGCAAGCGTGGCAAGAAGCGTCTCAGACCTCTCCGACCGCTGCTCGCTTCATTCTCGACCGCGGCGCTCTCAACGCTTTCGCTGTATTCCAGCCAGTTGAATTCTTCGTCCATCGCCTATCCCCGGTAGGAGCGGTCTTGACCCAGCAAGACGCGCACGCCGGTAACCACTATCCCCAAGGCGATACCCAGCAGCATCGCCCGAGCGCCAGCGCTAACCGGGATCCGCATCAGCCAGTCATTCCAGGCCTTCACCGGCGCCAGCTCCGTCATCGGCACGCTAGCCAGCAGCACAACGACAACCACCACAATAAATAGCAAGCCCCAGACATCCGCTCGCTTGCCCATCACCCGCGAACCACCATGCACCAGCGATAGAAATAGCAGCGCCGCCAAGGCCGACTCAATCGGAACTTGCACCGCCTCCAGCAGCGACGTATCGCCTTGCTTGGTCACATACCAGTAAACCGTGAAACCGAAACTCGCCAGCAAAACGGCACTGTAAAACTTGCCGCGCGACAACCGGCTCACATGCACATAGAGCAAGTTGGCAATGCCGATGACGATGCTCAGCGCTATGACAATCGCCACCAGTCGCAGCAGCACAGCCGCCGGCAGCGCAATCTTTTCCGCCAATTGCTCGCTGCCCGGCTGATTCCCGAATAGCTCGGGATTATCGCCCAGCAGCAGGCTTAGCGTGGTTGTTACCCCAATCGCGAAAGCGACAAACGCGGAGAAGGCGATGCCGAAACGTTGTCCCCGACCCATCAATTATCTCCGCCGATAGATTATGACGCCGAAGACAATCAGAATCGCCGAAACGACCGCCACCACGGGCCAGCTCAGCAACGGCATCTGCTTGGCAACTTCCAGCAGCAGCACCACCGTCAATCCCATAATCAACAGCGCGCGCCAGACATCCATGACCATCGCATCAGCCGGCGCCTGTCCATCTTCCGCGACATAACTCGCCGCCGCGAACAATTCCTCGCCGATCAAAACCTCGTCCGCCATCGCATAGGCGACCGCCTGCCCCTGCAGCTGATCACTGACCGCCAGACTGCCTTGACCGCGCCGATCAGCACTGTCGATCATCAGCGCCAGCTCAGGACCAAAGCTGCCCGCCATGATATGCGCCGACGGCTGATCAGCCTCGACCGCGCTAGTGACAGCCGCCGCATAGCCAATCGAACGCTTGCCCTGCGGATACCACTGCACGCGTGATAAAGTATCGCCGCCCTGCCAAGCCCGCCGCACGGTATCTTGCCCCAGAGGCAAAGTCGCCGCCGACGACATAGACACCACCGGCGAGATATCGCTTGCGCTCGTTCGCTGAATGATGTGATAAAACAACTCTGCTTCCGCCAGCGCCACTGCCGTATTGTCCTCGCCGATGCCAGCGCTGCCGAAAGCCAGATGCAGCGGCCGATTCGATTCAATCGCTTGCCCGGTCCAGCCGGGCAGACTTTCAAAACCGGCGATCTGCCGCTGCGCTTGCCGCCGCCCCCGCCGACCCTGAAAATAGCGCGCCGTATACACCAGCACGACCGTCGCCATCACAAACAGGACGCTATATACCTGCAAGGTGGTCTCGTCCAATTGACTTACTCCGTGGCTTCGTCAGTCAGCTGAGATCGCAGCGCCTTGAAGCCATCCGGCTCCTCCAGCAAGTCAGCCAGTTCACGCACCGCGCCCCCGCCCCGCCACAAATTCGCCAGCGGCTGCGCCACCAGCAAACCCTGCGCCAAGGCCGGCGCTATCGGCTCAATGCCGTCCAACAGGGTCAAAAAGAATGGGGCGTTCCCGCGCCGTCTAGCCGCCTCGATCCACTGCGAAAGCTGGTACTGACTGTCCATACGAGGCAGTATAGCATCGTTCATTACTGCGCATTGCGCGTGCGCAGACGGATTTCAAGCGCTCCATGCGCGCTGCGGATGATGATGGTAGAATGCGAGCCAGCATGATAAGGACAGTCCAGCGAAACAATGACACCACAAGAATTCGTCAATAAATGGGCAAACACCGCGCTCGGCGAGAAGCAGATCGCTCAAGCGCATTTTCTTGATGTCTGCCGCTTGGTCGGCGTAGACATGCCGAGCGGCGACGGCAAAACAGCCAGCGGCGATACCTTTGTCTTTGAGCAGTCACTCAAGCAGACCAGCGGGCACGGCTTTGCCGATGTCTACTACGAGAACCACTTTGCAATTGAATACAAATCGCCGGACAAGTACAGAGACTTGAAAGCGGCTTACGAGCAACTGCAGCGATACCGCGAAAACCTGAATAATCCGCCGCTGCTGGTCGTCACCGACATCAACCATTGGGAAATCCACACCAATTTCCCCAATACCCAGAAGCGCGTCTATACCATTAGCCATAGCGAAATCGCCAGTGATTCCGAGAAATTGGGCTGGCTGCGCGATATGTTCCATGCTCCGGAACGCCTCCACCCTCGCCGCCACACTGAGCAAGTCACAAAAGAAGCGGCGCAAGTCTTTCGCCTAATTGCCGACAATATGCGCGAGTGGGAAGCCGATCCACGGCGCATCGCCTTTTTTCTGACCAAGCTGGTCTTCTGCCTTTTCGCCGAAGACGTGGGGCTTCTGCCCACGGCAGCCGATGGTCCGCAAGGCATCTTCAGCTTCATAATCGCCCAGTCGCGAGGCAAACCCAGCGTCTTCAAACAGTATGTTCAGAATCTCTTTGTCGCCATGAACGACGGCGGCAATATGCTCATGCGCGATATTCCCTACTTCAACGGGACGCTTTTCAATGTCGTTACCGTCGAAGAGCTATCGCTTGAGGCAATCGAAGGCTTGGCAAAAGCGGCGGATTTGAACTGGGAAGCAATTGAGCCGTCGATATTCGGCACCCTCTTTGAACGCAGCCTTGACCCGAACAAACGCGCCCAGCTTGGCGCCCACTACACCTCGCGCGACGACATCCTGCTCATCGTCGAACCCGTGCTGATGCAGCCCCTGCGCCGACAATGGAGCGCGATTCAAGAGGAAGCGCAGCCAATCCGCCAGCGTTTCGAAACGGCGGCAAGCGGCCGCGCCAAAACCAATGCGCGTAACCAACTGCTGGAAATGCGCGAGCGCATTTTGCAGCGCATCCGGCGTACCACCGTGCTCGACCCCGCCTGCGGCAGCGGCAACTTTCTCTACGTCTCCCTGCAATTGCTGATGGATCTCGAAAAAGTCATCATCCAGCACCCGCTTTGGGCAGGGCTGCAAATGCCGACGCCGGAAGTCCACCCGCGCCAAATGTACGGCATCGAAATCGACCCCATCGCCCACGCCCTCGCCAGCATCGTCGTCTGGATCGGCTATATCCAGTGGCGGCAGAACAACGGCTACGGACAATCTTTCAAAGAGCCAATTTTGGAACAATTACAGGACAACATCGTCTGCAAAGACGCGATTCTGGCTTTCGATGACGAGGGCAACCCGACCGAGCCAGACTGGCAAACTGTCGATGCGATTGTGGGCAATCCACCTTTCTTGGGCAACAAGAAGATGAGAACTGAATTAGGTGATGAATATTACAACTATCTGACAGACTATTACTCGGGTCGTGTGCCTGGTGGTGCGGATTTGGTAACGTACTGGTTTGAGAAAGCGCGAGAAGAGATCGGAAAAGGCACAGCAATTCGCGCTGGATTGCTGGCGACAAATTCAATACGCGGGGGCTTAAATCAACAAGTCCTGAATAGTATCAAAGAGACTGGCGATATATTTATGGCTTGGGCGGATAGGCCGTGGATTTTGGATGGTGCGGCTGTTCGCGTTTCTATGGTGGGATTCGATAACGGTCACGAAGAATCTATTCGTCTTGACGGTTTGCCTGTGAGGACGATATTCTCCAATCTTACGGCCGACATTGACCTCACTGGCGCAAAAGTGCTTTCAGAGAATCTGCGCCTTTCATTTCAAGGCATCATTAAGCGCGGCTCGTTTGATATTGACGCTTCAGTCGCACATGCCATGATCGCCGCTGAGCCAAAAACCAAAGAGGTCCTTAAACCGATTTACAATGCAATTGACATTACTCGGCGACCAAGAAATAAGTGGATAATTGATTTTGGAGTCAACACTCCTATGGAGATAGCACAACAGTACAAATTGCCTTTTGCGCATGTAGAACAACATGTAAAACCTGAAAGGCAGAAAGTCCGTCAAGAGAAATCCCGAAAACTATGGTGGCTGCACGAGAGTAGCCGGCCTGCAATGCGTTCCGCGCTAAAGTCACTAGCGCAGTTCATTGTTACGCCGATAGTATCTCGACACCGAATATTTGTTTGGATGCAGAACGATATAATGCCCGACAAACGCATATTTGCATTTGCGCGGGACGATGATTACTTTTTCGGTGTGTTGCATTCGAGATTGCATCACATATGGACATTACGCACTTGTACCTGGCACGGCAAAGGAAACGATCCCCGCTACACAAACACCACCACCTTCGAGACCTTCCCCTTCCCCTGGACGCCCGGCAACGAAGACACCTCTCATCCCGCCCATGCCGCCATCAGCCGCGCCGCCGCCCAACTGCACGAAGAGCGCCAGGCCTGGCTGAACCCCGAGGGCGCGAGCGAGAAGCAACTCAAAGACCGCACCCTCACCAACCTCTACAACGCCCTGCAAGTCTTCCGCGGCAAAGACAGCATGAAAACCAAAGCCGCCGCCGCCGATTTCGCCCCCCGCCTTGCCGATCTGCACCAAGCCCTCGACCAAGCCGTCTGCGATGCTTATGGCTGGGAATACGACATATTGGAAGACGAAGAAGAAATACTGCGCCGATTGCTCGCCCTAAACCTGGAGCGCGCTGATTGAGGATGAGGCGGGTGTGGTGGGTGGGTAACACGATCATTCTGAGAGTTGACAAAAGCCCAGATGTTCTATAGTCTCACTATCTCATTATCAGTCATTAGGATAAACAATGAACTTATTCGTAATCATGCCGTTCAGTGAGGATTTTCACTTAGTTTTTGCATACCTCATAAAGGCTCCATTGCAAGAAAAAGGGCATACAGTGGAACGGTCGCTTGAGTCGAATCACCAACACGGTCTCAGGGCGATCATTCAAGGGATTTTCAATGCTGATCTCATTATCGCTGATCTCACTAAGCAGAATGCGAATGTCACATATGAATTAGGAATTGCTCACACACTCAGCAAGCCTACCCTTCAGATTGCGCAAAGTCTGGATGATGTCCGCTATGACTTGCGTCCATACAATGTGATTTTATATTCGATAGAGTCGGATGGTACTTCGGGTCTAGCTGGCGAGATTCTCGGCTATATTGAGCGAGAACCGGGAAACGAGTATAACTTTTCTAATCCTGTCAGTGATTTCACAGATTCGGACCGGAAAATTTCAATCACCATCAATCCATCAAATATCCTAAGTAACGGTCAGCAATTACCCTTGTTGCATGAGAATGAACTTGATGGGATAGATGGTAGTGAATACGGAATAATTGATGCAAGCGCAGATATTGAGAATGCAAGCGCTATGATACGGTCAATTTTACAAGGATTGTCCTCGGATGTCGACGAGATAGGCGAAAAGACGCAAAGACATTCTAGCAGAATCAATGAGCTTAGCTCAAATCCCAATCAACAGCGTCACAATAGTAAATTACTTCGTATTTTGCAGCACTTTGCGTCAGACGTTAAGGATTTTTCCGAAAAAGTTAATGAAAAGACTCCAACATTGAAGAAAGCTTGGATGACTCTAGACCAGTCAATGGAACTCATACTTTTTGCCAGCAATATTGAAAATAAATCTGACTTAGAGGCCATTTATAAGCTAATCAGTCAAGCCACCGAAACGCAAAAGAATATTCCAGATACCATTGCCTCTATAAAGAGTTTTCGCGATGCTCAAGAGGATTTGATCGGTCTATCAAGCGTTTCCAACTCTGCACTGCGCGGCTCAATCAAAGCACTCAATAGGCTCATAGATGACTTGAAGCTGGGTGGTTCGGTTGTCGGAAGGATGATTGATCTCGCCACAGACAAAATAGAACGTCACAGCGAAAGCACATTTGACGAAAATGACAATCTCACTCCATAACTTCTTCGTACCCTTCGCGGTGAAACAAATCTCCGCGCCCTCCGCGCCCCTACCGAGAAAAACTCGGTGTACTCGGTGGTTAAATCCCTCTGTGCCTCTGTGTCTCTGTGGTGAATCCCCCACCCGCGACCATACAGTCGCCACCCCACACCCAATCCACGCTACCATCAGCGCATGACCGCCCGCACCCACATCCCGATCCCGCTCAAATCCGCCCCGCGCGGCAACAAAACATTGCCAAATTGCCGAAAAAACTTTTCCCCCCGGCCATTTGCCGGCAACAAATCCCCTTGGCACAAAAAGCTCTCACCTGTGCCAACGCCAATCTCGCCCCTCAACACCTCATAAACCTAAGCACAGCGCCGAATCCGCCATTGGCACAAGCCGCCAATCCCTTGGCACAGCGCCTGCCATCGTGCCAAAACGCCCCTTGCCGCCTCTGTCGTCGCAAGTCCCTCCCGAAGCGCAGTGTCTACGCGTGAACTTGCCCCATTTTGGGGGAGGGATTCAGGGTGAGGGCGCCCGCGGCCATGCGCCGCATCAGGAATCGAGTTTCGCTATCCGTAAGTTTTTTCGGACAAAAAAATATTCCATATCCGGTAAACATCCGAAAACATCCGGAATCCCTCTGTGCCCTCTGTGCCTCTGTGGTGAATCGCTACCCCTGCTAAAATGAAACCAATCAGAATCCTGGGAGGGCAAATCATGTTCACGAAACTCAGAAACGGTGCCCAAAGCGTCACGGCGGAATTCAAGACCTTCGTCATGCGCGGCAATGTCGTCGACCTCGCCGTCGGTATCATCATCGGCAGCGCCTTCAAAGGCATCACCACCTCGCTCGTCAAAGACGTCGTCATGCCGCCCATCGGCCAAGTCACCGGCGGTCTCGACTTTTCCCAGTGGGTCATCCCTCTCAACTGGTTGAACTTCGGCCGAGAATCGGCAGAAATCGCCACGCTTAACGCCGGCAACTTCGTCAATGTAGTGATTGACTTTATCATTACCGCCGTCGCCATTTTCCTCTTGATCAAATTCGTCAACAAACTGGATCAAGCTGTCGATGATATCGGCGACATGCTCGATGATGACGAAGAAGAAGCCCCGGTCGTGCCAGAGCCTGAACCAGAACCAGAACCAGAACCGGAGCCCGAACCTGAACCTGAACCTGAACCTGAGCCGACCACAGAAGAAAAAATCCTCGAAGTCCTGGAGCGAATATCGGCTCAGTTGGACAAGGCCTGACAGCCCTGCTATAGTGGACCGCATCAAGTGCGAATCCAAAGGAGAGGCTGAAAATGTCAGACGACAAAATCAAAGATGCCCTGAAAATGATGCCCTACGGCTTTTATTCCTTCACCACCAAAAACGGCGATGACGTCAACGCCATGGTCGTCAATTGGGTGTCGCAGATGTCCTACGAACCCCGCCTGATCGCCGTCGGCATCCAAAAATCCTGCTACTCGCACGGCCTGGTCTCAGCCGGCGGCGTCTTCAGCTTGAATATCTTCCTGCAAGCCGATTCCGAAGCCATTATGAGCGTCACCAGCGGCCGCTCGAAGAAACCGGAAAAGATGGATGAGGCCGACTACTCTGCCGCGCCCGCAACCGGCGTGCCAGTGCTCGCGGGCGCCGCCGCCTATATCGAATGCAAGGTGACGAAAATCGTCGATGTCGCTGGCGATCACGATATTGTAGTCGGCAAAGCCATCAACGCCGAAATTATCAAGGAAGGTGCCCCGCCCGATGTCTTGTCTCTGACCGAGCTCGGCTGGAGCTACGCCGGCTAACGACTCTTGTAGGGGCGAAACATGTGGGGGCAATACATGTAGGGGCGACTCTTGTAGGGGCGACTCTTGAGTCGCCCACCGCGCAACTCAACCGTGCGCTTGCTTAATTCACAGGCAGTTCACCCGTCGTCAGCACCGATTGCAGCCGCTCGCTCAAGCGCTGCAAACTGTGCTCTCTCAGGACCCTCTCTCGCAGCCGCCCGCCGATTTCCGCGCGCTCAGCTGCCGAAAGCGCAATCAAGCGCTCAAGACGGTCCTGCAAGCCGCTGACATCATCCGGACCATCCGTGAGCAGCAGGCCAGCATGCTCGCCCAGCAGCGGCGCAAACGCCGGATTGCAGACAACCGTCGGTACGCCGCATGCCATGCTCTCCAGCGCCGCCTTGTCAAACAGGCCCACCGGGCTCATATTCACCGCCACCGTCGCCCGCCGATACCAATCGCGCGCATCCGCCGGCGGCAAATCGCCAAGGAGTTGACAGCGTGCCGCCATTCCGTGCCGCCCAATCAGCTCCTGCAATCGCTGCTCATAATGCTGCGGAGAGCCTGCTTGCACTCCACCTATCAGCGCCAGCCGCGCATCCGTCCGCGCCACCGCCTCAATCGTGGTCGCCTGATGCTTGATCGCCGCCAAACGCCCCACCTGCACCACCACTGCTTGACTATCCCCACCCTCATTTTGGGAGCTAGAGAGTGGGGGCCCGTAGATGTCGGTGTCGATGCCGTGCCCGATGACGCGCAGCTTGTCGGTGACATAAGGGAAGCTGGTCTCGTCCGCGCTGACGACCCGCCGCGACATCGCCAAGCCCAGCCGCAACTGTGCCGAGCGCTGCCGATGTGTATACCACAAGACCGTAGGAATCCCGCGCGCGCTCAACAGCGGTCCCGCCATGCCGGCGAACAGCGGCATCATATGCGCGAAGCAGGCATCATAGCGCCGCGTCAGCAGCAGCAGCAGCTGCCGGTAGAAGCAAAGCAGTCGCGCCGGTTTGCTCCAGCCTCGTTCCCGCCCAGCCGAAAACACGCGTACATTCCCCGGCAACTGATAGGCTCCGCGATACATGGTAATCACATCGACGTACTCGCAGTGGGCCGCCAACTCGCGAATCCAGCCGCAGGCGAATCCCAGCACCGGATCAGATTCGTCGGTCATAAGATTGAAGAGCAAGAGCCGGAGCTTGGTCATCGGTTATCCGTTGCAAATGTCTGTATCTGCTGTGCTATAGTCTACACTGTAATCGCACTGCCACCCCGTCGCGTGAGGGTGAGGTATGGCGAAAAAACATCGCCAAAGATTCAGAGATCGCAACCGTTACCGCTTCGAGACACCCTTGCCAGCCGATCTGGCGATGGCGCGCCTACATGACCTGTTGCCAAGAGAGCGGACCGGTATCCAGCGGCAATCGCTTTATGAAGTGTCAAGTGAAACCCTCGACGATTCGATCTATTTTGAAGTGCGTGCGTTTTCCCATGACACCCATGAGGCCGCGTCGTATGGGAGAATCGCCACAGGCCAAATGAGCGAGTTGGATAAGACCAGGGCGTATGTTGACTGTGAGTTGCCGGGTTCGGCATTCTTACCGGCCATAAGTTTCGGTTTCGCTCTCGCCTTCTCCGGCTTTATCGTCTTGCTCGTTGGCCGGGGCGCGCTACGCCCATCGGAAGCGATAATTTTCGGCGTCATCGCAGCGCTCGCCTTCGTCTTTGCTTGGCTGAGCAGCGATCGCAAATACGTGCGCGACCTCGCTCTCGAAATAATAGAACTCAGTATTCAGCCGCGCGAAGAGGACCGCAACTTGATCGCCCGGCGCAAAAGCCAGCACTACCGCCCGATATCGGAAAGACTCGCCTATACGATCGAATCAGGTAGTGTCAAGCGAGACATAGCGCGTCACGACCGCGGATAACCCAACGCGTCAATGGCAGCGGCCGCAGCGAAATCATTCGCCGAAAGCATATTGCCGGCATCGTGCGTGGTAAACGACACACTCACCCGCCGCCAGCCAATGCTCATATCCGGATGATGATCCAAACCTTCGGCGATCACGCCGACGCTCGATGCGAATGCCACGCCCGCCAGATAACTGTCAAAACTGAAAGTCTTCACCAATACATCGCCGTCGCGCGCCCAGCCATTTAGTTCCGCGAGACCCGCGCTGATTTCTGCTTCGCTTAATGCTTTTGCCATTTGTCCATCTCCATTCTTACATCTTGTCCAAATCTGTCACAACTTGAGAATTGCTCAGGTGCAAACTTCATAGCCGCGCACGACAATTACAAGCGTCCTCTACACGCGCGGTCGGCACGTAGCCATCCACGCCATATTCCACGCCAAGCAAGGTAGCTAAAGCCGACAATTGCTCCAGCACGGTGGCGCCCGGACAAACCGTCCCCTTGTTGAATTGACTGTGCGCCGCCAGATGCGTCAAATCCAGCTCATCGACCAGCCAACAGCTCAACGCGATAAGCGCGTCCCATTGCGCTTGCGACGGCGACCGAAAGCGGAAATCTCCCAACAAGCAGACTCCAGCGCTGCCGCTGTTATGCCCTTGCGTATGTATGCCACGCACGCCAAGATTCCGCCCTTCATAAATCGCGCCGTCCATATCCACCATAAAATGATAGCCGACATCAGCCCAGCCTCGATCATCCCGGTGCAATCGCTGCACTTCCAGCAACGTCGCTATTCCGTTTACTTCGTAGAAGGCGCTGTGATGGATAACCAAGGTCTGATAACTGTCGCGCAAATCGCCTAAATAGACGTACCAGCCCTCGGGATTGACGCCCTTCTTATAGATCCCACTCTCGTTGCGCGCCATTGAATTGACAGGCAGCGCGCCCCATTCCTCGCGACTGATGATTGTTGGCCGCTTTAAATCACCAGCAAGCCCCGTGGCATGCGGCAGCACGACCATCCTCGGACTCTTACTCAAAACCCCGGCAGCAGCTCCGCCCAATCCCGCCAAAGCACTGGCCGCGCCAACGACAGCCAGCCGCCGCAGCATTCGCCGTCGACTGACTTTGCACTGATTCGTCTGAGGTGGCCGCGCCATATCCGCCCACATTGCTACATTTACCTTGCAACAGTATAACGAACTTGCCGCTTTTCGCGCTCGCGTCCTCCGCCGC
Organism: Phototrophicaceae bacterium; assembly: GCA_965223515.1. Lineage (GTDB taxonomy): Bacteria > Chloroflexota > Anaerolineae > Aggregatilineales > Phototrophicaceae > UBA6055. The sequence goes on from CBDCWK010000001.1 coordinate 328,362, forward strand.
TTAAGATGTGAAATTGTTCGTTTTCACATGCTTGTCATCCATAGGCGCGACCGCTATTCTACTAACGCAGCGGCGATTGATAGAATCGGGAATTCTATGGAAGAAGACAGCTTCTTCTTTGTAATTGAAGGCATGGACGGCGCCGGAAAATCCAGCATCGCCCGTCAACTTCATGGCACGCTGTCGCAGACGCATCGTGACCGGGTAACCCTAACCTACGAGCCACATGATCCATCCGCCGCCGGCAAGTACATCCGCAGCGTCCTCGCTAAGCAAGAGAAAGCCAGTCCACTAGCGCTAGCTTTGGCATTTGCCCTCAACCGCGCCGACCACCTTGACCAGGAAATCAACCCCTTTCTCATTACTGGCGCCCGTCGAATCGTCATTTGCGATCGCTATGTGCTTTCATCACTCGTCTATCAATCAACCGGTGGCTTGAGTATGGACGATGTATTCGCTTTGAATCGCTGGGCGCGCAAGCCCGACCTTACCATCTATCTCAGTGTCAGCCCGCACAACGGCTACGCTCGAATGCGCAGCCGACCGACAGACCGTGAATTATTCGAAAAGAATCTGTCGGAACGCACCGAGAAGTATCGAGACGGCATCGCTCTGCTGCGCGCCAAAGGCGAAACGATCGTCGAGGTCGATGCCAATTCCGAATTTGAAAAGGTCCTGGCCCACGTACTTGAGGTGCTGAAAGCGCAGGGTCCCGCCTGGCTTCGTATTCAGCCGCCTTTGATTCTCGACTGGCGCGATGCCGACTCGTCAAACTAAGCACCCTGATCGCACATCAACCAAAAACTCCATAGATTCCCGCTTGACTATAAAACAAATGTTCTATATCATAGGGGCATGGCTGGCAGACTTGTCTCGGAAACCTTAACCAAACTCTCGCAAATGGGCGATGTCACCTTGCACGAACCCGCCGGTGACAGCCCACATGCCGAGCGCATCCGCCGCACCCGCAAGCAGGAATTCAACTTCAGCGACTGCATCGCCAACTTGCAAACGCCTCGTGGTCCCAAGCCGGTGCTGAAAACTATGATGACAACTGCCTGCGAGCGCAATTGCCACTATTGCGTTTTTCGCGCTGGACGGGCGAAAACTAAACGCGTTACTTTCGCGCCCGACGAGATGGCGACCGCTTTCGACACGCTGGAAAGCGCCGGCAAAGTCGACGGTCTATTTCTCTCATCAGGCATTGTCAAAGGCTCAGTGACCACCCAAGATAAGATCATCGATACCGCCGAGATCATCCGCAATCGGCAAGGATACCGCGGCTACATCCACCTCAAGATCATGCCGGGCATCGAATACGATCAGCTTTATCGCTCAATGCAACTGGCTGACCGCATCTCGGTGAATCTGGAAGCGCCAACCTCTGCCCGTCTAGCTGCTCTTGCCCCGAAGAAAGTCTTCGTTGAAGAATTAGTACAGATGCTGCAATGGGCGCAAGAGATCCGTCTAAATCACCAGAACGAGAGACTGGCCAGCAGTGTCACTCAATTCGTCGTCGGCGCTGTCGGCGATACCGACCTCGAACTCCTGTCGATGAGCGACAAGCTCTACAGTCAAGCCGGATTGGCGCGAGTCTATTACTCTGCTTTTTCACCCGTAACAGGCACGCCATTTGAGGGCTTGCCGGCTACAGAAGCCATTCGAGAATATCGACTCTACCAGTCCAGCTTTCTCCTTCGTGACTACAAATGGGATGTGGAGGAACTCCCTTTTCTTAGCCACGGCAATCTGCGCGCCGATGTTGACCCCAAGCAAGCCTGGGCAGATGAACACTTGATTCACCAGCCCATCGAACTCATGCGGGCAGATCGCGAGCAACTATTGCGCGTGCCGGGCATTGGACCGGTCGGCGCGGATGCCATCATTCGCTCCCGTCGGCGCGGCAAACTCTCTGAACTGGTCCACCTTAAGCAGATCGGTATCCGCACGCCGCAAAAACTGGCGAAGTACGTCCTCCTCAATGGTCACCAGCCCGTTCATCAGCTCAGCCTCTTTTGAGAAATACCGACCCTGGCCATCTTTGCTGGATTGTTGAAATCAAACCGAGTCTTCGCTACAATTGATAGAGATATTCAGCTACGAATATTTCCTATGACTAAAGGAGCCAGATTCATGAATCGAGCACTACGATTTCTTATCGTACTAAGTATTTTCGTCACGCTAGGCCTCGGCATCAGCGCGCAGGGCGCTTACGCCGATGGCACCGAAATCAGCCTGCTGCAGTGGAGTCACTTCGTGCCGCGCTACGACGAGTGGTTTGATGGCTACGCCGCGGAATGGGGCGAAGCAAGCGGCGTCGGCATCACGGTCAATCACGTCAATTTCACCGAACTCTTTTCCACCCTCGCTGCCGAGATTGATGCAGGCGAAGGCCATACCATCGTCGAGGTGTTATTCTCGCCCGCGTCATTCATTGATGGTCTGCACGACCTGCGTGACATCAACGAGGCGGCCGCGGAAATGCATGGCGAGCGTGCCGGTACCTGCACTGCCGCTTCCTACTTGCCTGTCGTCGATACCTGGTATGCCTACACCCATGGTTACGTGCCTGATCCCGGCGACTACGACATTGCGCTCTGGATGGAAGCTGGCTACCCCGATGGTCCCAAGACTTACGATGACCTGCTCGCAGGCGGACGCGCCATCTATGAGTCGAGCGGCATTCCGGTTGGCATTGGCATGAGCCCCGAGCTTGACAGCCGCATGGCCAATCGCGCCGCCATCTGGAGCTTCGGCGGCAGCGTCCAGGACGAAAACGAGAATGTCGTGCTCAACAGCGAGGCGACCATCGCCGCGGTCAAGTACCTGGCGCAACTGCAGAATGAGGCCATGACCGACGAAGTCTTCGGCTGGACTGCCGCCAGCAACAATCAGGGTCTGATCGCCGGTGAACTCAGCTACATTCTCAATTCCAATTCTGCCTATCGCAGTCTGCAGAGTATCGATGAAGCAGCAGCAGCCAATATCGGCTTTAGCAGCGCGCTCGCAGGTCCGGCAGGCGCCTACGCCTCGTCGCACGTCTGGCAAATCTACGTGATTCCAAAGTATGTCGAAGGCGATGAGCTGGCAGCCGCCAAGCAATTCATCCTCGACCACACTGAGAATTACAGCGACGTGACATACTACAGCGAACTCTATAACTTCCCCTGCCTGCCCAGCACTGTAGCGGAACTTGACGGCTGGCTGGAAGAAGATCCCTGGGGATCTTCACCGCCAAACAAATTCGAAGTCCTGAAAACCGTCAACGACTGGTCCGTTCATCTCGGCTTCCCCGGCGTCACCAACCCGGCCATCAGCCAAGTTTTCGCCGAGAGCGTCATTCCCAACATGGTTGCGAAAGTTGCCTTGGGCGAGCTATCCGCCGAGGATGCAGTGGCGGAAGCGCACGAACGCGTCGAAGAAATATTCGGTGAGTGGCGCGCCCGCGGCATGGTCGGCGGCGGCGAATAGGCGCAATTGATAGTAGGTCGGCCACCAGCTGACCCTCATTTGCTTGGCACGATCCATAGAAGGGGCGGCCCGCTGGGCCGCCCGCGTATGTTCATTTGCTGGAACCGTTTATGAACGTCGTCCAAATCCGCGACATCAAGAAATATTTCGACTCTGTGCGCGCCGTTGACGGCGTCGACCTTGAGATTGAACAAGGTGAATTCCTAGTCATTCTGGGTCCTTCGGGCTGCGGCAAGACCACGCTAATGCGTATGATCGCTGGTTTGGAGAAACCCACCGCCGGGCAGATTTCCATCGGCGGCTCCGATGTTACCGCGCTCCCGCCGCGGAAACGGGGCGTCTCCATGGTCTTCCAAAGTTACGCCCTCTACCCGCACATGAATGTCTTCAACAACATAGCTTTTCCATTGCGGGCACAGCGGCGCGAAAAAAAGCTTGACAAGCGCGCCATCCGCGAAAAAGTTGAGAGCACAGCCGGTCTGCTCGAAATCGACATGCTGCTCGACCGGCGTCCGCGGCAGCTCTCCGGTGGGCAGCAACAGCGTGTGGCCATCGCCCGCGCCATGGTCACTCAGCCGGCCGTCCTGCTCCTCGATGAACCACTGTCGAATCTGGATGCCAAGCTGCGAGCGAACGCCCGCGATGAATTAAAGGACTTTCAGCGCTCCTCCAATATCACCGCCGTATTCGTCACGCACGATCAGATCGAAGCGATGGGCTTGGGCGACAGAATCGTCGTCATGTCAGAAGGCAAGATCCAGCAGATCGGCACTCCGCAAAGTATTTATGACGACCCCGCCAACGAATTCGTCGCCACCTTTCTTGGCTCGCCCAGCATGAACATCCTCACGGTTGACCATTTTAGATTTGGTTTCCGTCCCGAGCACTTCTTGCCCAGGACCCTCAATGACAATCCGGAAAACGCGCGTATCTTCCATTACTTCGTCAAGCGAGTGGAATACCTTGGCTCGGATCGCTTAGTCTATGGCTATGTTCATGGGCACGATAATGAATTGACGCTGGCGAAAGTTCCGTCCAACGTCCGCGTCTCGCTTGATATCGAGAGCGACTACGAATTCGCCGTTCATAACAGCGATATCAAATTCTTTGATAAACGCACCGGATTGCGCGTTGAACCGCAGAACCTGGCCGAGGCACATTGATGGCGACCTTGGCGCTGCCCGCCTTTCCCCTCGATAACCGACGCCTCGTAGGCATACTCTTTCTGGCTCCGGCGCTGATATATATCCTGCTGCTAGTCGGCTTTCCCTTTTTCCTGGCGATCGCCTTTGGATTCTCCGATGTCACCGTCGGCAACACTGATCTCAACTTCGTAGGCATGCGCAACTTTGAAGCGGTCTGGGAGAACGATGTCTTCCGTCAAGTCCTCGAAACCACCATCCGCTTCACGCTACTTTCACAAGTATTCATTCTGATATTCGCCAATATCCTGGCGATCATCTTCACGCAGAATTTCACCGGCAAGTGGTTCGCCCGTTTCATCTTCATCTTGCCTTGGGCGACGCCGGTCTCGTTGGCGATGATCGGCTGGCTATGGATGCTCGATACCAAATACAGCCCCATCGACTACCTGCTGCTGCAGACCGGCTTCCTCGGTCCGGGCGGCATCCTCAGCACAGATCGTAATCTGTTCTGGCTGGCATCGCCGCAACTGGCGCAGATCAGCGTTATCTTTGTGCAAGTCTGGCGTCTGACGCCACTGGCGACCGTGATTTTGATGGCCGGGCTGTCATCCATCCCGACCGACATTCTCGATCAAGCCGAAGTCGATGGCTCGCGATTCATGCGTACCCTACTGCAGATAAAGCTGCCTTTGATCCTGCCAATCATGGTCATCGCTTTGCTATTCAGCATGATCACCATGTTCGGTGACATGACTGTCGTATACGTGCTGACTCGCGGCGGACCCGTCGACTACACCCGTGTGCTGGGACTATATTCATTCCAGGTCGGCATTGAAGGCGGCAACCTGGCGCAAGGCGCGGCGATCTCGCTCTTTGCCTTTCCTTTGCTGCTGGCGATGGCAATCTTCATGCTGCGCACCGCCAGCCGAACCGAGGTGCGCTGATGCTAGTCTTGAGCTGGATTCTGACGAACTTCTGGATGCTGCTCCTGCTTCTGCTAGCGCTGCTCGTCGCACTGCGCATCGCCTGGCGAATCCGCAAATATGGCGCCACGCGTCAGGAATTCTCGTACATCCTACGTCGATCGCCCTTCTATCTGGTCGTGCTAGTCTTCTGCTTCTTCGCTGCCGCGCCTTTTTTGATCATGTTCATGCACACATTTAAGACCGATGGCGATCTCTATCGCCGGCCGCAGCCTTTCGTCTTCCGGCAAGAGCCAACGCTTGAACATCTCGATACGCTTTTCAACAACACCGCCTATCTCGACTTCATCCGCAATTCAATCGTTGTTGGCATCGCCGTTGTCATCATTACCCTCATCCTGTCACTGCCCGCCGCCTATGCGCTAGCACGCCTTACGGGCCGCTGGGGTGAACGCGCTGGCATCTTGATGTTCCTCGTCTATCTTTTGCCGCCCACCCTGCTCTTCATTCCCATGTTCCGCATCGTCGTCCTGCTCGGGCTGAAGGACAGCCCGCTAGCCCTGATCGTCGTCTATCCTTCCTTCACCGTGCCCTTCAGCGTGTGGCTGCTGCAAGGCTTCTTCAAAGCCGTCCCGCCCGAACTGGAAGAAGCAGCGCTGGTCGATGGCTACAACCGTGTTGAAGCTTTTCTGCGCGTGGTCTTGCCCCTGTCTCTGCCCGGCATCATCTCCACCATCGTATTCACGTTTACCCTAACGCTGCACGAATTCATTTACGGGCTGGTCTTCATTGCCGATACACGTCAGCGAACGCTGAGCGTCGGCGTGCCCACCGAACTCATCCTGGGCGATGTTTACTTCTGGCAACCGCTGCTGGCCGCCGCCTTGATAATCGCCATTCCTGTCGGTCTCGCCTACAACCTCTTCCTTGACAGCCTGGTGCAAGGCTTTACCATGGGCGCTGTAAAAGGCTGATGCAACCTGCAATTCCATAGTCTCGAAGATTTGAGGACTTATAATGCCGACGATTACCGTCAATCTAACACAAGTCGACGACGCCACCACTGCCGCCCAAATCCGTAATCACGCCATCGACATCGACCGCCCGGAAGCCAAAGGCGGGCACGATAAGGGCGCCATGGGTGGCGAGTTGCTGCTGGCATCGCTAGGTGGCTGCTTCAACAGCAATCTCCTAGCCGCTATTCGCGCCCGTGATCTCGACATTGACGACATCGCCATCGAAGTCAACGGCGAATTGGCAGAAGCGCCGGCGCGTTTCGCCGCCATCAATATGGTCGTCAAGTCCGCCTACGCAGACCGAGCCACCTTGGAAAAGCTTGTCACCATGTCGGAGCGCGCCTGCATCGTCGCCAACACGCTTAAAGGCTCGGTTGATCTAAGCGTGTCCGTCGGTTGACGGCGAATCATTTTATGCCCATATCCGAGTACATCAGGAACATCCGCGCCAAAATCGGTAATGACCTGTTGCTTGTACCCGGTATCACCGCTGTCGTCGTAAACCAAAATGAAGAGATTCTGCTGCAATTGCGCCGTGATACGAATACCTGGGCGCCTCCGAGCGGTGGCTTGGATCCCGGCGAAAACCTCGCACAATGTGTCATCCGCGAAGTCTTCGAGGAGACCGGCCTTGAGGTCGTACCGGAAGAAGCTATCGCAGTGCTATCCGGCAAGGACTTTTTTGTCACCTATCCCAATGGTGATCAAATCGCGATTGTGTCCACCGTATTCCGCTGCCGCCCGCACCATGCCAATGCGCCCCGCGTCAACGATGACGAATCGCTCGATATCCGCTATTTCCCCTTGGACGCCCTGCCGGAAAACATGCTCCCGCGTCACAAATGGATTATGAGGAAAGCGCTGGAAAATAATCCGCGCGCTTACTTCAATCCACCTTCCCCGTAATCCACGACGACAAGTAATGGTCGCTGCCAGAAGAGCCGGGATTGAAGAGCCGATGAGGATTCCCCAGCAAACCTCTGTATATGGCTCAGATTCGCCTTGCTGACTCTCGGAAACTAACCTTGCCTATCTCAGAATACATCAGCAACATTCGCAGCAAGATCGGCAACGATCTCCTGATATTGACTGGCACGAGCGCTGTTGTTGTCAACGATCACAATGAAATGCTGCTACAGCTTCGCAGCGACGCGCCCGCAGCGACCTGCCTTCACGCGTTTCTATCGCGACGCCAGTTTCGCCGAACTCAATTGAGTTGACTATCTCACGGATGACATCGGCGCCGCGATCAGCAGCAACTTTGAGCTGAGCATCAATCAAAGAGCGCGGGTTGATATAGCCGGCATCGCCTCTTTCATCCCAGGCGACGAATTCTCCAGAGAATGCTAGAAAAGGATAAGCGGCCATGCATCCGGCGGCTGTCAGCCGATCCCCAGGACAAACCATTGCTTCGACGTCGTCTTCAATGCATGATAATGCTAATTGTAGGTAAGCGTATCACGAGGCAGTTTATGAGCAAGCGAAGCGATCAAGTACCCACTGACAAATTGGCGCTTTACAAAAAGTTGATCGACGCTCACCCCGAAATTGAACTCAAAGGCGGGCTTAAGCTGCCATATACCTCATATCAGGGCAATATGTTCAGCATGTTGACTAAAGCCGGCAAAGTTGGCTTGCGAATGGGAAAGGCCGAGCGCGAATCGTTCATCGCCAAGCATGACAGCAAACTGCTGGTAACATACGGTACGATCATGAAAGAATACGTACAGGTGCCCGATCACTTGCTGGAAGACACCGATGAACTGATGCCTTATCTCGACCAGAGCTATGCCTATGTCAAGACGCTAAAAGCCAAACCTGGCAAGGGTAAAAGGTAGGCTTCCCTAGCCGCGAGGTCATTTCAGATCAATATATAGAACTGACGAGAATGTCAATGTCGGCCATTGAGCTTGATGTAAGCGAACCAGAACTGAACGACATTTTCGACAATGGCGCTGAAATCGAAATCATCGCGGACGGCTTCAAATTCCTCGAAGGACCGGCTTGGCATCCCTACGACAGGCACCTGCGATTCAGCGACATCCTCGGCAACTCCACGTTGCAATGGTCCGAAACCGCGGGCTTGAGCCTCTATCGTCGTAACAGTCACTTGGCAAACGGCAACACCTACGACCGCGACGGCCGCTTCCTCAGCTGCCACCATGCCAGCAGTCGTGTCACCCGCATGAACGATGACAGCATGACTATTCTCGCTTCTCACTATAAAGGCGCTGAACTCAATAGCCCTAATGACATCGTAGTCAAGAGCGACGGCAGTATATATTTCACAGATCCGCCCTATGGCCGCGAACCAAAAGTTGGCATTCCGCGCCAATGCCAGCTTGCGTTCAACGGCGTCTATCGTTGGAACCCTGCCGATGATTCGCTGACCTTGCTGACCACGGCGCTCAACCGCCCCAATGGCTTGTGCTTCTCCGTCAACGAATCACTGCTCTACATCGCCGACAGTCCCGAATACAAGGTCTACGTCTTTGCTGTCATACTGAAGGGACAATCTCGAACGGACGGCTCTTCGCCGAAACGCAGGGTGACGGTCCTGGTGTACCTGATGGCATGAAGATTGACAGCGAGGGCAATCTCTACTGTTGCGCTCAAGGCGGTCTGCACGTATTCGCGCCCGATGGCCGGCTGCTGGGCCGGCTTCGTACACCGATGCAACTTCCCAATTTCACTTGGGGTGGTGACGATCTGCGCAGTCTCTATCTCACTGGCATCACGACGCTGTATCGCGTAAGAACGCGCATCCCAGGCATTCCGTTGTTCTGAGCAAAGGGCGTATCGTGAAAAGCCACCCACAAGTCTGCAGACCAAACATCACACGCACCCAAGTCAATTCGAGGCCACCGGTTCGGCTGGCAATCCTTTTCGTGGCAGCCAATAATACATCCGCCCGTGAGCTATTTCGCAGCTGGTCATGATCCGCCGATGCAGCGCTTCATCCCTGGCGTATGCATCAATATGAATCACCCGCTCGCCACTTAAAGCCCTGCTTGCCAGCTCACGCTCGCGGTCGTTTTCAGAATGCGCAATATCTTCAAATAGCGTCTTGGTCCGCGGCGCCAGCTCCAGCCGCACCAAACCAAAAACAATGCGAAATCGATACTCCGCATCCGTCATCAGGCGTGTCAAAGCAGCGACAACTGCCGGGGTCAGATCGCCCTGCATTCGCCCTTCATCTCCGGCTAGCATACTGATGGCACGTCGCCGCAATTTTCGCTTCCGTGTCAAACTATTCGAAATCAATTCCAGCCGCTCCACAATTTCAGGGAATGTCATGAAATTCGGGCAAGCCTGGATTGCTACTGCGCAGACACGCCGCCCTGCGTCTTGTAGGCCTGCACACACACCGCGCATTGCCATCTCGCCATGCTGATGTTTCAGCACTCGAAGCATCAAAACGCGAGTATTACGATCCGGACTCACCATGCCCGCCAACGCAAAGTCCACCACCGTCTTTGCAGACGGATTGCCAATGCGCTCTAGGGCATCGCGCAGCGTCATATCACTGTAGGCGCTGTACGCGTCGCGCAGGGTTTCCATATCTGAGATGCTCAGCACGCGCCAGATTCTCCTAAGACTTTGACGACGGGCGGTCTGTTTTATGCTCGACACATTTCAGAATCTTTAGCAATGATCCCCCGCCGCAGCAACTAGACTAGCATATGATCGCTCCTCGCTTCAAGCGTTGCGCGGTGTACGAATGCACGTGTCAACGCCGTCGTCGCTTTACAGATTTACGCGCGCTGCTGTCAGCTTTCCGCCATCAACGAGATACCGCGATCGCTCCGCCGTTGCAAGATTCGCGCGGATTTTCTACACTCATCCCTTAGCCATTAGTGCTTTGGAAGCTAGATACAATGACCTTGCGCGTCGCCGGGATCCAAATGCCTGTCACCCGCGATATCGCCGCCAACTTGCAATACATTGAAGACGCCATCTTGTGGGCGAGCGAGGAGGCCGCCAATATCTTGCTGACGCCGGAGGGCTCTCTCAGCGGCTACACGCATGAGTTTGATCCCGATGACGTGGAATCAGCTTTGCTGAAGGCAACTGCGGCAGCAGCGCGGGCACAAGTTGGGCTGGCGCTCGGCACTTGCTTCAAGGAAGAGTCGGACGGCAAGATCTACAATCAATTACGCTTCTACGATTCCGATGGGGACTATCTCGGATTCCACAGCAAAACACTGCCGACGGGCACTATGAGCGCCGAACCCGTTGGCGAACTCAATCATTTCGCCATTCGTCCGCTGCGGTCCTTTCGGTTTGCTGGCCAGACCGTAGCCGGTTTGATCTGCAATGACCTGTGGGCAAACCCAACCTGTACGCCGATGCCCGATACGCATCTTACGCATTTGCTCGCTGGAAAAGGCGCTCAGGTCATCTTCCACGCGGTAAATGGTGGGCGCAGCCGAACAGAGTGGTCAGATGTGAATTGGCAATTCCACAGCAGCAATCTACGTATGCGAGCCCGCGCCAGCCGGGTTTGGATCGTCACGGTAGACAGCTGCGAGCCGGTCGCCATTCGCTGCTCGGCGCCTTCCGGCGTTGTAGATCCAAGTGGCAACTGGCGCTGCCAGACACGGCACACAGGCATGGACCGTTTCGTCTATGACATTCCCATATAACCCTATCCCAACTTAAGGTATTGACCTTAGCCCTAATCAGTTTATGCTTAACACGGCTCTTGAAACGCCGCCGCCTGAGCGTATCAAGAGACTAGACCATTCGATAAGCAATTTGATTCAGGAGAAAACAACTTGGCACAATTTGGATTACTCTATGTAGGCGAACCACAATTCGGCAGCCCCGAGGAAGCTCAAGCACACTTCGCAGAGTACATGAAATGGATGGAGAGCATCAGCGATGCGGTGGTTGAGCCGGCGATGCGCCCGATGGGTTCGCCGATCCGCGTGACCCGCGAGAGCGTATCCAGCGAAGAACGCGTTGATCGCTTGACGGGCATGACGGTCATCGAAGCCGAGGATATAGACGCCGCTGTCGCCATCGCCCAGACCAGCCCCTATTTGGACGTGGCGGCGCTGGATGTCGTCGAGATGATCCAAATGAATAGATAGTTCCTACCTCCGCCTGTCAGGCATCGTTTTCTATACGCTTGACAGGCTGCCTCTCTAGAAAAACGAGTGATCTTGTGCCCGTCGCGCAGGGGCGCTACACTCTTGCCTAGTATTCGCCTAGCCCGACGCGCAAAATGAGTTTGAACCTGCGCTATATGCAGCTAAGTGACATCCATCAAGTGGCGGCGATTGACGTTATGTCTTTCGAGCCGCCGTGGACGCAGGATTCCTACGCCTTCGAAATCAACGAGTCACGCGTCAGCCACATGGTCGTGCTCGATCAGCAATCTAGCGCTGCGCTGCCCGTACCCGAGCGGCCGCAAACTTTGCTGACTCGCGTACGCGGAAGGCTGGGCCGCAATTCACGGGCGGAAAAACGTACGGGCACCGTCCTTGGATATGGCGGCTTGTGGAAGATTGAGGGTGAGGCGCATATCAGTACGATCGCCATACACCCGTCCAATCGTGGCCACGGCTACGGCGAGATATTGCTTGCAGGCATGCTCGGCAAGGCACTGCAATTGAATGCCGAATACATTGTTCTAGAAGTGCGGGTTAGCAATTCCATTGCGCAAAGCCTTTATCTAAAATACGGCTTCAATCGTGTCACACGTAAGCAAAACTACTACCGTAGCGATAATGAAGACGCCTGGGACATGCGCGTCTCACTCGATCACACGACTAGGCTACGTTTTCAGCGCCTCTATGAGAAGCTTAGAATCCATCACGGCTTCCGCGATACTTATAGCCGCTCGGCTCATCCGCGACGGTGAGGGATGTGGTAATCTGTGAACAAACCGCTATCTAGCTTGATAAGCTTGTCTATAGCAAATATAATTCGTCTGCAGATTAGTTCTCAGGTTGAGTTGTGGACAAGTTAAAGAGCGTCGCTGGCACTCCATTTGACTACTACGAAGGCATAGAGGGTCGTTTGTCGGACTTGCACAAGCGGGTTGTGGAGATGCGAAAAATTGGAAGGCTTAGTCCTAGCACTTTGGAACACATTCATAACTTCTTCAAAATAAAGGGAATATACCACTCCAATGCGATTGAGGGTAACGCGCTAACCATTGGAGAAACTCAGTTAGTGGTCGAGATGGGTATGACTCTCACGGGTAAAACATTGCGGGACCAGGCGGAGGCGAAAAACTTATCTCAAGCTTTGGATTTCATGAAAGTCCTTGCTGTAAACCGAGAACGGCCAATTACGGTCACTGATGTAAAGCAAATTCACAAACTAATACTAACAGATATAGATGAAGAACATGCCGGGAGATATCGAAACGGCAAAGTACAAATATCCGGCTCTGATTATGAGCCTCCGGCAGCAGATTTAGTTTCTGAGCAAATGGACGACTTGGGCAAGTACATTGTAAAGGTCACGAAGCCTGAAACCCAAAACGATAATATGCCGATTGTGTGCGCCGCAGCCGCCCATGCTTGGCTGGCGCAAATCCATCCATTCGTCGATGGCAACGGTCGTACAGCCCGTCTTCTGATGAACTTAATTTTGATGCGCTTGGGATACACGATTTGTATCATTACTCGTGAAGATAGACTCCGCTATTATGACTCTCTTGAAGAATCTCAAGCAGGTGATTTGACTCCGCTAATCCAATTAATGTATGAAAACGTAGAAGAAAGCCTTAAGGAGTGGGAGAAGGCCGCAGAAGAGGAACAGAAGAGACAGAAGCTCATTAAGTCTGTAAGATACAGTTTGGAGGGTCCCGAGCTCAACCGCGTTACAAACGAGTATACGGTGTGGCTCAGTGGCATGGAGCTATTCAAAAACTACTTCAAACAGATTGTAGATGACTTGAATGAAGAGATAACTTTAGGAAGTGTTAAAGTGCATTTCAAGGAATATGACACGCTAGACTTTGAGAAGTATCGAAATCTGCGAAATGAAATGCCGGCCAAAAAGACTTGGTTCTTTCGTATTATTTTCGAAAGGGGCAATAGAAGTATTAGATACCTTTTCTTTTTTGGATATCCGAATCACAGGTTGAGACGGCGTACACCGGTCGTTCTTATCCTCGCGAAAGGTATCGACTACGAGTGGGAGTACATTCCATTAGAGGAAATCACTCAATCCAACATACCAGACATGTATCAAGTTGGATACGATATGAAAGAGGAAAAGTTCGTAGCGCTAACTGTCGGTGGCGTTGAAGGAGGAAAGGTGGAATCTATAGCCACGAGATTCTTCAAACAAGCTGCGCAACGCGACTTCGGCAGCTAACCTAATCCTTCAGGGCTCGCATCCCGTTCAGCGTTACCGCAAGCGACATACCAACATCGGCAAATATCGCGACCAACATGCTCACATTGCCAGTCACAGCCAGCAGCAGAAAAATTGCTTTTAGGCCAAACGATAGCAGTATATTCTCGCGAATAAGCCGCCGCGCGAACCTCGCCCGCTTTATCGTCTCCGGCAACTGCCGCAGACCCTGCGCTAGCAAAACGATGTCCGCCGTCTCCATCGCCTGTGCGCTGCCTGCGCCACCCATAGCGATCCCAACTGAGGCGCTTGCCAAAGCCGGCGTATCGTTGATGCCATCGCCCACCATCGCCACCTGTCCATGTTTCACCGCCAGCTTCTCTACAGCGATCACCTTGTCTTGCGGCAGTAAATCGCCCTGAAAATGGTCGACGCCCACCTGAGCCGCGATTGACTCCGCCACCTGACTGTTGTCGCCGCTTAGCATGACTGAATCAATCCCTATCTTGCTCAAGGCCGAAACGACCGCGCGGCTCTCTTCTCTCGGCGCGTCAGCTAATGCAATGACACCTCGAACGGCATCGCCATCATGCACCAAGACTGCACTCTGGCCCATAGCTTCAATCCCGGCCGCCAACGCACACAAGTGCTCCGTATGCGCGAATTCTTCGTCAAAAAAGTTGTGGCTGCCGATAGTAACGCGTTTGCCCGCTACATCGCCGCGAACGCCGCGCCCCGTCATCGTTTCCACTTTTGTGGCGCTCACGTAGAACAAGCCCTGTTCTGAAGCCGCCTGCAGGATAGCGCTGGCAAAGGGATGTGTACTCTGCGCTTCTACCGAAGCCGCCAGGGCAATCAGCTCGTCGCAAGGCTCGCAGTCCGGTCCCTCAGCGCAAGCATCAGTGTAGGTCGCCTTGACGTCAAGCCGGCCACGCGTCAATGTACCGGTCTTGTCAAAGGCGATAACTTTCGTGCCAGCCAAAGCCTCCAGCGGAGCGCCCCCTTTGATCAAAACACCTTTTCGCGCCAGCGCCGTTATAGCGCTGATAACCGTCACCGGTGTACTTATCACCAGGGCGCAGGGACAGGCGATCACTAACATTGAGAGCGCCCGATACAACCAGCCGCTGCCCTCCGGACCATCCCAGAAGTTCCCGCCGAAAAACAAGGGCGGTATCAACGCGACCGCCAGCGCAGCCAGCGCTACCGTCGGCGTGTAAACATGCGCAAAGCGGTCGATCAACCGTTGACTCGGCGCGCGCCGCGACTGCGCTTTCTGTAACAAATCAATGATGCGGCTAAGCGTGTTATCGGCGGATAAGCGACTGACACAGATTTCAAGCACAGCTTCGCCATTTATTGACCCGGCAAATACATCATCGCCGGGCACTTTCGAAACCGGCAGGCTCTCCCCAGTGATGTGCGCCTGATCCACCGCGCTATTGCCCAATACTACCGCGCCATCCATCGGAATCCTCTCGCCCGGCAGTACCCGAATGCGATCTGCGATTCGCAACTGCTCCACCGGAACGACTTCAACAAGTTCGCCGTCAATTCGCTGAGCGGTCGGCGGCTTCATCGAAACCAGCGATCGCAAGCTGTCGCGTGCGCGATCAGCCGTATAACCTTCCAGCGCTTCACCAATCGCGAAAAGGAAGATTACCATGGCCGCTTCCAGGAACTCACCCAGGATCAGAGCGCCGATTGCCGCCACCGTCATTAACATGTTGATGTTGAATTCGCGGTTGATACGCAGCGAGTTTATGCCGCTTTCGGCGATCGGCTTCAATGCGACAAACATAGCCAGTACATAAATCAAGTTGCTAATCTCCGACGGCAGCAGGCGCAGTACGTCCGTAGCAATTGCAGCCAGCAACAAGACACCACCAGCGATCGTCAGACGGCTCTTCGGACGTTCACGCAAGAAATCCCAAAAGCCGAGCACACCTGCGCGCTTTACTTCATCGGTTTCCGGCTCCTGTTCGCCGCCGGCGCTGATCGTCTTTCCCACAGATTCGACGCGATCCTTCAATCGATCAAAGCCAACATCGCCAATCAAATACATAGTATTAGTAATGAAATTTACATCTGCCGATTTCACACCCTTAAGCGATCCGACTGCACTCTCCACCTCGCGCGCGCAACCGGCGCAGTCCATATTACCAATTCTAAACTGTCTTGATTCCATAAGGACACCCCGCTAATGATATAAAGTATCATTAGTAACACGCTTACAGCGTTATCGAATATTGTACTGTCGTCGCTGGAGAGTGTCAACTAGACACGCCTATTTTCACGGTAAGTTCACTAGCCGCCGCTATTCTCGCCTATCCTGCGTGTTTCTTGTTTTCTTCCGATTTCCGACTACACTATAGTGAAGGGACAGGCATCATAAATCGTTAAAGTTCTGTTTTTGGGAGGCTATGATGTGTAATGCTCACGTTGCCCACACTGTACGTGAACGTATCAAGACGGAAGGCTTGCCGAGCGTAAGCCGGCGGAATTTTCTCAAGCTCGGCAGTGTTATGGCTGCCGGCGCTGCCCTGGTGCCGCAAATCGCGCGCGCAGATATGCACAGGGGTGGATTGGTTGATCTCACCCACACCTTTACCACAGACTTTCCAGTGTTTCCCGGCGGTCCCCAAGCTCAACGCGAGACCTTGGTTACGGTCGAAGAAAACGGCTATTACATTCAACGTTGGAATTTCGCCGAACATACTGGCACGCACATGGATTTTCCAGGCCACTTTATCGCCGACGGGCTGCGTACCGATACCTACCCGGTTGAGATGCTCATGGGTCCAGCGGTGGTTATCGACATCGCTGCGCGCGCCGAAGAAGATCCTGATACCATGGTCACTGTCGACGATCTCAAGTCTTGGGAGATGGAGCACGGCGATATCCCGGAAGGCGCCTTCGTAATGATGTATTCCGGTTGGGAGCATCACATTGGCACTCCCGCTTTCCTCGGTGATGACGCCGGCTTGCACTTCCCCGGCTTTAGTGGCGAGGCGTCTGAATGGCTGGTCGGCGAACGCTCGATTCATGGTATCGGTGTCGATACGCTCAGTATTGACCACGGACCATCTGCTACCTTCGATACTCATTTCATCATTCTTGGCGCGGGTCTGCTGGGAATAGAAAATGTCGCCAATCTGGCAGCGATCAAAGAAGCACACGCCACCGTCATTTGCGGCATTCCGCGATACGAAGAAGGGTCGGGCGGTCCGGCGCGGATCCTGGCATTGACATAGATTGAGCCTGTTCCGCCTTCCTCACCTTGGGCGGAAAAAGCAGCGAAGCGGAGTCAAGCCGAAGTCAGGAGTCCTAGGCGAGACATTTTTGGAATCCTAGCCCAAGGTGGCGATCAAGCTGATGCCAAACCATCTCACTGCGGGACTATACAATTAGCCATTGTTGCCCCGCGCTGCAACTGATTCGCCCTGCCATTATACAGGTCTTCCGACCACACAGTAGGGAGTGCCGAAATTGCTGGGTGCGCCAATCCCGCAGGGCAATCTAGGGGCGACATATTTAGTCGCCCGACTCCCCAACAAAACCAAGGGGCGGCCAAATTGGTCGCCCCTACGAATGTCGTTATATCCACCATATTGCCACTCTCCACAGTCCATGCAGTCGTCAGGCTTTCCGCTTGCCCCTACCAAATCCAGTGGATGCGAGGATTTTCTCGCGAAAGTCCGCGCGGGAGCTTGCCGGCAAAGCCACGATGCGAATATGGTATACTTAGACGGATTAGGCATTGTCGGTCCACTAGCATGACACCCTACCGCAAAATAAAACGCAATTACCGCAAGCATTTCTTCAGCAACCGGCGTCGCCGCATGTCAGGTTTATCGTTGCTACTAATCGTCATGACCTTTGTTAGCCTTATCGGTGCCCTGCTTTCCTTGGCAGATGCATTTAGAGGCGAGGTCGAAACCACAGTAAATGAGTTTATGGGCACGCCACGACCCACTGCCACGCTTCACGCCAATCATTATGCCCAGCGCGGTTATACGCACTTCCTTGAAGGCCAGCTTAATGAAGCGCTAACCGACTTGGAACTCGCCGTCTTTCAGCGGCCTAAGAACATCGATTACCTTTACGAATATGGCAAAGTTCTGATCGAATCTGACAACTACGAATTGGCCGGAGAAATCGGCGATCGTGCCATCGCGGCAGCGCTAGACGACGCCCGCGGTTACGCGCTCAGGGCGCGCACCCTCATGTGGAGCGACCCCGGGTCCGCGATTCCCGTCGCGGTGTCTGGCTTGGAGCACGACCCTAAGTTCGCGCCCTTGCACGCAGCGCTCGCAATTGCCTACACCAACATCGGGCGATATGCTGAAGGCTTGCAGCGGGGCATCCGCGCGACCGAGCTTGACCCGCTCGACTCCTTCGCCTTCCGCGCCTACTCCATCCCGCTCATCTACACCGGTCGCAGCAACGAAGCGATCGCGGCCTTGGAAACTGCCGTAGCAATTAGTCCAAATCTAACGTCAGCCTACTTTGAATTAGCGGGCCAATATCGCAATATCGATTATCAGGAGATGGCGGTCGGCATCTATCGTCGTATCCTCGAGCTGGAACCCAATAGCGCCAAAGCCTATCTGCGCATCTGCCAGACCTACGCGGAGGTAGGCGAATTCTTGGAAGGTACAAGATTCTGCGAGACCGCCACCGAGATTGACGAGACCTACGCGCCCGCCTGGCAAATGCTCGGGCAGCTTCAATACAACCGCCGCAACTACGAAGGCGCGCTCGATTCCCTGGAGCGCTGCGTGGCGCAAGGCTCGACCGCGGTCGAGTGCTTCTATATCCGCGGCTTGGCGTATTATTTCCTGGGCGAATGCTCGACCGCATGGGAAGTATTGCTGGAAGCCTTCCTCTATACCAGCGAGCCGGCCATCATCGACATCATCAACGAAGGCTTGGCAGGCATACGGGCTGATTGTCCCGGCTTCGAAAATGAGCAACTGCCAACGCCCATCCCACCAACACCCGTGCCGCCAACGCCCATCGGAGGCATCTAGCGTGAGAATCAAGCGTGATTACACGCAGCCCTTCTTCCGCCAGCCAAAACGCCACCCCCTTCGTAACATGCTGATCGCCGCGCTGCTTGGCTTGCTGCTGGGCTTGGCTATCCACTGGCAACGGGAGGCGGTAGAAGGCGCCGTCCAGAGCCTGGGTACCAGTCCGCCGACGCCGACGCCGCTGCCCAGCGAGTTGGCAACCCGCGCCAGCGAGCTCTTCGTTGCCGGCGACTTGATCGACGCCGAGGCATTGCTGGCAAAGGCGGTTGAAGAGCGCCCGGACAACAGCGCCTACCTTTACGAGCACGGGCGCCTGCTGATTGAGCTGGGGCGCTACGAAGCCGCGCATGAGCACGGCGCGGCAATCACTGAGATAGACGCCCGCGACGCCCGCGGATTCGCGCTTAAGGCGGCCGCCTTGACCTGGCAGGGGCAGCCCGCCGTCGCCATACCCATTGCGCTTTCGGGCTTGGAATTGAATCCTCGCTTCGCCTCACTACATGCCACGCTCGCGCGCGCTTATGTCGATTCGCAGCGCTGGGCGGACGGGCTGGAGGCAAGCGAACGCGGCTTGTCCATCGAAGCTGATGATGTCGATTTGATCCGCGTATATGCCTATGCGCTGCAATCGGTTGGCTCCTACAACGATGCCACAAACTATCTTCAGCGCGCCATCGAGCTGCGACCGACCTACCTGCCGGTTCACTTCGAGCTGGCCGGCTTGTACCTCGGGCGTGATGAAGACCAAAGCGCCATTGACATCTACAACCGCATCCTTTCCCTCGACCTGCGCAACGCCCGCGCCATGCTGCGACTGTGCCTGGCATACCGCAAGGTCGGCGAATTCGCGCGCGCGCTCGGCTTCTGCAAGGACTCGGTCGCCAATGATCCAGAAGACGCGGAGGCGCAGTTCCAGTTGGGCTTGCTATATTATCGCGAGCGTCAGTTCGAGGCATCGCGCGATGCGTTTGAGCAGTGCCTGCAATACGATGATGGCTTCTATGACCTCTCCTGCCGCTATCGCCTCGGGCTGTCGCATTATTACACCGGCGAATGCATGCTCGGTTGGAGCCTACTGCGAGATTCGCTGGACTTGGCGCAAGCAGCGGGTGACGCCGCCACTGTCGGCAACATCCTGCAGGGTTTGGACGCCATCGAGAGCGATCCATTATGCGTAGAAGATGCCGCCGCGCCGGTGACGTTTCAGGATTGACCCGTGCCCATCGCTGGATTAGGGTACGCTCAGCCGCTCGGCAGCATTTTCCCATGCTAAACGCAGGAAGAAGAACATTGGCACTGGTCGCATGAGCGACGCGGTCAAATAGAAAAGATACCCATCCCGACAGATCAAAATGCGCGTACTGGATACAAGCCTCTGGCTTTATCGCAAGACGGTGAAACGCATCCGCCCGCTGCACAGCGCAATGCACCGCGTCCTGGACAAGGTGCTCATCCCCGGGCTGGAGCGCGCCTTGGACTTCCAGACCATCGCCGAAGACCCCTTTTGGTTTCGCCTTGAGCTGCTGACGCGGCGGCACGAACCTGAGACGCGGCAACTGCTGGAGCGGCTGGCGCAGCCGGGCATGGTCGCGCTCGATGTGGGCGCGCATGTCGGCTATTACACGCGTCTGCTGGCGGAGCGAACCGGCGCGGAGGGGCGTGTGATCGCCCTTGAGCCGAATCCGGCAACTCATCAGGTGCTTCGACGTAATACGAGGAAGCTGCCGACCGTTACCGCGCTGCAATTGGCGGCGGCCGAGGCTGAGGGCAGCGCCGAGCTTTACGACTACCTGATGATGTCGGCGAGCGGCTCGCTGCACTATGACGAGTCGCTGGCACATCAGCAGCAGGCGCAGATGGGCGCGGGCGACTTGGCGCCGCGGCGAGAAGCCGGCTTTGAGATGCAGCGGTACCGCGTGCGGACGGTCGCGCTGGATGACTGCCTGCGCGAACTGGGCATCAAGCGCGTCGACCTGGTCAAAATGGACATTGAAGGCGCGGAGCTGGCGGCTCTGCGTGGCATGCGCGGCACCATCGCGGCATCGCCGGGGCTGTCGCTGGTGATGGAGTACAACCCGGGAGCGCTGCAAGCCTTCGGGCATGAGCCGGTCTTGGCGCTGCAGGAGGCGCTGGACATGGGCTTCACGAGCGTTCGGGCGATCGAGGCGGGCGGCGCGCTGCGAGATTGGGGCGATGCGGCGCTGGTCAAGCGGGAGACGGCGCGTCTGCAAGCGGGCATGGGCGTGGTGAATCTGCTGTTTATGAAGTAGACGCGCAACATTATCTCACCCCAGAGGCACAGAGGGCACAGAGCGCTACATGGTAATGGGGCCATTTTTGAAGTCTCCGCGGGCTTCACGAGCTTTGCGTTCGCGCACCCATTTCAGCTCGTCTTCAAGATATCCTTCAGTTCTCTCCCAAGGAGCTATGTTGTGCACCTGGCCGTCATAGACGTATTCAAAGCGCAAGACTTTTTCAGGATTCAAATCTGGCAGCATGTCGTCGAGTTGATGGACACGATCGAGGATGCGCGAGAGGGCGAGGCTGCGCCGGTTGATATCGGGGTCGTCAGGCTTCAAGTTGGCGGCTAGCTGATGGGCGTGATCCATCAAGATGTCGCGGACTTTGCGGAAGTCTTCATAGTTATCTTGCGATTCCTCTTCTTCTTCCAGCGGATAGGGATAGGTTTTGCCGGGGACGCCGACTGGGGTTTCTTTAGGGGGCGTCCAAGGTGAGGATGGCGTGTTGCTGTCGTCGAGTTCCTGTGACGGCTGGCTAATCACGGGCTCGTCTTCGTCCGAAGGTTGGGGGGTGGAATCGAGGGATGATGAGGGCGATTCGGTTTTATGAGAGGAATTATCGATAATCGCAATATTTTTTTGTCTCATAAGATCTGGGTTTTTTGAGAATTCCTGGCGACGCCAACGGTAGAGGGTTGAGGAAGGGATGCCGGTGAGCTCATGGATAATGGGGACGTTATGGTTGTGGAGTTCGAGGAGTTCGAGTGCTTCGCGTTTGCGGTCGGGCGGGTAGCGTTTAGGCATTTGAAGGTGTCCTGGTGAAATGTATATGTGTGCTCAGGCAAGGGTAGCGTAGAGAGAAGAGAGATTGGCGACTTTATGGTCGCGGAGGTACTGAACGTCAGGAGGGATGTCGAGTGGGGTTGAATCCGGCGGCGGTTACTAGACCACACTAGCCGAACAAATACTTACGATGCAACTGAGTTAGTTTTTAGAGAACTCGAAGATTTGCTGGAATGAGTAACGAGAAAACGAGCTTTAGCGATTCATTCAACGAAATTGCGTTAAGTCACGGGCAGTTCTGTCTTTGATAAAACCCGACGGCGGCTTGTCGTAAGGTACTTTAAGGTGCTTGATGATGGCATCCAGCTTCTGATTAGTTTCCGCCAGCTCCTGCTTGACTTCCGCAACCTCGTGCCTGACTTCAGCAATCTGCTCGCTGTTTCGATTGACAGCTTCGTTCAGACCCAAGACCCCGCCCTCGAAACCGTCTACTTTGTCAAACACCTCATCCTGCGCATTGCGCACAGACTGGTATTCATCGTTCATGCGTTTGAAGCGGATGTCTGTGGTTGCATGAAGTTTTCGTTCCTTCGGCAGGGTTGGATATCAATTGAGCAACGTTGAATTCAGTATACCTTACGCGTACGTTTGTGACAAAAACGTTAGGCATTGGGGTGAAATTGCGGGCGACCTGATAGGTCGCTACAGATTCCTTTACTAGCGGACTAGAGCACCGGCGAGCGCTCGACACCCTCGTACTCCGCGACCAGCGCCGCCCAAGCCGCCCCGATGCGCCGGAAGCCCTCGTCGATCACATCCGGCTTGTGGATGCCGAAGTTGAGCCGCATGGCGTGGCTGCCACCGTCGCTGGTATAGAAGAGGCTGCCGATGGCGAAGGCGACGTCGCGCTGGATGGCGGCGATGAAGGTCTCGGTCGCGCTGGGACCGGCGGCCGGCAACTCCACCCAGAGGTAAAGCCCGCCCTGCGGCGAGATCCACTGGCTGCCCGGCGGGAAATGGCGTTGAGCGGCGGCCAGAGCAGCCACTCGGCGGCGCCTCAACTCGATGCGGTTGCGCTCCAGTTGCTGGGCGATAATGCCGCGCTCCAGCAGCAGATGGATGGTGCGCTGGTTCAAGCCGGAGGTGGAGATATCGGCGGCTTGCTTGACGCGCACGAGCTGCTCGTAATAGGATCCGCCGGCGATCAGGTAACCGATGCGAATCCCGGGCAGCAGCACCTTGGTGAAGGCGTTGGTATGGATGACGACGCCGCTCTCATCGAGGGCTTTCAGAGGCGGCAGTTCTTCGCCCTCAAAGCGGAATTCGCGGTAGACCTCGTCTTCGAGGATGGGGATGCGGTGCTGGGCGGCGAGGCGAACAAGCTGGCGGCGGCGGTGCATGGGCATCAGGTGGCCGGTGGGGTTTTGGTAGCTGGGCATGACGTATATCAGGCGCGGGCACAGGTCATCAATGATATTCTCCAGCGCGTCAATGCGTATACCGTCTTGGTCGATGGGGATACCGTGGATGTGGACGCGGCGCGCTTGGGCGATGTCGATGACGCCGAGGTAGGTGGGGTCGGCGGTGACGAGCGTCTCGCCGGGGCTCATCAGCGATTGCAGCACAAGGTCGATGGCTTGCTGGGCGCCGCCGGTGATCAGCACATCATCGACGCGGCATTGGATGCCGATGGCGCGCACGTAATCGCGGACAGCGGTGCGCAGAGGCAGGTAACCTTCCGGCACCTCATACGAGAGGGCATCAGCGCCGTCGCGTTCAATGACCTGGTTGAGCGCATCTTGCAGGTAGCGGACAGGAAAAAACTCGCTGGGTGGCGAGCCGCTGCTGAAGTCTATGACGCCGGGCTTGCGAGCGAGGCGCATCATTTGGCGGATGGAGGCGGCGCGCTGGCGGGTGGCGGGCGGCGGACGATTAGGCGGCGCGGATTCACCGGAATGGCGCTCACGGGCGACGAAAGTGCCGCGGCCGGCGCGGGCGCTCAAATAGCCGGCAGTGCGCAGCTCGCCGTAAGCGTTGACGACGCTGATGCGGCTGATGCCGAGTTGCAGGGCGAGCGCGCGGCTGGCTGGCAGACGCGTTCCGGCCGGCAAGGTGCCGCGCTCAATCTGGCTGCGGATTTGCTGGATGAGCTGGCGGTACAGTGGCTCTTCGCTATCTCGTTGCAGCGTGATGCTTTGGGCTATATCCCGCATGGTGAAAACTCGATCAATGAATGTGTCTGGCACTATCCAATTGTAGTGCCATTTATATCCAATCGCAACGATGCAACGACCGACTCGTTCTTTGCGCGCTTGATATGCAAGGCGGTATCATGTGTGCAGGAAATCAGAAGCGGAGCACGATCATGGCGATACGGACTGACAGCGCGGGGCTGGAAAAGAGTTACCTGCTCGACATGTTGGCGGGAGACGACGGCTGTATTCTGGAGATCGGCTGTGGCGATGGGCGCCTGACGCGGAAATATGCTCATCGGGCGCGGCGGGTTATGGGGGTAGACTTGCCTCGGTCATTGCCGAGCGCTGGACGGGCGTCCGTGGCAGATGTGATGGACGTGGCGGCGGCAAGCGGGGTGACGCTTCCGTTTGGCGATGGCTGCTTTGAGCAGGCGCTTTTCGCCTTGTCCTTCTGATGAATTGATCCCGAGGGCATGGTTCATGCCCTGTCAGAGGCTCACCGCGTCTTGCGCGTGGGCGGCGTTTTGATCGATCTACGACCGACGATAAGCAATCGCCAGGTTGGGCTGGAGTTGGGAGGCGCGCGGCTGCACATCGGCGAGATTGATTCGTCGGATTCAATCCGCGATCATCAAGTCGCTGACGAGGCGCTGGTCGCCGCCCTCGCTGCCGGCAAGTTTCATGCCGAGCACCGCGAAAATTTTGAGTTTGTGACCGATCTGGATACGCTTGAAGACTTGCAGGAATTCGGCGCCGGGCTGCACCGGAGCGTCATGCCGGAGAGTATGCCTGGGCAAATCAAGGCGCTGATTGAGGGGGACGCAAGCGACTATGTCATCCGCGTACGGAGAGAGATGGTAATCGCTCGTTATCGCAAGTTGCCCGCTTCATGACCAATGGTTCTGGTATCGACGACGATACCTTGATTATTAATATTTGCCGATTCGATAGAATTTGTTACACTCTAGTCTGTGGCGAAAAGTCGCCAAGTCTGACAATTGGAGAGCGAATAATGGAGGAATCTATGTTCCGCAGAGTAACACTATTGCTGTTGGTATTGGCGCTGGTTGCGCTCGCGGGGATACCCGCGATGACGCAAGACGATTTTGTGTTTGGTGTCGTTTTGGTTGGTCCCAACGATGACCGCGGCTGGAGCACTTCGCATCATGAGGCCGGTGAGTATGTCGTGGCGAATATGCCCGGCGCAACGGTGCTCGAATTCGAGAGCCTCAACCCGGCAGATTCACCCGAAGCGACGTTGATGGACGTGGTTGAAGGTATGGTGGACGAAGGCGCTTCTGTCATCTTCACCACTTCCGATAGTTTCGAGGAAGATACCAATGGCGTAGCGGCCGCCTTCCCCGATGTAACCTTCATCAACATTACTGGCAGCAACGCGATTCAAGCGAGCGGCGTCGTCGAGGGCGACCATGCCATGATGCATCACCTGCCCGAGCTGCCGCCGGCAAATGTGGGCAACTTCAACGTTTACATGGAATTGCCGCGTATGATCGCTGGATGTGCCGCCGCTTTGACGAGCGAATCCGGGCATATCGGTTATCTGGGCGCCCTGATCAATCCGGAGACTCGTCGCTTGGCATCATCGAGCTACCTTGGCGCGCGTTATTGCGCTGAGAATTACCGTGATGACATGATGGCGGACGACATCACTTTTGAAGTGGTATGGATCGGCTTCTGGTTCAATATTCCGGGTGTGACGCTGGACCCGACCGAGGTTGCGCAAAGCTTCCTCGATGGCGGCGCTGATGTCATCATTTCGGGTATCGACACGACTGAGGCGATCACGGTGTCGGGCCAATACATGGCTGAGGGCGATACGAGCTACGGCGTGCCCTACGGCAACGTCAACGGCTGTTCGGAAGCACCGGATGCCTGTCTTGGCGCGGCATACTACAATTGGGGTCCGGCTTACCTTGATGTCGTGCAGCGCGTGCTGGATGGCAGCTGGTCACAGGAGTGGCAATGGCTGGAGCCAAAGTGGGACGAGATCAACGACGATGGTATCTACACCGATGCTGACTACAGTGTTGGCGGATACGCCTTTGGCGACGCGCTGAGCATGGACACGATCGAGACCTTGAAAGCTTTCGCTCAGGAGATCCATGACTTCCAGACTGATCCGATGCACGCGGGCGAGATGTTCTTGTGGTCGGGTCCGCTGAACCTGCAAGACGGGTCAGCGCTGGCGGGCGATATGGAGCCGGTCAGCTTGTTGGATGTTTGGTTCCTGCCGCAACTGCTTGAGGGCATGGTCGGCGCAAGCGAGTAGGGCTGTTTGATGCCGGGATACTAGCATGACGGGCGACCTGGTAGGTCGCCCCTACGATAGCCTATTGAGTGAGATGCGTGTAATGGGGCTACCCGTTGGGTCGCCCTTACTTTTTTCTAACATGAAATCGGTGACCAAGCTGGTCAAGCTGTCAGGCTAATGTTCCAGGTAGTTGGTATTGGTCAAGTGGTCGCGTCTCCATATAATCTGAGTGACGGTTGGGCAAATTGTGAGCCATGCGATGCGATCATTCTTGATGCTGCTGCTATTGCTGAGCGGGTTTTCGGCAGTGGCGCAAGACCTACCCCATTTGATTTTTCTGAATACTGAGTTCGGCACACAGCCGGATGGCTTCGGTGGCGAGATGCCCGTGGTCCAGGGCGAGTTATTCAACCACGGCGCGGAAGCCTATGTCAATATCAGTATCACAGCAGAAGCCTTTGACGCCGATGAAGAGCTCATAGGCGAGGGCCATGGTTTCCTGGTCAACGCCTGTGGGACAGCGCTGCCGAATTATGCCCTGCCACCTGGAGGGATTCAGGCTTACAGCGTCCCGTACGAGATTTTCGCCGAGGGCGAGGTGGCGACTGTCAAGATGAGCGTCGATGCCGACGCAAGCGCGCTGGACTTGCAGCCACTTTTGGATATACCCGCGGCGCGCCGGGTTGCCTTTGAAGAAGTTGTCATGCTGGAATGGCTGGACGACGAGAGCCTGATCTACGGTGTAGGCTGCGAGGGCGCGGTTTTCACGGAACTGAAATGGTGGCGGTACAGCTTGCCCGATCATGCGTTGAGCGAAATCGAACACCCGGACGCGATGCGAGTGACGCCGGAGATGATCGAGTTGACCGATGCCACGTTGGTGTCACAATCGGGCGAGCGAAACCCCGACCTGTTCTATAGCTCACAGATGACCT
The DNA here is from genome assembly GCA_965223515.1 of Phototrophicaceae bacterium. Taxonomy (GTDB): domain Bacteria; phylum Chloroflexota; class Anaerolineae; order Aggregatilineales; family Phototrophicaceae; genus UBA6055. The sequence continues at coordinate 355,692 of CBDCWK010000001.1, forward strand.
TCTCGCCCAGCGCGCGGCGGATTGTCTATCAGAATGATCTGCACTCGATTTATTCCGCCGAGCCCGATGGCTCATACCGGCGGCTGATCCACCGCAATTTGCACCGGCATAGCCTGCGGGGCTTTCAGTGGGCGCGGAATCCGGGCGTATTTCTGGCTTACTATTTCGGGTCATATGGCGAGCCGGTGTATTTCTTCATTGCCAATGTTGATGGTCAGATGCTGTCAGGCTGGCTTGAGAATTTGCCGCCGTCGCTGATCGCACCCGGTCCGGTGCCCGATGGCTTTGCGGCGGTGGTCGGCCGGCGGGAAGATGAGATAAGCGGCTATTACTGGCAGCACATCTATGGCAGCAGCGAGCTGCTATTTGAAGCTGAGCTGCCCGGCAATAATTACCCGGCGCCGATTGTGACGCGCGACTTGATTTACGTGTTCGGTCCCATAGATGGCGAACCGACGCTGCAGTGTTTCGGTCGGCGGTCGCACACGCTGAAGATGGTTACCGCCCTGCCATTGCAGTTGACGCGAGAGGCGCGAGCTTGGGCTTGGCTGTCGCCGGATAGCGGGAAGCTGGCGTTGGCGGCGAACGGAACCGAGGGTGGCTTATGGTGGGTGGATTTGGCGGGGGAATGCGGGTCATGAACCTGAATTCTCAGTAGTAGCAAGAAAACAATGGAATTGCCCGTAGCATTGTTGGATATAGTCTGTGGGTGACCCACCGGGTTGCCCCTACAAGGTCTCGAATAGCACGCTTTCGCAGGAAAAACCAGGAATAACTTTTGCCACATCTTCGTTGGAGCGATCGATGGCCGAACAATATGACGTGATTGTCGTGGGCGTCGGTGGCATGGGCAGCGCGACTTTGTATCACCTGGCCAAGCGCGGGTTAAACGTTCTGGGCATCGACCAATTTCAGATTCCGCATGAGATGGGTTCGTCGCATGGCTTAACTCGCATCATTCGCCTCGCCTATTATGAAGACTTGTCATACGTGCCGCTGCTGCGCCGATCGTATGAGCTGTGGGGGGAATTGGAACGCGAGTTTGGCGAGCAGCTATTCTATCAGACCGGCAGCATCGACATGGGTCCGGATGACAGCGATGTCTTTCGCGGCAGTTTGCAGAGCTGCATCGAGAACGACTTCGATCACGAAGTACTCAACAGCAAGCAGCTTAGCGCCCGCTTCCCCGGCTATCGATTGCCGGCGGAGACAATGGCGGTGTTTCAGCCACAAGGCGGCCTGCTGGCGCCGGAGCGTTGCATCAGCGCGCATGCGGAGCTGGCCGTCGGTCATGGCGCGCTAATTCATACTGGCGAGCGCGTGCTTGGCTGGGATATCTTGCCGGATGAACAGGTGCAAGTGCGCAGCGATGCGGCGGTTTACAGGGCAGAGAAGCTGGTTATTTGCGGCGGCGCCTGGGCATCCAAGCTGGCGCCGGGGCTCAAGGGAAAAGCGGTTCCGGAGCGTCAGGCGCTTATCTGGCTTGAGCCGAAACAGCCGGAATGGTTCGGGATTGAGCGCTTTCCCGTTTGGAACGGGCAAGTGGATGAGGGTCGATTCTATGGCTTGCCGGAGTTCAATCCGAGTGGAAAGACGCCCGGTATGAAGCTGGGCCGCTATCATCATCGGGAGGAAACTTGCGATCCGGACACGGTCGACCGCGCGGTTTACCGTGAAGACGAAGCCTTGCTGCGGGCATTCGCTGAGCGATACTTCCCCGATGGCGCGGGCGCGACGCTGAACATGGTAGTTTGCATGTTTACCAACACAGCCGACGAACACTTTGTGCTGGATACGCTGCCCGGCGCGCGGCAGGTATCGGTGGCTGCCGGCTTCAGCGGGCACGGCTTCAAGATGGCGAGCGCCGTCGGCGAGGTGATGGCTGATTTGGCGCAGCGGGGCGCGTCTCGTCAGGATATTGCGCCTCACCGAATTGGGCGGCTGTAGCGCGAGCGCTGTACGCGGTCATCCTGGGCTGCACTGAGATCGGCTTGCGACAGATTTCGTCTTTGGCGTCCTGTTTTCTATCCAGCTTGGACAAAGAGAGCACAGCCTATTTTTTGGGGCTATGTGAAGTCCGCAAGCCTGCGAACAGCAGCACTGTTTCGAGCAAGTCTGTTTGAAATTATCAGTGCGACATGTTAGGCTATTCTTGCTATCGAAATCGGTTTCGGTATGTGAGTGGACCTTAATGTGTCGAACTATAAGGGATGCGGGTGATGTGATGGCGGAAGAAAAACAGAAGAGCAAAGAGGTTCAGATTTCTGCAGTTGAGGCGGACGACGAGAAGTCCCGCATTACGCTGCCGAAGAAGATTGATATTCAGTTCATGGAGAATGCCAACGGCGCGCGCGCCCAGTCGATGGAGGGCTTCAACCCGCGCTACTCGGACTTCGTCGATTATATCATCGGCATCACGCACGAGATTTGGGAAGAGAAGGGCATCGGCAAGTTATACGACTATTACGCGACTACGGTAGCGATGCATACTTCGAGCGGTACGCAATATGGGCGCGAAGCCGTATTCGCCGGTACGATCCAGTCGATGGCGGCGTTTCCCGATCGGCGTCTGTATGGTGATGAAGTAATCTGGGGCCGCCACGATGTGGACAGCCTGTATTCGTCACATCGGATAACGCATGAGGGCACGAATCGCGGGTGGACAGTTTACGGTCCGCCGACCGGCAAGCGGGTGAAGTATGGCGCAATCGCTGATTGCCACTGCAGGCGCAACATGGTAGTGGAGGAATGGCTCGTACGCGATGAGCTGAGCCTGGTTTTGCAGTTGGGCTTGGATCCGGTGGAGACGGCGAAGAAGATGGCGGCTGAGCAGCGGGACGGCGGCGCGCAGTATCGGATCGCCGGCGACATCGAGCGCGGCGTTGGGCAGCTGCCACCGGCAGAATGGCAGTCGTCCGAATCTGAGCGCTTTGATCCGCAAGACTTCATCGGGCGGATGATCCATGAGATTTGGAATTGGCGTCTGCTGAACAAGGCGCGCGAGTTCTATCACGAGAATTTCGTCTTCAAAGGACCGACTCGCCGTTCATTTATTGGCATCAATGATTTTCATGCTTATGTGCTTTCGCTACTTTCAGCCTTTCCCGATCTGGCGATTTCCCAAGACCACTCTTGCGTTGTCGGCGACGAACAGGAAGGCTATCGAACGGCGACGCGCTGGACGATGCGCGGCACGCATACAGGTTTCGGTATTTATGGGGAGCCAACTGGCAACGCGATTCGCATCCTCGGCATCAGCCATCATCTGATCAAGGACGGGCGCATCCAAAGCGAATGGACGCTGTTTGACGAATTCGCCTTGTTGAAGCAGATCTACGCCTGAGGCAAGAGCGAAACGGATAGCTCTTGATGACGGAAAAAGCGGATAAGTATTTCACTTCGTCGTTTCAATTCAGCCCGGTAGATCAGGCGCAAAATATCGCTAGCAAGCGCCGGGTAATGGCGATCATGCAAGCGCTGGCCGAGGAGCCAGTCGAGCGGCTGCCGGATATCGCGCTGGATGGTTTAGCGCCGGATGTCGCGCTCAATGTCACATATCCGATCAATGAGCTGCGCGGGATCGACGCTGGGCTGGAGCGGCTTTGGCTGCCCCTGCAGCGGGCGCTGCCGGATATGGAACGGCGCGAGCACTTCGTGGCCGGGGGGCGCTACCGTGAGGGCAATTGGATCGCCTGCATGGGGCATTACCTGGGTACCTTCGAGCATGACCTGCTGGGCATCCCGGCGACGCGCGGGGCAGTCTGCTTGCGCTACTGCGAGGGGCATGAGCTGCGTGAGGGGAAAATCGTCACAAGTTATCTCTTCCTCGATTTTCTGGATTTGATGCGGCAGGCGGGATATTTTCCGATTGCGCCGAGCCTTGGCTGCGAGATGCGCTGGCTGCCACCGCGGACGCTGGATGGCGTGATCTTGACGCCGCAGGACGAGGCACGCTCGCGGCAAACCATTGAGACAATACTAAGCATGCACGCGGCTTTGGGCTATTACAGCGGCGAAGCCCCCACCCGTGAGGTGCTCGATGAGATGGAGCAGGCTAAACACTGGCATCCGAATTTCATGTGGTATGGGCCGGCTGGGATCGGCACGACACGTGGCTTGAAAGGCTTCGAAGATTATCATCAGATCCCGTTTCTGACCGCTTTTCCCGACCGCGGCGGCTCGCCACAAGGGCATTTCATCCGCATTGGCGATGGCTATTTCGCTGTCACCGGTGGCTGGGGATACCTGCGGGCTACGCATACTGGCGGCGAACTCTTTGGGGCGCCGGCGACCGGCAAGCGGCTCAAGATGCGGGTGATGGATTTTTATCGCTGCGATGATGAGACGATTGTGGAGAATTGGGTACCGATAGATGTGCCGCATTTATTGCTGCAAATGGGGATTGATGTCTTCGGGCGGATGCGGCATCAATTCCGGCAGCAGGGGGCGCTGAGCGCGAGTGACTGGCTGGTTAAAGGGAATTAGCCACAGAGGCACAGAGACACAGAGATATGTAAAAGATAAGGTTGAGTATGACGGTATCAATTCACAACGCAAATAAATCGCGGCTTGGCAAGTTTCGCGATGCGCTATACGACAGCGATGCGAGCCGGCTTCGCAGTCAACTGGAGGAATTGTTCGCCGCTGATTGTATAGTGCACCTGGCGAATCCGTTGGAGACGCTGGCTGGTGTGGCGGGACTTTATGAGCAGGCCTACGCGCCTCTGCTTGAGGCAGTGCCGGACTTGGAGCGGCGCGATTTCATCGTCATGTCGGGTGAGACTCAAGGACAGAATTGGGTGGGCTGCTGCGGGCACTATCTTGGTGTTCTCGAGCGTCCGTGGCTGGGGATTCCAGCGACGAAGCATATGATAGCGATGCGCTACCACGAGTTTTTCCGTTTCGAGGACGGGCAGATTGTCGAGATGCAGGCGCTCTGGGATATCCCGCAGGTGATGCTGCAGGCTAGCGCTTGGCCGATGGCGCCGAGTTTGGCGGTTGAATGGGTCGTGCCGGGACCGGCTACTCAAGACGGTATTGTTTCCAGTGCCTACGATGAAGCGCAATCGCAAGCGAGCCTGGATTGGGTGACGGCGATGCTCAATGCCATGGCGCGTTCGCCCGAGGGCGTCGAGGCGATGCAGCTGGAACGTTACTGGCATCCGAAGTTGATCTGGTACGGACCGGCTGGCATTGGTTCAATGAGGCGGGTATCGGGCTTCCGCAATTGGCATCAGATACCCTTTCTGAAGGCGCTGCCAGACCGCGGCGTCTTTATGGACAAAGGCATCATGTTTGGCGATGAGAAGTACGTGGCCTTCACCGCTTGGCCCGGCATGCGCATGACCGTCAGCGGCGATGGCTGGCTGGGGATCGCGCCCTCGAATAAGGAGATCACGATGCGCAACCTGGATTTCTGGCGCTGTGAGAATGGTGTGATCCGCGAGAATTGGGTGCTGATTGATCTGCTGCACGTTTACGAACAGCTAGGTGTGAATGTATTCGACCGCATGCGCGAGTTGACGGTGGCGCGACATGGGCGGATGGCGGATTAGAGATTTTTTCACCACAGAGGCGCAGAGGGCACAGAGAAACGCAGATGTGGGCAACCCAAGGGTCGCCCCTACGCTTAGATGTCGAAGTAAAAGGCGAAGGGGAAGCGGGACAGCGGCAACTAGCGCGGTTGGGCGTCGAGGGAAATGTCGGCGATAAGGGGATTGTTCAGGTCGCGAGTGGATAGAACAGGCGTCGCGATACCCCAATCAATATTGGCTTGCGGGTCGTTCCAGGCAATGCCGAATTCGTCGGCGCCGTCATAGTAATTATTGACGATATAACTCAGTGTGCAGTCGGTCAAGGCAGCGAAGCCATGCGCCACGCCCTCGGGAATGAGAAGCCCCTCCGGATTGTCGCCACTCATGTCGATGGTAGCCGATTGCAGATAGGTGGGCGACGCGCGGCGCAGGTCAACCAGTCCGACGCGGATGAGGCCCGTGACCGGGCACCAGAAATCTACTTGCTTGAAGTGATAGTGCAAGCCACGCAGGACGCCGGCGCTGCTGCCGCTGCGGTTGCTCTGTAGTCGATCCCAATTTACCTGCGGGAACCATTCCACGCGGAAGGTCTCCATGAAGCGACCACGCTCATCGCCGAAGGCGTTAAGCGGCACGGTCATGACGCCTTCGATAGACGCGAAAGGCTGCGCTGGTGAATTCATCATAAGTCGTTCCTCATCTTGTCGATGGCTCCGGTCAAGTGGATCAGAAACCCAGAACACGGTAGGCGAAGCGCAGCATCAGCTCTTGATGGTGAATCTGCTCGTCAGTCGCCATGGACCCGTGGCCCGCGTCGAACCAGTAGAGTTCGATGGACTTGCCAAGGTCATTCAGCTTCTTCTCGTAGGCTTTCATCTGACGCGCCGGGCAGCGGGTGTCGTTCTCGCCTTGCAGCACGAGGATTGGCGCTTTGATGTTCTCGGCATAGGTGATGGGCGATGCCTTGCGGTGGGCTTCCGGCTTTTCATCAGGCGTGCCGCCGAATAGGCTGCGTTGATAACCGCGCAGGGTGCCGGCTTGGTCTTCGTACATCAGTCGCCAATCGGCGATGGCAACGATGGCCATGCCGCCGGCAAATAGCTCAGGCTTCTTGCCCAACGATTGCAGCGTCAGATAACCGCCGTATGAGGCGCCGGTCTTGAGAACAGCGCCGGGTTGGGCGATCTCATGTTCGAGCAGCCAATGCACAGCGGCAGCGATGTCTTCAACTTCCAGGTCACCCAGGTTGCCGTCGATGGCGTGTTGAAAATCGTAACCGAAGGTGGTTGAGCCACGGTAATTGAGACTGAAAAACGCAAAGCCGTGATCGAGCCAGGCTTGGGCATCCGGCTTCCAGGTATTTGTTTGCACCGCTGTCGGTCCGCCATGCGTGTGAACGATGGTGGGAAAGGGACCGTCGCCTTGCGGGGTTGCCAGCCAGGCCTGAATATTCGTGCCATCGCTTGAGGGATAGGTCACGGAGCGCCAGGGGGTTCCCGGCGGCACATCCACGTTCAAGTCGATGACCTGGCGCAAGACGGCGCCGCTCCGGTCATCGATTTCCAGCAGGCGGGTCGGCGCGGTTGAATCGGTTATGTGCAGCTGCAGCTTGCCATCATCCAGGAAGCCGCTGCCCGGGCTTAGCACGCCGGGCGGCGTATTGAGGTGGCGGACGCGCGCTTTCGCGATGTCATAGATAAAGAGCGAGTGCTGTGCCTGATCCACTTGATGCAGCAGCAGCCGTTGCCCGTCCGGTGACCAATTCCAGACCTTGACATCGCCGCTAAATAGCTCGGACTGAATATCTTGTCGTTCGCCGCTTTGCGGATTCCAGATGAAGGGGCGATAGTGGCCGCCGGCGTTCGATGAACCGGCGAAACGCAGATCGCCCGCCACAGGCGAAAAGCCGCCGACATCAGTGCCTGTGCCGGCGCCGTCCCATAGCTCGGCGATCAGCGCGCCGCTTTGCACATCGAAAGCCTCAAGCGCGTATTCGGCGACGCCGGTCTTTTCGGTTGAGGCGATGACGGCGATTTCGGCACTGTGCGAGAGGTAAGGTCCGAAGGACAGTGCGCGTTTCGTATGCGAGAAAACTGGCTGATTCGTGTGATCGTCAGCGTAGATATAAACGTGAAAGCCGGCATCATCGACAGCCATCAAGCCGAGAGCGTTGCCGGAGGCGCTTTCGCCAATGCTGTGCGAAGCGTAATCGGGCAGGTCGGGTGTGATGTCCACCGCCTCACCGCCGGTGAAGGACAAGCGCAGATAATGTCCGATCTCATCGCCGCCACGATCGCGCAAGAAATAGACCTGCTCGCCATCGGCAGAGATGGCGCCGTGGAAGACGCCGGCTACTTCGTTAGTCAGTTGGGTCAACAGGTTGGTTTCGGTGTCCCAAGCGTAAAGCTGGTAGACGCCATCCTTGTTGCTGGCGGCTAGTCCGCGCTGCGGGTTCTGTGTGGCACGGCGCGACCAAGCGATTGATGGCGCGCGGAAGCGTTTTTTCCAGGGCGCATCGGCGCTGAGGTCTGGTGATTGTGGCACTGCAGCTGCCTTTCGCCATAATCGTGGCAAACTATGAGCTGATAATAGTTGCAGATGCGGCGGTGTTCAATGGAAAAGGTCTTGGTTTTCGCAACCCAAAGTGACCTAGACCTCTGAACGATAGTCGGTCATAATGTAGGCGGAATTCGCTCGCTTTTGACTTGGAGGACAGCAATGGCGATAGCTGTTATGGCTGTGATAATCCTGATAAATATTTTGCTACTGCTTGCAGTCATGCGGATCGGCACGATGGAGGATTTCCATAGCGAAGTCGCAGCGGATGATTCGTCGGCAGTCTTGGCTTGGCGGGCGCGGCTGGCAGCGCGCGACGCGGATGTCAGCGGGCAGTCATCCGAAACGAGCCAGGCTTAATCCGCGTGTAAGCCCGATCGCATGCGGATTGGATTGATCACCTCAGACCTCAGCATAAAGAATGGCTGGGCAAATTACAGCCTGAATCTCGTCAGGCAATTGCAGGCGCGCGGCATCAGCACCACAGTTGTGTGCGCCCACAACAGCCCAGCGGTGGATTTCGAGATCCATCCCCTTCTACCTTCAGTCGCACCACCCGAACGACACAGCTTCGTCAAGTCATTCTGGCAGTTGCCGCGCGTAGGTCATCTACTGCGCGATTGTGACATTGTGCACAGTACCATCGAACCATATGCCATCTTGGCAGCCGCCGTCGCCGGGACCAGGCCGCTATTCGTCACTGCCCACGGCAGCTACGTCAATCTGTCGAGGATGCGCGGCTTCCCGGTCGGGCAGCTTTATAGGCGAGCTTTTGAGCGCGCGCAGTTGATTTGCGTCAGTCAACACACGGCGCAGGTGGCGCTCGCGCGGAATCCAGGCGCCCGCGTACACGTGATCAACAATGGCTTGGATGCCGCGCGCTTCATGAAGAGCCCTAGCACGATGGTGGACAAGTCCAGACCGACGGTAGTCACGGTTGGCGAGATCAAGCCGCGCAAGGGTACGCTGCAACTCGTCGAGGCGATGGCGGTTGTGCGCGAGCGGATACCGCAGGTGCAATGTCTGATCATGGGCAATCCGCAGCGGGGCAGTGCCTATACGGCGCGGGTGCAGCAACGGATCGCCGAACTGAAGCTAGATGAAAACATTGACGTTATGGGCTTCGTCGAGCAGGAGCTGATGCGAGCCTGGGTGGCGGCGGCCGATGTCTTCGCGCTGCCGGCGATGAACGATGGCTTGTGGTTCGAGGGCTTCGGCCTGGTGCTGCTGGAAGCTGGCGCGGCCGGCACTGCGGTGATCGGCACGGACAACTGCGGTGTGGCTGACGCCGTCGAGCATGGCGTGACCGGCTTGATCGTCGCGCAGGAGAAGGTGGCGGAGGCCTTGCCGCAGGCGCTGCTCGAATTGCTGGAAGATGCGGACAAGGCGGCGAAGATGGGAGAAGCCGGGCGCGAGCGGGCGCAGGCGCGAACCTGGGGAGCGGTGGCGGATCAAGTCATTGAGCTATACCAGGCAGCACTGCCTTAGGGCAAAGCGACGCGCTACTTTAGCGTGCCTTGTGGCCGTCGGCATAGAGAAAGAAATTCGCCGTCGCCCGCACCTCAATATCGAAGCCGTGACGGCGCAGCGTCTCGCTGAGTGCAGCCGGCTCGTAGTAGATCTTCACAATTTCGAAACGCCGCCCGTCCTTGAGGACGCGCTGTTGCAATTCGGCTTCGGTCTCGATGCTCTGCCCGGCAGATGTTGACATTTCAGAAGGACGGGAATCGACAAAGAAGAGACGGCCGCCCGGCTTGAGCGCTGCATGGACAGTATCGAGGAAGGCGGCAAGCTTTTCCGCCGGCACGTGGGAGAGCCAAAAGCCGAAGAAGGCCATGTCATATTGCCGCTGGGGACGCCACTCAAACAAGTCGGCCTGCTGATAGTCGACTTGCTCCGACTGCAGCTTGGCGCGATTGATGGCGATCATCTCGGGCGAGGCATCCAGGGCGGTGACGCGCTCGCCGATCTTGATCAGCTCCTGCGTCCAGATGCCGGTGCCTGGCGCCATTTCGAGGATATGATTCAACTTTGATACGCTGTGCAGTTGGTCGCGCACTTGCTGCGCTTCGACTTCCCATTGCCGCGTATGTGCTTCTCCGCGGTCGTATCGCCCGTGCCGGTAAAACCATTCGTCGTATTCCGGCGCGCGAGCGCGATAGTAATCGATTTGGTGTTGCAGCAAGTCTGGCATTTTCGCCTATCCTCATTTCCAGTCGTTAATCTGCCGAAGACGATAGGAATAATATAACCACCGAGTTCACAGAGTTTACAGACTTTCTTATTGCGGTTTCAGCCGATAAAGCGGGTCGAATCCTGTTTCGCGGGCAATCAATAGGCTGTCCCTGCAAATAGATCAGAAGATGCCATTAGAGAGGTTTGAGCGGGTCGCGAGGCGAAAGGCCATCGGGATCATTGGCGACTGTGCCGGGTGGCGCGAGCACGGGTCCCCGCAGAAGAGGATCGTCGGTTTCGCGCATCCAACGGTCGAGCCGCAGGCGCATGTCGGCGAGCACGTCGGCGTAGTCCGCCTCGTCGATGAGATTGATCTTTTCCAGCGGATCGAGCAGCGTGTCGTAGAGCTGTTCGGGCGCCGGCGCCTGCTCGCCGAAGCCGGCTTTGAGCAGTTCGGTCTTGGCCAAGCCATCATCAATATTTGACAGGACGGGCGATTCACGACTGTCGTAGCGGCGGATGTATTTGTAGCGCTCGCTGCGGAGGGCGCGCTTCGGTTCGTAAGCGGCGTGGTAAGTGACCTCCGCGAAGACCTCATCGCGGATGGACTCGGCATCGCCGCGCAGCAGGGGCAGCATCGAATGACCTTGCAGCCAGGTTGGCGGTTCGATAGCGAGCAAATCGCAAAGCGTTGGGAAGATATCGATATGGCTGACCATGGCATCGACCACCCTGCCCCCGCTGAAGAGTCCGGTGCCTTGCATGATCAACGCCACACCGATGCCCACATCGGTCAGATTGCATTTCATGCCGGGGAAGGCGATGCCGTGGTCGGTGGTGTAAATCACGAGTGTGTTATCGCGGAGACCGCTCTCATCAAGCGCTCGAAGCACCTGCCCGACTTTGTCATCGAGGATTTGTGCCATAGCGATGTAATTCGCCATGTCCTGTCGCACGCGCGGTGTATCGGGCAAGCCGGCCGGAGGCTGGACGTAGGCTGGATTGACATCGTGCTCAAGAGGAAATTCGCGATGATTTTCGAAGAAGCCGACCGTCAGCCAGAAAGGCTGGTCAGGCGCCGTCTTGATGAAATCGACGGCAGCCGTATGCGCCTCGTTGTAGTCGGTCGTCAGCACCTGATCGTAACCGACTTCTTCTGCGCCACGATGCAGAGCCGTGCCCGCGAGATGCTGGATGCCTGACAGCGCAGTGGTGTAGCCGGCCGGTTTCAGCGTGTTGATGATATGCTGGCTGAAGTCGCCCAAGATGAAATGACGATTGGCCAAGCCCAGCATGCCGGCGCTATGAGGCGACTGCCCGGTGAGCAGAGCGGCGCGGCTGGGCGAACAAGTGGGCGCGGCGCAGTAGGCGCGGCGGAACAAGACGCCCCGCTCGGCCAAGCGCTGCAGATTAGGCGTGGGGATGGCGTGGCCGTAGGGCTGCAGGTAGCGGCCTGTGTCGTGCGAGTGGATGTAGAGGATGTTCGGTTTGGGCATGGTTAGGCACCGTTTCCTTACGACTATTTACCACCGAGGACACCGAGAAAAACGAATTTCTTGTTTAGGTCGAGGGCGAGCCGCCAGTTCGCCCTTACAGATATTCTATTATTCCCGGATTGTGTCATCGACTCGGAACACCCGTAAAAGACAGTCAAGCGTTTTGACTGCGCGAACGCTTCCTTTGCGACAACCGAGATATGGTCAGACCGGCATCCAGGCTTCCAGACCGCGGAAGGGCATGTGCAGGTCGGGATCGTAGACGGGGCGTTGCGCATATTGGTTGCTGTTTCCCGAATCGGGTTCACCGCGGACGAGGATGGCGCGGTCGTCATCGCGTTTGACGCGAGTCGAGGTCGGGATGTAGCGCAGGGTCAGGCCGATGCGCCATTTGTCCGATGTATTGGGTTTGGAGCTATGAATGATTCTGGGATTATGGACGGAGACATCGCCGGGCTGCAACTCGAGATTGACCACATGAGAATCATCGATTTGCGAGGGATGGATGCCGGAAGAGAGGACATTCTTGCCATCGTCGACATCAATCATCTCGCGGCGAGAAAGCAGCCGATTATTCTGCGTGCCGGGCAATACGCGCATGCAGCCATTCTCGCGGTTGGACTCGGTGGCGGCCAGCCAGATGGTGGTGACTTCCATCGGTTCCAGAGGCCAATAGCTGCCGTCTTGATGCCAGAGGACTTCCTGGCCGTGCTTGGGTGGCTTGGCGATGTAGTGGGCTGCCCACATAGCGACGTCAGGTCCGATGAATTGCTCGGCGATATCGACCAAGCGGTCATCGCCGACCAGACGATGCATGAAGGGGTCGGTCACCAGCATATTATGATGAAATTGCTCGGGACGAACGCCGGGGTTGCGCTCAGCCAGCCAATGCACGTGCTCGGCGGTTTCGCGCGCGAGATCGGCATCAATGGCGTTGCGCACGATCACGTAGCCTTTTTCGTCATATTCTTGTCGCAGATTGGTGGTCATAATCGGCCTTTCATCGGGTACTTACGTTGCTTGCCCACTGTCTTTCCCCTTCGCTCGAACACCAGTATACTCTCTAAGCTTGGTGTCCAGCTTTTGGGGTCCACTACAAACCCCACCCCCGGCCCCTCTCCCATAAAGAGGGAGGGGTGACTCGTTGCCCGCCCGTTCTTCAAGGTTCCGGTCTCAAACGTCAGACCAGTTGGGATAGATGTGCGTCGGAAGTCGTCAGATCAGTTGATGTCGACTTTTTCTTTTTGTTTGCGCTGCGGGTATTGCGGTTTGAGTTCCAGCTTGATGCCGCCGAAGACGGGCGCGCAGACATTGTAGATCGAGACCGCCAGGGCAGTCGAAATGCCGCCGGCCATGGCCGCCATCAGGGCAGTCTGCGCCAGCATGGGACCGAGCACATCGGGCGGGATGATGACATCCCAGAATTTGAAGAAGTGGTTCAGCAGCAGGAAAAGGGCTATCGGGATGATTGCGGCTGCGGCTGAGACGATGGCGGCGATTTTGACGGCGGACAAGAAGCCGATGCGTTTGAGTGTGTAGGTCATCTTCTGTTCTCCTGACTTTTTGCCATAAGGAGCCGCGTACGAGTATAACGCGTTTGTTTCCCTTTTAGTTTCAACGCTTTATTCAACCCAGAATCTCCCCGGCCCGATCCAGATTGCCGACGCTGTAATACTTGGCGTCAGGATGGTGGGTGAAGAGGGCGGCGGTGCTCTGCTCGGGCAGCCACTGCCAGGACTCGGTCAGCGACATGCCCAGCTCAGTCTCAAGCTGCGGCAGCAAGCGCAGGACGATTTCGTGATCGGCCAATTCGGGGCAGGCGGGATAACCCCAGCTGTAACGCTTGCCCCGCCCTTGCGGGATGCCGAGCTGACCCTGCACGATGTGGGTCAGGTAGTTGGCGGTGGCTTCGGCCGCTTGCACGGCGAGTCCGTGGAAGAAATAAGCTTCGCTGTATTCGTTGTCCGCTTGCAGGCGCTCGATTTCCTCGGTGGCGGCATGACCGACTGTCACCGTCTGCAAGACCATCACGTCAACGCGATCACTTTCGATGGGCGCGAAGTAGTCGCTGATGCAGAGGTATTCGCCATCGGGCTGGCGCGGGAAGCTGAAGCGGGCGACCTCGACTTTGTCGCCTGATCCACCAAATTGCTCCACATCCCAAACGATCAGAGCATCGCCGTCACTATTGACCGGCAGGTAGGCGCAGACCGCTTTTGGCAGCAGCGTCCGTCGTTGCTTGGCAGCCTTTGCCATGCGCAATAGCCGATCCTCGAATTCCGCTGACAGCTCTTCCCAGGCTTCGCCCTGCGTATTCTTGGCGCCCCAGGACAGGCGGAAGAGCTCGGGCTTGTGCAGGTATTGCAGGACGATTTCTAGCGGCATGGAACGTACGACGCGTCCGCCCCAAAACGGCGGCGTCGGGACATCGGGCGCGTCGGGCACTGTTTTGCGGACAGCGCCCCGGCGGGCTCGGCGTCGGCGGGGCGCACGCTCCACTTCGGCGTAAGCCTCGCTGAAGACCTCATCCAGAAAGCGTTCGTGGCGCTCGGCATCCAGCAATTGATCGACGACAGCCAGGCCTTCAAAGGCGTCCTTGCAATAGAAGACGCCGGCATCGTAAGGCTCTTGAGAATCTTGCAGAAAGAGAATGCGCCGGCCAAAGCGCCGATTGATGGCAGCGCCGCCGACCAGCACCGGGATCTGCAAGCCGCGCCGCGCCAGCTCATTGATGATCAGTGGCATCTGTTTCGATGTGCTGACTAACAGCGCGGACAAGCCGATGGCGTCGGCTTTGTATTCCAGCGCTTTGTCGATGATGGTATTGGCCGGCACCTGCTTACCCAGATCGTGCACGGTATAGCCATTATTGCTGAGGATAGTCTTGACCAGGTTCTTGCCGATATCGTGTACGTCGCCGTAGACGGTCGCCAGCACGACGATGCCTTTGCTGGCGCCATCAACTTTGTCCATAAATTGCTCGAGGTAGGCGACCGATTTCTTCATCACCTCGGCCGATTGCAGCACAAAGGGCAAGATGAGTTCGCCGGCGCCGAATTTGTCGCCGACCTCTTTCATGGCCGGCAGCAACACAGTATTCAGCGCGCCGACCGCATCCAGCCGCGTCAAGACGTCGTCGATCAACGCTTCAACGCCGTCCTTCTTGCGATGCACAATCTGCCAGTGCAAGGCTTCTTCGCTGGTCATATCGGCGGTGGGGTCGATCACTTCCGCCCCGGCGGCTTGAATTTCATTCACCTCGAAATATTGAATGAAGCGCGGCAGGGCATCCTCGTCGCTGTTGAAGATCAGGTCTTCGGCGATTTTGCGCTGGTCATCCGGGATTTCGAAATAGGGTGTGATATGGGCGGGATTGACGATTGCCATATCCAAACCGGCTTTGACAGCGTGGTAGAGGAAGACGCTGTTCAATACGCCGCGAGCCGCCGCCCCGACACCGAAGCTGACGTTGCTGATGCCGAGCGCGGTCATCGCACCCGTGATTTGCTGCTTGATCAAGCGGATGCCTTCAAGCGTCTCCACCGCGTCATTGCGCAGTTCTTCTTGCCCGGTTGTCAGCGGGAAGGTCAGGGTGTCGAAGACAAGATCTTCGGTCGACATGCCATAGTCGGCCAATGTAATATCAGTGATGCGCCGGGCGATGGCGAGCTTTTTCTCGCGGGTATGCGCCATGCCATCTTCGTCGATAGTCATTGAGAGGACGGCGGCGCCGTGTTTTCTGGCGATGGGCAAGATGGAATCAATGCGCTCCCGGCCGTTTTCCAGGTTGTTGCCATTGATGATGCCGCGGCCTGGATAGAGCGCGAGCGCTGCTTCGGCGACATCGGCTTCGGTGGTGTCAATGATCAGCGGCGCCTCCACTGCCATCGAGAGCTTCTTGACCAGTTTCTCCATTTGCTCTTTTTCATCGTCGCGCTCGGTCAGCGCCACGCAGACGTCCAGCATATGCGCGCCGCGAGAGACCTGCCCGACGGCAATCTCGACGATGCTGTCGTAGTCGTCTTCGAGCAGCAGGCGTTTGACTTTGCGGCTGCCTTGGCTGTTGACGCGCTCGCCTATCAGCGTGGGACCAGGGTCCTGCATCATGCGCGTCGCTGTCATGCCGCTTGAGGCTTGCGGCTCTTGCATGATTTCGCGTCGGACGGGCGCTTGTCTTGGCTTGCGCTGCGCGATTGTCGCTTCGTAAGTCTCGCCGTGAACTTGCTGATAGAGGCGGGCGATATGCTCCGGTGTAGTGCCGCAGCAGCCGCCGACCACATTGACGCCCCAACGCGCGAATTCGCTGACCATCTCGCTGAAAGGAACGGGCTGCATGGGATAGACCGCTTCGCCATCGACGTTGATGGGCAAGCCGGCGTTAGGCAAGACGCTGATGGGATAAGGCGAGCGCTCGATCAGATACTGAATCGGCTGCCGCATATATTCGGGACCAGTCGAGCAATTCATGCCGAGCACATCGATCGGCAGCGCTTCAAGGGTGGCCAGCGCGCCGGCGATATCGGTGCCGAAGAGCATCCGTCCGCTTACGTCGAGTGTGATCTGCACTTGCAGCGGAATGCGCTCCCCGCTGTCGGCGAAGTAGCGGTTGATGCCGTACACGGCCGCCTTGACTTCGAGGATGTCTTGACTCGTTTCGATCAGGAGGACATCGGCGCCGCCTTCAACGAGACCTTGCGCCTGCTCATAGAAGAGGTCGGCGAGTTCATCAAAGGTGATATTGCTGAGATCGGGATCATTCCCAGAGGGCAGCTTGCCGCTGGGTCCCATGCTGCCGGCGACGAAGCGCGCGATGCCCGTTTCGGCTTCAATTTGGTCACAGGCGGCGCGAGCGATCTGGGCTGCAGTACGGTTAATCTCGATGGTGCGCTCGCCCAGGCCATGCTCAGCCAAGGTCAGGCGATTGCTGCGGAAGGTGTTGGTTTCGATGGCTTCGCTGCCGACACGCAGGAAGGATTCGTGAATCTCGCGGATGACATCGGGCCGTGTGATGACCAGATAGTCGATGCAGTCTTGATACTTTTCGCCGCCGAAATCTTCCGGCTTGAGGTCGTAGGATTGGATGCTCGTGCCCATGGCGCCGTCAAAGATGACGATATGGTCGTCGATGGCAGCGAGGTAGCGTCTGTTGGTGTGGGAGGTCGATACGTATTTCATATAGAGCATGATAGCAGAGGCAGCCGGATTATCCACTACAGCGGCTGACAGGTCGGCAAAGATTCAGAGTTGATCTTCTACCTTGATCAAGGCAATACACCCAGCATTATGAGGGGGGACAGCGGGTACGCCCCGACCCTGCCGCAGCACATTGACAAGATCGCGTTCATAGTAAGGCACACGGAAGACATTTCGCGCTCAAGTTGCTTCATAGGCAGGATTTCGATTCCCACGTCGATGATGCCTGCCACAAAGAAGCTCAAATGTTTCACAAATAGATCGTGGGCAACGAAAGAATACTTGCCGAATTGAACCTCGACGGCAATTCGGTCTTTTACGAAATCCGTCTGATTGTATGACATGATAGGTTCGCGACCGGCAGCTTTGATCGCCTTCCTTTGTTCCTCCTCCGGCTGGTTGTAGATCCCCCGCATAAGGTCTTCGTCATCAGTGACCCAGAAAGTATTTCTCCGTTCCTGCCAATCCATGTTCTTGAATCTGGTCTTAAACTCTTTATTCATTTCGGTTGGAGAGTATAGCAACCTGCCGCGCATTGTCTTTTCCCTTGATACCTTGATCTTGCATGCTTCGGCATCAACATGCGCAATCACATTCTGAATCTCGTCCCACAATTCACCGTGGTGAACGAGCATGTATTCCAAGCCATTTAGATGAGAGTATTTTGCTGCGATCTGCATCAATGTCCGCCATTGGGCAGCATTGGATCATAGATGGGTTTGCCCATTGGTCGCGTCTTGAGAGTTCCCGCAAGGAACCCTTCCACTCGCTCGTGGGCGATAGCGATATATTCTGGTACTACGTCGCAGCCGTAAGCGTTCCGCTTGTGCCTTATCGCAGCGATTACTGATGATCCGACACCTACGTAAGGATCAAGCACATCGTCGTATTCATCGGTCATGGACAGTACAAGGCGCTCAACCAATTCAATTGGAAACTGACAGGGGTGAGTCGTTTTCTCGGGATGATTACTCTTAACGTTTGGGAACTCCCAAACATCGCTAGGATTCTTGCCTTTGGGGTTGCCAGACAATTCACCTTTGCGGGGTCCTTTGAAGTGTCGCTTTGCGGGATACTTTGACGGGACGCGAATTGGATCCAAATGCCATGTATAATCATTGCGCTTAGTCCACCAGTTGATGGTTTCGTACCGACCCGACAGCCGGTTACGGCAGTGCAATCCGTGGCCAAAGTGCCAAACAATGCGATTTCGGAGCTTCAAGCCAAATTCACGGAAGATTGGGAATAACAGGCAATCCAGGGGCAGAATCTCGCCGTTGTCGGTGTAATTTCCGACTTGCCAACAGATCGAACCGCGCGGATGCAAGACGCGGACACACTCGCGGATTACCTCTGCCCGGCTCGCCAGATATCGGTCCAAGGATGACTGTACTTCATAACTCTTGCCAATATTATACGGCGGTGAAGTTACGATCAGTTTGAACTTTTCACTCGGTTGGTCTCTCAAAAACTCAAGGTTGTCCTGGCATTTCAGAACGATGTCGTTGGCTTGTCGTTCATCATCGTCAGCAAACAATATCGGCAGGTTATCGGATTTAACTTCGGTGTCAACTTCGACGTTGAGTCCGAGTGATTGCTGCATGAGCGCAAGTTCAGATTCTGATTCCAGACGACCAGAGTTGCCAGTTATTTCGCGCCGCTTCATTGAACCTCCGTAAGTTAACGATGCCAATACTATACAAGTTCAAGGGCGCTGACGCAAACGTTGCCTAGTCTGAACAGCGCTCGAAGGCCAGGCTTTCTTATGCGCTTCAAACCTATAATCAGCCGGTGCCAGGGACACCCTGCGCCAATGGTCTCCACGTGGGCAATCGCTTGAACTACGCTATAATCACCTGCTAATTCAGCGGCAGAGATCGGCAGGCTTATGACATCAAGCGCGGCAACCGTTCCTCAGAAGAGGAAGACAAGCGAAAAGTTTCCTTACAGCCGCATTCTGCTTATCTGCGGTGGCCATGCGGTGCATGATACCTTTACCGCTTTCATCGCTCCTCTGCTCCCACTTTTGATCGACAAGCTGGGCTTGTCGCTGGTGCTGGCGGGATCCCTAACGGTATTCTCGCAATTGCCCTCGCTACTGAGTCCGCTGATCGGCTACCTGGCGGACCGCTTCACTGTGCGTTATTTGGTGATATTCGCGCCGGCGGTCACAGCGACCCTGGCCACCATGATTGGCTTCATGCCGACCTATGGGACAGCGGCGATCCTTCTTTTCACTGCTGGTTTAAGCATCATGAGTTTTCATGCGCCGGCACCGGCTATGATCGCGCATATCTCGGGCGACAAGGTCGGGCGGGGTATGAGTTTCTTCATGGCTGGCGGCGAAATGGGGCGGACGGTGGGTCCTTTGCTAGTGGGCTTTGGGGTGGCGCAATGGGGCATGGAGGGCTTGTGGCGGCTGATGTTCTTCGGCTGGCTGGCCAGCTTCATATTGTTTATGCGCCTGCGCGATGTCTCCGCCAAACGAGGCACAAGCAAGAGCAAATCCAAACCAATGCTGAAGAGATTTGCGCGGGTCTTTGGTCCGCTGTTCGCCGTGATGATGTTCCGCAATCTGTCGGTCACCAGCCTAAGTGTGTTCATGGTGGTCTACCTGGTCGACGTCCGCGGTTACGAACTGACCCTGGCGACGGCTGCTCTGGCGCTATATGAGCTGGCGGGCGTCGGCGGCGCGTTGGCTGGCGGCACACTCAGCGACCGCTTCGGGCGCAGACGCATGGTGGCGGCAGCAGCCCTAATTGCATCACCGCTGATGATTTTGTTCGTGCATCTTGAGGGCGCCGCGATGATCCTGGTGCTAATGGCGCTTGGCGCTACCGCACTGTCGGTCACTCCGGTGTTTCAGGCCTTGGTGCAAGATCAATTACCGGATAACCGCGCCGCCGCCAGCGGCATGTTTATCTTCTATGCTTTCGGTGTTCGCGCCATCACGATTATGATCGCTGGCTTTTTGGGCGATGCGCTGGGTTTACAGAGCGCCTTTATCGTTGCCGCCCTGATTTCTCTAGTTGCCCTGCCGCTGATTTTGACGCTGCCCTCGTCGCCAAAGGTGCGGCACGAAGATATCTAGCTTTCTGGTGGGTTCGCTGCCCATTTGCTGAGCAGCGCATCAAGCGCCGCCTCGCTTTCTACAAGCTTGACAACGCCGTCGGCAGTCTGCAAGGTATTGCCACGCAAGCCTTCGACTGGGACAGCTGGCATGCCGATGACAGCGGCGCGGCCGGTCAGGCGAGCTTGCGTCACCCGGCCGAAACTGCGCAGATGCGCTGATGCGCCGGCTGGCAGGGTCGTCCGCGTACTGCCGCGCAAATCAATGACGCTATCGACGCTCAACTCGGCTGACATCAGGGTGAAGGCGGAGGCGCGCACCGCGTGATGATAGTCCTTCCAATTCCAATCGCCCTCTGCGATATAGCACATAGCGCGTTTGCTTTCGTCTTTCCATTTGAATCGAAATGGCATGCTCGTCTCCGGAGCCAATATCCCGTATGGATTATAGCGACCCGCGAGACTCCGTAAACAGCCGGCCTGTGCGATCCAGTAAGTCGCTAGGATCACATGATTTCGGGCGACCTGATAGGTCGCCCCTACAGGACGTAATGTCCGGCAGTCTTGTCCTGCGGCGCCGCATATGACACAATGGATTCAGACGTGACGATACGTGCACGGTTAATGACAGGCCGTTGATGCATGGAACTACGATTTCGCCTGATTCTGCTGGTGCTGGTAGGAACGGTCGCTGTGGCGGTCTGGACTTTTCCCGCTTGGCGCGGCTACTTACGCCAACGTGGCGAGAACGATGCCTTCCCCGGCTTGGCGCTTGAGCTGCAAGACGACTTTCTTGCGCTGCCGCGGGCGAAGCGAGAGGCGCTGCTGGACACCCATGAACAAAGCCCGGGCATGGCTATGGAGATGGTACTGGTCGCGATTGAAGGAGACGAGCTGGCGCCGCCGGATGAGAGCGTGAATACGGTCGGCGAGGCGCGTATTCTGGTCAGCGGTGAGTTTCAGGAGCTTAACGCGCTGCACTGGGGCGCGGGCAGGGCAACCATTTACGAGCTGCCCGACTCACGACGTATACTGCGCTTTGAGGACTTCATCTCGGCACGCGGCGTCAATGTGCGGGTGTATCTCGCGCGCGATCCGCAGCCGCTGAGCGCTTTGCAATTGGAGGGCAATTCACTCGACTTGGGACGGCTCAAAGGCAACGTCGGGGATCAGAGCTATTTTTTGCCTGATGATCATGATTTGAGCGTCTACCAATCCGCCGTCGTATTCTGCAAGCAATTGAACACGACGATAACGGTGGCGCGGCTGCAGTAGGCGGCGAAGAAGTGCTTGCCCGTGAAGATGAGTCAGGAAACCACAAGACACCCAGAGGTCGTTCCTTAGTGCTGCTGCCGTTAAGCCCTGACACGATTCGGAATTTTCTGCCGCAAGGGGCCCGACTCATCATCACGAGCAAGCACCGGCTGAGTATAGTCTGGGCGCGCCGGCTAGTCAATATCGCTGATTCCCGGTGAGTCGCGCAATTCAAGGGTATAGGACGCCAATCGTGTTTGGCACAGGATACTCTGCCGCTGAGGGCGCAGAGACTGTTATTGCGGCGCCAAACCAGCGCGAAGGCAGTGGCCCGAAAAGCGCTGATACGGCTGGATTGCAGAATCGAAGTCAGCGCGACATAATACGAGCGATAATCAAGCATTGGAGAGGATTCCCATGTCTGGCACAATTCGATTTGATATTCCCCAAAGCGCGATCCCGAGTCACTGGTACAACGTGCAGGCGGATCTGCCGCGGCCGCTGCCGCCGGTATTGCATCCGGGCACCCATCAGCCGGTGGGTCCGGACGATCTGGCGCCGCTATTCCCCATGCAGTTGATCATGCAGGAAGTCAGCCAAGAGCGCTGGATCGAAATCCCCGACGAGGTGCGCGACATCTACAAGCTGTGGCGACCGACGCCTTTGCTGCGGGCGCGTCGGCTGGAAAAGGCACTGGATACACCGGCGCATATTTACTACAAGTATGAGGGGGTTTCGCCTTCCGGCAGCCACAAACTCAACACGGCGACGGCGCAAGCGTATTACAACAAGCAAGAAGGCATCAACGCGCTGACGACTGAAACGGGCGCTGGCCAATGGGGCACGGCGCTGGCGCAGGCATGTAACTTTTTCGACATGGAATGCGTCGTTTATATGGTGCGGATCAGTTATGAGCAGAAGCCTTATCGCCGCGCGATCATGCAGAGTTTCGGCGCCAGCGTCACGCCCAGCCCGAGCGATACGACCAATGCCGGGCGCGCCATCCTTGAGCAGGACGCAGACAGCCCTGGCTCACTGGGCATCGCCATCAGCGAGGCAGTAGAAGTGGCGGCGACCAGCGGCGGCAAATACAAATACGCCTTGGGCAGCGTTTTGAATCACGTGCTGATGCATCAGACGGTGATCGGGCAAGAGGCGCTGCAGCAGATGGAAGTCGCGGGAGAGTATCCCGATGTAGTCGTGGGACCGACGGGTGGTGGCAGCAACTTTGCCGGTATCGCCCTGCCCTTTTTGCATCAGAACTTGACAGCGGGCAAGCAGACGAAGCTGCTGGGCGTGGAGCCGGCCGCCTGCCCCAGCTTGACGCGCGGCAGATATGCCTATGATTTCGGCGATACGATAGGCATGACACCGCTGGTCAAGATGTATACCTTGGGGCATGGATTTGTACCGCCGCCGCTGCATGCCGGCGGTTTACGCTATCACGGCATGGCGTCGATCATCTGCGAGCTGTGGGATCAAGACTTGCTGTCGATGTACGCCATTCCGCAGATGGAGACCTTCAGCGCGGCCATCACCTTTGCCAAGGCTGAAGGCATCATCGCGGCGCCCGAGGCTGCACACGGCATTGCAGGCGCGATACGAGAAGCGCTGGCGGCAAAGGAGGCGGGTGAAGAGCGTGTCATCCTCTTCAATCTTTGCGGACACGGTCACTTCGATATGAGCGCCTACGACGCCTATTTGGCTGGCGAACTGTCGGACTATGAATATCCGCAAGAGGCGATAGACCGTGCGATGGCAGCGCTGCCACAAGTTGGCTAGATGCGTTGGCGCAAGACGAGGTCAACTCGTTGCGCGATGATTGGCGTCTGGTGTAGAAGCGAGCCTAATTGACACAAGCGAAGCGCTCACAACTTCGATCAGAAGAGGCGGCTATGGCAAGTCGTCTATTTCGCTCAGTGCAGTTTCTGCAATCAGGCTGGAGAGCCTATGCGGTTCTCGTGCTGATCTTAGCAGTGGCTTATGCGGTGCTGGCTGTACGTGGATTCACGCTGGGATTCTACAGCGACATGGTCGCCTACCAATATCACTTCTCGCTTCGGGGTGTTATCGGGGGGATGAACTGGCTGGTCACCGAATATTGGCAACGACATTTATTGGGTGGCTGGCTGGCTGCCCCGCTGCATGTGCTGGCGCCGGACCGCTATGATCTCTGGTATGCGCTGACCCTGGGCATACATTTCATGGTAGGTCCGGTCATTTTCTTGCTGGTTGATACCTTGCAGTGCGGTCAGCGGCGCTGGCTCGGATTTGCTGTAACATTGATTTTCGTCTTCGATACCTTGCAGACGCCATCCAATATCGAATTTCCCACAGGCTGGGATCACAGAATCTTTCTGATATTCGCGCTGCTGTCACTGTGGTCGTACATCCGCTTTGTTAGAAGCAGAAGACTGCAATTGGGCTGGTATATCTCAAGCGTATTGACTTATGTGTTTGCCATAATGACCTATGAGCAATCGTTTTTCTTCATTCTTCTGCATCCGTTGATTGCCTTCGTCGAAGACCGTCGCCTTGGCGAATTCAGCCTCAAGTTTCGCTATCTTTGGTTGATGGTACGCGATTCCATTTTGCAGGTATGCTTCCTCGTCATATACGTTTATCTGTTGCAGGTATTATTTTGGGGCGCAAATTACGGTATAAGCTTGTCGCTTTCCCATATCGCGTCGCAGACTTTTGACGGACTGCTGGTGGTATTCAACCCCGTCGACTTCTGGGGACGGCTGGTCTATGCGCTGTCAATAAGTCAGTGGTGGTTAATTGCGCTTCTTTGCCTGCTGATCGGCGCGGTATTCCAGGTATGGATGGCACATGCGGGCGAGGACGCGCAACGCACGATATGGACGCCGATTTGGCTTATCGGATTTGGAGCCACCATGGCGTTCCTGGCCGTTTTCAACTCCTCGCCGACGACAATGCCACTAGCCCTGCATCCTCGTCTGGTCTTCGCGGGTTCGCTGGGAAGTGGAATTGTGCTACTTGGCGTACTCGCCTGGATCATTGATTTGAATCGGCGATTGGGCAGCGTAGTTTTCTCAGTGGCAATGGCTATCGTGCTAGCTGCGGGGATATCGTTCTTTTACGAGCACCAAGCACTTCATTTGGAGCGGGGCGAAGTAAGCGAGCAAGTGTATCAAGCAATCTACGACGTCGTTCCAGAATTCGTTCCTGGCGCAGAGCCTTATTTTCTTCTGATTGCCGACCGGGATGCCGAAGAAGAGCTGTATCTTCACCCGCGGGATATTAACTTTCCGCGAGTATTTGCGTTGCATTATGAGATAGAAAACTTAAGAGCTGATGCGGTGCTGTTCGACGACGACGGAATGCGGAATCTGGCGAAGATTCGACTTACAGAAGATGGTATCATTTCGCCGCTCAAGCCGCGGGAATTCATCAGCTACGATAGGCTGATCATCCTTGAATACGATAGCGTGAACAATACGGTGACAATACAGGAGCGTTTAACGGAAGACGACCTGTCACGCGGGAACTTCGACAGACAGGCAGAAGTATCGCTTGAAACAAATTGGGAGTTGCTGCCAGCAGGCGCGCGTCAATAGAGGCGGCGCAAAGAGTCCTTCCCCTCATCATAGAATCCCTTCCTAGTCAAGTAGCCTGACTTTTGTGACGCCTATATAATAGGGATGAGTTCTTATCCAGAGCGAGAGGGCGAGACCCGATGAAGCCTAAACTGCTCATCCTGCTGATGCTGTGTACGCCGTTGCTGACCGCATGTTATCGTCAGACGGAAGAACCCTTCCAGCAGGTCGATAGCGCCGAAGTGGCGATCGTCGCCACGCCGACCAGCATTGAAGCTGCTGTTGATTTGGGCGGGGATACGGTCAGCGATGACGCCGATGCATCCGCCGAGACGCCGCGGGAATACGTCACGCCGGAGACAGTTCCGGGCCAAGTAGAGCAGCCGACGCTTGAGCGGTCAACGGAGATCTCGTTTGCGGCTACCTCACGGTCACTCACGGTTACGCCTTTCGTCCGTCCCACTGTCCCTTTGTTAGAGGAAGAGCTTGACCCCAATCATGAATGTGTCTATCAGGTGCAGTCGGGAGACAATTTGTTCCGGCTGTCGCTTAGCTGGGGCACAACCGTGCAAGAGATCATGGATGCGACACAGATCGAGGACGATGCGCTATACATCGGCCAGTTGCTCTTAAGGCCGGGCTGCGAATATACCGCGGAACCCGAAAGCCCGACGGAAGCGCCCGCGCCCATAGTAATTGAACCAGAAGAGCCGACCGCAGTGCCAGCGACCGACACGGTAATCATTGATGCGCCGACACCGGGACCGCGGATTCATGTTGTATCGTCAGGGGAGACGATTGAGAGCATCTCGCTAAAGTACCGCGTGGATGTCAATGAATTGATTGCGCTCAACAATCTTTCCAACCCGAATCGACTGACGGTGGGGCAGGAACTGTATTTGCCAGACAGTTAAGGTCTCAAGCCCGGCGGAATGTCGCCGGTGTCAGGCTGTTCAAAACTGCCTGCGACAAGTTGAGCACATGCCCGTAGTCATCAAGATTCAGCAGCGCTGTCGGCGAGTGGATATAGCGGCAGGGTGTTGATAGCGTCATAGTGGGCACTCCGGTTTGAGCGGTGTGGATAGCGCCGCCATCAGTGCCGCCGCCGCCGACTGTTTTCAATTGGTAAGGGATGCCATTCGCCGCCGCCGTCTCGCGCAGGAAGGCTAAAACACGCGGGTCGGATATCATTCTGCCGTCGACGAGGGTCAGCACCACGCCCTCGCCGAGCCGGGTGGCGGGATTGGTCGAGAGATCGCCCGCGTCTACTTCGCGATTGGGATCGGGCACATCATACGCGGGTGTACCTTCAAGGACGATTGCGGCGTCCGGCTGCAAACGCTGTGCGGCTACTTGGGCACCGCGCAAGCCGATTTCTTCTTGTACGGTGAAGGCGGCGGCGACGGTCACTGGATAGGGACCATTCTTAAGGATATCAATCAAGATCGAACAGCCTACGCGGTCGTCAAATGCTTTGCCACGCACTACCTTGTCGCTGAGTTGGTCGTAGCGCCCGTCAAAGGCAATGCGATCACCAGGTTCGGCGGCGCTTTTGTCGCTTGAGCCGACGTCAATGCGCAGGCTGTCCATGGCCACAGTTTTCATATCGCGCCACATGTGGATCGGCTTCCATAAGATGACCCCGGGCGTCCGTCTAGCGCCGACCTTGACGCGCATGCCGGGCAAGATACGCGGGTCAATACCGCCGACATTGGTAAACTGAATCAGGCCATTGGCTTCGACGCCGGTCACCATCATGCCGATTTCGTCCATGTGCGCAGCGATCATGACGCTGAAATCGGGGAAGGTCGTGCCGCGCTGTGTGGCAGTCAGGTTGCCGAGCGCATCGACCTCTATTTCGGCGACGTGGCTGCGGATGGCGGCGAGTACGATACTTCGGACGTCTTCTTCCTCGCCACTGACGCCGATAGCATTTGAAAGTTCTTCCAGAATCATATGATGTCCTCTTCAGTTGATGCAATAATCAATCTATAACTGCGCCAGGAATCGTGCGAATTCTGCGCGGGGCTGGAGCAAGTATAGCCGGTTTTCTGCGGAACGGTAAGAGAGCGCTACGCTGATGCAAGCGTGGCGCGGTTGATATTCTGACTTTGGATTGTGCTGGCAACCTGGAGCGTGACAGAGAAAAAGTGGACGGCACAGCAGCCGTCCACATGGATGGTCAGGTGCAGAATCGAGCTAGCCGTTGGGAACCGGCGTCCCTGTAGGGATCGGAGTCATTGTCGGGTTCGAGCTATTGATGATGTTGTTTAAGATATTGCCGATTGCCGGTCCCAATAGTGCCAGGATGACGATAACGACCACCGCGACCAGTACAAGAATAAGGGCGTATTCGACCAAACCCTGCCCTTCTGTGTTATGAGGTTTGTACGGCATTTGAAAACTCCTGCGATAAGTGTTGAGGCCTGCATGATTAGTGAGCGTTCACTTATCTGCAAATATAGCATAGCTTCAACAACTAGGCAATCAAGCCGCGCCGCCTTAACTGCGCTACGTGTCTAAAAGATGGATCACTACTGATCAACGGGATATGAGTTCGAGCAAGCCGGCGACAAAATCGCCAAGTGAGGGACCGAGCAAAATGAGGAACATGATGACGGCGACGGCGAACAATACCAGGGCAGGACATATGCGACGAGACCCTAGCCGGGCTCGTCTCCTGGAAGACGTTCCATATGTTGTGGCTCTCGACGCTCCACGCAAGTGGACAGCGTATGGCTTTGATCGATATGCCGTCAATGTATCACGAACAGCGTCCATATTCAGTTGCTTTTGAGGTCGTGGCGGGCGATTGGCGGCTTGAAAACGATCCCGCTGACTTAGTCGTAGCGCAGCACATTCATGACCCGCTCGTTGAGGGCCACGCGAGCGCTGAGGAAAGTGGCAGTCCAGCCGATCAACAAGGCGGCGATCAAAAGCGCAAGCGCGGTAGAGCGGGCATCGCTCGGCAAGGGGATGGTGATGCCGCCGGCAGAAGACAGCAGAGTGATGAGCAAGGCGCTGATGCCGATACCGATGACGGCACTCAACAAGCCGACCAAGCTCGATTCGATGAACATCACTCGCAGGACACGGCCTGACTTCAGACCGATTGCCTTGAGGATGCCGATCTGCCGGCGGCGTTCAAGTGTGGACAGCGCCACGGTGTTCGCCATGATGACGGCAGCGGCGAAGAGCGAAAGCATGCCGACGATTGTAGGTATAGCAGCGAATTGGTCAATCAAACGACCGATCAGGCCGTCGATGAACTGCACATCGATGGATAGCGCGACAATCACAGAGGATAGCTCGGTTAAGGCGCGGTTGAGCTCGGCATCGGGCACTTGAAATGCGTAGAGCGTGAATTCAGAGGCGAACGAATTGGGCAAGACATCGGGAGGGATTAAACCGGCAGATCCACCGAATGATATCGCACCATCGACGTTGCCGAGTATGCCGACGATTTCCAAGTCGAGATCCGGGGCGCTATCAATCGTGATGCGGTCGCCGACTTCGATTTCGAGAGCAGCGGCGAGGTCAATGGGCAGGACAACTAGCGGCCGTCCGGCATCTTCAAGCGCGAGCATGCGTCCCTTGGCGAGCGGCGGTTGACCGCTGTAGACATCGGGCTTGTCGGAGCGCCAAACGCTGAATTCGAGGTCATTATTAGCGTTGATGTCCACTCCGTTGACGCTGGCGACTTGCACGCTGTAGTTGTCAATGGTGGTGCGGTAGTCGATGTCGACGTCCGCAAGGGCGTTTTCGATGGCGCCCTGGATCAGGCTTTGTGGTAAGCCCGGGAAAGGAAAGACCAGTACGTTGCCGCCGAAGGTGCGACTGAGCTGGATGTTGAGCAATTCGCGCGTGCCCTCGCCCACGAAAGTGATGCCGCTCAGCGCGAACATGCCGGCGCTCAGCGCTAAAAGTGTGATAGCAGTGCGCAGGCGGTTGGTGGAGAGATTGCGCAGTGCAAGGCGCAAGGTGACTTTACCAAATGAGGGGAATTTGCCGATCAGGAATATGATCAGCCAAAGCAGGGCGATCAGCAGCGCGAATATGACAAAGGCAAGGGCGACGCCGATCACGCCAACAACATAGGGAGAAGGCAGAACTGTGTCTGTTCGCGCGAATGGTGGTCCGCCGGGGCGGGACTCGGCGACTTCCGATAGTTCGGCGTTGGCATCAGTGTCCTCAGGCGGCGGCGACTCGGCGGCGCGATTGGCTGTCAGCTCGAATGAAGGCCGGACGATTTGACCGACGACAAGACCCAGGCTGATGGTGACGAAGAGCAGCAAGATTATGGATTGCAAGATGCCAAGCGCGACGAGGTGGTTTTCGTTGGGACGCAGGATGATGCTCGGGCGGACTTTAACGGCGGTGAGGATGGGCGCGACGCCGAAAATCGCTGTGACTACCATACCTAGTGTAAAGCCGAAGGCCAGCGCCTCGGGATAGATCTGCCAGATAAGCGGCTGACGGAGCGCGACTGCGCCATATTGGTTGACGATGACGCTGAGACCGATGCCGACGACGATGCCGACGAGGCTGCCGATGAAACCAAGCATCAGCCCCTCGGTGAGGAAGAGAGCGGCAACTTGGCGTCCGTGTAAGCCGAAGGTCTTGACCGCGGCGATTTCGTTGGTGCGACGCCTTACCAAGACGAGCATGGTATTCATGATGCCGACGCCCCCAATAAGCAAAGCGCCCAGTCCCATCACCACAACAAAGTCGCTGAGATACTGCGAGACAACTTCATAGCGTTCCAGGAAGTCGTAGATATCGGTGGAACGGACGCCGGGCACAAGGGATTCGACGTCGGCTGCAAGTAGGTCAAGCTGGGCTTCATCGGGCGTGTCGGAGAAGACGATGCCGATGCGGTTGGGCGCGAATTCCTCATCGATTGTGAGCTTGGCATTGGCAAGGTCGAAATAGGCAAAACCGAAGAACGCGTTGAGAAGATTAGTGACGCTGCTCTCTTCGGCAACGGAGACAATGCCGCGGACGGTGAAAGGCTCCTGGGTGCCGCTGACACGCACGATGTCGCCTACATTGATTTGACTTTGGGTTGCCAAGTTATCGCTGATGACAACATCGTTGCCACCGGTGAAGAGATCGGCAAGAGGCGCATCGGGCGGATCAAGGGCGCGAATTGTATGGGTGGGCGGGTAAGTCTGCGGATCAATGAAGTTGCTGCCGATAAAGCTGGGTCGGCCGAATTGGCTGGCGTCGGTCTTGGTGATCTGCATATTGCGACCGCTCATGAAAGTCGTGGTCTTGGCGCCTTTGGAGCCAGCCCAGGCGAGCAGCGCTTGCAGCTCTTCGGCAGTGAAGGCCTTGGGATCATTGCTGCCGAAACCGCCCATTATGCTGTCATTGCGGATCAGCAGATCGCCCTTGACCTCGATACGCACATTGTTCGTCAGAGTATCGCCGACAGCTAGACCGAGTGACCGCAGGGCGACGACGGTGGCGACGCCGGCGGTGATACAGAGTATCGCCAAGGTGGTCCAGCGGCCGCCGCGGCGAATATTGCGCAGCGCATAGTTGAAATAGAAGCGAAGTCGATGAGTCATGAATACATTCCAGAAAAGACTGCTCTCAGTGTAGGCGAAATACAGCGCCCGTGAAAGGTGCACGAATGAGCTGCTGATTTGCTACATTATACGGACAAGGCGACCTCCGGTTGCAGGGCTGAAGGTTGTAGCGCCGTGCCTCGTCGACTATATTGGTGATTCCTGAGGCAAGGCATTTTCATCAAGGATATGAACATGAGCAGACCTGTGATCGGCATCACGACGGGCGGCCGTAGCGAGGGTTACATCAGGTCTCGGCATTACGAGGAATTCTTCAGTACGCCAGCGCCCTACGTTGATGCAGTTCGCAGGGCCGGGGGCATCCCCCTGTTGATACCACCGGGTGGCGAGTGGGAGTCTATCTTACCGCTGTTGGACGGAGTGGTGGTGACAGGTGGAACCGATATTGATCCGGCGGCATATGATGGTGATCGGCGGAACCCGCATATCTTGCCGGTCGACACGGAACGGGATCATAGCGAAATCCCGCTTGTCCAGCAACTGCTGGTCGAGCGGGAGACGCCGCTGCTGTGTATTTGCCGGGGTTTGCAGGTCTTGAATGTGGCAACAGGCGGGACGCTGCATGAACATATTCCCGATATCCGCGATGAGGACATTCATCGCGACGAGGAGGGTTTGTGGGCGATGCAGGATGTGCATGTAGCAGGTGACAGTCTGATCGCGGAAGTTATGGGGGTGACTGCACTTTGCACCTCATCAGGTCACCATCAGGCAGTGAGGGTATTGGGCGAGGGCTTGCGAGTGGTGGCGTCCGCCGAGGACGGCATTATCGAGGCCTTGGAGATGCCGGCGCATCCCTGGTTAGTCGCGGTCCAGTGGCATCCGGAAGTAACGGCTGAGCATGATGCAAGCCAGCAGGCGCTATTTGATGCATTGGTTGCTAAAGCGGGCGAGCGGCGGCGAGAGCGTGTCCCGCGCTGAATGACGCTGCTAAGCGCTACTCTATTGTCAGCCCTGTGATTTCGAGCTCACGGTCGAAACGCGCGTCAGCGCCGATCACAGTACCGGGTACGCTGATGCGAGTTTCAAAGTTGTAAACAATCATCTTCACTTGATAGTCCCCTGGCTGCAAAGCTGACATTTCGATGCGATGATGGGCAACTGGCTCAAGCCCGATGACGAAGTCTTGACCAAGCGCTTTATTGCCGTCGGAGTCGAAGAACTGAACCGAGACCGAATGGCTGTCTTCTGGCAGGCGTTTCCACAGGAAATAGAGATCAAGCGAATTCTCGTTCCGGATAGGCAGGAGGTTTCCAAGCTGGATGCCGTTGTCATAAAGGACCGCGAAGGGCTGGTCGGTGATAGCGAGGTCACAGGGAAAGTCGAGATGCAGGAAGTATTCGATGACGACGTTGTCCGCGTTATGAAGGCGTCTGCAGGACTTGAATCGGCTATTGAGCCAATCCCTAATTGATTCATTCTCGCCTGGCGAACTGGATTGCAGTCGCTCGACAAATACTATGATGCTGTTAGCTGCGACAGCAGAAACTGGTTCGCTTTGCTGCTGTTCCTGGTTAGGTTTGCTTGTGCCGCTCAAATCATCGGCGTTAAGCGGAACGAAGCGGTGCAAGTTATACAGTACCGCCGAATAAGTGCGCAGGGTTCCTTCGTTATTGGCAACTTGATAAGGGTGCATACTCAAAATAGAAGATCCATTCAGCGGAACTACGACAGACTCATAGATTCTGCTCAAGTGCCTCGAGACGCCTGGACCCAGAATTGTTGACATTTCGCAGCCCTTTGTGAGATCCTCCATGTGATAGATACTGATAAATTCATCGCTGTAGGCGGCAGGGACATTAACGAAATTGGCGTCAATATCTTCTCGCCAGATCAGGTGGTGGTGCAGCAGCACGTGAGTGAAGCCATCGTCGGCCAGTTGATTCCGGGCGGCGATGAACTCGTCTCGATTGCCCGGAAGGCAGTTAATGATCTTGCCATTTCGCCAATTGCTGAGCAAGAGGTTTTGAGTGATGAAGTTGAAGGCGGCGGCTGGTGGTCTACGCGCTGTGATACCCTCGGCATGTGGATACGCGCTAAGGGTCTGGTAAAGTCCATAGATTTTCGACACCCTGCCCATTGGCAAGTTTATCAGTCGGATCTCTTCCTGGTTTGGCTGACTTTGCAGCCAGGTGATAAACGAAAACCGCTCTGGCAGTATTATCTGCGGCTCAGGTGGTTGGTAGTATTCGAACGCAACGATTCCCAAGCATAGAACAAGCAGTCCGCGCCGATAGCGGAAACGAGTGAATTGCATGAGCCTGCTCATTCCATAGCAGGTCAATACGGCATAGGGCAAGAGCACGCCTGCGTGGAAATCGCTGACGCGGTAAAATGCTTCGAATACTTGCGGCGCTAGCTTTTCCAGATAAAATTTCGGCAGAAAGATATTTTCGAAAATCACGCCATTGACGGAAAGTGTGGAACCAAGCCGGAGAACAAAAAAACACAAGGTCAAAGCCAACCAAAACATCTTATTACGTCGATTATCGCCCTTGGCGAAGGCCATTACCGCTAAAAATAGCGGTAGAACGCCTAGAAAAACTCGTGTTCCACCATCTTGCAAAAAGAGACGGCTTTCGGTCGTTAGGAACTGTTTGGTTATCGGGTGACGTGGATTGATAAAGTTTCCGATGAGGTCAAATTGAACCTCTATGTTTGCCATTTGGTTCAACGCATCTTCCAGCAGAGCAGGTTCAGTTGCCAAGGGATATATGCGAACAAAGAGGAATGGCGCGCTTGCTAGAGAAAAGAGGGATAAGCCGAGCCAAAACGACGGCTGCCGCCACCGGCTGATGGCAAAACGCAGTATGTACAGCGCGACAGAGATGCAGAGGCAGACAAGCACATACAGACCGACGAAAGCGGTTGCGCCCAAGAATAAGCCGGACAGAAGCATGAAACCTGGTCGACGTTCCACTTGTGCGCGGTGAAAGAAATAGAGAGCCAGAATCAACGTCGCCAATGTAGCGATTTCCGGATGTTGCGGCCTCGCCATGACGAAGCCGCTAGCCCCAATCACAGTCGCTCCGAATAGTCCGATCCATCTATCTCGAAACAGGTAGACCAGATAGAGGTACGCTGAGGCGATCGTCAGAAATACGAGCAGAAGACGCGAGAGGTTGAACGCATTCGGCGGCGGCAAAAAGACTTGCAGCCCCGACTGGATGATAATTTGGGGCAGGCTGAAGTTATGGGTGACTAGAGACAAACCATCCGGATAAAAGAGCAAGTCAGTGTAAAAGAAATCCGCCTTGCCCTGGAGCGCCAGCCCGCCGTACCAGGCATCCCACATTTTCATGTATATGTCTTTGCCGTCATTAGGCAGCCAGTAGGTCTCGGTATCAAAGACATAGGCGAAGCTAGGCCAAGTCATCACTATGATGAAAAGCGGGACGATAATCAAGAAGTGGAGGTGATTGCGTAGCGTACGGGTGGCGGTTTTCATGCGCTCGTATACTTGGTCAAGCCTATTGATCGATACAAAGGAAAATGTATTGTAGTACAGCAAGCAAGTTGACAAAAGCCGATACGCGCCGTTAAGGCCTGACAGTTATCTGCTCGAATTCCAGTACGCGCTCAAACCTGGAATCACTGCCGATCACAGTACCGGGTACGCTGATGCGAGTTTCAAAGTTGTAAACAATCATCTTCACTTGATAGTCCCCTGGCTGCAAAGCTGACATTTCGATGCGATGATGGGCAACTGGCTCAAGCCCGATGACGAAGTCCTGACCAAGCGCTTTATTGCCGTCGGAGTCGAAGAACTGAATCGAGACCGAATGGCTGTCTTCTGGCAAGCGTTTCCACAGGAAGTAGAGATCAATCGCATTCTCGTTCCGGATAGGCAGGAGGTTTCCAAGCTGGATGCCGTTGTCATAAAGGACCGCGAAGGGCTGGTCGGTGATAGCGAGGTCACAGGGAAAGTCGAGATACAGGAAGTATTCGATGACGGTGTCTTCGGTTTCGGTTACTCGCCCACAGGATTTGAAGTGGTGGGAGACCCAGTCACCGTAAGTGTCAACAAGACCGGCGTCAGATTCTCGCGGATCGTAGGCAAAGAGGATGACGCTGTTGGCCGCGAGCGCCGTGTTCGGATCAAGCATCTGACCTCTTAGGCTCGACGCTGAAGCACCGTTTAAGTCTTCAACATCCAGCGGAAACAGACTGTTGAGGCTACTGGCAATTGCCGAGTAGTAATTATAGAGTTGTCCCGGCAAAATCACATCGGGGTAAATACTCAGCACTGACGTGCCTTCGTGCGGGATGATCGAAGCTAAGTCCGAATCCATCTTCATTTCCTTCAAGGTTCCGCGACTAAGAATTGCGGTGCTGAAACAACTATGGCGCAGGTTGGCTACGCGGTAAATTGTGACATTTTCGTCTTCGTATGAAATAGGCACTTTAGCAAAACTTTGCACGATAGTTGTGAGATTTACGCCCTCGTGATGCAAGATAACGTGCGTGAAGCCGTCGGCGACGAGCTGGTCCAGATTAGCCATGTAATCATCGCGGTTTACGGGGAGGCAGTGAGCGCCCTTAAGGACGCGCCAGGAACGCAGAAGAAAGCTCTGGTTGATGTAATCGTAAGCTCCTGCCGGAGTGCGAGACGCAAGCCCTTCGACATGCGGATACCCGTTTAATGTCTGGAAATATCCGTATCGCTTCGAGTAGACGCGGCCCATCGGCAGATTAATCAAACGGATGCTATCTTCATCCTCTTCAGCTCCAAGCCATTCTATCCACTGTAAAGGATTCGCTATCACCGGGGCTTGCGCATTGGGATTTTGATAGAATTCGAATTCAACCAGTAACAGAATAATTACGACTGATATTACGCGTTTGCGAGGAGTGAAATTCAAAAATAGGTTGCTGATGCCTTGACAGAACAAAACGGCCCACGGTAACAGAATTCCGATCTGAAAATGACTGGTATCCCAGAAAGCCTGGAAAACCCAGGGAAACAAGTTGGCCAGGTAATATTTTGGCAAAAGAACATTCGAATACGTATGCCCATCAATCGTAAGTACCGATCCCAAACGCAAGATGATAAAGGAAAGCGCCGCTGCCAACCAAGGAACCATTGCTCGGCGAGAGCCAGCACGCAAGAAACTCAGGCTAACCAGGATGAGAGGAAGAATGCCGAGATAGCCGTCGCTTTGGATAGCGGGCGGCGTTCGGTTGAATACGGAGGTAAAGACCTGGTCAGCGAATGGATGTCGCGAATTCACGAGAAAAACAAGCAAGTCGGCATTGCGCTGGTTTGTGCGATTCTTATCTAATACGTCGCGTAGAATCTGCGCGTCCGCCATCATCGGATAAATGCGTACCATGCTGATTGCCCCGGCAACCACTAGCAGCAGCAAGATGCCCTTCCAGACGTGCGGATCTCGAGGAGACCTTGACGCCCAAAATAGTGCATAGAAACCCAAGATTATCAGCAGACAGACGAAAACATACATACCGATGAAAGCAGTAATCCCGGCCAGAATACCCGAAACCGTCATCCACAACAGACGCCGATCAGCAATCCCGCGATGAAAAGCATATAGCGCTAGAGGAATGGTAGCGACGAAACTTAGATCTGGGTGAGATGGATGGTTGATTACATAAGGATTTAAGCCAAAGACAATCGCGCCGGCCAGCGCAATCCACTTGTTGCGCAACAAATGAAGCAAGAAAACGTATGCCGCCATTATGTTTGCGAGAATGATCAGCAAACTGGTAAGGGTATATACGTTCCGCGACGGCGATAAATCCTGAAGTGCGCCAAAGACTAGCATGTGCGGTAAGCTGAAGTTGTGATAGGCGAGGGAGACGCCATTTGGATAGAATATAAGATCCGTGAAGTAGAATTCTTCCTGTCCGCCAAATAGCAATTTGCCATACCAGGCATCCCAGAACTTCATTGCTATGTCGGGCGTGGTAGGCAGGGTGGCCGGCTCAAAGATGCGGATGAATGTCGGCCAAGTCATCACGATGATGAGCAAGGGGACGATGATGATGAAGTGAAGATGATGGTGCAGAGCCTTAGACAAGTTCTTCATTGGCAAAGACGGAGCGGCCTTCCTTATGATGAGCCTAACTTATCATGAGCGGCGCAACATGCCTAGCGCATCACTGTCGAGAATGGCGGTAGCAATTGGCTGGTTTCTTGTTCAGTTGACGAAGGGCGGGGATCAGGGCGCTTAGAGCCACTTGACCGCGTCCTTGGCGAAGTAGCTGATGATCATATCGGCGCCGGCGCGCTTGATGGATGTGAGGCTCTCGAGGGCGGCGCCTTCAAGGTCCAGCCAGCCCTGGACGGCTGCAGCGTGAATCATGGCGTACTCGCCACTGACCTGGTAGGCGGCAAGCGGCAGGTCGAACTTGCGGCGAACCTCGCACAGAATATCGAGACTGGGCAGCGCCGGCTTCAAGAGCAGCATGTCGGCGCCCTGATCGACATCAAGGGCTATTTCATTGAGCGCTTCACGCCGATTAGCCGGGTCAAGTTGATATTGCTTGCGATCGCCGAAGCTCGGCGGGCTTTCGGCCGCGTCCCTAAAGGGACCGTAGAATACGCTTGCGTACTTAGCAGCGTAGCTCATGATGGCGACATGCGAGTTGCCGTCCGCATCGAGAGCGGCGCGGATGGTGGCGACCATGCCGTCGATCATGCCGGAAGGCGCGATGATATCGGCGCCGGCCTGAGCATGGGCAATAGACGCGCGGCCGAGCAACTCCAAGGTCGGGTCATTTAGCAGGTAGCCGAGCGGCAGATTGGGATCAAAGTGGCGACTTTCCGGCGTGTTGACAAGGCCGCAGTGTCCATGGTCGGTGTATTCGCAGAAGCACATGTCGGAGATGATTACAAGAGATGGCGCCGCCTCCTTGATGATACGAATCGCCCGCGGGATAATGCCGTTCTGGTTGAAATTGTCGCTGCCGCAAGCGTCCTTATGCGCGGGAATGCCGAAGAGGATCACCGCGGGGATGCCTAGTGAGGCGATTGCCTTGGCTTCGGCGGGCAGGCGGTCGAGCGTCAGCTGGAATTGCCCGGGCATGGAGCCAATGGGGACATGCATATCCTCGCCGTGGCGGACGAAGAGCGGGAATATGAGATCGTCCGGGCTCAGGGTCGTTTCGCGCACCATGCGCCTAATTGACGGCGAAAGGCGCAGGCGTCGGGGTCGAGCAGCCAAGCGAGTTGTGGCGGTCGTCTCTTCTGTACTCGCCTTGACTTCAACTTCTGCCATAGCGGAGATGCCTCCAGGCCAACCTGTGACGTTGGGCGAGGTTACCATGTCTCCCTATGCACGACATCGTCAAACAGGCGGCGGCCACCCGCTTTGAGCGGTTGACTCGCTGAGTCGGCATCGGCGGGATAACCGAAGGAAATCACCAGTCGCGACTGATGATCCGAGGGTATGCCAAGCAGATCGCGCGCTTCGTCGGGTTGGTAGATTGTACCGAGGCAGGAGCCGACCCCGATTTCGGTGGCTGCCAATTGCATGTAGGCAGCGCTCTGGCCCGAGTCAAAGAAATGCCAGAGTGTGCGTTCATTCTCGATCGGCACGACTATTACGATGCAGAGCGCGGCGCCGGAGACATGGCCCATACCATTGCCTAGCGCGGCAATCTGCGCGAGACGCGCCTTGTCTTCGACGGCGATGAAATGCCAGGGTTGGCTGTTTTTGGAACTTTGCGAGCGCCTGCCAGCGTTGAGAATGCGCTCGATGTGGTCTGGCTGCAGCGGCTCGTCGCGGAATTGACGGATGGCACGCTTACGCTGTATGGCATCCCAGACGTGCATTATTTCCCTCTTTCATTGACTTGTCGATCATGTCGGATTATGCCAAGTCAGGGTGATTAATCGTCTATGTTGGGTGTGGTGATCTGAGCGGCGGCAGACAAAGTACCGTAGGACTGCATTTCATTCCGCAGCATGTCGTTAATTTCAGCCTCGTACGCCACTTGCGCTTCAACATCGGCTTCGATGGCGAATTCGATCATGACCTCGGCAACCGAACTTTTGACTGTCCGCTTGATCAATTCCTCCAGCTCACTCACTGTTAGCTCAGCAATGGCTCTTTTATCCATATCTATTGGGCGAAGCGGTCGCATTACGGCTGCTCTGCCCGGCTCCTTTCGTCTTGGAATACTTCGATTGTAGCGCCGATTTCGCGAATATGCCTTCGCCGTCAGAATTATTTACACGATTTTGACACATGGCGATTGCACTGTGTCCTTGTCATATACGGATTGACAGGTCAAATGGCTTAACTGCCGGCGCTATCGGCGTCCCGAAATTGTTAAAGTCGGCACTCACGCGATCACAATAAGGACAGTCTACGGTACTTGTGCAAAGCGGTCGATTGTGTGACACTGCGCTGGGCGAGTCCTCGGCGGATTGGGGCAGAGCATGTCGCTGATACTAGCGGGCATCATTATGTTTGGCGGCAGCGTCGTGCAAGGCACGATTGGGTTTGCGCTGGGCATGATTGCGGTACCGCTTCTGGTCGAAGCCGGCTTCAGTCTGGCGCAGGCGGTCGCGCTCACTACGCTTTCCATTGGCATTCAAGTGATGTTCGGCGTTTATCAACTGCGGGCGCATATCCCCTGGGCTGACGTCAAATTAGCGGCGATCGTGCGATTTCTGACCGTTGCGATAGGCGTGTTTTTTCTGCTGACTATCGAGAATATGAATGCGGTTGAGGTTAAGAGGCTGGTGGGCGCGGGTATCTTACTGGGAGTGATCGTTCGCGCGCTCGCCCGGCAGCGGGACCAACGTGACTTGCCGGTCGCCGTTTCGATCGCCGCCTTCAGTATCAGCGGCATATTGCAGGGGCTGGTGGCGATGGGCGGACCGCCGCTGGTCTTATGGATGACGACGCGCAATTTCCGGGCGCAGCAGGCGCGCGCGTTCACGATGACACTGTTCCTGCTCAACGCGCCGGTGCAAGTGCTGCTCCTGCTATTCTTTTCGCAAACTATGAGCCTCGATACGATCCTCATGGCGCTGGTTTTGACGCCGTTGATATTCGCGGGCACTCGCATCGGCGTGCTCATCGGCAACCGCTTTTCCAAGCCGCTGCTCAACCGTGTAGCCATGGGCGTCCTGGTCATAATCGCTTTGAATGCGATCATTTGAATGAGGATTGAGCGCCGATGAGCGAACGACAGTTGCTTCAATTCAGCCGCGAAGAGATGCGTGAGTTCGGCTATCACATTATCGACACGCTGATTGACTATTATGACACGCGCTCGGACCGACCGGTGGCGAACAAGCTGGATCATGACGCGCTTGACGCGATATTGCGCGAGCCGCTGCCGAAAGCAGGGACACCCTGGCGCGAGGTATTGGAGCAATTCGACCGACAGGTCGTTGATACGACCAATCACGTCGATCATCCGCGATTCTTCGCCTATATCCCGCTGGCGAATAATTTTGTCAGCGTGATGGCGGATACGCTGGCGGCGGGTTACAACATATTCAATGCTGTGTGGCTGCAGGGAGCGGGCGCGGCGCAGGTTGAGCGGCTGACGGTGGATTGGCTGCGACAGATCTTCGGCTTTACGCCGGAAGCAGGCGGAACTTTTGTCAGTGGTGGTTCAGTGGCAAACCTGACGGCGCTGGCGGTGGCGCGGCAAATACGCCTTAATGGCAACATGAACGGCGCTGTGGCCTATTGTTCAGATCAGATTCATTTCGCAATATCGCGCGGCCTCAGGGTGCTGGGCTTCACGCCCGATCAACTTCGCAAGATCCCGAGCGACGAGGACTTCCGGCTCTCGCCTGTTCGTTTGCAGGAGGCGATAGCGGCGGATCGGGCGGCGGGACGAAAGCCTTTCTGTGTCATCGCCAGCGCTGGCACGACCAATACAGGTGCGGTTGATCCGCTTGATGAGCTGGCGGATCTATGCCTGCAAGAGGATTTGTGGCTGCATGTGGATGGCGCATATGGCGCGCCGGCCATGCTGACTGAGCCTGGCAAGCGAGCTTTGAAAGGACTGGAGCGGGTCGATTCGCTGGCGCTTGATGCGCATAAGTGGCTTTTCCAGCCGATTGAGTGCGGCGTGGTACTCGTGCGCGATCGGCGCTGGCTCCCGCTGACATTCAAGGAGACATCGGAAGTCTTGAAGGATGTGCAGCTTGAAGGTGAAGAGATCAACTTTATGTATCAAGGCCTGCAGCTGACGCGACAATTTCGGGCGCTGAAGTTGTGGATGAGCTTCAAGGTCTTCGGCTTGGATGCCATCAGTCAGGCGGTCGCAGCGGGATTCGACAATGCGGAGTTGGCGGAGGCGCTGCTGCGCGAAGCAGGCTGCTGGGAGATTGCGACGCCGGCGCAGATGGCGATTGTGACGTTTCGTTACAAGCCCGCGGATGACAATGAAGCGCTGGCAAACCAGGTGACGCATGACTTGGTGGGACAGCTGCTGGAAGATGGATTCGCTTTCGCTTCGGGAACGCAATTGCGCGAAAAAACCGTCTTGAGGATGTGCACGAATAATCCGCGAACGACGCCGGAAGATTTAGAGCAGACCATTAAGTTGATAGGACGGCTGGCGGCGAAATTGGAAGCGCAGCTACGTGAAACACCGGCGTTGGATTAGAGTACCCGTCGGCAAAGTATGTAAGGTTAGCCGCAGGTTGCTTAAATTCGCACACTGTCTGCGTGGCATTGCTGTCGCCCATTTGTGTTAAGGTCGGAGAACGGTCATGCGCCTGGTTACTAACAATCCACGTACCACACCATCCGATTTGCGGCAGACCGTATTGATCATGGGCCGGCTGGCAGCGGACTTGGAGAGGCGGCACAAAGACGCTCCTTCAGCCGAATAATACGCAGCCCGTCGCGCCATCTGCAAAGACTGTACAGTTAGCTGTAAGTTGCTAAAATAGGCGTGCTTTCTGAACGGCATCGTTGTTTCCCGTCTAAACTGAGGACTGGACTTTGGATATCGAGTTTCTGGCGTTTTCGCTCGCCAGTTTCCTCTTCACCGCCCTGGCGGCGTTTCAGATCGGGTGCCTGGCGACGCGTTTTCATCTGCCATTGATCAGCGGTTATCTGCTGGCGGGCATCCTCGCGGGTCCCTTCATATTTCAATTCATAGAAGCAATGAATGTTGAGGCGCTGCGTTTTCTGGATGAGACCGCGCTCGCGTTCATCGCCTTCGCCGCGGGCAGCGAGATGGCGCTGGATGAGCTACGCGGGCGCTTCCGCAGCATCGGCTGGAGTACGCTGGCGCAGATCATCGCCATCTACATTTTCTGTGGAATCGCGATCATGCTGCTGGCTGATCATATTCCCTTTATGCAGGGTTTGTCGACGGCTGGTCGATTGGCGACGGCGCTGCTAGCGGGTACGATTATGGCGGCGCGTTCACCATCTTCGGCGATCGCGATCATCAACGAGATGCGTGCGCGCGGTCCATTTACCAAGACAGTGCTCGGTGTGACGCTGGTGCTGGATGTGCTGATCGTCGTGCTCTTCGCGCTGGCTGCGTCCATTGCCGCCACGCTGCTAACAGGCAGGCAATTTGACCTCGGCTTTATTGTCCTGGTGTCATTTGAGATTCTGGCGTCGATTGGCTTGGGCATCCTGGTCGGACAGTTGCTCACACTGATACTGCGCACGCATCTCGAAGACTGGCTTAAGATCCCGCCGATACTGATTATCGGCTATCTGGTCTTTGTGTTATCCACCGAGTTGCGTCATTTCAGCCATGAGCAACTGCCCTTCGAGCTGCTCTTCGAGCCGCTGCTGATTTGCATGGTCGCGAGTTTCTGGATAACAAACCGCAGTCCCTACCGCAGTGAACTGCGTCACTTGCTGCATCAAGTGGAGACGCCTGTATTTGTCATCTTCTTTACTTTGATCGGTGAATCGCTCGATATCGGGATCGTGCTGACGCTTTTACCTGTAGCCTTGCTCATATTCGCTGTTCGCCTGTTGGCGCTATTTGTGGGCAGCTACGTTGGCGGGGCCGCGGCAGGTGATCCAGCGCAGTTCAATCGTTTAACCTGGATGGCCTACGTTACGCAGGCGGGCATTGGCTTGGGCTTGGCGAAGGAGGTCGCGATCGAGTTCCCGGCGCTGGGCAACGACTTTACCACGCTGATGGTGGCGGTGATCGTCATTAGTCAACTAGCGGGACCACCCTTCTTCAAGTTAGCCATCCGGCTGGTGGGTGAATCGCATCTGCCGAAAGCCATCCGAGCAGACGAAATCCTTGATGTCGTCATTGTCGGCATCGAGAGCCAATCGCGGCAGTTGGCGGAACGCCTCTTGTCGCATGGCTGGCGGGTAAAGCTGGTGGATATCGATCATTCGCATGTCTCGAGCGTGCCGGCGAGCGACGGGCTGCGGCACGAGCATTGGCTGCCGGAAGTCACGGCTGAGGGCTTGCGGCAAATCCTCGAGCCGAAGACGGAGGTCGCGGTCACATTACTGCAGGACGATGCCGAGAGCCTGAAACTCTGCCAGATATTCTACGAAGAGTTCGGCATTACACGACAAATCGCGCGGCTCAATGCCTACAACTTGGTGGAGGACTTCCGCGAGTTGGGTGTACATGTGCTGGACCCGGCGAATGCGATGGTGCATCTGTTGGATCACTTTGTGCGGGCCCCACAGCTGGCGGCTATGGTCTTTGAGGATGACCCGGATCACGATGTGATTCAGGTGACGATCACCGATCCGAGCGTGGATGGCTTGCATCTGCGCGAGCTGATCCTGCCGGACGACGTGCTAGTGATGGCGATCGTCCGGCGCGGGCATTCGATTGTGCCGCATGGCTATACCAATCTGCATCTAGACGATGAGGTGACGCTTATCGGTCCGACCGACCGCTTGGAGGAGGTGGCGTTGAAGCTGGGTTATTGAGTGGACAACGCGCCACACCGTTTTCTAACCACCTGTTACACAAA
The DNA here is from genome assembly GCA_965223515.1 of Phototrophicaceae bacterium. Taxonomy (GTDB): domain Bacteria; phylum Chloroflexota; class Anaerolineae; order Aggregatilineales; family Phototrophicaceae; genus UBA6055. Next base: position 399,039 of record CBDCWK010000001.1, read on the forward strand.
AAGCAAAGTGTGTAGTTTCCCCAAGTAAGACTTCGACCAGCAAAAGGCATCAATCTTATTAAGTTGCATGAGTAAGCTACAAGCAAGAAAGGGTGACACAATGACTCAATTGCCAGTGGTGATTATCGGTGGCGGACCGGTCGGCTTGGCGGCGGCGGCGCATCTGCTGGAACGCGGCGAGAATGTCACTGTATTTGAAGCAGGCGAGGCGGTCGGCGCCAATGTGCTTGACTGGGGTCACGTGCAATTGTTTTCGCCCTGGGAGTTCAATGTTGACGCGGCTTCTGTGCGGCTGCTGGAGAGTACCGGCTGGCAGATGCCTCCGCGGGATGAATTGCCAACGGGAGCGGAACTGGTCGAGCGTTACCTTAAGCCGCTTGCGAACTTGCCGATGATGCGCGACGTGATTCGGACTGGCACACGGGTAATGGCCATCAGCCGGCTCAACCATGACAAGATGAAAGACCGCGCGCGTGATACGTCGCCCTTTCAACTGCATGTGATAAGCGACGATGGTGGTGAGGCGCTGATCAAGGCACGAGCCGTGATTGACGCTTCGGGAACGTGGCACAAGCCTAATCCGCTGGGCGCGAACGGCTTGCCGGCACTTGGCGAAGCGAGCTTGCGCAAGCGCCTGGTTTATGGAATTCCTGATGTCCTTGGAAGCGAGCGGGGTCGGTATGCCGGCTCAAAGGTGATGGTCGTCGGCAGCGGCCACTCGGCGATCAACGCCCTGCTTGACCTGATCAGCTTAAGAGAGGAATATCAGCAGACGGAAGTCACTTGGGTGATGCGTGGGAGCAATCTGCAAAAGGTCTATGGCGGCGGGGACAACGACGCCTTGCAAGCTCGCGGCCAGCTGGGATTACGGATCAAAGCGGCGGTGGACGCTGGCGCGCTGCAGATCGTGGCGCCCGTCTCCATCACGGAAGTGGCATCGATGGGCGCAGGCCTGTGTGTTCGCGGCGAAATGGAGGGCGCGATGCAAGGCATTTACGCCGACGAAATCATCGTCTGCACGGGTGCTCAGCCGGAGCTGGATTACTTGCGCGAATTGCGCCTGGATCTGGATCCGGCTGTGGAAGCCACGCGCAGCCTGGCGCCGTTGATCGACCCCAATCTGCATAGCTGCGGTACCGTTCGGCCGCATGGCGAGGCAGAATTGCGACAGCCGGAAAAGGACTTCTATATCGTCGGCATGAAGAGTTACGGGCGAGCACCGACCTTCTTGATGGCGACCGGTTATGAACAAGTGCGCTCGATAGCGGCGGCGCTTTGCGGCGATTGGGAAGCGGCGCGAGACGTGCAATTGAACCTGCCGGAGACGGGTGTTTGCATCACCGGAATCGCCGATGCGGGTGACTGCTGCATTCCGGCAGGGGCGCGGCCGGGCTTGCTTTCGGTCGGCGAGATTCCCGTCGCCGATGGCGGGGCGACCTTGCAGAGAATTCAGGCATTACGCTGTTGCTGAGGACCTCTGGTGTCGCCGCCTTGGTCCATTTGAATTGAGACAGTCAAGACTTATCATCAGTCTCTAACCCGTCAGAACTGTGCGGAAGGGAACGACTTATGGCACATCCGATGGTGCAGCAATTACGCTTTACGCGGGGCGAATTCTTGCGCTGTGTGGACGGCTTGAGCTTGCAAGATGCTTACGTGCGGCATGGTCAGATGAATTGCATCAGCTGGATCATCGGACATTTAGCGGCGCAAGAGAATCAGTTTTTCGTCTTTCTGGCGCAGGGAAAGGTGATCCTGCCGGATTTGCGCAAGGTTTGCGGTTTCGGCAGCCCACCTTCGGTGCCCAAGCTTGACGATATGTGGGCGGCTTGGCGCGAGGTCACAGCGAATGCCGACCTTTTCCTGGATACGCTTACCACCGAAAAGCTGCAAGAGCACTTCCTTTGGAAGGGCGAACCCTTGGAAGAAACGATCGGTACGATGCTCCATCGCGCCATTTACCACTACTGGTTTCATCTTGGCGAGGCGCACGCAATCCGACAGATGCTGGGGCATCGCAAATTGCCGCAATTCGTCGGCAAAATGTCTGACATGCCCTATCTCCCCCATTAGTCGAATCGTATGAGCGGTAAAGCGCGGATCGGCATTACGACAAGTTTTGAAGCTGGGCGGCAAACGCTTGACGTCCGTTATGCGCGGGCGCTGGAAGCGGCTGGCGGCATCCCGATCATGGTGCCGGTTTTTGAGCTAAGCGAGACTGCACAAGAATTCGCTACGCTTCTCGACGGGTTGATCATCAGCGGCGGACCGGGTATCACGCGCGGCTTGATTGGCGCGCTGCCGTTTGACTTGCCGGCGGTGGATGAAAAGCGCGACCAAAGTGACGAGCTGATATATCGCGCTATGGCCGACCGCCCTTTCCTCGGCATTTGCTACGGCATGCAATTCGCCAATGCGATGACGGGTGGCACGATCTATGGCGATGTGCAAGCGCAGGCGGCAGCCGGATTACATAGCGCCGATCGCGGCGCAAGTGGACATAAGATTCAGATTGCGCCGTCCAGTCGATTAAGGTCGATCCTCAAGGCAGAGCATATGACGACCAATACTCATCATATACAGGCGGTTGCGGATGTTGGCGCCGGCTTAAGCGTGTCGGCACGGACTGCGGATGGCGTGATTGAGGCGATAGAATCGGCTGACGGGCGGGTCATTGGCGTGCAATTTCATCCGGAGCGGATGCTTGAACAGGCGCTGCCGCTGTTTGAAGATTTGGTGGCGCGCGCCAGCACCTGACCCACCCTATATCCCTCCCCCATAAAAAGGGAGGGACTGCCGCATAATTTGCCGGTAATTGACGTTTTTGCAGAGCGTTACCACGTGGGAAACCAAAGTCCACGCATTTGACTCGCTAGAGTGACCCTATGAGGCGAGTAAGCAGATTTCGTTTGATGTAGCCATTCTGTCGATACCATTCCCATGTGTCATGCAAACTGGTTTCGATTTCGATCTGCGGTGTGAAAAGTTCGCGGCTGGCTTTGCTGGTTTCAAAGTAGACATGGGCACTGCCTAGACGGGTCTGGTTGGCATCCATCGGCGTCTGTATGCCGAGCCGGCGCAGCAGGTCAATGAAGCGCGCGGTCGGCTCGAGCAGCCAATCGGGCGTGGACATAAGCGGCGGGCGGACACCACAGGCAGCCGCGATGAGCCGGAACCACTCGCGATAAGACAAATTGGCCGTACTGAGAATGTAGCGCTCACCGCTGCGACCGCGCTCAATGGCGTTGAGATGGGCGCGCGCCACATCGCGCACATCAATGACCGACAAGCCGCCAGATGACATCGGCGCCAGCCATTGAAAACGCGCCGACTCGATGATGAAGCTGCCCGAAATGGCGTTCATGTCGCCGGGACCAATGATGACAGCCGGGTTCAGCGTCACCACATCCATGCCATCGGCGACGAACTCGGCGACGACTTCCTCCGCCTTAACTTTCGTATAGGCGTACCAAAAGCATTCCGGCGGCAAGTTGAATGCATCGGTTTCATCGGCGCTTTGGCTGCCCGGTCGAATGCCTATGGTGGAAGCGCTGCTGGTGAAGATGACGCGGCGAATTCCGGCGGATCTTGCAGCGGCCAGGATATTCCGGGCACCGTCCACGTTGATACGCCAGAGCGCATCGCGGTCGTCATCTTTCCAGTAATCGGCTTTGGCGGCGACGTGAAACAAGATCTCGCAGCCGGCACAAGCGCGCTCGAGAGCGACGGTATCGGAGAGCGTGCCTTGAGCAGTTTCGAATTCGAAGCCGGCAAGCAGGCTCAGTTTCTTCTCTGAGCGGTAGAGAACACGGACAGAATGCCCGGCTTCGCAGAGCAGGCGCACAAGATGGGAGCCGACAAAACCGGTGGCGCCGGTGACCAGTACATTCATGTGGGTTCCTGTCCACGCAGTCCGCTGTGCCGGTTATGATGCCACATATGTCAAGCGGGTGTCATGCCTAACTGCTTGCTCAGCTACAGAACGATCATGCCTATTTGTGTGGCGCGCACCACCGCTTCAGTACGGCTCTGTACATCCAGTTTGCTCATAATGGCGTTGACATGAAACTTGACTGTATGTTGCGTGATGCCCAGCTCCAGGGCGATGGCTCTATTGGTCAGTCCGCGCGCCAGGAGCTGCAATACTTCGTTTTCGCGCGCGGTCAAGGGGTTGATAAACGACTCCTGCTGGATGCGAGCGGGCGCGCCAAGCAGCCCGGTCAGACGGGGGTCGATGACGGACAAGCCAGCAGCGAGCGCGTCCAGAGCGGCGACGATGGAATCAGGATCGCTGTTACGAAGCAGCAACGCGAATTGCGGAAAAACACGCAAGACTTGCAGCACAGTGATCAGCGAATCGTGTTCGTCCTCGCTGACGATCGCCAGAACGGGCAATTCGCTCTCGATCTGGCGCAGGCGCCTGAACATGGTATCGCGCTCCCAGCCCATATCGACGACGAGCGCATCCGGCTGGTAGCGGTCGATATCTCGCTGCAAGTCGGAGCCATCGACTTGCGCCGCTACAAAGCAACCGCGTTCCTCGAGAATTGCGGTCAAGCCGGCGCGGTTTAAGAGGATGTCGGCGACGACGAGCAACTGCAGGTCGTCGTCCGCGTGGGTTATTGCGCTCATGCAAGGCAGCCCATGTGAGTATCCAATGCAATATACGTCAGGTTTAGCGCATCGTTGCCAATGTTGTTATAATGGCGCGCAAATCGCTAGGCGGCACAAACTGCTACGGTGCAAACACGTGAATTTGCAAGCCGCTAGCATGGCGTGATGTCGAGGTTTGTTCAATAGACAGGAGCCGCGATTGCCTGTTCCCCGTCGACGCCATTCCCCGGCACAGTAAGAAACGGAGGTTTGTAATGGTTGAATTACGAGTCTTGACGCGAGATAGTCATGTCGCAGATACGCTGGATTTGCTAAGAGCAGTGTTTGCCGATTATCCCGGTCGCGATTTCGCCATCCGGCTATGGGACGGGACGACCTGGGAACCGAGAGGAACGACCGAACACCGCTTCACCATTGTGCTGACGGGACCTGCTGCGCTGCGCAAGATGTTTTTCCCGCCGACGGAGCGGAAACTAGGCGAAGCGTATATGTTCGGTGACTTTGAGATTGAAGGCAATATGTACGAAGCCATTGATCTGGCGCGTTTCTTGTGGGAGGGCTGGAGCTGGACGGACAGCTTGCGTTTTGCACCGAAGCTGCTGCGCTTGCCCTCGCATGAAACGAGAACCAATGATCAGATTGCCCATCTATCTGGACATCACCACTCAGAAAACCGCGATATGCAAGCCATCCAATACCACTACGATGTCTCGAACGAGTTTTATCAACTTTGGCTTGATGAAAAGATGGTCTATTCTTGTGCCTATTTCAAAGACGCGGAAGAAAGCATCGAAGTGGCGCAGGCGCGAAAGCTGGATTATATCTGCCGCAAGCTGAGGCTGCGGCCGGGCGATCGCCTGCTGGACATCGGCTGCGGTTGGGGCGCCTTGATCATGCATGCGGCGCAACATTACGGCGTCGAGGCGCTGGGTATCACGCTGGCGGAAAAGCAACTGGCGTTGGCTAACGAGCGGATCGAGGCTGCTGGACTTGCGGGACGCTGTCGGGCGGAGCTGCTCGATTACCGCAATGTGAATGAAAACGAGCAATTCGACAAAATCGTCAGCATTGGCATGGTTGAACACGTTGGGCGGGAGAATCTGGGCGTTTACTTCGAGAAAGCTTATCGACTCTTGAAGCCGGGCGGCGTCTTCTTGAATCACGGCATCACCTTGTTTCAGGCGCCACAAATTCCACAGTACCAAGCCAAGGACTCTTTCGTTCAGCAGTATATTTTCCCGGATGGGGACAGCCAGCATATCGCTTGCGTGCTAGATGTGGCGGCAAAGGCGCAATTTGAGGTGCGCGATGTGGAAAGCCTGCGCGAGCACTATGCGCTGACGCTGAAGAATTGGCTGTCGCGATATGAGGCGCATGAGAAGAAGATTCTGGATATGCTGGGTCCGGTCGGGTATCGGCGCTGGCGCATATACCTGGCAGGCGCGCGCTGGGCGTTTGAATCTGGCTACAATTCGATCCATCAAGCGCTGCTATACAAAACTGTGAACGGCAAAGCTGCCGGCAATCATCTGCCGCTTAACCGCGACGACTGGTATATGGGCGCGTCAAAAGCCTGATATCAGCGCGGCGCCAGCCGGACAATCGCGGCCGACAGTTTGATGCGCCGCCAGCCGACCTATAGGAGGCGGGTCAGACGAGTCGTGGCTGCAATTCCGCCAGCAAGACATCGCTGATCTGCAGTTCGTAGCGCTGGTGTTCGAGGAAGTAACTCACGTCGTCGTATCCCGCGTTTTGCAGGTTGGCGAGGGCTTGGTCAAACTTGGCACCGACGCGGTGGGCATCGTGGGAATCTGATCCTAGCACGACTGGAATCTGGCGGAACGCCATCTCGCGTAGAATCTCCGCGCCAGGATTCATCTCCGGATAGGGTTTGTTCAAGCCGCTGGTATTCAGCTCCATGGCGGTACCTGCACGGGCGATGCGATCGAGGGCGCGCCGAATGGTATCAAGGTGGTCAGCGACTTTGTACTGCTTGGGATGCACAATCTTGACGATGTCGGGATGGCTGAGGCAATCGAAGAGTCCGCTCTCGGCAGCGTTCGCCAGATTCTCGAAATAGCTCTTTTCGTATTCCAGCCGACTTGAACCCTCAAGGTAGATCGATCTGTATTCGTCAGTCTGCGGATGCACCGAGCCGAGGATATAGCTGAAATCGGCGCGGCGGTGCAGATCATCGAGCCCGCTTTCCATGCCGGGCAAGTAATCGCTTTCCATGCCCAGCCGCACATCGACGCGACCGGCGTATTGCTCACGCGCCTCCGCCACCATGTCGATATATTGCGGAAACTGCTTGATCGTCATGCGCACCTTGGGATTCCAGCCGAAGGGCATGGGGCTGTGGCAGGTGACGGTGATGCCGCGCAGCCCTGCCCGCTCGGCTTGGGCGGCGTAGTCGCTCAAGGGTCCGCGGGCGTGTTTGCACAGGGTCGTGTGCATATGCGAGTCGTACATATTGGGTTGGAAGGGCATGGAGGGCTCCGCAGATTTTCGGGGGGCGCAACGACGCGACCTATTCTGGTGGAGAAGCGGGGCTATGTCTATTGCGGGTTCAAACTGATGGCGGGGAGTATGAGCTATCATCGCGGCAGCCGGCGCATGTGATGACGGTTGTCGCGCAAGACAATCGTCACTTTCAAACCAAGCCAGACGGTACGCCATCAGCCCACAGCTTTACGCACGATATCCGCGATCCTGGCCTCGGTCGCAGCGTCCAGATCGGTAAAGAACCACGCGCTTGGCATGAGCTTATCCGGCGCATCCTCCTCGACGCTGAAGTTCGCTTTTTCGGTGAGACCGAAGGTCACATAAGCGTCCATGCGGAAAAATACGAGGACCGGACCGCCCTTTGCGTAGCCGGGCATGCCATACCACAATCTCGGCTTGAGGTCCGGCGCAGCTGTCGTGATGATTTCATGGAGGCGCTCGCCTATTGACGCGTGCGACCCGAACATCTCCGGGATTTTTTCGAGAACGGCGGCCAGGTTGTCGGCGTCCTTCTTCGCTTTCTTGGTCGACATGAATGATTCCTTTCCAACCGCAATAACAACCATGAAGCCTGAGTATTGAACAATACTGTACGAGACCGTACGGCATCGGTCAAGTTGTCCGCGTTGGCGGATTCACTGCTTCTTGAATGCGGAGTTGCCAGCCCGATCATAAGAATTAATTGTGACAGCCGATCTTCACCCAGCGCGCGCGAGTGGCACATGGGGATGGTGGAATTGTGGGTGTTGAAGCGGGACTCGAGCCAGGACATGAGGGCTGCCTATGCTTGTGGTTATCGAGTGGAAGTATAGTGTGGGATTGGGATTGGGGCGAAGTTCGTGTGCAACCAAACCATGCATGTCAGCGTACACAAACATGGCGCATTGAGTACAGTGTTCGTGGTCAATCGTGATAGAAATCATACCCTTACATTAATGGAAAATTATGTTATAATTACTGTTAATTATGTCTTATATGGACAAGTTTCGAGACTTTCATTGTGAGAATTCAGCTACGTACCAGAATGGCTAAAGGAGCCAAAATGACCGGCATTGACAAGACGCACGAAGAACTGTTTGACGAATTTGTTTCCGAATCGCGAGGGAGATTGGCGAATATGTGGGCAAACTTCCGGATAGCGAATTCGACGGCATAAGAAGCGGGTACTTTGAAGTAGCCTTTGCTGTAAAAGAGACGGAAAAAACTCTTTCGTTAAAGGAGCTACGTGATGGACTTCAAGAGATCTCCAGAACTGGTCAGCGTGCTATGATCTATGGTGACGCATTGCACCACAGGTCCAAGCCAGTAGAGTATGCGATAGAGTCCGTTTGTCCGACAAATGACGAAGAAGCGGCTCGCGGATACGACGGCGAATACTTGCGTTTTCGCTCGGATGGATTTCTGTATTATGCTGGCCAGTACAATTATGATCATAAAGCAGATAAACCCAATCTGTTCATCAACTGGCCAATTGTCTCCGTCGGTCGCTTGCTCGTCTTTGCTTCGGCGGCCTGCAAACTATGGGACGATGAACCAAAGTTCCTTTTTGGCTGTCGCTTTACGGGTCTTGAAGGTCGGCATCTATCTGACCCGCGTAACCAAATGTTCATCTTTCACAATCGCTCTGTCTGTAAAAGTCCTGAGGTAACGCTGCAAACTATCGAGCTTGCGACTGAGGAAGTGGAAGATGGTTTCGCGGACATACTACACGAGTATCTATTTCCGCTCTACGAGCATTTCGACTACTTCCAACTTAGTCGTGAGCTGGTAGCTTAACTCGTCTTACCTAGCAACTAGCCGCTGAACGAAATGGGGCATTTATCCGAACTGTTCCTGCTCGACGATCTCGGGACGTCCCAACCCCACACCGCGCGAATCTGTAGGGGCGACTCTGTGAGTCGCCCGATAGCGCAACAGTGACTTTGTGGGCGACCCAATGGTCGCCCCTATACCATCTCTGTTGGCTGAAAACGAATCTCATTCTCCACCCGCGGCTGACCCAGATACTGCCGCTCCTGCTCGACGATCTCCGGATCGAGCTTGGTGAAGAGCGGCGACGGCTGACGCAGCTTCTGACCCGGCTGCATGTCGCTCTTCTGCCAACGACCAATCGCCTTCTCCCCATCATAGACCAGCGCCAGATGGTCGCGTGTCTCCTCGCTATAATTCTCGATACTCAAGTCGCCAAAAAACTGCCCGTCGTAGCCGAGCATCTCGTGGACTTGCTGCGAGCTGAAAGGTGTGAAAGGCGCGAAGAGGATCTTCAGGTTGTCGATGCAGCGCAGCGCGGTGTAGACCGAGCGCGCTGCATCTGCCCTGTCCCGCTTGATCACCTTCCAAGGTTCCCGGTCATTGAGCCAGCCGTTGACATCGCGAGCCAGCGACAGCGTCTCTTCCAGCGCTTCTTTGGGGCGAACCTGCTCCAGGAGCGCGCCGACGGTCTCGAAGCCGGCTTCGGTCTTGGCGATGATGGCTACGTCCGCCTCCGTCAGCTGGTCGAATGCCGGTACAGTGCCATCGAAGCGCTTGAAGGCGAAACCGAGCATGCGATTGACCAGATTGCCCCAGGCCGCCAGCAGCTCGTTATTGACGCGCGCCAGGAAGCCCTCCCAGGAGAAGTCGCTGTCCTGCCGTTCGGGGAAGGTGCGGGCGACGTAGAAGCGCACGGCATCGGCTTGGTAACGCTCAAGCAAGTCGGGCAGCCAGACCGCCCAATTGCGCGAGGTCGAGAATTGCTGTCCTTCGATATTCATGAATTCGTTGGCGGGCACGTCATAGGGCAATTGCAGAGGGATATCGCCGTAGACCCGATCGTCTTCGTTGTAGATGCCATCTATGCCAAAGAGTTCAGCTTGCCAAATGATGGTGTGGAAGGGGATATTGTCCTTGCCGATGAAGTTGTAGATCTTGGCATCGGGGTTGTACCACCACTTCTTCCACTCATCAGGTTTGCCGATGTTCCTCGCCCATTCGATGCTGGCGGTGAAGTAGCCCATGACAGCGTCGAACCAGACGTAGAGCCGCTTGTCCTCCCAACCGTCCAGCGGAACGCGGATTCCCCAGTCAATATCGCGAGTGATGGGTCGGCCGCGCAGCCCGTCTTTCACAAAATTCTGGCTGAAGCGGCTGACATTCGGGCGCCAATGGTGCTCGTGCGCTGCGAGGTATTCCAGGATCTGGGCGGTGAACTTGGCCAGATCGAGGAAGTAGTGCTCGGAGTCGCGCTTGATGAGTTTGTCGGCGGGATTATTGCGGCTGTGGGGCTCGATAAGTTGGATGGCGTCCATCAAGTTGCCGCAGTTGTCGCATTGATCGCCGCGCGCGTTGGGGTACTTGCAGATGTAACAGGTGCCCTCGACATAGCGATCGGGCAGGAAGCGCTTTTCGCTTTCGCTGTAGAGCAGGGTCTGCCTTTCCCTATAGAGATAGCCGCGCTCAAGCAGGGTGGTGAAGATGTCTTGCGCTACTCTATGGTGATTCTCGGTATCAGTATGGGTGAAGAGGTCGTAGCTGATGCCGACATTCTGCTGCGTCTGCAGAAAGCGCTTGTGATAATGTTCGAAGACCTCGCGCGGTGACACGCCACGCTTGTCGGCTTCGACCGTGATGGGCGTTCCGTGGCTATCCGAGCCGCTCACCATCAGCACATGATTGCCCCGCAGGCGATGATAGCGGGCAAATATATCGGCGGGCAGGTAAGCGCCAGCAAGGTGGCCGATGTGCAAATCGCCATTTGCATAGGGCCAAGCCACTGAGACATGGATATATTCTGCTGACATGATACCGTCCCCGCTCACTTATTCAGAACTCGCTTTATTGATCGAGCCTTGCAATCGCTACAACAAAAAACCGCCTGTCACTGACAGACGGTGTTGGGATTGAACTTGGTAAGAATCAGGCAAGCCACAACCGCCGTCTATCGTTGCAGAAGCTGGGCATAGGCATGGTGGCGTTGCGATATGTTTCCATGACGGGAGTGTAACACGACATTCGAAGTCGAGTCAAGCGGATGCTCCGGGCTGCGTCCAAGTTACGGCGGCAGCCAACGGCCCGCAGAAATCGCGCAAAACCATTAGACCCTGCTCTTCCAAGCGCAACGAAATGTCATTGAGGCGGAATCAATGGCTAGCGGCTGATACAGAGCTGAACTATAATTCGCGCCGCTTGAGCGAGTAATAAGTAACGATGCGGGAATTGCCGCAGCGCTTATGACCAATCCTGGATAGAGACTGCCCTTGAAAGCACAGCAGCCGCAAATGACTAGTTATGGTCAACCCAAGATGCGCCGGCGCGGAGCGGGCTGTTTGATCTGGGGCATGGCGGCGTCGCTCGGCTTGATTGTGGCCGGCGCTGTCGTCATCGCTTCGATTTATGCCGGCTGGAATGCTGGTGTCGAGACGGCCCGCGAGAATGCCACGGGCACGGTCGAAGTGGAAGTGCAGCAGCAATGCGATCGCATTCCGCGGGATCTGTCGGAGGGTAATTTGAATCAGGCACAGACACGCCTGGAGTGGTTGCAGCGGGCGACACCGGCGCCATCCTGCCTGCTCACCTTGGCGCCAACGGCGACGGCGGCATTTCTGCGCGCGCAGCCCAGCCCGACTTTGATCCCGACAGCAACAGCCACGCTTGCCGCGCCAGCCGCCCCACCCACGGTCAAGCCGACGCCTACTGAGATCGAGGCTGACAGCGAGTGGGAATACGATCTGGATGCGCTCTTTGCGCAAGCCAAGGCGGATTTCGATTCGCGGAATTTTTCAGCGGCCATTGATACGCTTGAGGCGATCATCAGCATTGACAGAGACTATCAGCGGGATCCCGTAAGCAGAATGGTGCTGGACGCGCTCACATCACAAGCGCTGACACTTTATCGCAGCGGAAAACTATCGGAAGCCATCGTGCTTACCGAGCGCGCGGAAGTCTACGGCGATATCGGTGAACTGAACTATGAGCGCTATGTCGCGGATCTTTACCTCGCCGGTCAGCGATACAAAGCCAGCAATCCGGCGCTGGCAGTGCTTAGATTCAACGAGATCGTTTATCAACACAACCGGAATTATATGAATGGGCAGGTGGTCGGCGAATTGCAAGATGCGCTGCGCTACTATGGCGATGCGCTGGCGCTCCAGGGGGACGCCTGTCTTGCGCAAGATCAGTTCGCTGCGGCGCTAGAGCTTCAGCCGAGTCATAGTCCAGTCAGCCGCGGAGAATTGGCAGCGAAGCAGCAGCAGGCCGCGCTGGCTTGCGGTTCGCAAGAGCTTGAATCGGCTGGAACCGGAGGCACTGGTCCAGGCGGCACACCACAGCCTGTAGGCGTTCCCGTGGCCGCGACCAGGGCGCCAGTCGGGCATGCCGGTTGAGTAAGTTTTCGTAAATAATTCTAATCTATTCCTCACGCGTCTGTTCGATTTCGTTAATAATTGTCCTTAGAATTGACCATACAGCGGTAAGGTGGCTGCCATCGTCCATTACAGACGATAGTCGATCTGCTTTCATTGAGCCTTATAGGTCGTCGAACCCTGTCAGAACGGGATGCCCTCTGCGTCTCCCCCTTTCGCAGAAGGCATCTCTTTTTTGTCTCATGCTCAGTTGGATTGCAGCACGTGGCGGATGCTTTGCGCCCGACAGGTCGTTAGCCGCGGGAAGATTCACGCGATCAACTGCTGATGCGCTCGATAATGGTGGCGGTCGCCATGCCGCCGCCGCAGCACATCGTCTGTAATCCGTAGCGGCCGCCGGTCGTTTCCAGCGCATTCATTAGCGAGGTCATCAGTCTTGCGCCTGAACCGCCGAGAGGATGTCCTAACGCAATCGCTCCGCCATGGATATTAACCCTTTCCAGGTCGCCGCCAGTGTCTTTTTCCCAGATTCGCGGAACCGATGCAAAAGCTTCGTTGACCTCGAATAAGTCGATATCGTCCATAGTCAGTCCGGCTCGCCGCAGCACCTTATTCGTGGCTGCGATAGGACCGGTCAGCATCAAATGCGGATCGCTGCCGACGGTGGCCACCTCGATGATGCGCGCTCGCGGCGTCAAGCCGAGCAGTCGTGCGTGTGCCGCAGTCGTGACCAGAACAGCGGCGGCGCCATCGCTTATTTGGCTGCTGTTGCCCGCGGTGGTCACGCCTCCGGGCGAGAAGACCGCGTCCAGCGATGCCATTTTTTCCAGCGTAGTTGTCGGCCGAATACCTTGATCGCGAACGACTGTGAACAGATTGCCTTCGTCGTCGACACCTTGAATGGGCGCGATTTCGCGTCGTAAGATGCCCGCTTCGGTCGCCTGCCAGGCGCGGCGATGGCTAGTCAAGCTTAGCTCGTCCATGGCTTCCCGCGTGATGCCCCATCGTTCGGCGATCTTGTCCGAAGCTATGCCCTGCGGAATCATGTTGTAGGCTTCCATGATATTGTCGGTGAAAGGTAGAGCGCCGCCCTTTCCCAAGCTGGAACCCATCGGTACGCGCGTCATGCTTTCTACGCCACCAGCGATCACCAAGTCCGCCTGTGACGCGGCTACCATTGCCGCTGCCAGGTGGATCGCTTGCTGGCTGCTGCCGCATTGGAAATCGATCGTGGTTGCTGGCGCCTCAATCGGCAATTCAGCATCCAATACGACATTACGGGCGATGTTCATCGTCTGTTCCGCAACCTGGCTGACACAGCCGAATATCAGATGATCAACACCTGTCTTGGACAATGCGTTGCGCTTAAGCAGCGCTGCGACCACATGCGAGCCCAGCTTGACCGGATGCTGCTCGCGCAGCCAGCCATTGCGCCTTCCCAAGGGGGTGCGGATGGCATCAACGATTACGATATCTCTCATGGGTTTTGCTCCCAAAATAGTTGATTTGACTATGTAACACGCGCTGAGCTTGAGCTAATTTTCGCTCGCTGCCTGCGTATCTATCAGCCAAATATACATGCCATTTCGATTGACAATCTCCCTCGTTTCAGGCGTCATGGTTTCATATTGAGACGGTCTATAGTTAAAGGGATGCGAGATTTCTAGAATGACCTTGCCCTCAGGCCGGTCAGTCATTTCTGTTATCGGAAAGTAAAAGTCGGCATTAACCAACAGGTAGCGTGCGCCTTCAACTGATTTATTTGCAAGATTAAAGGTCCGTGCAGGAGGCAGGAACGTGGTTTCCAGCGATACCGAATCGTATTCTTTGAGCACCTCCCTGGCGACTTCGCGAAAGAATGGCTGGTTGATCGCTGCCGAAAAGTTGTTGGCGCTAACAATACTTACCGCCGCCAAGATCAGTATCGTAAACTTGAATCCAATGCGTTTGAGAATAGGTGTAAATGAAAAGGCGCAGATCAAGATCACGATGGGTACCATGGGCCGCACCAAACGACCCAAGAGGATAAATAATTGAAAGCCCGACGACAAAGCTGCCATCGACAGATAGAGGAAGGCTAAGCACGCCAGCCAGAGTATTGCGCGATGTCTAAAGTTTTGACGGCTACCAAATACTTGTCTGAGCGCAACTACTATACCGACTAGCCAGACCAGCGCAATAGCGCCTTCTGTGTCACGAAAATACGTAAATGGCAATACCAGGCCTTCGTTAAAGTCCCCTCTAGTTATGGAGAGCCCTGCTGCCTGCATCTTGGTAAACACCTCGGTATCTAGAACCAGGTGGTTGTAGAGCAGGACAGGCACGAGCAGGAGCGAGGCACTGAAGAGAATCGCAATTGGTCTGGCGACGAGATCCAGCGGATTACGCGCCAGCAACACGCAGTATAGAAACGCGATGGCCAGCATAAAGAAATAGTGACTGAAATACACCCAGAAGGCGCAGAACATTACTACTCCCAGAAGCAAAGCGCCCTTTATGCCAGAATGACGATATCGCAAGGCGACGAACAGCGCTATGAGTGCCAAAAACAGGGATGAATCATAGGGTAGGAAGTGCCTGGAATAAACGAACCATGTATTGGATGCGGCGAGCAGAAATGCGCTTAGAAGCGCTTCGTCTTTTTGGGCGCCTGCCTCCAAGGCGATCAGATAGATCATGCCGATGGACAAAACTGATGGAATGGCGAAGAAAATCGCTGAGAAACGAAAGTCGCCTGTCTGATTACGCCAATAGTCATGCCATAGAACTCTGTCATCACCTTGCAATTCATAAGCCAGACGATGAATGAATGCGGGGATCAGCCTGACCGCCGTTGCGCCAGCGTGCGTTCGATACTGCAGCAGGCTGCCGGCGGCACTTTTGTAGTCGCCCTCCATAATATTGTCCGCGACAGAAACAGCGGGAATATACTTGATTTCGTCCGGAAAATAAAATTGGCCGCCGCCGCTCACCAGCATCAGGCGCAAGATGTAGGAGACTAGCATAATCAGCAGCAGCAAATGCCAGTGACGAAGTCGAGTCCCAGGCAGAAGAAACATCGCGTTCGAATCGCTCGGGTTCATTTCCGGCGAAACGGACTGGTTTGCAATGTGCTTGTTGAACATCTAGATCGGCGGTTGTGGCTCGGCGAGCGCGTCCAATTCAGAGTCGTGGCCCAGCAGTCGCAGGGCTTGCACAGCGACATCGCGCGTTTTGTCTCGGCTGCTATCAGCGAAGTCAAGCAGCGCGCCTACCGCGCGGGGATCGCCAATTTTGCCCAATGCCAATGCCGCGTGATACGGCGTGAGGAAACCAGGTGCTTCCAGAGCGCGTATCAAATGGGGGACGGCGCGATCGTCCTTTAATTTGCCTAGCATCAGCGCTGCCCGCCCGCGCACGATAAGGTCTTCCTGACTATTGTCTACGATGCTAATGAGCGTGCGCACCGCTTGATCGCCGCCAACCATGCCCAGTTTCATCACCGCAGTGCGGCGCCGATCCTTGTTGACATCGCGCAATTCGGAAAGGATGGTTCTTACTTTACTATCGTTTTCCGGGTCAGCCATGATCCTCTGCCTTTCGCCTGTAAAGAAGGTAGCCGGCAAATTTATTGACCAAGACGAGACATATTTTTCCGAGGGCGATTCGCTAGTCCATACCTTGGCCACCCTACTGCTATTTTACCGTGTCTTGCGGCAAACACCTAGCCTAGCGTAACGCGAAATCACAAAGTCAAAAATACGTCCACGGCGGTGCAGAGCGCCTGGACCACTTTCGGCGAAACGGGAATGGCTGTCGGCGCCGCGCCTGCAATCACCGGGAATCGACCTGCAAACGTCCTTCATGAATGCTGCAAACGCGATCGGCGAAGCTGGCGATTTCCATATTGTGCGTCGCCATGATTAATGTTTTGCCCGCTTGGCAAGTGAGACGAAGCAAGAGCTGCAATACTTGCGCGCCGGTATCCTCATCGAGGTTGCCGGTGGGTTCGTCAGCAAACACGATCTTGGGCTGATGCAAAAGGGCGCGGGCTATGGCGACGCGTTGCTGCTCGCCACCGCTTAATTTGTCGGGAAAGGTATCTGCACGGGAAGCCAAGCCTACCTGCTCCAAGAGATCCAGCGCGTTGGGCTCGGTCGACTTGCGCCGCGAGCCGCCTAGCTCTCTAGGCAGGGTAATATTCTCCAAAACGGTGAGAGTCGGTATCAAGTTGAAGAACTGAAAAATGATGCCGATATGCTCGCGGCGATAGAGCGTCATCTGCGTATCGTTGAGCTTAGTGATGTCTGTTCCTTCAACAACGATGCACCCGCTATCGGGCTTGTCTATGCCGCTCAGTAGATTTAGCAGGGTACTTTTGCCGCTGCCACTGGCGCCGAGCAGGGCAAAGAACTCGCCTTCGTGAATATCGAGATCGACGCCGTCGAGTACACGAAGCTCTCGATCGCCTTCGCTGTAAGCCTTATGGAGGCCACGCATTGTTATTACGATGGGATGTTCCTTCTCAGGCACAGGGCTATCGTAAGTTTGCAACTACAACGCGGTGGCGACCGGCGCGCCACTTGCATGAAGACTATCGGAAAGGGTATCCCTAGGGTAGACTGTCTTTCTTCGTTTGCCACGCCAATCTCAGTTCAAAACCGAGACCGCACGTTAGACACAGGCAAACATCGCTCTTTCGCCTTATCATAGGGACAAGGCTTAAGAATCGAAGGTGTTAATATTGCGCTTGCTTCAGGAGGCATAGCTAATGAAACGAATTCAGTTCCTCATCTTTCTGGTCGTCACAATGATAATGCTGATACCGCTGGCGATTGGGCAAGACAACGATAGTGTCATCGAACCGACAGATCCGGATATGGTGAATCCAGAGGCAAACATCGCCTTCCCGCCGCCGGTCTACGTGATTCGCGACAGCGTCGATATTCGCGGTACGGTAACCTTGGCTGGTCTGCGCAATTTCTTTGTAGAGTTTCGTCCGCTCGTGCTTGACATGATGGATATGGAAGATGAAGCAGAGGAGTCTGACAGTCAATGGTTCCCGGCGACCTTGCCGAGGATTGCGCCAGTGACAGACGACATACTTGGCACCTGGAATACGGTGACGCTGCGCGACGGCTTGTACGAGCTGCGCCTGACGATGAATACCGGTGCTGAAGAGCCGCAATACTTCCGCGTTAGCCCGATACGTATTGAGAACAACCCGCCTGCCTTTGTGGCGGAACAACAAGTGATTATAGTATCTGAGCCAGAGCCGACCGCTGAGCCGGAGCCAACCGCAACGCCAGATGATACGCCGCGAGTCATCGCGCTGGTCAACAGCAACGTTCGCACGGGCGATTCAATCTTCTACGGTATCGTCGGCGGCTTGCGGGAATCAGAGTCTGCCTCGATCAAGGGCGTCAGCAGCTACAATACCGGCTGGTTCTATATTGAGCTGGATAGCGGACGCAGCGGATTCATCCATCCCAACATCGTACGGACTGAAGGCGACCTTAGCAACTTGGCGCGGATCAATCCGCCGCCATTGCCGCCCACGCCGATTCCGATACCGACAGCCGTTCCCGCCGCTCCCGTCCCGCAGTCCGGCGCCAACCTTAGGTTGACAGACGTGATTATCGATCCGCATCCAGCAACATGCAAAGTGGGTTACTCAGTCAAAGTGACCGTAATCAATGACGGCTCGGGCGCCGCCACCTCGGGCGGTGAGATTGAGGTCACTGATTCGCTGCCGGACGGCAGTTGGCAAGAGAAGACCCGAATCGCTTATGGTCCGTTGGCGTCCGGGCAATCCCAAACCGTACGCGGATATCTCACACCGACGGTGAATTATGAAGTGGTTCACAACATCAATCTAAGAGTCGATATAAACAACCAGGTTGCCGAGACCAACGAAGGCGATAATCTCGCAGCGACTGCGCCCTATATTCTCAAAAAGGGCAACTGCGGCTAGCAGAGACAATTGCGCGGGGCGAGGGATTATTCTCGCTCCGCTGCTCTTCTCTGCAACACTGTGTAACGATTAAGGCTGCCATCGGCGCCATCGGCGCGGTAGTCAGCTAGGACGGTCAAGCCGGTGGCTTCAACCAAGCCGGCATGCTCCTCATCATCGACAAAGTGACAGTAGCGCAAGGCGCGCTCGCCCCGCCGCCAATCCAATAAGTAGTCGTGTTTCTCCACCGCAATATCGTCGCTCCAGGCTACGATGCGCTTTCGGAAGCGCTCCTGCTCGTAGAAGCGCCAGGTTGCCAAGACGAGATAGCCGCCGGGCAAGACACAGCTTGCCGCAGACTGCAACAGCCTGCGCCGCCGCAGTCTGCCGGGCACATGGTGTAGCAGCCCAAAAAGCGCCACGAGCCGCGCTGGCAGCGAGGGCAGCGCGTCAAGAACCACATCCTGCTTGATCAATTTCAGATTCACCCCTCGCTCCTTGCTGAGTCGGCGCTGGGCAGCATCAAGCAGATCGGCATTGTTATCGATACCGATATAGTCGAAGCTTTGCGCCTGCCTCCCCGACAGAAAGCGGGCAAAACGCCCGTTGCCGCATCCGATATCCAGCACCGAGTCGATCGGCAATTCGACGGTCTCCAGCATCCGCTCCCAGCCATACCAGGCTGACTGGCGCGTCGCGTCAAATTCGGCGGCAGTCTTGCGGTAAAACTCGCGATTTATCTGGTTCAGTCGACGCTGCGTTTCCAAATCCATGCAGACTATCCGGGAGCTACACAAACTAAAGCGCAGAATATCGCTGTGCGCTTACTAGCGTAAGATGGGGTCGCCGAACGGCGTCTAGCGATTTGCAATGCAGCAACCATATCATTTGAACGCATCAACGTGTCGCGACATATTGCGGACACGCCAGATCCCGAGTTTACCGCTCTTCGCTAGTGATATGTTATAGTGTGAATAGGCCTTGCCAGTTTTTCCAAGCAGTTGCCGCGTTTCAAATTAGAGGCGCGTAACAAATTGATGGCGCCGTGTTTACAAGGGCGAAAGCCAATTTGACCTTACCGCAGCGCGAGCAGTTCGAAAGTTTTATGGAAGACAGTGCCTGCGGAATAATGGCGACAGCACGGCAATGAGAAGAGGCGGCTATGGCAGAGGATCACAATTTCCGAAACTTCTACCAAGAAGGTAGAAGCAAATTTCAGTCAATCCAGAACAAGGTATTCTGGCAAGAAGTATTGAACCATCTAATTGGCCAGCATAGCGAATTGATGAATTTTGACGAGATTCGCAGCCGGCTGCATCTGCACGAGGAACATTACGAGGGTGTTCACGATGTCCCGCTCGACCACATCGTGGGCAGCGTCGGACGCTATAAGGACTTCACAGCAACATTCCTGCCGAAAAAAGGCAATATGAAAGACCGCTGGAGCCGAATCTATGCTTTGGCGAACAGCATGGAAGGTCCGCCGCCTATCGAGTTGTACAAAGTGGGCGATGCCTATTTTGTGCGCGATGGCAATCATCGGGTCTCGGTCGCGCGGCAATTGGACGCAAAAAGCATACAAGCGCACGTTGTCGAATTGCCGACCACCGTGCCATTGCGCCCGGGCATGAGTGTCCAGCAGATGGAATCGGCGGAAGCCTACGCCAATTTCCTGGACGAGACCGGTTTGTCACGCGCTGTACCCGATCATGAGTCGATCGAATTGACGGTGCCGTCACGCTATCATGAGTTGATGGGGCATATCTTCCTCCACCAGCGGGTGATGGAAAAGCTTGAGGACCATGCGCTGACCACTGAAGCAGCCACTGCCGATTGGTATCACATCATATATAAGCCCGCGATAGACCTGATTCGCAAGTATGATGTGCTGAAACTAATCAGGAGCAGGAAGACACCGCGGACCGAAGGCGATCTCTTCCTCTGGTTGATGCTGCATTTACTGGACCTGCGCCATCAATACGGGGACGAAGCGCCCGTCAAGTCCTTCAGCGGCGCCATCAAATCTTACCTTGAAGACGAGCAGGGAAACGTGCCGGAAGCGCTCGAGAACGAAAGCGACCAGTCGGTGATGTTGACACATACCCAGGCGCTAAAGGCGGTTCGTCTCAATCGCAAGCGGCGGGAGGAAGAAGAAGATCCGTCAGAGACTGACGCCTTGATCAGCTAAGGATCTGTTTCAGTTCAGCAGTCGGGGATATCCAGCGCAGTGATGCGCATGAAGGCGACTTCCTGCGCGGACATATCGTCCGGATATCGTGTCGCGTCGTCTCGAAAAGATTCCAGAATGGCGTAGGCCGTCTTGATATAGCCGCGGACGGTGCTGATGCCGATACCCATTTCATTAGCGACGAGCCGATGCGACATGCCTTCAATCGCGTTCAACTCAATGGCTTCGCGAATGCGGAGGGTCATGCCTTCGTATTCGCGTGCGCGAGCCAATTGCTTCGCCCGGCTCAGCCGCCTGTGCGACAATTTGCGCGCCTCGTGGACGACGCCGGCGCTAATGAGAAAGTCATCATCCGCCAGGCAATATGCGTGACAAATCGCCCAAGCAATGTGAATGCGCGAATCGGGCTTTAGCAAATAAGCTTTTGCGCCGGCTTCGGTCGCTGCGTACAAATCGTCGAGATCGGAAAAGGGCGCCAGGCAAATCACCATCACGCCGGTGAATGACTCGCGCAAACGCCTGACCGCAGCCGCCAACTGCTCCGAGCCACCAAGTTGATTGGCATCCAGGATGACGACATCGGGGCGAGACTTCACTTTCTTCTCGTTGAATGCCCGCCAGAAGTCTTCTAAGCGAGCTGTTTTGCAAATCACGCGAGTGCGCCGATCCCAAGCGAGGTAGGCGTTGATAGCGTTCCGCGCATAGAAGTCGCTATCAACCACCACGACGTTGAGGTTAATGCTGCCGATTCCGGACATGCCGTCTCCCGCATATTACCTAGTTGACCCGAATTATAGCAACGTTGTCGGCAAGTTTCTAAGGTTAGGAGTCGGCGCTCGCTGTAGCTTTGATATATGCCACCACTTCCGCCGCCAAATCGTAATCGCCGCCGGGGATGATATAAGCGCCCTGGATCAAGCTAGTCATTTGATCGAGCAATTCATGCGCGATCAGCATGCCTGCCTGCGGCGCGTGGCTTGCGGTAGCAATGCGTCTGATGATGCTCTCAGGAATGGTGACGCCGGGCACCTCATTGTTGAGGTAGCGCGCTTGGCGGTGGCTGCGCAGGGGCATTACCGCCATGAGGACGGGCATGTCAAATGCTGAATCAGTCAGCTCCTCGTAACGCCGGCGGAAGCGCAGAATGCGTTCCGGCTCGAAAATGGCTTGACCCAGCGCGAAATCGGCGCCGGCCTCCGTCTTCTTGATCAGGATGCGGATTTCGCGGTCCATGTCTTCCGCGCCCATATTAAGGGCGCAGCCGACTGTGAAGCTGCTCGGCATGCCAATGCTGTGCCCAGCCATATCGACGCCCTTGTTCATACCCTGTTTGATAACCCCGATCAATCGGGAGGGCGCCACGTCATTGACATCGCTGGCATCGGGGAAGTCGCCGATTCGCGTGGGATCGCCCATGACGACGAAGAGGTTGCGCAGACCCAAAGCATGGGAAGCGAGCAAATCTCCCTGAACGCGCAGCATGTTACGGCCGCGGGTTGGGAAGTGTAAGACTGTCTCGATGCCGAGCTGCGATTGCAGCAAATGCGCGACTGCCCAGGCGCTCATTTTCATGCGGGCCGCCGGAGTATCAGCCACGTTGATCAAGTCCGCGCCGGCGGCACGCAAGCGGCGCGCCGCTTGCAAGAGTGTGTCCGTGCGGTAGCTGCGCAGGGGCGCCATTTCCACCGTCACTGTGAATTGCCCATTGCTGAGGCGCTCTGACAATTCAGTCGGAGAGTCGGCTGTGTGCGTTTCGTGCTCGATGTCAATTTCGCCGATGTGGAGATCGACGAAGTCAGCTGACGGTTGGTCTAGGGCGGCCCGCATGGCAGCGATATGATCGGGCGTCGTGCCGCAGCAGCCGCCTATCAATGTGGCGCCGATGCTGATGAACGTGGTGGCGCAATCGGCGAAGTACTCGGCGGTGGCGGGAAACAGGATGCGACCGCCGACTACTTCGGGGAAGCCGGCATTGGGCATGGCGGAGAAGACTGCATCGGGCACGGCGAAACACATCTGCCGCAGCACCTCGGCTATGCCGGCGGGTCCACTGCCACAATTAACGCCGATGACCTCGGCGCCAGCTTTGTATAGCTCATTGGCGACGCGCGCCGGCGGATAACCGGCGTAGCTCAAGTTCTCATGATAGAATGTAGCTTGGGCGATGATCGGCAAGTCCGAATTCAAGTCGCGCAGCACCTTTATCGCGAGCAGCAGTTCTTTGTGTTCGCTGAAAGTCTCGAATTGCACAACATCCACACCGGAGTTGACCAGCGCGAACAGTTGCTCGGCATAAGCGCATTCGGCTTCCTCCTGCGATAATCTTCCATAGGGATAGATGCCGACGCCCAAGGGACCAACCGATCCGGCAATGTAGACATCATCTCGTTCGCTCTCGGCGATGGCGAGCCGCGCCAACTCTACTCCACGGCGATTATACAGTTCGACATTTTGCTCCCGCCCGACGCTCGCCAATTTGAAGCTATTCGCGCCAAATGTGTTGGTCTCTATCAAGTCGGCGCCGGCGGCGATGTAAGCTTTGTGAATCGTCAGAACCACATTGGGGTCATCTACATTCATGGCGTCAAAACAGGCATCGGCCCGCGCATGAGATTCGTGATGCAGCATGGTGCCCATGGCGCCGTCCGCCAATATTGGCTGGCCGGTTCGCAGGCGCTTGCGGAATGGCAGCTTGCTCATATTTGCCTCGCGTTCTTATCAAATCGACGCGGTAAATCACACATTTCGAAGTCGTGCGCGCGTCCGCTACCCAAAGTGGCAGATTCACGTATTGTAGTAAAGTGCGCGATCCGCGCAACTGTGTGGCGCATGCCAGATGTATTCGGCAAAGCCGGACCTCGGAAGTTTAGCAGAAAAGACCGCGGGCTTCTATTCGGTTCGAGAAAGACGGCCAGTGAAAAGGTTTATTGCGAGCATGCCGAAGATTCGGCGGAGCAAGCTGACATCGTGGACGAGGCGAGGAATCAGCTGCTTCAAGCGATACTTGAGCCAAGTCTGCGATCGGACGGTGTGTTGCCTGCGCTTTAGCTGGACGCAGATTCGCGGTGGACGAAAACTGCTAAAGCGAGGCGAGGTGTATTATGTGCCTGTGTGGTTGCCGATCGCAATCGCCCTGGCGCTGGCTTCAAGCGTATTTTGGGATGATGCCGCCACCGTCATGCTGCGCGGGACATCGGCAGTGGTACATTTGCTACAGGGATCGGCTCCGGTTGATTTGGCAGAGTTTTTCGCGCCCTCGGTGAAACACTGGTCTGGCGAGATCGGTACATGGGCGGAGCGGCACGATGTTGATCCGCGCCTGCTGGCAACGGTGATGCAGATCGAGTCCTGCGGGCACCCCACCGTCGTCAGCAGCGCCGGCGCTCAGGGACTTTTTCAGGTCATGCCCTTTCACTTTGACGATGGCGAAGACATGCTCAATCCCGATGTCAATGTCAAGCGAGGCAGCGCCTTTCTCAACCATTGCCTTGCGGCAGCCGATGGCGTCATCGGCTTGACGCTTGCCTGCTACAACGGCGGCGCTTCGGTGATTAATTTACAGCGCGAAAGCTGGTCCCGCGAGACGCAGTCATACTATCGATGGGGAGTCGGCATTTATAGCGATGCAGTCGCCGGCAATTCAACTAGCGATACTTTTGATCAGTGGATGGCCGCGGGCGGTGAACGGCTGTGCGCCAGCGCGCAACGAGAATTAGGCTTTTAGCTGTGACCGGCTGGCAGGCGCGACCGGGCTTGTCAGTGGAAACTGCGCATCACCGATAGCACCTTGCCCTTGATCTGACAATTGGCTGGATCTACGAAGATAGGTTCGTAATCGCGGTTGGCGGGTTGCAGCCGGATACTGCCGTCTTCGCGATAGAAGTGTTTAAGCGTCGTTTCGTTGTCGGCGGGCAGCCAAGCCGCCACCATCTCGCCATTTTCCGCCGTATTCTGCCGCCGCAAGATGACGATATCGCCGTCCTTGATCATCGCATCAATCATGGAGTCGCCGCGCACGGTCAGGGCGAAGGTCTCGCTCTCGTCATAGCCGCTTAGCAGCTGTGGCGGTACGGTGATATAGTCGTCTTCCTCAATATGATGACCGATGTCGTCCGGCAGCGAAATCGGCTCGCCCGCGGCAATGCGCCCCACTAAGGCAATGCGATGTGGTCCGGCCGCGCCCAGCACACGTCTCGCTGTGGTCAGACCGGGTATCACGCCGACGATGCGCAATCCGCGGGAGACCTTGCCCGAGCGTTCTATATAACCGGCATCGACCAATTTGTTGAGGTTGTAGTTTACAACCGACGTCGAGCCGATATCGCATTCCTCGCCGATCTCGCGAATGCTTGGCGGATAGCCATTGCTTTGCATATATACGTGCATGAAGCGCATCATATTTTGCTGCCGCTTCGACAATCTGCTAAATTCTTTCATCAGCATGTCCTCGCTTTTCACTCTTGCGCGCTTGGCCGCGGCAAGAACTGAATGACTTGCAATGTATTATACACGAACATTTGTTTCTGCGTCAAATGTTCTAAGCCTATATTTTCGAAATCGTGGGAGAAGCGCCCTTAGCCCAGTATGAAGTCAAGCGGATCATCGCGCTTCAGTACCTCGGCGCCGCGCCTGATAAGCGACTGATTGCCGCTCGCGGGCAGATCAAAGGTGTAGACTGGGCGACCTTGCTCCTGAGCGAAGCGGGTAGTGTACATCGCCCCGCCGCTTGCGTCGGATTCGACGAGGATTACTGCTTCGCTTAAGCCGCTGATGATGCGGTTGCGTGATACCAGGCGTTGCGCATTGGCGCCCCAGTGCGGATGTACTTCGCTCAACAGCGCGCCGCCGTCGCAGACGCGCCCCGCCAGTTTCCGATTCGACTCCGGATAGACATTGAGCACGCCGCTGCCTAGCACACCCACCGTTCTGCCCTTCGCCGAGAGGGCGCCAGCATGCGCGGCGGTGTCGATGCCCAGCGCCAATCCGCTGACGACAGTATAATCTGCGCGCGCCAGCTTCATCGCCAGCTGCAATGTGATGTAACGCGCTTCCTTTGACGGACGACGCGTACCTACAATCGCCACGCTCTTCGCCCACGAATTCATGAGTTGGCAGCCGCGGGCGAAAAGGGTGGGCGGCGCATGCTCGACTTGGCGCAGCAATTCGGGATAAATGTCTTGTTGAAGTGTAAGGATGGCGACGCCGCTTTGCCGCCAAGATTCGATCTGCTCGGCAATTGAGGTCAAGTCTATCTGCGCGATTTCATGAGCTATCGTTTTGCCGACGCCATGGACGCTTAGCAGTTTGCCGGGGCTGGCAGCGAAGACTGCAGCCAAGTCTTGGTCAAAATGCTGCAGCAAGCTGTTGATCGTCTTGGCGCCGATATTGGGAGAGAGGCTCAGCGCGACCCGCAGCACTTCAGAATCGAGGTCAGTCCTCTTCATAGTATTCGACGATGGAGAGCTGCATGGCATGCATAAAGGTATTGACTTGGCGCAATAGCGTAGACCATTCCGACGAACTGCTAAGCTGCCGCAGCTCGGACCAGGTCAGAATTGAATTCAAGACGAAGTCGCTGAAAAAGTAGAAGCCGCGCATGGCTTGTGGCAGGGTCAAGCCATCGGCGATCAAGTGGGCGGCGTAGTCTTTGCCGAGCGTGATCGCGCTGGAGAGGCGCTCGTCGGGCGCGCCGGCAGCGACAAAGCTGCGCATCGCTTCCAGGACACGCCTGCCCTGCTCGCGCAGATGCTGCTTGCTTTCATCGCTCATGGCAGCATACCAGGGCGCAGATTCCAGGCGCTCGCTTCCCACTTGCATCCGCGTTTGACCCAAAGCGCTTTGCATAATGACCTGCAATTCGATTGGCTCAAGATCGCCGCCAGAGTCGACATAGTTGCTTAGGTCATTGACGTTGAAGCGACGATGCTTGCCCGCGGTTCGGCGAAAGGGCAGCTTGCCACTGTCTGCCCAATTGCGGACCGTTGCGGGGTGCACACCCAGAATATCAGCGGCATGGCGCAGACTGACCCACTCGCTACCTTCGCTTCGGTTCGCCATTAATTTGAGCCGACTTTCCTCATTAACGTCGGCGAACAGTATACCCTAGGGCGCAATGCTCAACAATGTGGACTGGAGCCACCAACAGAGGTGCCTTTAGCGGAACGCCAATCGGGCGGTCGATGCTGGAGGCGCCAGCGCCAACCCGCTGGATAGCCGAGCATCTTAGCCAGATCGCCGACTACGCGGATCCAGGGAATCGCCGCGATGCAGTATAGCCAGAGCGCTAGCGACGATCTGCCCGAACGCTGTACGACCGTAGGCAGGCGGCGGTATGGCTGGAAAAGGTAGCCGGCGGCGCCGACGAGACAGAGCGCCCACAATGAAGGATGGATCAGCGCTCCAGCAACAATGATGGCGGGTAGAAGCAGCAGATACGTAAAGTATCGGATGAGATGCCGCTTAAGCCACAGATTTGCCTTGCCATCGCCGCGGCCGTAGAGGAAATACTGGCGGAAGAATTTGCGCAGCGTCGGTCGCGGACGAAAATGGACGAGCGCCGCCGGTTCAAAGGCGAAACGCCCAGCAGGCAGGCGCAGGCGCAAATCAAAGATCAGATCTTCACAAAAGTCGAGCCATTCGGGATATAAGCCAACGCGCATGGCGGCCGATTTGCGAAAGGCGATGCTGCGGCTGCTGGGCAAAAAGGTGTCAGCATCGATTTCGCTCTCCAGCGGGAGGGTGGTCGCGCCCAGCGCGATCTCAAAAGGCGTTCGTGGATCGGCCTGGAAGAATCCGCCGACAACGTCGAGCGAAGAATCTTCGAGCAGCGGATCAGTGATTTTCTCAAGCCAGTTGTCGCTCAGGCGGACGCCGGCATCCGTGACCGCGATGATATCGCCCGAAGCGGCGGCGATGGCGCGGTTACGTCCCTGGCTGATATTGCAGCCTTCATCGACCAGCAGGCGCAGCGGCAACTGATCTTGGTAGCCCCGAATGATCGCTGCGGTATCATCGCTGCTGCCGCCGTCAACGATGACGATCTCATCGGGCTGCCGAGTCTGCCGTTTGATCGAGTCAAATACTTGGTGGATATTGTCGCCTTCGTTGAGCACAGTCGCAATCAGGCTAATCATGTCGTTCTCTCGGTGCACGGCAGCTGCACGTCATGCTAGCGGCAAAAGGCGAGGCAACAAAGGGGCTGATTCCGCCCGTGCAGCGTCCAGCTCGCGCTAGTCTAGTTCGGGGATGTTGTGCGCCTCGAGCATGGATCTGCGGAATTCATGAACTTGCCGATCGCCTCGCTCGGTCAATTCGACGATGCCGGCGACGATGCGGACGTAGCCCAGCGCGCGAAGCCCCGCCATGACGCGCTGCATTTTACCCTTTGTCCAGCGGAAATGTTCATGCAGCGTATCCACACGGCATTCGATCTGGTGCAGCGCAGTATGCTGATGGTTGTGAATATGCGCCATCACTACCTGGTCGGAAAAGCGGCGGCGGCGATTTGCCCGCCTAATCATAGTCGAAAGCAATCCGTATCGGGCTGAGAAGACCCAGGCGAGCAAAAAGAAAATAAAGATCATCAATACCATAGAAGCGCTGATCGACGAATCCCATTTTTCGGCAAGATCCAGTCCGAAAAGACGATTGAGTGCGGCGATGCCGTCGCTAATCGCAACGATCCCGAAGAGTTGTCCGCGCGCCAGGTCATAGCCATAGAAGGCGCCCGCCGCGCCAATTAGCGGGCTGAGAACCAGCATCACAGCCAGGCGGTCGGTCAGAAGGTAGGCGGCAGCCGGCGGAATAATGAAAAAGGCGATCACCAGAATCGAGCCGACCGCATCAAAGGCGCCGACAGCGACCAGGCTTACCAAGATCATCAGACCGTAATTGAGCAAGCCGGGACGGAAGCCGAGCGCCTTCGCCAATCCGCTGTCAAAGGTAGATAGCTTGAGTTCCTTGTAAAACATCAGCACAAAGGCCAGCGTCAGCAGGGTCATCAGCAGCATGACCGTGATCGACTTCGGAAAGAAGACCAGCAACGGTTCACGCTCTAGCAAGCCCGCGCTCCAAGCCTGCGCCGGTGAAAAGTCGCCGCAATTGCTGCAGGACTCTCTGAACTCGGCGCGCTCATCACGCGGGCTGATGCCAAGCTCGCGACAGTTGCTGCATTGGCGCGTACTCTTGGCAGCGGGATGATCAGGCGTGATGGTCACTGACTCGCAATTGTCGAAGCAGTGGCTGTTGGTATTTGCCCACGCCAGGCCGATCTCGCCGACAAGTACAGCATCTTCGTCGAGGTGGACATCATCGACGAAGCGCGAGACCAGAATGACGGCGATGGCGAACAGGAGCGGAAAAGCCAGCCCCAGCGCGGCATCTTGCTTGACCAGCCCGGAGCGGTAGAGCATTTCCGTTAGCACGACCGTTCCCACGCCGGCGAGCGATGCGCCCAAGATCAGCCAGGGCGACGAGGTATCGCCTTCCACGCCAAACACCTTGGTCATGAGCAGGAACGCGACCACGATACCGAGGAGTACAGTGTGGCTGATGGCATCGCTGGTCAGCGACATGCCGCGCAGTAAAAGAAACGTGCCCAGCAGCGCCCCACTAACAGCAATTAGACAACCGACGACTGTAGCGGTGTTCTGCGGCGAACGCAGGAAAGCATTGAGTTCTTCACGAGTTAGAAAGTTGAGCAGCAACTCAATCAGCCAGCGCTCTAGCGGCATCATGCGCCGTCTACCCCCGGCAGTTGCTTTTTGAGCAACAAGAGAGCCTCGGCTGGCAACACCGCGGCGATATCCAACTGACGATCTTCTTGCACGACGGGCAGATTCAAGTCGTGCGCGTAAAGACGGTACAACTCCCAGAGCTCCTCGTTACGCAAGATCTGCCCTGCCCTTTCGATGCCGGATGCCGTCAATTGCCAACCGTCGGCGCCGCCCGTCACATGACCGGCATTGCGCAATTGGCGCAAACCCAGTTCGGCGCTGCGATCACTAACGCCGCGGATGAAACTGTCAGGGACCGCTGAGCCTGCGCCGCCGTGCCCCAGTGCATAGCGATATATATCGCGAAGCGTATTTTGACCGGCAAAGCGGCGACGGTTTGCGCCCTGACTCAACTTGCTCCAAACCAGGCCGCGTCCGGGCGCCAGCGTGATCGAAAGCATTACTAGCGTAAACGCTACTACGATGATCATCGGTCCGGTGGGAATATCGCTGTCCAACGCGCTGATCACAGCCCCGAGACCGCCGGCAAATGCGCCAAATACTGCCGCCAGGATAACCATCTGCTCGAGTTTATGCGTCCATTGTCGGGCGGCGATGCCAGGCGCGATCAACATGCCGACCATCAGGATAACACCGGCCAACTGCAGCCCCAAAACAATCGTGATCACTATCAGCGTGGACAAGACGGTATTGATCAAGCCGATCCTAAAGCCGTTTGCGCCAGCAAATTCCGGATCGAAAGTGACCAGCTTGAATTCCTTCCAGAATAGTGCGATGACGATCAGTAAGCTGAGACCGGCAACCGTGACCAGAATCACATCGCTCTCGATGATGGCGGCGGCCTGCCCGAAGATGAAGTTATCCAAGCCCGCCTGGCTGGCATCGGGGATGGACTGAATGTAGGCCAGCAAGGCGATACCGGCGGCAAACCAGGTTGCCAGGACGATACCCAGGGCAGTGTCTTGTTTGATGCGCGTTGTCTGCAAGATGGCAGAGACAAACTTCAATCCGATCCAGCTAGCGATTCCCGCGCCCATCAGCAGCAGGCTCAGCTCCCGCCCGGCCAAAAGAAACGCGATCGCCACACCGGGAAGCGCCGCGTGGGATAACGCGTCACCGACCAGACTCTCTTGCCGCAGAACCGCGAAACAGCCCAAAACGCCGCTTATCACACCCAGGATCGAACCGCCCAAGGCAACGATGCGCACGGTATAGGTGAAACGTAAGCCAAAGAGCAGCTGACTCAAGGGGATTAAAAGCAAGCCCAGCAAAACGATGGCAACGATGATCAGCCAGACGCGCTTGTCAGCGGGGCTGAGAGAGAGTCCCGGCACCCTTAGCCTCCGCCCACGCCAGTGTGCAAGTAAGCAACGCGGCCACCATAAGTTTTGCGCAGGTTTTCGCTCGTGAAAACAGTCGCGGTTGGTCCAGAGGCGATGATTTCGACATTGAGCAAGGTTACCCAATCAAAGTATTCGTCCACGGTCTGCAGGTCATGATGCACTACGAGGACGGTTTTGCCCCGCTTGTTCAGTTCATGCAGTATGCCGACGATGGCGTTTTCGGTAACGGCGTCAACGGCGGCGAAGGGCTCGTCCATGAAGTAGATTTGCGCATCCTGCACCAAGGCCCGCGCCAGGAAGGTACGTTGCTGCTGCCCACCGGAGAGCTGGCTGATCTGCCGATCGGCAAAGTCGACCAAGCCGACCTGTTCCAAGGCATGCAGCGCCAGCGCGCGTTCGCGATGACCGGGACGGCGGAACCAGCCCAATTTGCCATACAGACCCATGGTCACGACATCGAGCACGGAGGTAGGGAAATCCCAATCGACGCTGCCGCGCTGTGGCACGTAGCCGACCAGTGAACGCGCCCGTTCGTAAGGCTTGCCGTAGAAAGACACAGTCCCGGCTGCTCGCGGAATCAAGTTGAGAACGGCTTTGATCAGTGTGCTCTTGCCAGCGCCATTTGGTCCGACGATGCCCATCAGCACACCCTCGGGCACGGCCAGGTCTATATCCCAGATGGCCGGATTTTCGTCATAGGCGACGGTTAGGTCATCAACCGAAAGCGCCAGCTTGCCATCTTCAGCCATGCTTCGTTCACCGCGTCGATCAGGCATCGCAGTCCAAATCCCAAAGCGCTTCGGGAAGCTGCGGCTCAAGGTCTTCGGGCCAATCCTGAATCTCCACATCAACGCCCATACATTGATAAGACTGCATGACGGTCAGGGCATTCTGTGCGAGCATGCCGATATAAGTGCCGCCGAAGCTGCCGCGCTCGCCCATGGCATCGCCAAACAATTCGCGTACGCCTATGCGTACCTGCCTGCCCTGGGCGCGCACGGCTTCGATGACGGCTTCCACGGTATCGGGCGGAATGCTGCTTTCGACGAAGAGCACCGGAATGTCATTCGATATGACAAAATCGACTGTCGCCTGGATATCGCCAACGCCGGCCTCGTCTTCGGTGCTCAATCCTTGTATTGCTTGCATCCGCCAGCCGAACGCTGCGCCGAAATACTGAAAGGCATCGTGGGAGGTCACCAGATAGCGCTGACCTTCATCTATTGAGCGCAAACCTGCATCAGCCCAAGCGTAGAGCAGATCGAGCTGTTTGATATAGGCGGCGGCATTCGATTGGTAAGTTGCAGCATTCTCCGGGTCTAGATCAGCCAGATTATCTGCAAGGTCTTGCACGGTGAGCTGCCAATTGCGCGGATCGAACCAGAAATGGGGATCGTCCACATTTACCAATGTCTCGGACAGGTCAAAACCGCCGACGATATATCCTGCGTCTTTGACCGGCGCGCTCAAGGCGTAAATAGCGATGCCCTGCTCCGACAGCGCGTTAAACACGGTGTCGAATTGCCCTTCAAGGTGCAAGCCGCTATAGACAACCACTTGTGCCTCATTCATTGCGACGATGTCGGATTCGGTCGGCTGGTACAGATGCGGATCGACGCCTGCGCCCATAAGCGCGGTGAGTTGAATGCTGTCGAGACCAGCACTCAAGATATTCATAATGTCAGCCGCTTGCGTCGTGGTGGCGGTGATTGCCAGCCTGTCTTCAGCGGCGAAGCTGACGAAATGAAAGCAGGATGCGAAGGCAATCAGCAATATTACAAACTTGCGCATATTCACAAGGGGGACTCCAAGACCAATCTTTTAGCAATATTAATACTATTTTTAGCCTAACTTAAAAATCCTGTCAAGGGCAAGAAATGACTTGGCAGAAACTGCTATCTCCGACGGGTAGGGGCGCCTCTGTGAGTCGCCCGCATCGAAATCTTACTTACAAACCGGCGATCTACAGAAGCGCCCATGCAAGGTCCCTAAAACAAGAATTGCTAAGAGCATTAGTTTTCTGTCTGTTGCATCTTCGTGGTGAGCCAGATTTGAAATCTGCAGAATATGGCGCTCCTCCCTGCTCCATACATGCGTTGGTGAGCCGCTCTTTGATAAAATACATTTGAAGACAAGAGGAGACATGCCCGTGGCCTATTATGATGACGAATACAATGTCCAACAATACATTCGGATGAGCGCGGGTTACGACGGCAGGTTTCTCATCAATATTCTCAGGCGGCATTTGCCAAAAGGATCAAGCCTGCTTGAATTGGGAATGGGACCGGGCAAGGATCTATTGATTCTCAGTGAGCGCTATCTGGTTTGCGGTTCTGACTCTTCGCCAGTATTCCTTCAGCGGTTCCGTCAAATGCATCCGAACCTTGATATCAAGTTGTTGGATGCTAAATGCATCGACACAGAGGAACGCTATGACGGCATCTATTCCAACAAGGTGCTGCATCAATTGGCTAAGGATGACTTGGCAGCCTCGTTCCTGCGTCAAGCGCTGGTACTTAATGAAGGCGGGATTGCGTTTCATTCCTTCTGGCTAGGCGACGAACAAGGGAGTCGTGCGGGCATGCCCTATATTTATTACCGCGCAGATGCGCTATCAGCGTTGACCAGCTCCCAATTCTCCATTGTGGCTTGCGAACAATACACCGAGATTGAAACTGACGATTCGTTCTATGTCTTACTGCGGAAACACTGAGACCGCCATCTAACCGCGCCGACGCATGAACTGCACCATGAGCATAAAGCTCAGCAGCGCGCTGATTTCTTCATCGGTGTCGATCGCCCCGTCGAGCAGGTCGACGGTGAACATATTCTCGAAGAAGGCGCCCTGCTTTTGAATCCGCATGACCGGCTGTGAGCGGTCATCCCGGTCACTGCCACGGTAGCAAGTGTAGGAAGGATGGAAGACAAAGCCGGAAAGCCAGCCGATAACCGGTATATCGTTGATTAGCGAATCAGCGATTTTGACCCAGGGATTGTCCTCTTTGATGGTCATCATTTGATTCTGCTGCGGATCGTCAATGAGATAAGTCGCGCTCCAAATGGATCGCCAGCCGCGCGCCTTTACACTTCCGAGATGATGCTCGCTTTTGCTGTCGAAGAAATTATAGCGGGTGTTAAAGTCGAGGATTTGCTCCGCCTGAATATTGAAAACCTCGCGCGATTCGCTTTGATCGCTAAAGATGCGGATATCCTCTCTGAGTTTGAATACCTTCTGCTTGATGAATAGTATTTCATTGTGATCGCTGTCGGTGACGATTATTCGCGGAGCCAAAGCAATCAGCCGGAAGCGCAGATTCAGCGGGTAGTTGAAGAGTGGCATCAGATCGTTGGCCTCCAGAATTGCTGTCGAAATCAAGTATAGGGTTGCCCGCTGTTTACCACAAACGCCAGCGCTTCCGCCTCGGCGGAGCAAGCCCGTGCGTCAAGGTTGTCAGTCCGCCGCCGTAAGCACAGAAGAGCGGCCGCCGCTCGGCAAAGAGCTGTTCGACGCCGCGCAGTGGATAGCGTCGATGCACCATCTCGAAAAAGGCGCCTTCGCGGCGCACAACTTCGATAGTTCGATCGCGAGAGAGATCAGCTCCCCAGCGCCAGCGTTCCGGGAAAAAATAATAGAAGAAGGTATAGGTGGCGGCGGTATTCGTACTGACAGAGCGATTGTTGTATGTCCAAAGGTCGACGCCCACCTGCTCCGCCATCTCCGCCAGCAGCACCAGCGCGCAAGTCGCCGAGACCTGAGCTTCGTAGGTCGACTCCGCGCCATCGACATCGACGATGCCCTTGATGTAACCTTCGGGGTGGATGTGTTGGTCAACAGCCTGTCGATATACTGCAGCGGCGCTCTGGAATTGCTCGTCGTCATCGAACAGAATTCCGGTCGCCATAGCTAGGGCAGCCCGCCAAAACGTCCCTTGGGTATCGCTGTCGTCGATGGAACGGTTGAGGCGCTGTAATGCGCTGCCGATCTTGGCTAGGCACTCGGTTTCCAAAGATTGCCAAAGCGGATGTTCCCCCAGCATCGACATGGCCGAAAGCCAGCCGAGCAGACGCTTGATCATAAGCAAGCCTGCGCTCTCGTCGATTCTGAAGTCTTGAGCCTGCAGCGCTTCAATGGCGGCGCGGCCAGACGCGGCATCCTGGTTTAGCAGATAATTCAAAGCCTTCAGCTGAGCCCTCTCGAGGGCATCCTCTGGTTGAGCGTCGAGCAGGGGCAAGGCGCTTTTTATTGGCTCGCGCTCACGGTTGTCCCGAGCCAGTTGCAGATCCCCTTGGGAGAAAAACAGCGCGGCAGATCGTTTCATTGATCGCACCAATTCATTCGATATTCAGCAGGAGGTCCGTGCATTAGCCTACCTTGACTTCGGCGACCCGCTGTCCTCGTCTGTGAAGAGCAGCGGCGAGCCTTGACTGGGATCTTGTGGTAGCAATAGATTAACCGATTCGCCTCCGCGCTGCGGCTGGGGCCGCAAGCCCGTGATTGCTGGTAGAAGCGCCGTGAAAGGCGGCCGGGGCTTCCTCATGAAATAGGCGGCGGCGAATGAGGACGAAATAGATGAGCAAGCCTAGCAAAGCCATTATGACAAAGGCGCCCACGGCGGCGATCGCGGCGATAAGCAGCGTCTGCAGAGCAGCCGAATTCATTGTGCGGGCACCGGTAACGGCGGGCGGCAGATCATCCGCGACCAATCTTGTCACGCCGAAGTCGATTCGCTCCGGCGCTGATCCGGGCGATACTGACGCGCTAACCGATGTCTCGGTCGTGGCGATGAATTCGCTGCTCGCTATAACGACGCGGTACTCGCCCGCAAATAGCTGGTCAAAGCAGAGCAGACCATCCGCGGCGTAGGGCGCGTCTTCCAAGAGTTGGGATCCGATGGTGATGCCGCGCTCATTGAGCAAGTTGGCGGCGATTCCTCGGCTGACCGGCACATCGATTTCATCGCGCCGGCCATTTTTGTTTTGATCGGCGTAAGCTTGCAGACAGATCTGGCCCGTGTCCTGCGCCCTCGAAACCAATACGCCAGGCAGCAACAAGCCGGTTAGAACAAGCAAAAGCGGCAAGCGTTTCATTGAGTCCGCCATAACTGACCGAGGCATCAGCGAATTCGCAAGAAGAGGGACACGATCATACCGCTGAAAAGAACGACGCCGGCCAATGCCAAGACGAAGAGGCCGCTCAATTCTCGCAGAATCGCTGCTTCGCCGTCGCCAGGCTGCGTCTCGTCCTTCGCTGGCGGGTCGGGCGCTGAATGGACCGAAGTTACCAGCCCCCGTTTGGCGCCGAATTCCACGCGTACGATGCCACCGTCGCGCAGATCCAGACGCAAACTGGCTGAATTGGTCAAACCATAGCCGGCCGGCGCCACACCCTCGATCTGAAAAACTTGCGGGCTCAGATCGCGCAAACAGTGAGGCTCCGATTCGCCGTCGGCGCCATAGCGCAATTGCTCAGCACCATCTCCATCCAAGAGCAAGACTGTGCCGTCCTTCAGAAATGCCTCACCGGGATCTCTCATTCCATTCTGATTGTCATCGGCAAACATGGCTACACAGAGCTGCGGACTTATGTCAGCGGGATCCATCATCGGCGCATCCGCCTCGGCAACGGGCGCGGGCGGCAAGCCTTCAACTGAGACAGTATCGACGGATCCTCCTTCAGCTTTCACAGAATCATCTGGCTCCTCAGCGTCTTCAGGTTGCCCGGCGTCAGGTATGACGATCAGACGCCGTCCAATCGGCAAGATAGCATCGAGATCCAATCCGTTAAGAGACAACAGCTGATCAAGCGTTACGCCATAGGCACTGGCGATCGAGATAAGCGTATCGCCGGCGTCAACGGTATGGACGAGGTCGCCATCCTGTTGTGCTTGCAGCGTCATCATCGCCGCAAGAAAACTAAGTACAATGCACAGTTGGCGCAATCGCAATCTCCGTAATTGTCGCTTATGGCGAAAATAGACACGTATTATAGCATGGGGATAAACCGGATAATTTGCAAGCTAAAGCGAGCGACATGGTCGGAATCTACCGGCCATTCTCGGTATCACACAGGGCACGCGCGCTGCAATAATCGCAGTTATCAACTGGCGCCTCATAATGGATCCGGTATCGCCACGGTACTTTGCCGCAGCGACGCTCGGGCTCTAGCCTGCGAGTCAATAGGCATGAAGTCTCAATTTGAAATTTTATGCAAATTTCTGTCACATTTCACCCTAAAAAGATTAGTATTTTGTGGGATTTCATGATCAATGTGATAAGATGAAGTTAGGCGAAGTTTAATCCGTTGACCTTTGGGGGACACATGACAGATGCCTTCGCGCCCCACTCGAGAGACATCCACGCCGAAGCGACAAGCTCCAAACGGTTAGCCCCGTCCCCATTATCTGTACAAAATGCCCGACTTGAGGTTGCGCCACATCGCCTCGATTCAACTGTCACACGATCTGCTGGCTCAATACAGCGAACGGCGATGGCGGAAGAACGCCAGCATTACCTCGACAATATCCGCTTGCAAGTCGCGCACCTGAATGAAATCGTGAGCGATGTGGTTGACTTGAGCAAGTCCAGTCGGGCGGAATTAGACTTTGATCCCGCCCGTCACGACTTGCTAACCATGTGTCGCGACATCTTCGAGTCCTTCCAGCTCATTCACCATCATACACATCAATTCGCCTGTCGCCCGCGCTTTCCGTTGATGCGCGTCTGCCTGAGTTAAAGACTTCCACTAAAATAGGGGGCATGAGAAGATGCTGCTCCAGCCTTATCCTGATGCTATTGCTGTTTGCGCCGCTAGCCAGCGCGCAACCGCGCGAGATAGACACCGATGAAGCCCGAATCGAGCATGATGGCATCATCAGCGGGCGCCTGGACACAGATAACCCGCGCGATGTCTTTTTCGTCGATGGGCTGCGCGGGGAAGTCATTCGCTTTGAGTTGACCGCGACCGATGGCGACTTGGACCCGGTGCTGGGCGTCTTCGATGACAGCGGACGGCTGGCGCTTTTCCGCGATGATAGCGCCGGCACGCCAGGCGTATATCATGACCTGTCCATGGAGCGGACGGGACGATACTTCGTGGTCGTGGGCCGCTTTGGCTACAGCCTTGGCACTACCGCCGGTAGTTATGATCTGCGCATGACGCGCAAGGGCGTACTATCCGAAAGCGGCAGTACGCTGCGTTACAGCGATTCCGTCATCGGTACCATCAGCAATACCAACGCCGAGGTCTATTACACTTTTCAGGCGGAACAAGGCGACATCTTGACGATATCCATGGTTCGCTCCTCCGGCACGATCGATCCATTTTTGCGCGTGGTAGATGGCGATCGTTTCGTAATCGCTGAAAATGACGATCACCACTCAGAGACACGCAACGCGCGCATTGATGCCTTGATCATTCAGAAAAGTGGCACTTACATCGTGATGGCGACGCGCTACGACGACAGCTCAGGCAGCTTCGTGCTCAGCATCGAAGAGGCGGAAAACAGCGGCACCGGCAATACGCCTCTTGCGCCCTTGCCCATTCGCTACGGCGAAACCCGCCGAGCCAGCCTCAATCACAATCAACACGAACGCTTTTATACCTTTGAAGCCGACGAGAGCGACCTGATCACGATCGATATGAAACGGGGCGACAGCGGCGATCTGGATAGTTTACTCTTCTTGACGGATGGCGAATTCACGCCGATCGCCGAGGATGATGACAGCG
This sequence comes from Phototrophicaceae bacterium, assembly GCA_965223515.1. Lineage (GTDB taxonomy): Bacteria > Chloroflexota > Anaerolineae > Aggregatilineales > Phototrophicaceae > UBA6055. Next base: position 437,421 of record CBDCWK010000001.1, read on the forward strand.
GAGATGGCCAGAATGCCAGAATCATCGACTATCGCATTCCGGCTGACGGCAAATATCACATTATCGCCACGCGCTTCGACGGCAGCGCCGGAACTACGAGCGGCGAATATCAGCTGAGTCTCGATATCCTTGAAGATCCCTTTGTGGGTGTACCTCCCGGCACGGTCAATCTCGGCTTCGGCACCAGCGTCACCGGCGTCATCAGCGCTGACAACGAAGAAGACGTCTACGCCTTCTATGGGCATCAGGGCGAGGTCGTCTCTATTTCGATGACTCGCGTAGACGGAAATCTGGATGCGCTGATCGAGCTGCTGAACGGCGCACAGGAAGTCGTGACCAGAAATGACGATCGCGGCGGAACTGATCAGAACGCCCGTATCAACAATTTTTCGCTGCCCGCCACTGGAACTTATTACATCCGCGCCCGGCGCTATTCCGGCAGCGATGGCAATCCCGACACCTTCGGCGCCTATGTACTGGTGCTGGCTGAGCGCCACAGTTAGTGTCCTGCCAGCTTCATAACTGGAAACCTGGCGAACTATAGGCGAATGTGAGCGTTTGGTTCAATGCTGTTCTGCGGGGCGACCGCGAGTCGCTAACAATCGGCGAGGATTCCAACATTCAGGATGGCGCTGTTTGCCATGCCGATCCGGGTCTTCAATTGGTGATTGGAAACGGCGTTGCCGTAGGGCATCGCGCTATCGTTCATGGCGCGCAGATCGGCGATGACAGCTTGATTGGCATGGGGGCGATAGTCTTGAACGGCGCAAAGATTGGCGCGGGCTGCCTCGTCGGCGCCGGCGCCTTAGTGACTCAAAATAAGACTTATCCCGACCACTCGCTCATACTAGGAAGTCCAGCGCGTTTTATCCGTAGAGTGACAACTGAAGAATCGGCGATGATCTGGCGGACGGCGGCGGAATATGTGGAGAAGGCGCGTGCGTTCAAAGAGCGAGCTTGAAGGCGAGTTTTATTAGGCGCGGCTTTCTTGTTCGTCTTCCTCACCTTGGTAGGCGAGCAAATCATCAAGCGACATCTTGGGCAAGCGGTTTTCCGCCATGACCGCACGCATCTCGGTATTGATCTCGCCGTCCTCGCCAATATGTCGGCGGATGTTTGCGCCGGTCGCTTCGGCATATTCAAAGCGATGGTCTGCAATAGTGACGCCATCGGCGATCACGCGCATAGACCACTTGCCATCAAGCTCCATTTGATCGTGCAGGGGCATGCGCGTATTGGGCGTGAGGAAATTGCGCCCTCGCGTCAGCTTGAAGTCGTCTTCGTGAACGTAGACCAGGTCGCCGACGGCATCGAGGATTTCGAATCGGATATTGCCGTTAGCTTCCATCGGCACGCGCAATTGCACATAGGGCTGAATATAGTCGATATCATCGGGCAAGGACCAGGTCCGAAAGATCTGCGGCTCGCTCTCGTCCTTTGTGGTCAGCATGCCGATATCCACGGCGAGTACTTGTACGTTGTCGGGGTCTAGGCCGGCGCGCGTAACCGATTCGAGCGCATGGCGATATACGCGCTGTTCGGCGCTGGCCGGCTGCTGATGGAAGATTTCGTAGTCGTCGTATTCTTCTTCTTCCGGCTGCTCGTATTCGTAATTGTATTCATAGGTCTGCGCCGTGCTGCTGAGATTCGAGTTGACATTCTCGTTGTCAAATTGGCGGACGAGAAAGAGCAAGCCGAGCAATACCAGGATCACCGGAAAGCTATTGCCCAGAAGCGCCACCGCACCCAATGCCAGCAAGATAAAGGCTAGAAACCAGGTATTGCGATTGTCCGGCATGTGATAACCCCCCGATCAACGCCTGCCGCGCGAGCGGCCGCCCCGCCCCGACGAGCTCGGCTACTGCAATAAGTCCTTCAGCTGCGTCGTCTGCGGCTCTTCAATTTCATCGACGATAACCACGTCTTCCAGGTTGCGGCGGCTAACGCGCGAAGTTTCTATTTCCGCTTCACCACTGAGTCGGCGGCGTCGCTCGGTTACAGAAGGAGACAGCATCAAGTTGTGCGTGCCAATCAGATTGTTATCCACATAAACGCGCAGGTCCCAATCCCCGTTGCCTTCCACACCACGATTACCCGCCAGCGGCAAGTGATGATCAGCAAGCAAACTCAACTCGCCCTCGCGCAAATAGGTCTTCATCTCGTGCACATATTGCTCTTCGCCCAGATGGTTGTAAATCTCGTAGCGAATGAGCGCCTGCCGTTCCGCCTCTTCCGGCATGACATAAAGTGTGATGAAGGGACGGACGCCATCGTCGTCTTTCGATATATTCCGCGTGCGCCGCATCGCCAGCCCTTCTACGCCGGTTTGCAAGGCGATCAAGCCGATATCCAGCATGACAATGCCGCTGCGATTGAAATAGCCAGCCTTCGCGGCCGCCCGCTCCGAAGCTTCGCGCGCTTGCGGAGTGATGCGACGCTGCAAGGGCGCCCGATGCAGCACATCAAGCAGACTGGCGCGCTCCGGTCCAAGCTCGATCATGGATGCGATGACGGCGACCGCCAAAGCGCCGATCAGCGACAATTGCACCGCCGCCGAAACCGGAGCGGCCAGCAAGGCAAAGCCGATTAGCAATGCCAGTACAAACAGCCAGGCAGTATTACGTCGTTTCAAGCGAATCATAGGTTCATAGTCTCATCAGCCGCGCATCAAAGCGCTGCTCCCACCTATTGTAACATCATGTATGCCTGTCTTAACAAGGTATAGTCGCTCTGACGCCGATGAGAGAAGCCAGTGAATGCACGTGACGCGCCCGGTCCAGCTAAAGCGTATCGCGTTTCTCCACCTCTTCGTCGTCCTCCCAAAGCTCAAGGTCAACCAATTCGCCATCATCGCTCAGGCGCAAGCCCCGCTGTTTGTAATTGTCCAATTCGTAGACATCTGCGCCGTCAATCTGCTCATCATACTGTCGCCGGCTCCGCAGAATCTCCTGCGCTCGCTCAAATTCTAGCTGCCGCATGACTTCGGCCTCGATTTCTTCTTGGCGTTTCTGCGCCCCCTTGCCATGTTTGTTGTGGTAATCGACGAAATGGCTCAACAGACCGATGCCCCAGAATCCGGTCACAAAGAGGGGCCAGGGAAATGATGTCACAGTGAAAAGCCAAATCGCCCAAAGAATGATGTTGGTCATTAAGTAGCTGATGGCATGTTGCATCAACGCGCCACGGGCTTCGTATCGCTTTTCGATTCTGCGGCGGATTTCGTCATTGGACAGGCCTTCAATCTTGCGCTTCATGGCATCTCGCTTCGATTCCGGTTTTTGCGACGGGACGGTCGCGCCCGATTCTATCGTCATCCGTTTCTGCGCGAACGACAATAAGCTCAGCCTCCGCTCATATGACCGCGAGCGGCAGGATGATGGCATAGAACTCACGCGCTGTATATAAGTGACTACGCAGCGCGTACGCTAAGGGTTGTGCTCAAGCGGATAAACGTCTAACTCGTGCCGAAGGTCAAACCAAGCTCGTTGAGCCAGCGGCGGTAGGCAATAGCCGTCTTGTCACTGCGCAGGTGCAGCTCCGCTTGCAGATCAAGCGGCAGCAGCTCTGGTCGTTGCGATTGCACGATGGGCAAATCCTGCATGGCGATTTCGTCTTGGAAAGCCCGCAGCGACTCATCAGTTCCATCGCCATGTGTTATCACCATCCACATCCACATCAGCGACTTGACTTCTTCGATCGGCGTGACCATCAGCAGGATGGCGAATTTCTCTTCCGCTTCCTTGCGAAAATAGGCCACCAGCGGGCGATAGACCTTATAAGTATAGGTCACCCAATTGGGGATATGCGAGCCGTCCGGGTTGGGTTGGAAGACGCGGATATCGGAGGCGGTGATGCCCTCGTCGTCCGTGATCACGTCGTACTCAGGGATTTCCGGGCGTTCCTGCGTCCCGAGGATATTCTCATGCACGAAGGGAAAGTGGCCAACATCCAGGAAGTTCTCGACCATGCGCGGACCAGCAGCCTCGAATTCATAAGCGCCACAGAGAATCTTGCGGTATGACTTGTCATCCCATTCCTCGAAGACCGGGATCTCGTAAGCCGGCTCACCCAGGCAGACCCAAACCATGTCGTAGGCGACGGTTGCCTGATAGGTGATCGTGCGCGCTTTGGTCGGTGGCTTCTGCTCCGGATGCGCTGGGATATTTACGCATTGGCCGGCCGCATCGTAAGTCCAGCCATGGTAGGGGCATTGCAGCGTCTGATCGGGCAGTACTTCGCCTAAGGAGAGCCGCGTTCCCCGATGGACGCAGAGGTCTTTCCAAGCTCGGATCTCATCACCGGCTTTCCAGATGACAATGTCCTCACCGAGGAGGCGGGCGCCGGTCACGTTGTTTGACGCTTCCAATTGCGCCAGCGGCAGCACCGCGTGCCAGTCGTTGAGCAGAATGGGATCCTGAATCATGGGTCGGCCTCCTGCGAATTGCGGTAGGCAAGATTATAGCATAATGCGCATTCATGATGTGTTCGTTCACAGCAATCGATTCTCTACCTTTTCGCCACTGCACGGCGCTTTATCCCTGCGTTTGTAGGCATGTCCGTGTACCATGTATGCGTAGAAGTTGAAGGGATAGACAACATGCTACAGATGGAGAATAAAGTCGCTTTGGTGACCGGCGCCGCGTCAGGCATCGGACGAGATAGCGCGCTTGCTTTGGCGCGTGAAGGCTCCGCCGTCAGCGTCTCCGACATCAATGCGGATGGCGCGGAGGAGACAGCGAAGCGCATTATCGACTTCGGGGGCAAGGCAATATTCACGCGCTGTGATGTCACTGAGTCGGCCGAAGTGAAGGCAATGGTTGAGGCGACTGTCGCCGCATTCGGCCGGCTGGACGCAGCGGTCAATAGCGCCGGCATCTCAGGGCACTTTCAACAGCGCTTGCACGAAGCGGACGACGAGATGTTCGAGCGCGTGATCAGCGTCAACCTGCGCGGCGTATGGCACTGCATGAAGGCTGAACTCGCGCCGATGCTGCGGCAGGGCAGCGGCTCGATCGTCAACATCGCCTCGGTCGCCGGCTTGATCGGCGCGCCCAAGGCGGCTGACTACACCGCCAGCAAACATGCTGTCGTCGGCATCACCAAGTCGGCAGCGCTGGATTACGCCAAGAGCGGCATCCGCATAAACGCAGTCTGCCCGGCCTATACCGACACCGCTATGGTGCAAGGCGCGATCGCGCAGAATCCGCTCATGGCGTCGATTATGACGCGTGCGATCCCGATGGGCAGGCTGGGGCAAGCCAGCGAGATTGCCGAAGCGGTGCTCTGGCTGTGCTCGGATGCCTCATCCTTTGTCACCGGGCATTCGCTGGTTCTGGATGGCGGTCTGGTGGCGATGTAGACGCAAGCTGTCTACGTTTGACAATGATGCTCAAGGCTGTCTATACTTAGGCTGTGAGGGGATATGGTCACGGTATTGTACAGGCAGCGGCACGGCTTTGATGTTCGCATCCATACTAACGATCATCCTCCAGCACACGCGCATGTGTGGAAGGGAGACAAAGAGTTACAGATAAACTTGATGACATTCGAGATCATCTTCAACCGTGGATACAATACGAGAGAGATTCGACAGATTCGAAGGCTGGTAACAGAAAATAAAGAATTGTTGCGCAGCGTATGGAATGAAATACATAAGTCCGGTGAGAGACCAAAGCAACGATGACTGAAGACAGCAACTTATACATTGAGCCTGTCATTCACGATACTCGCAATGAGCCGCAGCGCGTAACGTTCACGGATACGCACGCCATGATTGATTTGGCAGATGGCCGGATTATCGGCGTGCCACTTCAGTTTTTTCCTCTGCTGGAAGCGGCGAGCGACGCAGAGCGCCAAAACTACCAGTTGGGCAGTCGTGAAATCTATTGGGAAGATATCGACGACGGTATTGATCTGACGGCCATGCTGTCTGGCCTCTATCTAGAGACAAACAGAGAGTATAATGAATACTTGAAAAAGCTTATCGCCGAGCGCAGGGCGGAAGCGACGACTACTTAACCAATCCCACGCGCCGCATATCAGACAAGATCAGCCGCTCCCAAGGCGTATCCGTCTCCAGCGGAAAGTAGTGCGCGCCGCGCCGCAGACACTCTTCGCGAATCTCGTTACGCCAAGCGCTGAGCCGCTGCTGATAGATGCCCAGCATCGCCCCGTCAACGGTTACTTCTTGCTGCAGCTCCGTTTCCACATCGACCAGGCTGAGGTCGCCGACGACCGGCGGCTGCACTTCCTCCGGCGCCAGCACATGCACGAAAGCCACCTCATGTCCGCGGCTCAAAAGCGCGTTCAAGCCATCTAGATATCCACCATCAAGCGAGAACATATCGCTTACAACCAGCGTCAAGCCCGGGCGGCGGGCACGAATCGCGTAGTCGGCGAGCGCCGCATTCAGGTCGGTGATGCCGTCAGCGTTGACGGCCTGGATGAAACGCAACATTGCGATCCCCTGGACGCGTCCGCGTACCGGACCAAAGGTCGAGATACGGCGATCGTTAACAGCGGTCAGCGTGAGACGGTCGCCGCTCGTCAGCGACACATAAGCCAGCCCGGCGGCGATGCGCTTGGCGTAGAGCAATTTGTGCTGATCCGGTTCGCCCTCCGGCGGAAAGTCCATACTGGCGGAAGCATCCAAGATCAGGTGTACCGCCAGGTCTTCTTCATCTTCCAGCAATTTTATGTACGGGCGATCGAGACGGGCGTAGATGTTCCAGTCCAGTTGGCGCAGATCATCTCCGGCGACATAATTGCGGTAATCGGCGAATTCCACGCTGGCGCCGCGCTTGATCGAGCGGCGGTCGCCCTTGATCGCGCCGACGCGTACTTTCCCGGCGACGAGCATCAACGGCTCCAGGCGGCGGCGAACGCCTTCTGGAATGAGAGTTGGCACAGATTGAGATTCTTCGGACACGGCTACTCGCTGTCGTTCTTATGCTTTAGATAGTCGGGCAACCAATCTTTCTCGTCATCGTTTTCGTTATCATCGACGTCTTCTTCATCCGCGTCATCGTCATCTCCGACGTCTTCCTCATCCGCGCCCTCGTCAGCCTCGTATTCGGCGTCCTCATCCTGATCTTCGATTTCGATTTCCTCAAACTCAAATTCAAGTATAGCGACATGCCTGCCGCGGAACATCTCTTCACGCTGGACAAATCCTAGTTTCGTGAAGAGGTTGCACGCGGCTTCATTCTCCGGCGCGTAGCGGGCGATGACCATCTCGCTGTTTTCAAAACCGTGAATCATGTCGATCAATTGATCGGCGACGGCGCAGCCATGCCCTTGCCTCTGATGATCGCGGTCGATGGTCAATCGCTCGATAATCCATTGCGTCGGATTCTCGGCGTGGATCAGCATTACATAACCTATTATGTTCGCGTCCAATTCGATCCGGTAAGAGGTGACCGCCGGGTGCCGCGATTGCAGCAAAGTAAGAATCGGATTCTTGGCAAAGCGACGCTGCTCCGGCTGGACGCGAACCGCACCCAGCGCCATGAATTCGCTTATAGACTTGATTTCTATCAGTTTGATATCCGGCATTGCTCTAAGCTCTCCATCTCAGCTGCCTGCGAGCGCAGCCCGCACCACTTCTACCGGATGCCGCGCGCTATAGCCAGCATCATGTATCTGCGCCCGGCAGGATGTGCCCGGCGCGGCAATGATGGCATCGGCATTCTCGCGGATTGTCGGCAAAAGCCGGTCTTCGGCGATCTTCATGCTCAGCTCGTAGTGCTCGTAACCGAAGCTGCCCGCCACGCCACAGCAACCCGTATTCATCTCCGACACTTGAGCGTCGGGGATCGTCCGCAGAAGCCTCAGCGTGTCGGCAGTGCCCCATAACGCCTTCTGATGACAATGCCCGTGCAATAATATCCGCGGAGATTCCAACTGCCAAGCGATGGTCTCCGTCCGCTTCGTCAATTCGTCCGCGAAATAGGTTTCGACACTAAGGCAGCGCTGCGCCAAAGACTGCGCCGCCGCTTGAATCCCCGGGTCAACCAGCGTGAGGTAATCATCGGTGAAGGCGCTCAAGCAACTCGGCTCGAGGAAAATGTAGGGCAGGTCGGCATGCGCGCGGTACAATCCCAGCACATTGGCATGCGCCATTTCTACAGCGCTATCAAGTAAACCCTTGCTGATAGCGGGACGCCCGCAGCAGGCTTGCCCCGGCAGACGCCGCGCATTGACGCGCAGACCAAGCTGCTCGGCCAACTGCATCGCCGCTCTCCCCACTTCAGGGTGATTCCACTCGGTGAAGGTATCGACAATCAGAATGGCATCGGGCGCTGCATGCTGGGGATAGCCTTCGGCAGTAAAGCGCTGATCCGCGTATTTGGGCAGCGGTCTGTCCGTAGGGATTCCGAGCAGGTCAGCGCCCAGCTTACCCAAGGGATTATTCATCACCATATTGCTGAGCCGCGGCGCCTTGCCCGCAAGCTGGTTGAGACGGTGAACGTTGCCGAAGAGCCGCGTCGCCAGGTCTACCCCGTGGCGGTCGTGCCAGGTCGCCAGAAACTCCGACTTCAACTTGGCGACATCGACCGCTGACGGGCACTCGCTGGCGCAAGCTTTGCAGCCCAGACAAAGATCAAGTACAGCTTTTACCGCCGGATCGCCAAGATCATCAGGCAATACGCCACTCATTGCTGCGCGCAGTGCGTTGGCTCGCCCGCGCGTCGAGTGCGCTTCGTCGAGCGTCGCTTGATACGACGGACACATCGTGCCGACGCCCTCCTTACGGCAGACACCCGCCCCATTGCACATCTCGACGGCGCCGGCAAAGCCATTATCCGCCGACCAATCGAAGCGCGTAGTGACCTTGATCACCTCATATTCGGGCGTATAGCGCAGCAGCTCGGCGCTGTTCATCGGCGGGGAATCGATTATCTTGCCCGGATTCATCATACTCTGCGGGTCGAAGGCGCGCTTAACCGCGCGGAAGGCATCCATCAATTCGGCGCCGAAGAGATACTCGCTGAACTCGCCGCGCACCAGCCCCTGCCCATGCTCGCCAGTGATCGTGCCTTGATACTTCTTAACCGTCTGCGCCACACCGTCAGCAATGTTGCGATACTGATCACGCCCTTTCAGCGTTTTGAGGTTGATCAGCGGGCGGATATGCAAACAACCGGCGCTGGCATGCGCGTAGATGGCGTAGGTCGTGTCATTGTCGTGGATGATCTGCTCGACATCGGCGATGTAATCCGCCAGCTTTTCAACCGGTACAGCGCCGTCCTCGATGAATGAGACCGGCTTGGCTTCGCTGCGTTCGCTCATCATCAAGCCGAGACCGGCTTTGCGAACGGTCCAGACATCGTCTTGCTGCGCGGCCGTTTCGGCCACGGTGACCGCGCCGCGATAGCCCAGCCGCTGCAAATGCGCCTTCAAGTCTTTGATCTTGCCGCTTAGCTCATGCTCCGTTCCAACGAATTCGACCAGCAAGATCGCCTCGGGGTCGCCATCAACGAAGGTGAGCCTGTCGCGATAGCCGGCGGCGGCGCGCGTTTTGTCCAGCAGAAACTTGTCCATCAATTCGATGGCGGCCGGCTCCAGCTCGAGGATGCGCGGCGTCGCTTCCAATGAGGCGCGCAAGCCAGCGAAATGCACCAGCGCAAGCCGTTTGTTTTCCGTCTTCGGACGCTCAACCAGGCGCAGCTCAGCGCGGACGACTGTCGCCAGCGTGCCCTCGGAGCCGCAGAGCAGCCAATTCAGATTGACGTCATTGGGGTCGATCTTGTCCAGCGCGTAACCAGCGACGGTGCGCCAGGTCCGTGGGTAGCGCGCCTCAATCTGCGGCGCATGTTCGGTCGTTAAGTCGCTGACCACGCTGCGGATCTCATTCAGCGCTGCGGTCGACGCATCCAGCCAAACCAAATCGCCATTCGCGAGCACCACTTGCAGCCGCGCCACATGATCAGCCGTCATCCCATAGCGAATGCTGTGCGCGCCGGTGGCGTTGTTGCCGATAATGCCGCCGATGGCAGCGCGTTCGGCACTGGCCGGATCGGGCCCGAACATCAAGTCAAGCGGCGCCAACTGCCCATTGAGCGAGCCGAGGATCATGCCCGGTTCCACGTCAACGGTACGCGCCTCGGCATTGACCCCGCGAACGCGGCGCATATTGCGGGTGAAGTCCATGATGATCGCTTCGCCGACTGCCTGCCCGGCCAGGGCGCTGCCCCCTCCACGCGGCAAGACCGGCACGCCGAATTTGCGCCCAATCTCGTGCACGGCGATCACATCATCGGCGTCACGCGGATATGTCACCGCCAGCGGCATGATCTGATAATTGCTGGCATCGGTGCTGTACAGCACGCGCGTCATGCGGTCGGCAGCCGCTTGATCGCGCCCAATAGCCGCCTGCAGATCGTGCAGCATCTCGTCGATTTGCATGGATTGGCTTTCCCGTCGCGCGTCAGTAGCAGACAGTGATTGTAGCGGTTTTGCGGCGGAAATCACACGGGACAGATTGTCTTGCCAGTCTACGTCAAGTGTAGGGGCGACTCTGTGAGTCGCCCGAACCTGCATCCTCAAAAAACAGCGCGGGCGACCCAAGGGTCGCCCCTACTACACTCATAATCGAGTGACACAGTACGTGACTCGGCACCCTCGGTGTACTCGGTGGCTACTAGACGTCGCTCAACTCCACCCGCAGCGCTCGCAACTGGGCGATGCAAGCGCGGACGGTCTCTTCCGCTGCCGGCAGCCCGGGCGGGCGGACGCCGCCTACCGGCAAGCCCCGCGCCATCAGCAAGCACTTGAACAGGGGTAGCCCGCCCGCGCTCGCAACCACCTCGCCCACCGTCTTCAACTGACGCTGAAACTGTTGCGCGCGCGCCAGATCACCCGCCGCGAAAGCATCATAAATCCCGACTACAATCTCAGGAAAAACGTTGCTGTGCCCGCTCACCGAGGCATCCAAACCCATCGACAAGCCCGCCAGGATCAACATATCCGGACCGATGCAGGTATTGAAGCGCCCCCCTTGCAAGTGATTGGTGGCGAACATGGTCTGCAAGTCGCCGCTGCTGTCCTTGAGCCCGACGCAATTCTCGTAGTCGCGCGCCAGCCGCGCCACCAGGGTCGCCGACAGACTGTTGCCGGTCAGGGCGGGCAGGTTGTAGAGGTAGATGGGGAAGTCGGGCAGCGCCTCGAAGATCGTGCGGTAATGCGCTTCCAGCGCGGCTTCGCTGTAGCGGAAGTACCAGGGCGTGATGACCGAGGCGGCATTCGCGCCGATGTCACAGGCGTGGCGGCTGAGCTCAAGCGCTTCGCCCGTTGTAATTGCGCCGGTATGGATGATGACCGGCACGCGCCCGGCGACCGCTTCGACGGTAGCAGCAGCGACGGCTTTGCGCTCGTCTGTGCTGAAGAGCGGACCTTCGCCCGTGCTGCCGAGCGGGTAGATGCCGCTGATGCCGCGCGAGATCAGGAAGTCGACCAGCGGCGCGATCATGGCCGGGTTGATGTCGCCGTTTGGCTTGAGTGGCGTCACGGTCGGGCAGATGACGCCGTGGATGGGTTGGAAAGTCATGGATTGAGTCTCGCTTCAAATTGACTGTGGAGTTGCGACTGTGTATTATAGTAATGAATTGACTGAAATGATAATCAGGCTGAGGCGAAGTCAACGGCGACGCGAGTTAGAACAGAAGGCGAACGCATCGCAAACTTGGAAGGACAGATCGCGCACCTGGCGACTAAAGCGGATATTAGTGCGCTTACTGCCAAACTCAACACACTGATGTGGATCTTGGCCATTGCCGTTCCTGCCGCCATTGCTATCACCGGGATTATCGTTGGAATCGTCGTGCAGGTGTTGAATAATCCGCCGGGTTGATGTCGCCGTTTGGCTTGAGTGGCGTGACGGTCGGCGTGATGACGCCGTGGATGGGTTGGTAGGTCATGGGTGCGTGGTCCTTGGGTTGGAGGGTGGTGAATGGGGAGATTATAGTGGGAACGCGGAGGATTGGCACTGATGAATTCCAGCGTAATGTACGCTAGCATTAGCTTCAGCCCAGTCCCTCGGTGGCGTCAAGTAGAGGGAGCACGAAAGCCTGTTGTGACAGGCTGGCTACAATTCCTACGCATCCGGCCTGACCTGTCGATTTGCGAAACATTTTCTTAATAGGTACAATAAGAAACGCTAGTGTCGCGTTGAATTTCGTCCCAGTGTCCGCAGGACATAAGATTTGCTCTTGACTATCTGATTGACACAGTTCCCTGGGGCCCAATCATTCATAGTCGGCCGAAAATGCTTTCCATTCAAATTGACACAATGGAAGGAGTGGCTATAGGCGCTGGTTGTAGGGTATGGACACCGACTGACCTACACTAATCGATCAAAAAGGAAGAGTAAATGATGTCAAAGAGATCTGCTTTTTTCAAATCGCTTGTACTATTTTGCAGTTTGCTACTGATGATCGGTGGGTCTTCGGCTCAGGAACCGATCACGCTGCAATTCTTCTATCCTGTCGGAGTCGCCGGTCCGCTGGCGCAGGCAATTGATGGCTACGTTGCCGAATTCAATTCTCTGCATGACCACATTCAGGTTGAGCCTGTCTTCACTGGCGGTTACGCGGAAAATATGGCGCGCGCGACCGCCGCGATTCTGTCCGGTCAGCCGCCTGATGTCGCCATCCTGCTGGGCATTGACATTTACACACTGATCCAACTGGACGGCATCATCCCGCTGGATGACTATATCGCTTCCGACGAAGGCTTGGACATTGACGATTTCTTCGAAGCCTTTATGGCCAATAATATCGCCGACGGCCAAGTCTGGAGCATACCCTGGCAGCGTTCAACGCCAGTTTTATACTACAACAAAGATGCCTTCGCCGAGGTCGGATTGGATCCGGATACACCGCCTGCAACCTGGGAAGAATTGGTGGAATTCGGCAAACAGCTTATCTTGCGCGATGGCGATAATGTGACACGCTGGGGCGTTGAAGTGCCATCGTCATTCTGGATTTTTGCCAACTTCGCCATTCAGGCGGGGCGCCACATCGGCTCGCTCGGAGACGATCCCTGCGGTGTCTATCTGGACACCCCCGAAGCGATAGAAGCGCTGGCTTTCCTGCGCCGGCTACAAGATGAACACGGGATCATGCCAGACGGCGCGGTCGCCTGGGGTACAGCGCCAGCCGACTTTATCGCCGGAGCTTCAGCGATGATCTATCACTCAACCGGCAGCCTCAGCTCCCTTCTGGCGAATTCTCCCTTTGAAGTAGGCACGGCCTTTATGCCCGCCGGCGCCGCCGGTTTCGGCGCCAACGTGGGTGGCGGCAACTACTACATCATGAAAGACATCGCCAAGGATCGCCAAGACGCCGCCTGGGAATTCATACGCTGGATGGTGCGCCCAGAGCAAATCGGACAGTGGGGTATCGACAGTGGCTATGTCGCGCCGCGCAACGCTGCCTGGGAAGTTGACCCCTTGATGAGCTATGCCGCCGAAGTGCCGCAAGCGTCGACCGCCCGCTTTCAGCTTGAGTTCGCCGTCAAGGAGTTCCCAGCAACATACGGTGGCCAGGAAATCCAAGTTATAACCACCCAGGCGATTGAAGCGGTCAACACCGGTGAACAGTCGCCTGAAGACGCGCTGGCTACGGCGCAGCACCGCGCCAACGATGTGCTGATTCAGAACGATTGCGAATTGGAATCGTAAACGTTGGAACCGCCGTTCAACCAGCTTGACCCCGAAAAACGAAAAGGCGAGGGAAGCGGGTATACGTCTCGCTCCCTCACCTTTCCTATATCATTGCTCGGCAGTGGCGCCGTCGCTTACGTCTTTCTGTTGCCATCGTTAATTTTTCTGACGGTGTTCACGCTCTGGCCCATCATCTCGGTCATCGGAACCAGCTTCCATGCGCGTCGGGGACGCAACCAGGTCTTTGTCGGGCTCCAGAATTATGAGCGCATTTTTTCCGATCCGCTCAGCCTGCAGGTTATTCAAAACACCGCGGCTTATGTCACAATTGGTCTGTTTCTTTCCGTCATTGGCGGGCTTATGTTGGCCATTCTGATGAACCAGGGTCTGCGAAATATCGGATTCTTCCGCTTTCCCTTTCTGGCGACAATTGCCTTGCCCATGGTCAGCGTCGCTTCGATCTGGCTGTTCTTGTATAGTCCGCGTATTGGCTTATTTAACGAGATACTTGGAGGATTAGGTCTGCCGCGCTCCAATTGGTTGAGTGATCGCGCGCTGGCGCTGCCGGCACTGTTTGTCGTCTATTTGTGGAAACAGCTTGGTTATTTCGCGCTCTTCTATCTGGCGGCTCTGCAAGCACTGCCTCTGGATGTACTTGAAGCGGCGACGCTGGACGGCGTTACCTTTTGGCAGAAGCTGCGTCATATCATCTGGCCGCTTGTCTCGCCAACAACCTACTTTGTTTCGACGATCGCTGTCTTGAATTCCTTGCAACAGGTTGATCACGTCTTCGTGTTGACGCAGGGCGGTCCCAACAACGCCAGTAATTTGGCGCTCTATTACGTATATGAGCAAGGCTTCAAATGGTTCAATACGGGGGTTGCCGCCGCCATGACCGTAGTCTTGCTGGCAGTGCTGCTTACCATGGCGATTCTGCAGTTCGTCTACCTGGAGCGCCGTGTTCATTATGAATAACCAACGAGTGAGATTGACTGTCCGATGAACAGTCAAAAACATAAATGGCGGCAAATTTTGCCCATTTTGTCGCTGGCTGTCTTCGGGCTGGTTTGGATGGTGCCGCTGTTTTGGACGCTGGCCGCGGCCTTCGTGCCCACTACCGAGCTTCTGAACGGCTCGCCGCTGGTTTGGCTGCAAAACCTGCATTTTGGCGCATTTGAGCAAGCCTGGTCGGCTGCGCCATTTGCTCGCTTTTATCTGAATACGATCACCTGGGTATTTGGACTGCTGGCCATCCAGCTTGTCACAATCTCGTTGGCAGGCTTTGCTTTGGCGCGCATGGATTTCCGCGGTAAAGACCAGATATTTTTCTTATTCCTCACACAGCTGATGGTACCCGCCACAGTACTTATCTTACCCAACTACCAGACCTTGGTCAAACTGGGTTGGTTGGATTCCTACCAGGGCATGATGGCGCCGTATATCGCATCGGCATTTGGCACCTTCTTGATGCGTCAAGCCTTTAAGCAGGTGCCGAAAGAACTTGAAGAAGCCGCGCGCAGCGATGGCGCTAGCTGGTTTCAAGTCTTGTGGCATGTTTTCCTGCCCGTCACTCGCGCCCCGCTGCTGGCCTTCAGCATCGTGTCGATTACCTATCATTGGAATGAATTCTTGTGGCCCCTGCTGATCACGAGCAGTGTAGAGGTCCGTCCGCTCACGGTTGGACTTGCGCTACTCGTCCAGTCATCGGAAATTGGGGCGCAGTGGGATCAATTATCTGCTGGCACCTTGATTGTAGCTCTGCCTGTTCTCATCCTCATCGCGCTTTTGCAGAAACAGTTTACCAACAGCTTCCTCAGCTCGGGGATCAAATAGGTCGTACCGCATGTACCGCCTGGTGCGACCGCGCCAGCCGATCTTCAATTATCCGCATTTCCTAACACTCGTCATTCCTCTGTGCCTCTGTGGCAATCCAACCCGCGACCATCCACTCACCCCTGCCCCACCAACCCATGCTACCCTGTCCACAGACCGCCGCTTAACAACCTCATATCACCCGCCGAATCAAGCCCCTCCCTGTGGGGGGAATGGCACAAAAAACATTTCGATATGCCGCAAAAGCGCCACAAAATCCCGATTTTCGCCATATAACCCCGCAAATCTGCCATATCCCACACTCAGCCTGCCACATCATTGCCACAAGCGCGGCGCACCTGCCAATCTCCTGCCAATACGCTACAATACGCTCCGTAAATTGACAGCGACACAAGGAGACTCCCCATGCCCAGCACCAACGGACTCCACGCAGCCACCAACCAGCGCAGCCGCACCCTCGTCCACGGCGCCGAACGCGCCGGCGCCCGCGCCATGCTCAAAGCGGTCGGCTACAGCGATGACGACCTGGCGAAACCGCTCATCGGCGTCGCCAACACCTGGACCGAGATCGGCCCCTGCAACTTCCACCTGCGCAAGCTGGCGGTTGATGTCAAGCGCGGCATCCGCGCCGCCGGCGGCACGCCCTTCGAGTTCAACACCATCAGCATCTCGGACGGCATCACCATGGGCACCGAGGGCATGAAGGGCTCGCTGATCAGCCGCGAGGTCATCGCCGATAGCATCGAGCTGGTGGCCATGTCGAATATGCTCGATGGCGTGGTGGCGCTCTCCGCCTGCGACAAGACCATCCCGGGCACCATCATGGCGCTCATCCGCCTCAACCTGCCCTCGCTGATGCTCTACGGCGGCACCATCTACCCCGGCAAACTCAACGGCCGCGATATCGACCTGGTCAATGTCTTCGAGGCGCTGGGACAATTCCAGGCCGGGCAGATTAGCTACGAAGAGCTGATGGATGTGGAAAATGTGGCTTGCCCTGGACCGGGCGCTTGCGGCGGACAATTCACCGCTAACACCATGGCGATGATCAGCGAAATCATCGGCATCTGCCCGATGGGCATGGGCGATGTGCCAGCCGAAGATCCGGAAAAGGAGAACGTTTCCTATCGCGCCGGAGAAGTGATGCTGGACATCCTGGAGCGAAACGTGCGCCCCTCCGATCTGGTAACGCGGCCCTCGCTGGAGAATTCGATAGCAGCCTCAGCCGCCACCGCCGGCAGCACCAACAGCATCTTGCATTGCCTGGCTTTCGCCCGCGAAGCCGGCATCGGCTTCACGCTGGACGACATCGAACAGATCAGCCGCCGCACGCCCATCATCGGCGATATGCGCCCAACCGGAAAATACGTCGCGCTCGACCTGTATCAAGCGGGCGGCGTGCCCATCCTGGTCAATCGGCTGATCGAAGGCGGCTACATGGACGGCAGTACGCCGACCGTCACTGGACAGAACCTGGCGCAGGCTTGTGCCGACGCCGACGAGACCGCGGGCCAAGATGTCGTGCGCGACCTGGATAACGCCATCAGCGACAGCGGCGGACTGGTCGTGCTGCGCGGCAACCTTGCGCCGTCTGGCGCGGTCGTCAAGCTCAAGGACAGTCCTCCCCCGCTGACGGGACCAGCGCGCGTCTTCGATACCGAAGAGGATGCCTTCGAGGCCGTCTCAAATCGGCAGATCGTCGATGGCGATGTGCTGGTCATCCGCTATGAAGGACCGGTCGGCGGACCGGGCATGCGCGAGATGCTGCAGATCACCGCGGCGCTCTTCGGTCAAGGGCTGGGCGGCAAGGTTGGCTTGGTCACCGACGGACGTTTCTCCGGCGGCACCCGCGGCTTGATGATCGGGCACACAGCGCCCGAGGCAGCTGTCGGCGGTCCCATCGCGCTGCTGCAAGAAGGCGACATGATCACGATTGATGTGTCGCGGCGGCTTTTGCAAGTCGACCTCAGCGATGCCGAGCTCGAGGCGCGGCGGACTCGCTGGCAGGCGCCGACTCCGAACTACAGCAAAGGCGTCATGGCGAAGTACGCGCGTCAGGTGTCGCAGGCCGACGATGGCGCCGTGACAGGAGCTTAGGTTCACAGTAGGCAACGACTCGAAACGGGGCGAATTCAAACAGTTCGCTCCCGGTGACTCTATGTGGATTGCCACGCCATCGCCAGCCGCGCTACACTCCAACCATGAAACCCCTCGCCGAAACCCGCATCCTCGACCTGACGCGCCTGCTGCCCGGTGCCGTCTGTACCATGCTTCTGGGCGACCTGGGCGCCGAGATTATCAAGATCGAAGACCCGCAGAGCGGCGACTACGCCCGCTCTATGCCGCCGCTGATCGATGGGATGGGCACCTTCTTCCGAAGCAGCAACCGCGGCAAGAAGAGCATCGTCCTCGACTTGAAAGCAGACGCGGGACAAGCGGTTTTGCATCGACTGGTGAAGAGCGCCGATGTGCTCATCGAAGGCTTCCGACCAGGCGTGACCGCTCGGCTGGGCGCGGACTACGAGACGCTGCAAGCCGTCAACCCGCGCCTGGTCTACTGCTCGCTGTCCGGCTGGGGCCAGAGCGGACCCAATGCGCTTATCAGCGGTCACGACCTCAACTACATCGCGCGCAACGGCGTACTAGGCGCGGACCTTAACCCGCAGACGCCGGGTGCGCAAGTCGCCGATGTCAGCGGCTCGTACGTGGCGGTCATGGGCATACTGGCCGCGCTCCTCAAGCGTCATAGTAGCGGCGTCGGCGACTACATTGATGTGGCGCTTTCCGAGGCGGCCATGCCTCTGGCGATGGCGGCCTGGGTGGAGGCGCAGTCTCCACAGTCGGTTGGCGAATTCCTCAGCCTGCGAGGAGAAAGCGCCTGCTACCGCGTTTACGAGTCCGCCGATGGTCAGCCTCTAGCGCTTGGGGCGATTGAGCCGAAATTCTGGACGAATTTCTGCCGAGCGGTCGACAAGCCGGCTTGGATTGAACAGCACCAAGACAGTAGCCGGCAGCCCGCTTTGATTCAGGCAGTCGCAGAACTTTTCAAGATGAAGACTTCAGCCGAGTGGGCTGCCTTGCTTGATGAGGCCGACTGCTGCTTCAGCTGCGTAATGCCGCTCACTGACTTGCTCAATGACCCGCATGCGCGGGCGCGAAGCATGGTCGGCATTACGGACTCCGGCCTACCCTGGATGCGCAGTCCGATCCGGCTATTGCAGGACGAGATCGAGATTCTAGAGGCGCCAGCCTACGGCGAACATACGGCACAGGTGCTTTGCGAAATAGGGTATCCGAAAGCGGAAATCGAGCAGTTGAGGTCGGACAGGATCATTCGTCAAGAGCCGTGAAGCCCTCGGAGTCGGCAAGGATCTTTTTTGGACCATGTTGATCGAAAAGCACGCTGACTATACCGCCTTTGCTTTCCACGCCGATGACTTTACCCACACCGAATTGCGGATGCGACACTTTTGCGCCGACCTTGAAGCTCAAAGTTGCTTTTGGCAAGCCAGGGAAGGGTATTATCTTCTTTCGCAGGCTTTCGTTAGGCGCTGAGACGGTGCCGCTGCGAAGGTCAGTTTCAAGACGGCTGAGCGGGCGCGGCGCAGGTTGCCACTGCGTCTGTGATTCAATGCTCTGAGAGCGACGCAATGTCGCCAAGGTGGTCGGCGAGCCATCGAGCAGATGAGGCGGCAGGTCAGCCAGAAATTCGGAGGGCGCGGCTAAACCGCCACTGCCGCTGTAGAGGGCGCGGCGGAAAGCATAGCTCAGGTAAAGCGTCTGCTGGGCACGGGTGACGCCGACATAAAATAGCCGACGCTCCTCTTCAATGCCGCCCGCTTCTTCAAATGAGCGAAAGTGCGGCAGGATTCCGGTTTCCAGCCCGGTGATGAATACGACCGGAAACTCAAGTCCCTTGGCGGCGTGCAAGGTCATCAGTGTCACAGCGTCATTATCGTCTTTCAAGCTGTCGACATCGGCAACCAGCGATTGCTCGGCGAGGAATTCATGCAGCGGCTGCTCATATTCCATGGCGTATTGCAGCAAGCCGCGCAGCTCCTGCACGTTGTCGGCGCGCTCAGCCGCTTCCTCGGGGATTTTGCTGATGTCATCGAGGTGCAAGTAGTAGCGGGTCTGCGCGGTGATCTTGTCGAACATATTCAGCAGATCGCCGACTTTCGCCATCTCTTGCCAGCCGGACAGCATCTCGGCGAATGCGGCAAACTTCTTTTTGGCAGCCGCACCCAGCGGCGCTGGATCATCATAGTAGAGATGGTTGAGCGCATCGGCGATGCTCAAGCCATCGCGCGTCACCCAATCCAAAAAAGCAGC
The DNA here is from genome assembly GCA_965223515.1 of Phototrophicaceae bacterium. GTDB lineage: Bacteria > Chloroflexota > Anaerolineae > Aggregatilineales > Phototrophicaceae > UBA6055. The sequence continues at coordinate 457,249 of CBDCWK010000001.1, forward strand.
GAGCGACTTCTTGCCGATGCCGCGGGCGGGCACATTGATAATCCGCTCAAAGCTGACACGGTCATCAGGGTTATGGATCATGCGCAAGTAAGCGAGCAAATCCTTGACCTCGCGGCGTTTGTAAAAGCCCACTCCCCCGACCAGCATGTAGGGTACAGCGGCGTTGACAAATGCCTGTTCCATCGCCCGTGATTGGGCGTTGGTGCGGTACATTACGGCGAAATCCTTGTAGTCTAGCCCGTCCTGCGAACGAAGCTGCTGGATCCGCTCGAGCACATTCTCGGCTTCGTAGCGCTCGTCGAAAGCCTCGAATACAGCCACATGCTGTCCACGCCCTTGATCGGTATACAAGGCTTTTGGCGTACGGTGGCGGTTGAGGTCAATCACTGCACGAGCGACATCAAGGATATTTTGCGTGCTGCGGTAGTTCTGCTCTAGCAAGATCACGGAGGCATCGCCGTAGCTCTCTTGAAAGCGCAGCACGTTGCGATAATCTGCGCCACGAAAGGCGTAGATCGCCTGATCTTCATCGCCGACCACGAAGACCTTGTCCTGCGGCGCAGCCAAAAGTTTGACCAGCTCGTATTGCACGTGGTTGGTATCCTGAAATTCGTCGACCAATACATATTCGAAGCGACTTTGATAGTGCTCGCGCAGTTGGTCATTATCACGCAGCAGCGTGACCATATTCAGCAGCAGGTCGTCGAAGTCCATGGCGTTGGCATCTTGCAGCGCCTGCTGATAGCTTCCGTAGACTTGCTTGACGATTTCGCCGAAGTAATCGCGCGATTGGAATCGCGCAGGCGGGATCATTTCGTTTTTGGCGCTGGAAATCTTTGACAGAATGGCACGGGGATTGTAGCGTTTGGGGTCAATGCCAAGCTGCTTGACAACCCGCTTGATCAGCGCCACTTGATCGTCGCTATCGTAGATGACATAGTCGGGACGGTATCCGGCGCTTTCAGCTTCACGGCGCAAGAAGCGGGCGCAGGTGGCGTGGAAGGTGCCGATCTGCAATCCGCGCAGACGGTCGCCCAGTAACCCTTCGACGCGCGTTCGCATTTCGCCGGCGGCTTTGTTGGTGAAAGTAACCGCCATGACGCGATGGTGCGGGACGCGATGTTCGCGAATCAGCCAGGCGATGCGGCGTGTGAGAACGGCTGTCTTGCCGCTGCCGGGTCCGGCTAAGACGAGCACCGGTCCGTCGCCGGCAGTTATGGCGGCGGCTTGCTGCCGATTCATACTCTCGAGGAGGGGGTGTTCCCTCATACAGCGATTCTCCTCTGCGCGTCGTCTACCCATAGTATCAGAAAATATGAGCTAGGCGTTGGTCTAAGCAGTTTACCTGCCCTCGCCCATTTGCTCCACATGCATTGAAGCGCGACGGCACCGCTTGCGCGCCAGGCTCATTACGACTTCGCGAGGAGCCAAGCCACTGATTGCCTAAAGTTGCCTCAGCCACCCGTTGGCGTCGGGATAAGGATATTTTCGACAGTCGGACCGAATACCGGTTCGCCGGGCTCGGGAGCGGAAATCGTATTGTCTACGGAAATGTTGAGGTCGAAATCGATAGCGCCGCCGTTGAGCGATGAAACCGCCAATCGCAGAATATAGTCACCATTGGGGACTTGCGCGGCAAGGGTATCCCAAGTGCCCAAGGGCGTGCCGTACTGTGGCATTTGCACAAGGGAAGCGCTGATGGGATAAAAGGTTCCGGGATCTTCGGCGTTGGCGTAGAGCAGTTCAAACTTGTCGAAGTCGGCCGCCTGTACCTGTCCACGGATATCAAAGGCGCCGCGCAGTACCTGACCCTCGTTGGGGCTGCTGATATTGATGAGCGGCAATTGCTGCCCTTGGGCGCAGTCTGCCTGCGGCGGCGGGCGCACGGGAACAGCTAGACCAAGGACTTCGGCATAGTCGTTGCCTGCTTCCGTGTTGTTCAGCCAGTCGAGCACGGATGCGTCAGCGATGGCGGCGAAGTTCCGCTCGACTACATGGCTGGGGCAAAATTCGTTGGCGCGCAGGAGCGACCAACTGTCGACGGTGACTCGCTGCAGAAACCCTTCTTCAGACGGCGGCGGATACTGCTCATGGAGGAACAAGCCGGTGGTTGGCTCCGGGCAGGCGGAGTAGCTGAGCGTGCCAGTCGTTCGACAAATCTCGCGCACGACCACTCCTCCCGGATTCTCGAAGGGTATCGGCGGATACCAATTTGTCGCCGCAGCCATGACAGCGTTCCAGACGGGCGCTGCGCTGCGAGCGCCACTGGTGTTGAAAGTGGGCGAATTATCCGATGTGCCCAGCCATACGCCGACTACTGCATTGCGAGTGAAGCCCATGGCCCAGAGATCGCGGCCGCCGTTCGTAGTGCCGGTCTTGGCGGAGACGGTATTCTGCGTCGGGATGCCCAGACGCGCCAAAGTCAGGTTGGAGTCTTGATCAAAACTCGGTGAACGCGCGCGATCATCGCTGAGAATATTTTGCATCAAGTAGGCGAGCGCCGGTGATATGACTTGCTCGGGCGCCGGGCGTTCTCGCTTGATCTCTACCGGCTCGCCGCTTATCGATTCGGTTATCCGCTCAATGGCGTAAAGCGGGACGCGTTGACCGCCGTTGGCAAGGACGGCATATGCCGCCGTCAGGTCGAATAGAGTAACCTCATTCGCGCCCAAAGCGCTGGCGAGCGAAATGAAGGAGCCTTCGGGAAATTGCAAGCCCAAAGCATCCGCCATGTTCGCAAAGCGCCCTACTCCAACGTGGTCGCGGAAGACCCTGACCATCGGGACATTGTAGCTATTCTGCAGCGCGGCGCGCAGAGGCACGGCGCCATGAAAGCGGCGATCAACATTCGTCGGCTCATAGATACCACCGGCGCCGAGATCCTCGATCATCGGCACATCCCAAATGATGCTGGCAGGCGTGAGGAAATCGCCGTTGTCGCTCTGCAGCGCTGTCATATAGATGAAGGGTTTAATGGCGGACCCGGGCTGTTGGAAAGTCAGCGCATTATTCACCTGTCCGGCAAGCGCGTCATCGTAATCATGACTGCCGACCATAGCGCGGATGGCGCCTGTGTTGGGATCAGTCACCATGACTGCGCCAGTATTGACGCCGCTGGCCGCCGCCTTCAGCGCTCGCACCTGGCTGCTCAAGGAGGCTTGCGCCGCAGCTTGCAGCGTGGGGTTCAGCGTTGTGTGAATGTTGAGACCGCGCTGGAAAAGCGCAGCTTCGCCCAATTCAGCTTCGACGAGCGCGCGTACGTAGTCAACAAAGTGTGGATAGCGCACGCGCATTTCGCGGCGCTGGAATTCTGTGGTTTCGATTTCGGCGATTTGCAAGATCGCCAGGCCGCCAACGATTTCTCCACGGTCATTGGCGCGCACAAGCACTTGCTTATCACCGTCGATATCTACCTCGGCGCCGTCGACTATGCAGAAGGGACCGCGACTTAGCCAGTCGGCATGGTGGAATTGCAAGCAGCCGACCTCGATCATCTTGCGCATGGTGGAACGCATGCCGACAACAGCGCCGGCGCGGTTTTCAACGGGATCATTTTGCAGCGGAGACGGCACGATACTCGCCAACAATGCCGCTTCTGCAAAATTTAATTGATCGGCACTGTGACCAAAATAGAAGTTCGAGGCGGCTTCCACGCCGTAATTCTGATTGGCGAAGAAGATCTCATTCAAATACAGCTCAAGGATGAAGTCTTTGTCATAGCGATTGGCGATTTCCAGCGCGACCAGGATTTCGTTGATCTTGCGCTCGACAGTGACTGCGCGGTCTTGCAGCACCAGATTGCGAGCGATCTGCTGGGTGACGGTGCTGGCGCCGGACTCGATGCCGCCGCCGCTGACATTCTGGATAAAGGCTCGGGCAATCGCAATCGGATCGAAGCCGGGGTCTTCAAAGAAACGTTCGTTCTCTTGCGAAACGATGGCGTGAATCATGTAGGGGCTGATCTGCGCCAGCGGGACAGAAGTGCGGGCGCCGGTCTCCTGGCTGTTGATCGCAGCGAGCAGGTTGCCATCAGCATCGAATATGCGGGCGGTCTGATACTCGGGGGTATAGTCCTTCAGCGCGGCGATGCTCGCGGAGAAGGGTTCAACTTTGTCGCGGTACCACATCATAATGACGCCGGCCGCCACGATCCCGGCGATCAGCGCCACAATGAGCAGGCCCGCGAATATTGTCGTCATAACGCGAAGCCGACTACTGCGGCTGCCTAATATCTCCTGGACGATCGGCGACGGCTGCAGATTGAAGTCAGAGTCGATGGCGCGCGGGATGACGCTGTCGGCGCCAATATGCGCCGGCGCTTGCATTGTTGCAGCGTCCTGCGGATCGGATGCGAGCGTCGGCTGTTGACCGGGCAGCTCATCGGCGAGAGCCGCCGAGCCGGGAACCGTGTAGAGTTCGTCTTTGGTAGGCGGGATCGTACCGACCTTTACGCCGCGTTCGTCGTAGATGGGATCCCCGGCTTTTGGCGCACCGTAACCTGGCGGCAGGTCGTAGGCGGCGCCGGGAATAGTGACGGTCGCAGCGGGGTCAATCTGGTCGCGGCGCGCCCGTTCAAGCTCGCGCAGAGCCTCTGGATAGTCGATTTCCCATTGGTTGCTCAAGGAATCATGACGATACCATTCTTCGTTTTCGGCATCGATCATCCACCAGATGCCTTGCTCATCTTGCACCATCGCTTCATAGAGCAGGCGCTGATAATCCTCGAAGGTGATCTCCTCTTTGCTGAGCAATTCGGCAAGCGTGGCTGCCTGATTCTGCATATCGAGGAAGCGCTTAGCAACCTCGCTGACTTCGATCTCAACGAGCTCGGGCGCGGGCCCGTCTTCCGGACGGGAGAAGCGTTGGACATCATCAGCGGAGGCGTATTCTTCGGGCGGGGGCAGTTCGTCGTCTGCGGATGCGTCATTTAATAACGACTGCATCATTTCTTCAGGAGATTTGGGCGCGTCATCCGTGGGTAGATTGTCGCGCGTCGGGTCGTCGGGCATGGCTTCTGTCCCGTTTCAGGCAGGTTTGGTATTGGGGATATTATAGTGGAATGTGGAGATTGGGGGAAATTGGGTGGCTTAACCACAGTGATCACAGAGAAAGATATACTATAGTGCGCAATTCGCTTTGGCCGCAGGAGTTGATTCGCCGAACCTGTGCAATGAACTCAAGTGGGCCAGATGCACTTGGTCGTACAAAATCAGCGTCGATGGGGAGTCGCAGCGGGATATGATTTCGGATGAATCCTAGTCGGCAAGGATTGTATGATCATAAGTTATCGCTATATGGAGTACTTGTATGACTCTTCGTAAAGTACTTCGAAGAATGATTGGTAGGAACCAGATGTGGGACACGAGAACAGGATTTCACAAAGCCGCACTTCGACTGGCTGCAGACGCTCAAAAAAGCATGGAGCCTACCGTAATGAAGACGAAAGCGGGTCAGGAAATCTATCTTAGAAACAACGTCACCTTTTATTCCGAAAGCGAGTCGAAAAATGTACGTTATTTCCTCGATACTTTTCTTTTCAAATATCAACTGGCAAACTACCGTCTCGAACAACTTTGGGCAATTCGTGATGCCAAAGTCGAAATAAACATGCTTGATATTGCGAGAAACTCTATCACTTCTCTCGATTTGACAAATGATGAAGTGTTTCTCCAGTCGCACAATTTGGAACAGTTTCTTTTTCAAAGTCGTTCCTGTTTGGATTTCTTCATGCTCTATCTCGCGCATTTCTTGCGTACAAATCATCAGGGTACCATGTCGACAAAGGCTTTCTACAAGAGATTGGGGCATTCAAAACCAGACGAACTATACAATAAGGCCACTGTAGTGGAACAGTACTTCAAGACGAGGATTTTCGGCACCGAAAAGGAAGTCGACATTATTTCGCTGACAAATTGGGGGACATTAGTAAAGTCATTGCGAGACAAAATCGCGCATAAGGACAGAATCAATATATCGATGAACAGTCCAGACAAAATCATGCACGACATATTAGTGGACTTCCCTACGCTTAAGGATCTAACATATGACAAATTCTGCCAAGCAATGGAAAACGGCATGTGGTTTATGATTTGCGAATTGTTTCCAGTCTTATACGACTTGGAATGGCAAGCAGGACCTTACCGTGAAGGAATGTTCGAAACGTGAGATGTGCAAGATCCGCAGAGTAGGACCTAGGCAACCTTTACGTCTTCGGCTTCGACCAGGTCATGAGGCTGCGTGGATAGATAGCGCTGGACGTATGGGTTGCCTACGACAGCCATATCGGCGACAACTTCGCCACGCCGGATGGTGAAGTGGAAGATCTCGATGCAGCGCATGCCGGCAAACCAATGCCGCCGCAGTACTACCTTTCGGTCAATCTTCCAACCTCGCTCTATCGCGGTCAGTAAATTATCACCACCAGCGAAGCGCTCCGAGGAATAGCTCCAATGTTGCGAGGTAATATCTTGGTACTGAACATGGAGATTCCGCTGGTTCAGATCGGTCATACCTTATGTGACTCCCGAGACAGAAAGTAGTGAACGCGATTATAAGCGCGTTAGACGCAAGCGACAAGACAGCTAGCTTGGCTTAAAGCGATGTTAACAGGAATTCAATCAGGAATGACTACGCATTCGGGAGCGATATCGTAGATGATGCGAACATCGTGCTGAACGATGTAGCGTTCAATATAGGGATTGCTTAGTACAGGCATAATCATCAACTGGCTGCCGCGCATCAAAGTGAATTCGTAGACGGTACTCTGGCGGCTGCCACTATGCCAGATTTGCCGGGCTCTCACGCGTGGCAGCGCCAGAATCCAACCGGCGCGCATGGCAGTGACAAGTTGACTCGCGGCGGCGTAGTCTTCTGATGCCGGGCTCCAATACTGGTCGCTCTCGGTAAACTTTTCGTGCGTGTAATTCTTCTGGCTGAGTTCCATGTGACCTACCTCAAACCACGTGTTGCCGTCGGTGGTTTCATGATCCCTGGTAAAATGCACCTAGCCTTGTTTGCTGTCTTCATTATATACGAATCGCTATTGGCTGTTGATATAGCCAGCATTAAATCACCTCAATGAAAAACGAGGTCCTCAATTGATTCTCGCGATTTCGGTGACTGCCGGCTAAATTCGGAGCAAATAAGGTATGTGACCTTAAGCGGCGCAGTACTCGCTGAAGGCGATGAGCATAGCGCGCAGACTGAAAAGCGGCGGCGTGATCACCTCTTGAAAGCCCTGGGCTCTGGCAGCAATAGCGGTTGAAGGACCTAGACAGAGCGCGGGCAGGTTGAATGCTTGCGGCGCGGTGCAGCGCTGACGGAAGAATCTGACCGCTGACGGGCTGGCAAAAGTCAGGGCGTCGATCTGATTCTCGCCGATCATGGCAGGCAAGTCAGCGCCGCCGCTGCCAACAATTGTTCGATACGCCACCACAGCAGTGACATCGGCGCCACGAGATTCTAGGATCTCTTCCGCCCTGCTATCCGCCAAATCTGATTGTGGCAGGAGGATTCGGCAAGGCTTGTCAAGCGGCAGCTCGCGCGCCAGGCTTTCGGCACTGTAGCTGGTGGGTATGAAGTCGGCGCCTCTGCCGATATGTTGTCGCAATTCCGTGTTGGTTGCTGGTCCCAGGGCTGCAATCCGCATATCTGTCAGAGCTGAGCACATTCCGATGTTGCGCGCGCGATCGGCTACCGCTTTAGCGGCATTGCTGCTGCTCAGCGCGAGCCAGTCGAATTGGCGCAGATTTCGAAGATGGCGTTCCAAAGCGCTTGGATCCGCCGGCGGCATAATGGCGATGCAAGGATAAGAAACCGGAATAGCGCGGAACTCGCGAATCAAGACTTCCAGCGGCCCTGCTTGATGACGCGCTCGGGTGACGACTATGCGCTTGCCAACTAGCGGAGACTGCCTATTCATGCTGAATCTCACCCTTCGTCAGCAAGAGATGTGCCTGATGAAATACTCTGCAGTATTCGATCTGCGCCTTTTTCCAGTGCTTGCTCGGCCAGTTGGGCGCCTAGCTGGCCTGCCATATGCTTGCCGGCGGGACCGTCAACTGCCCGGGTTTCGCCGGCCACGTCGATTTGCTGCCTCCCGTCAACCGCAATCACCCGGCCATGCAGCTGGAGCAGGTTCCCCTTGGTGTGGGCGTGAGCAGCGACCGGCATCGAACAGCCACCCTCCAAGGCTGCGAGGAAGGCGCGTTCGGCTTCCGTGGCGTGGGCGGCGCAGCGGTCTGTGAGGCGTGCGAAAAAAGCCAAAGAATCGTCTTCTTTACGACATTGCACGGCGATAGCGCCTTGGCCAGCGGCGCATAGAACGCTCGCATTTTCAAAAGTCTCGCTGATGTGCTCATCCATTGATAGCCGTTTCAAGCCGGCGGCAGCCAGCACAATGGCATCGAATAGCTCCGGAGACGTGTGCATCTTATTGATGCGCGTAGGCACATTTCCACGGATTGGTACGATCTCAAGGTCGGGCCGCAGCGCGAGCAGTTGAGCGCGCCTGCGCAGGCTACCTGTGCCGATTCGCGCGCCCTTAGGCAGCTCCGCCAGCCTGGCGCCATTGCGGCTCACGAGCACATCGCGATGATCAGCCCGCTGGACAATCGCACCGATCGCCAAACCGTCGGCGTCTTGCACGGGGAGATCTTTGAGGCTGTGAACCGCGCAATCGATTTCTCCCTGGCGCAATGCCGCTTCCAGCGCCTCAGTGAACAGACCCTTGCCGCCGATGGCGGGCAGCGCTGCCGACGGATTCAAGTCTCCGCGGGTTTTGTATTCGTGGATTTCAACATGAACCTCTGGGTGAATGGTAGTAATGAGTTCAGCGATGAAGTTTGCCTGCCAAAGCGCCAGCCGCGAGCGCCGCGAACCGATGCGGATGAGTGATCTCTTTCTCGAAATGCCTGATATGCCCATCTCAGATGCTTCGCGCGCTCGGCTCAAAGCCGATAAGTTGCTGGGCACGCTTAATAGTGACAGGGCTTTCGCTGCCGAGTATGGGTTTCTTGCGGCGACTCACTTCGGGATAGAAGAGCGAGAGCAGCGCCTCGGTATCGTAATCGAGATAATTGCGATCGCTGTTGGCGAAGAGTGGATGCGCGCCCTCGAAGTCGGCGGTGATCGCCTTTTCAAATGCTTGCGTCGAATCGTCCGTATGGATAAAGGCCCAGAAATTGAAGCGGTCGAAGAACCAGGCGGAAAACAGCCAGTCGTCCGTCGGCGCCTCGCGCTGGAACTCGCCGCGTTGAACGGCATCGTATTCCATGACGTGGCGAGCGCGCAGAGCAAGTGCATTTGCCCGAGCCACCGCCATACGCTCTTGTCGCGCCTCCGTGGGCAGGCGGCGAAACTGATCTAGCTGTCGGACTCGCTCTGGCAGATGTTCGCGCAGCTTGCGGCTTTCGATCAGGGTATCACTCCAGACGGCTGGCAGGCGAAAGGAGATGCTGCTGATGCCGGCGCGGCGCCAGTAATAGGCTGCGATCTCCTCAACCAATTGCTTGGAAAAGGAATAGGCGTCAGTCGTATGTAAGGGAAGATCCTCGTCAAGCGGGAAGTAATCGTACAAACGATCATCGCAACCCCAGTAGCCGCCGATCGCGTTGATGGAGCTTGCCTGCGCGATACGCTTTACACCCGCGCGAGATGCCGCTTCGAAAACGTTGTAGGTACCAGCGACATTAATGTTGAAGAGCGTCTCGTTGGGGTGCGTGCGCGTGCTGGGTATGGCAGCCAGATGTATGATGGCGTCGCAGCCTTCAACTTGACTTGCGAGCGCAGCGACATTGAGGATGTCGCATTGGGTGTATTGGACGCCTTCGATCGGGCAATCGCTTTCGATGCCAATGACCCTCACATCCCAGCCCAAGTTCACGAATCGCTCACTGATAGGCGACCCGACCAGCCCTGCCCCGCCGGTGATCAGTATGCGCATTGTTGGCTAGCCGATCAGCTTGAAGGCGATGGGCGCGGAGAGCGCGAGGGATGAGCGGAAGGTAAGCAAGCCGGTATCGCTATCGATAGAAAAGACAGCGGCGTTGTCCGTATGGCGGTTGCCAACTACAAGATATTCACCACGAAGATCAACCATGAAAGCGCGAGGCCAGGCGCCACGGGTGGCTTCGTGACCAACGAGCCGCGGCAGGCCGTTGCCATCGAGGGCGTAGATCACAATGGAGTCGTGGCCGCGATTGGAGCCATATAGGAATCTGCCGTTGGGATGCACGTGGACATCAGCACAGCTATTGGGCCTTCCGGCCGGCTGGACGAAACCTACTGGCAAGGTCGACTCAATTGACAGGCGCGTCCAGTTGTCGTCTTCATCGTAGGACCATGTCGCCATAGTCGAGTCGAGCTCGTTGATGCCGTACATGCGCGGCAAGGTCGGATGGAAAGCGACGTGGCGTGGTCCAGCGCCAGCGGGCAGATCCAGCGTTTGCGACAGGGTCAGCTTGCCCGCCGCAGTATCGAGCGCATAGAGGTAGATCTTATCAGTGCCCAGATCCGGCACGACGGCGAAACGATTATCTGGCGTGGTAACGATCATGTGCGGGTGAGATACTTCCTGACGATCCGGATTGACGCTGCTGCCCTCGTGTTCGATCATCTCCGTGTTGGAGCGAAGCATGCCGTCGCCATCAATCGGATAAATGCGGATGTTGCCGCGTGCCCCGTCAACCACATAATTGATCATCAGCACATTTTTGCCGCTGGCTTCGACGCAGACGTAGGCGGGCGAAGTTCCGGCGGCGGGCACACTGCTCAGCTTGCGCAGCTTGCCGTCGGCCTCGATAGCGAATGAGACCACTTCTACTTCGCCGTCCATGGTGGTTGCGAGGAGGTATTGACCGTTGGGATGGAGATTGAGATAGTGGCATTCGCTGATTTCGGTGACATGCTGAACGACGCTTAGTGTGCCGGAATCGTAGTCAAGTTCGGCGACGGTGATGCCATAGGGCGCGTCGCCGGAGTTGGCGATGAAGATACGGTTTGCGCTCATGTCTAATCCTTTTATGGGTCAAGCTGATACTTTCGGACAAGTGTAGCGTAGATTTATGGTACGGGCGACAGTGAGCACAGGCAGCGGATCACGCAAGCGAGAAGCGTCGGATGCCGCGCAAAATAAGTCGGCACGAGAAAGAGCGACTCGGTGAGTCGCCCCTACGATACAGTGCATTGAAGTGTTTACGACGATTCCTAGCGCGATGCCACCTTGGCGTATTGCCAGACTGCCAGCGGCATGAAGACAGCGAAGATACCGATGATCCAGAGCAAAGCAATTGCGATTTCGTCCGGATTGACAGTGCCGGTCATCAGATCGCGGACGGCGCTGGCGACTACGCTAACCGGCTGGTTTTCGGCGAATACGCGCAGCCAATCGGGCATGGTTTGGGTCGGAACGAAAATCGAGCTGGCGAAGGTCAATGGGAACATCCAGATGAATCCGGCTACTTGCGCCGCTTCAGGATCCTTGACGTAGAGACCGATAGTCGCGCCAATCCAGGTAAAGGAGTGACCAAATGCCACCGCCAATGCCAGACCGGCCAATCCGCTAGCCAAATCTTCAAAGCGAAAGCCGATCACAAAACCGGCGATCATCATGATAGTGATGGTAAAGGTGCCACGTATGGTATCGGCGAGTGTACGCCCCGCCAATACAGCGGCTCGTGACATCGGCAGTGATCGAAAGCGATCAATCATCCCGCGGGAAAGATCCACCGAAAGACCGATGGTGGTATTAGTCGAAGCAAAGATGATGGTCTGGATAATGATGCCGGGCATAAGGAAGCTGATATAGTCGCCACCCGTGGAAAAGCGGATAGCGCCGCCAAAGACGTAGGTGAATAGAAGCAGAAACATCACCGGCTGGATGGTAGCGAAAACCATCAATTGCGGCTGGCGCGTAAGCTGTGTCAGGTTGCGGCGCATCACAATGTAGGTGTCGGTGAAGTTCCAAACGAAGCGCTGCAAAAAAGTTACGTCGCTTACCGTCGGTCCGATGGCTGCCGGCGATACCGTTTTCAATGTATGTTCAGTCATGTCTATATCTGTCCTCGTCATTCGTATCGGTGTTGAGCATGATCAGGCGCTGCGGCGGCGACCGAATCCGCGTCGCTTCGGTTTGACTTTTTCTTCGACAATGGCTTCGCCGGTGATGCTCAAAAAGACATCATTGAGCGAGGGACGGCGCAGATTTAGCTCGGCGATATGGATTTGCTCGCCATCCAATAGGCGCACCGCTTCGGCAATGCTTTGGGCGCCGTTTTCCACTGCGACAATCACATGACCACGCTGGTCATCGGTCTGGGGTGTCTCGGACGAAAGCCGTCCCAGCAAGTCCGATGCCTGCGCCGTCTGCAGAGGATTAGCGACGGTAATGTCGATAAAGTCGGCCGCCATATTGGCTTTGAGTTCATCGGCGGCGCCTTGCGCGATGACATGCCCTTGATCAATGACGACAATCTTGTCCGCCAGCTCATCAGCTTCTTCAAGGTACTGCGTGGTGAGCAGAAGCGTTGCGCCGTCGGAAACGAGCGAGCGAATCGTATCCCACATGACGATGCGCGTACGCGGATCCAAGCCGGTCGTCGGTTCATCCATGAAGAGGATCTTGGGGCGCGCGACGATGCTTGCTGCCAAATCCAGGCGGCGGCGCATTCCGCCAGAGTATGTCTTGACCGAGCGATCGGCAGCATCGGTCAACGAGAATTGCTCCAGAAGCTCTTGCGCGCGTCGTATCGCCTGTTGCCGGGGCATGTGATAGAGCTGCCCGACCATGACGAGATTCTCACGGCCGGTCAAGATTTCGTCGACAGCCGTGTTTTGACCAGCCAAGCCAATGATTTCGCGCACGTGCCGCTTCTGCCGCAGGACATCAAGCCCGCCGACAGTCACTGTGCCTTTGTCCGGCTTGAGCAAAGTCGTCAGGATGCGCACGAGGGTGGTCTTGCCGGCGCCGTTGGGACCGAGCAGTCCCAGAACTTTGCCCGTCTCCGCTGCGATGGACACCCCATCGAGCGCTTTGACATCACCAAAGTGCTTGAACACATTTTCAGCTACGATTGAATGATTCTGTTGCACCATATTTTACTCCTTTGACTAATTTAACAATCCGACATTCTTCTATAGCTAATCTACGTCTATCTCTCATCGTCAAGCGTAGCGCGGCTTTCCAGAAGGGACAGCACCCGTTCAAAGACGGCAATGATGTTTTCGCGCTCGGCAGGGAGCAATGGCTTCAGCAGCGCTACCGCCATGTCTTCGAGTTGCTTTTGCCCGTCGTGCAAGCGCTGCGATCCTGAATCCGTCATCTCCACCAATACACTGCGGCGGTCTTTTGGGTTATTGAAGCGCGCGACCAAACCTTCGCCCTGCAACCGGTCGATCATCTGGGTGGCATTGGACCGGTTGGATATGACCCCGTCGGCAAAAAAACTGATTGGCTGTGGCGAACCGGCATCGTGCAGGCGCTTGAGAAACCATAACTGTTGCGGTGACAAAGCCTGAGCAGGCATGTTATGGTCGGCATGATGGTGCAGCAGCCGATATATCCGCGTCAACAGGGAGAAGAAGCGGTGTTCGAAGGAAGCTTCCCAGGAATCGCCGTGACTCGAAAATTCATTCATACATGGATAGTCCATATATGAATCATACGCATATTTCTCTGCTTGTCTATAAGAGAAATGTTAGAGATTCTTGACCGACGGTGTTCGCGGCACGGCTTAACCTTGTACGAAGACGACTTCGAACATCTTGGGCCAGTTCTTGCCGGTGATGAAGAAGGTCTCGGTTTCGTAGTTGTAGGCGATGCCGTTTAGGACGCTGCCGGCTGACAATGCGCTGCGCTCAGCATCGGTCAGAAGCGTGGAGGCATCAATGAGCGCAGTGATGACGCCGGTGTATTTATCGATGCGGAAGATATAGTCGGTATTCCAGGCGTTGGCATAGATTTCCTCACCAACGCACTCCAATTCGTTGAGCAGCTGCGGCGGGATGGTCCGCCCATCCAAAGTTACCGCGCCGCGGAAGACTAGCTCGAATGTCTCAGGATAGCGAATTGACAAGTGGGACGTGCTATCGCTCATGAAGAGATAACGTCCATCGAAGCAAAGTCCCCAACCCTCGCCCTCGTATTCCAGCGTGTCCAGCAGTTCGAAAGTGTCAAAACTATAGACGAAGGCGCGGCCTGCTTTCCACGTAAGCTGAATAAGCGTATCGTCCACGCGCTCCAGCCCCTCTGCGAAGTAAGCTTCATTGAGGGCCACGATCTTCTCCGGTTCGCCACTTTCGATGACGACGCGGCGCAGAGTCGACTGTCCCCATTGCCCGGTGGATTCGTAAAGAAAGCCGTCATCCCATAGCAGACCTTGTGTAAAGGCGTGGGCATCGTGGGGGTACACGTTAATCACTTCCGGTACGAGTACGGGCACCGCCGGCGCCTGCGCTTGCAGCGGGTAGAGCAGAACGACAAAGGTTACGAAGGCGAAGATATGTTTCAAGAGAGTCGAGTCCAGGTCACTTTGCTTGGCAGGTATCTGCAATGCTAACAGCTTTAGCATGGCGGCGGCTAGACTGTATTGGCGGGCATGGCCGCCCGAAGAATCCATAAGTGAGCCACCGCAACCTTGGCGAGGCGCAGGACGTCGGCGGTCTCAATCCGAGTTTCTCAGAGACTTTAGTGAAACTTCACATAAAAACGCGCGCAAATTCCATAAGTTTCGCTGTGGATGTTGTAAGAATCGCCCAATACAATGGCGCAGTTAGTTTTATGGACGGTTCTAGCAGAAGGATAAATGGATATGGCAAGCCTTGTCCCCCCCGCTTCCGCGATGGAGTCTCCCGCCAACTTGCTGGCTTGGGCGAATCAAAATGACATCGCCGAGATAGATATGCGTTTTGTCGATATCCGTGGCATACCGCAGCACTTTAGCATGCCGATTCAATCGGTAGACGAAGGTTCATTTGAAGACGGCTTCGGCTTCGATGGGTCGAGTATTCAGGGTTTCCAAGCGATCAACGAATCTGACATGATTCTGTTGGCGGACCTGAGCACGGCTTATGTTGATCCCTTCTTCAGCTTGCCCACGTTGGCGATGTATTGCGATGCCCACGATCCGATCAGCCGTGAGCCTTATGGTTTGGATGCGCGTGGCGTCGCCAAACGAGCCGAAGCATACCTGAACAATTCGGATCTGGCTGATGTCGCCTATTTTGGTCCCGAAGCTGAGTTCTTCATGTTCGACAATGTGCAGTACAGCACATCGGAAAATAGCAGCTATTACCGTGTCGATTCATTCGAGGGTGATTGGAATAGCGGCAATGAAGACCCGGCGCAAGGCCATATGAATCGGATCAAGATGGGCTACTTCCCCTTGCCGCCGCTGGACAAGACGCATGATGTGCGCGCTGAAATGGTGCAGCGTCTACTCGATGCCGGCATAGAGGTTGAAGTGCATCACCACGAAGTGGGCGGCGCGGGCCAGGCGGAGATTGATCTCAAGTATGCGCCATTGCTTAAAATGGCAGACGCGATGGTGACCTACAAATACATCATCAAGAATGTCGCGGCAGAGAACGGCTTGCACGCCACTTTCATGCCCAAGCCGCTCTTCGAGGAAAATGGCTCCGGCATGCACGTGCATCAGTCGCTTTGGAAAGATGGAAAGCCGCTGTTCGGTGGCGATATGTATGCCGGTCTCAGCCAGATGGCGCTCTGGTATATCGGCGGCCTGATTAAGCATGGCCCGGCGACAGCAGCCTTCACCAACCCGATTACGAACAGCTATCGCCGTCTGGTACCTGGTTACGAGGCGCCTGTAAACCTGATTTACTCGGCGCGCAACCGCTCGGCCGGCATCCGCATTCCGATGTATAGCAACAATCCGAAAGCCAAGCGTGTAGAAGCGCGCTGGCCCGATCCGGCGGCGAATCCCTATCTGGCGCTGCCGGCGCTATTGATGGCGGGGATTGATGGCATCAAGAATCAGATTGACCCGGGTGAAGCTGCCACGGCCGATCTTTATGAAGGCGAGCATGATACGCCGGTGATGCCGGGTACCTTGGGTGAAGCGCTCAGAGAGCTGGGCGCGAATCACGACTTCTTGCTGGAGGGCGGCGTCTTCAGCGAAGCCTTCATCCAGAATTACATCAACTACAAGCAAGTTGAGGATCAGGACGCGGTGGCGATGCGCCCGCATCCTTACGAATTCGAGTTGTACTTCAGCATCTAGTCCCCGTCCTCAGCCTCCCGGCAGGCGGAGAGCACAACGAAATCTCGCGGGCGACCCAATGGGTCGCCCCTTCATTTTGTATGGTCGAAGGGTTTGGGCTTTCCGCCATGCTAAAACGTCTGCGCCGCGAAAGGCGAGTTCGTCCAGTCCGTGTGCTCGTAGCCCGGTTCAGCATGCCCGCCGACCGTGTTCCAGGGCAACGCCCGTTCTTTCATCCAGTCGATCTTGGCGGCGTAGGCGTAACCGATCTGCTCCATCAATTCAATTTCCGCCATTGAACTGCTATCCAGCGTTAGGCTGCCTACGTCAAAGTCACCAATGTTCAGATCAAGGTTATATTGGATGTTCTCCGCGGTCAGTGCCGGGTTATAGCGGCGGAAGTCCATCGTGCGATAGATGGCGCGGGTCATGAAGACTTGCTGCATGGCGGCGTCGTCCATGCCCTCGGCGATCAGATACTCAATCCAGGATTTCAGCCAGAAACCGTGGCCCTCGCCTGCGGACTGGGTGTTGGGGAAATACCCGTTGCCCAGGGAAATATGAATCAGATTGTCCGCTTGCATATCGAGGTATTCGACAGCTTCAACCGAGGTTGCCAGGCAAGGATTGCCAAACGAGCCAACGCCGCCGTCAACCAGGTTGCCTTGCACCGGGGCGAAGAATAGCGGCGCCGCTACGCTGGAAGCCACCGCGCCCGCCAGGGGCCAATCGGCGAAGAGCGGCGCACCCGGACCTTTGTTGATGATGTAATAGGTAGAGCTGGTGCGCAGGTCTTTAGTTGTCAGCAAGACGACCGGCTTGTCGATATCAGCGAGTCGTTTGCCCTCGCCTAGCGGTCCGAGCGCTTTGAGGAAGGGTCCGTAGGGATAGAGATGACGCATACCGTTGAACAGGAAGCGCAGCCAGCGAAAGCGTTTGGCTCGGTTGAAGGCTTTGGGCAGGCGCGCTTTATAGACTTCGTCCATGATGTCACGCGCGCTCATGCCCAGACCCAAGCCGGCACAGATGATGGCGCCGGTGCTTGTCCCGCCAACAACTTTGAAGAGATCGTATGCCGGTTCTCCCGTCTGTTCTTCCAGCCAACAGAGGATTGCCAGGGCGATCACCCCGCGCATGCCGCCGCCATCGATAGACAGGATGAGATCTTTTTTGTAGGGGTTGAAGAGGAATTCGTAGCGTTGGCTTGATTTCAGCATAGTGTGGGACAGGGTACTTGCCTGTGAGTGAATAGGATGGTGACACGCTCAATTATAGGTGAAGCGCCCGAGAGACGATTGTCAATCCAATGCCGATTCGTACTTGCACACGATCACGTCTGCACCGTGACTCTTCCGCGGAGCAAAGCCTTCGCGGTCACGGTCGCAGCGCTAAAGTGAGACTTGCCACTAGACACTGAGTTCGCTATACTTTGAGGTACGATGCGGGCGTAGTTCAGCGGTAGAACATTTCCTTGCCAAGGAAAAGGTCACGGGTTCGAATCCCGTTGCCCGCTAAGGCAGACCAATCCGAGAGATTGGTTTTTTGCGCAAGGATTGAATTGAGTACGTCAGGTAAGACAAGCGGCTGACAGCCTGTCTGTAGCAAGGTGGCTAGCGTGCACAAGGAATCGCAGCGTCGCAGACGCGCTAGAATTGCACTAAGTCGAATCATTAATCGTATTGCTGATTGAGGAGTGTGTGTCTTGAGTACGGTTGCAGAATCAACGGGACTGCGGGAAGATGCGCAGTTGGTCATTGAAGTCTTAGGCGAAAAGGAAGACATTCAGCTGGATTACTCGACTGACTCGGTCTCCTGGCTGGACACGTATATTGAGCAGCACCGCGCTGAGCTGGACGAAGGCGACAAATCCGTCCTGCAAGAGAAATTTGGCGCTTACTTCGGCGAGTCAATCCGACGCAACTATGGCGGGCGTTGGGTCAAGGGCAGCGGAGATCGCTGGATGATTGTGTTTGATGAACAACATTTGGCGTCGCCATTTGATATCATCGGCGAACACCTCGATCATCATACGCCGCTGACAGAGGTTTTTGAGCACTTGCCAGATCACTGTCAGGTGCGGCAGAACTAGTCGGCAAAAAGCTTTATGAGCCCTCGAAGGGGTGGCGCAGATGTGCCGCCCCTATTTTGTTTTTCAGCTTGCGCTGTTTTGTATGGCTTTGCAGTCTAGTTGTAGTTGTACGCGTTGGCGGCGTATTCACGGGCAGTACCGGCGACCACAGCGAGGGCGACTCCGCGGGCAGCCGCGCGCTCTTTGGCGCCAGCAACTTCGCTCTTCAGCCGCAGAAGTTCACGATCATCCGGATCGTAGGTCAAGCCGTCGTTTATCAGCAATTCGGCGATGGAAGAGAGGAACAGGTTGCGCATCATCAAGCTGACTAATTCCGCGATAACGCCGACAACTTCCGATTTATTCTGCTCTTCATAAGCGACGTGCAGCGCTTGTCGGAAGCGAGTCAAGGCCTCGGGAAGGCGATCCGCTTTGATCAAGATTTGCCCCAGGTGGCGAAGCTGATGCGCTTCGGTCGCCAGATCGTCAATCTCACGCGCGATATAAAGCGCTGATGTATGAAAGTTTACCGCCTCGCTCCAGCGCTTGAGCTTCGCATTCACTTCGCCCAAGCCACGCAAGACCTCTCCTTCCATATCGCGCTTTGACTGTTCCTTGAAACGGTCTTTGGCGTCTTCCAGCATTTCGATCGCGCGCCGTTCTTCATCGGCATCGAGATATGCCATTCCCAGCTTGTATGAGATGAAAGCCTCATTTTGCAGGTCATCGCGGTGGCGCGCCTTGGACAGCGCTCGTTCGTAGGCTTCAACAGCCATAGACGCTTCGCCCAATTCGCGGTGGGCATCGCCGCTGGAGATTTGCAGGTACATTGCCGCCTCGTCATCTTCCAACTCATCGGCAAGATGCAAGCCGCGCTGGACGTGCTGCAGAGCGGAAACTGAGGAGTTGCTGCGGACCAGTAAGCCAGCGAGCATATCAAGCGTCTCCAGTATTCCAGCCTTGTTCTCTTGTTTTTCGTGAATAGTCAGCACTTCGTTGTAGGTCGCTACAGCGTCCTTCTCCCGATTCTGGCTGATCTGCACTTTGCCGACAGCCTCCAGAATCTGCAGGACGCGCGTGGTATCTTCGTGTTGGCGGGCGAACGAGAGCGCGGTGCGCAGTTTTACCTGCTCGATCGCGGCCGGCGTGCTCTTGTTGCTGACAAGCAGACCAGCGAGCATATCAAGCGTCTCGAGGACGCCGTCTTTGTCTTCGCTGTTTTCGTAGATTTCAAGCACATCGCCATAGGTAGCTACGGCATCTTTCTCACGCCCTTGATTGATCTGCATGCGAGCGATGGCTTTGAGAATCTGCAATTGGCGAGAGGTTTCGTTGTTTTGGCTGGCGACATTGAGCGCGGTTCGCAGCTGGTCGATATTCACCGACTGCAGATCTTGATCATCTAGCGGCATGAATGTCGAGTCGTCAGCCGTGGCAGTCTCGTCCACAGCGCTCAATTGATCGGCGTCCTCACTTTCGATTAGTAGTGGTCCGTCGATTTCATAATCGAGCAAGGATGGGTCGTCAATTTCCGTGTCGTCTGCGTCCTGCGAAACCACGTTTTCAATGACGGTGGGCGCTGGTTCTTCTTCCGGCACGTCGTCGAATTGGAGGCTTTCGCCATCACTGATTGCATGCAGCCGCAGCAATTCGTAGTTGTAGCCCTCGGCAGCCATAAAACCCTCAAGCGGGGCAATCGACTCGGCGATATTGGCCGCCAAATCCGGATCGTCGTTTTGAGCAGCCCATTCGGCCGAAGCTAGCAGGTTATCCATTTCGGTGAGCAGGCGAACTACCGCATCGTCCGCCCGGGCATACACGTCGAGATAGTCGCGCGAAGTGTCGAGGAGATCGGCGCGCAACGCATCAAAGCGATCGTGCTCGATTGCCCAGTCGGTGAGGAAGCTATGAACCAGGGGATGCAAGCGGTAGTAAGCTTCCCCGGCGCGCTGAAAGCGTTCGACAAGAAAAAGACGCGACAGGATCGTCATCGACATATCGATAGACTCGGTCGCTATGCCGCTGAGCAAATTGAGGAAGGCAACGGAGGCCTCTCCCCTGACTGATGCGTTGAGGAAGAGCAGCAATTCGCGAAGGCGCTCGTTAAGACCTTCATAGCTGAAGTTCAAGGTTGCCGATGTCGCGTTGTCGTCATGGCTTTCAAGCGCTGTCGCAATCGTTTCGCCGAATTCCGCCGGCGACTGCCGAGTGATAACCATGCTGCGCGCTGCCAATGCCAGGGGCAAGGCAGCGAAATTTAACTGGGCTGCAAGGCCTCGGATATCGTCATCTGTCGCGCTGTCCTTGACACCGGCTTTCTGCTTGAACAAGCGAATGGCGTCGCTTTCCGCCAGGTTGCCGATCGGCTGGTTGCGCCAATCACCTTGCGAAAGCGGCGCGGTGCTGGTTACAACCAGGGGCGTATCGGCGATGCAGCGCTTGACAAAGGGCGCCAGTACCGTCGCTTCGATCTCGCCATCAAGCACCAGCAACGGCTGATGCTCCCCAAGCAGCCTGTTGACGGCGGCGGTTTGGCTTAGCGGATTTTCGGCATTGGCGGCATCGATATCCCCGTAGGAGCGCGCGATCCGCACGATTAGCTCGGCCAAAGGTGGATTATTGACGTTTAGCCAAAGAACGGGACGCGAGTGCTGTTGCAGGTAGACATTAGCGATAGTGGCGGCAACAGTCGTTTTGCCCGTGCCGGCCGCGCCATGCAAGACCAGTTGTTGGCGTTGACGCAAACGCAGCAGGAGCGACCGCAGCAAGTCGTCGCGGCCTACAGGACGACCCAGACGACGCAAGGGCAAAGCCGTAACCGAAGTTACAGCCGCTTCCAGGAGATGTAGCTCCGCCATATTTCCCTCTAAGTGAGATATTCCGCTAAGTCCGGCAATCAACATTCAGTATATATGGACATGTAGATTCGGACAATTTAACTAAGGGCTTTCGCGAGAGCGGTTTCGGCGCGGTTGGCGGTCAGGCGTGGGCGGAAGCTGATGCTTGAGTTTTGACGGGATGAAGACTATACTGCGCGGCTGTTCGGGCACGTGGCGCAATGGCAGCGCAGTTGACTTTTAATCAATTGGTTGCAGGTTCGAATCCTGCCGTGCTCACCTTCAAGCTCATCCCTTGAGCCCGTCCCAGAGACTTCAACCTGGGTGAGCATTGCGCACGCAAATGCGATTTTTCCTACAATCGAAACGCCGAGGCTGCCGTTAAATGGGCCGCCAAGCCTGCGGCGCGATGCCTTCGATATCCGTCTTCACATCAATAACAACCGGCCGGTCCGCCGCGAACGCGCGTTCGAGGGCACCGGCGATCTCCCCCGGCTTGGTCACGGTGATGCCGAGGCAACCCATCGACTCGGCGATTGATGCGAAGTCGGTATCTTCAAAACGCCAGAGTTCGTCGGAGCCGACCGTCGTTCCGCCGTAGATCGCTTCCACGCCATCGCGCTCTTGATTGAGCGAGTGATTGTTGTTGACTACGGTGACGGTATTGATGCCGCAGCGAACGGCGGTTTCCAGTTCCGCCAGGTGATACCAAATGCCACCGTCACCGGTGAAGCACAGAACAGGCCGGTCTGGCTCAGCGCATTTGGCGCCCATGGCCGCCGGCAGTCCCCAGCCAAGCGAACCGGAGCAGCGGATGAATGATTGGCTTGGATGGCGCAAATCAAGCATAGTGCCGGTCCAGATTCCTGCGTGACCGGTATCAGAAACCAGAATCGCATCAGCTGGCAGGTGTTCGCTCAAGGCTTTACAGAGCCGCTCGGGGCGCATGGGCTCGCGGTCAGAGTGATAGACGTCGTCTACGTTTTCCCACCACTTCGCGACGCGCTCTTGCACGTGTTCTATCCAGGCTTCGCGCGCCGACAAGGATGCGGCGGTCGCCAGCATCTGCCGCAGGGTGTTGCGCACATCGCCCTGCAAGCCGACTGAAGCCGCATAGTTGCGGCCGATCTCGGCTGGATTGATATCGAGTTGAATGGCTTTGACGCCGAGCGGCGGGATGGTGTAATTGTTGGTGAGCTGTCCGCCGGTGTGGCTGCCGATATAGAAGACGAGATCGGCTTCGCAGAGGATCTGGTTGGCACAGGCGCGGGAGTAGGAGCCGGGCACGCCGACCGCCAGCGGATGATCTGCCGGAAACATGGCTTTGGCATTCAGCGCCGTGGCTACCGGGATGGAGAGCTTTTCTGCGAGCGCGATAAGTTCGGCGCGGGCATCGGATGTGGTGACGCCACCACCAGCGACGATCACCGGCTTCTCAGCTGACTGCAGCAAAGTGAGCGCGGCAGCGATAGATTCTTGATCGGCGACCGGACGGAAGGGTGGCAAGTTGGCGAATTGAGATTCGACGATTACTTCAAGATCGGCTTCGACATCGACGACGCGTCCGCCGTCTATGCCCTCCAGATCGAGGTGGGTTGGCTGCGGTGTACCGGTCGTTGCGGCGCGGAATGCCTGCCGCAAGTGATGCGATAGTTCTTCCGGTTTGGCGACGTAGGCGCTGTATTTGGTGACGGCGGAGAAGGGCGCGCGGTGGTCTACTTCTTGGTAGGCATGGCGCAACTGGCGCGGATGCTGTTCGCGCCCGGTGATGGCGACAACAGGCGAGCAGGACAGCCAGGCATCTTGCAAACCGGCTGCCAGGTTGACGGCGCCTACGGACTGCGCCATGCACAGGCCCGGCGTGCGCCTGACCCGAGCGTAAGCGTCAGCCATATAGGCGGCCGCTTTTTCGCCGTGAGTTTGCACGCGCTTGATCCCCAGTTTTTCCATCTCCATCAAGGCGCGCGGCGCAATATATGGCATAAAAAATACGTGCGCGATACCATAACCGTGTATGGTCTGGGCGAGCAGCTTGGCACCGGTCATTCTTGTCATGCTGAGTTCTCCACTTGTTGTCGCGTCCAAACGTGTGGAGCATACCGTTTGCGGTGGAGATTTGCCAGATAAAGTCGGACTGATGCGAGAGTTAAGCAACCGCCCGATTTCCGAGGCAAGCGAAATGGTTCGCCGCGCCTTTTGTCAGAGTCATTGTAGAAATGCCGACCATTTTCTTGACAAGTAATCATGGCGGGTATAGACTTGGCGGAAATAAGTTAATCGGTTAACTGATTCGAAATACTATCGAGTCGATGTTCCGTTTAGTCTGGTGTGGAATCAACAGTCCAAGGAGGTGAACAGAAACGAACAAACATTGGTTAAAGACTGTAGTTTGTTAGCAGAGCAAGGAGTGAAAGATGAGTGAGCAAGAGAAGGAACAGAGGGGTCAGATCAGCCGGCGCGATCTGCTGAAGATGCTGGGTAGCAGCGCTGCCGGCGTGAGCCTGGCGAAAGTAGCCGGACTCGGCGGAACAGCAGCCGCCTTATTGCAGGGAATGCCAACCGCCGCGCAGAGTCGGGTCGAAGTCTGGACCGGTTTCGGTCAAGGCCGCATGGCTGACGCGCTTACCGGCTCGTTAGAGCAATTCAACATGTCGCAGGGGGAATTCGTCGCCGAGCACATCGTCGTGCCCTGGGGCGAAATCCATGATCGCGTGATCGCCGCCACTGCCGCCGGTTCACCGCCGGATTCTTATCGCGGCTGGTCCTGGATTGTCGGCGATGCGGCCATTGGCGCGCTGACCAACTTGCAACCCTACGTCGAAGCAGCGAATGTCGACCTGATGGACTTCTGGCCCGCGACGCTCAATCAGATGAATTATCAAGGCGATGTGCATGCCATGAGCATCTCGACGATCGTGCAATTCTTGTACTACAACAAGGATCGCATGAGAGAAGTTGGCTTGGATCCGGACAGTCCGCCGACGACCATCGCCGAACTGGACGAGCAAGGCGCGGCGCTTAATGAAATCGGCGACGATGGCGAAATCCTGCGGCTGGGCTTTGCGCCGACGGTGCCGGCGAAGCAAATCTGGGACTGGGGTAGCGCATTCGGCAGTCAATACTGGGACGAATCCGAGGGCAATGTTGCCGTAGATTCGGAAGCCCTGATCGCCATGATCGAATGGTACCAGGCCTACGCCGATCAGTTTGGCGCCGAGAACCTGCAAGCCTACGCCAACACCTATGGCGGCAACGCCTTCGGGCGCAATACACCGCAGGGCATCTACTATAACGGATTGATCACCATGTGGGTCCGTGGCAGCTGGGCTTACAACGATATGGGTGAGTATGGTCCGGATGTCGACTTTGGCGTCGCGCCGATGCCACAGCTGGCGAGCGCCGAAGACAGCACGCCGGGCACGTCGAACGCCAATATGTACTTCGTACCGGCCAACTGCGCCAACCCGGACGGCGGTTTCGCCTTTGCCAATTTCATGACCGAATCGCCTTGGGTGGCGGTTAACAAGGCGTAGTAGGATTGTGGAGCTTTATTTGCATCGTTTTGAATCAGAACCACATGTACACCCTAATGACTTAAATCTGGCAGTAAACAAACTAAACGTATTTCTTATTCTTTTATTGACTATAAATCTACACTAAAGTGTGGATACTATGGTATATTATCGTAACTGATGCAACAAATGATGCGCTAGCTATTGAAGAAAGGGTTGTACGATGTTAAAGGCACTTGCCCTCGGTAGTGCAATGTCAGCAATGCTATTTGGGGCGATTTTGCCCTCACCGAATGAACACAACCTAGATCATGTGATGCAAGACGACGGTTGCCACTCTAGTCCTAATTGCGATGGGCCTGATGAACCGTTACGGCTCGGTGTGGAGGTATTAAGGCTGACTTCGGAAGCACAGGCCTCAGCAAGAGCAACGCAGGAATATAAAAGGGCTACCCGAAGAGATCGTGACGAAAGACACTGGTACAGAAATCAATGCGACAAGAATCCGAGAAACTGCATAAGTTGAATGCCCATAGCAATTACGGCATGTTGCGTTCGTGTCCGATTCGGTTGTGCGTCGGCGAATACACGAAGTCAGTGATCATCGTTTTTCGGACTTCCATTCTCTGAGGGAGCATATACACGATACAGTAGTGAAAGTTGCGAACCCGCAAATTGTTATGGCCCCATAATTTGCGTCTAACACTTTAAGGCGCTCAAGGTACGAATTGCCCCGGTAATCGTCGCGCCAGTGGTGGCGGCGAGTCTGACTTGGATCTGGATCCTGAATCCACGCTTTGGTTTGATGAACGGCTTGCTGGATCTGATCGGCGTCAATGGACCGAATTGGCTGGCATCCCCGCAGACGGCCATGCTATCGCTTATCTTTATTGCCGTCTGGGGCAGCGGCCGCCAGGTGATTGTTTACCTATCGGGCTTCAATGATATTCCACGTCAGTTATATGAAGCGGCCGATATCGACGGCGCATCCGGCTTTCAAAAATTCCGTAAGATAACCCTGCCCCTGCTGTCTCCGCAGATCTTTTTTAATGTCGTTACCCTGATCATCTTTTCCTTGCAGTCCTTCTCCGAGGTCTACATCATGACGGGTGGCGGTCCAGCCAACTCGACCCTGCTCTACGCCGTCAATTTGTACAACCGCGCCTTTCGTGATTACGCAATGGGTTACGCTTCCGCCTTGGCCTGGATTATGTTCCTCCTCATTTTGGGTTTGACGCTAATCATCTTCAAATTCTTGAGCGGGAGAGTCATCTATGAACGTTAGGAACAGGCGCTAAAATGGCAGTCTTGCATCCGGCCGCTCCCGGCGGGCGCTCTATGAGCAGCGAGGAGCGCAATTATTTACTTGTACGGCGACTGAAATCTGTAAGCACGCATGCCATCTTGATCGTCTTTGGCATCACATTCATGCTGCCCTTCGTCTGGATGATCAGCAGTTCGCTGAAGCCGAACGTCGATATCTTTGAGCTGCCGGTGCGTTTGATACCCAAGACATTGCGCCTCGAGAATTACATTGATGCCACCAGTGCCATCCCCTTCTGGCAGTATCTATGGAATTCAACCTATTACACGATTTTCGCCACGATAGGTTCGGTGCTATCCAACACATTTATCGCCTACGGTTTCGCGCGCGTGCGCTGGCGCGGGCGCAATGTCCTCTTCATCATCGTCATCGCTACCATGATGTTGCCCTTTCAAGTGCGCATGATTCCGCTCTATATTTTGTTTGCCAAGCTCGGCTGGCTAAACTCCTTCCTGCCCCTGATCGTCCCGAACTTTTTCGGCAACGCCTTTTACATATTTCTGATGCGTCAGTTCATGATGACCTTGCCGCGCGAGCTGGACGATGCCGCGCGGATTGATGGCGCCAGCGAATGGGGTATTTTCTGGCGGATAGCGGTACCGCTTTCCAAGCCGGCCATACTTACCGTCGCCATATTCGAGATCATCCACACCTGGCATGACTTCATCGGTCCGCTGGTTTATTTGCGCCATCCGACCAAATACACGCTTTCGATCGGCTTGCGGCTCTACTTCACGCAATACGGCGCCGAATGGGGTCTGCTGATGGCGGCGGCGGCCATGTTCACGATTCCGATGGTGATCTTCTTTTTCTTCGCGCAGCGCTCATTCATCGAAGGCATCACCTTGACCGGGCTGAAAGGCTAGCTTGATGACAAGCCGTCTTCTCTTTCAGCCGCAGACCCGTGAAGCTCTCAAAACCGGAATCGATACCTTGGCGGCGGCGGTTAGCCCGACCTTGGGACCGCTTAGCGGACCGGTGGCGCTGGAAGACAGCATTCGCGCAGGATCACCTGAGTTGTTGGATGACGGCGGTACAATCGCGCGGCGGATTCTGCAACTCAGCGATCGCGACGCCGATGTTGGGGCTATGCTGCTGCGCGAAGTGCTTTGGGAGCAGGGAGAAGGCTACGGCGATGGGACGGCAACCACGGCGGTGCTCTATCAGACCATATTTGCTGAAGGGCATCGCTTCGTAAGTGCTGGCGGCAACGCCATGCTGCTGCGGTATGCGCTGGAATGCGGCATGAAGGTGGTGCTGGAAGCATTGCGGCGGCAAGTGCATGCAATCACTGAGCTTGACGAAATCGAAAGACTGGCGTTGTCAATTTGTGGTGAGCAAGACATTGCGGCGGCGCTGGCAGATATTTTTGATGTGCTGGGACCGCACGGTGCAATCGAAGTGCGGGATGGCGGGCGCGACCTGCAACACGAGTTTTTCCTCGGCTCGTATTGGGAGTGTAGAGTCCCGTCCAACATCGTATTCGAGGGCATGGCCGGTGACCGCATTGAGCTGAGCAAGACGGCCTGGGTGATCAGCGACTTCGAGTTGGATGATCTACCGGCGCTGGTCACGCTGGTGACGGATGTCTACCAAGCCGGGTTCGACTCATTAGTGATCGTGGCCAAATCCTTCTCCGAACAGATCATTGCGGCGCAGGGCGCCAACAGCCGCATGGAAGACTTTAAGCTGATTTACTTGGAACCAAACGGTTTGCCCGACGAGCAAGAAGCTGCGCTGGAGGACCTGGCGCTGATCACTGGTGGGCAGGTCTTGCGGGAGATAACGGGGCACAGGCTGGACGGCGTTAAGCGTGAGCTAATGGGTGAAAGCGAGTTGGCTTGGGTCGGCCGCAATCGCTTTGGCATTTTCGCCGGCGCCGGCGACAGCGAAATCATCAAGAATTACACCGAAACGCTGGAGAACTATTACGTCAGCAGAAACGACGATCGTCGAGCAGAGATACTGCGGACGCGCATCGGGCGGCTACGCGGCGGCTCGGCTGTGATTTATTGTGACGGCAGCAGCGCAAGCGAAATGCGCTTCAATCACGGGTTGATCGAGCGAACGATTGCTGCGCTGCGAGCGGGCCTGCTGGAGGGTACGCTGCCCGGTGGCGGTACGGCGCTGCTGCGCTGTTTGCCAAGCTTGCAAGCGTGTTATGACACAAGCGCCGACCTGCACGAGCAAGCAGCTTACGGGATTCTGATGAAAGCCGCGGAAGCGCCCTGCCGGACGCTGCTGGCGAATGCCGGACATGAGTCACCCGGCGTCGTGATGGATGAGATCGTGATGGGAAAGAATGGCGCCGGCTTTGACGTGCGCTCCGAAGGTATCGTGGATATGCAGAAGGATGGCGTGGTCGATTCAGCGGCGGCGCTGATGGCGGCTGTGCGAAACGGGATAGGCGGCGCGGCGCTGGCGCTGACTGTGGATACGATTGTGCATCGGGTTAATCCGCCGCTGGCAATCGAGCCGGGTGGCGTATCATCGTCAGCTAATATCGGAAATGTCGAATTGAAGTAAGACCAAAGTGCTGAAAACTATGGTCTTCGGGAGATCAGTTTGAAATGAGTTGGAAACCAAGTGAGAAACAAGCCCGGGATTTGGAAGATCGCGGCTATTTCACCGTCGAAAATGTCGTCCCACGGCAGACGGCGGCTGAGATGCTCGGTGTGATTAAGAATGCCATTTTGACTCCGGAGACTGGCGACATCCGCGCTGACGCCGACCCGATGGATCCGATGAACGATGACACGCCCGAGGCGCGCTCGGTGCGGTTCCGCAAGCTCAGCAAGTTCAATCAAAGAAATCCATTGATTTGGCATAACGTACACTGTGGCAAGCCGGTCCTGGATATCGCCCGCTACTTCCTGGGCGATGACATCCTGTTGAAATACGATAGCTGCTTCCTCAAGCCGGCGCGTTCCGGCAGTGCCACGCCCTGGCATCAGGACAACGGCTTATGGCGTGATGGAGATATTGAACCCTTCAACTTCTGGATGGCGCTCGACCCGGCGACGATCGAAAACGGCTGCTTGCAGATGATCCCGGGCAGTTTCAAGACCGAGATCGTGCCCCATGTATTGTACGAGGATAGCGTCCATGGTGAGCTGCCGAGAGAACGAGTCGAAGAGATGATCGATACCTACGGCGTCGAACATATCGAGTTGGAGCCGGGCAGTATCGTTTGTTGGCACAGCAGCGCCTGGCACTACAGCCCGTCCAATACGAGCGAGAAAGGCCGAATCGCCGTCGCCGGTGTGATGAGCAGTCCCAAAATTATTGAGACCGGTCGTAGCAGCGATGTCGGCTACAAGTGGCTGATGAAAAACGGTGAGGTTTTCTCGGATTTTCCCGCGAAGGAATACACGATGCAGCGGCAGACCCACTGGAAGGCGGCACCCTGGAAGCGAGTCAGTTAGTTTGCGCTTGAACCGGCACGGCGGTTGAATCGCGTTCGATCAGCCGAGATGGCATGATGACTCGCTTTACGGGCAGGTCGGGCTCCGCGATACGATCGAGCATAAGCTTAGCGGCTTGTTCGCCCATCCCTCTTGCATCGGTTGACACGGTCGTCAGGCTAGGATGCCACAGGGAAGCTTCGGCGACATTGTCGAAACCGATAACAGCGAAAGTCCTGCCCGCTTCAATGCCGGCGGCGCGCAAGCCAAGCATCACGCCAAAAGCAATTACATCACTAAAACAGTAAGCCGCTGACGGACGCTCTGGCATGTCTAACAGTTGGTGCACGGCATCATAACCTCCCCGCCGGGATACGGGGCTGGTGATGCAAAGTGCGGGATCAAACTCGATTCCGTGGTGCTGCAAGGTGTCTCGATAGCTTTGCAGCCGCCTTTGCCGTGATGATGTCGCTTCGAATCCGCCGACAAATGCGATGCGCCGATGTCCCTGTTGAATTAGATGTTCCACTGCCAGTACGGTACCATTTTCGTTATCCATGCCGACGCAGTCAGCAGCCAGGTCCGAATAATATTGGGTCATCAGGACAAGAGGACAATGCTGCATCAATCTCTGCAACGACTCTGTCGCGGTCTCCGCAGCCGGTGACAGGATCAAGCCATCAACATCGCGCTCCAGCATGGTCTTAATCATGCGCGCCTGTTTGTCCAAATCATCATCAGTTGTGCACAGGAGCAGACTAAAGTCTTGTTCCGCCAGTTGAGATTCGGCGCCAGCAGTTAACTCAGCATTGAAGGGATTTGACACATCTTTGAGAATCAAGCCGATGGTATACGATCGTTGCGTTCGCAAGCTGGCGGCGCGTTGATTGTAGACATAACCCAGCGTTTCGACCGCCGCCAATACACGTTGTCGCGTTGGTTCCGAGATTCGAGGGTTATTGTTCAATGCCAGCGAGGCAGTCGCCTTTGACACATTCGCCGCATCGGCGACATCCTGAAGGGTTACCTTTTTTCTACGGCCTGCGTCTTGTCGTTTCATGGCGCCTTTTCTGACCAAAAAGCCGCTAAAGTTGAAGCTAGTTTATAGCCGGTTAATCGGTTTAACCGCCCCATGTCTATGGTAGCAGAAATCATACTTGACAGGTATCGGCAGCCAAGCATGCGGGAAGCTGAAAGGATCCGGCCTTTTGGTTTAGCGTATGCCGTCGTGTGCCTAAGCTGATACAATTACGCCACTTGATGCGACAGGGCATGATCAAGGGGCAGCGATATGGATAATCTGGCGGATATCGGATTGATCGGCTTGGCGGTAATGGGGCAGAATCTCGCACTCAATATCAACGACCACGGCTTTCGCGTGGCGGTCTTCAACCGCACAACTTCGAAGGTGACTCGCTTCCTCAACAACGAAGCATCAGGCACCGATATCATCGGCGCCTACTCGCCAGAGGAATTCGTCAAGAGCATCAAACGACCTCGCAAGCTGATTCTGATGATTCAGGCGGGCGAGGCCGTGGACAAGTCGATCGCGCAATTGGCGCCACTGCTGGACGATGGCGATATCATCATCGATGGCGGCAACTCCAATTTCAATGACTCGATTCGCCGTACCCGCGAAGTGGAAGCGATGGGCAAATATTTCATCGGCGCTGGAATCAGCGGCGGCGAGGAAGGCGCGCGTTTTGGTCCGTCGATCATGCCGGGTGGCTCAGTCGCTGCCTGGGAGTCGGTCAAGCCGATCTTGCAGGCAGTAGCGGCGAAAGTGCCGGACGGTACACCCTGCTGCGACTGGGTGGGCGAAGATGGCGCCGGGCACTTCGTAAAGATGGTCCACAACGGCATCGAATATGGCGATATGCAGTTGATCTGCGAAGCCTATCATTTGATGTCGCAGGTGTTGGGCATGAATGAACTTGAAATCAGCGCGGTATTTTCGGGCTGGAACAAGGGCATACTGGAGTCCTTCTTGATCGAGATCACGGGCAAGATCCTGGCGCATCTGGATGAAGACGGTCAGCCGCTGCTGCGCAAGATCCTCGATGTCGCGAGTCAGAAAGGGACGGGCAAGTGGACGGCAATCACGGCGCTGGAAGAGGGCACGCCGCTGACGCTGATCGGCGAGGCCGTCTTTGCGCGTTGCTTGTCAGCGATCAAAGAGCAGCGGGTGGCGGCTTCGAGTGTGCTGCCCGGTCCGCAGGCCGAATTCAGCGGCGACAAGGCACAGTTCATCAGCGACCTGAAACAGGCCGTCTATGCCGCGAAGATTATCAGCTATACGCAGGGCTATATGCTGATGCAGGACGCCGCGCGCACCTACAACTGGAATCTGAATTACGGCGGTGTCGCCTTGATGTGGCGCGAGGGCTGCATCATCCGCTCAGCCTTTTTGGGCAAGATTCAAGAGGCTTATGCAGATAATCCGGGGCTGGCGAACTTGCTGCTATATGACTACTTCAGTGAGGCGGTGATCAAGGCGCAGGCGGCATGGCGCGGGGCGGTGGCCACTGGCATCGCGCATGGCATTCCGCTGCCGATCATGAGCGGGGCACTGGCGTTTTACGATGGCTACCGTTCAGCGAATCTGCCGGCGAATCTGCTGCAAGCGCAGCGCGACTATTTCGGCGCGCATACCTATGAGCGGGTGGATCGTCCGCGCGGCGAGTATTTCCACACCAATTGGACGGGCACGGGTGGCGATGTCACGGCGGGGAGTTATGATGCGTGAGGCAACTCGGGCACAAACTGATAGCCCGCCTCGCGCTTTTGACGCCGCAAGATGGGAATGACCTGCGTCCAAGTGCCGATGACGCCCTGCGGACAAAAGGGCAAATCGTCTTTGATCAACTCGTGAAGTTCGGCCAGATGATAAAAGGGCACCGCGGCGTACATGTGGTGCTCGATATGGTAATTCATCTGCCAGTAAAGGAAGCTCAACACGGGATTTAAGAGAATCGTGCGCGTGTTGATACGGTAGTCGCTGACCTCGTCTGACAAGCCGATGTGCTGCGCTTCGTTAAGCAAGTATTGAAAGCCGCCGCCGTAGAATGGCGCCAACGTCAACAGGATTGGCAGCATCCACCAGCCCAGGTACAGCGAAATAATCACGATTAGGCTGTGACCAATCAGCAACAGGCGCGCCCAGTTGAAGAGGGCTCGCCGCTGCTTGACTGCCTCGGGCGGGAAGAGCGCTTGCTCCCACTCGCTGGTGATGATGCCGAAGCACATTTGCAAGACTGATTTCAGACGCAGGACGAAGCCGCGCGGATTGACCAGGGCGAATGCAAGATACGACTTCAGCGTCAGCTTGACAGGCAAGACGACTTCAAGATCGTCAGGCGGGTGCAAGGTGTAACGGTGATGCGCCTGATGGCTCGCCCAGAAGGACACGTGGTTGTACCAACCGAGGAAGCTGTAAACGTTGCGGAAAATGATGTTGAGGGCGGGCGTCTTGAATACGGTCTTATGGCAGAGTTCATGGAAGCCGTTGACCAGGAAGGCATACAGCGCGCCGTGCAGATAAATAAGCGCTAGAACAATGAGCCAGTGCGCCCTGCCGACGGCGTACCAGGCCATGCCGCCGCTAACTGCCAGTAGCATCAGAAAGCCGAGCGTTTGCAGCATGCCGCGCCAATCGCTGCGCTGGTTTAGACGCGCCAAATCGTCGGCGGCGATAGGCGTGCGGTACCACTTGATACGTCGCTTTGCTGGTAACTCGCTCATCAGACGCAGATCCTTGGCTAGTCGAAACTGAGCATGGCTTTGACAACGCCAGTTGCTGGGTCGAGCCAGGTGGGGAATTCGGGAACGATGCTCTCCGGCGTTGCGCTATGTGTGATCCAGGGTGTCAGATTAATTGCGCCCGTACGCAGGTTGTCTATTACCCAGCTGAAGTCTTCGAGAGTGGCGTTGCGGCTGGCGATCAATGTCATTTCGTGCGAATGAAAATGCGGATCGCTGAAGGTCAGGTCGCCTTTGATATGCCCCACCAGCACCAACGAGCCACCGTGCGCCACGTATTCAAAGGCCGATTGCATTGAATTGGCGTTGCCCGTGCAATCAAAGACCAGCGTCGGCAAGTCGCCGTCGAGCAGAGCAGTGATTTGTCCCAGCGGATCTTGCCGCGCATCAACCAGCTTATTGATGCCCAAGACCTCGGCGCAAAAGTCGAGCCGCGCTTCGTTGACTTCCATCACTATTACGTCTGCGCCGGCGACTTTGGCGAATTGAGCGGTCGCCAAGCCGATCGGTCCGGCACCGATAACCAGCGCATTTTCGCCAGAAGCGATGCGGGCGCGCGTCGCTGCATGGGCGCCGATGCAGAGCATTTCCACCAATGCCAAATGCTCGACCGGGACGCCATCCGCCTTGAGCAGTTTATCAACCGGCAAAGTGAATTGCTCGCGCATTCCGCCGTCGATGTGAACGCCGAGCACCTGCATCTGAGTGCAACAATTGGTCTTTCCTCGGCGGCAGGCGATGCAGTCGCCGCAATTCAAGTAAGGGATGACGCAACAAGTGTCGCCGACGGCGTAATCCAACTCCCGGTCTGTCTCTCCGATCGCGCGAACTTCGACCGCCAGCTCGTGACCCATGATGCGCGGATAGCTGAAGAAGTTTTGATTGCCGCCAAATGCATGCAGGTCTGTACCGCAGATGCCGACGCGCCGGACTTGCACCAGAGCCTGATTCCGTCCGACGCTTGATGGCGCGGCGACGTCTTGCAGGCTGATCTTGCCCGGTTGCTCCAATACGATTGCTTTCACGCTTGTCGCTCCAGTTCGCTTCAAGGTAGTTGATAAAACTTGCTGGCGTTACCGCCCATGATTTTGGTTTGTTCATTGGCGGAGAGCGAGGCGATGTGCGTCTCAACGATGCCGACCACTTCCACGTAGCTGCCCGAAAGCGTGCAGACGGGCCAATCGCTGCCGAACATCAGGCGGTCGCTGCCGAAGCAATCGAAGACAACATCGAGATAGGGTGTGAAAGCGTCCTGCATCCAGTTGCCCCAAGCCGCCTCGGTGACCATGCCCGAGACTTTGCACCAGACCTTGTCAAAAGACGCCAGCTTGCGGATATCGCTTTCCCAGGGTTCGAGCGTACCGTCTTTGATGAAGGGCTTAGCGATATGATCGAGTACGAAGGGCTGTTCAGGAAATCGCTTGACCACATCGATGGCGATGGGTAGATGCCTCGGGAAGAGCAGCAAATCATAGCGCAGATCAAAGTCTGCGAGCTTTGCCATACCACGAAGAAAATTACCGCCAAGCATGAAGCGGTCATCGGCCTCGTCGTGCACGATGTGGCGGACGCCCACCATTCGTGGATGAGAGGCGAAACGCTCCAATTGCGCTTCGACATCATCGGCGCGCATATCTACCCAGCCGACCACGCCGCGGATAAAGTCATATTGGTCGGCGAGTTCGACTAGGAATTCAGTCTCGCGAAGATTCTGACGCGCTTGAACCGCTACAGTGCCATCAATGCCGGTTGCTGCCATGAGTGCTTGCAGGTCCGGCGGCAGGTAATCAACCTTTAGCGGCGCGCGCGACTCGTCTATCCAGGGGTATTCGTCAGTGTTGTAGCGCCAGAAATGTTGGTGCGAATCAATCCGTGCGGTCATATATCGGTCCTGGTTTTACTCACGCGGTATCGCCTGAGTCGATTCTACCGCAGGCTGGTCGGAGCCAAAAGCAGAACCTGTCCGATTATCGCTCCATCCCCAGACCCAGTAGCGCCCTCCATTAAGACTCGGAGTCTACAGAAGGTTCAGCCGAAGCTACATGCTCGTGTTCCGCGTGATCTTGAAGGCGTAGGCGTGGTCGCAAGGTCTGTGGTCAGGACGTTCAATCTTGATACCGTTCGCGGTCATTTCCCATTTCAATATGCCTTCAACACCCAAGAGCTCAACCGAGCGCACCTCGCCGGGGTAAAGCGCGTGCGTCGATTCGATGACGAATTGCTTTTCGGGCCAGCCGAGCGCGATGGCGTAGAGGATGTTTTCACGGACGGTGAAGCGAATATCCTGCGCCGAAAATTCCAGCTTTTCCTTGGTATCGCTGAAAGCTCCGACATGTGTCATCTGCGTGGGACCTTCGCCGTAGCTATTCCAGGGTACGGTGTCGTATATCGCCTCGCCATTGATACGCAGCCAATCGCCCATGCCTTCGAGGATCGCTCTCGCCTCGGCGGGAATGGCGCCATCCGGCTTGGGACCAACATTGAGCAGCATGAAGCCATTCTTGCTGACGTTGTCCGCCAGGTAATGCACCATTTCGGAGACTGTTTTGTATTCCGTCTCCTTGATGTAGCCCCAGCCTTGCCCATCATCGACGGTGGTATCGGTGATCCATTCGTAGTGCGTGAGTTCGGCGGTTTTGCCCAGCTCGAAATCCAGCAGGGCGGCGCCGGGCGGAATATCGTGCCATTTATAGGTGGCGACGACTTCACGTCCCCACTCCGATTCTTTGTTGTAATAGTAGGCGAGAAAGTCCTGCTTGTATTGATCGTGGATGAAGCGTAAGCCAAAATCGAACCAGATGTAGTCAGGTTCATAGCGTTCGACGACTTCGACCAGCCGGTTCTTCCAACGCTCCAGGAAGGCTTTGCTGGGTTTGTCTTGCGTGCGCCACTCGGCGTGGTCGTGCCCACGCCCGAAGACATCGAAGTCGAAGTCGAGATTGTGCGGCTCGCCATAGAGTCCTTCATAGCGAGGATCTGCGGTATCGTACGCTTGCTTCCAGTGGGGGAAGAACCACCAATTCTCGGCGTGGTGCATGGCGACCATAAAGCGCATGTCCTGGGCGCGGATCGCCTTCTCCAGTTCGCCGACGACATCGCGCTTCGGTCCCATCTTGCCCGCGCACCATTCGGTATCGCTGGCATCCCACATCGGGAAGCCATCATGATGCTCGGCGACAGGACCGGCAAATTTAGCGCCGGCGCGCTTAAACAACTCCGCCCACTCATCGGGGTCAAAGCGCTCGGCGGTGAACATCGGGATAAAGTCCTTGTAGCCGAAAACAGACGGATCCCCGTAGGTCTTGCAGTGATATTCGTATTGGGGTGTACCTTCGCGATACATGTTGTAGGGATACCAGGTGACATTGGGACCGGTGGCGGGTACGCAGTAGATGCCCCAGTGTGTGTAGATACCGAACTTCGCCTGGCGCATCCACTCGGCTGTCGGATGCGTTTTCAGCGATGCCCAGGTCGATTTGTATCTATCCGTCATTGCCTTGCTCCGTTCAACATAGAATCATCGACTTGCTTCGAGAGCGACTAACTGTGTCGCCCCTGCCCCACGTGTGATTGCGACTCCTGGACGATTCCAGAATCGCCTTGTTAGGTTGACTGACGGACAACCAGTTGACAATTAAAAAGCGCAGAAGAAATTTCGGCGTTTCCGTCATTCAGCGCCTTCAGCACCTTGTGCGCAGCGGTCTCGCCGATGGCATAGGTGGGCTGCCGCAGGACGGTCAAGGGCGGATTGGAAACCTGCGCCCAGGGATGATCGTCAAAGCTGACAATGGCGACATCCCGCGGGCAAGTTAGACCCATCTCCTGCATGCCCATTAGCGCGCCGAGACTGAGCAAATTGTTGCAGATGAAGACAGCCCGCGGCCGCTCCGGCTGCGCCATCAGCCTTTGCATGGCATATTTCCCGTCTTCGATTGTCAAGGGACTGCTGACGCTCCAATGTTCACGCAGGGGCAAATTCGCTGCTGTGAGCGCGTCTTCAAAGCCTGCTAGCCGGTCTCGCATAGTCGACAAGCGTTGGAAGCCGGACAGGATGCCAATATCGCGATAACCGCGCTCAATGAGGTGCCGCGTCCCGAGCGCGGCGTCCTGTCTGTTATTGACCCCGACATAAGGCGACTTGGCTTCGTCGAAGGTGCGATCGAGCATCACGATAGGAATATTGAGTTTGGCGGCTTCGTTGAGCGCATCCCAATTCTGACTGGTGGCAGCGGCGATGATGCCGTCAACACCCTGCCTCAGCAGAATGTCGATATAATACTCTTCGCGTTCGAGCACTTCGTTGGTATTGCAAAGCATCAAGCTATAGTTATTGCTGATCAGCACGTCTTCGATGCCACGCGTGATCTCGCCAAAAAAGGTGTTGGTAACATCGGAGACGATCAGCCCGATGATGCGTGTGCGTTGGGTGGTAAGGCTGCGCGCCGCGACATTGGGTCGGTAGCCTAGCGATCGGATAGCGTCCCGGACGCGCGCTTTGGTGGCTTCTTCGACGAAGCGAGTCTCGTTGATGACGTGAGAAACCGTGGCTTTGGAGACACCTGCTTGCTCCGCGACATCGCGCATGGTGATTCGTCTCATCGAGGCCTCACTTCGACAATGTAACCTGTTGCGTAACCGATTCATTGAAGTGTAGTGCATACGCGCGGAATCGTCAAACTAAGCCAGCTGGCAGTGGGTTCCCACTCGTCTCTCTCCCCACGAAGTTCGCAACTCACATCGCCACTGCATTACACGAAGTGGTCAGGATGAGGCAGACTTTGACCTAACACAAGACATGTTTCGGACACGCAAGACCTTGTTGCGGCGCATA
Organism: Phototrophicaceae bacterium; assembly: GCA_965223515.1. Classification (GTDB taxonomy): domain Bacteria; phylum Chloroflexota; class Anaerolineae; order Aggregatilineales; family Phototrophicaceae; genus UBA6055. The sequence continues at coordinate 495,201 of CBDCWK010000001.1, forward strand.
TACGCCTATGTTATAGTCCAAGCCGATGTCAGAAAACCGATTGCGTGGCGAGGTTCAGCCGCGCAAAACTCAGAGGAATATTGATGAAACGCGTCGCAGTATTGTGCAAGCGGCAGGCAGGCCTTGAAGCTGTTGAGCCACTACGAGCGAAGGACAATTGGGTAGTAATCAAGGTGCATGTCGCTCCGATGTGCACCGAATACAAGGCATTCGCCTCCGGAGTTGGCCACTATGCGATTGGACATGAAGCGGCCGGCGAAGTGGTCGAAGTCGCGCAGCCTTGCCGAGTCAAGGTCGGTGACCGTGTGGTGGCCATGCCGATGAATGCCTGTGGTCAGTGCGCGCTTTGCCTTAGTGGCGACTATATCCATTGTCATGACGGTATCGACTTCGCCGCCTTGCACGGCCGCAGCGATGGCATAGGTACGATGGCGCAGTATCTGCTCAAGCAAGACTGGATGCTGCTGCCGATACCCGAAGGCATGTCATATGAACATGCGGCTATGGCTTGCTGCGGCTTGGGACCGACATTTGGCGCCTTTCAAGCTATGGGCGTAGATCGGCATGATACCGTGCTGATCACCGGCTTGGGACCGGTGGGCTTGGGCGGTGTGATCAATGCGCGCTATCGCGGAGCGCGCGTCATAGGCGTCGATTCGAATGCCTATCGCGCAAGCTTGGCGCTGGAACTTGGCACTGAAGCTGTGGTCAACCCTATGGACTCCGGAGCATTGCAGCAGATCCTCGATCTGACGAGTGATGGACGAGGAGTCGACAAAGCGGTGGATTGCTCTGGCGCGGTAGCGGCGCACCGCCTATGCATTGACGCAGCGCGGCGAAGGGGACAAGTGGCATTTGTCGGCGAGTGCAGCGATGACACGCCGCTACGTATCAGTTCGGACATGATCCGCAAGGGTCTAACGCTGGTTGGCAGTTGGCATTTCAACCTGGCGGATACGCCCCGGATGATGCAGCTGATTGGCAAGGTCGGTGGCCAACTGGACAAGTTGATCACTCATCGATTCCCGCTTGCTGATATCCAAAACGCCTGGGAGACGCAGCTTTCCGGGCAATGCGGCAAAGTAATCTTGCAGCCTTGGGAGGGCGAATATGTATAAGTCAGTGATCATCGGTGTCAGCGGCGGACGCGCGCACGGACACGCGGATGCGTACCGGCATGCCAAGCGTGGAAAGCTGGTGGCCGTTTCGGCGCGGCAGCGTGACAAGTTAGACGACTTCGCCGACAAATTCGATGTAGATAAGCGCTACACCGACTACCGCGAAATGTTCGAGAAGGAAAAGCCTGATCTGGTGCAGGTGAGTACTCCGCCCGATGCGCGACTCGAGATCATTCTGGCGGCGGAGGAAGCCGGTGTGCCGGCAATCGTGGTGGAAAAGCCGCTGGCCATTCAGGGCGAAGATTACTTAGCTATCCGCGAATTCGCAGCGAGCAAGCCACGTATCAAAGTAGCGATTAATCATCAGCTTCAGTTTCACCCGCGGCGGTGTCATTTGCAGAATCTGGTCGCTGACGGCGCCATCGGTGAAATCCGATTTATCGAAGCGAGCTCAGGAATGAACCTAGCGTATCAGGGTACACACTCGCTGCAAGCAATCGGCGCATTTAATCCCGCCACACCCACAACCGTCTTTGCGCAGGTCGCCGGCGCGAATGGCATACAGCCAAACATCCGCGAGCACTATGCGCCTGATCAAAGTCTAGCGGCGCTGGAATACGAGAATGGCGTGCAAGCGTCATTGCGCTGTGGCGAGAATGCGCCACGGGTGCCGCGGGGCGATGCGATTTATCAACACAAGCGCATCGCGGTCTATGGCATGAGCGGTTATGTGCATTGGACCATGTGGGGCTGGGAGACTTTCATCAATGGCGTTTACGACAGCGGCGAACATGAATACCCGGAGCAGGATGTACTGGGGCAGGCGGCGATGTGCGATGCAATGTTCGATTGGCTGGAAGACGATAAAGCGGTGCATCCGCTCAATCTGGATGGCGCGTTGGTAGACTTCAACGTGATACTGGCGCTATATGCGAGCGCCCTGAATCATGAGGTGATCGAGCTGCCCTACGAGCCGGAAGTGGACTTAGTGCAGAAACTCAGAAACGCACTATAGGTCCGGCAAAAGATGAACGACAAACCCAGCATACTCATCGCAATTCGCCCGGCGCTCTATGAGGACCTTTTCTCGCACAAAGCTGATTGGCAACTACGCGAGCTGGGAGACCTCGCATTTCAAGACAGCGCGGTCAATCTCACATCAGAGCAGTTGGCGCGTCAGATTGGCGCGCATGATATCGTCATCACGGGCTGGGGCACGCCTGTTTTCAATGATGAGGTGCTGGCAGCCGCCGATCGCGTACGGTTGATCGCTCACTCAGCTGGCACGATCAAGCGCCTGTTGCCGCCGGCCGCGTTCGCGAATGGAAGACGGATAACGCATGCCGCCGCTGCCATGGCTGTCCCGGTGGCGGAGACGACGCTGCTCCTGATTCTGCTCAGCCTGCGACAAATTCACAAAATCGACCGCGCTTTTCGCGAGGACTCGTGGGCGGTGGCGAAAGCGTTGCCCTACGGAAGCGAACTGGCAGGCCAGCTCGTCGGTGTTATTGGCGCCGGGCATACGGGTCGTGCAGTCATCCGCCGCCTGCAGGCAGTGGATGCGCAGCTGTCGGTATTCGATCCCTATTTGAGTGAAGAGGAGGCCAAGGCGCTCGGTGTGAAGAAAGCTGCACTTGAGCCGCTGATGCGTGAATCTTCCATCGTCACCTTGCAAGCGCCCTCGACCGCGGAGACTTACCGCATGATTGGCGCCGAGCAATTCGGTTGGCTGCGGGACGGCGCTCTCTTCATCAACACGGCGCGAACGCATCTTATCGACGAGGCGGCATTGCTGGCCGAGTTGCAGTCGGGCAGGATCAGCGCGGCTCTCGATGTCTTTGAGCAAGAGCCGCTGCCGAACGACAGTCCTTTTCGTACACTGGAGAATGTCATTCTCACACCGCATATCTCCTCACATACGGTCGAAGGGCGTCTTCGTCAGGGGCAAATCGTTGCTAATGAGGTGGGACGATTTCTGAACGAGGGCAAATTGCGCTACGAGGTTACGCGCGCTATGCTCGACACCATGGCATAGGCGAATTTGGAGAGACTTATGGGCGACCTTTCGGGAAAGACGGTCATCGTGACCGGCGCGAGCAGCGGCTTTGGTGAGGCCATCGCAATTGCCTGCGCCGAGGCAGGCGCCAACGTGAGCTTGGTGGCGCGGCGAAAAGAGGCTCTGGAAACAGTGGCGGCCGCGGCGCGGGTGAAGGGTGGTCAAGCGCTGGTCTGTGCTGCCGATGTCAGCGATGACGCTCAGATTTTTGCCGCGCTCGAGAAAACGCGATCGGCCTTTGGACCGATCGATGTGCTGGTAAACAACGCCGGAATCAACGTGACCGAGCGCTCAATCACCGACACCTCGGCTGAGCAATGGCGCAAATTGCTGGAGGTCAATCTGTCCAGCGCCTTCATATTCACCAAAGCGGTCTTGCCTGAAATGAAAGCGCGTGGCGACGGCTTGATCGTCAACTTGGCATCGCGCGCCGGCATGTTCCCGAGTTTGGGCACCGGCGTTGCTTACAGCGCTTCAAAGATCGGCATGGAGGCTCTGAACACGGTCACCAACGAAGAGGGTAATCCGCATGGCGTACGCGCCTGCCTGTTTAATCCGGGCGCGGGAAACACGCCCATCATTGATCAAAGACCGCGGAAGTTCAGCCAAGCCGAGAAAATGAAAATGATCCAATCCGAGGACATCGCGGCGACGGTGGTATTCATCGCCAGCTTGCCGCCGCGCGTTAATATCGATCTGATTTCGATGATGCCGACGAAAAGCTGAGCGAGGCAAGCGATGAATGATTTGGCGGTATTTGTCAAACCTTGGAAGTCTTTGCCGCTTCAGGAACTCGCGCTACACATCAAGTCCCTGAGATTCGACTTGATCGAACTTCCGGTACGTACTGGTTTTCCAGTTGAGCCCCAGAATATCGAACGTGATCTGCCGGCGGCGGTGAAGTTGTTAGCGGAACATGGCATCCGCGTCTTGAATGTGGCTGCCGATATTCCGCTTGACGATGAGCGTTTGTACAGCGCTTGCGCCGCGGCCGGTGTGGCGATGAACCGAGTCATGTTCAGGCAGCGCGAGCTGGATTACTGGAGCGCGGAAGCTAAGGCGCGTCGGAAACTTGACAGCGCCCTGCCCTACTGCGAGCGTTACGGCGTGCAGATCGGCGTGCAGAATCACTCTGGTCGCTTCGTGCCGGTCAATGAGATGGGCGCCTACAATTTGCTGAAAGACTACGACCCGCGTCATGTAGCGGCGGTTTGGGATCCGGCGCATAACGCCTTGCAAGGCATGGATAGCGATGCCGCGCTGGACGTGATGGCGCCCTATCTTTGTGTGGTCAATTTGAAGAATGCGTATTGGCGGCGCGTCAGCGGACCTGAAGCCGCAGTTGCTGAGTGGCAGATCTACTGGACGTCAGTCCCGCAAGGACGGGCGTCCTGGGCGCGAGTAATCGCAAAGTTAAAGGCGATAGACTATCGGGGTCCGATCTGCTTCTCGGCGGAATACAGCGATGAGGAGCGGGTTGACGAGTTAATCGTCGAGGATTTGGCTTTCGCCAAAAATTTGCTGGGAGACTGATCCCCCCACCCTAAATCTGAACTTGCCCCGTTTTGGTGGACAGTGATTTTGTCTAATCGTCAGCGAGTTCATACTGTGCCGGGCTAAGGAAGCCCAAGGCAGAATGCCGTCGCTGCCGGTTGTACCAAATCTCTATGAAATCGAACACAGCTTGCCGAGCCTCTTGAATTGTAGCAAAGCGTATAGCTGAACATTCCGTTTTCAGAGTCGCGAAGAAACTCTCCATCATGGCATTGTCATAGCAGTTTCCGGCAGCGCTCATGCTGGCTTGGATACGATTGTCCTGCAGGAGTTGGCGGTATTGCTTGCTGGTATATTGGCTGCCGCGATCACTGTGATGGACCAAGTCGCGGTTAATACGCCGCTGTCCCAAAGCCATTTTCAGGGCAGCCATCGCCAGTTGGCTGTCCGCCTTCCGCTTCATAGCCCAGCCCACAATCCTGCGCGAATATGTGTCTAATACCACCGCCAAGTGGAGCCATCCTTCACCGGTTCTGATCTGCACGATATCGGCCAGCCACTTCTGGTTGACGCGCTGAGCTGCGAAGTCCTGCTGCAGTAGGTTCGCTGCCGCTAAACCGGATGTATGCGATCGCCTACGCTCCCCGTAGCCTTGTTTGCGCCGCGCCCGTATGCCATCCAGCCGCATCAAACTCGCAACCCGCTTGCGGCTGACTCGCCAACCCGCTGCCCATAACTCCGCGTGGATCCGTGGACTGCCGTAGCGCTGGCGACTGCGCTCGAAGATGTCGCGAATCCGCCGCAAAAGCGCTTCGTTGTCCCGCTCCCGCTGGCTGACAGCCCGCTTCAACCAAGCATAGAAGCCACTGCTTGATACTTCCAACACCCGGCACATCCGCCGTACGCTGAATTGTGCTTGGTGACTCTCAATAAATCGAAACTTCATCGCGGTCGATCCTGCGAGAACACTTGGATAGCTTTTTTAAAATATCTCGCTCCTCCCGTGCAATCGACAACTCATGCTTTAAACGACGAATCTCGGCATCCGCCTCACGCTCCGCAGTCGGTTTCAATTCATCGCTATTTTCATCTACACGAAATCGTTGACGCCACTTGTAGATCAGTCCCGGCGTGATGCCCAGATCACGTTCGACCTGGCCCACTTTCATTCCAGGTTGTGCAGCCAACTTCAATGCTTCGCGTTTGAACTCGTCCGGATACTTCTTTATGTCCGCCATCTTCCCCTCCAGTCCCTATCATATTGGACAATCCTTGTGTCCACAAAATCGGGGGAAGATCACTGCTCCTCATAGAGATGAGGAGGAGGCCGGAGGGATGGGCTGTAGTGGTCCCGCCGAGCCCCTGTGGTGAATTTCCCATTCCAACCCGCGACCATCCAGTCGCCCCTCAAATCCCCATACCTGCTAGCCTCATCTCAGACCAATCTCTACCCGCGGGAATTCCCATGCCCAAAAAACATCTCAAAGAAAAAAGACTCGACGCGCTCGAACTGCTCTCCTACGGCCAGTCCGTTAGTACCGTACATTACGCCACCGGTATTCCCTTGCGCACCCTCTACAATTGGCAAGCAAAACTAAAGCAAAAGCACGACCGCCAAATGGCACAAAAAAATTCCCAAATTGCCGCAAAACCGCCACAAGAGCCAGATTCTTGCCATATACCGGCGGCATCCCGCCAATTGGCTTCGGATACTCGCCACATAGACTCGACAACCGACCGCCATCTGCCAAATGATTGCCATTCCGATGAACCGAGCGGCATCATCGTACCACCCGAAAAGGATGCGCCCGAAGAACAAGACCAAACTGACACAGACTACGAAGACTTCACCTATATCCGCGACCAACTCATGACCTACGCCCGCCAAATGGCCGCCGACCTCCGACCGGACGATTCCGATAGCAACCGCCGCACACTCGCGCTTTCTCGTATCCTCGACCGCATCCAGTGGCTCGACCAAATCCTGCCCGACCGCATACCCGAAAAGACCATCCGCTTCGAGTATTACTACGACGGCCAGGTCCAGGAGCATCCACCGTGGCATGGCGCCAGAGAACGCTATGACCAGAGCAAATCGAGGGAACACCCGCCCCCGAAAGTTGCTGGCACATAGTAGTCCAGTGCGACAAAGGTGGAATCTCTCACCGTCCGCTTCATGCTCGCTGGCAAAAACCCCTCTGTGCCCTCTGTGCCTCTGTGGTTAAAATCCGCCTACCAACCCGCGCGACCAAAGGAGCCACACATGACCGAGCAACCCAACTGGCGCGACAACGGCGTCCGTATCATCCGCAGCCACGAGCTCGACTCCAACACCCCCCAAACCCCCGGCATGACCCGCGCCGCCGCCATCAACCACGCCAAAGCCGGCGCCAACAAGCTCTGGGCCGGCACCGTCAATATCCAGCCCGATGCCAAAACCGGCGCCCACCATCACGGCGAACTCGAAAGCGTAATCTATGTCCTCAGCGGGCGCGCCCGCATGCGTTGGGGAGATAATCTGGAATTCGTCGCCGAAGCCGATGCCGGCGACTTCATCTACGTGCCGCCCTTCGTGCCCCACCAGGAAATCAACGCCAAACTGGACGAAGCGCTCGTCTGCATCCTCGTCCGCAGCGACCAGGAAGCCATCGTCGTCAACCTCGATATCGAACCCGTCGAAACCTCAGCCGCCACCTGGATCGGTCCCAACCACCCCGCCGACTCCAATGAACAGCAAAATCTGTAGGGGCGACCCTTGGGTCGCCCGCCGCGCCTATGAAGGGACAAACCACCTACATCTCTGGCGCCAGCAGCACCTTCGACACATCGCCGGGCGCCTCAATCAAGCGCTCAAACCAAGCGCCACCGTCCCCCAACGGCGCCTCCACGATCCAGGGATCCAGCCGGATCGAGCCCTGCCCCAGCAACTCCAGCGCCCGCCCGAAATTCGCTGGCGAATAAGCGAAGGAACCCCGTGCCACAATCTCGCGCCGAATCATATCGGCCGCCGGCATCGCGCTGCGCTCCTCATGCAAACCACTGAGGATCAGCGTCCCGCTAGCCCGCGTCGCCGAGACGCACTGCTCGCGCGTGGTGGCGCTGCCCACCGCATCCAGCGAGACCGCCGCGCCAGCGCCCCTGGTCGCGTCCAACACCGTCTGCACTGTGTCTGTCTCGCGCGGCTGAATCGGAATCCCGCCCAGCGCCTCACCCATCGCCAGGCGCGCCTCGTCGATCTCGGCGATGAAGACGCGTCCGGCGCCGTTGAAGCGCAGCATCTGCAGCGACAGCAAGCCGATTGGACCCGCGCCGATGATCAAGCAGTCTTGGTCAGCCACCTCACCCGCCAGCTCCGCGATGCGTACGGCGCAGCCTACCGGTTCGGTCAGCGCGCCGATACGTGTGTCCATGCCCTCCGGCAGCGCCAGCGCCAGCTTCGCCGGCACGCTGATGAGTTCAGCAAAAGCGCCCGGGCGATGCGCGCCCAGCAGACGTCGATTGCCACAAAGCTGGTTGAGGCCCGCTGCGCAATGATGACAGTCGCCGCAATACCAGAGCGGATTCACCGTCACCAGCGCGCCAATCTGCAGATCGGGGCGCACCGTCGGCACCGACGGACCCATATCGACGACCTCGCCAGCGAATTCATGTCCCATGATCAGCGGCGGAACGCGCAAGGCATTATGACCCAGATAGCCGCTCAGCTCAGAACCGCAGATGCCCGCGTGCCCGACTCTCACCAGGATCTCATCAGCAGCCGCTTCCGGCTCCCGTTCCTCGCGCAGGCTCATCGTGCGCGCCGCTTCCCAAACCAATGCTCTCATCGTCCCGTCCTCTCTCGCTGGCCAATTCTGTCTGGCCTTAGTCTAGCAAGATTTGACCAGGTAACAGCGCCCGAATTATACTCAGCCGGGTGCTCCACAGACCGTACAATCAAGGAATCGTAAATGAAGATCAAAAGCATCGAAGCCGTTAACGTCAATCTGCCACAGCGGACGCTCAGCGTGCCGCCCCGCCGCGCCAGCTGGCAGAAAAGCGCAGAAGTCGCCAACCCGATGTCCGGCTACCCGCAAGTCAAGCGCCATCGCGACCTGTGGACGAATACCGGCTGGGGCAAGGTCTTCGTCAAAGTCACGCTTGAAGATGGCACCTGGGGGCTGGGTTCTTCCATGCACGGCAAGCCCGTCGCCGCCATCATCGATGACCACCTGGCGCCGCAGCTTGTTGGGCAAGACGGCTTCGCTATCGAGCGCCTTTCGGACATGATGTTTCGCCTGACAAAATTCTACGGCTCGACGGGCTTGGCATCCTACGCCATCAGCGCTATTGATCTGGCACTTTGGGACGCCAAAGGCAAGGCGCTTGGGCTGCCGGTCTACAGCCTCATCGGCGGCAAACATAAGGAACGAATATTCTGCTACTCCACCGGCAACGACATCGATTGGTATCAGGAAGTCGGCTTCACTGCCCACAAGCTCGCTTGCCCCTACGGTCCCGCCGATGGCCTAACCGGACTCCGGAAGAATGTCGAAATGGTGGCCGCAGTCCGCGAACAAATCGGCGATTATTGCGACATCATGCTGGATTGCTGGATGGCCTTCGATGTCGATTACACGGTACGTCTCGCCGAAGCGCTGCGCCCCTACAAGGTTAAATGGATTGAAGAATGCCTGATTCCCGAGGACTTCGACGCCCATGCCGAGCTGCGAGCGCGCCTCCCATGGCAGACGCTGACCACCGGCGAGCACTGGTACACCCACGTCCCCTTCCAATATGCCATATCACACAATCTGGTCGATATCCTGCAGCCGGATATCGAGTGGGTCGGCGGCTTGACCACCTGCCTGAAGATCGCCCATGCCGCCGATGCCGCTGGCAAAAAGGTCATCTTGCATGCCGGCGCCCGTACGCCCTACGGGCGGCATTTTTCTTTCGCCATGCCGGCTGTGCCCTGGATCGAATACTTCATCGGCGAGGATCCCGGCATCCCCCTAAGCGAAGGCACCTGGCTGCCGGGCATGGCTCACGCAGTTGATGGCTGGCTGAAAATCTCCGATGAACCCGGCTTCGGCCTGGGCATCAAGGAAGACTGGATCGAGCCTTATTGGAATTGAGGGCACCAATTCATTTTATCGATTCATAAGTTTGGAGCGATATTAAGATGTTTTGGCTTGGGCAGATTTTGGCGCATCCAAAAGGTATAGAAAAACCATACCCATGAGAGTCGGCGGCGTAAGCCAATCCAGCACAATTACAATCCACTCCAGGGGATGACTTGAGACTCCAGTCAACAGTTCAAATGCGTTCTCAAAAAAACCGTCGTAGTACTGAGCAGGCAGCAGAAAGCCTAATGGGGCACAAAATAATATCGCAAGCAGCCAAACCGCATGGCGCTTAAATCTCCTTCTCAGCGCAAGCCATTGAAACAGCAATGGCGAATACCAAGCCAACAATGTAGTTGCACTGGAATATAGAATATATCGTAGCCAAGCGACATTTGTGGGCAATTCCGGCGAATTGCTGCCGGGCAGGATAGGTGGGAATACACGATCTACATTTGCCTGAAACATTCGCAGAGCGATTTGCCCAACGCAAAAGCCAATCACAGCCAGAGGCAGCCAGTGTCGCAGGTCAACAGCTAAGTAGCGCTTCACTAATCTCACCTGCAAGAAAGCCAGCAAGCCAAAGCCAGTACCATTGCCAATCATTGACCAAGCGACGTAATCAACGAAGGTAAATACAGGCGCCCCTGTCGACGTGATAAGTGAAGCCAAGAATACGCAACCAATCCATATCAACACCCATCCTGTGATGAATTTCAGCCGGTCAGGTGACAAGATGCCCTCGGAATTAATTTGCTCGTTCACGTCTATGTTCCATGTTCAAGAATACGGAAAAACACAAGGGATGTAAACACAATCCATCTGTTTACACGCGAAAACTGTCAGTTCCACGAGAGCTTCACAGACCATGGTGACGTGCCAAAGGCACTGGAAAAGCACAAGCTAATCGTGCAGTTATCCCCCCAACAGTAATAACCGCCATTTAGTCCACCGTGACGGCCGATAATCTGTCATTAACAGGTCTACGCCTGTTGTACTGAATAGAGGAACAGACGCTTGCGTCGGTGTGCTGTTGATTACTAGCGTCATAGTGCCAGTATATATGTGCTGATGCATATTGCCCGTCGGCTGCATCCCATATTGCTATATGTGAATGGAAGGGTCATAAGCTACCGTATCTGGTCCTTCCTGAGCGATTACAGTTACCTGCAAAAGCGTTAGCGTTAGAAAAAGGCTGAAGATTTTGGTAGCTTGCGCAACTCGGAAGAGTTTGAAGTGAGAGTTTCTGCCGTTTTCTGTCACTAGATTCAATAATGAATTACACAGATAACAAAACGGTTGGTCAAACAATACAGTCGCTCCCTGTCACGGATTCGTAACACTTACTGGATACATTCCCCACATTATATTCTATAATATTGCTCATGTTCACAACATGTCAAGCTGCGGAGTGGTGAATCATTGATATCGCGACAAACCCCCATCCCCCGACCCCTTGCCTGAACTTGCCCCGTTTTGGTGGACAGTGATTTTGTCTAATCGTCAGCGAGTTCATACTGTGCCGGGCTAAGGAAGCCCAAGGCAGAATGCCGTCGCTGCCGGTTGTACCAAATCTCTATGAAATCGAACACAGCTTGCCGAGCCTCTTGAATTGTAGCAAAGCGTATAGCTGAACATTCCGTTTTCAGAGTCGCGAAGAAACTCTCCATCATGGCATTGTCATAGCAGTTTCCGGCAGCGCTCATGCTGGCTTGGATACGATTGTCCTGCAGGAGTTGGCGGTATTGCTTGCTGGTATATTGGCTGCCGCGATCACTATGATGGACCAAGTCGCGGTTAATACGCCGCTGTCCCAAAGCCATTTTCAGGGCAGCCATCGCCAGTTGGCTGTCCGCCTTCCGCTTCATAGCCCAGCCCACAATCCTGCGCGAATATGTGTCTAATACCACCGCCAAGTGGAGCCATCCTTCACCGGTTCTGATCTGCACGATATCGGCCAGCCACTTCTGGTTGACGCGCTGAGCTGCGAAGTCCTGCTGCAGTAGGTTCGCTGCCGCTAAACCGGATGTATGCGATCGCCTACGCTCCCCGTAGCCTTGTTTGCGCCGCGCCCGTATGCCATCCAGCCGCATCAAACTCGCAACCCGCTTGCGGCTGACTCGCCAACCCGCTGCCCATAACTCCGCGTGGATCCGTGGACTGCCGTAGCGCTGGCGACTGCGCTCGAAGATGTCGCGAATCCGCCGCAAAAGCGCTTCGTTGTCCCGCTCCCGCTGGCTGACAGCCCGCTTCAACCAAGCATAGAAGCCACTGCTTGATACTTCCAACACCCGGCACATCCGCCGTACGCTGAATTGTGCTTGGTGACTCTCAATAAATCGAAACTTCATCGCGGTTGATCCTGCGAGAACACTTGGATAGCTTTTTTTAAAATATCTCGCTCCTCCCGTGCAATCGACAACTCATGCTTTAAACGACGAATCTCGGCATCCGCCTCACGCTCCGCAGTCGGTTTCAATTCATCGCTATTTTCATCTACACGAAATCGTTGACGCCACTTGTAGATCAGTCCCGGCGTGATGCCCAGATCACGTTCGACCTGGCCCACTTTCATTCCAGGTTGTGCAGCCAACTTCAATGCTTCGCGTTTGAACTCGTCCGGATACTTCTTTATGTCCGCCATCTTCCCCTCCAGTCCCTATCATATTGGACAATCCTTGTGTCCACAAAATCGGGGGAAGATCACCCCCACAAGGAGGGAAGGGGAGTTTTTCAAGGGATTATACGCTTTTGAAGTCCCTCTCTCATTTTGGGGGAGGGAGCGTAGGGTGGGGGAAATGAAAAACGTATCAACCTCATCACCACTCCCCATTTGTGAGAATATTATCAATCGGTGACGCGGTGTTTACAGGCGATGCAATTTCTCAGACCACCAAGCCAACCCGCTCGTACTGCTCCGGTGGCGCATCGTTGGCGCGCATCAGGTCGACCAGCTTGTCGACCATTTCCGCTTCGATTGCAGCATTTTCGATAGGCGTTAACTGTCCCGGATCCGCCTCGGTATTGAAGAGCAAGGTCTCGAAGAATGGTATCCACAGCGGTTGACGCGCCGCAGCGATCTTCACCGTCTGACAATCCTTGGTGAAAGAGAACGGGACCGCGACTTCGATGTTCTGCAACTCTTCCGTGTGGAAACGTTGACGCATGTGAGTCGCCATCAGTGTGTAATTGTATAGCGGTTGATTGTCTTCATTGCCTGACGCCCGCATATAGACATGTCGTCCGTCAGTGACGTTGACATGTCCGCCATGCGCGCCATACAGCGCAGCCTCCCGAACTGGCGAGTCGTCGACGATAGTCTCGCGCAAGGGCATTCCTTGCATATCCGCCGGTCGGTTGATGTCGAAGAATTCCAGCACAGTCGCCGGAACATCAATGTTCTGCACCAGACTAGCGCGCCGCTCGCCCGCGATGCCCGCCCGCGGGTCCCAGACGAATAGCGGGATATTCGCTAATTCGTTGTACCAGGGCATGCGCATCTTCCCCCACCAATCGTGCTCGCCCAAGTGGAAGCCATGATCGGTATTGACGATCAGCATCGTATCTTCCCACAGATTCAGTTCGTCCATGACATCCAGGACTTTGCCCAGATAATGATCGCACATGCTCATCAAGGCGGCGTATTCATAACGCATGTGTTGTACCGCCTGCGGTGACTCAGTCACGCGCTGGTATGGCGGCCAATCAAAGAGCGGACCGTCGTATTCGTGCGGGTATTGCTCCTTCCAGCCGGGCTGCGTGAAGAAGGGCTCATGCGGATCAAAGGTCTCGATCTGCAAGAACCAATTGTCGGCATCGGCGTTGGCGCGCATGAATTCCACGCCCTGTGCGAATGTCTGCGCCTGCGGCATTAGCGGTTCTTCTGTGATATGGCTGCGATTGACTTGATCTTGCAAACGTTTGCGTCCATGTGGATTAGGCTCATCTCGAGCGACACCGGCGTCAACGACGCCCTTCCAGGGGTCGCCTTCCTGCCCGCGCACGAATTCATGCGTCGTGTAGCGCGTATGATAAGTCGCGCCGCCGTCTTCCCAATAATGCTGATGATCGGTGACGATATGCGAGTGCACGCCGTTTTCGTCGAGTATCTGGGGCATGGAGTCGTCGAAAGGCTCAAGCGGACCCCAACTGCGGTGCAGGAAATTGTAGCGCCCGGTATGCAATTCGCGCCGCGCCGGCATACAAGGCATGCTGCCGATAAAGGCATTCTCAAATGTGACGGAGCGTTCCGCTAGCCGCTCGAAGTTCGGCGTGCTGACCCAATCGCCGCCGTAGGGTTGCATCAGCCGTCTATTCAGCGAATCAAACATGACCATGATGGCTTTCATAAATTGATGCTCCTTTCTGTCCGGTAATAGTGTTGGACATGCGGCTCAGTAAGTCGCCCCTATATATATCTTGGATGAAGGTCCCATGTTCATAGAGTTCATGATGCGGTTTAGAATGCGTATCAGCCCTTTAAGCCACTGGTCAAGCCACCGCTGACCAGGAATCGCTGAAGGAAAATATACAGTAGAATCACGGGCACCACCGCCATCACGGAAGCCGCCATCAACTCAGCCCAGGCTGTGCCCTGCTCCTGATCAAAGACACTCAGCCCAAGTTGAATCGTCTTGTAGGCATCCTCTTTCACCACCACCAGGGGCCAGAGAAAGTCGTTCCATGACCACAGGAAGGCGAATAGAGCCATCGTGCCCATAACGGGCTTCGAATTGGGAATCAGAATGCGCCAGTAGACGCCAATGCGTGAACAGCCATCCACGATAGCCGCTTCTTCAATTTCTTTGGGAAAGCTCAGATAGAACTGCCGGAAGAGAAAGACGCCGAAAACCGAGACAAAATTGGGAAACATCACCCCGCCCAGCGTATTGATCAGCCCGGTACCGCCTTGACCCAGCAAGTCATTGCCGCCCGCCAGCGGAAAAAAGCGTATCAGCAAAAAGACCGGAATGATCAGCACCTCGAAGGGCACCATCATCGTTGTCAACAGCGCGAAGAACAACAGCATCTTGCCGCGGAATTGCAAGCGGGCGAAAACGTAGCCCGCCATCGAACCAAGCAAAACCTGCGAGGCGACCGCCACCGTCGTCACCGCTATCGTGTTGAGAAACAGACGCGGCATATTGGTCTGCTCAAAGGCATCGGTGTAATTCTGCAGATCCAGCTCCGACGGGAGCCAACGAATCGTATCGCCGAATATCTCGCGATCTGGCTTGATTGATGTTGACACCATCCAGACGAATGGCATGATCATCACAATGGCGCCGGCGATCAAAAATATGTAGGTCAAGAGCAGCGGCAGGCGCGCCTCTGCACTGCTGAATGTCCCCTGCGGTCTCGCGTTGATAGACGCCATTATTGGGCTCCCTGTCTTTCCCGCAGGACTCGGAAGCTGATCAGCGTCAAAACCAACACAATCATCAGCATCACCACTGAAATCGCAGCGCCACGCCCTAAGCGCAAGTAGCCGAAGACATTCTGATACACCTCCCAGACCATCG
This sequence comes from Phototrophicaceae bacterium, assembly GCA_965223515.1. Lineage (GTDB taxonomy): Bacteria > Chloroflexota > Anaerolineae > Aggregatilineales > Phototrophicaceae > UBA6055. Next base: position 510,493 of record CBDCWK010000001.1, read on the forward strand.
TGTTGGTACGGTTGAAGGGTCCGCCCTGCGTAAGCATGAAGATCAAGCCGAAATTGCGGAATATGCCGATGGTGAAGGTGACCACTACAAAGAGGATTACCGGACGCATCAAGGGCACTGTAATCAGCAGGAAGTTCTGCAAGGCGTTGGCGCCATCCACCCGCGCCGCCTCGATAACATCGCGCGGGATATCTTGCAAGCCAGCCAGAAAAATCACCATATTGCTGCCGATGCTGCCCCAGATTGTCACAATCACCAGGCTGATCAAAGCCAGATTCGGATCATTCAGCCAATGCTGCGCCGGGATGCCGACCGTGCCAAGTATGTGATTCAGCAGACCGTGCTGCGGGCTGTAGATCCAGCGCCAGATCATCGCCGAGACTACTACTGAGCTGACCACAGGAAGATAATAGAGCGTACGCAGGAAGACCCGCCCACGAATCGATTGATCGAGCAGTTTGGCAATGACAAGCGCCAGCGCCGTGCCAACCGGGACCGCTTCTATCGTAAATAGCAGCGTATTTATGATCGATTGAAATGCGGTCTTGTTGGTGAATACGTAGTTGTAGTTTTTCAAGCCGACGAAGCGCGGCGGCTCGAATAGCTCGTATCGAGTGAAGCTCAGGTAAATATTATAGAAAACGGGCCAGATCTTCAGCGCGGCCAACAATAACACCGGCACCAGCAGAAACAGAAAAGCGACAAATGCCTGACTGTTGTAAAAGCGGTAGAAGCGCTCACGCCAATCGAGCCGCTCAACGCGAGCTAGGGGAGACTTGCTTATGACAACTGTCATCAATTGCCTCCTTCCTTTAGCAGCTCAACTGTCAATCGAAAAGAAGCGAGGGGTGACCTCGCTTCCCTGATTCAAACTTTACTACATGATCAAGTGCCAACCACCGGCATCGCAATGGCTGCGGTAGGCGCTCTAATCGTCCGCGAGGATCTCGTTGATGGCGGCTGTCGCATCCACCAAGGCGTCAGCCGGCGCCTTATTGCCACTAAGCGCCTGCTCCAGCTCGGCTGCGATCGGGCGGAAGAGCGCGATCAGATTGTGATGCTGCGGGAAGGTACGCGCATACACTGCTGATTCCAGCACTACCTTGTGCTTCTCCGACATGTAGTCCGCATCAATCAGCGACAGGCGCGGAGGTGTATTGTTATTGGAGGCCGAATAAACCTCGAGCATATCCTGCCGTGTCATAAAGCGCAGCAAGCCCCAAGACGTCGCCGCATCCGCCGTCTGTGACGAGATGAAGAACTTGTTCACCCAGGAGTGCGTCGCTTGTACGTTTCCGGTCAGCGGCAGGGTCGGATAAATGGTCTCCTTTTCGTCCGGCGCGTACAGATTGATTACGCGCTCCATATCGGCGCTGGAAAGTTGCATGGCGGCGTTGCGCCCCGCCAGCACATTCAGATCGCCCTGAGGATCTAAGCCCGGATACGAGGTCACTTCATGCTCATGCACCAGCGAAACCAGAAATTCCAAGGCTTCCAGGGCGGCCGGTTGATCGAGCGCGCAGGTGGTCAGATCGTCACTGAGGAACTGCCCGTCAGCCATGTGCACCCACATGAGGAAAGGCTGCCAATCGCGCTGCCAGTTACCACTGGCATCCGAGAAGTGGTAACCCTCGACGCTGTATCCGTCGCCGTCGCGCACGGTGGTAGCCTGCGCCGCGGCGACGAACTCCTCCCAGGTGGTAGGGGCTTCATCGATTCCGGCATCAGCCAGCATCTCTTTGTTGTACCAAAGCGTACGCAGATCTTGGCGATACGGCACGGCTACGATATCGCCGCGGATCGTCACATCGGCTTGCAAGCCGGCGGGGAAATCCGCCCAGTCCCATTCTTCGTCCGCATTGATAAAATCGTTGAGCGGCACCGACCAATTGCGCCGCGCCATCTGTGGCGCCCAGACCGCGCCGCCCTGGAAGACATCGGGCGTCACACCGGAAGCAAAGGCTGTGGTCATCTCTTCATTGTAACGGCCCCAGTTCGTCCAGTTGATCGTCACGCTGGAGCCGGGGTTTTCTTCAACGAAGCGAGGGATGATCGTTTCTTCGAAGGCGGTCTGCACTGGATCGCTCCAGTCTACCATCGCCAGCGAGAACTCGACGCCGTCCGCCTGCGCCGCGATCGGTTGAACGCCGAGAACAGCCAGGCTGCTTGCGCCGGCGGATGCCGCGGCAACGCGCAAAAAGTCACGTCTTGAAAGTTTCTTGGTCATGCCAAATTTCTCCTGTTGATATTTGCGGCAGGTATCGGAGTTCAGCGATTTGAATAGGCTACAGCACCCCGGTAACTTACCACACTTTGCTCCATGTTTCAACGAGGGCTTAAGATCTCAGGCAATGGTCCTCTTTAATGCCATCACCGCCGTCTCTTCCGCTTCGAGCGCCTTTAAGATATGCCCGCGAATAGAATCGCGCAAATCGGCAATCTCACTTTCGCTGAGCGGGAAATCGCTTTCCGCTTCAGTTTTGAGCGCTTCCAGCCGCTGGTTATAGCTGATGATCTCGTCCAAATGCGCCGCGCCGCTCTCGATGAATAGGGTCGTCTTGCGATCAATGGCGACTCGCGCGTCTTCAAGCATCGGCAGACCGTCCGGAAGCAGCGCGCCATGCAAGCCTTCCCAAGCCGCGCCGGCTACGCGATACAGGTCCGCGACATTTTCCAGTTCCGTCAGGCTCAACACCTGCGCGGCCTCGCTGAGAAAGTCGGCATAGACATCGCGTTCAGCTTGTACTGTCTTGCCAAAAGCTGGTCCCATAAATGTGTAAGCAGTGGTCAGCGCCGCCAGCAGGGGACGTCCAGTTGGATATTCCTTCATCCAGCTGCCGCGGCTCGTCTTTTGCAGCATATCCGCCCAATGCTGCAGCGCGCGCAGACCGAAGTTCTTCGCCGAGCCTTTCGGCGGCTTTTCGGTCATCAAAGCCACGCAGTCCGTAATGCCTTGACGGATGGCGTCGGCCAGCCGCGCTTCGTCCGGCGCTCCCAACAAGATCAAGCTCTGCCGTTCTTTCTTGATGCGGCTGCGCGCCTTGTCGAGGTCATCCGTGCCGACCGTCAAAGGCAGTCGACTACGATCGGAGATGTACGCTTCGCCCTTCTCCGGTTCGTAGCCGTAGATGACCAGCGGCATTCCACCCCACATCCCTTCGTCATAGGGCAGCGCATTATAGGGAAGCAGCCACATATCCGGGCTGGCAATCGGCGCGTAACCATCTTCCAGCGCACGGATGAGATTCTGCCGCCCCTTGTCGGCGCTCGTGCTTCGCAACAGATCGCGCGGGATATTCATTCTGTCGAAAATCCGCTGCATCGGGTCAAAGGTATTGCGCGTCAGCAAGTTTACCTGCGGATCGTATCCCTTGTAGTGGAAGGTGAAGTAACCAAATGTTATGCCGCCGCTGGTGCCGAGAAACATGGCTTCCGTGAATGGCTCGCCAGTATGCGGCGCCTTGACGCCCTGATAGTCCAGCGCGTTGCGGATCGAAGCGGTGTCCCAGTAGCGTCCTTCAAATTGTGTGAAGTTGGGTAGTGTGGGCATGTGCTTGCGCTCTCTTTCACTATTTAATCTCGCTAACCCAGTTTAGTAGAGACGGCGGCTTATTCTAAAAACCTGCGACATACTCCGCCAATTTCTTGCCTAGTATGTCGTCGTCCAACGATTGCGGATGCTCATTAGTCCGCAGCTTGCGCATCAGTCGCGTACTCGACTCCTTGCCCAGAGCCGCCCACAAGAATATCCAAGTCAACCCCATGATCGGCTTGCTGAACGTGATCGAGAAAAACCCGCGTATAGCCGCGCGAATCATGTTCCGCCGGCGCTCGCCACAAGCGGCGCCGCCGTTCCAGCTCTTCCGGCGCAACCTCGAGATGAAGCCGGCGCGCGGGCACATCCAACTCGATAATGTCGCCATCTTGCACCAGCGCCAGCGCCCCGCCGACCGCCGATTCCGGCGCAATGTGCAGGACGACCGTGCCGTAAGCCGTTCCGCTCATGCGTCCATCCGAAAGGCGCACCATATCGCGACCGCCCTTGTCGAGCAGCTTGCGCGGCAGGCTCATATTTCCCACCTCGGGCATACCGGGAAAACCCTTCGGTCCAACATTCTGCAACACCAGGACGCAATCTTCGTCAATGTCCAGCGAAGGATCGTCGATGCGGGCGTGAAAGTCTTCCAGTGACGCGAAAACGACCGCGCGTCCGCGATGCTGCATCAAATGCGGGGTGGCGGCAGACGGCTTGATTACCGCGCCATCGGGACAGAGATTGCCACGCAGTACCGCGATGCCAGCCTGCTGCTGAAATGGCTTGTCCACAGTGGCGATGACATTATCGTCATAACAGACTGCGCCATCCGTATTTTCGGCATGGCTCTCCCCCGTCACGGTGATGGTCTCCAAGTCGACCAGTTTCTTCAAATTCCGCAGAACAACAGGCAAGCCACCGGCGTAGTAGAATTCTTCCATCAAGAATTCGCCCGCGGGCTTGAGGTTGGCCAAGAGCGAATCTGACTTCCCAAGCGATCAAAGTCTTCCAGGCAGAGCTCGACGCCGATGCACCCGGCGATGGCCAGCAAGTGCAAGATCACATTGGTTGATCCACCGATGGCCGCGTTAACCTTGATCGCGTTTTCGAAGGCGGAACGCGTAAGAATAGTTGACAGCCTCAAGTCTTCCTTGACCATATCGACGATCCGGTTGCCGCTGTAGTGGCAGAGACGCCGCCGCCGCGCGTCAGGCGCCGGGATAGCCGCGCCACCAGGCAGCATCAGCCCAAGCGCCTCAACCACGCAAGCCATGCTCGATGCCGTGCCCATAGTCATGCAATGCCCATCGCTGCGGGACATGCAGGTCTCCGATTCAATATAGTCCGCCGTACTCATATTGCCGCTGCGCCATTCATCGGTGAAGCGCCACTTATCGGCGCCGGCGCCAATATCCCGCCCCTGAAACTTGCCGTTCAGCATGGGTCCGCTGGTGACAACGATGGTCGGAATATCAACGCTGCATGCGCCCATGATGGCGGCCGGCGTCGTCTTGTCACAGCCGACCAGCAGAACCACCCCATCCAGCGGGTTGGCGCGGATCGATTCCTCAACATCCATGCTGACCAAGTTGCGATAAAGCATGGTCGTCGGGCGCATCAAGGTTTCGCCGAGCGACATCACCGGGAATTCCAGAGGGAATCCCCCAGCTTCCAGCACACCGCGCTTGACATGCTCAGCCATAATGCGCAGATTGGCATTGCAAGGTGTCAACTCCGACCAGGTATTGCAGATACCAATGACTGGGCGCCCATCAAACATTTGCTGGGGACTGCCCTGGTTCTTCATTCGGCTGCGCGTCTTGAAGCCCGCTTGTCCACTCCGCAAGAACCAGTCGTGACTGCGTAGAGACATCGCTTGTCTCCTTTGTTTTAGACACTATGTTCTATTGATACTATACCTCAATTGGAATTATTGTGATTATAGTGAGGTGAGGCGAGCCTCCACTAAATATGTGACAGGATAATCGGAAGGAGGATAAAGGACGGAGTAATTCGCTTTCAGTTTGTTTGATTCGACTTTCAACACTAAGTTTTTGAAAGGGGAAATCTGATGAACCGTTTGCTGATTCTGTTCCTTTCAACTGTATTGCTCTTAGGCTCTGCGCCAGCCTTTGCGCAAAATACCTCGATTGATTCGTCGGTCGCAACACAAGCGCTTTAGATCGCGCCACTTTTGCAGTGGCTCACGCTCGATCACAAGGATTGGCGGTGAATATAAGCGCTTCTCAACTTGCTAATTTGATTGACGATTTCGAATCTTCCGAACTCGCCATGGACGCTTCCTCCGAATCGGCTTCGTCTCTATTTTACGCTTCGGGAACCCGCCATTACTCTTGCCCGCCATTTCGATACCATGGATGGTGGGGGACACAAGAACTGAACATATGGGCAAACGCAAATGTGTCCAATAATAGGGTCACCGAAGTCACAGACCATGGTTACAGTTACGGGCTATACAACCATATCATACCAAGTTTGGACTGGGTGGTGACCGGGAGCTCTCACGCATACGCTCAGAATGGCGGCCGTAGGATACGGCTGGGATTTATCGGACAGGGGAAATTGTACTTCGCCGGTGTAGTCGTCAGTACGCGCCCAATAGACATAGGATGCTCTAAAGATGCTTGACCCATACAGCCTTCACGAACCGTTGCAAATTGTGATAATCACTTGCGTGATTGCGATAGTGGCGGTAGCGGTTGTCCGCAGATTGAAATAATCGCTAGCGTCTACCGACTCAGCAGACAAGGCGCTCCCGTTTTTCGGGGGCGTCTTGCATTTTGGAAGTCAACCGCCGAGAGCGTCCTGCTTTTGCCACTTGAGAACCCGCCGGTCTTTCCCTATTCTGACGCCCATGGGAGACGCAAAATGCAGCGTCTGACTCGCATTCGGAATCGCGAGCCAGTCTACTACGGCTGGTACATCGCGGTTGCCTTGGCAATTACTGAGACCGTCTCCTACGGCGTGATGTATTACGCCTTCTCCGTCTTCATCACGCCGATGGAAACCGAGCTCGGCTGGACACGGGGTGAGCTTTCCGGCGCTTTCTCCCTTTCATTGCTGATCACCGGCATCATCGCCTTCCCGGTGGGCCATTGGCTGGACCGGCACGGCGCGCGCTTGCTGATGACAGCGGGTTCGACCGGCGCAACCATAATGGTCCTGCTCTGGTCAGGTGTGAACACCTTGCCCGAATTCGTCTTGATCATGGCGCTGATGGGTTTCTGCGGCGCGGCAGTTCTTTACGAACCGGCTTTTGCCGTGATCGCCACTTGGTTCGCGCACAAGCGCGGCACTGCCATGGCGATCGTCACTTTCATAGCCGGCTTTTCCGCCACTGTTTTCATTCCGCTTACCGATGCGCTGCTGGTGGCGTACGGCTGGCGGCAGGCGGTATTCATACTTGGCATTCTGCTCGGCGCGATCACGATACCGCTGCATGCCCTGGTCCTGCGCCGCAAACCTACTGATCTGGGTTTGCAGGCCGATGGCGATGCAGAAACGGACAACCACACAGCCATTCCAAGCGTCAATCTGCGCGGTGTCCTGCGCTCTCGCTACTTCTGGATTCTGACCTTGGCCTTTTCACTATCGACCCTGAGCATAGCGGCGGTGCGTGTGCACTTCATCCCGCTGCTAATCAGCGTCAACATTCACTCGAGCAGCGCTGCTCTGGCAAGCGGCGCCATCGGTGTTATGCAGGTCATCGGTCGGATGATCTTCGCGCCCGTCGAACGCCGGTTTTCCAGCAAGACCATGGTAGTCGGCGTATTCTTCGTGTTGACGATGTCGCTGCCGATCCTGCTCCTGGGCAGCTCGCCGCTTCTGATCATCGCCTTTGTTGCCCTCTTTGGCATGGCGATCGGCACACACACACTCGCTCGCCCATTAATCGTTGCCGATAGTTATGGCGCGGCGTTCTACGGCCGCATTAGCAGCACGATGTTCATCATCCTAACCCTGACCAGCACGACCGCGCCCTTCGCCGCCGGCATCATATTCGACCTCTTTGGCGCTTACGATTGGATGCTGATTCTAGCAACTGCCTTCAGCATCGTCGCGATCTTTCTGCTTGTCCTGCTGCCGAGGCAAACGCAGGGCGGCGACGACCAAGCTTTGCGGACACCTGTAAGTTGACCCTGCCAATTGTCTCGATTTTCGTCAGGGCGAAGCGCTTCAGTTTCAATTAGACGTCAATACCTGCCTAGACCAAGCAAAACGGGTCGCACACTGTGCAGTGAATCGCATGATAATCAACGCGTCGCCCAGCCAGCCGCCAGCCGCGCCTCAGTCTCCTCCCAGCTGCGGACGCCCGTCGTGGCATCGGCCGCTTCGATATTGCAGCCGGCTACCGCACAAGCTCGACGCGCGCATTCCCGCGGGTCCAGTCCCCGGATCATGGCAGCTAGCAGCCCGGCGTATGCGGCGTCGCCTGCACCGGTCGTGCCTGCCACCTCCACGTGAAAGGCCGGCTGCCAGGTCCGCACGCCCGCCCACGCCGTCGGCAACTGCCCGAGAGCAGCCAGGAACGCGAGCCGTTGGAGATCAGCCGTGCTCTGCAAATACAAGCCGCGCTCGCCCAATTTGAAACCGACAACGCCCACCCCCATCGCCAGCAATTCATCCGCCAATTCGGCCAGGTAGGCAGCTGTCAGCGATTCAAAAAGTGCATTTCCCCGATTCTCGAGATCGCCGCGACGCAGCATGAACATGATCTCCTCGATACTCGGCACGAAGATATCGATGTATGGCAGGCAACGACGCAATATGGCGCGCCAGTCTGCCCGACCGCTCGGCTCGTCAGGCGGCGGCAGCGACATGTCTATCGAAGTGATGACGCCCAGGTCCTTGATAGCGCGCAGCAGCGTCAACAATCCCGCGCCTTCGTCACGGAACAAGCGTGGCAGCAGGGTAGGGTAACCCATGTGAAAGACTTTGGTGTCAGCGACAAGATCGAGGTTGATGCTTTCGAGATCGTAATCGTTGTAGACGCCGGTATGCGTTAACAGGGTGCGGTCGTGGTTCTGCGGTTCGATGACAACCGTGTACGGGCTCGCCTTTCCAGACACAATTTGAATGTTATCACCCAATTCAGCGCCAAACCCGCGCACATAGTCGACGATCGCTTGACCGATCCAGTCGTCGCCGACCGACGCCAGCAAGTCAACGTTGACACCCAACCGATGCAGTGCCAGACCGGTATTGGACACCGCGCCACCGGTCGAGTAAGTAATACGTCCAATCTCAAAGACTTTGCCGGCGCCGATGACCTGTTCTGGGTTCAGCATCGACATATCTGGCAAGATATCAAGCGCAATATGCCCCGCCACCACCACATCCGATGGCATGACCTGCATACCTTTCGGGTATCTCAAACTACACAGCGTCTAGTTTTAACACAACCGCTGGTCAACAGCGAATCTCCGCGGCGCGCTCACTTAGAGTCGAGTGGCTTTTATTGGCTCGCGAATAGCATTTTTGCTAGAAGCTAGTCATACGAAAGTGAATTCTTTCGGGCGCACGAGGCGGCGGAAATCGGCGGAGCGCATCGCCAACGAGAATCGACGATCGCCCGCATTAAAGACGATGCGATCCAGCTCGAATAAGTCCGGTGTGGCGTAGACCGGCAGCTCAAACAAATTGCCGAAGGGCGGCACGCCACCAGGTTCAACCCCGCCGGTCAAAGCGCTTACCTCTTCTTCGCTGGCGAAACGAATATCGCGCGCCTTGAAATTTGCCTTCACTATCTTGCTGTCGAATTTGCGATCGGCCGGGAAGACCAACATGACAAAGAACTTGTCCTTCTTTGTGCGCTTCACACGCAGGATGATCGCCTTCGCACCTTGATGCAAGCCGTAGCCCGGGCGCTTCGCCGCCGCTTCTTCGCTGGTCCGCACCGCCTCGTGGTGGAAGGTCTCGTACCAGCAGCCCTGCGCATCAAGCAGATCAACGATGCGCTGCGTCACCGGATGCAAGTCACTGGTCACGGCTGTGCTACCCCCTGCCATAGTTCAACCAGGGCGACGAAATCTGAGATTTCGATATCATCAACGATGATGACGCTCTTGAATTGAGGGTATCAGCGGGAACATTCAAGTACCGGGCTGCCTCTCGCAGTCTATCCGCTCCCGCGTGATCAAGCAGCGTTGATTTGCCGCGACACTGGTGTACTCGTGATAATCACCGTTCAGCCAACTGACGATGACGCGCTCAATCTCAGCACCGCCCAAGCCGAAATGCAGCACCAACTCATTGCCGGCGCCCAAGCTTGAGCCGGATTTCAATTCGCGTATCTGCGACAGACCGTCATCGCCAACAACGCGGACGCGCGTCCCCAGGGCATCACGGTCGATTGTGCCGCCACCTTCCAATTCAAAGGATATCCAGTCGTTCCTCAGGCCATCATACGCATTGTTCTGAAACAGTCGATGTCCCTCATTCCACCAGGTCAGCGCATAATCCACGCGGCCGTCACGATCGTAATCGGCGGTGCTGAAGCCCATAGTCGCGGACTTGCCGTCGCTGAACAGCTTTTGATCAAGAGCGGCAAAACTGCCATCGCGCCGATTGCGATAGAGCATATCGGGATAGGCATAGTGCATACCCGGCTTGCCGAAAATCGGTGAGATGCCGCTGGACGCCAAATACAGATCAAGCCAACCATCATTGTCGTAATCGAAAAACGCAGTCCCCCAGCCGACCGCCTCGCCCGTGTGATAATCCACCCCGGCTCGCTCTGTGACATCAGCGAAGGTACCATCGCCTTCGTTCTCGAGCAGCACCATCGACCGCACCATATTCGAAAAATATATGTCCAGATCCCCATCATTATCGTAGTCGCCGGTGGCCAAACCCATGCCATGCACCACGGCATCGGCGCCCGCCCGCGCGCTGACATCTGTGAAGCACCAACCGCCGCAGCCCGCGCCATCGTTTCGCCAAAGCACATTTCCAACGGCATTGATCACCTTGTCATTCACCACGTACAGATCCAGGTCGCGATCATCGTCGTAATCCACCCAGCTGACCGCAAAACCCGATCCCAGCAATCGCTCGAAGCGCAGCAGACCAGAGACATCCGTGAAAGTGCCATTGCCGTTGTTGTGATACAGCGCATCCCGGCTGCGCGAAAAATCGCTGAGATCGCATTCAGGATAACAAGACCAGTTAGTCACATAGAGATCGAGGTGGCCGTCTTCATCGTAATCGCCCCAAGCCGCCGTCGTGCCCTTGCCGTTATCGCCGACGCCAGCTGCAATAGTCACATCGGCGAAGCCCACCCCGCCGAGATTGCGAAACAGCCGATTGGCGCCCAGATTCAGCACATAGAGGTCGCGCCAGCCGTCGTTATCGTAATCCGTCCAGACTGCACCGCCACTCAGTACATCGGGCAGGCTCAGCATCTCGCTAAATTCGGAGACTATAAAAGCGCCATCACCTGTGTTGCGGTAGAGCACATTGGGATCAAGATTGCCAGTGACGAAGAGATCAACCCAGCCATCGCCGTCATAGTCCGCCCAAGCGCTACCCGCCGCCAAATAGCCATCGTCATAGGGACCGGGGATGTCTTCGTGCCAGATGGCGCGATGTGTCGCCCCGATGCCAGCTCGGTCACTTACATCGAGAAATAGCAGGTTGTCTTGCAGCAGAAAGAAGAAAAACAGCGCCGCGACTTTGGCGACCATGTGACCACCTTAATGTCCGTTGGCGATCTGCCCGTCTCGTAAGGTGATGATACGATCGGCATATTCGTCTACGATGGGATCATGGCTTGAAAGCAATATCGACGTACCCTGCGTGCGAACGAATCCCTGTAGTACCGCCAGAATCTGATGAGTCGTTTCGCTGTCCAATTCGCTGGTCGGCTCGTCGGCCAATACCAGGTCAGGCGCCGTAACCAGCGCCCGCGCGATCGCGATCCGCTGCTGCTGCCCGCCCGACATCTCATAAGGCCGATGATCGAAATAATCCAACAAGTCCATCAGTTCCAAGCTATTCAGGATGCGCTCGCGCCGTTCCCCGCGAGGCACACTGCCCAGCCGCGCCATCACATCCAAATTCTCATACGCTGAAAAACTTGGCAGCAAACCCATCTGTTGAAAAACGAATCCAATACGCTCCCGACGCCAGGTCGTACGCGCTGCCTCGTCCATCGTCGAAATATCGACACCATGAATCCAGATCTTGCCGCTGGTCGGATTGTCCAAACCGCCCAGGCAATTGAGCAAGGTGGTCTTGCCACTGCCGGAACGCCCGCGCAGGGCGACGAATTGCCCACTGCCGACCTCAAGGTTGATCTGTCGCAAGGCATGGACATCGCCCCCATCGGAGGCATACACACGCCCAACGTTCTGCGCCGCGATCGCGTTTTCGGTTATCACTTCCGCCCTTTCAATCGCGCCAGCAAACCGGACGGCGCGCCATTGTCCGCGCCCCGAATCTCTCGCTCGATCTGAATCTCCGCTTGCGACGAGGTCTCCTCCAGATTCCGCGCGGGCCGAATCAAGATGCCCTCATCGGTGACCTCCATCTCGACCCGGTTCTCGAATCCCAATTCCTCACGATGCTGCTTCGGAATCTGCAAGCGGCCGGCCGAATCCAGCACGATCAATTCTTCAAAGTGGTCTTCCCAGCGCTCGATTTCATCTGTCGATGGTCGTAGGTCTTTATCGGAGCCGGCCGCAGTGTACGGGCGCCGCCGCACCGTCTCGCTAGCCAGCTTGCCATCGCGGATCTGCACAACACGCTGTACATGCTGCGCCATCGTCGGATCATGGCTGACGATGCAGATGATCAAGCCCTCCTCGCGATTCAAGCGTTGTAAAAGCGCGTAAACCTGATCTGAGGTTGTGGAGTCGAGCTCGCCAGTCGGCTCATCCGCCAACAGCAGCTTCGGCTCATTTGCCAGTGCCACCGCAATCGCCACGCGCTGCTGCTCGCCGCCGGAGAGCTGTATCGGTTTATGATCATAGCGATGCGGCAAATCTACCTTGTCCATCAATGAGCGCGCTCGCTCCGTGGCCTCGCGACCGGTTGTGCCCGCCAGCGTCATCGGTAGAATAATATTGTCCAGCGCCGACAGGTAGGGAATGAGGTTGCGGCTGCCCAGTTGCCAGACAAAACCGACCTCAACTTGTCGATAGGTCGTCAGCTCGCGCGAACTCAGCTTGAGCAGGTTCTTGCCATCGACGATGACCTGACCGGCAGACGGCAAGGTCAAGCCGCCCAGCACATTCATCAGTGTTGTCTTCCCGCTGCCACTCGCGCCGACTACGCCAACCAATTCGCCGCGCCTGACTGTCAGATCGAGCCCTTGCAGCGCCATCACTTCGATATCGGCGACCTTGAAGATCTTATAGAGGTCGTCACAGATGACGAATGCGTTCGACTCTTGTTTACTTTGCATCAGGCTTTCCTCCCGCCAATGTCGACACGCCGGGGTTCTATTCGTCAATGCCAATCCCAAGCTGCAATAAGCAGGTCAAATAATGCGGAAATTGGAAGCAAATGTTCGTTTCTAGTACGATCTTACCTGCCATAATGTGGTCGATGCGCATGGAACGCGACATCTTCGCATCGACATTATACTGTCGAATTGATGGCTGATACAGACATGAATTTGGCCGCCGTAAAGGGCGCCGTACACGATCAAGCTACTCGTGGATGCCACCGGCCTGACATCGCCGGGCAGCGGTATCAAGTGACCTGAAACGCTCAGTAATGCCTGACTCGGATGGGAACAATAACCTGATGAAGTCCCCCAACATCCTCTTCATCGTCGCCGACCAACACAATGCCAAAGTGCTAGGGCACCAAGGGCATCCAGATGTACTTACGCCACAACTGGATCGTATGGCGCGCGAGGGCTGTCGCTTCGACAACGCTATCACACAGAATCCCATATGCACACCGAGCCGTGTGTCCTTCCTCAGCGGGCAATATCCACATAACCACGGCTATTATAGCTTGAGCGGACGCAATCCCGGCGGCTTGCCCAATATCTTCGGGCACTTTCGCGCCGCCGGTTATTTCACCGCCGCGATGGGCAAGATCCATTGCCCGGAATACTGGGTGGAGGACCAATGCGATGTCTTCCACGAGAGCAACTCTTTTACCGCAGGCAGCGTTGTCGGGCGGTCGGCGGCATACTTGCGCTTCTTGCGCGAGCGCGGCGTAGAGCAACTGGAAGATCATATCTTGCTGTCGGAATATGGTGATCGCGGTCGACAGTCTGTCGACAGCCGCCCCAGCCCGCTGGCGTTTGAGGAGTCGCAAGAAGGCTGGCTGGCTAATACCGCGATTGAGACGATGCAGACAGCCGTCGAGCGCGAACTGCCTTTCTTGCTGCACGTCAGTTTCCCGCGGCCCCATCAATGCACCACTCCTTGTCAAGAATACTGGGATCTATACGATCCGCAGCAGCTTAGCTTGCCGCCGAATACCGACTATGATCTGGCAGCGGCAACCAAGGCGCCTCACATGCAAGCTTCGGCAAAACGCTGGCGAGAGAGCGACTAGTCGCTCTTTGAGCCGAAGACCTTTGAGGCGGGACGGTTGCGCAAGCTTCACGGCTACCTGGGCGCGGTCAGCCAGGTTGACGCCGCAGTTAGCCGACTGCTGGATCATCTACGAACGAGCGGCTTGGCAAGAGATACCATCGTCGTCTATACCTCGGATCACGGCGATTATGCGACCGAGCACGGCATCATGGAGAAAGCGCCCGGCATCTGTAGTGATGCCATTACGCGCGTGCCGCTGATTTTCTGGGCGCCGAGCCGGATCGAGGCCGCGGGCACCGTCTCCCAAACAGTCGAGCTGGTCGACATATCAAATACGCTCTGTTCGCTGGCCGGCATCGACTTGATGGAGACCAGCGACGGGCGCGATATTACGCCGCTGCTGGCGGGCGAAACCGGCAGCAGTGAGCGCATCGGCGTGACCGAATTCGCCTGGAGCAAGAGCATCCGCAAAGGGCAGTATCGGCTCGTTTACTATCCGCAAGCGATGTTCCCGGATGAGTATCCCGCCGGTTTCGGCGAGCTATATGATCTAGCGGCCGATCCGTGGGAAACGCGCAATCTGTATTTTGACGTCGCCTATCACGACCTGGTGCAAGAATTGCGCGACGACCTACTGGAATGGCTGATCACATCGACACGGCCCGGCACGGTCAGTGGTGTCAACAGCGCTCGCTTCGATACGCCGCCGCTTAACCGGCAGCGAGTGCAGCGCTATCAGACAGTGGTGAATTACGACGGCAAAGTCAATCCAAATCTGCTGCGCGGCGTGAAGAATAAGAATTACTTATAAGCGTTCAAGTGCCACGTTCGTACGCCAATGCCACTGTGTTTTTACACAAAGTCTTGTACATAGGACGAAACGTGTCATTATCCTCGCCCGAAGCAAATGTACGTCCAAATCACGATCAACTGAATTCAATCAAGAGATTGAAACTTCATGAACCAAATAAAGATCGACCTCGAGCGCCAGATCGGCAGCATAAATCCAAACATCTTCGGTGGCTTTGCTGAGCACCTTGGACGCCATATTTATGGTGGAATTTACGAACCCGGCTCTCCGCTTTCAGATGAGAACGGCTTTCGCAAGGATGTGCTGGCAGCGGTGCGGCGCTTACGCATGCCTGTCATACGGTACCCGGGCGGCAACTTCGTTTCCGGCTATCGCTGGCGCGACGGCATCGGGCCAAAAGCCGAACGGCCGGCACGGGTCGAGCTGGCTTGGGAAGATATCGAGCCAAATCACTTTGGTACCGATGAATTTGTGACCTGGCGCCGCGCACTGGAAAGCGAGCCTTATATGGTAGTTAACGCCGGCGATGGCGATATGCGCGAGGCACGTGATTGGGTTGAATACTGCAATAGCGCGAGTGACAGTGCCCTGGCAAATCTCCGCCGCGCCAACGGCTACGATGCGCCCCACAATGTCAAGTATTGGGGCATCGGAAATGAAGTCGATGGCAATTGGCAGATCGGGCACAAGATGTCACCGAGCTGTCACTTTGGGTATTTGTTGATCGTCATGGTCTCTATATGGAGAACGCGGCTGATCGCTGGAATGAAGCCCATCCCGATCGCCCGATTGAGATCGTTTACGAGCAGATCGATTACACGCAGATGCATGATAATCTGCTGGCATCCCTGCTTGTCGGTATGGGCGCGCCGGATTTGGCTGATGTAGAAATCAAGAAGTTCGCCACTTTTGCCAAAGGTGACATTCATTTCATTCCCTTGAATGATGTGATTGATCCCTATCGAGATGACATCATTGAGTCACGCCTGGCACCGTATACGGCAAATGGCATGAACTACGGCATTGATTACCATCTCGGCTCGTACATCATGTTCTACAATACCAGCATTCTGGAAGCCGCCGGTGTGGATGTGGATAGCATTGTAACCTGGGACGACTATGTGGAAGCCGGCCTAAAAGTTACGCAAGACACCGATGGCGATGGCAAGACAGACATATACATGGCCAGCGTCGAAACCACAGATGTCTTCTCTGCCTATTCGCTGATGCTGATGAACGGCGGCGGCACCTATAACGCCGACGGCGAGATCATCCTCGAGAGCGAAGCCAATGTCGAAGCGCTGCAGTTCTTGCAAGACATGGTACACGTACACGGTATTGCCAGGCCCGCATCGGGTGGTGGGCATCATTCGCCGACCACTACGTTGATCTGGCTGAAGGTCGCATCGCCTCGCTATGGATGCCGCAATGGTATGCCACCCGTTATCCCGATGTCTTGGGCAGCGAATTAGCTGATGTCACCGTTATCCGCCCAATGCCCATCTTTGAAGAAGGTGGATATACTACATCAATGGGTGGTGGCACGGGCACAGTCATCACCAATCAGATTGACCCCGACAAGATTGCACTAGCTGCTGAATTCTTGGCATTTGCCAAATTGACCTACGATAGCAATGTGCAACTGTGGACGGATTTAGGTTACGACCCGATGCGGCTCGATGTCTATGATGACGAGGCGCTCCTGATTACCTTGTACGACTTCAGTGACGAAGTGGTATTTACGCATATCAAAGCTGGTTTGGGTAACGTGGCGTCGGAATATACCGGACCCTTCTACCCGGAAATCGCTACGATTCTCCAAACAACCGGACTTTACGATCTGCTCGAAAACCAAAAATCACCTGAAGAAGTGATCGCGGCGGCTGTTGCGGAATTAGATGCTATGGGCACCGGCGGCTAAACTAGCCGGTGTAAGGGCAGGTATCTTTACGGGGTACCTGCCCGCTCCAAGTCATGCCTGAGATAAACCCGCGCGCCTGTGGAGAAAACAGACCCGTCATGTTGGACATAGTCAAGATACCCTTTCATTACATCAATAGCTTTTTTCATCACAAGAAGGTGGTTCCGGCTGTCTTCCTGGGTCCCTTCCTGATTGTGTTTGTTGTTTTCAAAGTCTATCCGGTTATTTTGGCGATCATCGTGAGTTTCCAGAATTTTCGGGGGGTTCAAAGTCAAGACTGGGTTGGCTTGGCAAATTATGAAAACGTTTTTGAATTGGTGAGATTCAGTCAGGCGCTTACCAATACGACGGTATATACCATTGGCATACTGCTTATCTTAATTCCACTGCCGCTCGTTCTGGCAGTATTATTGGACTCCGGCAGAATCGTCGCGAGCACCTTTTTCCGCACGTTGATCTTTTTGCCGGCACTTACCTCGCTGGTGGTGGCCGGTACTGTTTTCCGCTTGATACTGGCGCGCGAAGGTTTCCTCAACTTGTTTCTGGAGACTACCCTGGGTATCGAACCTTTACGCTGGCTGGAGACGGCGGATTTGGCCTTACCGTCCTTGATCCTGGTGGTGGCTTCGATGGCGGCGGCATCAATATCTTGTATTTCAATTCGGGCTTGGTGAACATTCCGCAGGAGCTTTACGAAGCCGCTGCCATTGATGGCGCCAGCCCCTGGCAGATGTTTTGGCGCATCACACTGCCGCTGCTGCGTCCGGTCACTTTCTTCGTCGTGGTGCTGACGATCATCGGCGGGTATCAGGTCTTTGTCGAACCATTTATCATCTACACCGGCGGCGTCGGACCGGGCGATGGCGGCTTGACCCTGGCGCTGCTCATCTATCGTACGGCCTTCACTTCCTTTAATTTTGGCACGGCTGCTGCCATGGGCGTTATCCTCGCCATGATCATTCTTGTCTTTTCGCTCGTTCAATTCCGCTTCTTCGGCGTTTTTAGACAGGACGATTAAGCGATGACGGCTATCACTTCGGATCTTGTTCAATCAGTGAAAATCGGCGCGCGGCGACAATCGTGGATTACACGCCTTCTGCTTTTTGCGCTCTTTGTATTCCTCGCCGTAGTCTTCTTTTTCCCGCTATATTGGATGGTCATCAGTTCCCTGCGGCCCGAAGGACGCATCTTCGTCGATGCCATGGAGATCATCCCTAGCGCCCTTTCCCTGGACACCTATCACAACTTGTTTGAACAAGAACCTTATGGCCTTTGGATCATCAATTCGATCACACAAACAGCGGGCTTCGCTGTGACCGCGCTTATCCTCTGCACCACCGGCGGTTACGCGCTGGCGAAGTTCAGATTCCGTTTCCGCAACCTCTTATTTATCCTCATTCTGGTATCGCAGATGATCCCCTTTCATCTGCTGATTGTCTCGCTGTTTCTGATGATCATTCAACTGGGCATGGTTGAGACCTACCTAGGCGCCATCGTTCCCTTGGCTGCGTCACCTATCGGCATTTTCTTCATCCGCCAATATATGTTGTCGATCGAAGACGAGATGCTCAATGCCGCGCGGGTTGACGGCGCCAGCGAATACCAGATCTTTTTCATGATCGTTCTGCCCAATGCAAGGCCAGCCATTGCTACGCTCTTCATTTTGTTCTCGCTTGAATACTGGAATAACTTGCTCTGGCCCCTGATCGTATTCCGGCAGGCGGAAAATATGCCGCTGGCTGTTGGCATCACACGCCTGATCAATCAATATCGGCAGTCATACGATTTGGTCATGGCCGGCTCTACTCTGGCGACCATCCCGATCATCATCCTCTTCCTTTTCCTGCGCCGTCAAGTTATGGAAGGCCTCGCCACGACGGGCACTGGCATAAAATAGTTGCCCCCACAAGAGTGCGGATGCTTTTCTGCGCCCAATGAGTCGACAACACGATGGAGCCTCAAGCATGAGCGAAACCCTCCTGCTCGGCGTTGACCTCGGCACACAGGGACTGAAGGTCATCGTATTCGACGCAGCGACATCGGCCGTCATCCGGAGCGCCCGTCGAGAATCTGACACCGGCAGCCGGCTACCTTGAGCAGGTACCAGAAAAGTGGTGGACATCGCTTTGCCAAATAACACACAACCTGCTGCGTGATCACGATATCCGTCCGACGTCTGTCGCCGCTATAGGACTTTCAGGTCACATGCACTCGATTGTGCCGCTCCGCGCAGACGGCACGGTCGCTTACAACTGCATCGTTTGGGCCGATACCCGTTCGCAACGGCAGGCGGAATACCTAGAAACTGCGACAAGGTCGCGCTTGTGGAACCCAGCTATCGCCCTTACAGCATCGCCAAGATCCTGTGGCTGCGCGGTGATGGGCGGCGTTGCTTTTGGCATACGACTCTGTACCGAAGCGCTGATAAAGAGTGGATCGCTGGAAGACAAGAACATCCTGATCACCGGTGGCGTTCCCAAAAGCCCGCTGATGCGCAAGATTCTGAGCAATGTACTCCCCGCACGCGTGACATTTCGCAGCTTCTCCGATATGTCGGCTTTGGGCGCACTGGCTCACGCGGCGGTGGCGGTCGGCATAAGCGAACATGCCGCAGCCTTTCTTGATGGCTTCGATTACGGCGAATCGACTCCGGCGAGCGAGCCTGCCTTGCAAGAACAATACGAGCTTACCTACAACCGATTCAAGGAATGGGCAGACCGAATCGCTGCGGGCTGACGGAGTGCCTAGTTCTCCTCCGGCGCGCCCAATTCTTCGATTTGATAGCCGGACGAGCGACTGCGGTGTCTCTGCCGCGTCAGCAGATACGGCTAGACGGCGTGGCGGCAGGAAGCGCAGTAGCTTCGCCGCCAGTATCAGGCCACCATGCAGCAACCATTTTGCCAGGAGCGGCGGCTTGGGATAATCGAATGCCAGCTGCAACGCCTTTTCTCACCGCCAGCCGCAGAAAGTCGCTCCCAGAGCTCGTCATCCTCGGCTTGATCGACGCAGTTGATCGGTATCGACATCGCGGGGCAAATGTTTCTTAGGCGCTTTGCCGCAGTCGGCGTGAATCGTGATCTATGGCACAGCCGGCTCTGCCGGAATTCCGTCAGCTCTCTTCGAGACTCGCCGGCCCAAAGCCATACGGGAGAAGTTCAGTTAGCGTCGTGACCAACTGCACGTTTCCGTCCAGATCAGCGAGGATCACCTTCATTCCCGGCGAAAACTCAAACATCATTTGCCGGCAAACCCCGCAAGGCGACCCGCCATCGCGGGTGACAACCGCCACCGCCGCAAACTCACGATGCCCTTCGCTGACGGCTTTGACCAGCGCGGTACGCTCAGCGCAAATTGTCGGCGAGTAGCCAGCGTTCTCTATGTTGCAACCGGTGAAGACCTCGCCGCTGACGGTGAGCAGCGCCGCGCCAACGCGATACTTGCTGTAGGGAATGTAGGCGTTCTTGCCGCCTTCTAGTGCAGCTTCTATCAATTGGCGATCGCTGATTGCGCTCATGCTGATCTCCTATTTGCCGTGCACAGAGACCTTTTCGTCGCCCATGATCCCGCTTTTCGCCGGCTCTTCAATGTCCGCCGGTTCGGGCGCGATCTTGCGCACCTTGACTTTTCGGATGCGATGACCATCAATCGACAAGACCGTCATACTCAAAATTTCCGTTTCAATGGTCTCATTGGCTCGCGGTACGCGCCCCAGCGACAGGTAAATATAGCCGCCCAAAGTATCGGCATCGCCAGTATCGATGGAACATTCCAGCAGGTCGTTGAGGTCGTCAAGATCCATACTTGCTTCAATCAGATAGAAACCATCGCCGACTTCGACATAATCTTCCTCCTCGCCGAAGTCGTATTCATCGCGAATATCTCCGATGATCTCCTCGATCAAGTTCTCAATGGTGACCAAGCCGGATGTGCCGCCATATTCATCAACCACAATCGCCAAATGCACATTCTTCTCTTGCAGCTCTTTCAGCAGCGCATCGGCCCGCTTCGTCTCCGGCACGAAATAAGTTGGGCGGATCAAATCGCGGATCTCCTGACTTTCCAGATCATCCCGGTTTTTCAGCACTGTCAGGATATCTTTGGCGTAGAGCAAGCCGATGACATGGTCGATGCTGTCTTCGTAGACGGGAATTCGGGAAAAGCCCGACTCGACGAAGGCGGAGAGCGCCTCCATTATCGTATCACCTAGCTCAAGCGCAATGATGTCGATGCGCGGCGTCATCAACTCGCGGGCGCTGCTCTCGCCCAATTGCAGGACCGAAGCGATCATATCTTTCTCTTCATCCTCGATGATGCCGCCGCTGTGGCTCGCGTGGACCAGGGTCATGATCTCTTCTTCAGTGACCAGGTTGACCAAGGCTTCACTGCCGAAAAGGCGCGAAATCAGCCGGCTAAGCAGAAGCACCAGCGCGGTAAGAGGCGCGACAACCGTAAGCACCAATTGCATAGAAGCGACCGACACCGCCAGCAAGCCGTCGGCGTGTCGTGATCCGATTGCCTCCGGCAGAAGATCCCCGATGACCAGCGTCAGACCAGTGCCCAGAAAAACAGTCGCGACCGCCAGCAGTATACGCACACCGGCATCGCCATTCGCAAAGGGTACGATCAGCAGGAGTACCAAGACCACCGCAACCGCGAAGCGGGTTAAGATATGCGTTATGCTAACGCTCATGCTGAGACGCAGACCGCGTTCCGTCAATACAAGGAAGCGCTGAGCCGTAGCATCGCCTTCCTCGGCACGCTCGCGCATGACCGCGCGGGACGTGTTCTGAAGCGCCGCGTTCACCAGACTCACGGCGCCATGAATGCCAAGCGCCGCCAATAGCAGCAGCAGCAAGGCTAAACTCTCGTCCATCAATTGCCTTCCATAAGTTGGATTTCAGGAAAAAGCAAAACAGCCGACCACTGACAACCGTGATCGGCTCGAAAAGCGTTTACTATGTGCGTCGGACTCCGTGAGGGAGGCTCGGCTAGGTCGTCCACTAGTTATTTTGAACTACATTGACACAGTGACGGTAGTCTACCACATTAGAAGTCGAGATTGCAAGTCGGGCAGAATTGTTGATCTTTAAGGACCTCCTGACCTTACCTTGCCTAGAATAATGTCCGTGCATCCTCAGTGGTTAGAATACGCTCTGCAGAACTCGGCTTGCGCGGTAACGCCACAGAGCTCTGTCAACCTCAATCAACTGAGCAATTCGCCATTCCAGTTGTAACGAGCATTCCAGCCGAGTAGGCGCTCTGCCTTGTCGCTATCGACCGGGCTGTTTGTGCCCCGAATATGCTCGGCAATCGGGTAATCGCCGGGGAAATAGCGAGCCAGCAAATCGCGCACGTTTTCCGGACGATAGATATGCCGCGCGCAAATGTAGAAGGCTTCGTGACCGCTCGCCGCATTTTCCACAGCCAGGCGACAGGCAGCGGCGGCGTCGCGCACATCCACGAAAGTCCAGAAGGCGCCGTGAGTAGCTTCGCTATCGGGCGGATTCTCGCGCGCGGTCAAGATCCATTTCTGCTGCTCTTCATCGACGACGAGCGTAAAACGCAAGCTGACCAGCGACATGTCCGGCGTCCGCCGCAAGAATCCCGCCGCCAGCTCTTCGCCGATAAGCTTCGACAAACCGTAGCTATCCTGCGCAAGCAGCGGGTGGGCTTCGTCAATCGGCATATAGAGTGGGTTGAAGAAGCGGTGACGGTAGCCAAAACCCAGGGCGGTAATGCTGCTTGCCATCACCACCTTTTTGATGCCGAGGATGGTGGCCGCTTCCAGCACGTTGAATGTGGACACGACATTATTTCGGAAGACGACCTCGTTGGTATGCATTTCGGGCGAAGGTATGGCGGCCAAATGGACCACCGCATCCTGACCCTGCATCACCCCAATGACTTGGCTCAAATCCTGGAAATCCACGATCTGAGTCCTCCAAGACTGCTTGCGGCTGATATCCGCCGCGGTCACCGCATAACCGTGCTCTTGCAGCTCCTTAACAGTTACCTGACCAATGCGTCCGTCTGATCCGCTGACGAGAACCTTTTTTCTTGCCATTGCGACTTCCTTTTTCCAGCAGTGATGAGAAGTGAGATAAACTATAGTCGATAATCAGCGACATAAAACTTAGGAGGCCAGACGTGATGCGTGTAGCACTAGGGCAGCATTCGGCGGCAACGGACGACTACTTGACCTTCGCCAAACAACTGGGAGTCAGCGGTGTTCAATTTAATATGATTGGCAAGGAAATAGGTTTAATCCCCGATTCGACTGAGCTGCCTAATGACAAGGGCTATTGGGAGTTGAGCGACCTCAGACGACTGAAGCAACGTGTCAACGACTACGATCTCGAACTGGAAGCCATCGAAAATGTGCCTCGCCACTTGTACATCGATGCCATGCTGAACGGGCCGCGCCGCGTCGAACAGATCGCCAATTATCAGATAATCGTCCGCAACATGGGCGAGGCAGGCATCCCGATTCTGGGATTGAATTGGATGCCCAATCTGGTCTGGCGGACGCCAATGGAAGATGGTCGTGGCGGCGTAAAGGTCACCGCTTTTGATCTGGAGCGCGCCATGGCGGGCGAGGTAGTAACCGGCGTTGTCGATCTGCCCGAAGCCGAAGACCGCAATTATACTGAAACGGAGCTCTTCGATAACTACGTCTCCTTCATGGAGCAGGTCATCCCGGTGGCGGAGCAGGCTGGCGTCAAGATCGCCCTGCACCCCGATGATCCGCCGGTAGAGTCTCTCGGTGGCATCGCACGCGTCTTCTACAAGCCGGAGAATTTTGCGCGGGCATTGGATGCCGTCCCCAGCCCGAATCATGGACTCGACTTTTGCATGGGCTGCTTCTCCGAGATGGTCTACGCCGGACGCAGCAACAACGAAGGCGTTCTCGACGCGATAAGATATTTTGGCGAACGCGGCAAAATTTTCTACGTGCACTTCCGCGATGTGCAAGGCTGTGTACCGAAGTTCCAGGAATGCTTTCTGGGCGAAGGCAATGTCGATGTGGTGGCGGCGATAAGGACGCTGAAAGAGGTCGGGTTCACCGGCTTCATCATCGACGATCATGTGCCGGAGATGCTGGACGACAGCGACTGGCGGCATCGGGGACATGCTTGGTCGACGGGCTACATCATGGCGTTGGTCGAGGCAGTCAATAAATTGACGTGAAGACTAAGACAGCTTTGCAAGCGGATGACGGATTTCGCGCCAAAGGATTGTCTCGTGCAAGAAAAATGTAATCAGCGCGATCAAGAATATGAACTGCGGGATCACTTCCAACCCAACTGCCTCCGCCAGCACCCCAGCCAGCCAGGGCAAAAACGCCATACCGATACTGGCGGCAGTGAATTGCAAACCCATGGCGTTGGCGGTATGGGCGCGACCCACCCTGCCCGGCGTATCCGATGCCATCAAGGGCGCGAATGGACCAATGGCGAATCCGATTATCGCCAGCCCGAGCAAACTGCTCAGAGGATTTAAGTTTGACCAGAGCAAAGCGGCCCCTACCATAATGCTGATGTTGTTCAAGCGCAGGAAAGATCCATTGCTCATCCGCGTGACGATGAAGCCGGCGACAAAGCGGCTGACGGTCAAGCTGGCCCAATAAACGCTGACCCAGGCGCCTGCAGTCTTCGGGTCGATCAATCGCGCGCCTATTAAGAAGCTGTTGGCGAATTGCCCCGCGACCAGCTCGTTGCCAGTAGCCATCAGCCAGGCGCCGACCATCAGCCAGATTATCGGCAGGCGCATAGTCTGTCGGATTGAGGCGTACGCCAACTTGCCACCATTCGCTCGCGCCTCGGAAATCCGCCATTCGTTCCGCGTGAAGTAGAACAATAAAAACATCATCAGGCGCGACCCGGCGAATAGCACATAAATCCAGCGCCAGTCGATGCCCAGATCGATGACAATGGTCGTTACTACCAAGGGACCGATAGTCGCGCCAATGCCGAAACTTCCGTGCAGCCAATTCATCTGCCGCGCGCTGAAATGTACCGCGGCAAAGGCGTTCAGACCGACGCCCATGACGCCAGAACCGAAGCCGCTGCAAAAGGCAACGATCAGCACAAGGGTCCATGATGGCGCTAAAGCAAAGCCCAGCATACTGACGGTCCCGAGCGTTACGCCAGCCATCATCACCCCGGCTATGCCAAAACGCCCAATCAGCGGACCGCTGAAAGTACTGGTGATCGTGCGTCCAACAGTAGCGGCGGAAACAAAAGCGCCGAGCGCGCTCAACGTTACGCCGAAGTCGGCTTGAACGTAGATCCATACCACGCCAAGTGCGCTACCGGTGACGCCGCCCACGGCAAATACGATGCAGGATAAGAACCAGAGTTTCAGGGTGTTGTCTTCCTGCCGAGATCTCACGCGTTCAGCCTTGCGCGCCCTTGCGACGCTACCGCCGGCCAATTCCTGCCAGCAAACGTTACAGGCACATTCGGGGGAGCTTAACCGACTTTATAGGCGAGGGCGAGAGATTAGCCATCGGATTATCGCATGCCGCTAACCCACCGCGTGAAGCTTTCATTTGCTAAGCCGCAGCCTCATCAAATTCAACAGCCAGGAAAACTCTTGCAGTCTAAACAAGCGAGCCGCCAGCAAGAATACGCCCCCATACAGAACTGCACATATTACCACCAGAAGCAATTCATGAAAGACGCTCGCGCTACCGATGACATCCATGAGCTGCGGCAAGGTAACAAGCGCGATCATCGCCATGATCAGCGAAGCGAGGGCAGACTTGATTCCCGTGAGCGCCAGCCGCTGCGACCCGAATCCGTCCAGCCGTCGCCAAAGCAGAAATCCGCTGATCGAGGCATGCACGAAGTGTTTGACACTGTCAGCGACCATCAAACTGAACAAGCCGAATCGCTCGAAGAGCAGGAGCGCTACCCCAAGGTAAAAGACCAGACTGACGATGCCGATCAGCGCCGGTGTCAGCGTATCCTTGCGCGCGTAGAAGGCGTAAACCAGCAGCAGGTCGATGGCGGCAAAAGGCAGGCCAATCAAATAGAGGCGCAAAGCCTGCGCCGTGATTTCGGTGTCGGCCGCCAGGAAGGCGCCATTCTCGAATAGCAATGCGATGATGGGGATGGACAAGACGAACAATCCTGTCACTGCAGGAAGGATCAAGCTGGTCGCCAGACGCAGACCCAGTCCTAGCGTGTCTTTGAAAGCGCGCTGCGCCTGCTCGGTCATTTCGGCGGATTGCCGCGCCAGCGTGGGCAAGATGGCGACGCTGATGGCAGTCGCTACCAAGCCCTGCGGGAACTGAATCAAGGTAGTCGCCCAATTCATTATGGCGATGCCGCCTTCGCCGGTATGGCTTGCGAGGCGGTAACTGAAGGGACGTATTATGAGCGTGTCCATGCTCAAAGAAAGCATGACCGGCAGGTAGAGCAGCGCAATACTTTTGAGCGCCGGATGCCGCCAAAAAATGCTGAGTCGCAGCCGCCGGAAATCCAGACCTGGCATCTGCAAGAGCATCTGGGCGATGGCGCCGACCAGCCAACCGACAGCCACGACGATAATGCCATCAGCCGGCCGCGCCAGCGCGAAGGGAAAGACCACAAGATTCGGCATCAGTTGCGGCATCCAGGTTACCCCAGGCGCCAGTGCCAACGTCACCAGCACGATGCAGCCGTTAAAGATGACGCCGCCGAAGGCAGGCAGCGTAAAGGAATGCAGCGCGTATAGGGTCCCGCTGAATACGGCAAAAAAACTCAGGAAAATCAGAGCGGGCGCTGTCAGACGCAGCAGTTGAATAGCGAGGCGCTGGGTAGCGACATCGGCGCCCTGCGCCACCAGCGGAACAATCTGCGGCGCGAATAGCTCAATCAGCAGAACCAGAATAGCCAAAATAGCAAAGACGAGGCTGATCAGCGCCGAAACGACACGCCACAGTTCTTGCTTGCCATGCACTGTAATGACATCACTGAGCACGGGCACGATCGCGCCATTGACATGACCGCCAATCAGCAGGTCGTACATCGCTTTGGGTACGATTATCGCAACCTGCAGCGCATCAACTGCGCCAGTAGCGCCGAAGAGATATGTGATGACAGTCTCGCGCGCGAGGCCGAGGATGCGACTGCAAATATTTCCTAGCGCGAGGATTCCGCTGGCGCCGGCGACGCGGGCGTTGGTGCGCTCTTGTTCGCCGGGTAGCTCGCTTTCAGCGGAAGGCGGGTCGCTGCCGGACGCAGGTCTTGAATTGTCTGCCTTCATCCAGATGACTTTCGACTGGGACGCCGGACGTGGTAGTGCCCATCAATATACACGTCAAGCGCAGACTTGCTCAATTGTGGAAAACGGAACGGGTGTGGCTCAATGTGCTCTGCGACCTAGCCAAGTACAGGACCGATGTAACGGGCTCCTGCCATCAAGATCAGAGAGACCATCGCGAGCCACATACTGACCTGGCCGTTGCGTCGCATCTTTTCCTGCAGCTGCGACAGCGTCTTTTCGTCTGATCCGTCTGTCTTAAGCAATCCGGCATATCGACCGGCGCTGCGCCAGACCGTGAAGCTACCGTGACCGAATGCCAGCAATCCAAATAGCGCGCCTAGCGTCAGGACAATGCCCATACTGCTGCTCATTGCTTCGTGATAAGACAGCATGCCGTACAAGAGCAAACCAGCAACGGTAGTGACAAGTGCCGACAAGGGGATTAAACGGCTTAAACCGGCCTCGCCATAAAGTCTGCGCAAGACCTTGCTGCCCTCAGCGCCAACCTCTTCCAATGTCGGCTCGATGTAAACTGACATAAGAACCGCTGCGCCGACCCAGATCAAGCCCGCGACAATATGCAGAAGACGCAGAATTGTGATCACCAGCGCGCCGCCAAAAGAACTTACATCCATCTCAGGGTCTCCAGGGAACTAGCAATGCGAATTAATGAAGCCAGGAACCTACCCTGCAAGCCTAATCTAGTGCAAGGTTAGCAGATAGGCAATCAGATCCGCCAGATCCGCCGGTTCCAGGCTTTCATCGTATTCGGCGTACATCAGATTGGCATAACCGGCGACCAGGCGCCGACCCGGGAGCAAGATACTCCAATAGATATATTCTTCAGCCGACTGCCCGTTGACTCGTGCTCCGGCAACAGCCGCCAAGCCAGCCAGCGAATTGCCGATTCCGCTGTCCTCCCCAGTTATCGTGTGACAAGCGGAGCAAGCAGGCGCATCGTTGTTGGATTGATTGTAAAGCTTCTCGCCGCTGCCGGCGTCGGCCAGGTTAAAGTCCAACTTGTCGAAGCTGATGCGCGGCTGATCGGTTGTGCAGGCGCTGACCGTGAGTAGGCTGAATATTGTGGCCAGGAACAAGCACTGTCTAATGCTCATCGTTCAAGTCGATCTTCATGTCGGATAAGGGCATATACATGATACCCTATAATGTTTAGCGCCAGATCAAAAGCACCAGCTGTCAGAGGAACTATCAATGACCGTTGCCTTGTCACTCTCCCAAGTGCGCAGCTTGCGCCTACAAAACCAACTGCTCGCCGATGCGGACCGCGCATCATCAGCGGCAGATGTCATCCGCAAGCTCTGTGCTTTACAATCTCAGGAGTGGGCCTCGGCACAACTGGCGATCGCCGCCCGCGGCCAAGGCATCAGCACTGAGGATGTCAAGCGCGCCCGCGAAGAGGATCGGTCTTTCCTGCTCAGCTGGAGCCTGCGCGGCACCTTGCACCTGATGGCAGCAGAAGATATCGGCTGGCAGCTGGCGCTATTTGCTGAGCGGGCTATCCGTCAGACGAATCGCCGTTATCAGCAGCTTGGGCTAAGCGAAAGCATTCGTGAGAAGGCGCTGGATGAAATCAATGATATTCTCAGCAAACACGGTGCGCTGGCACGACCGCAACTGGCTGAGCAACTCGAAGCGCGCGGCATTCCCGTGGCCGGGCAAGCCATACACCACCTGGTGCGATTTGCCGCTTTGCGCGGTCTGATTTGCCTCGGTCCCGAAATCGAAGGGAAACTGACTTTTGTATTGCTGGCGGAATGGCTGCCGCAGCTTGACTTGACAGATTTCAGCGATGATCTTTTGCCCATGATAGCGCGGCGTTACCTCTCGGCATACGGACCGGCAACATCAGCTGATCTGTCTCGGTGGGCGGGTTTGAGCGCCGGGCAATGCAAATCCGCCTTTGACGCCATCCTTTCTGACTGCCAGGAGGTCGAAATCGCAGCCGCTCGGCAGCGGCGAAAAGGACTCCCCGCACCGTCGGCGCAGGACATAACAAAATCGTTTCGCTCGCGCGGACGGTGCTTCGTTAAAAAAGAGGGCAAAGCGCTTATGCCAGCTTCACAATTGATAGCCCCGTGTGACCAAAAGCCGGTGATCCGTTTCTTGCCACGTTATGATAATTACCTGCTGGCTTACCACAGCCGCGATTTCATGGTCGCGCCGGCTTATGCCAAGCAGGTTCACCCGGGCGGAGGACTGATCCGAACTTGCGTCATCATCGACGGCGAGGCGAAAGCGACCTGGCGCCTGGAGCGGAAAGGAAACGGCACGCGCCTCATTGTCGTCCCTTATGAAAAACTCGCTGGAGCGCTGCTGCCCGCGCTGGAAGAAGAGGCGACCATCTTGGGTCAATTCCTTGGGCAAGCGATTGACTTGAGAATCGACGCGGATTAGCTGGGCGCCGATTCCAACTGCACCGTCAGCTCATCCAATTGCGGGATGACATGCTGCGCTTCGTGCTGCACGGCTTTCACAATCTCTTGACCCTGCACCAGTGTCACATCTTCAGCGACAGACAGGTGAATCGCGCCATACATACGATGCCCGACCCAGCGCAGACGCAGCGACAATACCGCTTCAACACCCTCCAGCTCGCGGACATGATCCTCCACATGCTCGACCAGGGGCGGGTCAACGGCGTCCATCATGCGATACCAGATCGCTTTGATCGCGTTCCAGGTGATGCCGACGATAGCCAAGGCGATCACGATGCCGATTATGGGGTCGAGGATAGGCAGACCAATCAAGGTTCCGAAGACGGCGATCAGCACGGCGAGCGATGTCAAGCCATCGATGCGCGCATGCTGCCCATCGGCGATCATGGCATCGGAGCCGATGCGCCGACCCACGCGGATCTGCATGATAGCGACCAGCTCATTGCCGACGAAGCCCACCAGCGCCGCCAGCGCAATCCACTCCAGATTATCCAGGGGCAGCGGATTGAGCAGCCTTTGGATCGATTCGTAGAGAATGTAAGCCGCGCTGAAGCCGATGGAGATGACGATAAACACTCCGGCGATATCTTCCAAGCGACCGTAGCCATAGGTGTAACGGCGGTTGGCGGCGCGGCGGGCGACATAGAAGGCGACCAACAGCGGAATCGAATTGAGGGCATCGCCCAGGTTGTGCACGGTATCGGCCAGCAGGGCCACACTGCCGCTGGCCACATAAATGACGACTTGCAGGGCGGTCGTTAGGCCGAGGGCGACCAGCGCGATCCAGACGGTGCGGATGGCGAGTTGGTTATCGAGGAAGGCGGATTCGCCGGCGAGGTCGCCGTGGCTGTGGTCGTGGGTGAAGCCGGGCAGGTGCAGCACAGTGGCGATGCGAACCAGGATGTTGTTGCTGTGATGATGGTGGTCCTGCTCGTGAGAATGGCCGTGCGAATGTGCCATAGGTCGCAATCTGTCACTAAGTGATTTGCCTAAGTTAACCACAAAGGCACAAAGGACACAAAAGTG
The DNA here is from genome assembly GCA_965223515.1 of Phototrophicaceae bacterium. Classification (GTDB taxonomy): domain Bacteria; phylum Chloroflexota; class Anaerolineae; order Aggregatilineales; family Phototrophicaceae; genus UBA6055. The sequence goes on from CBDCWK010000001.1 coordinate 541,013, forward strand.
GGTTCGAAGGAATAGTCTAAGTGCCGAATGCTGATTGCACACCGTCGTTGTAGCAGACAAGCAGGAGCCCCACCTGAAGGCGGGGCTCCATTGGTCTACATTGGCTTAGCGAGATTTAGGCAAAGTGGCGCGCTGATCAACAGCCGACACAGTCACCGCCTACGTTGTCGCTGAAGCTATTGCCGCTTTGTTCCAGCGTGCCCCGTATGACGACGATCGCCCCGCCTTCATACGCTCTATTGCCACTGAACTGCGAATCGCTGACATGCGCCGTGCCGTTAAACACCTGCAGCGCGCCGCCGCCGTCCCTCACTCTGTTGCCGTCGAAGCTGCTATTGCTCACGGTGACCACGCTCAAGGCCGAAGCTATCGCGCCGCCATCCTCCGCCCTATTGCCGCTGAATACGCTGTCGATGACAATAACTTCGCTATCCCAGCTATCCAGTACGCCGCCAAAGTCCGCCGCCGTATTGTCCGTGAAACGGCTGTTAACCAGTTCCAGCCGGCTGCCGCGGTTGACGATGATGGCGCCGCCGCTCTCGCTATAGTCGGTCGAGCCATAGACGCTGATGAAGGTGACCTCGCGGTGGGCCCGCCCCTCCGTCAGATGGATGTTTTGCAGGGTAAGCGCGCCGCCCATATCGACATAAAAGATGCGGAACTCGTCGTCCCCGCTGATGCTATGGCCCGCGCCGTCGATGGTGATGTCGGAGATGATACGCGGCAGTTCTCCCGTCAGGGTGATGTCGGCGGTAAGCGTGATGAGGTCGGCGCCTTCGCCGGCTGGGCAGGTGCCGCGCTCTACGTCGGCGTTGGCGGCTCTAAGGGCATCGGCGAGGGTGCAGTCCTCATCCAGCGTGTAGTCGGTCGCCAGTGTTGGCGCGAAGCATAGGAGCAAGATAAGGGTTAGCAAGATGTATCGCATGGCTAATTCTCCTTAATTATAAGAACCTTTTCATTTTAGCGCATTGCTGCCAGTATATCACATTATTGCCAGTCATCCGCGCTTTGGTTCCGACCCCATTCCCCGGCAAAGCACAACCTAGGTCCCAACGCTGTCGGGGCTAGCCGCAGGCTCGGCGACACTCAGCATAAGGCAGGTGCCCATGGGCGGCCACGGCCGGGAAAAAAGTTTTTTCGGCCATTTGCCCGAGCGCACCAGTCTGTTGTCAAGTCGCACGTTGCAAAGAGGGTAGCATGGGTGGTGTGTGGAAGCGCGACTGGATGGACGCGTGGGGTTAGGTCAACGGATTCCTCTGAAATCGTTCGCGAGCCGAATGAAGTACGGATCTGGGTATTGTCCGGGATCGTATAGAAGATTGATTCTCCCCAGGTACAATGCGAAACTATCAATGCCAGCATCTAGTCCACGTCGAACAAGCTCCTCAGCAGCCGAATCGTTCAAGCGCATTTCCATGTTTTCGTTCAAGAATATGAGGCCGTTATCAAAAGCCCGGTGATATGTTGGAGACAATGCGATTCCATTCCGAACATTGTCAATACTTTCGTGACCTGCCTTTACTGGAAGGATATGGGCTGCATCTACAAGCTTTAGCTTGCGTCTGGTAACTGAACACCTGTTGTCATAGGCGTTTAGGACCTGCTTTGTAAACGTTGAATAGCGTGACCACCGAGCAGTTTCCTGAACTACTAATTGTCTCTCTTGTGTCAATGACAAGAATTCATCGCTAGGAATATCAGGCTCGGAAACGGCACGCTCTACAATGTCAAGATATGAAGAGTCCGTACCAATATCGTGCAGCTCGAGAGCACGCTCACAGTAAAACAAGAAAAGATCGCTCCTAATCCCTACAGCGATTTCATTGTTCGACTTTGTTTGAAATGCGAGACCGTTTTGAAGAGACTCATTGAGCGTCGAAATGCTGACTTGTACTGACGGTGATCCCTTAGTGAACACTCGATGTCGCGCGATATCGAAACCGGCGAACACGGCTCGTTCTGAATCATAGCCTATCAAAACTGTTTGACCGTTCGGGTTCATGCGCAAAGGAGAGTCTACTGACGTCATCTGGATTCTATACTCGTCAGGCAGAGATGGTCGCCCGCCCGGGGTTAGATTCCAGCAATAAACGTAAAGAGAACTCTGTAGGCCCTCTCGAGTAACCAGATACTCTCTAGGATGAGCTAAAGTCGATGGGTTGCGCACCGCCACCGCGCCGCACTCATGTATAGCGTCAAGAATTGTGCGGTTGATTCCTTCACGAGAAATGGGAGCCATATAGAGCTGCTAGTTACTTGCTCTTCGACGGACGAGACCGTCCCCCATCTTCGGGAAGCGGTGTCTGCGCATTATCGTCCCAAAGTGCACCGGGACGCTGTATGCTATAAGTTTCAGCCTTCTTAGCTGTTAACCGCAATTGCTTTGGTGCTGATAAGTTAGAGAAGCGCCCTCTTGCGCCTAGCAAATACTTCTCTTCGATTTCGCTACAAATCCACCTACGCTTAAGCGTCTCTGCCACCTCGCCCGTAACACAGCTACCAGCAAAAGGATCGAATACCAGATCGTCGCGATCAGTTAGGAATCTCACAAAATACTCAGGAATAGAAGCTGGGAAACGGGCTGGATGTACCGGAAAATCGTTGTCATTGCAGTAGCGCAGATAGTGAGAGTTACTTTCTGTGTTCGCTACAGCAATAAGGTTGGGCGGGATCGCAGCTCTGTTATCGGTGGAGAATTTCTCGCTGATGTCGTGACCGCTAGGACGCTTCTTGGCACGATAACCGGACTCCAACAGGTTTTCCATGCTTTTACTATATGGTGTTAATACACGACGGTTGCTTGCTTTGGGAAACGGGGTAAGAGAAAGCCAAAAAATGTTGTTTACAGCGTCTTTTACTCTAATGCGTCTAATGTTTACCCACTCTGCTGGAGACGGCAACTTGGAAGGATTCCACCAGAAAAACTCTTGCGCCAGATGAAAATCAAACTCTTTGCAGAGAGTAAGTAGCAGTTCGTACTGGTACAAGCTCTTGGTCGGTTTACCTGCATTCCATGCGCCGCCGATATCGATTACTAACGAACCTTGAGGCTTTAGCACGCGTGCAAACTGCTTAGCAAACGGACGAAACCAGTCAATATACTCATCCGCGTCAGCGTTTCCGTACTCCTTTTTCCGTACTAGCCCAAATGGGGGACTGGTTACGACCAAATCCACAGACTCGTCGTCAAGAAGGCACTCCATAAGATTTACTGACTCTGCCCAATACGCTACTCCCTGCGAAGTACGAATGCGCACCTCTGGACCAGTTGGCGCAGCCGCCTCTGTAGGCGAAAAACTGTTCGCTCGTGCTTTCATTCGCTAAGCTCTTTGCCAATCACTCATATCGGGATATCACATGACTTTACCACGCATAGCTACTGTCAGATAAGTCATCCGTGAATCTACGTTCTTATCGGGCACGCGGAAAGTTTCACATACCGGAATCGTTACGAAATATTGAATTCATCCCTCCCGCGCGTGCGCATCCATCGCCGCCACGGCGGCGCTGGCGACTATGTCCTCGACGTCATCGCCAGCTTGCAAGACGTGCACCGGCGCGCCCATGCCCAGCAGAATCGGACCAATCGCCTCGGCATTCGTCAGACGGGACAGCAGCTTGTAGGAGATATTCGCGGCGTCCAGATTGGGGAAGACCAGCACGTTGGCATCTTTGACGCGGCTGAAGGGATAGCGCTCTTCAATGATGTCGATGACGACGGCGGTATCAGCTTGCATCTCGCCATCAACCACGATATCGGGGCGTTTCCCGCGTACAATTTCCACCGCGCTCGCCACCTTGTTGCTCAGCGGATGGGGCGTGGCGCCGAAGTTGGAGAAGGACAGCATCGCCACCCGCGCATCCAGCCCCAACGTGACTGCGAAGTCGTTGGCCAGGATGGCAATCTCGGAGAGGGTCTCGGCATCGGGGTCGATATTGACGGTGGCATCGGTGAAGAGGTAGCTGCGCCCTTCGATGACCATCAGGTAAACACCAGCCACACGGGTCGCGCCGGGGCGCGTGCCAAAGACCTGCAGCGCCGGACGAATCACATCGGGATATTCATAGGTCAAGCCGCTGACCATGGCATCGGCATCGCCATTCTTGACCATCAGCGAGGCATAATAATTGCGCTGACGCACCAGGGAACGCGCCTTGCCCAGCGTCACGCCCTTGCGCCGCCGCAAGGAGTAGAGCATATCGCGATAATCGTATTGATTATCTGCCTGATAGTGATCGAAAGCGATTGGCTGGTAATTCAGGCCGAGATTGTCAATCGTCTGGCGGATGCGCTCGGGACGACCCAGCAGAATCGGCTCGCCGATGCCTTCGTCGCGGACTTGCATGGCAGCGCGGATGATCTTCGCTTCCTCGCCTTCGGGGAAGACGATGCGCTTGAGTGTGCCCGCTCGCGCACGATTGATGATGTTTTGCCGTACTTGCCGGCCGATGCCTTGCCGGCTGATCAACTCCTGCTGATATTCATCGAGGTCGATCTGCCGCCGCGCCACGCCCGATTGCATGGCTGCTTCCGCTACTGCAGGCGCCACCCAGAGCAATACGCGCGGGTCCAGCGGCTTGGGAATCAAATAATCCTTGCCGAATTTGATCGACTCCTGCCCATAAGCCAGCAAGACGCTGTCGGGCACATCTTCGTGTGCCAGGGCTGCCAGGGCGCGGGCCGCCGCCATCTTCATTTCTTCGTTGATGCCGGTGGCGTAGACATCGAGAGCGCCGCGGAAGATGAAGGGGAAGCCGAGCACATTATTGACCTGATTGACGTAGTCGCTGCGTCCAGTGCCGATGATGGCATCCGGGCGGACTTCCAGCGCCAGCTCCGGCATGATCTCGGGCGTGGGGTTGGCCAGGACAAAGAGCATCGGATTGGGCGCCATGCCTTTGATCATCTCTTGCGTGACCGAGCCGGCGATCGACAAGCCAACCAGCACATCGGCGCCCTGCAAGGCATCGTGCAAGGTACGCGCATGGGTCGGAATGGCAAATTCGGTTTTGTAGATATTCATGCCTTCTTCGCGCTGATGATGAATCACGCCGCGCGAATCCAGCATCAGCACATTGTCTTTGGCGACGCCGAGCGACTTGAAGAATTTGCCGGTGGCGATCGCGCTCGCGCCGGCGCCGTTGATCACCACTTTGATCGCTTCAATCCGCTTGCCGGTGACCTCCAGCGCGTTGAGCAGCGCCGCGCCTGAGATGATGGCGGTGCCGTGTTGGTCGTCATGAAAGACGGGAATATCGAGTTCTTCCTTGAGGCGTTCTTCGATCTCGAAACATTCGGGCGCTTTGATGTCTTCCAGGTTGATGCCGCCGAAAGTCGGGGCAAGCGCTTTGCAGACTTCAATGATCTCGTCCGCGCTGCGTGAGGTGATTTCGATATCAAAGACATCGACATCGGCAAATTTCTTAAAGAGTACGCCCTTGCCTTCCATCACGGGCTTGGAAGCCAGCGGGCCGCGATCGCCCAGGCCGAGTATGGCGCTGCCGTTGGAGATCACTGCGACCAGGTTTGCCCGCGCGGTCATTTCGAAAACGGTCATCGGGTCTTTATCGATTTCGAGCACAGCTTCCGCCACGCCCGGTGAATAGGCGAGCGAGAGGTGCAGTTGACTGTCGAGTGGCTTGGTCGGGACGACTTGTATTTTGCCGGGCCGCCCGCGGCGATGGTAATCCAGCGCTTCCAGACGTGTGAAAGATGCCATGATGGGAAGCTCCCCATTAAGATGGATGAGTCTTGACTGTATTTTACCGCATCCGAGAAACTACGCCTCAAACCCAAACCGCTGCTGCACAAGGAGGGAGGGGCTTACCGTGCCATGAACGGTGAGGCCAATACTGCCTCCCCTTCCCTCAGCTTGGGGATGTTCCTCATAGGGATAAGGGGTGGCGTTGGCGGATGGGAGATCAGACCAGTTGATCGCAGATGACATCGGCGAAATCTGAGGTGCTCATGCCATGGACGCCGAGGATGTCGGCGGTATAGTCGCCTTTGCTGAGGGCGGCTGTGACCGACGCATCAATCTTGTCGGCGATATCGGGCATATTCCAGTGATGCCGCAATAACATGGCTGCGCTTAGGATCACCGCCGTCGGATTCGCGATGCCTTTTCCGGCGATGTCCGGCGCCGATCCGTGTACTGGTTCGGCGACGGCGACCTTGTCGCCCAGGTTGAGCGCCGGCGCCAATCCCAAACCGCCGCCCCAGGCCGCCGCCATATCCGACAGAATATCGCCATAGAGATTCGGCGTCAGCACGACATCAAAGCGGGACGGTTCTTTGACCATCCAGTAGGCCGCGGTGTCTACTAGCAATTCATCGGTTTCGATGTCGGGGTAGAATTTGGATATTTCGTAGGCGACACGCCGGAACAAGCCGTCGGTCTGCGGCAGGACGTTGCCTTTGTGCACGATGGTAACGAGGTGGCGCCCCTCGCTCCGCGCCAGGCGGAAGGCGGTATGGGCGATACGCTCGGTGGCATAGCGTGTAATGCGCTTCGTAGCCGTACCGGTGTTACCCGCATCTTCAGTGTGCTCGTCGCCGACGTAGAGGTCTTCGGTATTCTCGCGAACGACGATGAGATCGACGCCTGCACGCGCGGTCGGCACAGGCAGGAACCTAGTCGGTCTTATATTGGCATAAGTTTCCATCAAACGGCGCAACTTGACGATCGGCGACGAATAACCCTCTACCAAATAAGATGGAGAGCTGCATGCTCCGAATAAGACCGCCTGCGCATCTTTGGCAATTTCCACTGTTTCATCGGGAAGCGCATTGCCGGTTTCTTGAAATTTGTCCCAGCCTGCCTCGGCTGAAACAACCTCCAGCTCGGGAATGACGTGCCGCAGCACGCGCATTGCCGCCGGCACGACCTCGTGGCCAATGCCGTCGCCTTCTATCACACACAACTTCACAGCAGATTCTCCTCGTCACGGTTCGGCATCCTAAAAGGCATCTAACGTCAGACTTTATTGGGTAAGAAGTATCTCTACTAATCCGTGCCGAGAACTGCCCATCATTCAATCAGTCATGCTGACGCGTCGTCAGATTATGACACATAGACAGCGCTTTGTCGAATTTCCGTATAGATCAACGGCGAGACAGCAGGCATTCCATCCAGGGTTGGATTGGCGTATAATAGCGGGTTAATCGAAAGGATTTCGCGCCCTTGGCGGAACTCAAGCCTTGCATACGTTGTGAACAGGAATTGCCGCCGTCCGCATTTTCCGATGTGGAAAATGTCTTCTGCAAGGCCTGTACCGAAGAGGTAGTCGGCATCATTCGGAGCAAGTACAGCGCGATTGAGGCGGCACACTTCCGGGCAAAGCTGCGGCGGCGTTCCCGCGACGCCATGGATGAACTGCGGCGGAAGTTGAGTTAGTGTGTGCCGGGCCGGCCGGCGTAGCGGTTGAAGCCCATGACATCCTTGCCCTTCGCCAGGATGGCCGTATGCCCCTCATGCAGTGGGGAGACATCCTGAAACACATGAACCATCGGCAGGGTCACGCGCAGGGACATGCCGAGGCGCCGTTTGTCTGAGGTGTTCTTGCTCGAGCGGTGCAGCGTCCGTTCGCTGAAGATAAAGAACTCGCCCGGCTGCAATTCCATATTGATAGCGACTTTGGCATCGAACGAATCCGGATCTGCCATTTCGCCGAAGGCCATTTCTGCTTGCGCCCGCGTATGAGGAAGCGACTCGCGATGTGAGCCGGGAATGATCTGTACGCAAGAATTTTCGACGGTGGCTTCGTCGATAGCGATCCAGGCAGAGGTATTCACCGGCGGCTCAAGGGGCCAGAAGTTGATATCTTGATGCCAGGGGATTTCGACGCTGCCCGGCTGCTTCAGCCAGAAATTGGTCGCCCAAACCACGAGGTCCGGACCTAGCAGGCCGGCGATGCGGTTGATGACGGCCGGATGGGTAGCGAGGTCATAAACCACCGGCTGATCCATGTGCCGAGATTGCACACGCGACCGCGGATTGGGACCGTCGGCGCTTAGGACTTTCTCTTCAATTTCGCGACGGATTACCGCCATTGCTTCCGGGCTCATGGCGGCGTAGGGTCCGAGATAGCCATTTGCCACGAAGAAGTCTACCTCTGCGCGGCTGAGCTGGTGTCCGGGGCTGGCAGAAGACATGTCTTTTCCTTTCCGAGGGATTTCTTACCGTGAGTGCCATTGTAGTTTGGAGAACGCTTTGGGTACAGGTTTTCGGGCGACACAAGTGTCGCCCCTACAGTATTCGCTTTTCTGGATTCGTCTGACTGACCAAGAACCGCCGGGAAGTTAGATGATCGTGACGTGGCTGCCATCGGCTGTTTTTTCCACCAGCAGATGCAAGGGAAAAGCATCCCGCAGCTCGTCAATATGCGTGATAACCAAGATGAGGTCAAAGTCGCTCTTTATCTTATTAATGGCATCAACCAGCTTGTCGCGCCCATCTTCGTCTTGCGAGCCGAAGCCTTCGTCGATGAAGAGCGTCCGCAACTGCGCGCCGGCACGCCGCGCAAGCATTTTTGAGAGGGCGATGCGAATGGCAAAATTGATGCGGAAGGCTTCGCCGCCGCTGTAAAGTTCGTAGGCGCGCGTGCCCAATTCATCGGCGATCACGATATCAAGGGTCTCAGCCAAGCCGCCGGCTATCCGTTCTCGCTGCGTTTTGAAATGTAAAGTCATCCGCCCGTCGCTCATGCGCGCGAGCAAGTCGTTCGCCTCCATTTCCAGTTCCGGGATGACGGTTTCGATGATCATCGCCGGTACACCGTCTTTGCTAAAGGAAGCGCGCAATTCATTAACCAGGCGCTGTTGCTGTTGCGTCGCGGCGAGACGCAGGCTCAGGCGTTTCTTGCTGTCACGCCCGGCGGCAATCGCATTCAACTCTTGATTGCAGATGGCATTGCGCTCACGAAGGCTTTGCACATCGCCACGGATGCGCTCTACTTCCAGGCGGAACTCGCGTTCCTGCTCCAGCTTCCCTGCCAGCGTCTCGATCTCATCGCAAATCCGAGCCAGATTAGAGTCGTCATGAGCAAGCGCCTCGCGCAGTTTTGCCAGTCGCTCCGCTGTTAAAGCGCGACTCTTCTGGGCTTCCGGCAGGCTGATTTTCGCGTATTCAAGTTGGGAGTGCTGACGATCAAATGAGGCATAGTTATCAAGTTGCGCTTTGATATCGGCGTGTGAGCCAGAGTCGTTGGCGACTGGCTGATCCAGATCAGCCAATTGCCGGCGCAATTCATGACCATAATCATCATTCGTCAGCCGCGCTTCAACTTGCGACAGCTGAGTCGTCTGCGCGTTAAGGGCGGATTCCGCTTCTTCGGCTTTGCGGCTCTGTTCGGCGGCGGCGCCCAATTGGCGCTGAAGGGCGGGCAAGTCTTTCAACTGCTGAGCCCAGCTTTCCAGCTCGCGTTCTTGTGCTTTTCGCCCTTCGTCGAAATCGCGCATCTCGCCGGTAAAACTGCGGTACTGCTGGCGCATGGCATCGCGTTCAGCTTCCAATTGCGCCAGCGTCTCGTCGCGGTGGTTGGCGGTCATTGCTTGGCCACAGAGCGGGCAGGTCGCGCCATCGGCCGCTTTGAGTCGATCAAGCCGTTCATTGAGCGCAATGCCCTCGGCTCTTATGCTGTCCAGCCGCGCTGCGATACGCGAGCGCTGTGCATTGAGCTTCTGAATCATCTTGGTCGTAGCGTTGCGCTGGGCATCGAGCGCTTCCAACGATCGTATCTTTGTCCCCAGCGCTTCAATGTCCGTATCGGCAGCAGCGCTCAATAACTTCTTCAGCCCATTCATGCGCTCGCGGATGACGTCGGCTTCTCGTTGCAGCTGCGCGCGCTGATCAGCCAGCGCTTGCTCCAGACGATGCCGCTGTCGGTCGACTTCTTGCCTTTGCGCCAACTGCTCGGCGATGGCGCTTTGACTTTCGCGCGCGACTTTCAATTGCTGATAGCCCGCTTCGATGGTCGCGCCCTTTTCAATCGTGCGTTGATATTCTGCAATCTTTTGGTCTTGCCGCGCGATCTCCGCTTGCGCCAGGTCTATATCGGCGCGGAGACTGTCGATCAGGCGCTCGATTTCAATTTTGCTTTCGCGTTCTCGACGCAGCGCTGCAGCCGAGTTTGCCACTTGGTCGTAGCGCGCGCTCGCTTGATCGAGTTTCGCTTGCGCCGACGCGAGAGAGGCGGACAGTTCGGCCTGTTCGGCTCGCAATTGTGGCTCGCGGGCGATGTCGTCGTCTATCCGGCTGATATCGTGATTGACAATTTCGATCTGCGATGTGAGCGTGGCAAGACGTTTTTTCGCCCTTTGCTCGTATCCAGTCCATTGATTTAGACCGAGGATATCGGATAGCAGCCGCTTGCGTTCGGCGGCAGTCTTGAGCGTGAAGGCATCGGCTTTGCCTTGCTGCAGAAAAGCCGAATGCACAAAAGTTTCAAAGTCGAGACCCAGGATCTCGTTAATCTTGTCCTGCGTACGCCGGATACCGCCTTGACTGATTTTCCGCGGCGTATCATTCGCGCCCCAGACCATCAGATCGAGCCCGCCTCGGCTACCGCGCCCGGCTCGCGCGCGCCGTCGAATGACCCGGTAGCGGCTGCCTTCCTGCTCGAAGTCGATCTGCACTTGCATTTCGGCTTGGCCGAGGTGGATCAACTCTTCATCGCGTTTCGCCCGTGCCGTGCCCCAAAGTACCCAGGTGATCGCATCCAGGATTGATGACTTGCCAACACCGTTCTGACCGGTCAGACAAGCCAATTCGATGCCCTCGAAAACGATGGGCGCAGGGGCTCGATATGCCAGGAAGTTGCGCATTTCCAGTCGAATCGGGAGCATGCTGTGCCTCGGTCGCAGGTTTTCAGCTACGCAGTCCTGAGTTTATCATAAGGCGGAGGCGTTCCGGGCATAACGATGATCCTGTTTGGCATGAAGGCAATGAGCGAAAGCGCTTTGATGCAAACGCCCACCATGGGCGCTACTTGCTGAGTGATCCGCGGCGGTCGATTGCAGCCTCTATCGCCAGCATCCACTGCTGTTATAATGTGATTATCGTCAAGGCGAGGCTGAACCGATGTTGACAGCGCTCTATGATGGCAATTGCCTGATCTGCCAATCTTCTTGCGAGACCATGCGCGCGCTCGATTGGCTGGGGCGTATTGAGTTCGTCGACTTGCATGACAGCGGGTTGTGGCGCGGACGCTACCCACAGTTGCGAATTGAGCGGCTTATGGGCGAGATCCACGTGCTTGATCAGCAGGGAAAGTTGTACTCGGGCTTCAGCGGTACTCGCCGGATGCTAAAGGAAGTGCCACTGGGCATTCCAGCCTGGCTTCTGCTGCAGTTGCCAGGCATGGAAGGCATCGGGCAGCGGGTTTACCGCGCTATCGCCCGCCGCCGCTATCGCATCAACAAGTTGTTTGGCAATGACGTGCCGGAGTGTGCCAATGATAGCTGCGAGCTGACGCACTGAGATAACTATTCACCGATTCGAATCCTCGGCGTATATCCAGTAACGCCGCGTCAGTACCTTGCGACCGGCGTCGACTCTGTCCAGCAGCGCACCTCCGTTGGCCTCGATGATCTTGTACGAGCCGATATTGTCGTCATCGCAGGTGATTAGAATGTCGCCAATATCGCGCTTACGGGCTGCTTCAATCCCTAATTGGCAAATCAGCCTGCCGTAGCCTTTGCGCCGCTCCGAGGGGCGGATCTTATAGCCGATATGGCCGCCGTAGCGTCGAAGCGCGTCATTGAGATGATGCCGCAGATCGACATCACCGAGGTAGCGGCGACCGTCGTCGATCAACCAAAATCGGGTCGCGGGCACCATGCCCGCCAGTGGATCCGTCTCCGCTTGCCGCAGCACTTGCAGATACTCGTCGAAGCGCGTTCTGAGAATCTCGGGATGCCAGGATACGGACTGTTTTTCCCGAATGTATTCCCAGACGCCGTCGATGTAGCTGTCTTGGTAGCGCTGATGTGGGCGGGCGAGAAAGGCTTTCATTTCGGTCATTAAGCAGGTCCCGGGTGATCGTCAAGCAAAGCGGAAGCCGGCCTGTGATCTAGGCTATAGCTTGATGCTTAGCGGAGATTTAATTCGTATGGGTCTGGCGGTTCAGGGAGCGCTCGTTGATTCGAGTGCCGCAGCATCGGCGGCGTTGACTTCCGCCTCTTCTTCGGGATTATCTTTGTCTTCCCAGCTGATGATCCAGATGCAGGCGCCGGCGACCAGAACCGTGGCGATGATCAGCGCGACCCATTGCGAGGGGAGAAGCCCGACATTGCGCGCTTCATGAACCAGCAGGGCGACCATGCCAGTCGCCAATACGACCCAGGCGCTAAAGCGCGGATGACGCACCACCCACTTGACTGCAGGAATGTTGTCCATATTATGAGATTCCTAACTGGCTGCTTCGTGCACCAGTATAGTCCTTTTTGAGCTTCGGCGGCAAGTGGGATTCGCCGCGCATCAGATCCGAGCCAAACGACCTCGACAAACGTATACAGTGATAGACAGGGGCATTAACGGAGTCCGAGAGCATGAGTAAAGAGCGCCGAACAGTCGAGTGGTCGTTGGATCTGGAGAATATGCGGTTGCGCGCCGGGCAATTCGTCAGCGACATGATGGGTGGCGCGGTCGAAACGAAAACGGTCGGACTGGAAGAGGAACTTGATGGCGCTGCCTCGGCATGCGTCGAGATCGAGTATTCTGTCGGGCGAGCCACATTAATGGCTTTGGACGCTTCTTCTCCTAATCTGTTTGAAGCGCAACTGAAATATGTGGGTGAATACGAATACAGCGTACGCGGCACGGCTGAGCGAATCATCTCGTTGCGACAAAAGGGCAGCTTCCCGCGGGATATCGCCGCAATGGTGGGCAAGGCGCAAGATTTGCATTGGGATATCGCGCTGGCGCAGAGTTTGCCGTTGCAGTTGAAACTGACCGGTGGCGTAGGCGAGGCAAATATTGACCTGGGACAACTGCAAGTCGACGACATCCAAATAACGGCTGGCGTGGGCAAGGTCGCGCTGACGCTGCCGGTCCAAGAGCGGCCGATTTCTTCGGGCATCCGCGGAGGGGTCGGTATGACGGAAGTGAAGATTCCGGCGGGCGCCTATGGCAATTTCGATATCAAGGGCGGTGTCGGCGAAGTGAGCGTAGAAGTCTCACAGAGCGCGGCTGTTCGCGTGGAAGGCAAGACCGGCCTGGGCGCCATCAACTTGCCAGAGACATTCATTCAGGTGGCGGGCAGGGGGAAAATCGCACCATCAAAGGCATGGCAGACGGCCGAATTCGCCGATGCGGAAAGACAGATATTCATCACATTTTCGGGCGGCGTGGGTCAATTCAACCTGAGGACGTTTGATATCATGTGAAGACAGGCCTGCGGGCGCTTATGCCGATTCCGTCTCTTCCGGCGGCGCTTCTTCATCGTCGCGCTGCACCATCCGGACAAGCATCTGCATTAGTTGGCTGTTGGCGTTTTCCACCGTTTTTTCGCTGCAGATCACAGCGATCTCATGACTAATCATCTTCATCAAGTTGCTCTTCATCTTTAGCTCGACCGATGTAAGTTTGTCGTTTTGTTCGCGCCAGTAGAGATCGCGCAGCGCCTGCGCCATGGCTTCGGGCTCGCGGGTTTGGATCTGTTTCTGGATCAAGGCTTGCCGCGTACGATAATCATCTGACAATACTGCCGGCGGCAAGGCGAATACTTCTTCGATCACGGTTAGGTCTTCAATTGCCGGACGGATATTCATGTTTCTCGCCGCTTCGACCGGGATCATCACCTCGCCGCGATTCCCCACTAACTCAACAATATGATAGGCACGCGACTTGCCTTTAAAGGTCAGTTTCTTTTTTCCGACGATTATTCCGGCGCCATAACGAGGGTGGATGATTTGGTCGCCTCTGGAATACATAATAATTCTCCGGTCTCTAATTTCATTTACTACTACGTGGCAGCGACGACAGTTGTTTCCTTATACAGCTTGAGCCATCGTTTTGCTTTCATTCGCACCGAGTTTGCCTACGGGGCGAGTAATCAATAACAAGTCTGCCAACTGCGCATAGGCAATCAGGCAGCAAGCCAATATGCCTGCCAAAACTCACATCATAAGTTATGTCGATCAACCGCGGTTGTAATGCTTTATGGGGAGGAAAACGACTGTCTGAATTTGCTAGATTAATATTCACGGGAGGAGCGTAACATAGCACCCCCCAATTTTCAAGCCCCGCGCAGCGCCACGTTCAGCCCATCAAATAGGCGTCGGGACGTCTATCTTCAAAGACAGGTATCTGCCGCCGGACGCGATCCACTTCGTCGAGGTCGATTTCCGCCGTAAGCAGGTCTTCGTCTTCTCCCGCTTCTATGACGACCCTGCCCCAGGGATCGATGATCATCGAGTGTCCACCAAAGACAGTGCCGCCGGTATCACCACAAGAGTTGGTCGCGACGACGAAGCACTGATTCTCTATCGCGCGCGCCATGAGCAGCGTACGCCAATGTTCGACCCGGATGAGCGGCCACTCTGCGCAGACGAGCATCAGCTTGACGCCGTGCGTCACGGCGTAGCGGCGGAATAATTCGGGAAAGCGAAGATCGTAGCAAATGCTCAAGCCGGCCGCGCCCCAAGGCAATGTCATTACTGTTGGTCCTTCACCTTCGCCCAGCCACTTGTGTTCGTCGAAAAGGCGGAAGAGATGGATCTTACGATAGACACCAGTGAGGCAACCTTCCGCGTCGTAATAGGTGGCGCAATTCATTATCTCGTGGCCGCGCCGTTCAAGCACCGAGCCGAAAACGGCAATCGAATACTTACGAGCAGTATCAGCCAGTTGGGCAAACATGCCGGCGCCTAATTCCGCAGCGTAGTCGGTGGCGTTTTCCAGGTCGTATCCAGTGGACCAGAGTTCCGGGAGGACGACCAAGTCGGAATCGAGCGCGGCTGCCTCGCCGATCATCCGCTCGGCCGTGACCAGATTGTCTTCGACGCGAGCAAGTTTGATCTGCATTTGTCCCAAGCTGATCGAAATCTTCGTCATTCATTGGCCTGCTTCTGCTGTACACATTGGTCGAATCTTCAAGAGTGTAAACCAGGCGGGCCAGCGCCGCAATCGCGAAGGCGCTGTGGACAAGTAAGACGGCAGCGGCACAGTTTCAACTGTAGATGCTTGGGACACAGAATGACCAGTTACGGTTGGTCAAGCAAGCGCCGTCGCGGAATATGCAATTCAATTATCGCATTGAAATTGCGGAAGGCAGTTCACAATTGCTAGACTACCGTAAATGATATGGGAGGATAATTTGAAAAAGAAGCGTATGCATTTATCCCTGACGATACTTTTTTTGCACTTGCGTGTTCAATTTTGCCGATCCTGCGAGTCGATGCTGCCGAAGACTTCAGCAGCCTGTTCGCTCAAATCGAAGCTGCCAACCGCGCTGGCGGTAGCAGCACGATCACGCTGACGGCGAATATCACGCTCAGCGAGCCGCTGCCTGAGATCACTAGCGACATAACGATAGAGGGCAAGGGTTATACGATAGACGGAGCCAAGCGATTCCGCATCTTCGAAGTTGATGGGGGGCAGCTGCAACTCAGGCAGGTGACGCTGCGCAATGGCAGCGCTCAGGGAGAAAACGGCGGCGCGATAAGGTTGCGCAATGGCGCTGTGCTAAATGTAAGCGAGGTCAACTTTTCTGGTAATTCGGCGGAATATGGCACCGCAATCGGGGCGGACAACACCGAGTGAATATTGACCGTAGTCAATTCGTGGGCAATCATGCGGTTGATTGAGGCGCTGTCCTCTTTATAAACGGCGGACTTTTCAGTCTAGATAATGTCACTGGTCGGGGAAATATCGCGCCCGGCGCCGAGGTTTACTCTGGTGGATCACTAGCGTGGTACATGGCAGTCGACAGTGGAGTTCCCTCATTCCGGTACATCTTTGACTCCAGTTTCGAATAGAAGCGGGCGACGCTAACCGAGATTGGCCTTTCTCGATTTATGCTTGTGTCAGATT
This sequence comes from Phototrophicaceae bacterium, assembly GCA_965223515.1. Taxonomy (GTDB): domain Bacteria; phylum Chloroflexota; class Anaerolineae; order Aggregatilineales; family Phototrophicaceae; genus UBA6055. The sequence goes on from CBDCWK010000001.1 coordinate 557,047, forward strand.
CGCGAACTGGAGAATACAGATCCGCCCCCGAAATAGTACTGGCGCAGGTTCGCCACAAGGGTCATGAGAGGTTCTAGTCAGCTCTCCAGTCCAATGGATACGAACTTCTGATCCATGTATTCGTACAAACCCTCTTGCGAACCCTCGCGCCCGAAGCCGCTCGTCTTTGTGCCGCCGAAGGGAGCTTCCGCTGTGGCCGGCACCATATCGTTGACGCCGATAATGCCGAATTCCAAGCCTTCGTAGACACGCGTCGCGGTCGACAGGTCGTTGGTCATGACGTAACCTGCCAAGCCGTAGGGAGTGCCGTTAGCCAGTTGCAGGGCTTCTTCAATTGTTGAGAATGTGCTGACCGCCATCACCGGACCGAAGACTTCGTCGCAACCGATCTGCATGTCGGCGGTCACATCGGTAAGGACGGTCGGCTGGTAGAAATAGCCCTTTGCGATATCGGGGCGTCGGCCGCCAGTGACCAACGAGGCCCGCTTCGAGACCGCATCCTCGACGAAGCGCTCGACTTTGTCACGCCCGGCGCGGCTGACCATTGGTCCGTTGGTGACGCCTTCAAGCAAACCATCGCCGACCACTAACTTCTCGGTTTCCTGCTTGACCGCATCAAGGAACTCTTCCAGCGCCGGCTGCTCCACATAGAAGCGAGTCGGCGAGATGCAGACCTGGCCATTGTTGCGGAATTTCGCCATTGCGCCTTGTGCCGCCGCCCAGTCCATGTCGGCATCGGCAAAGACCAGCACGGGCGCGCTGCCGCCTAATTCCATACCCAGCTTCTTGATGCCATCAGCCGCCAGTCGCATCAAGATCTGCCCAACGCGCTGCGAACCGGTGAAGCTGACTTTTCGGACGCGCGGGTCACGCATGATCGTCTCGGCCATCACCTGAGGCTCGCCATTGATCAGATTGACCACACCCTTCGGTATGCCCGCCTCCACCATCACGCTGGCCAGCGCCATCGCGCTCATCGGCGTCAGTTCGCTTGGGCGGCCTACGATAGTGCAGCCGGCGGCCAGAGCGCCCGCCCACTTGCGCGCCAACAGATAGGCGGGGAAATTCCAGGCGGTGATGGTCGCGACTACGCCAAGGGGCTGCGGCAAGGAAAGCAGTCTTTTACCAGCTTTGCGCGCCGGTATGGTGCGACCGTAAGCTCGTTTGCCCTCTTCGGCGAACCAATCAAACAGGTCAGCGCAGGCGTCCCACTCACCGCGGGCTTCACCCAAAGGCTTGCCGCATTCAGCCGTCATAATGGGCGCCAGTTCATCAGCACGTGCGCGCAGGGCATCGCCGATATCGCGCAAGATGGCGCAGCGTTCGTAAGCCGTCATCGCTTTCCAGCGTGGCAGCGCTTCGTGCGCAGCTGTTATCGCCATCGTCGCTTCTTCTGCGCCGCCGAAGGGGACGCGCGCGACCGTTTCCTCTGTAGCCGGATTAACCACTTGCCAGGTTGTTCCGTCCGCGGCATCCAGCCAGTCACCGTTTATGAGCATCTTATATTTCATGTTCGCGGTTCTACCTTTCTGATGAGGATTCGCTGGAGTCTAGCGATGGCTCTTAAAAGAGACGTTTCGATGGCAGCACAGAGAGAACAAGATGACTGCGTAAAATGGCAGGTTGCGAACAGTGCAACTTCGTTGAGACCGATCTGGCGGAAATCGTCTGAAATGCCCGAGTCGCGTCGGCTGGGTACGGTGGAGCCTAGACCTGCAATACAGGAAATGGCTACTGGCTGTCATCTGGCGGTCGCCGTAAATTGGCGTCGTAGCCGAGGCGGGTGGACAGGGCATCGGCGGTATCTTTGACAATGGAGCCGAACTCATCAATCCGTTCTAATGTGACGCGGGCGGCGGGTCCGCTAATGCCGATGGTACCAACAAGCGAGCTGCGATGATCATAGACGGGCGCAGCCACGCATCGGACGCCATAATTGTATTCCTCATCATCGATGGCGTAACCGCGCTTTCTTGTCTGCAGCAATTGCGCTTCCAAGGTCGAGCGGTCGGTGACTGTACGGTGAGTGAAGGGCTTGAGTTCTTCGGGCATCCGGCAGTCGTCGAAAGCTAGCATGATCTTGCCCAGGGCCGTGCAGTAGAGCGGTGAAAGCGTGCCAATTTCCGATTCCACTCGCAGGGCGGCGGTAGACTCCACTTGATCGATGTAGAGCGCTTGTCGCTGCGCCTGAATTGCCAAGTGCGCGCACTCGCCCGTCTTGTCGACCAATTCGTGCAAATAGGGACGCGCATGATCGCGCAGGGTAATCCGATTCAAAAGGTGTTGGCCAAGGGTCAGAAGCTGGGGACCCAGCGAGTAACGCGAGGTGTGCTCATCTTGTTCAACGAAGCCGTACTTTGCCAGTGTATGCAAGAGGCGTGAGGCGCTACTCTTGTCGATCGACAGTTGGTTGGCGACCTCAGTTGTTCCCATGCCGTTGCGAGAATGCTCAATCAAGTTCAGGATTTTTAAGCCTCTTGCCAGCGACTGTATCTCAGCCATAGATATCGTCTCGCATTACACAACAAGTCGTGCGCCAAACGCAACAACAGTTGCATGTCAGGCGAACGCGTCCCAATCAGTTGGCAATTATAGAACACTGTTGTATTTTCGGCAACATATACAAAATTCTGCTTGTTTTTTTGGTGATTATACGTTAATTTGTAAATGTAGCCAGGAGGTGACTATGCACGAATTATCAAGAATACGCCTCGATAGGTTAGCCTAACTTACGGAGAAAAGATGATGAAGAACAAAAGCTTGATGGTAGCAATACTAGTTATTCTGGTGGCAGCTTTCACTGTCACGCCCGCCCTTTCTCAAGATGACCTGATGGGTGACTTTAGTGTTTCCCATTACTTCGGTGGATTCGGTGGCGAATTCATTGAAGGCATAGTCGACGAGTTCATTGCCGCGAATCCGGGACTGATGCATGCTGCCAGTCCAGTCGACCATGAACAGTTCAAGACATCAATCCTGGTGCAACTGGCAGGTGGCAACCCGCCCGATACCTTCAGTTATTGGGCAGGCGCGCGGATTCAGTTCATCGTTGATGATGGCTTCCTGCAGCCGATCGATGATATTTGGGATGCCAATGACATGGGCTCGCAGTTCCCGCAAGCGGTAATCGACACTGCGGCAACTTATGACACGCACAGATACGCGGTGCCTTTGACCTTGCACTGGGTTGGTATGTTTTACAATCCGGCGCTCTTCGACCAAGTTGGCGCCATGGTACCCACCAACTGGGACGAGATGGTCGAAGTCGCTGAGAAGTTCAAAATGGCTGGCATTCCGGCCTTTGCGCTCGGCTCGATCAATCGTTGGCCCGGGCAATTCTGGTTTGATATGATTCTGCTGCGCACCGCTGGCAACGACTATCGCAACCAATTGATGAGCGGTGAAGCGTCTTACACAGATCCCGAAGTTGTACGCGCTTTCGGCCTGTGGAAAGAATTGGTTGATGCCGGATACTTCTATCCCGATGCAAACGCCTACGATTGGGACGAAGCAGCCAACCAGGTCGCCAATGGCGAAGCCGCAATGACCTTGATGGGTACCTGGATCGGTGGTCATTACGCCGGTAGCGACTTGATACCGGGCGAAGGCTTCGATTACTTCTCCTTCCCCACCATTGATGAAGACACGCCACGCGCATCGCTGGGTCCCATTGATACCTTTGTGGTTTCCTCAGATGCAGCCAACGCCGATGCCGCCAAAGCCTTCCTGGTATACTTGACAGATCCGGATGTACAGTGGGCATTTGCCGAGGGCGCGGGCAATTTGGCGCCGAGCCTGATGGTGGATACCAGCAACTACAATGATGTGGTTGCGCGCATCGCCGCGGAAATCGCCGCGGATCCAGTCTTCGCCTTCAATTACGATTTGGCGACACCGCCACCGGTCGCTGAAGTGGGCTTGAACAGCTTCTCCGAATTCATGGCGAATCCGGGCGATTACGAAGCGATGCTGGCACGTGTTCAAGAAGAAGCCGCTGCCGAATTCATGGGCATGGAAGGCTAGTGGCAATATGGTTTCAGCCCGTTGATCTCTTGTCCCCCTCAAGGGATTAACGGTGTTCGTTTGTCAAGCTAAATCCCTTCTCCGTTCTGGAGGAGGGATTTATAATGGCGATTCATTGCTGAGCAAATCTTATGCAACGACGCTATAAATGGTTGGTGCCCGCCAGTTTTCTGCTTTTTCCCCTACTCGTATATTTTACTTTCGTAATCCTGCCGACGCTTAATTCGCTGTATTATTCGTTCACGGACTGGCTCGGTTACGGCGCCGATTTTGATTTCGTCGGCCTGGCGAATTTCGAAAAAATCTTTACTGACCGCCTCTTTGGCAATGCCATCAAAAATACAGCCATTTGGCTGGCGCTGGCGATGACGGCGCCGACCGTAGGCGGCTTGGCTCTGGCTTTGGCGCTCCAGGGCAAACGCCCGATCAACACCATTTACAAGTCACTGTTTTACTTGCCGATCTGCCTGTCGCCGATCATCATTGGCATCATCTGGGTTTGGCTGTACAGCCCAAAACTAGGCATCGTCAACTTGTTCCTTCGTTCGGTGGGGCTGGATCAGTTCGCCACAGCCTGGCTAGCGAACCCCAATACCGCATTGTATGCCGTGTTTGTCGCCTGGGCTTGGCAGCAGACCGGCTTGACCATGGTCATTTTCCTGGCTGGCTTGACCTCGGTGCCGATGCCGCTGGTCGAATCGGCGAAGGTTGATGGCGCCAATTATTGGCAAACGCTGACAAAGGTCATCCTTCCCATGCTGCGTCCAGCCACTGTGGTGGTGCTGGCGCTCACTGCCATCAATGCTTTGAAGAGCTTCGAGATTATCTGGGTGATGACGAAGGGCGGTCCCTTCAACCAGTCGGACACGTTAGCAGTGTTCATGTACAGCGAGTCCTTCCGTAAATTCAAAATGGGTTATGGTAGCGCCGCCGCTGTGGTGCTGTTTCTGATGACCTTAGTGATCATCGTGTTGTACTTCCGACAGATAGCCGCGGCCGAGGAGCTTTATGACTAAGCCTCGTTGGCAAGCGGCAGATCTAGCGAAGCACCTGCGAACAATTGCGCTTTATGCCCCGCTGACCATCTTGCTGATCCTGTTTATGGTACCGGTTTACGGTGCCATTGTGACCGCCTTCAAGACGCAGGCGGAAGTTACAGCGGGCGGTTACTGGACGCCGCCTTCGAGCTTGACCGTGGAGAATTTCGCGAGGGTGCTCGATCCGGAAGAAGGCAACCTTGGTTTGTACCTGCGGAATTCGCTGCTGCTGACCATTCCGGCATCTTTCTTTTCCATCGGGCTGGGGACGCTGGCGGGCTATGGTTTGGGCAAGTACCGCTTCAAAGGCGACGGGCTGCTTTTCATCTTCATTGTGGCGGGTATGTTCCTGCCGCCACAGATTGCTTTGATTCCGGTTTTCCGCCTGATGAATGACATCGGTCTCTACGATACGCTCTGGGCGGTCATCATCATTCACACCGCCTTCGGCATCCCCATTTGCACGCTGGTCATGCGCAACTTCTTTCAGATCGTGCCCAATGCCCTGCGGGAAGCAGCGTTGATTGACGGCGCGAATGAATACAGCATTTTCTTCCGCATTATGCTGCCGCTGACGCTGCCGGCGCTGGCGGTGCTGGCGACGCTGCAATTCACCTGGATTTGGAACGACTTTCTCTGGCCCTTCATCTTGACCCAGAAGGCGGACAGCCGCACGATCATGGTCGGCATCTTGAATTTGACCGGGCAATACACAGTCGATTGGGGTGGTCAGGCGGCGGCTTCGTTGGTTGGGTCGCTGCCGACGCTGATTATATTCATCTTCTTCCAGCGCTACTTCATCCGCGGCTTGACACTGGGCGCTGTGAAGGGGTAGGATTTTTCACCACTTAAGGCAGTACAGGCGAAATTTCCAACAAAAGACTATTTTACTGATTTATCGCCTTTTGTGACCTTTTGAGCAGTGTTGTCCAAAAGCTGCCTTCGTCTATAATTCCGTAGGAAGGTTCTGGTTTCGGCACAGCAGTTTTTGATTGTTTGATACCATTGCCTGTGTTAGTTTGCTTGCCCGCCGGCCGTTGGGGTTGATTTCCGTTTTGCTTTCTATCTTTTTCAGACAATTGTATCTCCCGAGGAAACCATGACCGAACAGGATACAAAATTAAGTTATCAACAACTAAATGTAATAGAACTACTAAAAGCCCACGTGCAATCTCAGAAAGATGCTATCAAGACTTTGGAAAACAAGGCACAACATAATTTTACAATCATCAACATTATAGCCGCAATTGTAGCGGCGCTCAACCTCGAATTAGGAGAAACAGACAAAATACAACAAATAATAAATGAACGCCCCCTACTCATTTTGATCTTTATCGGATACGTAGTGGTTGTGTATTTGTCAATCAGGGCACTCGTGCTTCGAAAGCAAGCAACAGAACCTATGTCAGTATCGCTGAAAAACGCTCAAGATTGGTCATATTGCGCCCTGGAGCATCATTTCGATATCCTGATGAAATCATATTGTAAAATCCATGAACACAATGAAAAGATTGTTGAATTGAAAGGAAGCAGGGTTCAACGGGCACATACACTGATAGCCATAATCATCGGTTTGATCGTCTTGGAGGCGTCGGGTTTATGGCCTGTATTAGCCAGCACAGCAGAAAGTATAATAAATCAGCTTCCTCGTTGAGGTCATCAGAATGCGAGATAGGTAGATGCCCAATTCAACTCGCTGTTCGACTAATCAAGCGATTATTCCGATCCATTGCGTTTCTCGAAAGTAATAGTGGATGCTTCGGAATCGTGGAATTTCTCGACTCCAAAGGAAGGTTCTGGTTTTGGCTTCGGTTCAACAGCTTGAGGCTTATCTAGCGTAGTTTCATTGCTTGGACTGGTTTGATTATCAGATGATGCCTGGGATTGACTTTCGCTCTGATTTTCTTCTGACATATTTACCTCGTAGAAAACACACACTTTGCCAGGATGAATATACGCTTGAGATACCCCTAAATCAAGTCCTGCTGCGACTTGCCATCGGTAGACTTGTGGCGTTCCGCCTTCCGATGCGTGCCGTGCTGCGGCGGCATGTCGGCGCCATCGCCGCCCAATAAATCGCCGATGGTCAGGATTTGCAGCTTGCGAAAACGCTTGTCCCAAAACGCGGATTCATAATAGCCAGCCGCCAGCGCTTCCTTCAACATCGCCTGCGTCGGCGATTCCAGCGTGATGAAGAGACCGATAGCCGCCTGCTCCCGCTCGATAGTACCTTTCAAATCACGGATATCGCCCGACTTCACCGCGCCCGATTTGACCTGCGCGATGACCTTCTTCGCCGTCGCCTTGCCCTTGTCATCCGGCTCGAAGAAGTTGATGAGGCCATCAATGCCTTTGTCACTGCCCTTTTTGCCGCGCCGTGAGCCCGCCTGCCCGCCGACCGGTTTCGCGCCCACCAGCGACAGCGCCCACCACTCAAATTGATAGCGCCCGTCGTTGGCGGAATCAGTCGCCAGCGCCGTCGCTGCGTCCACCGTCGTCGGCTCGCCGACGACCTCGTAGTCGGTGCCCGAAACCAACTCGAACATATCTTGCAAGCGGTACTTTTGCAGGGCGATGCTGAGGTGGGTGATGTCGATGCCGATCCACTTGCGATTGAGTTTGTGGGCGGCGGCAATGGCCGTGCCACAGCCACAGAAGGGGTCGAGGACCACATCGCCTTCGTTTGAGGAGGTGCGGATGATGCGTTCCAACAGGGCCAAGGGCTTTTGTGTCTCAAAGTGCAAGTTTTCGGCAGCACCACCCTGCAAAGGCGGAATATCTGTCCAAACGTCGCCGAGTGGTCGTCCTTTTTGCTCATCCAAATACCGTTTTTGACGAGGGACAGCCCCGGGTTTAGTTTGAACGACAGTGCCGTCTTCATAAGCCTGTTGCATCCTATCTTTTGTCCAGCGCCAAACACGATTTATTCCCAAGAAGTCATATGTCAAATTAGGTCTGTCTCTATTTGGATTAGTTAAACTTGTTAAACTGTATCGCCTTCCATTTTCATCAATCTTTGAATACTGCTCCAACGTCTTTTCATCCAAGTCGTCCATATCATACGGAAGAAACATTTCATTTGCATTCCAGTGCGCCTTTTGCGTCTTCTGATAAGCAAAGATAATGTCATGATTTGTTGGAAGGCGACGACTTGCCAAACCCTTGGAAGGCGCTCGCTGCCAAACAATCTCATTGCGGAAATTCTCCACGCCAAATATCGCATCCAAGACAATCTTCAAATAATGGCTGGCGGTCGGGTCGCAGTGCAGGTACAAGCTGCCGGTCGATTTCAGCACGCGATGCAGCTCCACCAGCCGCGCCGCCATCATCACCAGATAAGCCATCATCTGATTGCGGTCGATCAAGTTCAGCAGGGCTTCGATGGCGGTGGAGACTTTTTCCGGCGCATCGGTGATCAGGTCGCGGTAGGTCTCTTCGGCGGTTTCGCCCCAATGCCAGGTGTCCTCGAAGGCGGTGATTTGCGCTTCGCTGTCGGCGCCGCTCTCGGATTTGAAGAGCACGTTGTAATTGCGATTGCTGTTGAAGGGCGGGTCGAGGTAAATCAGGTCAACGCATTCATCGGGGAAGTATTCCCGGCTGTGCAGGATTTCCAGGTTGTCGCCGTAGAAGAGTCGGTTTTTCATGAAGCGTTCCTCATGTTCACCCCGCCCGCATTTGACGCTGCAACAGCCCGTTGACCAGCCGAATCAGGGCATAAGGCAGCGCCAAGGGCAGCACCAGTTCAATCAGCACTGTCAAGCCCAGCGCCAGCGCCACGCGCATATTTGCCGCCTGCACCGCCAGCTCTGATGCCTCTCTCGCCAGTTCCAGCGAGGCGGTCAAATTCTGCAGGTTCAAATGCTGCAACATATTGATCAGCAAGAAATAGAAGGCGACCCAAGCGACCGATGAGGACATGGCGATGCTGCGGAAGGGCACGAAAGCGCCGATGCCGACCCCCACCATGCCAAACATCAGCGGCTCCAGAATCAGACGCAGTAGAGCAGTCATTGTCATGGCGATGATCAGCAGGTAGGTAGCAGGTCCCGACTCGCGCAGCGGGAACAAGCCAGCGTAGTGCATGATTATCAGCGGTGGACCAAAAATCGCCGCGCCCTGCACAATCAAGACCAGGTCGTCCATTTTGCGCCAGATAGCGGAAGCCACCTTGCCCAGGAAAATTTGCTCCAGCGACATCGGCGTCGACATCAGCAACTGCATAGTATTATTGCGGATCTCGTCCGCCATCACCGCTGCCGAGTTCGCCGCTATAGAAAACAGAGCGCGCAGGTAAAAGATGATGCCCACCGGAATCACTAGCACGGAGACCACGATCAAGGTGGTCGCCAGATCGGTGACAAAGGGGAAGATGATGCCAACCAGCAGCGCTGTCACCCAGAAGCCGCAGATATAGAAGATCGGCTGGAATTCGGGTGGCAGGGTGCGCCAATACAAGCCGAGGTGGCGCCTTACGATGGGGTTGGTAGCGCGCGCCCAATATGGCAGGCTCTGCATCGGCGACCGATCATCGACGACAATGGTTTTAGCTTTGGGATCATGTGATGCAGCGCGGACGGTCATGCGCGATGATGCCTTCGCCTTGATTTCTATAGGTGGATTATAGAGGCGATGCGCGTCACTTCACAAGAGCGCCAGATTTTGCGGCATTAAGCGCACTTACAGCACACGCCCTTATGGACATCGTGTTTCGCCGTGACCTATGGCGATAAAATGTGTTAAAAATGGTATGAAGTATCTTCGGCGGAGCGCATCATGCGGATAGCCATCATAACCGAGACTTTTTTGCCAAAGGTTGATGGCATCGTCAAAGTGACTTGTCTGCTGCTTGACCACCTTTCGCGGCGCGGTATTGAGGCGCTGGTCATTGCGCCGCGTTATGGCGATGGGCAAAGGTATAACGATGTGCCGATCCGCAGCTTGCCTAGTATGGCGCTGCCGCTCTATCCGGAAGCGCGTCTCGGTTTCGCCACCCTGTCACTTTATCGCGACTTAGCTGCCTTTCAGCCCGATGTCGCGCACCTTTTCCACCCGGTCATGACCGGCATCCCGGCTATGGCGATGTTGAAATGGATGGAAGTGCCGATGGTGACCTCCTTCCATCTCGACTATGCGCGACTGGCACATCAATTCCGCGTTGGCGCGCTAGACCTCGGCTTCACTAGCCCGCTGATCGACGAATTGACCAAGAATGTATTCAATTGGGCGGATTATAGCTTGGCGCCGTCTAAACTCGTGCAGCGGCAAATGCAGCGGCTCGGCATCGCTAATGTCGGCTTGTGGCGGCGTGGCGTCGATGCCAGCGCGTTCAATCCCGCCTTTCGCTCGGCGGCGATGCGTGAGGAGATGACCCAGGGCCATCCGACGGAAACGGTATTGCTTTACGTCGGTCGCTTGTCACAAGAGAAGCAGATTGAGCACATCCGGCCGACGCTTGAGCAACTGCCGAATACACGCCTGGTTCTCGTCGGCGATGGGCCGGCGCGCCCGTATCTCGAGCGGCAATTTGCCGGTCTGCCGGTGACATTCATGGGCTACCTGCGCGGGGAGCGGCTCTCGCGCGCTTATGCCAGCGCCGATATCTTTGTCTTTCCGTCGCGTTTGGAGACTTTTGGCTTGGTAGTCATCGAAGCGATGGCAGCCGGGTTGCCAGTGGTGGCGGCACGCGTTGGTGGCGTCAGCGACATTGTCAGCGAGGGAGTCAACGGCTATACCTTTGATAGCGGAGATACCGCCATGCTGCTTGAGGGTGTGAGGAGAATCGCCAGCAGCCGTGACAATAGGCGCTGGATGGGCAGGCAAGCGCGCGCCTACGCCGAGACGCAGTCCTGGGACACGATCATGGATGAAGTTATCGAGGTGTATGCCTCGCTGATCGCGGAGAAGCGACCTCAGGCGATTGCAATCTGAAGGCTATCCCTCCACCATCACACGCTGCACGGCCTCGACGACCCGCTCATGATGCTGACCGTTGCTGATCACCATACCGGGATTCGGCAGCGTATCACCGCGCGAAAAGTCCAGCGGACCGCCGTCGAGATCAGTCGCCATACCGCCGGCCTGCTGCACAAGCGCGACGCCGGCTGCATGATCCCAGATCTTGTGGGCGTAGCTGCTGCCCGCGCGTGGCAGTCGCATATAGAGATCGGCATCACCGCAAGCGACCAAGGCATACTTCTCCATGCTGTCCAATTCGAGGATTTGCACATCGCCCAGTCCGGCGTAGTCACGAGCGCGCCCCATGCGTGATTTGCTGGCATGCGCCCGCTCAAAGCTCTGCACCGCTACGAACTCGTCTACATCATACCGCTGCGAAACGGTCACCCGCTTACCATCACCACCCGCCAGCGGCGCCCGCCAGGTCAAGCCGTCTCGCGTATAGAAAAGGGCGCCGACACCAGTTCCATATCCGGGAGCCGCCACGACACCTTCGGCTACCTGCCCTTCCCGCAGCAGGCCACAGGCGATCGCATAATGCCGCTGCGCAATGAAGCCCTTGGTGCCGTCAATCGGGTCGATCACCCAGGTGCGCGGCGCTGTCTTGCCGACGCCGAAATCAAGCCAATCTACGACTTGCGCTTCGCTAATTGACTGACCCAATACCTGCGCCAAGAGCGTCAATACCTGCTTGCGCTGTTCGGTGGGGACCAGTTGCAGGAATTGCTCGCCTGATTCTTCCGAGACGACAGCGTCCTGCGGGTAGCGCGCCTGCAAAGCACGACAGATGATCGCTTGCGAGCCGTAGTCGGCAATGGTGACCGGCTCCGACTGGTTTCCCGCTGTTTTGGTGTTGGCAATCAGGTGGTTCTCTTGGACCAATCGGCAGAGCTTCGCGGCATCGCGCACGGCGGCTAGTATCGCTTCCATGTAACTTCCTCTTTGGTGTATCTCGGTGCCAACGATGATAGACCGAGCGGCACAAATGTCCAAACCGCCGGCTTACAGAATGCGCTACGACAACACTATGCCTACAAAAAGTCCGTCAACGTGAAAGTTTCGCTATGACATTTCAAGCGCAGGCCTTCGCCGCGAAACTCTTGCTGTCCGGCACTTTCGCCGATACGCCATTCGCAGGACCAAGGCAAACGCTCAACGCCCCAGGGCGAAGCGCCGACCATGCTCGACCAGGGATCTTCGTCTCTCCAGCGCCAGAGCAGGCCGCCCGGTCCCATGCTGCTGTGAATCGCGAATTGAATACTGAATTGTCGGACCGCCGGCAGCGCGGGTCCCTGCCAGCGATGCGGACTGCGATTCGCTTCTGGGCTGAGTAAAACTGTGAGCTGCTGCTCCATGCCGCTGATGCCGAGCCACAGGTAGGGCAAGGCGCCGCCCTCGGCATGCGCGCATAGTATTGTCTGCGGCTGATGCCCGGCTTCCGGCGACAGACAAGCGGTGATTTCCCAGGCGATCAGAATAGCCGCGCGCGCCTGCCGCAAGCAGTCTCTCGCTAACGATAGCGCGGAAGTCGGCTCAAAGGCTGCCCAGCCCGATGATGGCGGAAGCTGCCATTTCCAGCACAGCCATTCGCGAAGCTCTCCTTGCCGATCCAGCGTCTGATAGCGCAAGCCGTCCGCGTCCAGCGCCGCTTGCACAATATGCAGATACTCTTGCTCGGGCGGCATCCGGTGCGCGGCGCCCGCTCCTGCTGTGCAAATCTGTAGCACGCCGCCCTGCGCCTGCACATCAAAGGCGAGGATATGACTGCAGAAATACGCCAACACTTCATGGCGCTGCAAGACGTCCCAAAAGCGCAGGCCGTTTTCCCGCTCGGTCAGTCGCTGATAATCGCCGAAGTAACCGTTGACCACCCAAACGGGATGATGGCCAAAGACCAGCTTGTGTCGTGCATCTCCCTGCTGTGTCAGCGTTTGATCGAGCCATGCGGTTTCGAGCGTGCCTTCCCCGCCACTGCCCGACCACAAGGAATTGACAAAGATCATTAGCAGGTCGCCACGCCGGACGAAATAGCACAATCCGTGTTGATCCGCCGGCCCATTCTGCGGCAGGTGAGCCATCACTTCACGATAGACAGATTCGCTCGCGGAATCATAAACCGTATGGTTGCCTGTGGTGTGATAGAGCGGGATGGCATCGCGGTCGAGCCAAGACAATTCCTGGTCAAAGAAATGCCGCCATTGCCGGTGCAGTGCTTGCGCGTCAACGGTGAGTCCCATGATTTCATCGCCGAGGAAGCAAATAAACTGAGGCGGCGTTTCCAAGGCGCGAATCGTCTCATTGACCTGTTTGAATGTGCCTTCGTGCAGAGCGCCCGATATACCGGAGCAACTGTCTCCATAGACTACAAAATGGTGGCCGTCTGTGCCGCATTTCAAAATCGGAATCGGATCTCGTAGCAACATCCTGGCTCTCCAGGCGCAAGACCGCAAAAGTAACATTGCACACACAGTATAGCAGTGCTCTTGGCATAGGTTGACTGGCCGAGAAGTACCTGCGAAGTGTCTGGATTAAGGATCATATCGTCACCCTTACGGCGCTCAACCAATCTGTGTACAATGCGAAGTCCCTACACTGCTTTTACACGAATATTGCTGAGGAGAGCATCTTGGCTCACAAGAGTGAGTTCTCTATTGAAGGCTTGCGGGAATACAATCGGAGCAGCGCTGTCCGCTGGATCATCTCGCATTGCTGGGAACATAAACTTTATTTCATCGTCGGCTTGCTGGGCTTCACCTCGACGTATATTGCGTTTTCCGCGGCGCGGGTGCTGTTCGGCAAAGGCGCGGCTCTGATCATTGAAGGCGGCGACGCGAGGGCCGTCATCGTTGTCAGTCTCGCTGTATTGATCGCCTCGGTTTCGGATGGCATCTTCTCCCTGATAGGATCGATGTCCATGGTCATCCTATCCACGCGGGTCGAGCGCGATTCGCGGCATGAGCTATACGCCAGCTTGCTGGGCAAAAGCCAGACCTTCCACGATCAGCAGCGCGTCGGCGATGTCATGGCGCGCGCCACCGATGACGTTCGTCAACTGCATTTTGTGATCCATCCGGGCATCATGTTCATCTTTGATATGGTACTCGGTTTTGCCATCCCGATGATCTACATCGCCGCGATTAATCTGGAACTCTTGTTGGTGCCGCTGCTTTTTGTCGTGTCTTACGTCATCGTCGTGCGCAGATATATGCGGCGGCTGGAACCAGTGATGATGCAGCAGCGGACGCAATACGGCGCGCTCAGCGCCCGACTTGAAGAGACGATCAGCGGTATCGAAATCGTCAAGGTGGCGGCACAGGAGGTCGAAGAGCGCAAGAAATTCCGGCGCAACGCGAGCAAGTTTCGTGAGTTCTTTGTGAAACAAGGCAAGATCGAAGCGGCCTATCTGCCTCTCCTGATGTTCGGCATCGCCTTCGGTTTCATGTTCCTGCATTGCCTGCATATGTACAGCCGAGGCATTTTGAGTATCGCCGATATCATTGCCGTCACCGGCTTGATGAGCGTGCTGCAGTTCCCGGTCTTCATCTCGCTTTTCTCCATCAGCATGATTCAGCTCGGCATTGCCGGCGCTCGCCGCATCCTTGAGCTGATCGACCAACGCTCTGATATCGATGAGAACCTCAGCGGGCACAGCGCGCCGGTAGCAGGCGTCATCGAATTTGACAATGTCACCTTCAAATTTCACGGCAATACTGTGCTGGAAGACATCTCCTTCAAAGTGGAGCCGGGGCAAACCGTGGCGATCGTCGGGCAGACCGGCTCCGGCAAATCGACGTTATCGCAATTGGTCAGCCGCACCTACGATGTGGATGAGGGGCGCGTGCTTATCGACGGCGTCGATGTGCGTGACTGGAATCTCGACCGCTTGCGCTCGCAGATGGGCAAGATCGAACAAGATATCTTCCTGTTTTCGCGCTCCGTTGCGGAGAATATCGCCTTTGGCGTGGAAGATGCGTCGCAGGCTGACATCGAGGGCGCCGCAAAAGAAGCGCAAGCGCATGACTTTATCCTCGCCTTCAATGACGGCTACGAGAGCGAAATCGGCGAGCGCGGCGTTACCTTGTCCGGTGGGCAGCGGCAGCGGCTCGCTCTAGCGCGCGCTTTCTTGCGGCAGCCGAGGATTCTGATCCTCGATGATTCCACCAGCGCCATCGACAGCGCCACCGAGGACGAGATACAGAAAGCGATGCGGCGCGCCCAGGAAGGACGCACTACGATATTAATCACCCATCGGCTCTCACAGATTCGCTGGGCGGACCGCATTATCGTGCTGGAAAACGGACGGGTCATTGCCAACGGCTCGCATGAAGAACTGCTGAGGATCTCCGATCACTATCGGCGCATCTTCGCACGTTACGGTATAGCCGAATCGCCCGTTGGGCAATTGACCAGCCAAGGAGACGCGCAATGGGCTTCATAATGGATGGGCTGGATGCCGAAACTTACGACCGCTCTTATACCGATTGGGCGCTGGTCAAACGCATAGTCCTTTACTTCAAGCCGCATTTCTGGAAGATGACGGTGGTGGCGGGCGTGGTATTCCTCAGCTCGCTTATGGATCTGCTGCTGCCGGTGGTGGTCTCCCGATCCCTGGATCAATTGCAATTCACGCCGGAAACCTTTGATCCGATTGCGACGACGCTCTTGCTTGCAGCGGCCGCCAGCATGGGTTGGGTCGCCAATTTGATTCGCCAATGGCTTTCTGCTGAGGCGGTCGGTGATGTCACCCTGGATATGCGCGAAGACGCCTTCAACGCGGTTACCGAGCGCGATATGTCTTTCTACGATCAGTACGCGACCGGCAAGATCGTCAGCCGCGTCCTTTCCGATACACATGCCTTTTCCGAGACCGTGCGCTTAACCATCAACTTGATGAGCCGGCTGTTACTCGTGGTGCTGCTCATCATCTATCTCTTCACCGTCAACCTGAATATGACCTTGGTCTTGATCGCGATCATGCCCTTCATCATGTACACGGCGCTCAAGTTTCGCGCGGTTGCGCGCCGCACAGTCACCAACTCGCGCCGACAGCTCGCCACCGTTAATGCCCATATTCAGGAATCGATCAGCGGCATCGGCGTCGCCAAAGCATTCCGCCGCGAGCAGATGATTTACGACGAGTTCAAGACGGTCAATCAACTGTCTTACGAAGTCGAGAAGGTCAACGGATTCGTCTTCGGCAGCATCTTCCCTATCTTGGTAACTATCGCGGGCGTCGGCGTGGCTGCTGTCGTCTATTTCGGCATCAGATTGGCGCAACAGGATGTGCTAACCGCGGGCGAGTGGTATCTCTTTATTCAGGGCATGGGTATGATCTGGTTTCCCTTGACCAGCATCGCTTCATTCTGGAGTCAATTCCAATTGGGTTTGGCAGCCGGTGAGCGTGTATTTGGCTTGTTAGACGCTGAGGCGCTGGTCAAGCAGAAAGCCGATGAACCGGTCGACGCGCTAAGCGGCGAGATCGAATTCGTCAGCATGGATTTCCACTACAACCTCGGCGAAACTGTATTGCGCGACTTCAGCTTGCGCATCCATCCGGGCGAAACGCTGGCGCTTGTCGGCCATACCGGCTCGGGAAAATCGAGCATTGCCAAGCTGATCAATCGCTTTTACGAGTTTCAAGGCGGAGAGCTGCTGATTGACGGCAAGGACATCCGCTATTTCAACCTGCCAAGCTACCGCTCGCAGTTGGGCGTGGTCACGCAGACTCCCTTCCTCTTCGATGGCACGGTGACGGACAATATTCGCTATGGCAAGCCCGAAGCCAGCGATGAAGAGGTCGAAGAGATTGCGCATCAAGTCGGGCGCGGTGATTGGCTGGTGAGCCTGCAAGACGGTTTGCAAACGCAAGTCGGTGAGCGCGGCGGCAGCTTGTCGATGGGTCAGCGGCAACTGGTGGCGATCGCCCGCGTGTTGCTGCAAGACCCGGCGATTTTCATTCTGGATGAAGCCACCGCCAGCGTCGACCCCTTGACTGAGACCTTAATCCAGGAGGGATTGGATACGCTGCTGGGCAAGCGGACATCAATCGTCATCGCCCATCGCCTGTCGACGATTCAGCATTCCGACCGCATCATCGTACTCGACCACGGCGAGATCATTGAGTCGGGCACACATGATACCTTGATGGCAGATGGCGGGCATTACGCCACGCTTTATGACTCGTATTTCCGTCATCAAAGTCTGGAGTACATCGAGAGCCTCGCGGGGTAGCTAAATGCCGCATGATTGAAAGGCGCCGCGCAAGCGGGTATACTTTTAGATGGTGACATGCAGACGATTGTAGAAACGCTCAGCTTCATACGTCAGGCCAAAAAGCTTGGGTTGAGCAACGAGGAACTGGACTCGGTCAAGACACTCATTGCGCAACATCCGACATTAGGGAGCGTTATTTCTGGTACGGGTGGCGCGAGGAAAGTCCGGATTCCAATGCAGGGGAAGGGAAAGAGCGGCGGCTATCGCGTCGTCACATACTATAGCGGCGAGGATATTCCGGTGTTCCTGCTTGACATATATGCCAAGAGCAGCAAGGCAAATCTTACGAAAGCCGAAACGAATGACCTCCGTATCATATTAGCCAGCATCGCACGGCTTTACAGGGAGCGACCACAATGACCGAGTTCGGCAAGAGACTGATAGAAAGTGCGCAGCAAGCACTCGAATACGCTAAAGGCACTGCCGAACCTGGTAGCGTTCGGGTAAGTGTTTATGAGGATGGCGAGCTACAGGAACAACCGGACGCCAAAAAACCTGCTGCGCAAGACAAGAAACACCAAGAATCGCTTGCACTCGAGAAAATGCCGGTGCAAGAGGAAAGCGGAAGTTGATTATTGTTCGACAGAATACTTACGGGTCGATTACGCTAGGACATTGGAATGCCAATCAAATCCCTCACCGACAGCAACTTCGACAGCTCAATCGGCGATTCCGCCGCGCTTATTCTCATCTCGGATGGCAACGACAAACTGCGCAGCGACTTCAAGACGGCGTTCACAAAGGGATCCGATGAAGAAGAAGGCATCGTCTTCGCGCAGGCAGATCCCAGGACGAATCACTCGCTGAGCAGTCGTTTCGATTATCAGAACAAATCGCTGCTGATCGGTATGTATCGTGGTGAAGTCTTCTGGCGGCGTTCCCGCCCCTGGGCGAGCGACCTGCCCGATTACATTGGTCAATTGCAAGAGGCAATCGCCGAAGATTCGCCGGCGGCCGAGGCGGAAGACACCGTCGAAGAAAAAGAATTGGCGCCTGTCCTAGACAAGCCGCTAGATGTCTCCGATGCGACCTTCGAGCAGGAAGCCATTCTCGTGTCACATGAGCTGCCAGTGCTGGTAGATTTCTGGGCTGAATGGTGCGGACCCTGCCGCACGGTCGGTCCGATTTTGGAGAAACTGGCGGTGGAATTCGCGGGTCAAGTCCGCGTGGTCAAGGTGGATACGGATGCCAATCCCGGGCTGAGCCAAGCCTTTCAGATCCGCAGTATTCCTACCATAGCGGTGTTTAAGCAGGGCAAGATGATCTTCATGCAGCCCGGCGCCTTACCGGAACCGTCCTTCCGTCAGTTGATCCAGCAGGCGATAGAACTCGAAATCCCGGCGGATGAGACGGCGGCGGAAGCGTAATACAGATACCGACACGGTCGCTCAACCAATCTCACGACCCGTCAGAAGCGCCAGGCTCTGCTGGTCGTGCGGCGGGCTGAACATATTGGGCGGATGGCGGTCGCGGCCGTCCAGTTCGCCGATGTAGGTCTGCGTGGTTTGCAGGCTGGTATGCCCCAGGTTTTGCCGAATGCGCTCGAGATCCATGCCGAAGTCGTAGGCGTTGCGCGCGTAGGTACGGCGCAAGTCATGCGGTTTGACCAAGCGCAGCGCGCCGTCGATGCTGATCGGATAGGCATTCATGATATCGTTGACGGTCCAGGCGCCGATGCCGGTGGTGCGCACTGACTTTCCGCCGCGCCGTATCCCGCGGAAGACTTGCCCCGCCCTAATCTCCGCCTCTCGCAGCCAGGCATCGACATACATCAGACACCAATCCAGCGGACCGTAGGGAATCAACCGCTGCTTGCCGCCTTTGCCTTCGCGCACCCGCAGCGACAATTCACCGCCGAGGTGCTGGCGCAGATCGTCCACTTGAAGCGCCGCCGTCTCAGCCGCTCGTATGCCAGTGCAGACCATCACGGTCATCAGGGCCGTATCGCGCAAGCCGCGCAGCGTGGAGATGCCAGGCGCCTGCACCAGAGCGCTGACCTGCCAGGGTTTGAGCCGCAGGTGCTCGCTATCGGCGACATCCTGCTTATCGACCAGTTTGACCGGCGCAGTCGCTGGATGTACATCGTTCATCATGCGGACGAACAACTCATCAACAAGCGCGCGCTGTTCAGCTTCCGTGTCATCGGGATTGGTCAATTCGAATAAGCGGTCGCGCACTTCATTACTGCGCGTCAACTCGCTGTAGCGACCGCGAATCGTCGCCAGATGCGCCACCACGGTCTGTGGTGAAAGCGTGGCGGGCTTCCGGTCGCCTCGTTTGTCAACGCGCGTCCGTTCATAGAGCAGAAAGTCGCGGTAGGCTTGAAGGTCGGGCCGATACCAGGTCAGTCGGTTTTCCGCCAACCACTCGATATAAAAACGCAGGCGTGAGGCTTGATCTTTGTTGGGATTCTCCGGCATCAGGACGGCGAAGTTTTCCCTCTGCAGCCGTTTTTCCCGCTCGCGAATCAAGTACGCTTTAGGTTCAGGCGTCGCTTCCATAAACGTGATTATATGATGTTTGGCAGCTTCCCGTCGAGCAAAGAAGCCTTGGTATTCCCACCCCTCACCCGTCAAACGTTTCAAGTTATAATGGCGCAACTGCCGGCAACTGACATGAAGGTAAGCCCACCATGAGCGACGCAGCGACCGCAGAAATCGGATTGGCGCAATTCGGCGAAATCGCCCGCAGCATCGAGGACGAAGTCGGCAAGGTCATCGTCGGGCAGGTTGAGGTCGTGCGCAGCACCATAATATGCGTATTGGCGGGTGGGCACGCCCTGCTGGAGGGCGTACCAGGCTTGGGCAAGACCATGCTGATCCGCACCCTGGGCGATGTGCTCAACTTGCAGTTTTCCCGTATCCAATTCACGCCGGATCTGATGCCGGCTGATATCGTGGGTACGGACATTCTCGAAGAAACCGAGGACGGGCGCCGCCAATTCCGCTTCCAGGCGGGACCGATTTTCGCCAATCTGATCCTGGCGGACGAAATCAATCGCGCCACGCCCAAGACGCAATCTGCCATGTTGGAAGCCATGCAGGAAAAGACCGTTACTGTAGCCGGGCACGGTTACCAGCTTGACGCGCCTTTTTTTGTACTGGCGACGCAGAATCCGCTGGAGATGGAAGGTACATATCCTTTGCCCGAGGCGCAGCTTGATCGATTCTTATTCAAGGTGAATGTCGCCTTTCCCGATGTTCAGGATCTGGTAAAGATACTGGAGCGCACCACCGGCGTCGAGCAGCCACGCGCGCAAAAGGTCGCAGATGGCGCGCAAGTAATCGGCATGGGAAAGCTGGCACTGAGCACACCGATACCCACTCACGTCAGCGAGTATGTCGCCCATATCGTCGTCGCCACCCATCCCGACACTGAACAAGCCACACCGTTGCTTCGCCAGTACGCTCGTTATGGCGCCAGCCCGCGCGGGGCACAGGCGCTTATCATCGGCGCGAAGATCAACGCCCTCCTCGAGGGACGCAGCAATGTCTCCTTTGAAGACGTCGAGGCGGTGGCGCCGGCTGCCTTGCGGCACCGAATCCTGCTTAATTTTGAGGGTCAGGCAGAAGGGTTGCGCACCGACGATTTGATCGCGGATGTACTCAAGTCTGTTCCAAAGCTAGCCGGTTGAGCCATGCGAAAGCTCGCCATTCAAGAACAAATGCTGCCCGGTACTCATCTGCGGCAGCGGCTGGCGAAGGCCGCTGAGCTGGGCTTCAGTGGCGTGGAATTCTTGGCTGACGATTTGGACGCTCGAGTGCCAGAAATCTACGACGCGCTGCAGGAGCACAACTTGGCAGCAAGTGGCGTGAACATGGGGAAAGCGTCGGGTTGGCTCTCCGCTGACCGGAGATTGCGCGCTGACTCCGTGGATATGCTGCGCCGCGCTTTGACCTGCGCGCTCGATCTGGGAGCGGAGTACGTTACTTTCGTACCACATTATGGCGTCACCGACCTGCCGGATCTGACACCCTTCGCCTCGCCGATGGACCTGCAGAAAGAGCTGCTGATTTGGCTATTGCGCGGCATCTCAGATTTGGCGGATGCCATGGATGCCAAGCTGGCGATTCTGCCGGTCAATCGTACTGAGACCACCTTTTTGACCCGCCTTGAAGACGCCGCTTTTTTCCGGCGAGAGGTTGGCGAGCATCCCAACATCACCATCGCAGCCAATAGCTACCATATGGCGCTGGAAGAGCGCGATGCGCCGGAGTGTCTGGTCACGCACAGTGGGGCAATCAGTGTCATTTACCTGGTGGGCAATAATCGACGCTTGCCGGGCCAAGGCACGTTGCCCTTCGCGGCGATCGGAAGCGCGCTGTGTTCCATAGACTATCGTGGCTGGCTGGTGCTCGAAGGTTCCCCACATGAAGACAGGCCCACGCACGCCTCTGAACTTGTCGCGGACCTAGAAGAGTGCCTCGATTATCTTCGTCGCTGCAACGTAATATAAGTAATGTACGCTATTAAACAGCACAGCCTGCTGAATAGAATACAGCAGGCTGATGTTGACTCATTTATCCATCAGCGGGTCTCCACCTTCGTGTCCCCAAGTTGATGGCATAGACGGTCTAATTTACAGCGTCAGACAGACCGGCGCCTGGCTTAAACTTGACGACATTTTTCGCTGCAATCTGGATCTCTTCGCCGGTGCGCGGATTGCGTCCAGTGCGAGCTCCACGCTCGTCGACCGACCAAGAGCCGAAACCGACCAGCGATATCCGTTCGCCTCCTTGCAGCGCCTCCGTAACAGACGTGACAAAACCGTCAAGCGCCTTGCCGGCATCCGCCTTGCTCAGCCCAGATTTTTCAGCGATAAAACCAATCAATTCTGCTTTGTTCATGACAATTGCTCCTTTAAGTCAATGCTCGGATAGTAGTATAGCATTTTTTTTCACGTGCACAGGTGGAATTATAATAAACTCGCGGTCTATACCACAATATAACAATATTCTCATATCGTTTGTGTGTCATTCATAGCTAAGAGTATTCGCTTGGCTCGTTATTGCTGTTCCGCATGAACTGATTCACCTCGTCGCGCGTGGGCAAGGCGCCGCGTCCACCCAAAGCGCGGCAGTTCATTGAGCCGACAGCGGAAGCGAATTTTGCCATGCGCGGAACATCCCAACCTTGAAGCAGGGCGTACATAAATGCGCCATGATAGGCATCGCCGGCACCGGTCGTATCCACTACATCGACGGGAAAGGCCGGGATCTCCTGCACACCTTGCTCCCAGCAAACCACCGCGCCGCGTTCTCCCAGGGTCACAATGGCGATTTCCGCGCCTTCGTCAAGCAGTCTTTCAGCAACCACGGACGGCGACCGATCGGGCAGCCAAGCAGAGGCCCATTGCTCCGGCACGATTGGCACATCAACCAGGGAGAGCAGCGGCTTGATTTCGGCGTAGGGACTAGCCGGATCAAGCAGCACTTTTGCGCCCGCCTCACGTGCCCAATGCGCCGCTTGCAAAGTAGCTTCGGTAATATTATCAACGAACAAGACTCTCGCTGCGCTGATGTCTTCGCGCCTGATTTCAGTGCGGCTGATCGCCGAGCCGGTCGGTGGGCGGGTGATGATGCTGCGTTCACCGGTCGGCTCATCAACCAGGATCACCGAAACATGGGACTCGCTGCCCGCCTCAACGAGCAGCCGCGAAACATCCACGCCTTCGCCGCACAGATCGCGGCGGATGTACTCGCCGATATCGTCATCCCCAATGCGGGCGATGATTTTGGTTTTTGCGCCGAGGCGGGCGGCGGCGACCAGGCTGCAAGAAGCCAAGCCACCCGGCTGCCGACTATAGTTGAGCGCTCGCATATTCTCGTTGCGATGCGGCATGCGCGGCACTGTAACCAAATGGTCGACTGTGCACACGCCGATGCCAACAATGTCGGGAGTCGTGGTCATAAGACTGCTTTTCCTAGACACATGTTTCGTACCGTTTGTAGCGCATATGCCTGTTTCCTGCAATCCAAAGGCTGGGCGAGGATTGGCCTTTCTGCCACACCCATGCTTTTACAGCGGCATTGATGTGTCGCGACTATCAGAGATTGATGTAGATGATGTTATTACTGATGGTTTGATAGGTAAGTATTCAGAGGTATCTCTATAAGAAGAGTTTATACCATTTGATTACTAATATAACATATTTAAGAAATTTTAGGGGTTGACAAATTATAAATTTATGATAAAATAGTAATACAATAAATTATATGAAAGGTTAATATCATGTTCTAAGTAATAATAACAGATTTTAGTGACGGAGTTGAAGTAACTGGAGATACTCAGTTAGTTGAGGATGTAATTCAGACGGAATGTTACCTCAAAGAGGTAATTTGCTTTGATAAAGTCGAGGTAGCGACTTGTCAGCAGTACTAGCGAAGCAATTCGCACAGAGTTTGCTCGATGTGTCGTCTCTAAGCGCTTAATCACCAGATGAGCATTTCAATACCGAGACAGACGTAAAGAGGAGTCAACCAATAATGGACGTCGACAATATTAGCGTGAATGGCAACATCAACCAACTGGTCGAATGCCCTCGTTGTGGAGAACGTTTCGAGCTCAGCGAGACATTCCGTGCGCATTTCGAAGCGGAAAAGCGTAGGGAAATCAACACTGCTTTGCGCGAAAACGAGGAGCGGATCTACGCCGAGGCGGAAAAAGCCAACCAGGCGAAACTGGAAGAAAGCGCAGAACAAATACAAGCGCTAGAGGAACAATCGCGAGCCGACCATGAAGCGCAGGAAAAACGCGAGAAGCAGATACGCGCCGAGGCGGAAAAAGCCAACCAGGCGACACTGGAAGAAAGCGCAAAACAAATACAAGCGCTAAAGGAACAATTGCAAGCCGACCATGAAGCGCGGGAAAAACGCGAGAAGCAGATACGCGCCAAGGCGGAGGAAGATGCAGCCCGGAAATTCGACATCGAGCGAGGAGAGCGCAATATCGAGAATCAGCGTCTCGAAAAACAGTTGGCCGATATGCGGCGCAAACTCAGGCAGAGATCCGGCGAGTTGCAGGGCGAAGCGCTGGAGGTTTACCTCAAGCAACAATTGCAAACAACTTTCCCCATTGACAAGATTACAGATATTCGTCAAGGCCAGTACGGCGCTGATTTGAAGCAGGAAGTCTTTGATGGGGTGTTGAATGCCTGTGGCATTGTGGTCTGGGAAGCCAAGCGCACCAAGAACTGGAGCGACAATTGGTTAGCGAAAGTCAAGGACGATGCCGACCGCGTTGGCGCACATCTGCGCGTTATCGTCTCCGAGACATTGCCGGACGATATTCGGGTTTTCGCGTTGCGGGAAGGCGTTTGGATCAGTAGCATCGAGGGTGCATTGCCACTGGCGCTGGCTCTGCGTTCGCAACTGATAGAGAGCACCCGCCTGCAGCGAGCAATCCAGGGGCAAGGACTGAAAATGGATGCGATTTACCAATACTTAACCAGCCCGCGATTCAGCGAGCGCATCCAACGCATGGTAGAAACCTGGAAAGCGCTGGAAGAGCAGGTGAGCAGTGAAGAGCGGTCGATGCAGCGTCAATGGAAGGAACGGCGCAAGCAATTGGCTAGAATGCAAGATTCAACGATAGAAATGTTCACTGATTTCTCGTCTATCCTTGGTCAGGAGATCCCCCAAGTCCCCGGCCTGGAACCAGAAGCGCTACCGCCGGGAGATGATGCTGAGGTAAACAACTAAGGCTAAGAATTCCGTTGAAGCACGCGATAGCAATTTGTCGCGTGCTTCACAAATTGCTATTAGAAATCGCATCCCCGCTTCGCTACAATAGCGGCATAATCTAACATACCCGGGGAGAAACCCACATGAATAGCCGCGCTGACTATATTGATGCATTCCGCAAGCTGCCTGCCCTATTGCGCGAAAAAGTTCAGGGACTGTCAGTTGAGCAACTGACGACCGCTTACAACGCGCCGGAATGGACAATCGCCCAGAATATCCACCACCTTGCCGATACGCACATGGTCTGCATTCGCCGCTTCAAGCTGGTTTTGACCAGTCCCAGTTTTCAATTCACTTCGTATGACGTCAACGCCATCGCTGAGCTTCCAGATGCCAAAGACGCCGATATTGAGTATTCGCTGAAAATACTTGAGGGTCTCCATGCGCGCTGGGCGCTCCTGCTGGAGAACATGACCGAAGAAGAATGGGGCAAGGCAGGTCGGGGATCTGGTCCCGATCGGCCCGATTACAGCCTGGAGGAGCTGGCGCGCGTGTACTCCCAGCATGGCATCAATCACTTGCAGCAGATTCAAGACGTATTAGACAAGATGCCGGCGTGACCTTGCTTCATTTCACGATCGCGACGACGCCACAATTCGATTTCCAGGCAACCGTGCTCAGCCACGGCTGGCTGATGCTGCCGCCTTTCAAATGGGACGAGCAGGCGGACAGGCTGGAATATGTATTTCAGACTGCCGGCGGCGAGGTTCAGCGGCTGCAAATGAGCAAGATGAAGAATGGCGTTCGCGTGGACCTCCTCGACCGCGCGCGACTTACCCCTGAGCTGGAAGCTGAACTCACTGCCGCTGTAAGGCGCATGCTCAGTATCGATTGGGACTTGAGCGAATTCTACAGCGAAATGTCCGCGCACGACGGCTACCAGTGGCTGGAAGCGGAGCGATGCGGCCGCATCCTGGCTTGCCCAAGCTTGTGGGAGGACTTGGCAAAGGTGCTGCTGACGACCAATTGCAGTTGGTCTCAGACGATTAACATGGCGCGGCAGTTGTGCCGGCTTGGCACGCCGCATCCGACAATCCACGACTGCCATGCTTTTCCTTCGCCGCAGCGCATCGCAACTATGCACTTTGACGAACTCACTAACGCATTGCGCGCCGGCTACCGCAGGGCATACCTGCATCAGTTGTCGCAACAAATCGCCAGCGGTGAAGTCGATCTCGAACGCTGGCTTGCGCTCGACAGCGACAGCCTATACAAGGCGGTCAAGTCCTTGAAGGGTTTCGGTGATTATGCTGCCGGCACGGTCGTCCGCATGGTCGGGCATTTCGACAAGATCGCCATCGACACCGCCTGCCATGCTATGTTCGCGGCGCGTCACAACGAGGGCGTCAAGGGAAGCGTGAAAGACATCGAGGCACATTACGCGAGATTCGGGCGCTGGCGCGGCTTGGTTATGTGGATGGACATCATGCGCCATAACACCGACTGACGCGGTTGCTCTTATTCGCCCGCAATGAAGGCTGTTGCATCCGCTTTCAGTTTCGCCAGCGAGGGCTCATGCAGGTACATCATGTGCCCGGCATCATACTCCTCGATGGCGACGTTTGCCCTCAGACTGGCGTCCAAACCCATGTGCGCTAATGAGTAGTAAGCAGCCTGGAATGGTGTCGCTAGGTCGTAGTAGCCCTGCGCCACCAGCACCCTCATAAAGGGGTTCTTGGCGAAAGCGGCGCGCAGACCCTCGCTAGTATCGGGGAATTGCCCGCCTTGATACCTCCAAGTTTCGTTGACTTTTGAACTAAGAATCTCATAATTTAGGTCGGTCTCGTAGCCCAACTGCTGGCGCACATATTGATTGTAGACAGCCGTATAGGGTGCGACGATGGCGTTCATCGACGGGTCGAAATCGAATGTCGTGCCCTCGGCTGATGCCATGATGCCGATGAAGCGCGAGTCCAAACGTCCCACCGCGCGCTTGTCATCGCGCAGCAATTCTTTACAGAAACTCATGATATTGACGCGCAGATCGGCGCCCAGGATGAAGCGCAGCGATAACCCGGTGTAGCTTGACAAGCGCTCCGCGATCGTTAGTCGCTCTTCTTCAGTCAGACGGTCGCCCTTCGCCAGCGCTACAGTGTAATCCGCTTCCGCCCACACGGCGACTTCGCGCAGCAGTTCGCGCAATTGACTGGATTGCAACTTGTCATCCAGCTTGCCGTGATAATAGGCGGTCGCGCAGAAACTCGGCAGATAGAGTGCATAGGGCAAGTCGTTGGCTTTGGTGAAACGCAGCGTTTGGAAATTCATCACGGTCGAAATCAAGATCACCCCGTTGAAGGCGATGCCGCGGTCGATCAGATGACCGGCCAAGCCGGCGGCGCGGGTGGTGCCATAGCTCTCGCCCGCCAGGTAGAGTGGCGAGGTCCAGCGCAGATTGCGCGAGAGATACAAGCGGATGAATTCTCCGACCGCTTCCAGATCGGCTTCAAGTCCCCAGTACTTCTCATTGTCAGCCGGGTCGGACGCGCGCGAGTAGCCGGTGCCGACCGGATCGATGAAGACCAGATCGCCCAGATCGAGCCAGGTGTGGACGTTGTCAATCAGTCGATACGGCGGCGGTGGCATGAATCCTTCGACGCCCATGTCGACGCGTTTCGGACCCAGGGCGCCCATGTGCAGCCAGATCGAGGCTGCGCCGGGTCCGCCATTGAAGACGAAGATCAGGGGCCGTTCGGCGGGGTCGCTGTCGCAGTCGAGGATGTAGGCGGTGTAGAAAATCTGGGCGACGATCTTGTCCTTCTCGTCTTTGAGCGGCAGCTTGCCGACGGTGGCGGTGTAGGACAGGGTCGCGTCCGCGAGCTCGAGCCGGTGTGAAGTGATGATGGGTTCTTTTTCTTTGATTTCAGGCGCGGCGGACTTGTCGTTTTCGGGCTTGTCGGCCATGTGGGGATTCCTTGCGCGTTAATCTTGCATTTGCGCAGACTATAGCGGGTCGGTGCTTAGGTGGCAACGCAGTGGGTTGTTGCTACTGTGACGTAGCGCCGAGACCGCACCAGGCGCCCCCGATGTATAATCGGTTCAACCGCCCTACATACGAACGCCAGCCCATGCCCAAGCCAGCACGCCAATTCCGCACCCAAGCCATCATCCTCAGCCGCCGCGACTTCGGCGAATCGGACCGACTGCTGACGCTTTTTACGCCGCATCACGGCAAGATCCGCGCCATCGCCAAGGGCGCGCGCAAGCCCAGCGCCAAGGTCAGCGGCCACGTGGAACTCTTCGCCCGCAGCGATTGTCTCATCCACCGCGGACGCAACCTCGATATCCTGTCGCAGGCGGAACTGTTAGATCCCTATCTCGGATTACGTGAGGACCTGGAGCGCGGCGCCTACGCCAACTATGTCGCCGAGTTGCTTGATCGCTTCACCGCCGACGAAGAAGACGACGACGACTTGTTTCTGCTGCTGCATCAGACTTTGACGCGCATTGCCGATGCCGCTGATCCGCGTTTGGCGGCACGCTTCTTTGAGTTGCAACTGCTGGATTTGGTCGGCTTCCGACCGGAATTGCAAGAATGTGTGGTGGCGCGCACAAGCTTAATGCCCGAGCCGCAATTCTTCAGTCACGAGGAAGGCGGAGTCGTCAGCCGAGCCGCCGCTCCACAAGTTGCTTCACGCCTGCTCGAGATAAGCTTCGACACCTTGAAACTGCTGCGTCATCTTCAGCGCAGCAGCGAATCTTATGACGGGGTAAGCAGCCTGCGCATCACGCCGGACTTACACCAGCGCGCCGAGCGGATAATGCTTGGCTACATCGCGCATCTGCTCGAACGCAAGTTGGAGAGCGTCGATTTCATCCGCCGATTGCGTCGACTCTCGCCCGGCTGATGTTCAAGGTATATACGATGTCGTGAGGAGAGCTATTGAGATTTTAACCTTTGTCGTCAGATTCGGGGACGAAGCCCATGCCTCTGGACGCGACCAGGATTTCTTTGATCGCCACCAATTCATCCAGCACCTTGGACATTATCCGCTCCAGGTTTGCCAATCGAGAGGAGTGCTCTTTTAATATCGCGGTATGCTCCATCAGTATGATGGAATGTTCCTTCAAGATTGTTGAATGCTCATCCAAACGAGCCGAGTTTTCCTCGACACGTGTCGATATATCCCTCAGAATGCGCAAGGTCGCCGTCTGGCTTTCCAAGGTCGTGCCCATCATTTCTTCAAGTCGGTTGATCCGAATTTCTTGTGTCTCTATCTTCGCAAAACCTTCAACTGTTAAGTCAGTGCAAAAATATCCCGTATGAAAAACAATCAATAGTGATTCAAGAATAGCACATCATATTGGCCTTATCAACAACTGCTGATAGACCTCCACAGTCGCGGCCGCCACGCTCTCGTGCGTGAAGCGCGTCAGAAAGCGCGAGCGTCCGGCCGATATCATTTCCGCGCGCAAAGCAGGTTGATCTCGCAGGGTTCTCAGCATCCGCGACAGCGCCGACACATCGGCTTCGGGCACAATCCGACCCGCCTCGCCAACCACAGTCGGTATGGCGCCACTATCGCTGCCGATTACAGGCACGCCGCTGGCCATCGCCTCAACGAGTACGCGGCCGAATTGTTCCTTCCAATTCGAGCGCGACAGCGAAGGCAGAACGAGTACATCGATCTTGTGATACTCAGCCGGCAGATCAGCCGATGGAAGCTGGCCGGCGAAGGTAACATTCCCGCTGACACCGAGCGAATTCGCCAATGCTTTCATTTCGTTTCTAGCCGGGCCGTCGCCGACCAGGCGCAAGCGCCAATCGCCATTGAGCTGCGCCAGCGCTTGCAGCAAGATTTTCACGCCCTTCTCCGGCACGATCCTTCCGATATATCCGATTGTGAAGGGCCGTCGCGGCGTCGTCTCCGCTGGACGGAATAGCGCTTCCGATGTGCCGAATTGCGGAATCATTCTAAGCGGACCACGGTAACCCTTACGGCGGAGCACTCCTGCGGCGTCGTTGGTGCCCGCTAGTGCGTAGTCGGCATTGCGCAAAACCCAGCGTTCACCCCAACTGAAGGGCGGCGGATAGTTGCGCAGGATATTCTGCCAGCTGAAAAACAGGGCTTTAGCGCCAAGGCGCCGAGCAAGGCGCAGCGCCTGCCAAGTCGCCAGGTTGTATGGCTCCTCGTCTATGTGCACGATCTGCGGCCGAACAGCAGCCATTTCCCGGCTCAGCGTTGGATAATGGTGCAAGTGGAACTTGCCGTTGAAGCGAATTGGTATAGATCGCAAGTCGTAGCCGGTTGTGTAACTGCGCTCCAGATGCTGGACACCGCGCTCGTCGCGCCAAGCGGGTGGCACAAGCACAGTCAATTCCACATCGCGCCGGGCAATGGCTTCCAGTTTCGGCTGGTAAATGCCGACGATGCAGGCTTTTGAGAGCATCAGAACGCGCATGGAAACACAAATTGTCCCGATCTTGCGTCCAGGCTAGCGCCTAAACGATTTCGATGGGCGGGTCTCCGCAGTTCGCGTTCGCGTCGAAGATGCGGAAGTTCAGGTCCGGTAAGGACAGTACGCCATAGGTATGTGATGTAGCGCGCGCGCATTGGAAGGTATAAAGCGAACCGGGATTGACCAGACATCCTTGCTGCGTCTTGATATGCAAGGGCAAGTGCGTGTGCCCGGTAACCAACACATCTGCATTCAGCGAACTGAGCACCATCGTCAAATAGGTCTCCGAAAGATGATCTTTGTACATGCCCCACAAATTGTTGCCGGGCTTGCCGTGACACATGTAAACGCTCAGTCCCGCCAACTCGCCCTGCCAATCCAGGGGCAGATCTTGCAAGAATTGGCGGTTGTCTTGCCGCACACCATAAACCCATTCATCATGATTTCCACGCGCCACCGGGATACCATATGCCCGGATCAGATCGACCACTCGATCGGGATCGGGTCCGCGCCCGACCAAATCTCCCGCGCACAAGATGTGGTCTACATTATGGTGTTTTTCAAATCTATAGAGCACATCCTCTAGCGCACCATAATCGGCATGTACATCTGATATGATTCCAATTTGCATCCACACTAGACCCTAAACGTTCACTATGCTGAACATTATACGACGGCACAAACCTGATGTAGAGGCACGATCTTCCTACGCACAATAGGAGGACCCCTTCTCACTCGCAATAGTTAATCAACGGGCACTCTCAGCAGCTACAAGTGTTTCTTGCCATGCCCGTTAGACAACGTATCTCGAGATCTTTGCGAAAGTATCGTATTACTGTATAACTATTGCCCGAGGTTCAGAGAGAGTCCTTAACACAGCCTAATGATTCTCTGATAATCATAGCTGACACTATGCCTAGTAATGATAACAGGTCAAACTAGGACAGCATCTAACAGCGAGCGTACATCCTGATATCCTAGCAAATTATTGCGCACTGTGCAAGTGAGTTGCAAACTATTAGCTCGACGGGAAAAACCTATAGTTGGACATTTCATACAAGGAATTGCTTTACATCCTTTGCGAAATGTGTTAAAAATAAGGCAGTAAGGCATCTTGCTCTCGTCATAGAAGCTAAAGGCTCTATCAGCAAGCAGACAATCACACATTGCAATCCGCGTTGATGATAGCGCAACATCGCCGAGCATCGTATTAGAGATAGTGCTAACATTATCGCCGACGGATCAAGATGCCATGTACATTTATCAATCGATAACAAAGACTAAGCGAATCCCCGATGACGAAGCTGACGCTGCTGACTGCATTTCTTGTTTTTGTGATTCTCTTATTCGTCGTACACGCTATGGCTGGCCAAACGTAAGCACAAACAGTTTTAGATCACCACCACCTGTTCCTCGCGCTTCTCTTGCAGATGAAGAAAGCCGGACAGGCTCAGAGGAAACTCGTTGATCCGCATTGCAGACATTCCTTGTCCGTCAGTTTGACCACGGATTTGCAATCATCACAGATTACGATCTCGCCCTTTTGCAAACCGTGGTCAAGCGACACTCGCTCATCGAAGACAAAGCACTCCCCTTGCCACTTGGACGCCGCCGGTTGCACTTTCTCCAGGTAACGCAATATGCCGCCACGCAAGTGGAAGACCTCCGCAAAGCCGCGCTGCAGCAAATACGAAGTCGCTTTCTCACAGCGGATGCCGCCGGTGCAGAACATTGCGATTCGCTTGTGTTCCTGAGGGTCAAAGTTTTCGGCGAGATAAAGCGGCAGTTCGTGAAATGAGTCGGTCCGCGGATTATGCGCCTTGGGAAAACTGCCCATCCGGACTTCGTATTCGTTGCGCGCATCTATTAGAATGACATCATCCTGTTCAATCAAATTGTTCCAGTCTTCT
This sequence comes from Phototrophicaceae bacterium, assembly GCA_965223515.1. Lineage (GTDB taxonomy): Bacteria > Chloroflexota > Anaerolineae > Aggregatilineales > Phototrophicaceae > UBA6055. The sequence continues at coordinate 589,384 of CBDCWK010000001.1, forward strand.
GGCTCAATGTAAGTGCCAACCCGTTCCATGGGGTCAATGTCCGGCACTTTCAGTGCGACGATTTCCCGCTTCAAACGCACTTTCATTCGCTGGAACGGGACGCTGCTGTGGAAAGATCCCTTTACCACCAGGTCGGCGAAACGCGCATCACGGTGTAAGAAGCCGAGCACTTTATCCACACCGCAGCGCTCGCCGGCGATAGAGGCATTGATGCCTTCTTCCGCCAGCAAGATCGTGCCGCGGACCCCAGCTGTCCGGCAGACAAGCAGCAAGGGTTGCTGCAAGGACCGAAAGTCCGGCAAGCTCACGAATTTGTAAAATGTAGCGATGTATATACTCTGGTCCATATAGTGGCGGATCTTCTTGCGTTTCGCGCTATTCTAATTCGCGACAAGTCGTTTGTGCAGTTGGAATAGAGGCTTGGAGCTTGCGTCACATTCACGCTTCAATTCCCTGCCCAAGCGATAAATCAAGGGGTGCGAACTGATGTAGCGCGCAGAGTCACCAGAAGTCTCGTCGAACCGCCGAGCTGGGTAGGAAGTCCTGCTATGCTATACTGATGTCTATGAAAATAGGCTTCAATGCGCATCTGCTTTCGCAGGAACATGGGTATCGTTCGGCAGGAATCCACGGCTATATCGCCAATCTACTCCGCCACTTGCCTTCCCTTGCACCCATCGACTGGCAGTTTGAGGCGCTTGTCGGCGCCGCCAATTCGGCGACATTCGCCGGCGTTAGCCTGTCACGCGCTCGCCTTGATACAGAGTCGCCATTGCGCCGCATCTTGTGGGAGCAAACCGTTCAGCCGCTGAAGCTGCGGCAATTTGATTTGTATCATGCGCTTGCGTTTGTCGCGCCGTTGATATTAACCGCGCCGATGGTGGTTACTGTATACGATCTTAGTTTCATGCGCTTTCCCGCCAGGTTGAGCGCCGCACGCCGCCTATATCTTGGCAGCATGACCAGGCTCACTTGCGCGAGAGCCCGGCGCGTCCTGGCGATAAGCCAAAGCACGGCTGACGACCTCGTTGCACTGCTAGGCCTGCCGGCGAGCAAGATTGATGTGACGCCGCTGGGCTATGACCAAGAGCGGTTTCGCGTGCTGATGCCGACGGAACTTGAGCAATTTCGTCTCAAACAGACGCTGCCTGAGCGCTTTTGGCTTTATGTAGGAACCCTCGAACCGCGCAAGAACCTGTCGCTGCTACTGCGGGCATATGAGCGCCTGTCTCCGGCGGAGAGGCTGCCACTAGTTTTAGGCGGCGGCATAGGCTGGCGAGGTCAGGATGTGCTCGCCGATATCGAGCGACTTGGACTGCGCGACAGCGTAAAGCATGTTGGATTCATCCCTGCCTCAGACTTGCCGCTTTGGTACAATTGTGCCGAAACCTTCCTCTATCCGTCGGTCTTTGAAGGTTTCGGTCTACCGGTGTTGGAAGCTATGGCTTGCGGTACGTCAGTGGTCACTTCGGATGCCTCCTCCTTACCGGAGGTGGTGGGAAAGGCGGGTAAGTGCCTCCCGCCTAACGATGTGGATCGCTGGACATATGAACTCAAGAATGTCAAGTTCAATGAGGCATGGCGAGATTCGGCGCGCGCAGAAGGCTTGGAACGGGCGAAGCAGTTCAGCTGGGCACGCACTGCCGAACTCACGCTCGGCAGCTATCGCAAGGTCTTGGCAGAAGGTGACCTCCCACTGAGGAAAAGCGACAAGGTGGCGGGCCTTGAGTCCTAATTACGGGTTTCTTCCAGACTGCGCAAACGCCGTGGCCGCGGGTATTGACTGCAGAATGATATGAACACACATCTGACGCTATCGGAACGCCCTACTATTGAGCCGCGTTGGCTCTTTCCGCTGATTGATGCCGTGCTCGCCTTCATTCTTTTTGGCATCGCCTATGTACTGCGCTACGAATTGCAAATCATCCGTCTGGTATTGGATCCTATTCAGCGCGACTTCGGACCGTATATCCCTTTCGCCGCCGTGTATGCCCTGCTGATATGGCTTAACTACCAGCGCAACGGCTTGTACCGCAACATCGTGGGGCGAGCCTGGCTGGAAGAAGTCTATCTGATCGCAAGCGGCGTGGCAGTTTCCATCGTTATCGTGCTGGCGATGTTCTTCATCCTGCAGCCCTTGGCGACCAGTCGCTTGATGCTGATATATGTGGCGGCGCTAACGCTCTTTATCGGCTCCTTATCTCGGCTGATACGGCGGTGGGTTTTGGCTTATCTCCGCCACCGCGGGATCGGGATCCGGCGCGTTTTGATCATCGGCATGGGCGATGTCGGCCGGTCCTTGCTGGGCATTATGCTGGCTCGCCCTGAGTTGGGTTACCGCCCTATCGGCTTCCTGGACGATGACGCGCAAAAGAGCGCGGTTGGCATGGGACGAGTAGCGGCGCTCGGCGACACCACTCAAATGACAGAGGTCATCGCAGCCCAATATGTCGACACCGTCATCATCACCTTCCGCTGGAAGCACTACGATCGTATACAGGAGCTTACCGAAGTCTGTCGCGAGACCGGGACGGACTTGCGGATCGTGCCGGAGATCATGCAGCTCAACATCCGTCAGGTGCAGGTCGAGAATCTCGATGGCATCCCGCTTCTCGGCATCGGCGCGCATCGCTCGTTCAGCCGCGCCAATCAACTGATCAAGCGCAGCCTGGATCTGATCCTGGTGATAGTCGGATTTCCGATTTGGGCGCCCGTCAGCCTGCTGGTTGCGCTAGCGTTGAAGCTGGAAGGCGCCGGACCTGTCTTATTCTGGCAAGTTCGCGTCGGTAAAGATGGCCGGCAATTCCGAATGGTGAAATTCCGCAGCATGGTTGAGGGCGCTGAAGAACTAGAGGAAGATATGCTGCGAGAATCGGGCGAAGATCCGCGTCATCCGAAATTCGCGGACGACCCGCGCATCACACGAGTCGGCAGATTCCTGAGGCGAACCAGCCTTGATGAATTGCCCAACCTCATCAACGTGCTCAGTGGCGAAATGAGCTTGGTCGGTCCGCGCCCACCTACTCCCCGCGAAGTAACGCTCTACGAACCGCGACACACTCGGCGCTTGCAGATAACGCCTGGAATCACTGGTTGGTGGCAGGTCCGTGGGCGCAGCAACGTGCCCTTCGACGAGATGTGCGAAATGGATATGTACTATATCGACAACTGGTCAATCTCGATGGACATCGAGATCTTGATGCTCACCATCCCGCGCGTCGTTCTGCGCAGCGGCGCTTATTGACTCAGGCTCCATCGCTGGCTGTATAATCGCCGCCAACTGGGCAATCGCTTGTGGAATCATCGGCAAGAAGAACATCGGCCGCAGCTGTTTGAAGAGATTGTGCATCAGACTCATCAGGCTTCGCGTCGACATCTGTCCCGGCGAGCGGTCATAACACCAGAAGACCAATACCATCATTTGAAGGGTGTAGAGCACGGCGCCCAATTCCTGCGCTTGAGGCTCACGCAAGGCATCTTCAGACTCCAACACCAGGCGATGAAAGGCTGACGAGAGGCGCTGCGCTTGCGAGCCGGACATGAGATCAAAATCGTTGCCATCCACAATCGCATCGGTGAATACTGCCATGGTCGCCTCACGATCTTGAGACATCGTTTGCAGGGCATATGTCAACACCTGATAAAAACGATCCGCCAGTATCCCTGCGGGCAACCCTTCAATATGCGCAATCAAGGCGTCTATTTTTCGCTGATAAAGCGCCCGGGCAATCGTCTTCTTGTCAGGGAAATGGCGCTGGACCGTCTCAAGCGCAACGCCCGCCTGGGCAGCTATTTCTTGCATGGTCACGGTCTCGAAGCCTTGCCGGCGGAAACAGGAAAGGCTCGCTTCGTAAATATGCTGCCTTGTAAGCTCGTCATGCGCCTTCGGGTTGGAGGGTGTTTGCATAGTACTCCTTGCCTTGGCTTGATTATGTATAAGCCGCAATGCTCGCCGAGCTTGACGCACTCCTAGCGAGTATCGACCCGTCAAAGCCTTAGAAAACATTGGTCCAAGAGCTGACATATTAGGGCAATCTAGGGAAAGAGACAAGCAGATCGCAGCCTAAGCGCAGGCTGCGTCAAGTCGCTTCAGATTGCCATTCCAAGTCGGCAAAGGCATAATCAATATATTCATAGCGATTGAGCCCTAGGGCTTGACGGAAGCAACCTCCGAAATGCTTGGCGCCGAGAAATGAGAGCCTGTCCGCTGCACCTGATCTTGCTTTTCATATTGTTGATGCTCAGCGCCTGCGATTCTGCGCTGCTGCAGGACTCCCGAGCGCCCGTTGCCGACACGCCGGTGCCTGAAGCGCAGACCACCAGCAACGACCCTGCCGAAGTCCTGCAAGCCTTCATCGCGGCTTGGAATAGCGAGGATTACGAAACGATGTACAGTTTCATCGCCAAGCGCAGCCGCGAACTCTTTCCTGAGCGGAGCTTCATCGACAAGTATACGGCTGCACACAGCGAGGTTCGTTTTGCCGGCGTGCAGCTTACGCTGTTTGGGGTGGAATATCAGGGTACGACGGCGATCGTCAGACATGATGTAGTCATTGAGTCGCCGACATTTGGCAAGGTCGCTGATGAGAAGCGGGTGATGCGCCTGATTGAAGAAGGCGGCTGGAAGATCGCTTGGTCGCCAATGGATATCATCAGTGGCATGTCGAGTAGAGCGCGCCTGAAAGAACGGGCGGAATTCCCGAATCGCGCCAATATTTATGCGGAAGACGGTACGCCCTTGGCGCAGCAAGATGCGACGGTGTACAGCCTCTACGCGATCCAACAGGATATGCCCGACGTCGACAATTGCCTCAACACGCTCGCCGAGGTTACCCGCCAGTCAATCAGGACTCTCGGGCAGATCTTCCTGAATTATCTCGACGAAACGTTCTTCCATATCGCGGAAATCGATAGCGATAAATACGCGACTTACCGGCAGCAACTGGCGGCGGACTGCGCCATCCGCGAGACCGAAGGCACGTTCAACAAGGTGAGTACGTACCGATCAAGGAGTTATTACGGCCATGGCATCGCCACGCACATTGTTGGTTACATCGGTGCTGTGCCGGCAGACGAACTCGAAAGATGGGAGGCCTTGGGTTATTCCGGCGGCGACTTGATCGGTCGGGCGGGCATTGAACTGTCCTATGAAGAGACGCTGGCAGGTAAACCACAACGCTATCTGCGAATCGTCGAAGGTGTGAATACGGTTATCCGAGAGTTGGCCGGCGCAATTGGCGAGGCCCCCCGCTCAATCACCTTGACCATCAACCGTGAGCTGCAGGCGATCATGGCGCAGGCGATGGCGGACGCGGTGACTTATGCCACACCGAATTGGGGTCTGCTCACCGCGGGTGGCGCCCTCGTCGCCCTGGATGTAAATAGCGGCAAGGTGCTGGCGATGGCGAGTTATCCCAGTTTCGACCCGCATACATTCAACCCGGCCACAGATTACAATGTGCTGAACGCAGTTACCCGCCTGAATCGCGATCCGCGCAATCCCTTTGTCAACAAGGCGCTTGCCGAGCAATACACACCCGGATCGGTTTACAAGATTGTTACGGCGCTGGCTGCCGCTTCGGAAAATATTTGGGAGGGCGATCAACGCTTTGACTGCCAATACTACTGGTATGGCAGCAATTACGGCGACTCCGAATCGGTGCGCACGGATTGGCGCTTGCTGGAAACGCCGCCTAAAGATCCCGCAGGATCGGTTTCGATGGCGGAGGCGCTGGCCGCATCTTGTAACCCTTTCTTCTATGAGGTTGGCGCGCTGATGTATAGGGCGCAGCCCGAAATGCACACTGACTACGCCCAGATGCTCGGCTTCGGCAAACAGACGGGCATACGTGGACTGGGCATTGAAGCGGCGGGCGAAGTTGCGCCGCCCGGTGAAGTCGCCGCCGCCATCAACAACGCCATCGGCCAAGGCAATGTCGCCGTCACCGTCACGCAGATGGCGCAGATGACAGCCGCGATTGCCAATGGCGGCACGCTTTGGCAGCCATACGTGGTCAGCCATATCGGCAGCGAAGGCGAGCCCGGTTATAGACTGGAGAATCAACCGACGGTGGTCGACGCGCTGGAGCTGGATGCAGAAGCACTGGCGATTGTGCGCGATGGCATGTGCAAGGTCACTACGGTTGAGGACCTGGGCACCGCCTGGTTCGTCTTTGACGACGCCGACTATACCATTTGTGGCAAGACGGGCACGGCAGAAACAGCGGCCAACCCGCATGCCTGGTTCGTGGCTTATTGGCCGCGGGAAGAGCCGGAGATCGCGTTCGCCGGCGTGATGGCGCACTCTCGTGAAGGCTCCGAAGTCGTTGCGCCGATGATCCGCCGCATCCTCGATGACTTCCTCGATAAACCGCGCAAGGCTTTCCCCGAGTGGTGGCAAGAGCCGTATATTGCGGTCAAGACGCAGCAGCAGGCACTGGCTGAGCTAGCGGCTGAGAATTAGGCGCAACTGCCTGACGGAATACGGGCCGGCGTCCAAGGCGGAAGCCGGTAATTGATATCAGCGGGCGGGGGCCAAAGCAGGTAGACCCACGTGTAGCGAGTCGCCGCTTTCGATTGCCTAGCTTCTTCCTCGCTGCCGAAACCGAGATCAATCCAGTAGTCGGTACTGGACGGACCGGCGCCAGTATCCAATATCGTTCCCTCGCCATAACCCGGCACATAAACGCGGGTGCGCAAGGGAATGAAGCGGCGCTTGGCAGCGATCACACCTTTGTAGACTTCGGTACCAGTCGCGGTACGATTACCTGTCGGCGTGTAATAGGTGGCGACGACGCAGTGTTTCCGCCAAAAGGATAGCGCGGTGCCAGGAACGGTCTGCTCGACAATCTTAGTTCCGTACGCGATGATCTGATTAACTGGCGCTGCAATCTCAACCGATTCGCTAACGACGCGGCTGACTTCGGCGCCATTCTCATAACGCACCCGGCTGCGTATCTCCCGCTTGCCATCCCGCCCCTGTTGGGCGACTGCGCGCAGGTCTATACCCAGTTGCGCATCCGGCTGATACAGCGTTTCATGGGCGATAGTCTCGCTCCGCGTGACCACCTCTTCGGTGACGCGAACGATTTCTATCCGCATATTCTCGCTGACGGCGGTATCACCCGGGGGCGTCACGAAGTCCAGCGCGAAGAGCGGCGCGTTGAGTTCAACCAGCACATCGGCCACACGCGCGGCGTTGGTGCGCGCTTCTATGACCACGCCGTCCACCAGCAGCTCAACCGGGATCGCCCGCTCAATCGTGATCGTCAGCGAGGCTGTGACAGCGCTTTCAAGCGGCGGGTTCACTTCGTCGGTCAGATAGAGTGAAATCCCGGCGCCGAAAAGCGCATCGCCGACAGTTTCTGCCATGGTCACAATCGTCGATGGCCGGCCGTCGTCGATGACAGTCAAGCTTAAGGCTCGGCGAATTTGAATATGCCGCGCGGGAACGGTCCAGCCGGGCAAGGCGCTGTAGTCAGCAAGCGCGCCATTCACCCAGAGCTTGTCGGCGCTGCTGACCTCAATGCCGGCTTGCTGCAGGATTTCCAGTGGGTTTTCCAAAGCTGTATTAAAAATGCGCTGTTTTCCGTCCTCGACAATCGTGACGCTGCGGGCAGGCTTGACGCTGAGGATCATGTCATCATGCAAGCGCTCGCCAGCCGCATGAGATAGTATGCTGTTTGCCGGCAGCGCAATCCCCTCTTCGTTAAGCAGCTCCCCCACAGTTTCGGCGGAGGTCAATATGGTACGCAGCGATCCTCCATAGTGGATGCTGACTGCTAGTTCGTTACCAGAATCGACTGACGTACGTAGAGGAAGCGCGCGGACGAACAAGGAAACCGTCATGACCAGGGTACAAGAAGTTACTGTGATGAGCATGATCAGTACCCAACGGCCCCGATCCAGTCGCCGTCGATGACCGGCAACGACATTGGGCTGAGTATCATGCCTTAGCGGTTTCAGGGGCTGAGTATCTTCGGAGGTCTGCGAAACTCGTCTCATAGTTCAGAGTTTAACCGCGAGTACGCTTGCTGAACAGGAAGAGCAAGCGCCCACACAAGCGCGATTGTAATCCGATTATATCCCATGCAACCACGCTAAAAAGGTTTACGATCACGACAGTTCAGTTTATAATGAGACATGGTATCAATAGAAACCGAGAGGATACGATTCATGCGGCGCGGAATTAGTCTGCTACTTCTGTCCATTATCGGAATTACTTTGTCCAACCTCAGCCCATTAGCTCAAGACGAAGCGATGCTTGTGGTCGCGTCGCATAGTATTCTCACCGATGTCGCGCGCAATGTGGCCGCCGACCAAGCCACGGTCAGCTCGCTGATTCCAGCGAGTGCAGATCCTCATAGTTTCATTCCTTCGACGGGCGATCTAACCGATTTGTCCTCAGCCGACATTGTCTTTATCAACGGCGCGGGTTTTGAAGAAGGATTGCTGGATGCCATAGAGAGCGCCGGCGAGACGGCAAATATCGTCAACGCATCCGCCTGTATTCAAGTTCGACCTTTTGGCGCTGCGATGCATGATGACGAGGCGCACGCGCACGAGGAAGATGACGAGGCGCACGCGCACGAGGAAGATGACGACCATGCAGACGAAGATGATGACCACGCTGACGAAGATGACGATCACACAGATGAGCACGAAGAGGGGAACGAACACCACGACGATGCGGTGATGGAAAGTGAGTGCGATGACCACGATGCTGAATTCGCCGCGCTGGTCGGAGAAGAAGAAGGCGCCCATGCGCATTTCACGACTTTAGGTCGCGCGGGGGACATTGACTGCGGCATTGAGCACGGTCACGATGACATTGGGCATGCCCCCGGCGAGGGCGCCTGCGATCCGCACTTGTGGATGGACCCGCACAATGTGATCTACTGGGTGCTGATGATCCGCGACACCTTGAGCGCCGCCGACCCGGGCAATGCCGCGAGCTACGCCGCCAATTCAGCCCACTATGCACAAGAGCTGGTTGCGCTGGAAGCGGAGTTCATCTTGCCGGCGCTGGAAGCGCTGCCGGCGGAGAGGCGGATCTTGGTAACTAGCCACGAGTCACTGGGCTATTTAGCGACCACATTCGGCTTCGAAATCGTCACCACAGTCGTTCCGGGGATGGCGACCATGGTTGAGCCAAGCGCGCGCGATATCGCCGCCTTGATCGATCGCATCCGCGCGGAAGGCGTACCCGCCATGTTTAGCGATACTCAATCGTCGGACAGCACAATGAGGACTATTTCCAGCGAAGCGGGCGTCAAAATGTTCGGCTTGTATAGCGACACGCTCAGCGACAGCAGTGGGCCCGCCGCCACCTACCTGGACTACATGCGTTACAATGTGACGACGATTGTCGAGGCGCTGATAGGCGAATAGTTGCGCAACACAAGGGGGCACGGCGGCGCCCACGGTTCGGAAGATGAACGAAGCAGTAATCCGGATGAATAATGAGGAATGAAATGGCATTTTCCGCGCGTTCAGATGCAAAGGATAAAGCGGCGCTGCAAGCTGTGCAGGTCGCTGCCGGTTACCAGGGAAACCGACAAGCGGTGGACAATATAACTTTCACTGTCGCATCAGGGGAGCGGGTTGCCGTTATCGGTCCCAACGGCGCTGGCAAGAGTACGCTCTTCAAAGCCATCGTCGGCGTGCTGCCCTTCACCCAGGGCCATATCTCGATATACGGCGAAGATTGCCATAGCAGCCATAGCAATGTTGGATACGTGCCGCAGCAAAGCGCAATCGACTGGTCGTTCCCGGCTTCAGTTTTCGATGTGGTGATGATGGGGCGCAGCCGCCACATTGGCTGGTTTCGCTGGCCGGGCAAGAACGATAAAGATATCGTGCGCGACATCCTGGAACACCTCAGCCTGAGCGACTTGGCGAACCGGCAGATTAGCGAGCTAAGCGGCGGTCAGCGACAGCGGGTATTCATCGCCCGCGCCTTGGCGCAGGATACGCGCATCATGGTTCTTGATGAACCATTCACCGGCGTTGACCAGACCGCCGAGCAAGAGATCATTGATACGCTCGATATATTGACGAAGCACAATATCACCATCTTGCTCTCAACCCATCATATGCAAAATGCCGCCCTGCACTTTGACAAGGTGCTCATATTGCGGCGGGAGATTCTGGCTTATGGTCCGCCGAACGAAGTGCTTACGGCGCAGAATCTTGGTGCTGCTTTCGGCGCCGCGGCGCCGGTCCTCCATCATGGCGACGACCTGTTAATGTTCAGCAAGGATCTCGAATAGAGCAGGCAGCATGGACGTTACCAGTTTCCTATCCGAACCGCTTAGTTACGCATTCATTCAGCGCGGCATGCTGGCGCTGATACTGGTCGGCGGCATCAGCGCGGTAGTGGGCTGCTTTGTCGTAGTGCGGGGCATGTCTTTCTTTGGCGACGCCCTTTCGCATGCCATCTTGCCTGGCGTCGCCTTGTCCTATACCGCGAGTGGCGGCTATGTGGCCAGCAATCTATTTCTCGGCGGTCTGGGCGCGGGCATTGTGTCGGCACTGGTGATCGCCTGGCTGACGCGCAATCAGGAACTAAAGGAAGACAGCGCCATCGCCATCGTCTTCGTGACCATGTTTGCCTTGGGCATCGCCATTGTCAGCACACAGTCGAGTTATACTGCCGATCTGTCGCATATCCTCTTCGGCAGCATCAATGGCATCAGCCGGTCCGACCTACTGATGGTAGCGGCGATGGGAGGGGCAGTTCTGCTGATCATCTTGCTGCTGTACAAAGAGCTGCTGATTGTCAGCTTTGATCTCAGCCTGGCGCACAGCCTGCGCCTGCCTGTGGAGACTTTACGAATCTTGCTGTTGCTGCTCATCGCCGTCACGATCGTCGCCAGTCTTCAGGCAGTCGGCATCGCGCTGATGCTGGCATTGCTGATTACGCCAGCGGCTACTGCGCGGCTGCTGGTCAAGCGGCTGCATCATATGATTGTGATTGCCAGCTTAATCGGCATTTTCAGCGGGATCGTCGGCTTCTACGCCTCCTACTACCTCGATATTCCATCAGGCGCCTGCATCGTGCTCACGCTGAGCGCGATCTTTGGCTTGGTCATCTTGCTGCAGTCCTGTTCTACATTTCTCCGCGAACGCGACTGAATCGCATTGGTCTTTGACAGCCTATGCCCGCTTACGCTACACTTCCCGCGATCAGGAGGTCGAGGATATGATCAGTATGCTGCAGCAGGAAATCGCCACAAAGGGTTACGCCATCGTCGAGAATCTGCTCGATGCAACAGCCCTTAACGATATCGTCTCCGATTATGAGCAATTGCTTGATCGCCTGGCACCGGAATGGTACGCGCAGGGTCGTGTTTCGTCGGCCTATGCCCGATTGCCATTTGACCAGCGCTTGACCGCGCACTTTAGAGCGCTGAGTAAGGCGTCGCTGCAATACGCAGATTTTTCGCTATAATACCAAAGGTTTGCAAAATGGGTCGGCACCGGGGGAGACACGATGCAATATAAAATGGAAGTGATTATCAATCTGCCACGCGACCGCGTGATTGAACTGTTCGACAGTTTCGAGAATCTCAAGGAGTGGCAAGAGGGCTTACTCAGTCACGATCATATCAGTGGCGAGCCGGGCATGCCCGGCGCCAAGACCAAGCTCTTATACCAAATGGGCAGCCGTCGGACTGAAATGGTCGAGACGATTACCGTGCGGGATATGCCCGACGAATTCTCCGCCACCTACGATGCCAAAGGCGTTCATAATATCGTACTCAATTTCTTCTACGACGAGGGCGAAACGACCCGTTGGGTGCTCGATTCCGACTTTCAATTCCACGGTCTTATGCGCATCATGTCGCTTTTCATGCCGGGCAGCATGTTCCGTAAGCAGACGCGCCAAACCATGGAAGCGTTTAAGGAATTTGCTGAAAACGCTTAAGCTAGCGCCGATCCAGCAGTTGCCGAGTCATGCCGGCATGTCCCAAATGTTCGGCTGTATGATCCAGGGCATGGAGCAAAGCCCAGCCCCGCGTACATTGCTGTGGCGGCCCATCGCGGAACAGACTCACATCGACGATGTCGCCAAAGCGGCTTGATGACTGTGTCGAGAATGCTTGCTTGTAGTAAGCGATATTCGCGGCAAAGCATGCCTCTAGCGCGGAAAGCTCGTAGCCTTTCGCGCGAAATTCCGCCGGACGATCGCGCTTGGTCGGGTCGCCAATCGCCGTGCCAACCCAAAAGCGCTCCGCTGCTGTCACATGAACCGCCAGCACGCAGAGCGAATTCATTTCGGGGCCGGGCGACCAATCCAACTCCTCGATCGTCAAACCATCCATGTAATTCAAATAGTCTGCGTGCATCGCTTCCAGGCGTTTGATGACGTCGGCGAATATCGGCTCCATGGGGGTCACTCCTCTATTGCGTTGGGTGGGGTGGAAATCAACTGTTGGGGACTACTGTATCCGCACCATCACTCTCGAGGCGGCGTCCCACAATTCTTCCAGCCGATAATAGTCGCGCCGGTCCGGCGAGAAGAAATGCACCACGACATCGCCATAATCCATCACGACCCAGCCATTTTCCGCTGTCCCCTCGTTGGTGAAGGGCAGCTGCTGAAATCGGTCTTTTACATCCAGCCGGACAGTTTCGGTCAAGGCGCGCAAGTGGCGCTCGTTATCGCCACTGCAGATGATAAAGAAGTCGGCGATGATATTATCGGGTCTGAGGTCAAGCAGGAGGATATCCTCCGCCTTGCGATCCTCCACGAGATCTACAATATGATGAGCAAATTCTAATGAATGCAAATACAGAATCTCCGCAATTGTGTGGGCGAACAATGCCGCAATTTTAGCACAGATCGCGTCGTAGTGATACGCGTGGCCAACAGATGGTTCCAATTTGCGACGTTTCGAGAGAACGCTGTAAAATACCAGCTAAATAGTTTAGTAGCGGTTTCCATAGTTAAAGATTTCGTGCGCCAAGCTTGCTTTACCATCGGAGGTTGATCATGTTCCTAAGGTACTGTCAGACAAGCTTTCGCCGTTCGCCGATTTGCCATTTCTTTGTAGTTCTTCTCATTCTTGCGCCGAGCATCGTCCCGTTCAAAGCCTTGGCGCAACAGCCGGGCGCAGATGGACTAGGCGATCGTCTCTATCCGCAATTGGGCAACGGCGGCTACGATGTACAGCATTACGATATCAGCCTGCGTTTCACGCCCGAGGAAAACCATATCTCGGCCACGACAGTCATCACTGCCATCGCCACTGAAGACCTGAGCAGTTTCAATCTCGATCTGTATGGGCTATCGGTCGAGTCGCTCAGCGTAGACGGCGCGCCTGCCAAATTCGAGCGCAATGAGAGCGAACTGGTCATCGCGCCGGCACAAGCACTTGCGCAGAGCGCAGGCTTTAGCGTGACTGTCGAGTATGCCGGTGTGCCCGAACCCATTGATGATCCAGGAGTACCCTTCACTCGCTTAGGCTGGCAAGAATGGGAAGATGGCAATTTCGCGGCAGTCAGTGAGCCGTCGGGATCAATGAATTGGTTTCCCTGCAACAATCATCCGCTTGATAAAGCCACCTACACGATGCACATCACCGTGCCGGCGGACCTGACCGCTGCCGCGAATGGCATGCTGAGTGAAGTAATCGAAAACGACGACGCTACCCGTACATTTGTCTGGCAGATGGAAGAGCCGATGGCGAGCTACCTGACGATAGTCGCAATCGGGGACTATGTGGAAGCGCGCGATGATTCGGGACCGGTGCCCATTCGCAATTACTTCCCGAAGCATGCCGATACCAGCCTCATCAATGGCTTTGGCATTACTCAGCAAATGATGGCTTGGCTGATCAAAACAGTCGGTCCTTACCCCTTCGCCGAATACGGCGTCGTCATCGTGCCCGGCTTCCCGGCTGCGCTGGAAACCCAGAGTCTGTCCATATTTGGCAATGGCGCGCCCGACCCAACGGTAATCATGCACGAATTGGCGCACCAGTGGTTTGGCAATAGCGTCGCTCCGGCACGCTGGCAAGACATCTGGTTGAACGAGGGATTCGCCACCTATTTCATCGCGCTCTTCCTGGAGGAAACTTACGGAGAGCGCGGGATACAACTCTTTCTTTCTCAAGTACCGCCGGTCTTGCCGCCGCCAGGCAATATCGACATTTCGCAGCTCTTCGGTCCTGGCGTATACTTTCGTGGCGCCTTGACCTTGCATGCCCTGCGCGCTGAAGTCGGCGACGATCTCTTTTTCGAAATCTTGCGCAGCTACTATGATCAGCATGCTCATAGCGTCGTTACCACTGATGACTTCATCGCGGTTGCCGAAAGCGTCAGTGGCCGAGAACTTGACGAGCTTTTTGACGCCTGGCTCTATAGCGAGGAGATGCCCGATCTGCCATAATCTAGGCAGCATTCGTCTCATTGCGATCTAGGCTTTGATGGAGATCCACCACCCGTTTCTTGATAAAGTGATCGATTGGGCGAAGCGTGAAACCGCCATCCGCGCGGTCGTGATCACTGGCTCGCTCGCTCGTGACGACGGTAGCGTTGACGAGTACTCGGACCTCGACGTCCAAATCATCACCGACGACATCAAGCGCTACACAGATGATGACCTGTGGTTGGATTCGCTTGGCGAGGTCTGGATTCGCTTCCCGCTCTACGAAGACGTACCCTATCGCCTGGTGTGGTTCGCCGACGGATTCAAGGTCGATTTCCAGTTTGTCCGACTCGATCAAGTGCGGACAATGATCGATACCGGCGTGCTGACTGACGAATATCAGCGAGGTTATCGGGAAGCGATGGACAAAGATGGACTCTTTGGCAGCCTGCCACCCTCTCCGCGCGTGTTCCCGCCACCTGCCCCGCCGCGCGCGGAAGAAGTCCTAGCGACGATCAACGAATTCTGGTTCGAGGCGATTCATGTGGCGCAGTTCATTCGCCGGCGCGAATTCTGGGTGGTGAAGTTCCGCGACTGGACTATGAAAGAGGACTTGCTGCGCCTGCTCGAATGGCAGGCCCGCGCGACAGGCGGCACTGACGTCAACACTTGGCTGCTGGGCAAGCGCATCATGCTTTGGGCAGATGAGGCAGCGGTCGAAGCTATCAAGCAGATTTGGACAAGCTGGGATGCCGCTGATCTGTGGGGCGGTCTTCTGCTTCAGATGGAGCTATTCCGGCGCCTTTCACTGGAACTTAGCGCTGCGCTCGGTTTCGACTACAGCGAGACAACCTTCCGCGATATCGAGCGCTACATTCGCCAACTCTACGAGGCAGATCCAGAAGCACGCTAGAGGCTGAATTCGCCGTCCGGTTGCGGGACGGTTGCCGTGGCATTTGTTTCGCTGGCGACCCTATTCGCCCAGGCGGCCGGATCCTGCTCAATAGGCGGGAAAGTGTTGTAGTGCATGGGCGATACGAGTTTGGGATCCAAGAGCTTGATCGCCTTGATCGAGTCGTCGATGCCCATCGTGAAGCAGTCGCCAATCGGCAAAAGAGCCAGATCCAAACCTTCATCGCCGATCAACCGCATATCGCCGAAGAGGCATGTATCGCCGGCGTGATATATTGTAGAGCCGCCGCCTCGAATCACGAAGCCGTTGGGCTGCCCGCCGTAAGTGCCATCGGGAAAGGACGAACTGTGGAAAGCGATCGTCCATTTGGCGCTCATCCAATCATTGCGAAAGGTGCCGCCCGGATTGCCTTGAAAGACATTCTGTACGCCGTGCGCCATATACCAATCGCCCATTTCGAAATTGCAGACTGCCAATGCGCCCGTCCGCTTGGCGATCTCGACTGAATCGCCGACGTGATCGCCGTGGGCGTGTGTCAACAAGATGACTTCAGCGTCAAGGTCATTTGCCACTGCCTTTGCTGCTGGATTGCCGCTGACGAATGGATCAATCAGGACTTTGTGCCCATCAATATTCAGCGAATAAGCTGAATGTCCCAGCCATCGTACCGAAACAGACATGTCATCCTCCAGCAATGAATTCCTTTTGACAGGCACGATTGTAGCACCCTCGTCTATTCAATGCGAAACTTGTAAATGTATTTTGCAGGTTCGACGCGGATAAAGATCGAACTGCAAATGCGCTGTCTAAACCGCTAGAATGGACCCTGCGCGTACAGAGTTGAGCGGCACTTGGCTGTCAACGCTGGCGTGCGCAGGCGCTTACTACGCATAGGAGACGAATGACGATATGTCGAACGAAACGAGCCGTGGAGTTCCATACCTTCTTGTATTGCTGCTACTGCTGATCGCGCTGGTGGGCGGGGCGGCAGCCGGCATCCTGGGCTATATCTGGATCACCGGCGGATCGGGCGAAGCGAGCCTGTCGGTCGAGGATGCGCTGGCCACGCAGGAGGCGAGTGAAGCTACGGTGGCGGATGCAGTAGGTACGGCGATTGTCGATGTGGCAAACACAGTTATTGCCGATGCCGTGGCGGTGGCGGTCGCCGATGCGGTAGATACGAGCGTCGCCGCGGCGATGGAAGCGCGCGAGCCGGAGAGCACTCCGATTGAATTCAGCATCGTTGCCGGGGAGAGTCAGGCGAGCTTCACCCTGGCAGAAGATCTGCGCGGGGTCCGTACGACCGTGGTGGGCTCCACCGGCGAAGTGGGCGGGCGAATCATGGTAGATCTGGCCAACCCAAGCGCATCGTCCATCGGCACGATCTTGATCAACGCACGTACACTGGAAACTGACAACAGCTTCCGCAATCGTGCGCTGCGCAGTCAAATCCTCAAGTCGGCGCAAGACGAACACGAATTCATCGCCTTTGAACCGCTGGAGCTGAGCAACTTCTCGGCGGATTCAGTCGCTGTCGGCGAGACGATCAGCTTTGATGCCAGCGGCGGCCTGACTGTGACCGGCGTTACACGAAGCGTCAGCTTCAGCGTGGCGGTTACCCTGGATAGCGAATCGCAGATCAGCGGCAGCGCATCAGTGAATCTGCTCCGCACCGATTTTGGATTGGCGATTCCCGATGTGCCTTCTGTCGCGAATGTCACTGATGACGTTGACTTGCGCTTTGAATTCGTGGCGCGGACGGGGGGATAGACGTCCCAGGACTTCGACATGGGTGGCTGCCTCACAATTCTGACCTATAGGGCGACCACCCACTATCCCGAAACGCCACCCTCTGCAATAATTCAACTGAACGCTCGACCCTACCCCGGGAACAAAGCAAAATGCCCAGGCCACTTTATACGACCGAGCCCAAGGTCATCAACACGCTGCAGCCGCGGCGCGCCGCAGTCGCCTACATGGAAGTCGCCACTACAAATCGCAACAAATTAGAGGAATTCCGCCGCCTCCTGCCTGATTATGAAATCGTCGGAAAGAAGCTTGATATCGAAGAGATACAGAGCCTGGATCCCTACAAGGTCGTCTCCCACAAGGCGGTCGAAGCCTATAAGGCAAATGACTACAATCCCATCTTGGTGGAGGAGACATCGCTGGCGCTGCGCGGTCTGGGCGGCCGCCCGGGCACCTACATCAAAGACTTCACTGAGGACAGCGAAATGCGGCGTATGATCGCCGAGAGCTGGCTAACTGGTCGCGACCGGGCTGCGATTGCGAAAGTCCTTATTGCCGTCTTTGATGGCGGCGAGGTTCATATCCGCGAAGGCAACACCGCCGGCACAATCGCTGAAAGCTTGCGCGGAAGCAACGGCTTCGGCTGGGATGATATGTTCATTCCCGACGGCGACTCACGCACTTTCGCCGAAATCAGCGACGCCGAGAAAGATCGCCACTCCATGCGGAGCAAGGCGCTTCGGGCGCTCGTTGAGCAGCCCTTCGAATTGGGGCAGGGCGTTTTCATGATCCCGGAACCTTATAGGCAAGAAGTCGAGCGGGTGGATTACGCCGCGCTGAATGACGAGGCAGCGCTGAGTTTCGCCTTTGCGCTCGAAGCGCTGGAAGACGACAATCCACCGAACAGCGAGTTCGCCGCTCCCGTTTATCAGCCGATTCAATACGAAGAGAATATCTATTACACGCGCTACTTACCCAAAGCCGATAGCAGCAGCATCGGACTAATCTTGACCGATGTCGATCGCGGTACGCTGCACATGAACAAGAACGGCACACCCTTCATCTGGCAATTTGGTCCGGAGCGCCGAACGCTCTGCCTGGCACAGCGCGCCGATTTCTTCCGCAGCAATCAAAGCGCTGAAGTGCTGAATACGCTTGATGCGATCACCAATGGCAAAGCGATTCCGCAGCGCAGCAATCGCCGTTCCGGCACGGTCGAGACGGTATTGGGTCTCAATGAAAAGCCCTACATCACCAGCACCTATTCCTGGAAAGATTTGGGTTACCGCAAGATGTCGTCGGCGAAACATGTTTCGCGCACGCTCAGCGCCGAATGTGGCTTGTTCAACCGGATCGGCAAGTACCCACGCAGTGTGCTCGGCTTCGGTTCGATGCCGGCGATCTCCGGTTGGCGCGATGTCTTGGTCACGGCTGCCATCGGGCATCACGCCATCTTCACCCATCGCAACAGCATCTTCGCCGGTTATATCGACCGGCAAGCGGCGGTCATCAAAGCTGCGAAAGATGTGCTCAAGCGCTTGCAACTGAGCGAGACGGACTACCAACGCGCCGCGCGCAATATCGGCGCTGCCATCGGCTGCAGCAATGTGGCGGACGAAGTGGCGGACGCCCGCTATCTTTATGAACAGGCCGGCGTTCGACTATTTCGGATTTACACCATTAATTCCGACCCGCGAGTGATCGAGGTGGCGGCGGCGATACGCGCTGAATTCGGCGATGAGATCGAGTTGTTCGTCGGCCAGGTCAGCGACAAGAATCAATGCCTCAAGCTGATCGCGCCGGATGTGCGGGTGGATGGACTCTTTTTCGGGCACGGCGGTGGGCGACAATGCACCTCGGCGACCAACGGCATGGCGGTAACCACACTGGAAGAGGTTTACAGCATCACGACCGACGAGCGCTTCAATCATGTGACGATAGCTGTCGAGGGCGGCATCGGCACCTCGATGGGTCATCTGCTGCTGATGGGCGTCGACCTGATTTCGTACAATCAGCAATTGGCGCGCTGCGTCATTGAGCAAGGGGATATCTACTTCGAGCATAAGAGCGGCAAGGTCTGCATGCCCTATCACGGCAGCGCCTCGGCGCCGACTATGATCATCGAGAGCGCCAACCCGGCACTGGCGCGAAAGCGTCTGCGTCCCGGTGGGCGGACGCGCAATGTGGAAGGCAAAGCCGGTTATCGCTTCTTCGAAGAAAAAGCCAATTCGATGGTCTTCTACCTCAACACCTTCAAGCATTACGCCGCGCGCACGATGGCGGATGTGGGCGTGACGAATATGGCTGAGCTGCGCGATTTCGTGCGGGACCACGACCAGGAGCTGATCCGCGTGGTGAGCTCGCAGGCGAGCGCGGTGGGTCAGGCGTATGGGAATCAGATGTAGTGAACAGCCGCAACTAAGGCTATGCCGGTTGAATAGGCGAATGCGTCAAAGGGCGGGAAAACGGCAGCAGACGGCAGCAGTGACGATAGACGGCGGCAGACAAGCAACAAATGGCAGAGATGTATTGATACTGTATGCATATAGTCGCTGTTTTCGCCGGATTTCATGGGCTGGCGTTAGTCGACGCGAGTATCTGGGCTTATGACTTTGTTTGAGGAGACTCTAATATGAGAAGAATGAAGCAGCGCATCCTGTTTCTCCTGGGCGCATTTATGATGGCTCTTCTGTATATGCTGGCGAACGCTAACAATACTTCAGGCGGGCGTATCGAATTTCAAGGACGTTACTACGGCTCTTTGGAAGAACTAATGGAAGAGAATAGCAACGTCATTGGCTGCGGACCCAGAATGACGATAGCGGATTTGGAACGCGGCTATTATGATGCCCGCGAAGGCATGCAAATTGTATGCTTCAGCAGCCATGAAGAGAGCGATAATCTATATCGGCAAAACGAGGCGCTCCGGGACAAATACGAACTCGCAGCAGAAATGAACGCCGAATTGCGTAATTAGGCGTAATCAAAACACAATCACACCCCGCGCCACACCACCCGTCAGCATATTGGCATAAGCCTCGTTGATCTCATCCAGTCCGTAGCGGCGAGTCACCAACTCATCCAGCTTGAGCTTGCCATTGGCGTAGAGATCCAGGAACATGGGGAAATCGCGCTGTGGAAGCACCGAACCATAAAAGCTGCCGAGGATGACTTTTTCCGTCCGCGTGATGATGGCGCCGGGCAGATTCGTTCCGCTGCCCACCGGTGTCAAGCCTACAAGGGTCAGCGTGCCGCCCGGGCGCGTCGCGTCAAAGGCTGTCTCCTGCAATGCCTGCAATCCCACCGACTCAAATACGTGATCGGCGCCGCGACCATTCGTGAGCGCCTGGATCTGCTGGACCGTCGTGTCATCTGAGTATAGCGTGTGGGTAGCGCCAAATTCGCGTGCGATCTCCATTTTTGTACTATTGGTATCAACCGCAATGATGGGGTCCGCACCGCACATGGCGGCGCCCATGATGATATTCAAGCCGACGCCGCCAGCGCCATAGACAGCGACGCTTTCACCCGGGCGCACGTCGGCGGTATACATCGCGGCGCCCACGCCGGTTGAGACGGCACAGCCGACCAGCGCAGCCACCTCTAGCGGCACATCGCTACGGATCGGCACACAAGCTTCTTCGGGTATGACCACGTATTCCGCGAAACAGCCCAGGCCGGTCATGATGTGAATCGGCTCGCCGCGCAAGGAAATCCGGCTCGTACCATCCTTCTGTAATCCCGACCGCAGCACGGGCGTATAGAATTCGCACAGGTTAGGCTTGTCGTGCTGGCAGTAGAAGCAGCTACCGCAATTGGCGCGAAAACTCAGGGTCGCGTGATCGCCGGGCTGCACGCGCGTGACGCCTTCGCCCACGGCTTCCACAACGCCGGCGCCTTCATGGCCGCAGATGATTGGCATGGGAAAGTAGGATAATCCTTCCACTACATGCCAGTCACTATGGCAGACGCCAGCCGCCGCCACCTTGATCAATACTTCGCCTGCTTTGGGATCCTCCAGCTCCACCGTTTCAATGCTAAAGGGCGTATGGGGAGCGGTTAGGATTGCGGCTTGCATCTTCATAGACTTATCCTCTCATTCATGATCTGTTCAGCGAGGCAAAATGATATGCCTGATTTTAGACCAGACAGCGGTCTTCGCGCCACAAAACCAACCGAGCAATCGACCCGTTTTATGGCAGCCTCTTTTCGATTCGTATCTGTTCGCCGTATAATCGCATGCCAGGAGCAGATGAAGTCGGGAGGCGAAAATGAATTCGCAGATTCAAGAGTTCTGGGAATTGAATCGCATGTATACGCCGCTGCGCGACCAATTGATGGAATCGCTCACCGACGACGACAGTTATTTGACGAGCGTCGACAAGTTGAAAACCTGGTACAAGCAGCTCGACGAGGAACTTGAGTCGGCGCTGGAAGCGGTCAGCGATGAAGATGTCGCCAACAAACAGATGGACCGGGACGGATATATGGCGCCGGTACATATCAGCCTGGATATCTTGCGCGAGGCGCTGCTGATTTTCTACGGCAAGGTCAGCGTCTACGCCAAAGCGATGGGCAAACCTCTGACGCAGACGTGGCAGGACTGGATCGCCTAGATAGTATTCAAATGCAGTCGGCTGTGGCTGAAAGGCGCGCCCGCTACGGCAGAACAAGCGCGATACAAGACGCCCTGCGAAACTCCCGACCCATGCGTTAGAATACGCTACGGTATTTCGACGGATGCTGACTTATCACAGGAATGAAATGAATTTGACTTACAACTCGGTAGATGAATTGCAGAGCGCTTTGGGTGAACAAGACTATATCGCTGAACGCGGCTTGTCCGTGGCCATATACCTGGCGCTGAAAACCGGCAAACCGCTCTTTCTTGAAGGCGATGCCGGTGTCGGCAAGACCGAAATCGCCAAGGTGCTAGCGGCGCTGCTCGAGACCGATCTAATCCGCATGCAGTGTTACGAAGGCCTGGATGTCAATACGGCGGTCTACGAGTGGAACTATGCCGGGCAGATCTTGCACATGCGCCTGATGGAAAGTGAAGGGTTATCGCGCGAGGCTATGGAGGGCGAACTCTTCTCTGAGCGGTTCTTGCTGAAGCGGCCGCTGCTGCAAGCGATCGAGCGGACCCGGGACGGACGAGCGCCGGTTCTTCTGATCGATGAATTGGATCGCTCGGACGAAGAATTTGAAGCCTTCCTGCTGGAACTGCTTTCGGACTTTCAGATTTCAATTCCGGAGCTTGGCACGATCAGCGCGACGGTACCGCCGGTGGTGGTCGTGACATCGAACCGAACGCGCGAGATTCACGATGCCCTGAAGCGGCGCTGCCTCTATTACTGGATCGACTACCCGCATTTCCGCAAGGAGCTGCAAATCGTCGAGCGCAAAGCGCCATCGCTGCCGCCGATGCTAGCGCGGCAGATAACCGCTTTCATTCAGGATATGCGCTCAATGGAGCTGTTTAAACGCCCCGGCATCGCTGAAACACTCGATTGGACTGCCGCTTTGATCGCACTCGACCGGAACGAGCTGTCGCTGGAGACGGTGCAAGATACGCTGGGCGTGATCCTCAAGTATCAAGACGATGTGGAAATGTTGGATGCGGCCACGATTCAGAATATGATAGATCGCGCCAAGGTCGAAGCGCAGCGGGCTGGTTAGGGATACTCCCATCCCGGACCCTTCCCCATAGAGAGGGACTGCGAGCTAGTCTGCATCTGTAGGTAACGATGTCGGCAATCTAAGCCGAGAAACGACTGCAATACTGTGTTAGATAGCTTAAAGCGCGGTCAAAGTCCCTCCCTCATTTTGGGGGAGGGACATAGGGCGGGGGCTTGAACTGACATGTCTAACGACCCGCCGATCAATAGCCTATACCTCGGTCCCGCTGATGCCCCTGATGACTATCGCGGCGGCAAGCTGACGCATAACCTAATTCTGTTTGGGCGGGTCTGCCGAGCTCTAGGCATGAACGTGACACCGAATCGCATGATGGATGTCGGGCTGGCTCTGGCGCATATACAGCTCGGTCGCAAGCAAGATTTCTACTTCACACTGCGGGCGCATCTGGTATCGCACCCGAAAGAAATCGACTACTTTGACGAAGCCTTTGATCTCTTCTGGCGCCGGCCGTCAGACGGTTTCACGACATTAAATCTGCAATCCCTGGGCGAGGAACGGCGCAAGAAGAAGACGCAGTTTCTACCGCCGCTGGATGCGAGCCCGAGCGAAAATGGCGCCTCGGCGGACGAGTTGGATTCCAGCATGATCGCGCTGGTGCCGACCTATAGCCGGCAGGAACGCCTACGCAACAAGGACTTCGCCGATATGTCGGCGGACGAATTGGAGATGGCGAAGCGTATGATCGCGAAGATGCCGGATTCGCTAGGCATGCGCCGGACGCGCCGCTTCGAAAATGGCAAGGGGCGGCAGATCAATATGCGCCGGCTGATGAAAGACATGATCCGCAAGCGTGGCGATGTGACTCATCTGCCGACTCATCGGCGCAAAGAGAAGCCACGACCGGTCGTGCTGCTCTGCGATATCAGCGGCAGCATGGAGCGCTACACGCGGGTCCTGCTGCACTTCATGCACACCCTGGCCGGCTCGCTTTTTCAGGTGGAATCCTTCGTTTACAGCACCGATATCACCCGTATTACGCGACAGATCCGGCAGAAGAATGTGGATGACGCGTTGGAAGATATCGGTCAAACGGTTCTGCAATGGGGTGGCGGCACGATGACTGGCGAATGCCTACACCGCTTCAACTGGGTCTGGTCGCGGCGAATGCTGGGGCGCGGCGCGGTCGTTATTCTGATCACGGACGGCTGGGACCGCGGCGATATTCCCATTCTGCACCGCGAAATGGCGCGGCTGCGGCTGGCTTGCAAGCGGCTCATCTGGCTGAACCCGCTGCTGGATGTGCCGGAGTACGAGCCTTTGACGCGGGGCGCGCAGGCGCTGCTGCCCTATGTGCACGACTTTCTACCAATCACGAATCTGGCGAATCTGGAAGTCATCGTCAAGGCGCTTCAGAACCTGAATGGACGCCCAAGCGCCGATGTCTATCGCCAGCGGTATCTGGCGTAAAGGGAAGAACGATGTTGGACATCCTCGAAACGATGAATGGCTGGCTGGCGGAAGAGCGTTCGGTGGCGCTGGCGACGGTGGTCAAAACCTGGGGTTCGGCGCCACGCCGCGAAGGCTCGAAAATGGGCATTGCCGGCGACCTGGGGCGCGTCGACACTGGCGCACCGTCCATGATCGGCTCGGTGAGCGGCGGCTGCGTGGAAGGCGCTGTGGTGGAAGAAGCGCTTGCCGGCTTGAAAGAGGGAAAGGCGCGCCTACTGAAGTTTGGCGTGGCGGATGATATGGCTTGGGAGGTCGGCTTGACTTGCGGTGGCAGCATCGAAGTCTTCGTCGAGCCGCTCGATTCGCTATGGTGGGACGCGCTTGCCGAGTTGGCGGAAAATGACAATTTCTGCGTGACGGTCACGATCATGGACGGCGAGCAGATCGGTGAGAAAGTACTGCTTAATGCCTCAGGTGAACTGCTCTACAAGACCGGCAATCTCAGTGACGAGATGTTGCATAAGATGAAAGCGGCCGCGGCCAGCAGCAGCAGGAGTGGCATCGTCACGCTGGGCGAGACGCGGGTCATGGTCGATATGCAAGTAGAGCGCCCGCATCTGATTCTGATCGGTGGTGTTCACGTTGCGATTCCGCTGCAAGCCATGGCCACGCAGGTCGGCTTCCGCGTCTCTATCGTGGATCCGCGCTCGGCTTTCGCTTCACGGGAGCGCTTTCCCAATGTGGCGTATATCTTGCACAGTTATCCCGACAAGGCATTGCCACAGCTTGGTTTGGACCGCAGCACCTACCTCGCTGTCTTGACACATGACCCCAAAATCGACGATAAAGCGCTGATCACCGCCTTGCCGGCGAATATCCCCTACGTCGGTGTCTTGAGCAGCGGACGTACGCATCGTCAGCGGGTGGCGCGGCTGAAAGCAGCCGGCTTGAGCGATGAGCTGATCGCACAAATCCGCACACCGATCGGCATCGATATCGGCGCGAGTACACCCGAAGAAATCGCCGTCTGCATCCTGGCGGAGATAATCGCCGTGCGCAACGGACTGCGCGTAGACACTGCAGGACGTACGCGATGAAGTTCGGTGAGGTGCCGCTTGACGAAGCCGCGGGCGGCATCCTGGCGCATAAACTCTATGACGACGCCGGCAAGCTGATCTTCAATAAGGGCCACTTGCTGACTGCGGCAGACATCGGTGTAATACAGCAGCAGGGTCTAAAGCGCATCACCGTCAAGCAACTGAGCGCTGCCGACCTTCATGAAGACGCTGCCGCCGAACGAATCGGTATCGTGGCGGCGGGTTCCAACGTGCGCATGCGCGCGCCCGGTGTGGGTAGAGCAAACCTCACTGCGGCGGTACGTGGCGTTCTCCATGTCAACGTGCCGACCCTCGAATTGATCAACAATATCCATGATGGCATCACCATAGCGACACTGCGCGAATACAGCCTGGTCAATGCTGGTGAGATGGTGGCGCTGGTAAAAGTAGTGCCATTTGGCGTACCGGCGGCGCGCGTGGTCGATGTCGAAGGCATCGCTGAAACGAGCGCTTCCGTGCTGCAGGTGCGCCCGCTTGAATCCAAACGCGTCGCGCTGATCGTCTCCGGCAATGAGGCCACCCGTACGCGACTGATGAACAGCTTTCACGAACCGGTGCGCCGGCGCATCGAAGGTTGGGGAAGTCAACTGCTTGAGCCCATCTTTACCGCCCACAATGCCGCATCAATCGCCGAGGCGATACAGGCTCATGCCGACGCCGAGCTGATCTTGGTGGCGGGCATCTCTGCGATCATCGACCGCGAGGATGTGGTGCCATCTGCGCTTCTGCGCGCCGGCGGCAGTATCACACTCCATGGTGTGCCCGTTGATCCGGGCACTTTGCTGATGATGGGATATTTGGGAGAGATTCCTGTGGTGGGCGCGCCCGGCTGCATCAAGTCACCGAAGACGAATGTTATCGACTGGATTCTTCCACGCCTGCTCAGCGGCGAGCGGTTGACCCGAGCGAACCTCGTGTCGATGGGACACGGCGGCTTGCTCAAAGACATCGCCGAGCGCCCGATGCCGCGCAGCAAGACGGACCGTTAGGCATGACTGGTTTCGGCGCGATCATCCTGGCGGCCGGACTGTCTTCGCGCATGGGTGAGAACAAAGTCTTACTGCCCTGGCGCGATGGTCAGCCGATCGTCGCTCACGTGGCGGCGAAGTTCTTGAGCGCCGGCATCGCCGATGCCATTGCCGTCACAGGCCGTGATGCCAGCGATGTCAGCGCAGCCCTCGCCGACCTCAACTTGACTTGTGTCCACAATCCTGATTATGCCACCGGCGAGATACTGTCGTCGGTGAAGGTCGGTTTGCGCGCGCTGCCGGCCGAGCTAGCGGCGACTTTCATTCAGCCGGCTGACATGCCCTGCGTTCCTGCGGACGTTATCGCGCTATTGGCGCAGCGGCACGAGGCAGGCTGGAATGTGGCGCCGCGCTTTCAGGGACGGCGCGGTCATCCGGTGCTGCTGGATCGGGTTTATTGGCGGACGATGCTGGAATTGCCGGACCGGGCGATGCCGCGTGACGCGCTGGCGGGTTCGCAGCTGCTGCTGGTGGATGTCGAGGATGAGGGCGTGCTGCTGGATATTGATACGCGCGAGGCATATGAGCGGGTGTTAGGGTGGGGGGCAGCCAACCACACGAACAAGTGAGCTTGGTGTACACAACTAGACCGCAACCCAAGCCTCATCCCGCGCCAGCAACTCCCGCCGACCCGCCGCCCCTGCGCTCGCATTCAAGCGCCGCTCCAAGCCCGACCACAGCAATCTGATCACCAACTCGCGCAGACCGACGACCAGCAGCAGCGCCGAGGCTTCCAGCACCGTCATGACCAGCGGATGCGGCTCCTGCGCCAGCCGTCCGAATACGAATAGGATCAACCCGGCGGCCAATAGCGGCAGAACCGCCAGCATCACGTAGGCGAAGATGCCGAAGAGCGTCCCATCGTGCCGTGACCAATCGAAGCTGCTGGCGTACAGCCCGATGATCAGGCTCATCACCAGGGTCTGCGTCATGTTGCTGAAGTAAAGCGCCAGAATCAGCGCCACCATCAATAATAACCGCATCTGCTCGAAGCCCACAAGATGAGGGCTCGACACCGCCGACAGAAGTGTAAAGACGCTGAGACCGCCAAGCGCAGCCAAGCCGAGACGAAAGGTTGTTCTGGTTCCCCAGAGCAAAGGCAGAAACCAGTTTCTACGATACAAGATGCCAATGGCGAAGGACCAACTCGCGTTGAGCGTGCCCCGGGTCAAGGCGCAGATAAGGTCGTAAGTGTACTGATGCTTTTCGCGATAGATGCCACTGGTGACTTTAGCTGTCAATCGGACGCCAGCCAGCAAAACGAAAGCGGGCAAAAGGGTCGGCGCCACGACAATCAGCGTGATCATCAAGATCGGTACGACAAAGACAAGTATCAGTAATTCCGGGGAGTGGAATACAGCGGCGATGATCGCCAGTGCAGCGAGGACAACCAACTGCTGTGGCAAGTGAATCCGATGTTTCGGAGCTTCGGCGGGGGTCTGAATCTGGCTAACCCGCCGGAAGATCGGATCATTGATGTCGGCAGCCGCTATGCATCGCCAAAGGCGAATGGACATCATGACGATGCTCCGTCGTAGAGGGATTGATAAGCCTATCTTATCGGAAGTCGGTAACTCATCCAAGCGCGCAGGCGATCACGGCGTGTAGGAAGGCTGCGGGTCTTTGTGATGCAGCAGCACATCAATCGTCAGCGCAAGCGCAGCACCGCTCACCGCGCGGCGCACAGCGATCTTGGCGGAATCGTAGCCGGCCATCCGGCTTTGCCAGCGGATGGAACTCGAAAATGCGGGCACCGCGAGGCGCGAACTGAAAGTCAATGGACGCTACGACGACCTATATTAAATGAAGCAATTTCTTACACCGGTTTAAAACTTCAGACGAGAGCTACTGCTTAACCGCGCCTATAGTCAGATTATCGAGGATTTGATTGCGGCCAGCCACGAAGATCAGCACGATGGGCAGCGTAGCGATGAAGGCGCCACCCAGCATCATGCCGTATTCGATCTTGTACAAGCCCTTGAGCGTTGCCAAGCCGATCGGATAGGTGAAATTCTCCGGCGTGCGCAAGACGATCAGGGGCCAGAGGTAGTCGTTCCAAGCGGCCAGAAATACGAGAACGCAGAGAATCGAAAGCGCGCCGCGCGAAAGCGGTATACCGACGTGCCAAAAGAGCCCCCATTCAGTGGCGCCGTCGATGCGCCCGGCATCAAGCAGTTCCTGCGGTATGGACACCATCGCCTGACGCATGAAAAAGGCGCCGAATGCGCTGACCGAGCTCGGCAGGATGACGCCGAGGAAACTATCCAGCAATCCCATACGCGCGATCATTTGAAAGAGCGGCACCAGCGTCACCTGAAAGGGTATGGCAAATGTGAACAGCAAAAAGATCGTCAGGAAAGTTCTGCCGCGAAACTCGTATTTGGCAAAGCCCCAGCCAACCATGGCAGAGAATAGCAGCGTCAAGAAACTTTGGCTGACCGCTATGATCACGCTGTTTCCCATCTGACGCAGATAAGGAATCTCCTCGCCACCAAGCAGCCGCTCGTAATTCGCGTACGTTGGTTCCGGCGCCAACAGATTGACAGGATAGATAAAAAGCTGACCGTTGGTCTTAAATGAGCCGGTGATCATATACAGGAAGGGAATGCCAACCAGTACCGCGAAAGCGAAGAGGATGCCGTAGAGCACCGCCGCTTCCACCAGCTTCGACGCAAGCGACTTTCTTTCCGTGGAGAGTGAGGATTTTGAACGAATTGGTCGCATAGGTCTCAGTCCTCACGAAAGGCGCGAATGAGGAAAAGTTGAATCACCGTCAACACCAGGATGATGACTGCCAGCGAATAGCCTATAGCCGAGGCGTATCCCATCTTGAGTTCGCGGAAACCGCGATTGTACAGATACATGGTCACGGTCAACCCGGCGTTGTTAGGTCCTCCATCCGGGTTGGTCAAGATCAAGGGCTCGGCGAACAGGTTATACGATCCGATAATGGCGAAGGTCAGCACAAACGCCAGAATCGGCCGCAGCATCGGCAGAGTCACGTGCCAGAATACCTGCCAACGCGTTGCGCCATCGACGCGGGCCGCTTCCTTAAGCTCGGGTGGAATGTTTTGCAAACCGACCATGAAATAAATCGCATTGATGCCGGTGAACTTCCAAACACCTAGTATGATGATCGAGGGCATGATCAAGCGCGGCTCGCGCAGCCAGCGCACATTGTCGATACCGAACGGCGCCAGCAACAGGTTATTGATTAACCCGTATTGCTCTTCGAAGACGAGACCGAAGATGATGCCTATAACCACGCCGGCGGTGATATTGGGAGTGAAGTACAGGAAGCGGAAGAACTCGCGAAAGCGCAGTTTGGGGCTATGAAGGATCAGCGCAAGTAAAAGCGCAAGCGGAACGATGATGAGGATGCTGCCCAAGGCGTAATAGGTCGTGTTGGTTAGCGCCTTGATGAAGAGGTCGTCTTTGCTGACCAGGCGGACGTAGTTGTCAAAGCCGATGTAGCGGGGCGCATTGCTCAAGCCCACTTGACGGTAAAAACTCAACCGCAGCGACTGAATAACCGGGTACAGGAAGAAAATGGCGTATCCAACAAAAAATGGGCTGATGAAGAGGTAGGGCGCGATTTTGCGGCCACGTCCAAACATGGTCGTTTCTCAGATTCTCTCGCTGCGGCGGAAAAGCGCGGTGGCGAGCTTCTGCCCGCCACCACAGCTGTAAACTGATCTAACTCTCGAATTCCATCTCGTCGCGGATGGTATCGGCGATTTCGGAGAAGACCTCTGCCGGCCTACGGTTGCCGTCAAACATGTCCTGTCGCGCAGCGCCAAGCAGACCATTCAACTGCGAACGGAAAGGACTTTGCCACTGCGGCGGCGCTTCCGGACCGACATCTGCGAAAACCGCGCCCAGATCCTGCCCGGAGAAATAAGCATCGGAGGCATGCAAGCGTTCGTTGTCCATCGCCGGGATATAAGGCGGCCACAGCGTGGTCAACTCAAAGCGGCGCACATTGCCCTCGATCGAAAGCATGGCGAATTCGAGGAAGCTCAGTGCCTCTTCAACGTTGGGGCTGGTCGCTACAACAGTTGCGCCGGTGCCACCCCAAACGCTGGTGCGGCGTCCACCTTCTTCAAAAGCCGGGAGCGGAGCCGCTTTCCAGAGACCTTCCAGTTCCGGGGCGTTATCTTTGAAGAATCCAGCGTACCAATCGGCGCCGACCATAGAAATCAAAGTGCCGTCCTTGAAGGCCGCCCACAGCGCATCGCCATCCGGCGGTTGCGCGGCGACACCTTCTTCAATCAGGCTCAACAGCCAATCCATTGTTGCGATGGAAATCTCGGAATCTATCGTGACTTCGCCCTCGGCACTGAAGTAGTCGGCGCCTTGCTGCCGCAGCAACAATTCATGCAAGCCATCGTGAACATGAAGCGGCGCGACATCAGGATTCTCGGCGACAATCGCCCGAGCGGCATCCACAAAGTCGTCCCAGGTCGAGAAGGTTTGCGGATCGAATCCAGCGCCTTCCCAGACATCGGCGCGGTAGTAGAGCACGACGGGTGTCAAGGCATGTTCGATACCGTAGACGGAACCCATCGATGTGTAGAGCGCTTGCCGCGCACTGACCAAGTTCTCGGTATGGCCGCCTTCATCGAGCAGGGCATTCAATTCGACGAAGCCCGGGTCACCGCCGCCGCGCAAAAAGCTGCCGAAACGCCCTTGCTCGACATCGGCAATATCCGGCGCGCCAATGCCACCTGACTGCATCGAAATCAGCAGACGATCATGCAAATCGCCATAGGCGATTTCTACAACATTGAGCGTGAATCCTGAATTGACTTCTTCCGCATAACGCTCTGCTTGTTCACGGAACCAACGTGCATGCGTGTTGACAAAAGCCCAGAGCTCCAACTCGACGGCTTCCTGTGCGGAAACGGCGCCGAGTCCGCTGAGCAGGAAAAGAACAACTAACACCAAGAGAGACAATTTAAACTTTTTCATTGCAATCTCCTAACTTTGTATAGGACACCAATAGCAATCTGAGCATTACGCCCAAACGTAGCCAGTTTATATCACTTCATCATCTGGCTATGCAACAAATCGGAGAGTTTCGGTCGTGGGTAAGATGGACATCATTCATCACCTATTCTTGACGCAGATGATGATGCAAGTGCTTTCCAACCTATTTGACGGAACTGTTGCGAATTGTGGCAACCAAGGCTAAAGAATGTCTAGGCCTTGACCGCTCCGCTGGTCAAGCCGCTGATGAATTGCCGCATCGCCACCGCGAAGACGCAGAGCAAGGGTATCGCCGAAATAACATAGCCGGCGAAGAGCGTACCCCAATCCGTCTCAAAATCTGAGGAGAATTGCATCAGCCCCAGCGCCAGCGGCATCTTGCTCTTGTCGGTAATCGTGACCAGGGGCCAGATCAGGTCATTCCAGGTGCCGATGAGGGTCGTCATCGCCACCGTGGCGATCATCGGGCGGGCGAGCGGAACCGATACATAGATGAAAACTTGCCATTCAGCAGCGCCATCCACATAGGCGGCGTCGAACAGCTCTGGTGGCAGGGACTCGAAGTAACTGCGCATCAGCCAGGTCGACAGAACCAGGCCACCGCTTAGCCAAATGGCGATTAGGGCGAAGGGGGTGTTAAGCAGGCCGAGATCGCGCGTCAATATAAAGCGCGGCGCCAGCGTCAAAACACCCGGCACCATAATCAGCGTGATGAACGCGAGGAACAGGACCGACTTGAAGGGGAAGCGGAAACGGGCGAAAACGTAACCTGCCACCGACGCCAGCACTGCGATGAGGCAGATTGTCGATCCGGAGTAAATCACGCTGTTGACGATGTAGCGCCAAATGATTCTGAAGGCCGACGAGTAGTTGCCAAAATGAAAAGGCAACTCCGGCAGCCAGAAATTGTGATAGAACTGCGTGTTGCTCTTCCCAGACGTAATGACGACCAGAACCAGCGGGAAAAACGTCAAGATGCCGAATACAATGAGCACCGCTTGAAAGGGCAAATCACGATTGCCGAATCTCAAACGCCTGCGACTTCGCACTGACATAGGCCCCTCCTATTGATCTCTGGCGCCGGCGGAGACGCGCAGGTTTATCACGGTCAAGGCGAGCATGGAGACGAATAGCACCACGCCTATAGCGGATGCATAACCAAATTCGAGGAATTTGAATGCCGAATGAAAAAGCTGCAAAGCCGGCACCATCGTACTGTAGCCCGGCCCGCCATCGGTCATGACCAGGAAGAGATCAAAGCGCTGGGTCATGAAGAGCATGGTGAGGATCATCGCCAGCGTAATCTGCCGGCGCGTCATCGGCATGTCGATGTAGAAAAGCCGGCGCCAGAAGCCGGCGCCATCAATCGCCGCGCTTTCGTGCACTTCTTGCGGGATCGTCTGCAAGCCACCGAGAATGATGAGAAATTGCAGGGTCGGCAGCCACGGGAAGCGCACAAAGGATATGGCCCACATCGCGGTCAAGGGATCCGCCAGCCAAGCATTCGTATACTCGCCCAAGCCGACCAATTTCAAGCCTTCGTTGAGCAGCCCGACTTGCGGATTATAGATGAAGCGCCAGATCAAGAAATTGAGGATGCCCGGCACAACTATGGGGAAGACGAAGATGATCTTCCACCAGTAGGACCAGCGCTGGCTGCGCAGGTTGACGATCATTTCAGCGGCGAAGAAAGGCAGCACCGTCTGCATGATGACGCGAAAAATCACGAAGCCGACCAGATTAGCGATGGCGACGCGGAAGGTACGGTCGGTCAACATGCGCTCGTAGTTTTCAAGTCCCACATAAATGTGGACCTTGCCACCGTTCCATATGAACAGGGAGTTGTAAAGCGCGCTGAAAGCGGGCAGCCATTCAAACGTTATCAGCAGCGCGACCGGTATCAGCAGCGCCAGATAGAGCCACTTTGCCCGCCATATCCGTTGATACAGTGGGCGTTGACTCTCGCGCTCAGTTGCCGAGCCCGAAACCTTGGATTTGAGTCGTCTGAACATGCGTGGCCAGGGTCGCGAATTGACTTGAATAGGTCTTGCAATGGCTGGGAAAGCTCGCCCCCGTGACGATTCATCGCCGGCAGCGAGCCTGTTTATTCGTATTCAGTTACCGTGACCAGATCTATTCCATCTGGAAGTCACAGGTCCATTCGTTTTCGGCGATAACCACGCGGGCTTCGCGCGTCATCAAGCGGTCTTCTTCGGCGATCAGGGTTTCGAGATCGATCTGATCGGTAAAGTACTCCTGCATCAGGCGGCGGTGATCTTCACCATAACGGCGGCTGAGGCGCGGATCCGGATCCTTGAGAGCGCGAATCGGCAGCTCGAGGAAGGCGACCGTCGGCTTAAGTGCGTCGGGCACGTCCAGACCTAACTGTGTTGGTATGCTGCGCGGCGAGTCGGTGACGACGCGGCCCCATTGCGGTTGGGCGGTCATGTACATGAGGAAGTCGACGACCTGCTCCTCTATGCCTTCACGCCGGGCGCGATCGGTCACTGTAAAGCCGGCGGTAAAGCCGCCGACCAGGTAGGCGGTTTCATTGTTGGCCGCATGGGGGCTGGTGGTTTCGGTGACGGGCGGGAAGTAGCTGATGCCCCAGTTGAAGTCAGCGTCACGGGTCACATTGATCGTTTGGCTGGCGGCATTTTGCAGCAGGAAAGGCACCTCGCCGGTGATGAAGAGGCGATAGGCTTCGTCAGGTGTCATGGTGGCGTAACCATCAACCCAGACCGGTTCGAAATCGGCCAGCAGTTGCAGCCAATCGGCGAAGGCGTCGTCCTGGGCGCTGATCAAGCCATTCTGAATGGCGCAGGCGAACTCGCGCTGATTCAGGGCATGCCAGCTGGCGCCCGGTTCCCACCAGCTCTCGATATGATCGATATAGAAACTGGTAAGGCTGGTGCCATCGAACCAGTTGTAGGTGTATGGCGAGGCAGTGGACATGGAATGCGCCAGCGGCTTATTGCCAGCCTCTGCCAGCGTCGTCATCTCGGCGACCATGGTTTCCCAGTCTTGCCAGAGCGAATAGGAGATATCGAATTCGGTATCCATACCCGCCGCTTCCAGCATGTCTATATTGTAGAAGAAGCCGACGGCCACCGCGTTGACGGTCACCACATACTGCTTGCCGCTGCCCGTGTGATAGGTCGTATTCCAGACAACATCGGGAATACTGTCTGCCCAGCGTTCGTGGCCCGCTGTGCCTTCGGGAATGTAGGGGTTGGGCATTTCGATGTAGTCATTGAGCGGGACATACCAGTCGTTGCCTTGCTCCTGCCAGACGCGAATGAAATTGTTGGTGATGATGTGCGGCTCGTTCTGCCCCTGGAAGACGGTGCTGCGCCATTGATCGCCCGAGATATTGGAGGGTACGTCAACCAATTCGATGTTGACGCTCGGGTTGGCCGCTTCGTATTCGGCTACGATCGTATTCAACATGGACGGCGGATTAGGATTGTTCTCCGTCGGTTCATCGGGATAGTAGGCGCCCACGGTGGCATAGATGGTGATCTCGTCCTGCGCCATGCCGGCATACGCGCCGAAGATGAGCAAGAAAAGTGATATTAAAAGCAACCGTCTAAACATGATCGACTCCTTCTGACATATACGGTCGAAAGCTAGTGACAAATGGTAATCAGTCGCAACCTTAACATATGCGCATTTATTGCGTCAAGGAAGTTGATAGAACTAGCCGAGGAAGGCGTGAAAATGGCGATTGAAGTCGTCCGCCCGTTCGACGAAGGGCGTGTGACCGCAAGCCTCGACCACGATCTCGGAGACCTCACCGCCTGCTGCCGCGTACTTTTCCAACACGGAGCTGATCTGCGCGATCATCGGCTGTGGCGGGCAGACCTCATCGCCGGGCCAACCAGGTACGACACCCAGCTTGCCGAATGTCGCCAAATCAAACATCGACATATCGGCGATGACTTGATCGCTGTCGCCGCGTAGCCAAAGCACCGACGGCTTGCTTTCGATAGCATAAAGACGGCTGACGTCCGGCTGGTTGTTGGGCGCCATGCCATTGAGCACGCCCCAGCGTCCCGGCGCAACACCGGGCCAATTCTCCGAGACGACGGAATCGCCCGGGTAGTCTTTTTCGCCCATGTGGGTTTGCAGCACAGAGGTCAGCAGGTCTTCTTCGCGCGGCGAGAGGTAGGGCGGCTTCCAGTAGAAGTTGTTCATGACCATGCGCGGCGTCATTTCACCATCGCCCCGTTCACCTTCTTTCAACAGCTGCGTGAACTGGGGATTAGCGACACCACCGCCCGACCCGGCACTGTCCGGCGCGCAGAGATTGCCTTCCGCATCCTTGGTGCCGCCGAAGCCAAAGGGAGATACTGGCGCGACCAAAGTAGCGCTCAACAGGCGTTTTGGCGCATCCATCAGCAGGTTCCAAAGAACACCGCCACCCATCGAATGCCCAACCACGTGCGCCTTGTCGATTCCGAGCGTATCCATCAAGGCGATCACATCATCCGACATGTCTGCCAAGCCGCGGCTGCCATCAATGAAAGCGTCGGGGTCGGCTTCGCCAAAGCCGCGCTGATCGAGCGCGATACTGCGATAGCCAGCCGGCATGGCCAGCATGGTCTCTTCCCAGAAGGTCGCTGACGTTAGATTGCCGTGTACAAAGATAACCGGCGTTTCGCTCTCGTCGCCGGCGAAGAGGACGCGTGTCGTAATACGCGCCGTGCTGATCGTCTTGGCGTTAATGCCAGCTAGTGTTGGGATGGACATTCGCTTGGTTCCTTTCATTGCAAGACTAATGGTAGACTGTAACGCACGCGGCAGGGCTGCGCTAATTCCTTAATCAGAAGGGACCGTAGCGATCCGTTTGCGCCGGATGCGCGTAGACGGTGGCGTCATAACAGCGACGAAACAGGTCCCATTTCACGGTGGCGTAGTCCGGGTCCTCGGACAAGTCGCAGTGCTCCCAGGGGTCGGCCTCCAAATCGTACAACTCACAAATGTCTTTCTGGTGATAGACCACCAGTTTCCAGCGGCGATCGCGATACATGGTGGCGTGTGTCTCATCGGGGAAGTTCGTTGCGGCATAGTGCTCCGTGCGCACGAATTCGCGGTGTGGCGCAGATCGCTCAGCGCCACAAATCCATGACGCTGCCGAGCGCCCCTGAACATAGGTAGGCACGTCCATCCCGATCAATTCGTAAAGCGTGGGGACGATGTCGACAAGCTCGATCAGCTCATCGGTGACCTGCGGCTCAACCTGACCGAGCCAGGAAATTATCAGCGGCACGCGCACCAAGCCTTCGTAGAAGCGGCAGCCTTTGAGTACCAGACCGTGGTCGCCCAGCATTTCACCGTGGTCGCTCATGAAGATGATGATGGTGTTCTCGCGCTGCCCCGTGTCATCGAGGTATTTTAGCAGCCGGCCGAACTCTTCATCGATGAATTCGATCATGGCGTAGTAGCAGGCTTGAAGTTGCTTGTGCTGCAGTTCCACCGGGTGGCGGGCTTGTGTCTGAAAGTCGATGCCGGCCGCCGTCAGGCGATGCTGAAGCGCGAGGTCTGCATCGGCGAAATGAGCGCCGGGAAGAGACTCCGGAGCGTAACGGCGATAGTATTCCCAGGGTGCGTCAAAAGGCGGATGCGGGTCGAAGGGATTGATGCTCAGCAGCCATGGTTTGTCCGGCTCGCGATTGCGTTCAATGAATTCGATGGCCTTTTCCGTACACCAGCGCGTCTGATGAAGATGAGGTGGAACGTTGTCTTTGTTCGCCGTCGGTTCGCTGAAACCACCAAAGGTCGGATCGTTTTGCGAGTTTCGGTAATCATTCGTTGACTTCACTCCGCGGCGCTCTAAAATAGTATCGTGATCGACACCTTGCCGCTTTATCCACTCGACGTATTCGTTGCCGCGTTCGTTGCCGCCCTTGTGATCGTGGCTGTACTGGAAGTAATCATAGCCATCGTTCACGCGCTCTTCCCGCCGCAGGAACGCGCTGGCCAAATGCAGTTTGCCGATCAAGCCGCAGTCGTAACCGGCATCGCGCAATACCTTGGAGATCAGCCGATCTTCATAGTGGCGCGGGAAAGTGCGAAAACCGTTGCCGTTGACACCGACCGCGCTGGGATACATGCCGGTGAGAAAGCTGGCGCGACTCGGTGTGCATATCGGCGATTGGCAAAAGGCATGGGTGAAAGTCGCAGACTCGGCGACGAAGCGGTCGAGATTGGGCGAGCGGATGTGCCGATTTCCCAAAGCCGCTATGGTGTCAAAACGCTGCTGATCGGTGCAGTACCAGAGGATATTCGGCCGAGTTGACATGAAGCGGCTCCTTTTCTGACATTTGGTTGAAAGCCGATATTAGCTTTTTCTTGCCTCACTCGCTTGCGGAATCGAGGAGGTGATTTTGGGCAAAAGACAGTACAATAGCGACATTGAGACATCGATATATGAAGCGAAGGGGAGAGATATCATGGTGGATTTCGGGTTGGGTCTGCTGCACGGGCCACCGAAGGGTCAACACGATCAATTCCTGGCTGAGCTTGATAAGACGCTGCCTCAACTCAAGGGGACCTTCCGCAGCATTTGGATGACCGATCATTTTTTCTGGGATGGTCAACCAACCTTCGAGGCTTGGACCGTACTGAGCTACCTGGCGGCGCGCTATCCAGAATTTGAAGTCGGTCCGATGGTGCTGGGACAGAGCTATCGTAACCCGGCTACGCTGGCTCTGATGGCAACCACCTTGCAGACGCTTTCCGGTGGACGTTTCGTGATGGGCATCGGCGCCGGCTGGAAAGAAGACGAATACCGCGCTTACGGCTATCCCTATCCCTCGCCGAAAGCGCGCGTCGAACAATTGGAAGATACGTTGATTATTCTGAAGAAGATGTGGGAAGAACCCGGGCAGGTCAGCTACGAGGGAAAGCATTACCAAATCAAGGATGCCTGGTGCGAGCCGAAACCGCAGCCGAAGATCCCCATCCTGGTTGGTGGTGGCGGCTATACCACGATGAAGCACGCCGCCAAATACGCCGATATCTGGAATCTGCCGGACAAGCCGCTGGGACCCTACGTCGAGCGCTTGAACGTACTCCGCCGTCATCTGGACGCCATTGGTCGCGATCCGGCGACGCTGCAATGCAGTTGGTTTGGACGGGTGGCCATCGGCAAGACCGAAGCCGAAGCCAAAGCGCGTGGGATTTCCCGCGTAGACAAGTGGACACCCGAGAACGCCTTTGTCGGCAGCCCTCAGCAGATCGCCGAGCAAATGAGTGGCTTCGTCGAGCAAGGCTGCGACTACTTCATGATTGATGTCATCGGTTCGCCCGACGAAGAGGTCCTCGGCTTATTCACCGAAGAAGTGATACCCGCGTTAAATGGAGCATAGTTTGATGAAAATCAAATGGTATGGACATGCAGCCTTTATCGTCACCGGCAGCGATGGCACCTCGGTAATCACCGATCCCTACACACCGGAGACCTCCGGCTATCAGCCGATTCCTGATCATCCGAACATCGTCGTCACATCGTCATTGAACGACAGCTTTCACGACCGCTCCGATCTCATCGGCGGCGATCCCGAGCGAATTAATTTGCTGGACGTGGCGCGCAGTGGCGGCGAAATCACCTGCAAAGGTGTCACCTTCCAAGCGATCGAGTCATCCGAGATGTACGACCATCCCGAGCACGAGCCGGATAAATGCGCCATGTACCGCTGGGATATGGACGGCATCAGCATCGGGCATATGGGCGATGTCGGCAATCCCTTCACGCCCGAGGAATACGAATTCTTCCGCGATCTGGATGTCTTCCTGGTCCTTGCGGGCGATGTGCCGACTATCCGCCTTGATGACCTGAAGGGGGTGATTGATCGTGTACAGCCGAAGCTGGTCATCCCGATGCACTTCCGTACGCTGCGCTACAAACCGCGGAATATGCAGTGGATCACCCCTTTCCTCAGCCACTTTGATGATGCCGATGTCGATTTTCAGTCGGATTGGGAGGTCGAGCTAAGCCGGGAGGATCTGCCCGATTCAACGCGGGTGCTGGTCTTGACGCATGCTTTGTGATTTAGCGCAAATGTGTGTTATCATTTAGTCTGAAAGCATTGAGGGTGCCCC
This sequence comes from Phototrophicaceae bacterium, assembly GCA_965223515.1. Taxonomy (GTDB): domain Bacteria; phylum Chloroflexota; class Anaerolineae; order Aggregatilineales; family Phototrophicaceae; genus UBA6055. The sequence goes on from CBDCWK010000001.1 coordinate 628,750, forward strand.
ATGGAAGCGGACTGGACACAGCCTCTCGTTATTCTAGCGAGCATATTTGGCGTGTTCCTGTGGTTGCGCAACGATATCAAAAACTTGCGCGGCGAGACGCGGAATGACATGCGGGAGCTCCGCGCCGAAGCGCGTAGCGAGCTGCAGGAGTTTCGCGCCGATTTGCGTAGCGAACTGCAGGAATTTCGCGCCGAAATCCAAAGTGATCTGCAGCGACTGGAAACGAAAGTAGATGGTCTTGACAGCCGACTGCGTGCGGTTGAGTCCGAGCAATCGCGGGTGGCAGGATTGCTGGAGGGTTTAGGTTTGGCAGGTGTGCTTCCCGGCAAAGAGAGCTAAATCTGACCCTGTGCAGGGATTAGTGACGCCGTCTTGCGAAGGTCATACGAGCAGTATTCTGCACTCGTACGCAGCTACTCAACTTGGTCACAATCGCGCGAAGGTTTGCTTCAAGACCGGGTACAGCGACTGATAGATCTCGTAACGCTCAGCGTAGACACCGGCATCCGCGCCAACTGCTACTTCGTCGCCCGTCTGAATCATCGCTTCGCAGGCACTCGCCACATCGCTATATGCGCCCGCCGCCACTGAAGCCAGGATGGCAGCGCCGAAGGCGCCACCTTCGGTCGTATTGATATTGACCAACGGAGCAGCCAGTACATCGGCGATGATCTGCTGCCAGACCGGGCTTTTGGCGCCACCCCCGCTGATCCGCACCTCGAATTGCGCTGGCAAGCCCGCCTGATCGATCAAGGTGAACGAGTCTTTCAAGCCGAAGGCCACGCCTTCCAGGACGGCGCGGGTCATGTGACCGCGGCTGTGGCGGGTTGTCATGCCGATGAATGCGCCGCGCGCCAGGGGATCGGGATGGGGCGTGCGTTCTCCCGTGAGATAAGGCAGGAAGAACAGGCCTTCACTGCCGGCCGGTGCATCGGCCGCTTCCGCCAGCAGTGTATCAAAGTCCAGATCCGCCGCGAAAGTGTCCTTGTACCATTGCAGGCTGCCGGCGGCGCTGAGCATCACGCCCATGAAGTGCCAGGTATTCGGCAGGGCATGACAGAAGGCATGCAAGCGACCTTCGCTCTCGAAGGCGTAACTGCTGAGCGGCGCGAAGACGACGCCCGATGTGCCGACGGTAACGCCGATCTTGTCCGGCGTGACGCAACCCATGCCGACCGCGCCCGCCGCTTGATCGCCACCGCCACCGACCACCGGTGTGCCAACCTGGAGGCCAGTCGCCGCCGTGCCAGCCGCGCTAATTGTAGAGGTGACCTGTGTGCCCTCGTGGACAGGGGGCATCCACTCAGCGGGAATCTCGAGCGCCTGCAGGACATCGGCCGACCAGGCGCGTTCCGCCACATTCAGCAGCGATGTGCCCGCTGCGCCCGCCAGGTCAGTCGCGTAGGTGTCGGTCAATTTGTAGCGGATGAAGTCTTTAGGCAGAAGAACCTGCCCTGCCCGCGCATAGACATCAGGCTCGTTATCGCGCACCCACAGAATCTTTGGCGCAGTGAAGCCGGTGACTGCCGGGTTACCGGTCAACTCGATCAGCCGCCGAGCGCCGATCCGCGCAGTCATGTAGTCGCATTGCGCCTGCGTGCGCTGGTCATTCCAGAGGATCGACGGGCGCAGCACGTCGCCGTCTTCACCCAGCAGCACAAGCCCGTGCATCTGCCCCGTCAGCCCGATGGCACTGATGTCAGCGCCACTCAAGCCGGATTCTGCCAGCGCCTGATGGATGCTTGCGCTGATACCACCCCACCAATCGGTCGGATTTTGCTCACTCCAAAGCGGCTGCGGCTGACTGATCGGCTGCGGTGTATTGGCGACCGCGATGACCTCGCCGGTTTCGTCTATTATCAAGGCTTTGGCGCCGGTGGTGCTGATATCAAGTCCCATTAGGTAGGACATTGCTGTTCCTTTCTAACGTTCGTCCCCTACGCTAAATCCGACTCCGAGAGTCTGTGTCTACGCGAACCATGAAGTAAGGAGGGCTATTGGTAGATAACTCAGCCACAGATATCCCCTTCCCTCTGTTTTGGGCAAGGGATCCGGGGATGGCGGTTCTTACCGTACGCCCAGCAGAATATCGAAGGTCAGTTGATCAAGCCGTTCGTAGGGCAAATTGCGCGCGCCCAAGCCCACGCGGTCGAATGCGGTCGCCTTTAGTCTCTCGGCGGCTGACTTGCTGTAGCCAGCGCCGAGATAGTCGTAACTGCCATCATCGGCGTTGATCTCCGCCAACAGCGCCTGAATCTCGGCATCGGCGTTGAACTGCACTGCCTTCTCTTTGAAGACCAAATAAGACCGCATGCAGCCGCGGGCGAATTCCTTGACGTCTTCGTACTGCGATGTGCGGTAGGCGTGGGCGTCAAAATGGCGGCTGCCATCGTAGCCGACATCTTCCAGGAAGCGCACCAGGTGGAAGTTCTGCTTGATCATCATGCTGCCGAAGCGGAAGTCCTGATCGTAGCGGCCAAACATCTGATCGTTTAGGTCGATGTGGAAAAGTTTGCCAGCATCCCAAGCCTGCGCCACCGCATGCATGAAATTCAAGCCGGCCATATGCTCGTGCGCCACTTCGGGATTCACGCCCACCATATCCGGGTCATCAAGCGTGGCGATGAAACCGAGCATGCTGCCAACGGTCGGGAAGTAGATATCGCTGCGCGGTTCGTTCGGTTTGGGCTCCAGCGCAAAGCGGTAACCGTAGTCATTGTCTTTGGAGTACTCGCAGAGGAAGTTGATAGCATCGCGCATGCGCTTGGCAGCGTCGGCCGGGTTCTTGGCGCTGTCCGATTCTGCGCCTTCCCGCCCGCCCCAGAAGACGTAGACTTTCGCGCCCAGCTCTGCGCCCAGATCCATCGAGCTCATTGTCTTTTGAAGAGCAAAGGCGCGGACGGCTGGGTCGTTGCTGGTGAAAGCGCCGTCTTTGAAAGCGGGATCGGAGAAGAGATTGGTGGTCGCCATCGGGCAGACGATGCCGGTATCAGCCATCGCCCGCTTGAAATCAGCCACGATGCGGTCGCGTTCGGCGACGGTGGCGTCGATGGGCACGAGGTCGTTGTCGTGCAGGTTGACACCCCAAGCGCCGACTTCCGCCAGCAGGTGCACGATATCCACCGGTGAGATGGGCGCGCGAGTCGGCTCGCCGAAGGGGTCGCGCCCGATATTGCCGACCGTCCATAAGCCGAAGGTGAATTTATGTTCCGGTTGCGGGGTGTAATCCGCCATTTTCGCCATCCTTTGCTCAAGCTGATATGGAGAAGATTGTAACAAAAACGCTTATCGCTTGTCAGGCAGGTTTTCGGTACACTACGCCAAGTATATGATATGAGCAAGCGAAAGCGATCTGCATGGCATTACCCGAACGCGAATCGCCAGAAGGGAAGATAGTCTCCCTATTTGTCACTTGCATCGTCGACATGATCTACCCGCAGACGGGCATGTCTGTGGTCGAAATTCTGGAACATCTCGGCGTGCAAGTCGACTTCCCGCCGGCGCAGACTTGCTGCGGACAGCCGGCTTTCAACTCCGGCTACCGCGACGAGTCGCGGACGGTGGCTAAACATTTCTTCAAAGCCTTCAACGACGCTGAGGTCATCGTCACGCCCTCCGGCTCCTGCGCCACGATGCTGCGGCACGAGTATCCGAGCTTGTTCACCCCTGACGATGGCGAGTTCTACCATGAGGCGCAGCGGATAGCCTCGATCACTTGGGAGTTCAGCGAGTTTCTGGTCGACGGGCTGGGCATTGCCAACCTCGATCTTAGACTGCCGGTTCGCGAATCCTTCGCCTTTCACGATGCCTGCCATGGCTTGCGCGGCTTGGGACTGGGGCAGGCGTCGCGCGATCTGCTCGCACACCTGGGCAATGCCGAGCTGCACGAGCTCAACGAATGCGAGGTCTGCTGCGGCTTCGGCGGATTGTTCAGCGTAAAGATGCCCGATATAAGCAATGCGATGCTGCAAAACAAAGTGGACAATATCAACGACTCGGCGGCGGATACCATCGTGACCGGCGATGTCAGTTGCTTGACGCAGATGAACGGCGGTCTCTCGCGGCAAAAGTCCAGCAAGCGCGTCGTGCATCTGGCAGATGTGCTGGCGAAGGCGCTCAAAGGGGAGCAGTCATGACGGTCGAAATCCAATCGAATGACTTCATCGCCTTGGCGGATATCGCCCTGCACAACCCTGACTTGCAGCATGCCGTGGGAGCGGGCACACGCGGCGGTTATCAAAAGCGCGCGGAGACCATGTTCGCCCATAGTCGCGAACACGGCGAACACATGCGGCAGCAAGCGGCCGAAGCCAAACGCCGCGCCCTGCGCAAGCTGCCCGATCTGTTGGAGCTGGCCGAGCGCAATCTGCAGGCGAACGGCTGGACGGTCGAATGGGCGGAAGACGCAGCGGAAGCCAATCAGCTTGTGCTCGACATCGCGCAACGTCATGCCGTCGAGACGGTTACAAAGAGCAAGTCCATGCTAAGCGAGGAGCTGGGCGTCAACCATGCTATGGAGGCGGCGGGTCTACGCGTAGTCGAAACCGACCTCGGTGAATACATCATCCAGCTAAATGACGAAACGCCGAGCCACATCGTGGCGCCGGTCATGCACAAAACCAAAGCCGAAATCCGTGACATTTTCGTGCGCGAACTGGACATGGAACCGACGGACGATGCCGAGCAGATGGTCGCATTCGCCCGCAAGATGTTGCGCGAAGACTTCCTCAACGCCGATATGGGCATCTCCGGCGGCAACTTCCTCATCGCCGAAACCGGCTCCATCGGCCTGGTGATGAACGAAGGCAACGGCAGGATGTGCACATCAATGCCGCGCGTGCATGTCGCCTTGGTCGGCGTCGAAAAGCTGGTCGAAACGGTCGAAGATTACGCGATGCTGACACAGGTGCTGCCGAGCAGTTCCACGGGCCAAAAGCTGACCGTCTATACCAACATCCTGAATGGTCCCGGCCGCGCCGACGAGGGTGATGGTCCGCAGCATAGCTACGTCATCCTGGTCGACAATGGCAGATCGGAAATCTACGGCAGCGATTACGCCGAGGCGCTAACCTGCATCCGCTGCGGCGCATGTCAAAATGCCTGCCCGGTCTATCGCAGCACTGGCGGCCATGCTTACGGCTGGGTCTATGGCGGTCCGATTGGCGCGGTATTGACGCCGCTCTTGGTCGGCTTGGAGAATGCGACGCCCCTGCCCCATGCCAGCAGTCTCTGCGGCAGCTGCAAGCAGGTCTGCCCGGTCGATATTGACTTGCCACGCATGCTGCTCGATTTGCGCTGGGATTTGGTGCGCGGCGGACACTCAAAGGCGGGCTGGGATATGGCGATGAAGATGTGGGCAGTCGGAATGACCTCACCGGCGCGCTTCTCCCTCGGCGGACGGGCAGCCCGCGCGGGCCAGCAGGTCATGGGCGACTATATGCCAGGCTTGCTGGGCAATTGGAGCAAGCACCGCGATTTCCCTGATTTCGCGCCTAAGCCATTCCGCCAACTTTGGAAGGAACGCTAAAATGTCCGCTCGTGACCGCATTCTGGGCAGGCTGCGCCAAGCGCAGCAGCAAAAGTCCAACTCCATTGCTATGGGCGGGGATTTAGCGGCGGGTAAGCGCCACATGCTGCCGCTGCCCGACATGACCGCGGACGAACGATTGACGCAATTCATCAGCGAGGCGCAGGCGCTTGGCTGCTTGGTCTATCGGGTGAGCCGCAACGAAGCGATCGAGCAGATCATGGACTTGCTGGGCGGTGACACCTCCGTCCTGAGCTGGGCGGAAGACCACCTCCCTATGAGCGGCTTGCACGGGATGCTCGATTCGCTTGGCGTGACCGTCGCCCACCCTGACAACGGCGAGGTGCGCGTCGGCATCACCGGCGTCTCAGCAGCGTTAGCCGCCACCGGCAGCCTCATACTGGAGAGCGGCGCGGGACGCCCACGCAGCGCGTCATTGCTGCCCGATCGGCATATCGCGCTGATGACCGGCGATCAGCTCATGACCGATCTGGAAGACTGGCAAGCAACACAGCAGAATCTCGGCTACCCCGCCTTCAAGCAAGCGAGCAACACCGTCATCGTCACCGGTCCCAGCAAAACAGCCGATATCGGCCACCAATTGGTCAAAGGCGCGCATGGACCGCGAGAAGTGCACATTTTCATCCTGCACGACGACAGCTAGAGGCGGGCGACTCACAGAGTCGCCCCTACGTGTCTTCACGGGCGGTCGCCTGCGCTTTACCGTGTGCGCTCTGGTGGCGCAATCGAGAATGACTAAACCGGCGGACTGTCGACATAGGTCTGCAGCAGCGTGGCATACTCATCGCCGTCAATTGGCAGCGTGACCGTCTGTTGCTTGTGCGAGGACAGAATGATGGCATTGTTTAGAATAACCGAGTTTAATCCCTCTTCCGCCGGCACTATCAAATCGGCTCCTGTCAGAATGGCATCGGCGAAATTCGCAATGATGCATTCGTGACGGTTGGTCCTGCGCTTTTCATAGGGAATCACTTCTTGACTGAAGGGCACCTTGCCGGCGCCTTTGCCCGCTTCCTTTATCTGCTTGGCTGATGACCATTCGTTGCGGCAGAACACCAGTTCATCGTCTTCGTAGACCAGCTTGCCTTTATCACCGACGATTTCGAGCCGGTTGGTGCCCGGTGATTCGCCAGTTGAAGCGATGAAATGGCCGATCATGCCATTTTCGTACTCGAAGTAGGCTGTCACTTCGTCCTCGACCTCAATACGATGATGTTTGCCAAACTTGACGAAGGCATGCACGCGCGCCGGCATGCCCACCAACCATTGATACAGGTCGAGATTGTGCGGGCACTGATTCATCAGCAGGCCGCCACCCTCGGTCCGCCAGGCCGCGCGCCATTCTCTGCTGTCGAAGTAAAACTGTGTACGAAACCAGTCGGTGATGTGCCAGCTGCAACGCATCAGCTGGCCGAGCTCGCCGCCGTCGATAATCTGCTTCATTTTGCGCCAGTGGTCCCAGGTGCGCTGCATGAACATTGCGGCGAAGACCAGATTGGGCTGATCAACTTTCGCCAAGCGGTAGCCATCGATAAGGCGCTGCGCCTCATTGACATGCACAGCAATCGGCTTTTCCACCAAGACGTGCAAACCATGCGCGAAAGCCTGCAAGCACATATCGGGATGGTCATAGTGCGGCGTGGCGATGATAACAGCGTCTAGGTCCGCCGAAGCAATCATCTGCTCGTAATCGCAATAGCGGGGCACATCGGGGGCGAAATCGGCCGCATCCAGCAGGGCAAAGCTGCGGTCACAGATCGCCGTCAATTCAGTGTTGGGCAGGTTGATCACGTGGCCTACATGCTTGATACCCATGCTGCCGATGCCGACGATGCCGATTTTCACCCTTTGACCAGACATTACCCGTCCTCGCTCACGCCAATGCTCTCAGTTTTCAGACAAACGCGGTGATTATAGCGCAGTCGAGCTTACTTCGCCCCGTGCGTTTCAAGCGAAAAAACGCGGTCAGCCGGCCGGATCGCCCGCAAAGCGTGACATGATTATTTCGTTGCGCTGAGAATCAGCCCTTGACCGCGCCGAAGGTCAAACCGCGCACGATGAAGCGCTGCACCATCAGCGACAGAATCACCGGAACCGTAACAGCGATGAGCATTCTAGTGGTGACGAATCCGAAATCAATGCCACGTACCGTGTCTGAACCCGCCACCAGCATCGGATAGGGTTTCCAATCACGGTTGGCGAGCACGCTGGCAAAGAGGAATTCGTTCCAGGCGAAGGCGAAGCAAATCAACGTGGAGGCGACCAAGGCGGGCCGCGCCAGTGGTAAAGCGATGCGCCAGAAGGTTGTCAACTCTCCGGCGCCGTCTACCAGCGCCGCCTCGCGCATTTCAGGCGGCAGATCAGCGAAGTAATCACGCATGATCAAGACGGCGAAGGGCAGCGTAAAGGTCGCATTGACGATGACCATGCCCGGCAAAGTATCGAGCAGCTTCAAATCGCGGAACATCAATACAAAAGGAATCAAAGTAGCGACCGGCGGCAAAAAGCGCTGCGAGAGGAACCACGACACTAAATTGCGATTGCCGATGCCATACTTGAAACGCGCCAGACCGTATCCAGCCAAGGTGCCAAGCGTGGTCGCCACCAAGGTTGCGCCCAAGGAAATCAGAGTGCTATTGCGTAAGGCTTTGACCGTCTCCGCGCCACCCGAGCCGAACTCCTGCCGCCAATTCAACAAGTCCGGTTCGAATTGCACAAAGGGGATGATGGAGCCGTCTTTCCACTCGGACTTGAAGGAAGTCAATATGGCATATCCGAAGGGTGAAAACGCGATAAAGGTGCAAATGAGCGCCAGGGCAATGATAAGGCGGTCGCCCAAAGACGAGCCCGAAGAATACGATCGCGGTTCTCCCAATGAGAGTGCTTTAGCTTTTTCCGACATGCCCGTCTCCGTGCCTTACTCGAAGCGCTCGCGCACACGGTAGAAATAAATTGACGATATAACGATCGCCACCACGACCAGCAGATACGCCTGGGCCGCCGCTTCGCCCAGTTGAAAACTGCCGACCAGCCCCTTTTCATAAGCATAATAGACGTAGGTCTGTGTGACCGAACCAGGTCCACCACGCGTCAAACTGTAGGGGATTTCGATGATCTTCAGCGATTCGACCATGCGCAGCAGCATCACCGTGCCCAGTGCCGGCGCAATCATGGGAAAAGTGATGAAACGAAAAAGCCGCCAATTCGACTTGGTATCCAGCCGCGCCGACTCGTACAAATCATCCGGGACCGATTGCATCGCCGCCAACACAATAATGAATACGAAGGGCGTCCACTGCCATACATCGGTGAACATCACCGCAAGACGGGCAGGCATTGGCTCGATGAACCAATTGACACGCCCCAGGCCGATGCCTTCCAAAAAGTTATTTAGGGGTCCCGATTGCTCGTTGAAGATAACTACGCCTAACCAGCCGACGGCGATAGGCGCGGCAAATAATGGCATGGTGATAATCGCTCGCATCTGCCTTAAGAATGGCAAACTGTGATTGAAGACCCAGGCGACAAAGGTGCCAAAAATCAGTGTGGCTGCCGTGCTGCCCATAAAAAGAAAGGCGCTGAAACTGGCCGTGCTTACCGCTTTCTTGTCAACTTTTTCATCGCCGATGCCCAAGATCTCGGCATAATTCTCAAAGCCGATATACTTGGGATTCTTTCCCAGGCGATAATTCGTCAGGCTCAAGCCAAAGGAATACACCAGCGGGAAGAGGGTGAATGCCAGTATCCAGATGACGCCGGGCATCAAGAAAACGTATTTTGCTCTGTTATTTGTCATGCGTCTTGCCCTATTGCAGGGCGACCAACGGGCATCCTCTTCGGATCGTGTCGGGTCGCCCCTACAGATTCCAACAGTCGGGTGTTAGGGCGACTCAACCGGTCGCCCTAACAAATAACCCTCACCGTTGGGCAAAAACCGAATTACATGTCGCCGTGATAGCCGATGGCTTGTTGATAAATCGCAAGCTGGCTGTCGGTATCGAGGTCGTCGGTGACTTCTTCCCAATCTTCGGCGGTGTTATCCAGCGCTTCCTGGGCGCTCGATTGCCCGGTCATCGCTTCGGACAGGCGGATATCGAGTGTCTCCTGGATGTATTCCAGCGTGCCCGGAATGCGCAGGTAGGTTACCGAGGTCGGCTTTTCGTATACGTTGTCGCCATAGGCATTGATGTAGCGCTCCATATCATCCGCGTTGAAGCCGACGGCGGTGTAATCTTCGCTTGTCGCCGAGCCGCGCGGCTCATAGAGCTGATAGGTGCAGCATGGGTCAATGCCCTGCCAGCCGGTCGTGGCGTTGTAGAAGTTGATCGACGGGTTGGCGATCAACGACATGTAGAAGTAGGTCAGCTCGGGATTCTCGCTGAAAGCCGACATGGTCGGGTGCCAAGAACCGCCGGTCGTATTGCCGACGCAGTTCGGATGCATCTCATCATTAACGAATTCGCCGATTTCACGATCATACCATTCCGACGAGCAGAGGATGGCGGAAGCCCCCAAATTGCCCTTGATGGCGGAGCGGTCTTCGTTCTGTGAAAGCGAGCCGACATCGCCCCAAGAGAAGGTAGCGATTGCGTTGCCGCCAAGGAAGTTATCCCAAGCCTCACCCAGCTGCCAGCCGAATTGGGCTTCCTGGCCAGTCGCGGCGAGTTCCTGCAAGAATTCGAGCGCGCGCACGTGGCCCGGTTCGTTGATCAGCGGCGTCATGTCATCCGGATCGAACCAGAAAACGTTGTCATATTTGGTGACGGCGCGCGGATCATCGCCAGCGGCCGGCGTGACAGCGAATGAAGCTGCCAGCGTGGCGAAGTGGAAGTGACCTTGACCGCCCGGCGCCAAATGCAAGCTGATGCCGTCATCGGGATCACCGTCGCCGTTCCAGTCTTTACCGTTGAAGAAGCCGGCGATCGCCAGCAAATCTTGCCAGGTTTCCATGGGATAGGGCATGGGTTCGCCCATTTCTTCTTCGTAGGCCGCTTGCCAGGCGGGATCGTTCAGCACATCATAGCGATAATAGAAGAGCTGCGCATCGCCGTCCATCTGCGTACCGTAGGTTTCGTCGCCCCATTTCAGCAGCGCGCGGAAGGGAGGCGCCGTATCGTCCGGTGACCAGTGGGCGAAACGCTCATCGCCAATCCATTGGTCGATCGGTTGGATCCAGCCGTTGCTTATCCAGTCGCCATACTGCCAGGCGGCGCCCACGAAAACGTCGTAGGTGTACTGCTCGGTCAGGAAGTCGGCGGGGATGGTCGTGCCGAGCTGATTGTAGGGAATCTCGACGACCTCCAACTCAGCGCCGGTGGCCGCTTCAAAAGCATTGCGCCAGAAGTAGATGGTGCCGGAAATGCCGCCGCGAGATCCTTGGCCCAGTACGCCAAAAGTGATCGTCTTGCCTTCGCCGAGCGCGTGGCCATCGGGAATATCGGCGTTGAGCAAAGCCTCAAAAGCAAGGGTCTGCTCCAACTCGGTTTCGGCGACATTGGGGATCGGGAAGATATCCTCGGCCGTCTTGCCGAAAAACGTGTCCTTCGCGGCGACGCCAAAGACACCCGTCAACAGAACGAGAAGCGAAATCAGAATACCGACTTTGACTCTCATGGAACTCTCCTGTACTGAATACCTTTACGAAATAGACTATCGAAACCGCGGCACTCCAAGCCTCCACGGCAAAGCATGATGAGTATACCAAGTTCATACACCGATAGCGAATTCTCGCTGTCACGGCAAGCGCGCGGTCATCTCCCGCCAGCAGGCTGCTGCACTGCCTACTTAATTCACTCGCTGGCGCAATTCTTTTGAGAGGATTAGATACGCTTGCCTAACGCAACGCTTCATTCTCGTAGCGCAAACGATCGGCAGTCAATCGCCAGCTTGCCTTTGATGCGATTGCAGGTCGCGCAGAGGATTTGCAGGTTCTCAAGTTGCGAAAGACCGCCTTTGGCGATCGGGACAATATGATCGAGTATGAGGTCGTTCTTCGCGCCACAATTCGCGCAGCGCTCGCCGAAGTCCGCCGCTAGCTGCCTAAACCAGTCTTGATAATTGCTTCGCAGCGTTTGCCGTTCGCGCCGCTTGATCTGTGGCGGCACCGCGCGCTTATAGGGTTCGGACCGGGTCAGCGGCTGATAAGCGCGCCCAGCCCGCTCAAAAAACGCCACCGCAGCGCTATCGTTTTCATGGCAGCGGCAGCGGTGAATCAGCCGGCCGCAATAGGCGCAGTACCTGTTATTGCGCAGCACCCTCACCCTCGGAAACAGATTCGTCCCTAGATTGGTTCCACTCGCTGGCGTTGTGGTCGAGGTCCAGTGTTGCCATCACGCCGATGTGATCAGAGAGCAGTAGACTGTCATCGTTGATCGGCTCCATATTGACTTGTGAGGCACTTATCACCCTGTCAAGTCTATCGCACTGCGTAAAATAACCGTCGATACGTTTGGCAAGCGGCCGGTCAAGGTGATACGGATCAGTATATCCCGTCTTGTTTCCATTCTTCGCGGTCCACATGTCGGCATACTGGCGCTCCGCAAGCGGCGCCAAGTATTCTGGTTGCGTATCGAGATTGATGTTGAAATCGCCGGTCAGTATATGTGTGTGGTCGGCAAATTGCGCGCGCTGCATCACTTTCAGGCAAGACTTGATCCCGGTTTGTTTCTGGACGCGGCTCAAAAACAGGTGCGTATTGAAAACAGCCAAGGAATGACCGGAAAGTAATTCCACTTTCATATACTGCACAATGCGCATCCAGGGATTGCGCGTCTCGACCTCGCGCCCGATATCGACCTTACCGGTTTCCAGCGCCGCCAGTCGTGAGAACACCGCCAGTCCTTGCGGCCAAGGCGTTACGGAGCCGTCATCACTCTCTGCATAATAGGCATGAGGGAAACAGCGAAAACTGCGCGACCTAAGATACTCGAAGTGATCGGGCGCTGATTCCTGGATACAGATTATATCGACTTCCAGATCGCACATGTTGCGCCCGATCGCATTGGCACGCTCTTGCCATTGGTTGTTCTTGCCCCAGATATTTTGTGTGACAATACGCAACATAGTCATTGCTCTTTTTCAATCGAAAACCGCGCCAATTCTTTCAGTTGACCGTTTTGCTCGCACGGGTAGGCGGATGCGTTATTCTCATGGGCATGGCAGATATGAGCGCTGCCGATTGATCTATTTGTGTCGCGTGAGCGCAAAGCCTTGCAAGAATTGCTTTTGCATCAACACAAAGATGATAATTGGCGGAATACTCGCGATTATCGCGCCCAACATGATCGGCCCGTAGGTACGCCCTATCTCCAAGCCATCGTCCAGCGTGCTCAGCCCCACCTGAATCACCTGCAAATCCGGGTTGGTGACGATCAGCAGGGGCCACAAATAGCTGTTCCACGCGCCAATGAACATAATGACAACCAGCGCGGTTACCGTGTTTCGGCTTAGTGGCAATAGGACACGCAACAAGAATTGCAGGGGATTCGCGCCGTCCAGCTGTGCCGCTTCGGAAAGTTCCGGTGTGATGCTGGCAAAATGCTGTCGAAACAGGAATACTCCGGTTGGACTTGCCACGGCTGGCACAACCAGGGCCGTCCAACTGTTGCCCCAGCCCAACTCCAAAGCGACCAAGCGGAACAAAGCGATGATCGTTACCTCACCCGGCACCATCAGAGCAGCGAGGATTACGCCGAATACAAGCGACTTGCCGGGAAAGCGGAAGTAGACCAGCGCCATTCCACTGAAGATCGATAGCACGACTTTGCCAACGGTGACCATTGTTGCCACGGCAAGGGTATTAAACATCAAACGAGCGATGTTGCGATCGAGTACCGTTTGCAGGTTAAAGTTGAAAGAGTCGCCAGGAATCAATTGCAACCTGAACATCTGGGCACTGTCTTGGGTGCTGACCAGGGCCGCATAGAACAGTGGAAAGCCCATGAACAACACAGCGATCCACAAAAAGATGTGGATATACCAGCGCTTGCTGGAAAGCTGCTTACCGAGGACCCGAAAAAGCGACGGCTTTTCCTCCAGGGTCTTGCGTGTGAAGGCGGTCATCTTAATCGGCCCCATAGGTGACGCGGCGGCCCATTACACGAAACTGCATGTAGGTGAGGCCGATCACTACAATGAACAAGACGATCGATTGCGCCGCGGCTTTGCCTATATCGCGGCTTTCTACTCCGACACGAATGACATCCACGACGAGGTTCGTTGTGGAGAACACTGGTCCGCCCTCGGTGAGGTTGTCAATCACGGCAAAAAGGTCGAAAAAGCTGTAGTTCAAATTGAGAAACACGACGAAGAAGATGTAGGGGGAAATCATGGGAATGGTCACGTTCAGGAAGCGCTTCCAGGCACCTGCGCCATCGATGGAAGCGGCCTCTATCAATTCCATTGGTACAGCTTGCAAAGCCGCGATATATATCAAGATGTTGAATCCGAGCTTGTTCCAGGCGGCTGCCATCACGACCGATACTCGCGCCCACCAGGGATCGGACAAAAACGGTATTGGCGGGAAACCAAAAAGTTGCAAACCTTGATTGAAGAAACCGGATCCGCCACCGCCCAGCAATACCGCGAAAACGACGCCGACAACCACACCGGAGATGGCGTAAGGCCATATCATCAGGGTGCGGTAAATTGACGCGCCCCGAATCTTTTGTGACGCAAGCAGGGCGATTGCGATTCCCAAGATATTGGCAAAAAGCACAATCAGCACCGAGAAGAAAATGCTATTGCCAAAAACCGCCAAATAGCGCGCGTTTTCGGCATGCCAGAGGAAACCATCGCTCAAGATGTAATAGTGGGCATCTTGCAAGCGACTGGTAATCAAACTGGCGAAATTATCCAAACATATGAATACCGTATTGGTGACCCCGCGTCGCGCTAATTGGGTACCCAAAAAAAAATTTTGCGCTGCCGGATAATAGGTAAAAACAGCTAGTCCGACGACGGTCGGCGCCAAGAATATCCACGGCGAGATATCGTATCCGACAAAGGTGCCTGGAGCAGTGTCCGCCCTCCAGATTGCGCCGCCGCGCGCCAGCCAATGATGACGCAGTCTGTTGATCGCTAATGCGAATCCCCATATGACAACCACGACAAGCAGGAATGCGATGAGCGCAACGGCATTAACCTTAATCGTCTGACCCAAGACACTAAGATTGAAGAACATATGGTTCTTTGGATCGAGGACACAGAATTGTAAGGGGATCATGGTTGCCAGGCTGCCGAGGAACCCGGCAATAGCGCCTAGCGCGATGCCATCTTGTAGTCCGCTCCCGCTGCGCCAAAATAGCGCCCCGACAACTAGCGCGGCAAGACAAGACGCGAGACATGTGAAAAGGAATGGGGGCACCGTCTTGGCTACTCCTTGGAGCTGGTTAGCCAATTGGCTCGGCGAGAGGAAAGCCGTAAGTCGCGCTCACAAAGTTTAACACGTGTCCAACGCCATGCGTGAGCGCTGTTGAACACAAGGAGGCGCAGGATGGAGCAATCGCCCCATCCTCTGAAACTATTTCCTCATTTGTTATTCGTCACATGGCACCAGCAAGTTGTATTCTTCGATGAGCAGGTCTGCCTCCGCCTTCAAGCGATCCAGCGATTCCTGGATATCGGCGTCGTTGCGGAGGATATTCTGAAAGACTTCTCTGTACATTTGATAAACCTGAGCGAAGCTACCGAAGACAGCGCCAGCGGTTTGCGGTACTCGGGCGGATTCCGCCAACTGATGGTTAGCAACCGCAAAGGTCGGGTTTTCTTCGAACCAGCCTTCTGCTTCCAGGAAGTCAAACCCGGACTGTGTAACGGGGATGTACCCGGTTGACTTGTGCCAGGCGGCGACATTCTCGGGTTGCAGCAGGAACATGAGGAAGGTCAAGGCGCCTTCTTCAACTTCCGGCTCCAGGCCGTCCGTCAAAAGGATCATCCCGCCACCGACCGTGTTGCCGACGTAATCCACATCCTGATTGAGTGGCATGCGATCCGCGCCCACGGTGAAGCCGTTTCCTTCACCGATTTCCACTCGTCCACGGGCAGCGGCGCTGGAGGTCATGTGCATTGCCAATTGACTGTTAGCCCAGGTAATGTTGTATTCGGACCTGCCGTAATCGACCCAGTATCCAGCGTCCTCGAGGCTCTTGTGCCAAGCCAGGTAATCTACCGCCTCCTGACTGTTAAACAGTACCTCGGTGACACAGCCACCACCACGACCATTCTCGTTGTTTGCCATAAAGGCGCCTTGCATCGCCATTGCGTTTTCAAAGTACCAACCACTGGCGCCGAAATTGATGCAGTCCACATCAGCGAGGTTTTCAACGATGAGGGCGCAGGCTTCATGGACTTCCGCCCAAGTTGAGGGGATGGCAGCGAAATCGTTGACATCTTCGGCCACGCCGGCTTGCACGAGCAGATCCATGTTGGCAAAGACGATCGGCGTCGAGGCATTCCACGGCAATTCGTAGTACTCGCCATCCAGCTGATAGAAGATCGCAGCGGGACCGACAATCTCGTCGAGCCGCACGGGTATGCCATTGATTTCGGTACGGCCGTCAATTGCTGCGTGGAGGGGCTTGAAGAAGCCGGAATCACGGGGAGCTTGCGTGTTGCTCGAGGTCCCTTGCAGAAGCTCGGCCGGATCGCCTTGCTCCTGCGCCAGCGTGTATAGATCATAGGCGTTACTGTAGCCGTCGAATACACGCAATTCCAAATCGTATTGCGGGAAGGCGGCTTCAAAGGCGGGTTCCACCACTTCGGGCAACCAGGTGACATTGCCCCAACGATGCCAAAAACGGATCGTGACGCGGTCGTCATCCTGCGTCAAGGCCAACGATGGAAACAAGGTCAGAATCAAGACAATCAGAAGTGTCGTTTTTTTCATTAGATTATCCTTTCCAAAATGCGTACTGGATCTGTGTCAAGCATCGTGTAATCCGCCAACACGGGCTTCTTTCTATACATCTTAGACTTGTCGCGAATCATGTCAATTTATTGAGGAAATTGGCATATCGATGTACAATATTGTTGAACTTCCAATTCGAGCGTTCAAACCTACTGAAGTTCTACTCAACGACCCTACAGGAAGTGGCGCAGAGGAGATCTTCTGGAACGAGCGAGTATGCAAATGAGACGCGCTTCGCTGTCGCCATGCAATTGTGAGAATCCCTTGGGTCAGCGCCAAGTAGAGGTTATATGACCTTTTCGCGAAGACTTAGAGAGATTTTGAAGAAGAAAAAAATTTCCCAAAGGGAACTTGCGCATCGCTTGGGCGTGTCTGAAGGCGGCGTCGCTAACTGGATGAACGGTACCATGCCGTCGATTTCCCGGCTGGTCGAGATCTGTAGTTTCCTTGATGTGAGCAGCGACTATTTGCTTGGCATAGATCAACTTGGATGTATCGAGCACTATGAACATGGCGCATTTGGCTGGATCGAAAACATCCCGGAGAATCTAACTGAAGAATTGAGGAAAGAATATCGACAGGGTATCCAATTCTTTGAGGCTGTAGTACGGGAGGGTATGTGCGAGACCAGTTTGACGGGGCCGAATGGTCGGTTCAAGGGGCAGACTATAGCGGGTCTCGAACGGTCATTTCACGCGGCAGTATTCGCAAACGCGCTGAAGTTGAACAAAGTCGGGCGAAATCGTCGGCTGGAATACGACTTGCTAAAACTATATTCGCCTCGCCTTAAGCAAGTTATCGTCGTTGAGCTTCCCAAGGGGCGCGAGAGCGACAAGAGTTGCGTATCCTCGCACGTATTGAATGTTGAGTTCCTCGCATATGCCGCGGCTACTGAAGTCTTTCCGGCGCTCGAAGATGGTGCAATCGGCATTGGACCTGGCTATACGATTTATCGCTGCGCCGAGTTGGTTCCGCCCAGCCAACACCAATACAAAAGCATTAACTGGGCGTCCACCATGGAAGTCAACAACCACCAGCAGGAGGCGGCTTCTGTTTCTTCCAATCTGGCGGTCAAATTACTAGCTGCCCACAATCCGAACACGAGAGCTTTTTACTTACCCTACTTGGCTCCTGAACGAAGGTCCTTGCACCGAGATGACTTGGATGCGCATCAAGCACAGGCAGCGGCAACAATTGAAGAATTACGAATAGCTCGCGCCATGTTGATGACTGTAGGAGGTGTTTCAGCCAACAGCTTCGATAATTCGCCAGGTTATTCCAAAAGGCGCACATTCAGTCCTAAGTTTCTTCATAGTCTGCACGAACAATTGAAACACGAGAATATAGCGACATCTTTTAGAGGCGAGGTGCTGGGACATATGCTGGGCAACAAGGCCCAAAGCATCGGTAATGCTTCGTTTCAATCGATTCAGGAGCGCAAGGTATATGCCCCCGCACTCAACCTACTGCGAAACGTTATGGACAGGAACAACGGCTATGTCTGGGTCATTGCTACCGGGGACCACAAAAAGATCGCGACGGAAATGGTTGTCAGAAACGGGCTTGCCAACGCGCTGGCAATTGATGAAGAGATCGCCGAATTCCTGATTGATGCCAAAAGAGTGCGCTGAGGTTTAGCGTGATCCCGGTAATGCCGAGGCGCCTACATTCCAATCTGGCATATGATCGAAGCTATGCACAATGATTGAATTGCGCTATTTTGTGACGTTGTTCACCCGCATACCGAGGAACCTCTATGCCACTCAAAGTCCTGATAGCATCCTACCTCGAAAGCGAAAATATTGATCGTATTCGCGTGGAGGTTCCCGCCGTCGAGATCATCTATCGACCGGATCTGATCGGCGCGCCGCGCTTCCAGGCCGATCACACGTCCATACCTGAGCGCAGCCCGCGGCAGGAAGCCGAATGGCGAGAATTGCTCGCGCTGGCCGACATCCTCTTCGACTTCGACCATACGCACCGCGAAGACTTGCCTGCGCTAGCGCCGAAGCTGAAATGGATCCAAGCCACCAGCGCCGGCATCGGTCAATTCGTCAAGCGCTACGGCTATGACGATAGGGACTGGGTTTTCACCACGGCTAGCGGTGTGCATGCCCGCCCGCTGGCCGAGTTCTGCTTGATGGCGATGCTGATGTTCGTTAAGAATTATCCCCTAATGGATGCGCAGAAGCGCTCGCGTCATTGGCAACGCTTCAATAATACCGAGCTGCGCGGCATGACGGTTGGTATCATCGGCTTGGGTCGTATCGGACACGATTTGGCGCAGGTGTGCAGCTTCTTTGGTATGCGCGCACTCGCCTGCCGCCGCAAAGGCAGTGACAAGCCGCCAACTGTCGACCAACTTTACTCGCCTTCTCAATTGGACGAGCTCCTGCCGCAAGTCGACTTTCTGGTCCTGTGCACACCGCATACGCCAGAGACCGATGGCTTGCTAAACGCCGAACGCATTCGACTGCTGAAGCGTGGCGCTGTACTGATCAACATCGCGCGTGGCGCAATCGTCGATCAAATCGAGCTGACGCGGGCGCTGCGTGATGGCCATCTGGGTGGCGCCGCGCTCGATGTCACCGATCCCGAACCACTGCCGTCTGATGATCCCCTTTGGGAGTTACCCAACGTCATCATCAGCCATCACTCCGCCAGTACGGCCGATACCGAGAATCAAAAGCTCACCGACCTGTTCATCCGCAACCTGCAGCGCTATCTCAGAGGCGAGCCGCTGGAAAACCGGCTGGATTTAGACTTGATGTACTAGGGCTGCGGAATACGTTACGGCGCCGTCGCGCGCTCAGCCAGAAAAACGGTCTTGCCAGCGATCAAGGTAGCTTGTACGCCGATGTCCTCATCCCAAATGACGACATCGGCATCCGTTCCGATATCCAGGGAGCCCTTCTGCGGGTACATGCCGATCGAGCGCGCCGGCACGCGTGTCACCATCGGCAGGGCGTCCTCCAGCGACAAGTCACAGAATTGCATCATATTGGTCAGTGCCTGCGCCATCGTAAGTGTGCTGCCCGCCAAGCCGCCATCGCTCGCCCGGGCGATGCCATCGCGGACGATGACATCGACATCACCCAAGGAGAATTCGCCATCCGCCAGACCGGTCGCCCGCATGGCATCGGTGACGGCCAGCACCCGCTCGCTGCCGACGAGACGCAGCAGCATCCTGACCACCGCCGGATGCACATGCACGCCATCGGGAATGATCTGAAAGGTCACCTGCGGATGCTCGCTTGCGGCAACAAAGATGCCCGGTTGCCGATGATGTATGCCAGCCATGCCGTTAAAGGTGTGGGTGATTTGCCGCACACCAGCGGAAAAATATGCTGTCGCCGCTTCATAGCTGGCGCCACTATGACCCATCGAAACGGTGATCCCAAGCTCAACGGCCTCGTGGATCAACCTGTCGCCGCCTTTTAGTTCCGGCGCCATGGTGATCAGCTTGATCTGTCCGGACTTGAACCAGGGCGAATATTCGTCGTGCGACGGCACTCGCAAATGCGACGCTGGCTGTGAGCCGCGGTAGGCGGGATTGAGGTAGGGTCCCTCCAAGTGCACACCGAGAAAGGGAGAATGCGGTTGATCGACGAAATCGCGCAGCGTGACAAGCGCCGCCTCTATCCGCGCCCCGGTATCCGACATGGTGGTGCCGAGAAAACTGGTCACGCCTTGCCGGACGAGAAAATCACTAAGTCCCTGCAGCGACGCTTCCGAGGCATCCATCACGTCATAATTGTTGCTGCCGTGAACGTGCAGATCGACGAAGCCCGGTATCGAGTAGCCGCCTCCGCCATCCAATCGCATGTCGCCCGGCAGCGCCTCGACTTCTGTATGAGGGCGCAGGTCACGGATGATACCGTCCGTGATAATCAGGGTGTGGTCGCTGACGAAGCGGTCACCTTGCCATATCCGGCTGTTTTCTATGAGTGTGCGCGTCACCTGCGCTTTGCCTGTCCGCTCTATCTTTGGACGAAGTGTGAGAGAGTATAGCATCAGTTCAGGGCGCTGTTATGACGGAAAACGACCCGCCCAAATAATGCCAATCTGTGATGCGACTGCGGGTCTGATACAATGTCGGTCGCGGGTACACCGGAATCAAGGAGCCTGGATGGCAAAGGGTCAACATACGCTGCAGGAGATCTTGAGTCAGCCGGCAGTATGGGCAGATGCTTTGAAAGTCTTCAGCGCTCAAGAGTCGCATCTTCAGGCGTTCATGGCAGCGGCAGCCTTCGACCAGATCATCGTCACCGGCTGCGGCTCGACCTACTACCTTGCGTTGGCCGCTGCCCGCCTGCTGCGCCAGAGCGGACTCGATGCGCTCGCTTGTCCTGCTTCCGAGCTACTGCTTTATCCCAAGTCAATCTGCTTGCCCGATCGGCGCTGCCTGCTGCTTACCGTATCGCGTTCGGGCACGACTACGGAAACTGTGCGCGCGCAGCAGAATTTCAAGTCAGCCATCGGCGGCGGCGTCATATGCGTCACCTGCGATAGCGGCAGCCCGCTGGCGCTTGAGGCCGATCTCGCCATCGCTATCGACGCGGCGCAGGAACTGAGCGTCGCGCAGACCCGCTCATTCAGCAGTATGGCGCTGGTCTTGCAGCAGATCACGGCCGTCCTCGCCGGTCACGACCTCGAAGCCAGCCGCGACTTGCCCGCTGCCTGTCACGAGTTGATGGAAACTTACGGCGACCTGGCGCAGTCACTGGGCGAAAATGGCGCCATTTCCAAGTTCTTCTTTCTCGGGGCCGACGCGCTATATGGCATCGCCTGCGAAGCGATGCTCAAAATGAAGGAGATGTCGCTCGCCTACAGCGAAGCTTTTCACACGCTGGAATTCCGCCACGGACCGATGTCGATGGTGGGTGAAGACAGCCTGGTCATCGGCTTGATCTTGCCGGAATCAGCGGCGCATGAAATCCGCGTTCTCAGCGAAATGGCGGAGATGGGCGCGACGATATTGGCGATAAGTCAAAGGCCGAGCGATTTTCGGCATCACGTTACCTTGCCCACCCATTTGCCGACCTGGTGTACGCCCGCCCTGCACTTGCCTGTGTTGCAACTACTGGCTTACCATCGCGCTACCTTCAACGGCTGTAATCCCGATCAGCCGCATCAGCTAACCGCTGTCATTTCGCTCGACGACATTTAGTGACCGATTCGTTAAGAGGACAAACTAGATATGTCTGAAATCACACTCTTTCCCCAGCCGCAAACGATTGATCGCAGGACCGGCGACTTCAGGGTAAACGCCCACTCGCGCATTTTCGCCGCCGACAGCCAAATCGGTGAAATGCTCGCCAACTACCTGCGACCCGCCACCGGCTTCGGCCTGCCAGTGCATCCGCTGGACGACGACGTGCTTTCCTCTGTCCAGAATGCCATCTTGCTTGTCCCGGCCGCTGCTGACGATACTGCCGAAGCCTATCAACTGGACGTAAAGCCAGGCAGAGCGGTAATTGACCGCCTCGCAGCGCAATGGATTCCTCCACGGCATGCAGACGCTGCGACAGCTGCTCCCGCGGCAAGTCCTCGCGGACGAAAAAGTGGACGGTATAGACTGGACGATTCCCTGCGTCAGCATCAGCGATGCACCGGCATTCGGCTGGCGTGGTATGCACCTCGATGTCGGAAGGCATATGTTCCCGGTCGACTTCATCAAGAAGTTCATCGATATGCTGGCTTTTTACAAATACAACACTTTCCACTGGCATCTGACTGAAGATCAAGGCTGGCGGATCGAGATTAAGAAGTATCCGCGGCTTACCGAGGTAGGCGGCTATCGTTCGGAGACTGTTGTCTCGCGGACCTGGGACCAGTATGACGGCGTCCCCTACGGCGGCTTTTACACGCAGGACGAGGCGCGCGATGTGGTCGCCTACGCGGCAGAAAGAGGCATCACGGTCATGCCGGAAATTGAGCTGCCCGGGCACGCCGTCGCCGCGCTCACTGCCTATCCGGAATTGGGCTGTGTCGGCAGCGGATACGAAGTTCGCCGGACTTGGGGCATTGCCGAAGATATCTTATGCGCTGGCAAGGACGAAGTCTTCGCCTTCCTGAAAGATGTCCTTGAGGAAGTACTCGCACTCTTTCCCTCAAAGTACATTCACATCGGCGGCGACGAAGCGCCCAAAGCGCGCTGGCAAGCCTGCCCCGCCTGTCAAGCGCGCATCAATGCCGAGGGGCTGGCCGATGAACACGAGCTGCAGAGCTGGTTCATCCGCCAAATCGAAACCTGGCTGAACGAACATGGGCGGAATCTCGTGGGCTGGGATGAGATCCTGGAAGGCGGCTTGGCGCCCAAGGCCACGGTAATGAGCTGGCGAGGCAGTGATGGTGGCATCGCCGCGGCCAACGCCGGGCACGATGTCATCATGGCGCCGAATACCTACTGCTATTTGGACTATTATCAATCCGAAGACACCGATAGCGAACCGCCGGCGATCCCCGCCATCTTGCCGTTGAAACAAGTTTGGCAGTATGTCGTGATCCCGGAGCAGATCAGCGCCGACAAACGCCATCACATCCTGGGTGGCCAAGCAAATGTCTGGACTGAATACATGCCAAAGTCGGACCATGTCGAATACATGGTATTTCCGCGCGCTATCGCAATCGCCGATGTCCTGTGGAATCATCCGGCCGAGCGCGATTATGACGCATTGGCGGCACGATTGGAGCGACACCTGCCCTGCCTTGATGCCATCGGCGTCAATTATCGCCCGCTCGGCGACTGAGCGACGGCAGCGAGGGAATCCATGCACCTGCAACGCGAAATCGCTCAGCAACCGGTGGTCATTCAGCGCCTGTTGAGTGAAGGTCGGGCGGAAACCGAATCGATCGCAGCCGTGATTCGCGACTTCAATCCGGCTTTTGCCTGCATTGCCGCGCGCGGAACATCCGACAATGCGGCGCGCTATGCGCAATACCTATTTGGTCACGCCCTGCGGCTGCCGGTGATGCTGGCGACGCCATCGCTGCATACCATTTACGCGGCACCGCCGGACCTGTCGAAGGCACTCGTCATCGGTATCTCGCAGTCGGGTAAAGCGGAAGATGTACGGGCGGTGTTGGAAGATGCGCAGCGAGACGGCGCTCTGACCTTGGCGATCACTAATTTCGCTAATTCGCCGCTGGCGCAGACGGCGGAGCATCACCTGCCGCTGCGAGCGGAACAGGAGTTTAGCGTCGCCGCCACCAAGACATACACTGCCCAACTGGCCGTCATCGCCATGCTGGCGAGCGCATTGGCGGGCGATCAAGTTATGTGGGATGCTCTCTCTGCCCTGCCCCATCTGGCCAAAGAGACACTTGACCTGTCCGAGAGCGTCACCGGCTGGGCCGAGCGCTACCGCTACAGCGATCGGCTGGTTACGCTGGGACGCGGCTTCAATTACGCCACCGCCTGCGAGATCAGTCTCAAGGTGAAGGAGTTGACCTATATCGCTAGCGAGGGCTACAGCGAAGCCGACTTTCGTCACGGTCCGATAGCCGTGATTGACCTTGGGCATCCGGTCATCCTGGTAGCGCCGCAAGGTAAGGCTTTCGCTGGCATGAAGGCGATGTCGTCTGACCTGCTGGAACGAGACGCTGAGACACTTGTCATCAGCAATGATGAGGACTTGCTGCGGGCTGGCACACAAGCCTTGCCCATCCCCGCCCTGCCGGAATGGCTAAGTCCCGTTGTGAGTGTGATGCCCGGGCAAGTCTACGCCATGCAGCAGGCGCTCGCCCGCGGCTACGAGGTTGACAAACCGCGCGGCCTATCGAAAGTGACGATCACGGAGTAACTTCGCCAGCAAACGGATTCATGCTTCAGGCAGCCAAGGCGGTATCCGCTTGCAAGCGGACGAGCAGGTTGCGGAAAGAATGCGCTACCACTTGCTCACGGCTGAGGCGCAAATTAGCTTTCTGCCGCCAATGCTGTGCGCTGATTTGGGCAAAGGCATGTGAAACATCCGCGGACAATTTCGATGATAGCAACGACTGGCTCAGAGTTTGCTCAAGCGCCAGCGCTTCGCAGCCTCGCAGGCTCAGCAGTGTATCGTCGAGGTCGAAGAGGATTGCTTGGTACATATCAGTGAGCTTACGATTTTGAAATAAACCCGGTGGATAATCTATCCGGCTAATCAGGCGGATTGGTGTCCACCAGCGAAGCATTGATGTATGCAATCTGGCCGATGGGCAATCGAATCTCGTACCACTGGCCGCTGTCATCAAGGACGCGAACTTGATCGCCGCGATAGAGAACTTCTACAAGCTCGCAATCCGCTGAGCCGCAGGCGCGTATATCGACGTTCACGTTAGCAGCGACATAATAAGTCTTCACCGTCCGGTAGCGGTCAAGCTTATTGAAGATGTCCTCCCTCACGCGCTTAAACCGAAATGAGTCTGTCTTGAACTGCATGAGGCTTGGATTCTCGTCATCGGACAGCCCGGTCGTGCCATTAGCGTAGATCGCTGAAAGATCGCTGCGGCCTTGATTGATAAGCAAGCCAAATTCGACAGCTTCGGCGCAATGCGGCAGCATTTTCCAAAGTTCCAAGCGCCACTCGAAGTAGGCGATTGTGTACTGAAGGTGATCCTCGTCGCTTTGTACGTCGAGCCCCTGCTCTAATACTTCGCCGTCCATGATTAGGATATCCGGCGCGAGGATACTCAGTTGAGTGTCAGAACAGGCTGTTGGTAGTTCAGAGTCCACCGCCGCCGCGTCGCGTTCCAGTTCAGCCGCCAATTCATCATAGAGCCGCTCGAGCCGCGATTGTCCTTGCTCGATTGATTCAGCGATCCGATCGGTGTTTTTCTCCGAGAGTTTCAAGGCGGAGGCCACGACCGCATCGCTGGTTATCTGGCTCATCAGCCAGCCGATTTCGATCGCTTCGGCGCAGCGCGGCAAGTCATCGTTTATGCCCAGACGCCATTCATATTGTCTTTCGCCCAGGTAGCGCAACAGATTCGTGTTACCGGTGCGCGGGGCTTGCCGCATCAGCGCGTCGTAGCCGGACTCAATCTCTTGCAAGGTGTCGAGATCTGCCGATGTACAGGGCGCGAATTCGCCATCCTGACCCTGGGTGGCCGGCGCGACGATCAGCATTAGGATAATGACCAACTGCAGCGACTTGCACATCTTAAGTCCTGGAGTATATCCGCTGGCTCTTCATAAATATTCTAGCCTGAGGCGGCAGAATGCGGCAATTAACGTAGGGCTAGCAGTGGGCAAAGTGTCGTATGACTTTAAACGCGCTAATATTATGATACTCACGATAATCGAAAGGATGCAACTCATGTCTAACGACCGACTTCAGCAATTTCAGCAAATCCTGGGTGAACATGCCGATCTCGCTTTCATTCCCATCTCGTCCGACTTGCAATATCTGACCGGTGTACCGCGCGACTTCCCCAATTACGGACACACGATACACCCGGGCGATTGGCTGGAAGGCGCCTGGATCACGCCGCGTCAGGAGCCGGTGCTGCCGCTTCCACGCATGACGGCGGAGTTCGGTGGGCTCAGCCGGCTGGAGGGCATTGATATTCGTGTACTGGGCGATTGGGATGTACCGGCGGAGATGGTGAAGCGCATCCTCGACGACTTCAATCTGCCGGAGAATCCCCGAGTCGCCATCAGCGATTTTAGCAAAGGCGAGACGGTATCGCATCTGCATCCACTGGTGCCGGGAGCGACCTGGCTTTCGGCGACTGACCTGCTCCGTCCCATGCGCGTCATCAAGACCGAAGCGGATATCGAGTTGATGAAAGAAGCCGGGCGCATCACCGAAGCGGCATTCGCCGATACACTGGCATCGCTGCGGCTGGGCATGACTGAACTGGAGATCGTGGAAGAGGTCAATTATCAACTGAGGAAACATGGCTCGCTCGGTCAGTCCTTCACGACTTCGCTTTACAATTCGGGACCCAATCATCCGCTGCTCTTCGGCGCGAGGATGGAGAGCTGGCACCGGAAGTTGGATCCGCCGGTGTCGATCCTCTTCGATTTTGGCGGGATTTATCAAGGTTGGTGTTATGACTTTGGGCGCACGGTCTTTTTCGGCGAACCGAATGAAGAGGCTCAGCGGGTTTATAACGTGATGATGGCATCGCAGGCGGCCGGCATTGCGGCGCTCAAGGCGGGCCAAGCGACCACGTCTGATGCGGACCGGGCGGCGCGTCAGGTGATCGAGGAGGCCGGATATGGCGAGACATTCCGACACCGGCTGGGGCATGGCATCGGCATGGATGTGCATGAGCCGCCTTTCTTGACCAAGGGCGACGAGACACCGCTGGAAGAGGGGATGCTGTTCACGATAGAGCCGAGCATCATGCAGATGAACGACTACTCGGCGCGGGTGGAGGATGTGGTAGTGGCGCGTCCCGGCGGCGGGGAGAAGCTGACGAATGGCTGGCAGGAGTTGATCGTGGTGGGGTGATCTGTTGCCACAGAGGCACAGAGGATAAGGGACGTGAGAATACGGTAATTTATGAATTTTTACGACAACTTTGTGTTTGCATCTTTGGCGGGAGTTGGGACAGGATTTCCAGCACAAAGACACAGAGGTTACGAAGGCGGGCGATCCACCTCTCATTTATATATGCGCTCGCTAAGTCATTCCGTGCGTTTCAGCCGCGACCCGCACTTGACGGCCGTAAGGTGACAGGCAATGAAGCGCTTGCAAGTCGTTAAATGTAGCATCGGGATTTACTGTCAGTGCGGCAACGCGATCGAGGAAATGCAGATCGTCGCCTGTCAGGTCGCTTTCAGGCTTTTCGATCAAGTCGCCCCAGGCATCATTGCCCAAAACTTCGAAGCCGTTTAGCGCATCAAATTCATGAAGCAAAGCATAGCGAATTGAAGGCAAACCGATGTCGTCAGGGCTATCGCCGAAGTGATCGGCGTCAACTTTGTTCTGACGCGCCTTCAACCACACTTCTCCCGCAAGCAAGAAAGGGTC
Organism: Phototrophicaceae bacterium; assembly: GCA_965223515.1. Taxonomy (GTDB): domain Bacteria; phylum Chloroflexota; class Anaerolineae; order Aggregatilineales; family Phototrophicaceae; genus UBA6055. The sequence goes on from CBDCWK010000001.1 coordinate 656,168, forward strand.
TGTCTGCTTGATATCCTGTGTATCGAAGCCTATGTCCAGGGTTTTGTGTTGGACCGGATACAGGAATGAATCTGCAAGAACCCAACGCGTATTCAATTCATCCCAGTATTCCGTAATGCGATGTTCATAGTAGATGGCGCCGCCCAGGTAGCCGGCGAAACCTATTCTTTCACGAGCCGGAACACTTTTATGGCGCAGCATCGAGACGAGCAGCGTGGCGAAATTGCGGCAGTTCACGCCTAAGCGTAAATGGGGAGAACGAGCATCCGCAAGTGGCGTTTGGGAAATCGAAAGCAGCTTTTCGATGAGCTTTTCGATCTTACGAATGCCGAAGCCAGCGCCAGCAATCTCAATGTCGCTGTGGCTTAGATTGTGTAGCGATAGAATGTAGGAATAAGGTGGAATGATAAGCCCCTGAACAATGCTGACCAAGTTTGATGGGTCAGCGGGCAAGTCGTCGAAAAAGTGCGCGAATTGGCCTGGGTCGGTGAAGGGGCTGTGTTGTCGGTAGAAGCTCAAGGCATACTTGTTCATTGATGTCTTCCTTGTTGATGGCGCTGTGTTTGTATGGGCAAAGATGGTAGTCGAAGCTAACCGTTTTTCAATCGTGATACGATCAGTTTTTGCCAAGAAGACCCAGGGGGCCAAAAAGTAGGGCTTTAGCGCATCGTTATATGCTGTAATTGAAGCGGTCTCGAAGCTCGTCCAGATACTCCTCGTAGTCATCATCGCCGTAGGTCGCGTCCACATGCCCTTGTTGCACACGCTGATTGTGCGTCCAGTCCCGTAGCGACCCTAAGAGGTATTCCTCAGCGTAGCGCATAAAGCCTTCTTTGGTAGACATGTCACAGTCTTCCCCGGGCGCTTTTTCGTGTATGGCATTGTCATAATAGTATTCGAAGCGGATGGTCTTTTGGGACTTTTGTCGGGCAAGATTTCATCGAGAGCGAGGAGACGATCCAGCAGGCGAGTGACGGCATGAACGCGCTGATTGACGAAGCCGTCGCCGAGCATGAGGTTGTTGGCGAGGGTGTTGGCGTGTTCCATGAGTTTGTCACGGATTTGCACGTATTGGCAAATGAATCTTCGGCTTGTGCCGACGCTGAAACCAAGTCTCCGTCTGGGTTTGGGGGTGCTGGGCGGTGGCAATGGCATTGGCACGGGCGACTAAATTCTGTGCCAATGCGTCGGTAAAGAGTTCATAGTCGTCATCCCATTGCAAGCGCCAGTTGTGGATGGTGCGCTTGGGGAAGCCGGTAAGTTGGTGGACGAGTGGGACGTTGCCGCTGTGGAGGAGGAGCAGGCGGCGGACGAGTTTTTTGTCTTCGGGGGCGTAGACGCGCTTGGGCATGGTAGACCTTGGGATGGTGGGTTTGGGGAGAGGGTAGCATGGGTGTGGGGTTGAGTGGTGAGTAAAGGGTCGCGGGTTGGGGATTGATATTCACCACAGAGGCACAGAGGACACAAAGTGGGTGATTCGGTGGGGTCGCCCTTGTTTCTTAAGCACCGAGGACAGCGAGGGCCGCGAGAGTGAGAAGTCAGTTGGCAGTTGATTCGAAGCGTCCGTGATAAGATGATGCAGCGGTCGTTTTTTGCGAAAGTCAGCACTTGAGCACTGCGACTTATTCGCCGTTTACGCGAACCTAATCGCGCCGATGTCGCAGCCTGTAATCCCGTCAACGCGCCCCGTCCCACTCAGCGCCCTGTAAGAACTCGGTGTACTCGGTGGTGAACAATTGAGCGGGCGATCCACCGGATCGCCCCTACAGAATTCGTGTGGTTTGGAGTTACGCGTAAAGCAGAAGACCTTAGTGTCTTTGTGGTTAAAATCGCTCGCTCCCCGCGTCCATACAGTCGCCACCCCCACGCGCGCCCATGCTACCCTCTCAGCACCTGCGCCTTAACAACCGCATAGCCCTGCCCGGTGAACGCAGCGGTGGACATTGCGATGTACACGAAGATTTCGGTGGTTCTGGAATAACGGGCGACTCACAGAGTCGCCCCTACGAACTTCGCGTGATGTGCGATTTCGAGCAAAAACGAAACCCTCTGTGCCCTCTGTGCCTCTGTGGTGAAACGAAAGCGGGCGACCAGATTGGTCGCCCCTACAGATTTTGCGTGAGGGAAATCAGCCCGCCACAATCGTATGCGACTGCTCGCGCATGTATTGCTGCAGGTAGTACCAGCTTCCGGAGGCTTTGTTGCTGCCGGTGCTGCCTTTCCAGCCGCCGAAGGACTGATAGCCGGGCCAGGCGCCGGTGGTGGCGCCCGTGGCGCGATTGACGTAGAGCACGCCGGCTTCGATATTGTCCAGGAACCAGTCGATCTCGGCGGGGTCTTCGCTGTACAGGCCGGCGGTCAAGCCGAGCGCGACACCGTTTGCGAGTCGCATGGCTTCGTCCTTGCTATCAACCGCGCGGACGGCGACAACAGGAGCGAACATCTCGTGCTGCCAGAGGCGGTGATCGTCGGGCAGGTCGGCCACCACCGTTGGCGCGACGAAGTAGCCATTGCTGATGGGGAGGGTTTCTCCGCCGGTGAGGATCTTGCCCGCGTCCATTTCGCTGATGTAGCGTTGGTAGGCTTGGTAGGCGGTTTCGCTGATGATGGGACCCATATAGGTGTCGGCGTCGGTGGGATCGCCGATCGAGACTGTGTCGGTGAGGTCTATCAGTTTTTCCAGGAAGGCATCTTTGACGGCGGCATCGACATAGACGCGCGAGCAGGCGGAGCACTTCTGGCCGGTCAAGCCGAAGGCCGAGCGCATGACCCCGAGCGCCGCTTTATCAAGATCGGCATTGGCGGTGACGATGGTCGGGTTTTTGCCGCCCATCTCGGCGATCACCGGTCGAAAGTAGCCGGCGGCGGTGCTGAAGTCTTTGATGATGCTCATACCGACCTGGTAGCTGCCGGTAAAGGTGAAGCCATCGAGGTCGGGATTGGCGGTTAGCGCCATGCCGGGTTCGTCGCCGCCCAGCACCATATTAAAGACGCCAGCCGGAACGCCCGCGTCTTCGATACACTTGGCGATCATGTGCGCTGTGAGCGAGCCTTCGGCCGCCGGCTTGAGCACGACCGTGTTGCCAGCAATCAGCGCGGCGCCGGTGGGACCGCCAGTGAGCGCGGCGGGGAAGTTGAAGGGTCCGATCACGCCCCAGACGCCGTAGGGCTTGAGCACGCTGCGGTTGAAGTGCCGGTCCGACTCGCTGAGCAATTGGCGGTCAAAGCCCTGATTGTTTTCCATGGCGTCGGCGCAGTAGCGGATCAAGTCAGCGGATTCTTCGACATCGCCGATGGCTTCCAGTCGATTCTTGCCGACTTCCATGCTAACCACGGCCGATATCTCAAAGAGTCGCTCACTGATCAGATCGGCGAATTTGTTCACGAGGGCGGCGCGCTCCTGCCAAGGCGTATCACGCCAGGCGGGGAATGCTGCCTTTGCCGCCGCCACCGCTTGATTGACGTGATCGGCTGATGCCTGCGCGAAGCTGCCAAGCAGCCAATCGGTGTTTATGGGCGAACGGTTCTCGAAGGTATTTTCGCTTTCCACCCACTGCCCGTTGATATACATCAAGTAGCTCTTGCCGAGGTTGTTCTTCAGTTCGGCGACATCTTCTTCAAAGTATTGGTGCAGCAGCGGGTCGGGGCTGCCAAGCGTGGAGTAAGTCACTTTTATGTGTTTGCGTTCTTTAGCCATCTTCGCCTCTCTTTCCAAGCGCGCTGAAACGGTCGCGCGTAACCCTATTCTACTCGAAAAGCGAAGCGATGTGGGCGCGTCTTTGCAGGTTGCACGACGGAGGTCAGGTCAGTTCGTCGCTGTCCATCATGCGTTTCCTAACGCGTTCGATGCGCATGATGAGGCGTTCATCGACATCGGGGCAAGCGGCGATGGCGTCGTAAGACAGCCAGTCGTTTTCGCTGAGTTCCCGCTGCTTGGCCACGAGCAGGGGCAAGACCGAGGAGAGGGCGAAGATGCAAAAGTGTTTGCCTGCCGGGATGCGGAGTTTAGCGCTCTCGGTCAATTCGAAGTAGTCGCCGACTTCCAGGCCGCAGACCGAACGCCCCTCAATGCGTTCGACGGTGACGCGCAGATCGTAGAGTTCGAATGGTCGGTTCATGGCGGGTCTTACCCAAGAAGCTGAAGACAGGCATCGCGGACGGTGATTTCCTCACCCGGATTCAGCGTCATCGGGTTGAGGTGGAACTGCTTTTCGTCCAAAGGCGAGACGGCGATGGCGGGGTCGTGCTCGAGGAAGGCTTTGACCAGATCTGCAGCAGATTTGCCCTGGACGGCGCAATCGATAGTGACCAGGCACCAGGGCAGCGGCTGTCCGGCTTCGTTAGGGAAGGCGCGTTCGGCGCGCACGCCGGCCAGCGGATTCAGCGCAGCGCAGAACATCTGCACAGCGTCTTCGCAGTATTGGGCGCGGACGGCGTGATCGAGCTTGAGGTAGCGCTCGACAGCGGCGAGCAGTCCCATCATTTCTTCTTTGCCGACTTTTAGCGGGCGCCCCAAGCCGTGATTGGGATTACTAATCGGGCGGATGGAGTCGATGAGGTCGCGGCGTCCTAGCATCAAGCCGGACGACTGTGGTCCGCGCAAGTCTTTGCCACCGCTGAAGAGGGTGATGGCGGCGCCCATCTGGTTGAAGCGCCACAGGTTCTCGACGGGCGGCAACTGGGCGGCGGCATCGACGATGACCGGAATATCGTTTTCGTTCGCGATGGCGATCAGATCGTCTAAAGGGATATCGTCTTCGCTAACCAGCCGACCGGGGAACCAAAAGATGCAGGCGGTGCGTTCGCTGATGGCAGCGCGCAGGGCATCGCGCCCGGGCTCGATTTCGACATATTTCATGCCGATTTGCTGGATGCTGTAGTCGTAAGGATTTCGCTGAGTCCGGCATATTATCGCTTCGTGTTTGAATTCTCCAATATCAGGAAAGCGCTTGAGCGCTTCGGGGTGGCTGCGCAATACGGCCGCGGCCGCGGCGAGCGCGATACCGGCGGCAGCACCGGAGGTCACATAAGCGGCATCGTTGCGCGTCAGCTCGGCGATGCGCTCGCCCACGCGGCGCTGCAGCTGCGCCAGATCGACGAAAGAACCGGCGGCTTGATTCATGGCGTTGACGACCTCGGGCGGCATAAGAGAGCCACCGAATTTGGTCACGGTGGCGTAAGCATTGATGACGGGGCGGACGCCGAGCGATTGGTAGGTAATCATGTCTAGACGATGTCCTTTGGATAGCGGATATTCCAGTAAGATGGCGGTGCCTCTTCCCAGGCGGGCGAGGCTCTGCCGTTGAGGTCGTAGACGATTTCGCCGGAGCGGATAGTCATCTCGCAACTGAGTTTGCGGTCGCCGTTCATGCGCGCGCCGCCGCAATCGACGTAGCCGAACTCGCCTAGGTTTTGGCGCAGGAGGGCGATATCGGCTTCCGCGCCGATACTGAGATTTCCGAGTTCGCCATGGCCGATTTCCTGTGACGGGGTGACGGTCGAGCGGTAAATGACCTCGGTCAAGGGCATACCCATGCAGAGCAGCTTGGACATCGTGTTGAGCATATCGTGCACGACGCCATTGACGTTGCCGATGTGCAGGTCAGTGCTGATTGAGTCGGGACCGAAGCCACCTTCGTAGGCAGGAATCGCCAGCCGGAACCAGAAGCTGCCGGCCCCGTGGCCCAGGTCAAAGATGATGCCGCGTTCGCGCGCTTTGAACATGAAGTCGGCCGGCTTGTTGTTGTCGTTGAGTATTGGGAATTGCTGGGCATAGACGTGGGTGTGGATGTCGCCGGGCTGCATTTTCTGCAGGAGCTCTTGGTACGTGCGTCCTTCGCGATGCCAGAAGTCGACCATCAGCGGTTTCTTGCAGATATCCGAGGCTTCCAGCGCGCGATCGACGGCGGCCCAGGGCGGATGCGCTTCGTCAAATGGATTCGAGACCCAATAGTGCGCGGTCTTGATGCCGACGCAGTCGTCAGGATAGGCGAGCACGATGGAGGCGGCCAGCTCGGCGTCCATCTCGTTGATGTCTTGCTCGAAGGGACCGATCATGCCGGACTTGACGATATTGATGTAGGCGAAGATGCGGGTCTTGGCGCGGTCGATGACGGTGCGTTTGAAGTGCAGGAAGTGCTTGGCGCCGGCGGTGCCGGTATCGACTACGGTGGTGACGCCGGAACGGAAGGAGTGGTGATCAGCGATGATGCTAAGCGTTTCGGGCTCCCGGGTGTGGTAGACGTGTACGTGAATGTCGATCAAGCCGGGTGTGATATAGAGACCAGCGGCATCAATCGTTTGCGCGGCGTCGGCAGAGGGGATATTGGGCGCGACTAGGGCGATTCTGCCCTTAGATACCGCCACATCCAGCGGCGCGTCAATGATGTTGGCGGGGTCGATGACGTGGCCGTTTTTGAGCAAGAGATCGAATTGAAGCATCTTAGTTTATCCAACCCCTGTTCTATCAGGTGAGCGTGTCAGGTTTAGAAAGGCTTCGGCTGCGGACCAAGAAGCAATTTCATCTTGCTCATGTTTAACATAGACTGCTGGGAATCACCACAAATCAGGAATGTTTGCTAGCTCTCAGTTAGATAGTGTTACCGCGGAAGTGTGCTATTCTTTCATTGGGGCGGGATCTGCTAGGAGATAGCCATGACGGAATTCAGCGGACAAGCGGCGATCATCACCGGCGCATCGGGCTTATTGGCTTCCGGCGTGATTCCAATATTTCTGGCGAAGGGCGCGCGGCTGGCATTGACCTGCAACGATGATCGGCTATATGAGCGATTCCCGAACTTAAAGGACGATCCCCATCACATCTGCTTTCAAAGCACGAATCTGTCAGATGAGGCAGCGGGAGCCGACGTGGTAGGGAAAACGCTGGATGCCTTCGGTCGGATCGATATTTTGGTCAACATCGTGGGTGGCTGGGACGCGGGTATGCCGGTGCATGAAATGAGCATAGAGACTTGGGACACGATGATTCGGCTTAACTCGACCGTCACCTTCTTGATGAGCCGCGCGGTGATACCGACGATGCTGGCGCAAGAGAGTGGCAAGATCATCAATATCGGCGCGCGACCGGGTCTCCGCTCGAATGGAGCCGATGCTGCCTACGCGGCGTCCAAAGCAGCGGTGCTGCGCTTGACCGAAAGCATGTCGGAAGAATACAAGCGGCGCGGTATACGGGTTAACGCGGTTCTGCCCTCCACCATCGCCACAGCCGAGCAGTACGCTGAAGATCCGAACGCGGGCGTGACGCCGGCGCAGCTTGGTCGCGTCATCGCTTTCCTGGCGTCTGATGCGGGCGCGGCTATCCACGGCGCCAGCATTCCGGTCTTTGGTACACGCTAGGCGGCGCCCATTGCGACGCCAGGACTCCTGACAGGTGTATTAAGCACCGAGGGTCGCGTAGACACTGACCGGCGGCACAGAGTTAGATTGGTGAGGTGTTGCCGATTGCGGTTTTTGCGGTGCCAGTAAGGGCGGAATACTGTCAGTCAAAGCCCCAATTCTCCATGCGGGACAGGATGGCTTGCAAGGCATGATGGCGCTTGCGGCGTTCCTCGGCAGGCAGGCGGTTCCATTTTCGGCGCGTCATTTCGCGGTCGATACGACGCAGATTGCGCTCAAAAGGTGTCTCGTCCACGTGCGCAGCAGCCGGTAGCGCAGCCATTTCCTGGCGCAGTCGGCTGATTGACCAGGACCGCGAAAAGCCGGCTACGGCATCAAATTCACCGGAAGCCGCTTTTTCCAGCCAATGCTTCTGAGCGGACGGATCAAGTTGCGCCACCAATTTATGATGCCCGAAGGACAATTTCTCGGTACGTACCGAAAACTCTACGTGCCTGGCGACATAGCGATAATCGTATAGTGTCTTGACGTCGAGGCCCAATTCCGCGGCGATATTTTCGTGCTTGCCCCAGTTATTGTGCTCTCCGTGCAGCAGCCAGTCGCCGATCAGCCATTGCATCGAGCGGTCGAAGCGGAATAAAAGCTGACCGAGCTGTTCCCAGTTGGCGCGCTGGCTCGACAATGCCGTGGGATCCAGACCGATGCCGGTCAGGCGATAGTCGAACGCGACAAGGGAGCCATCAGCGGCAATCGCCACGTCGTTCGCTGAAGCGCCAGTCGGGCTGAGATCACCGAACCATTGGTTGAGGATCTCGCTTTCCGATGTGCCGAATGTGGCTTGCGCTACCTCTTCGTAGGTTACGCGGGGCAGCTGCCGCGGCTTTGGCAGCGCGCTCCTGGAGCGATCACGATCGCGTTGGCGCGACATGGGTCATTGCCTCCATGAATCTCCGTACCAGATACCAGCCCTGCCGCGCTGATGGCGACGAGGGCGCATAATTCCAGATGGTGCGATGTACGCGGCTGCTCTCGGTCCAGATGGTCGCCTGCGGGATTGGCTTCCAGACCAGATCGCCATACGACTGCTCAAGCTCGGCTAGGTTCTCGCGGTGCTCAAGTGTGCGGTGGCGGTAGATATTAGGGACAATGCCCAGGTTTTTGATCGGCGCAAACTTGAATTGTCGTCGGTAGCGCTCATTTTCTTCGCGGTGCAGAAAGCTGTTTTGCAAGCCACGAAAACTCAAGTACTCGCATTTCGTCGGATAGAGAATCGCATCGGTGGCCATGTAGACCGCCCCATGCAGCAAGGAGGGCGTCGGCGAGGTATCGATGATGATGAAGTCTACAGCGCCCTCGAGTTCGGTGAAGCGGCGGACGAAAGCCAGCGCGTCTTTGGAATTGCTGGCGATGCTTTGCGTCTCGATGTTGGATGACAGCAGGAAGAGCTGACCTTTGACTTGCCGATTGGGGTATTCGTAAATCTCCGGGTTTACGTAGCGCAATACACTTCTGAATGATTGATTGCGGACGATTAAGTCATACAGGGCTGAAGACTGCGCAAAGCCCACGGTCTCGGTCAGCGAGCCTTGGGCATCGGCATCAACAGCGAGGACGCGGAAGCCGACGACCGCCAGACCAGCAGCCAGATGAAAAGCCAACGTCGTCTTGCCGACACCGCCTTTTTCGTTGAGCAGCGTGACGATGCGCATCAATTTGCCGCTCCGATCGCTATGCGTTCAAGGCTTGTTAATGTCTAAATTATCGGGCCTAAAAGCAAAGGGTGCAAATGAAATCGCGGGAAAACGGGCAAATACGCCGCTTTTGCAGCGTAACAGCCGACTAAAGAGTCACCATGATTTCTTCGAGCGGCTTCTTGCTGATGACGGGGACTTCGGCGTCATGCGCCGGGTAACCGACCGGGATCAATACAAAAGGGCGTTCGTTGGCCGGGCGGCCCAGGATCTCCGTTAGGAACTTCATCGGGCTGGGCGTATGCGTCAAGGTGGCTAGACCCGACAGGTGAAGAGCGGCCAAGAGGAAGCCGACGGCGATGCCCACCGATTCGTCGCCGTAATAATGTCTGACGCGGGTTTCATTGCCCAGCGCGTCCCTGCGAATGCCATAAGCCTGGCGAAAGACGACGATGACGCAGGGCGCGTCTTCGATATGTGGCTTGCGCCAATCGGTGCCGAGCGGCACCAGCGCGTCGAGCCATTCCTGGCTCATGCGCCGCTCGTAGCTTTCTTTCTCCTCGGCTTCGGCGGCGTGCCGAATCTCCCGCTTCAGCGCCGGATCGCTGACAACGGCGAAGGTCCAGGGCTGCTGATTGGCGCCGGAGGGTGCGCTACCGGCAACACGGATAGCATTCGCGATCAGCTCGCTGGGAAGCGGCTCGGGCGAGAAATGACGCACACTGCGCCGCTTGACCATCCGCTGCAGAAACTCCGCGGAGCGGCGCTGCTGCACAGTCTCGCTCAGTCGTTCAAAGTCAAGCGCTTGATATACCGCTTCAGCCGTCATCACCGCCTTCTTTCTTGAGCAAGACTACAGTTGGAATACATCCAGGTCATTGGTACTGACGACACAAGCGTCATATTCCTGCGTGATTTCAGCGACCAACTCTTCCGGCGTCAGGCCCCAGAACAGCTGATGATAGAGCAGGAGACGACCGGGTTTGATTTCATTTGCCAGCGCCGCCAACTCAAGCGCAGAGGTATGCACGCGGGAGTGATAGGCTTGCCAGGCAGGCGGGCGGTCGGGAAATTGTCGTGACGAATAGACTTCGTGAATGAGCAGATCGCAACCGCGCGCCCATTCGGCGAAGTCCGGCACTGGCTTGGTATCTCCGGAGATAACAATGGTCGCGTCGGGCGTGACGAACTTATAGCTCAGCGCGGCAAGCTCGCCATGACTCGCCTTCAGCGCGTACACGCTTACACGCTCATCTCGATAGCAGATGCCTTCACTCAGCTCGCGCAGCTCTGCCCGATAGCCCACTTCAGTGCTCGGGTGGGCGGTACGGTGTTCGCGAATGTTTTCAGCATAAGCCATATTAATGTGGCTGATCATGGTATCGAAGCCTGCGGGCCCGTAGGCTTGCACCGGCTCAGCGCGTCCGTGAATCCAGGGGGTGAAAAGCAGATCGGGCAAGCCTACTGTATGATCGGCGTGCAGATGAGTCACGAAGAGTCGGGTGAGATCGGTAGCGTCCCAAGCGATCAGTCCGTCTGCATGAGCTTGCACGACGCGCTGTACGACGCCATGCCCGCAGTCGATCAGGTAGGGCTGATCATCGACGGCGATGGCGATGCCCGAGCTGACGCGGTCGGCATCGGCATTGGGTGTGCCGCTGCCGAGAACGACGATCTGCGTCCGGCTCATGCCGGCCAGAGCTTTCGCAGAAAGCGGATTTTCTCCACCTGTTGATGCGCGCCGCCACCCTCGTGGTCGTTGAAGTAATACTCTCTAATCTCCTTTTCACCGGGCACATGATTGTAGGAGGCGAAGACGGTCGAAGGCGGGCAGACCGTATCCATGATGCCAACCGAATAAAATGCGCGCGCCGGCATACGGGCGGCGAAGTTAAGTCCATCGAAGTAGCTCAAGGTATGGAAGACGTTGTCGATGCGGTCGCGGTAAATCTTCAGATAGCTGGCGATCTCCGGATAGGGACCATTGGGGGTGATTTCGACGGCGCGGCGAAAGTGCGAAAGGAAGGGGACATCGGGCAAGCAGACTTTCACCTCAGGCATGAGACCGGCGGCCGCAATAGACAAGCCGCCGCCTTGGCTGCTGCCCGATACCGCTATACGCGTCTTATCGACCTCGGCGCGGCTGCAAATCGCTTCTACGGCGCGAACGGTATCGCTGTAGAGGCGGCGGTAGTAGTAATCCTGCGGGTCCAGGATGCCTTGCGTCATTTTGCCGGATATGGAGGGGTTGATAGCGCCGGGCAGGTCTGGTGTATCGCCGCGGCGCGCGGAGCCTTGACCGCGCGTATCCATCACCAGGCTGGCGAAACCAGCCGATGGGAACAAGAGCCACTCGTGCGGATAGCCGCGCCCGCCAGAGTAACCGATGAATTGAACCACGCCGGGCAATGGCTCGGTCGCGTTGCGCGGGGTCATGTACCAGCCCTTGATGCGATCGCCATTGAAGCCGGAAAAGCTGACATCGTAGACGGCGATGGCGCTAAGACCGAAGTCAGCCGGCTCGAAAACGGCGTTCAGATCATGCGAACGCGTCTCTGCCAAGGTGTCTGACCAAAAGGCGTCGAAGTCTGCTGGTTCGTCACGCGGCGGTCGGTAGGCGCGCAGTTCCTCCAGTGGCATGTCAAATAGTGGCATGGCTAATCTCCTTTGTACGATAGGGCGATGGTCAGATTATAGCCGCAATCGGCAGCAACTATAACGCCGATGCCTGGTGGCTTTTTACGGGCAACAGTGCGGAGCGTCGGACATCATTTGTGTCAGCTTTCGTTGAGAACGAGACTGGGTTTTCTAACCTCTTAGGGCAAGGAGGGCACGGCGATTACTGAAACGGAATGCGAATTGGTCATACTCAACCTATTTGCCTCTTGCAAAAGCGCGAGGTGTTGGAAGCAGAGGCGCGAGCGGGTATGATGGATGCGGGTCTGCTCTAAACTGGAAAAGGCATGAATTGGCGAGACTATTACCTGCAAAAGGTCTATCCGAAGCTGGCGCTGCCGCTGGAGGATAAGTATCCGCTGGTGAGCGTGAGGGCGCGCGAAGGGCAGCATCCGCTGGGAGAGCATCCGCTGCTGATGCTGGTGGCTTTGACCGGCACGGGCAAATCGACGGCGCTATCACTCATTCAGCAGCGAGTCGGCGTCAATGCCGCTGGCATCATCCCGACGCGGCGCGAGGTAGCCGACTGGATTGCGATTCCCTTGGCTCAGGCGCTCGCCGATGAGCCCTTTGTGAACGTTTCCGATCGGGTGCAGCGCTTCGCCAAGACAGGGCGCTTCGCAGCGCAGGTGGAGGGTGGTATGGCAGCGGCCTTTTCATGGCTGAGCCTCGCCGACGATTATCAGGGACTTTTACTGTCCGAGGGCATCCGCGGGGAGCACGAGATTCGCTACGCCCTCGCACATTTCCCGCGCTGGAGGATCGTCGAGTTGACGCTGAATCCGCTGACACGCTTGCGCCGCTTGAGCAGAAGGAAGGAAGATTTCGACCGGGCAGTTGGTACGGCAGATTTGTCTTTCTTGCCCTGTGAGCTACAGGCGGAGGCGCAAGTCTTGTTTGATGCCGGCGAGATCAGCGAGAAGGCGCTGGCAATTTCGCGCGCGGAGGCGGCGAGTTACAGCTTGCATCCCTTCACCGATGGCGGGACCTATAGCAATTATCATCTTGTGGATGTGGACGACTGGAGACCGGAAAATGTCGCCGACGCCGTGATGGGGATCATGCAGTGGCACTAGAAAACGCCACACCCATTCGGCGATTGCAAATAGACATCTTGTCCTCAGTATTCACCGCTGACTGGCGTCGGACGCGCAAAGGAGGATGAACAACTTAAAGAATATGCCAAAGATAAGACGAATACGCACGACAACCTATAACGTCCCGCTGAAAGCGACTCTAACCTGGGGCAAGGACCATCAACTGCGCCAACTGGAACATGTCCTTGTTGGGGTTGAATTGTCGGATGGCGCCTTTGGCATTGCCGAGGCCACGCCGCGTCCGAGCATCTATGGGGAAACGCAGGCATCGATCGCGCATATGGTTGAGGGACATTTGACGCCCCTCTTGCTGGGACAAGATATAGATTCCGTTGATGCAATCGCCGCGCTGAGCGTTAGGCTGGCGCATATAAAGAACAACAATACAGCGAAGGGCGCGCTGGATATGGCGCTGCATCAAGCGCTGGCGAACAGTCGCGGGGAAAGACTGGGGAGCTATCTGGGTGTTTCGCGCCAACGGATCCGCCTCAGCACAATCGTCAGCACCGGCGTACCGGAAGCGGTCATCGCCGATGTAGGCAGCGCGTTCGGGGCGGGCATACGCGTATTCAAAGTCAAGATTGGCAGCGATATTCCCAGAGAAATCGATACGATTGCGCGCTTGCTTGACGGGTATCCGGCGGCGCAGTTTTATGTGGATGCCAATGAAACGCTCGACAGCGCGAATGCAGCCGGTGTCTTGGGGCGGCTGTATGAGATGGGCGTGATTCATTGCGAAGAAGCGCTGCCGGCGCATCGTCTGCGAGACCGGCGGCAATTGCGGCGCGGCTGCAAGATGCCAATCATCGCCGATGACTCTGCCTTCACCTTGCGCGATCTGGAACGCGAAATCGAATTCGACACATTCGACATACTCAACATCAAGACGGCGCGCACAGGTTTCTCTGAATCGCGGCGGATGCTTGAGCTATGCAGCGCTGCAGGAAAAGATGTCATGGTGGGTTCGCAAGCGGGTTCCTTGTTAGGCTGCCTGCATGCGGCGGTATTTGCCGGGCACGATGCTGTGAATTGCGCGAGCGAATGCAGCTTTTTCACAAAGACGGAAGCGGATTTAAGTTGGGCGCCGCCGATCAAAGATGGTTATGTGCAATTGGAAGCGGTGGAGACGGCCTTGGCGCGAATGCAGGCGACACTGGCACAACTTTTTTGAGAGGCAATGTTAGATCGGCAGATGGGCAAAAAGGGGACTATGACATGCAGGTTTTGATTATGACCGATATGGAAGGCGTCAGCGGAATCGTCACTTGGGATCAGGTCACGGGCGGCGCGCCGATGTATGAAGAAGGGCGCAAGCTTTATACGGCGGAGATCAATGCGGCGGTACGCGGGGCGAAACGGGCGGGCGCGGAGGAAATCGTCGTGGTTGACTGCCACGGCGCCGGCGGCGATTGGAGCTTCAACTCGCTGATACCTGAGATGCTCGACCCCGATTGCACCTGGGTGGCGCATCATCCTTGGTCGCGCTATACCGAGCTACTGGAGCAAGGCGCGGATGCTTGCCTGCTGGTGGGGATGCACGCGAGGAATAATACCGAGGACGGCGTTTTGTGTCATACGATCTCCACGGTCAAGTGGCACAACCTTTGGTTCAACAACGATCTGGTCGGCGAGGTGGGTGTCAATGCAGCGCTCTGCGGGCACTATGGCTGTCCGGTGCTGCTGGTCACAGGCGATGAAGCAGTCTGCCGCGAAGCGACGGCACTGCTGGGCGATCGGCTGACGACTGTGGCGGTCAAGCGAGGTTTGACGCGCTATTCTGCGCGACAGATTCCACCGCGCCGCGCCCGCGAGATGATCGAAGAAGGCGCCTATCAAGCGCTGCAGAATCTCAGCGCGGTCGAAGCCTATGTGCCGGCGTCACCGGTGACGATTACGATCGAGGTGGACAAAGTGGAAAAGATGGCGGATTTCATGGGTCGGGCCGGCGTTGAGCTGGACCGCGCACAGCAGAAAGTGTACAGCCGCGGCACCGACTGGATGACTGCCTGGAATCAGATCTGGCATTGGTAGGCGGCTGAGGTATCAGCTCAAGGGCAGGACCATCGACAAGGACCAGCCGACGACCAGCAGCAATCCGAACTGACCGTGCAGCTTGGCGGTGCGCCCCTGCGCCTGGTGCATCAGCGGAACGGCGCGACTGGTGTTGAAGATGCGGATCAGGCGCAGCGCTTCGGGCACGGCAATTAGCGTAAGCAAGGTTGGAGCGGGCAAAAGGCCGGCGGCGGTCAAAAGCAACTGGGCGACGTAGGCGCCGATGACGAGAACGATGAATTCAGCGCGGGCGAAGCGGATGCCGAAGATGACCGCGAGCGTACGCTTGTTGACGGCGCGATCGGCTTCCATATCGCGGATGTTGTTGGCGTGCAGAATGGCGGCGACCATAAGGGCGATTGGCAGCGAGATCAGGCAGAGTTCGACGATACGCGCTTGGCTTACCTCGGGCGCCATCACGTAGTAGGCGCCGACGATGATCGCTGGTCCCATGAAAATCGCTACCCCAATTTCGCCGAGTCCGTTATATGCGAGCGGAAAGGGTCCGGCGGTATAGGTAATCGCTACGAGTACACCACCGATGCCAATGAGCCAAAGAAGCGGCCCGCTCTGCGCCAGCAAAGCCAAGCCGATGACGCAGCCGGATATGGTGGTGAGCACAGCCCCGTAAAGGACAGTTCGCGGTTTGAGGATCTTGTGCTTGATGGTCATGCCTTGTCCGGCTTCTTTGAGTTGGTCGGCGCCGCGGCGGTAATCGGCGTATTCGTTGATGAGATTGGCGGCGCTTTGCAGCAGCAGGGTGCCGATAAGCGCGAGCAAGAATACGGGCGCCTGAAAGACGCCGTCGTCAAGGGAGACGATACCGGCCAAGCCCATCGGTACATAGGTGGCGGTGAATACGCGCGGTCGCAGCGCTTGATACCAGGCGCTGACTTTGCTCTGCTGCATGCTGTTGTCCATCATTAGATTCGCGAAACACGACCAGTATAAGTTCTCGCGGAAACAATAACAGGCTTATTCAGCGCTGACTGCTGATACACCCATGTTTGTCCGTGTATAATCGCAGGAAGGCTTCGGCAAGAGACGCGATTCGTGAAAGTACTTTTCGTTTCTGCGAGTGATCGAATAGGCGGCGCGGCTGCGGCCGCATATCGCCTGCACAAGGCTTTGCAGCGTGAGGGCGTTCAAAGTGAGATGCTGGTCTTGCGCAAGGTCACATCGGATCCGAGCGTGCATCGACTCTCGACCTATCTCAATCGCTGGGGGCGGGCACGGCGCCGGCTGGGCGCAATCCGTCATCACGGGCGATTGCGGAAAAATCCACGAATCACGACCGGCGGATACTGGAGCCTTAACCAATTCGGCTATCCGATTGCGAAAGCCATTAACTCCTTCAAAGCGGATGTTGTTCATCTAAACTGGGTGGGGGACAACTTTCTGCCGATCAGCGAAGTCACCAAGATTAACGCGCCGATCGTCTGGACACTGCATGATATGTGGGCTTTTACTGGTGGCTGCCATACCGCTTACGATTGCCTGAATTATCAGCGGGGTTGCGGGAACTGTCCGCAATTGCTTCACAGCGCGCCTAACGATATCAGTTCGCTGGTGAACCGCGAGAAGCGAGTGACCTGGTCCACAATAGCGATGACAATCGTTTGTCCGAGCCGATGGCTGGCGGATGGCGCGCGACATAGCGCCGTGCTGCAGGACAAGCGAATCGAGGTCATAGGCTATACACTCGACTTTGAAATATTCAAACCCATAACCAAAGAGGTCGCTCGGCGCGTCTACAATCTGCCCTTGGACAAGCGCTTGATACTGTTCGGCGCAATTGGCGGCACGAGCGATCCGCATAAGGGCTTCCGTTTTTTGCAGGAGGCATTAGCTGGTCTGCAAGATGATGCAAATGTGGAATTGGTCGTATTTGGTGGCGAGCAAGAGGTGGATCTGAATTTGCGTCTGCCCAGCCATCAGATCGGGCAATTGCGGGACGAAGTGAGTTTGAGCCTGCTCTATTCGGCATGCGATGTTTACGTTTTGCCATCCTTGCAGGAGAACCTGCCGAATACCTTGATGGAGGCGTTGGCTTGCGGAACGCCGTGCGTAACCTTTGACGGATCCGGTTCGGGCGATCTTGTGCAGCATCGACAGAATGGCTATCTTGCTCGCTTGAAAGACGGCGAGGATTTGCTGGCAGGCATCGAGTGGGTATTGGCGCAGACATGGTCGAGGCAAGAATTGCATCAATGGATCAGCGAGCGTCATCATGGTAAACGAATCGGCGAGCAGTATATCCGCCTGTGTCAGTCCCTGCTTGCGGAAGCATGAGTATCCGAGACATACGCCATTATCGCCTGGCGCTTGCGCTGGAAACTGGGCGTCGTCAGTTCAGGGCTGGTAAATGCAAGTGAGCGAATTGCCCCGCATTAGCTTCGGTATTATCGTGCTCAATGGCGAGCCCTTTCTGCGCTATACCTTGCGGGCGCTGTATCCATTCGCGCATGAGATAATCGTAGTGGAGGGCGCGGCACCGGGCGCTGCGAACATCGCCTCTCCCGAAGGACATTCGCTGGACGGCACGCTCGACAGCCTGCGCGCCTTCAAAAACAGCGAAGACCCCGAAGACAAACTCGCCATTGTTACGCGCGACGGCTTCTGGACGGAAAAGGACGAAATGTCGCAAGCTTATGCCGAGCGTGCAACGGGCGATTATTTGTGGCAGGTGGATGTCGACGAGTTTTACCTGCCGGCGGACATGCAGGCAATCTGCGACATGCTGAGCGGGGAGCCGTCTATCACTGCCGTTTCGTTTGAGACTCTCTTCTTTTGGGGCGCGCCGGTTTACCGGGTGGACAGTTGGTATCTGCGGCGGGGAGCGGCCGAATTTCATCGCTTGTTCAAGTGGGGCCAGGGCTACCGTTATGTCACGCACCGTCCGCCGACTGTGGTGGACGAGCACGGACGGGATTTGCGCGACCTGCATTGGATCAAAGCCGACGAATTATTGGCTCGCGGCATTCAGATGTATCACTATTCACTGCTGCTGCCGAAGCAGGTGCGGGAGAAATGTGAATACTACAGTCGGGCGGAATGGGCGAAGCGGCAGCACATCAACGAGTGGGCGAATGAGGCCTACTTCTTGATGCGGCGTCCTTATCATTTGCACAACGTCTACGAGTATCCGGGCTGCTTGTACCGTTTCGCAGGTTCGCATCCGCCGCAGGTCGCGCAGATGTGGCAGGATATCACGGCAAAGGATTCAGCGACCGAAATCCGGCAAAGCGGCGATATTGAGGCGCTGCTCAATTCGCGGCGCTATCAGCTCGGGCGCTATCTGGTAATGTCCGCCAATATTCCGTCACTTTGGATGCGGCAGGCGCGGATCCAACTCAAGGGCTTGATCGCAGGACTGCTGCCCCGCTCGGTCAAGGATGCGCTAAAGCGACTATGACGGCACGAGACACAAGCTGTCTGCGAGAGTTGGACAGTCGAAAGAGCGCGCGAAATCAGCTATGATCTGATTCACCATACAGCTTAGAAAGAGTTGACTGAAATGAGCGACTATAATCACACGATGTTGATCGAGCAGGACAAGCGGCAACTGCATCCCCTGCATCATCCGTCTCGCGCCGAGAATCCGGCCATGGTTGTAAGGGGCGATGGTGTCTGGCTTTACACGAGCGATGGCAAAGAGATCCTCGATGGTATGTCGGGGCTATGGAATGTAAATATCGGCTATGGCGATCGGGAATTGCCGAAGGTCGCTTACGAGCAGATGCTTGATCTATCGTATACCTCCGGATTCGCGGGCATGAGCAACCCGCCCTCGGCAATGCTGGCGGAGAAATTAGCCGGCTTCTTCCGCCCGAATATGAACTTCACCTACTTTACATCGGGTGGCTCCGAAGCGAGCGATACGTCCTTCAAGACAGCGCGTTTTTATTGGCGTCAGCTGGGCAAGCTGGACAAGACCAAGATCATTTCGCGATTGAACGGCTATCACGGGATCACGATGGCGGCCATGAGCGCGACCGGCATCAGCAAGTATCACACGATGTTTGGTCCGCTGGTGGATGGCTTCATTCACGTGCCCGATCCTAATTCGTATCGTTATGTCGGCGAACTGCATGAAGGCGAAAGTGTGGCGCAGGCGGCGGCGCGGACGCTGGAAGAGACGATCTTGCGCGAGGGACCGGAGACGGTCGCCGCTTTCATCGCCGAACCGATTCAGGGCGCAGGCGGCTTGGTTGTGCCGGAAGTGGACTACTTCGACCTGGTGTCAGAGATTTGCAAGAGGCACGAGGTCTTGCTGATCGTTGACGAAGTCATCTGTGGCTTTGGACGAACCGGCAATTGGTTCGGCTGCGATGAATACGGCGTCAACCCCGATATCATGCAATTTGCCAAGGGCGTGACGAGCGGGTACATTCCGCTTGGTGGCATGCAAGTCAGCGATGAGATCCGCGATGTCATTTTGGCCGCGCCGGCCGATCAGAGCTGGATGCATGGCTACACCTACTCCGGACATGCAGCAGCTTGCGCTGTTGGCATCGCGAACATCAATATCATCGAGCGGGAAGGCTTGGTGGAGAACAGCCGGTTGATGGGCGAGCGCCTGCTGACTGGATTGCAGGGGCTGGTTGATGAATTCCCCAATATCGACAATGCGCGCGGCGTTGGCTTGATCGCCGGGATTGATGTGGTCATCAGCAAGGAGAGCCGAGAATCCGATCTGGAAACTGCCGCGAAGATAAGCGATGCGGCGATGGAGATGGGCTTGCGGGCGCGTCCGCTGGGCGGGACGATCGCCTTTTCGCCCCCGTTGTGCATCAGCGCGGATGAGGTCGATATCGTGATCAATACGATGGGCGATGCCATCACGCGGGCGAGTGGGTGAAGGAATATCACAGGAGTTTCGGTTTTACCGTCATGGCTCTTCTTCTTGCCTAAATTCTTCTAGCCTTGTTTTGGCTAGATGTTCGAGTCGCCGTGCTTGCGCCCAAAGTGTGCGTCTAATGCCTGGTGTTACCTTGCGCTCACTGATAACCCGTGCCAGATTGGCAATTGTTCGCGCTCGCCGCGCCAACCGAATATCGGGATGCTCGCGACTCTTTCGCAATTCTACGGGCAAGACAGAAATTCGACTCCCGCAAGGCCTTCTGATAGATGGTGAATTCGGCGCGATCTAGCGTTTCCTTCGCTTGCGCGCTGTCCAACTCCCAAAAGGGCCGCATCTCAATTTCCGCTACCTCAAAGGGATCGAGCACGCTCATTGCAACAGCGTCGGTTCGTTGATTAGTCAGATGACGGCGTATGCGGTTCCGTAGGCTCTCCCTTGTTTGACCGACATAGATTGGTTCGCCGTCATAGTCGTAGAAGAGATAGACACCGTATTGGCAATTCCCGACCTTGCAGCCGTCTCCATAATCGGCATCCATCGCCGCCGCAACGCCGTCATAAAGCGCTCTTACATCTTCTGGCAATTTCTTCGGCATTAGTGACTCAACAGTGGCACTAAGCATTGCTTTGCCAGCCATTCAATCACGGGCACACACACTGCATCGCCGAGAGCGAACATCGCCTGCGAGGGTGTTACGGAGTCGTAGCGCAAATTGTCAGCGCCTTGCAGCCTGGCATATTCGGTCACATTCATCCACCGTACCGCAATCTCGCCGCGTCCAGCTCGAACAATCGCTTGCTTAGCCGAGCCGCCGCGCGTTGTGCGCAGCGCCCCGGCTCGTTCATCAGCGCGGACTTCCCATACTGCCCGGCCGCCCCGAGTGCGCCGAAAAGCACCGTAGTATCCCGGCCAGAAGCGACGTTGATAGCCAGCAACACGCTTGGATTGCAGGGGCGACAAAGTCTGCAGAAAGGCGCGGAGGCGGTCGGGCGGCCACCAGTCTCCATCCTCTTCAGCGATATCCGCCAGTCTTAGGTCTTTGCGAACTTTCGGTGGTTCGGGCAATTCGAAAGCCCCCTTATGACCAAACAAGAATACTCTAGCGCGACTCTGAGGGACAAAGGCGCTGGCGTTTATTACGATATGCGCCGATTGATAGCCAAGTTTGTGAATGCCGTCGACTACAGTGTTCCAATCTCTGCCATCATTTGCCGTGAGAAACCCCATAACATTCTCGATCATTAGTGTTTGCGGCGCACGTGCGCCCATCTCTTCCAGAATCCGTAGAAAATCCAACACGAGGCTGGAATGTGCGCCATTTAGCCCTTTGTAGTGTCCCGCGAGCGACATATCCGTACAAGGAAATGACGCAGTAACAAGGTCGGCGTCCGGAATGTCTGGGCCATGCAGCGCGCGGATATCGCCGACATGCAATTCCTCGCGTCCCCAGTTATCGGCATAGAGCTTCGCTTTCGTTTCGTCGATGTCGTTGGCATAGACAGTTCTGATCCCGGCGCGTTCGAGTCCGGCACGCATGAGCCCCATTCCAGCGAAGAACTCAACAGCGCAGGTCATGATGCCAACTCGATACTGCTATGGCTTCTCAAAGTATTGGTGGCGCTTTGGCACATGATATGTCACCTTGAATCTCGCAAACTGACTTTTTAGACAGGAGCCACGCGGCGGCCAATGCAATTACCTCATTCAACTCTATTCTCCATTTGCCCGTCAGCGCGCATCCCCAAATTGTCAGCACTCGCCATCCCTCGTTAAGGAGTAACTGGCGATTTGAAATATCACGTTCTATATTTCTTGCGATTTTCCGGTTCCAGTATTCAGTGTTGGAATTTGGAATTCTACACATCGGGCAACAATGACCGTGCCAGAAACATCCATTAATCTGAATGACGGATTGATGGCGCGGAAATACAAGGTCGGGCTTGCCAGGAAGATCTTTCACATGCAGGCGGTAGCGGAAACCTCTTGCGTGAAGCCCCTTTCGGATCAGAAGTTCGGGCTTGGTATTCTTGCTCCCGACTCTTGCCATTATTTCGCTACGTTGGGCTGAATTGACCGAATCCGCCATAATTCCAACACTCTAATACTGCAAGTTTCCAACGGCGATCAAATTACATATAATCATATATGCACATATATTCTACGAGATAAATCAAGGCCTTGCAAACTTCAATTGCAAGGATGGGCGATGCCATCACGCGGGCGAGTGGGTGAGCCTAGGATCAACTCCGCACAACAACCTGAATTTATTCGGATTTACCCCACATTCCTTGGGGCGCAGCCGAGGAAAGATCTCGGACAGAGCAATCGCACTAGAATCGGACTCCAAAAAATAAGGTGAATCCAAACTAAAATCTAAGCTCAGAGGGTGCAGAGAACACAGAGAATCCCCCTCCATAAAAATATATACCTGCTTCTCGTTCGACAAGGACTTCAGAGACAGGATGAAATTTATCTCACTGCCACATAAGAGCAGGGGATTAGCTACATGAAAATGTAAACATTGATAGGCGTGCATCTGCTTTGGCTGCGCTTCATGGAGCCGGCGCTGCCAATCGAAGTGGCGACGGTGATTTCGCTGGTGATTGGCTACTTCGTGGTGCGCAAGGGGTGAACAAGGTTAAAGACGACTACGCCCCAGCGATGCGCGGCATCCAGAGCGGCTCCAGTCCCCAGCGGCTAAAGAGCAGCGCTCGCACCATCTCCGTGCGCTTGTCGCGATGGTTCGGGTCATCCCACAGATTCGTCAAGCGCCCCGCATCTACAGACAAGTCGAACAACTCATAGCGCCCCGCCGCTGGATCGAAGTTGATCTGGTAGCCCTGTTTGTTGCAACTCTTGAGATACATGGCCGCCGACTTGTTTGGCAGCGACAAGTTCTCGTCGCTGAGCAGCTCTTCTTTCAGCATCTCGGCGCGTAGAAAAGCTTCCGTCAAGTCGGCGCGCAAGTCGGCATCCGACCACAGATTGCGTGATTCGTCGGGGTCGTCCTGCAAGTCGAAGATTTCGCCGTAGTCGCGATTAAAATAGATCGTGATTTTGTAGCGCTGGTCAATATAGGTCTTAAGGTGCAGGGTCGTCGGCTGATGGCGATTTTCGATGATGACGTGCTCACGCGCGTTGGTGTCGTCCCCATTCCAACCCGCCTGCTGACTGAGGCCGGTCATGTCGGCCGGGACATCGAGACCGCAATACTCGAGGAAGGTCGGCGCGTAGTCGACTAGGGATTGCAGGCTGTTGCTGAGTTGCCTGGCGGGAATTTGCCCGGGCAGGCGGGCAATCATCGGTACGCGGATGCCATCATCGTAATGGAAGGCGCCTTTGGCGATCAGACCATGCTGGCCGAAGTAGTGGCCGTGATCGCTGGTGAAGACGACTAATGTACTCTCCGCCAAGCCGCGCTCATCGAGGTGATCGATGATTTGGCCGATGTATTTGTCCATGCAGCTGACCATGCCGTAATAGCAAGCGATGTCTTTGGCTAGCTCGCCGCGGTCGTGCAGGTGAGAATGGAAGCCGTGGCAACCGCTGCCGTTAGGCTCTTGCCAGGCGGAGAAGTCGGGGTCGGGCTGCTGCGTCAGTTGCAAGTGCGGTGGATTGGACTCGTGCTCGCCCGGCGTGACCGTCGGCACGGTTATCTTGCTCGGATCGTACATGGTGTCCCAGGGTTCGGGGATGAGGTATTTGGGATGCGGATCGAAGAAACTCGCCCAGAGGAAGAAGGGCTGGTCGGCATCATCGTATTGCGAGATGAGCGCGTTGCTGCGTTCGGCGATCCAGGCGTTGTAATGGAATTGCTCGGGGATCAGCCACTTGCGGCGCTGCGCTTCCACGTTTCCTGTCGGCTGCAGGAAGAAATCGCGCCAGTTGCTCAAGCCTTTTTCTTCCATCCAGAGGGCATAGTGCTGGCCAACATGGGCTTCGTCGGTGTGGTTGCGGGCCAGCTCGATATGATCGAAGCCGTAGAATGGTCCTTCAAAGTCCGCCCAGAAATCGAGGTCCTGCAGGGTCGGATAGGCTTCCAGCGAAGGGAATTCTTCGGTGGAATGCAGAGGCTGAAAGTGAGCTTTGCCGACCAGGGCGGTGCGATAACCGGCGCTTTGAAAGCGTTCGCCGACGGTGGGTTCGCTCTCCGGCAGCTTGGTTCCCAGCGAGTAAGCGCCGTGCTGGGATGGGTATTTGCCGGTGATCAAACTGCTGCGGGTGGGCGTGCATGTCGGGTTGGGGCAGTAGGCACGGGTGAAGGTGGTGCCCTGGGCGGCGAGCCGGTCGAGGGCAGGTGTTTGGATTTCCGAGTTGAATTGGCCGAGCGTATTCCAATGCTGTTGGTCTGATGTGATCAGCAGGATGTTGAGTTTTGACATGCGCTAGGCTCTCTCGGTAGATGAGTCGGGGTCTCAGCTCTTGACGGCACCGGCAATGCCCTCGATGAAATAGCGCTGCATTGCCAGGAAGACCAGAATAATCGGGATGATGGAGATAGTAGCTGCGGCCGCCATGCCGCTCCAGTCGATGAAATATTCACCGCGAAAGGCATACATGCCGACAGACAGAGTGCGCAGCTCGGGGGTCGGCAAGGTGAGCACCAAGGGCAGCAGGAAATCGTTCCAACTGGCGATGAGCTGCATGATAACGACTGTGGCGATCACCGGCTTGGCCAGCGGAAGCATGATCTGCAGGAAGACGCGCAGGAAGCCGGCGCCATCGACGATCGCCGCTTCTTCCAGTTCTTTGGGCAGTTGCCCGAAGTAGCCGGCAAAGAGCAGGATGAAGATGACATGGGCGCCGCCGCTCTGCGCCAAGATGACCCCGGTCAATGTGCCGTTCAGCCCGAGACTGTGAATCAGGTCAAAGACGGGGATGATAGTATAACCTTTGGGCAGGAACACCGTCGCTACAAAGATGCCAACCACCAGGCGACGCCCGGGAAAGCGGTAGCGCCCCAGCACATAGCCCATCATTGAGGTGGTTACCAGAACCAACAATACCGAACCGGCTGCGATGATGACCGTATTTATGAAGTATTGGCTGATATTTGCCTGGACCCAGGCGCGCTCAAAGTTCTCCACAACAAGCGCCTTAGGAAAGAGATTGGTGCCCGCCCGGAAGATTTCGTCATTTGTTTTTAGCGCGGCGCTGACCATCCACAAAAAGGGATAGACCCAGATCAGCGCGAAGGGCGTCAAGATGATGCTGGTGACGATTTCGCGCAGGCGGGTCGCATTAATTTCCATGCGCCGATTGTGTTCGAGCGCCGTCCGTTTCGGTTTCGCCCCGGCTGCCATCATGCCGCTTCCAAGCTGGTTTCGGCGGCAGCGATGCCGGCGCGCTCGCGGTTTGCCCAGCGAGCAGCGAAAATCTGAATGGTGGCGAGGAACATCACGGATACGCCGAAAAAAGCAGCCGCGGCCGAGGCATAACCCAGGCGCGGCAAAGTCATGCTATTAGCAGCGCCAAAGGCAGTGCGATAGATATAGACCTCCATCACCTCGCTGGAAAAGTAGGGCCCGCCACCGGTCATGGTCTGCACCAGCGCAAATACGTTCAGCGTTCCGACAGCGGTTATCAACACGATGACGACGGCGAAGGGCTTGAGCAAGGGCATGGTGATGAAGAAGAACTTCCGCCACCAATTAGCGCCGTCCACTTCCGCCGCTTCATAGAGCGACAATGGGATGGTTTGCAGCGCGGCAAGCCAATAGATCATCGGAATACCCAGCCACTTCCAGATTTCAACGCCGACGACCGAAAACAGGGATATTTTGGGATCACCGAGAAAATCGATCGGGCGGACGATAAGTCCCAGGTCAAGCATGACTGTATTGATGGGTCCGTTGAAGGGACTCATGATGAAAGTCATGACAATGCCAACGATGGCGGTTGTCGTCACGACCGGCACAAAAAACATGGTGCGGAATAACGGTGCGAGGCGCAGCGCGCGGTCATTGAGAACGATAGCGATGATTAGCGCGAGTGTGAGCTTGATCGGCACACTGCTAAGCATGAAGACAAATGAGTTCTTAAAGGCATTCCAAAAGTAATTATCGGCTTGGACTTCGACGAAATTCTGCGTGCCGATATAAAATGCATCGCTAGTGAAACCCGACCACTGAAACAGCGAGTAGTAGAATGAGGCAAAGATGGGATAGAGGGTGAACATCGCCGTCAGGATGAGCGAGGGCAGCATGAATAGATATATCCAGCGATGCTGGATGATTCGCTGCATTCGCGTGCACTTTTGGCTGCCAGACCGTGGCATGGCGCTGGTCGATGCCAGAGACACAGTTCCACCCCTCTAGGATGTCGTGTTCGTGAGGCGAGTAGCCCGGCGGGGCATTTTGGCATGCCCCGTCGGACGGTTGGTGACTTTATAACTCGGCGTATTTCTCCTCGCCGTAGTCTTCGTTGGCATCCCAATTCGGGAACACGTAGTCATCACGAGATACATCGGCGCCCTTGTCTTGGGCAGCTGCGATAGCGCGATCGAGTTCCGTATTGGCGCGGTCTGCCAAGTCCTGCAATGCGCCCTCGATGTCCCCGATCTGCTGGGTGTAGATGCCTTGCACCGTCTCAGCGAGATTGGGCGTGATCGGGCGCAACTCCAGATTGACATCGGCGGTGGCTGGATTGCGGACGATCTGGCTTGGTCCGACGCGTACTTGCTCGTTGAACATGAGTAGCGCCGAGCGCTCCAGCGGGTTCATATCGGCTTCGGCGATAGCGGCGGCAAAGATCGCCGGATCGGCCGCGCCGACCAAAGTGGCCCAAGCCACCTGCCCTTCATAGGTGCCAAGGTAATGGAAAATATCGCCCGCGATCTGCTTGTTGGCGTCCGAAGCTTGCGAGAAGACATGTACCTCGTTCGAGCCACCGGGACCGACCGTGATCGGAACCAAGGTTGGCGGATCGAGCAATGGCTGACCGGCGATATTGAAATTGAAGTCGGGGTTTTCGCGTAGCCAGATCGGGATATTCCAGGGACCTTGCAGAATCATGCCGGCGGCGCCCTGTGGCATGCGGGCGCGGGCTTCCGGCGCATTCATCGACAGCGTGCCCGGGAAGACACTGCCGTCATCGCGCAGGCGGAGCAGCACATTGATAGCTTCAACGTAGAGCGGATTGGTGTAGGGGATTTCACCCGTGCTCAAATCGACATCAAAGTTGCCGACGCTCATGCTGATGGCGCCCGCCATGCGAGAGAATTCGCGTACGATGGCGCCCCAGCGATTGACCTGATTGCCGCCCATGATAAAGCCGAAATAACGTCCCGCGCCATTTTCGGTGACCTTTTTGGCAGCTGCGACAAAATCATCAGCTGACATGGGACCGGCTTGTGGATCAACGCCGGCTTCTTCCAGATAGTCAACGCTGTAAAGCAGGTGTGAGCCATAGCGCTTGTTGGAGGTGGCGGGGAAGGAATAGGTCTTGCCGTTGAATCCAGTGATGCCTTCAACAAAGACGCCGCCGGGGAAGCCGGCTTTCCAGGCTTCGAAGTCGGGTATGATGTCATCAAGCGGCTCCACCCAGCCTTCGTTGACCGCTTGTGCCAAGCTGACGGCGAGCGGACGCTGGAAGACGTCGTGAGCGGTACCGTTGCGGATGCCGAGCGGGACGACCTGGGCAATCTCGTTCCAGGGCAGCGCATCGTACTGAATGGTAACGTTGGGATGCGATTCCATGTATTTCTCGAAGAAGGCGTTCCAGAAGACGGCCTTTTGATCGCCACTGTCCACCCAGCGGAAGGTGGTTGGATCACTGGTGATCATGGCACCGGAATCAGCAATAGTGATTATGCTGGAATCCTGCGCCTCCAAAGGCAGACTATGAGAGGCCAGCAATAATCCCAGACTGCCGGCCGCCGAATTCCTCAAGAAGTCACGCCGTGAGATCTTATTTTTTGAGCTCATCTTTTCTCCTCCATACGTTAATTGGACAAGGTCTTGCGTGAAACGGGGTAAAACGGAAGAAGAAAACATATTTGAGACGCAGTGTATCAATATATTGCGGCATGCACAATGGAACGCTGAAGCAGCGCGGACAAAGGGTTTACGCATCGCGCCGATAATAGCGCTTGCCTTTGATCTCCTCCGGCAGCAGACTTTCGTCGGTATAGGCTTGATAGCCGGCGCCGTAGCCCATCTCGCGCATCAATTGCGTTGGCGCATTGCGTATATGCAGCGGGATAGACAGATTGCCCATCTCCCGGACATCAGCAAGCGCGTCAAAATAGGCTTCTCCGGCGGCGCGATTCTTTTTGGCGGTGGCCAGGTAAGCGACGCCGTGCGCCAAATTGAATTGGCATTCGGGCAAGCCGATGGTCTCGACGGCGCGGAAGACATCATTGGCGACGGCCAATGCGGCGGAATCAGCCATACCGATGTCCTCACTGGCGAAAATAACCATGCGGCGGGCGATGAACTTGGGATCCTCGCCACTGTCGACCATGCGCGCCATGTAATAGAGCGCGGCATCGACATCGCTGGCGCGCATACTTTTTATGAAGGCGCTGATGGTGTTGTAGTGCTCCTCGCCGGTTTTGTCGTAGCGCAGGTGCTTGGATTGCAGCGTCTCGCGCAGGTGCTCGGCGGTGATGGTCGCCGCGGAGTACAGGCGCGTCGCGTTCTCCAGCAAGTTAAGCGCGGCGCGGGCATCGCCATTGGCGTAGTTGGCGAGGAAGCTGATGCCATCCGCCTCGATGTCGACACCGAGGGCGGCGACTCCGCGGGCGATAATCTGCTCGATTTCGACGATGGTGAGCGGGTTGAGGGTGAAAACCTGCATGCGCGATAGCAGCGCCGAGATGACTTCGAAGCTGGGATTTTCGGTGGTAGCGCCGATTAGCGTGATGGTGCCGTCCTCGACGTAGGGCAGCAGGAAATCTTGCTGCGCCTTGTTGAAGCGATGGATCTCATCGAGGAAGAGAATCACAGAGTCCGGCGTATCGGCTGGTTCTGATGCAGCGAAGAAGTCGAGTTGGCTGCGCTTGTTGGAGCCCGGCAGCTTAACGGTCTCGACGATCTGGCGGAGTTCGGCTTTGCCTGCTGAAACGGCCGACAAGTTGTAGAAGGGTTTTTCAGTGACTTCGGCGATCATGCGAGCGAGGGTGGTCTTGCCGACGCCGGGCGGACCCCAGAAGACCATGCTAGGCACGGTCCGCTGCTGCAGGGCGCGATAGAGCGGCTTGCCGACGCCAACGAGATGCGCCTGCCCGATGAAGCCGCTGAGGTCACGCGGGCGAATGCGTTCGGCTAGCGGTTGGGGAGACGGTGCCATGGTTCAGCTTGCCTGCTTGGTCAGCGGTAGGTGCACGTATTATAGCAGGTCGTCTGTAGCTTTCTTACTGCCGAGAGGTTCACCGGCAAAGAGACAGGAGAAAAGCGAAGTAGCGGGAATTTGACAAAGCCCGCTCGGGATCGCATGAACGGGCTTGCGTGAGGTTGCTACTGTCCTAAGTCTTCGGAAGTGATGGTGTGCAAGACAATGTTATTGAAGTCGAGGAAGTTGACACTCGTGAAGTCTCCATGAGTTTCCTTCCTTAAAACTACCATATATGTGTCATTGATAGTTCTAATCGTATTGACAGAGCCGTCTTGCCAGTGGATCTCTACCCATTTGGCATCATCAGCGAAGCCATATACCAGCAACAGTTCGGGGTCCCGGGCAAGTCTATCGACATGGACAGCGTATTGGTGATTGGCGTTACAATGTTTGGACAACGTGAAACCGAACCAGCCGCCAAAGATGTCCTGCGCTACAACAACCTCGCGGGCTGCCAAGCATGTTTCACCATTGTAGTCCCATGCGTAGAGGTACAGAAAGGCATTGATGTCATAGACAACCTGTCGCTGCAAAATGGCATAAGCAGGTATTGCGGGTCTGCCATCCTCAAAGGGAACTACTACTGAGCCCCCACTGTCGGAATTGAAGGGAGAAAGCAGTCTACCATCGGGAAATAGACTGCGGTTTTCTCTAACCAACACTAGAATCAGCATGAGAATCGCTAAGACGAAAGTAGCGAACAGCGCCAACAACATACCGAGGAAAAGGCGTAGCTTACGCGAAAGTAGTGTGGGCCGCTTCATTTTCGTACTCATCATCAATCACTCCCATGCTGGCTTCAGTTTTAGATTGTAATACACATGCCACTGCCCACCGGCAAGCCGAGTTCCCCATGTCCCCAAGCATATACCTGTTTGGTTCGCTACAGGAACGGCTAGCAACCTATTATTGTACGCGATATCAAAAGCGATTCCTATCCAAGAGTCGGATGTGTACCAGCGCATCTCACTTATATTGGACGGATATACCATGAATTTGAATATGTGGTCATTGTCAGCGCCATCACTATCACAATTGGGGTCGTCGTAAAAGCTATTTGCGCCAACGACACCACGACTCGAATGCGTTCGAGGTATATGCGTGGACGCCGATGAATAAAACCTAGGCGATGAGTGACTGCTGTTCCTGTGGGCGAAGTGAGGGATTTCTGGGGATTTTGAAGATTGCAGTGGCAATGCAAAGGGGGATGAAGAGACAAGCCCGCTCGAGATCCTATGAGCGGGGTTGCGACGCAATCAAACTCGATTTGCGCGAATTCGGCATCTGATCGGTTTTTAGCCCCGAATAATCTTCACGATCTGATGGATATGATCGAGGTCATGGTAAGCGCTGAGGACGAGCTGGTCGTTGAGTGTGAAGCCGCTGCCATCAGGTTGGCGCCCAGGACGTTCCCAGAGCTCCTCGTCATCTTCCGGCAAGGATGCCAAAAGCGCGTGATAGGGAACTCGAACCTGCTTCCATCTGTCGAGCAAATCCAGCGCGTTCTGCTCAGCATAGCCGGCTTCAATGACCATTTCGTCGGGACTACGGCCAGACGAAGCTGGCGGGTCGTTATTCTCGGCCAGGGCGCGCGCGCGTGCCATGAAGTAGGAATCAACATCAGCGAGATGGCCGAGGACTTCGGAGATGGTCCAGCCGTCGCCGCCGTCGCGCTTGCCGAAGGCAGCTGGATCGGTGATGGTGGTGACGAGATGATCGATATTGAGCAAATTCTTTTCCAGCGCCCACAATTGCCAGCGCCGGTAACGGGGCATAGATGACATTATTCGCTCCTTAGGTTAGATGTGGCGCGAATTATATCACGACTTGTACGAAGGCAGACGGCCTATCCACTGCGGGCTGCCTCCAGGATAGCCAGCGCTTTGCGGGCGATAGACTCGGTGGGGTTGGCGCTGGTGCCAGGGGCGCGTTCCACCAGAACTTCGAGGAAGAATTCGTCTATCACGAAGAGAGCTACCGATCCATAGAGTCCGCGACCGAGGACATGCGGTTGTGGGAAGTCCGCGACGGAGTTTTCGGTCTCGATGCCTTCGCGGATGCCTTTGATCCTTTCGTAGTGGACCAGGGCGTCGGCGGCTGTATCAAACTGGCCGTAAGTCATGTTGAACACATTGGCAGCCTGATCCTTATAAAAGACACGAATCGCTTTGCCATTGGCGACGTTTCGAGGCGTGTCCACACCATCGAATCGCGAGAAGTCGCGCCGCCATTGCGTGTTGGTGACAATTTCGTTGGGCAGGTTGTCCAGCACAACCTGCAAGACGTCTCTTCAGCCGTCGTCGTCGGCGCCCCCACCGACGGCCGCTTCGAATGTCGGGCGATTATTCTCAAAGAAGCGGATGGTCTGGCCCGAAATAGGCACCAGCGGACTGCCACGCGTAAAGAGCTCGACAAAGACTTCCATGAAATAGTTATCGATTTGAAAGATGGAGACAGAGCCGTACAAGCCGGCGCCGAAAATATTCGGCTGTGGAAAATCTTCGTTGGGCTTGCCGTTTTCCAGTACGGAGCGGATGCCAAAGATGCGGTCGTAATTGGCTTTCGCCTCTTCGGCGGTATCAAAGACGGCGAAATCGAGATTCATCAAACCGCCCTCTTGCGACCGGTAGAAAACTCTCGTTGCGACAGCGGTGCCACCGATGCCACGGACTCTGCCGATGCCGTCATCCCCGCGCGAGTAATCCCACTTCCATTCCTCTTCGCCCGCTGGCAGCGATTTCGGCAGCAACTCCAGCAAGGCGGCGACAACCTCCTCATTGGGGTTGATGGCTTCCACGTAACCTTCCGGCACTGGTGTTGGCGACGGCGTAGCGGTTGGTACGGGCGTCGGTGTTGGCGATGGCGTAATGTCCAGCGTATCGGTCGGTCGGCAGGCGGAAAGCGCGAGGATCGCGACCAGCGCCAAGAAAAGCAGGCGTCGCTGCTGCAATAGAGTTGATCTCATGATGCCTCTCCAACTGCTTCTTCGTACAGACGGAGGCGCTCGGGAATCTGGCTCGTGACGATCATATCGGCGACTTCGGTTTCGGAGACTTCGCTCTTGTGGAAGTCGCCCAGCTTGTGCCCGCGCTCAATGATGGTGAAGCGGTCGGCAACTTCATAGACATGGCGGATATTGTGCGTGATGAAGATGACGCTCATACCTTGTGCTTTGGCGGCAATGGTGTAGTCAAGTACTTTCTGCGTTTCGCCGACGGACAGCGCTGATGTCGGCTCGTCCAGGATGAGCAGCTTCTTGCCGAAATATACCGCGCGGCCGATCGCGATCGACTGCCGCTCACCGCCGGACATGGTGCCGACCGTCTCTTCCGGATCGCGAATGTGGATGCCGACATCCGCTAAAGCTTGCATCGACTCACTCGCCATCATTTTCTTGTCGAGGAAGCGAAATGGACCGACCTCGTACGTTGGTTCCTGGCCCAGCCAGAAATTACGGGCGATGCTCATCAATGGTACGAGCGCAAGATCCTGATGCACGGTCTCGATGCCCAACTCACGCGCGTCGTGCGGAGAATCGATGTGCACGGGCTGGTCATCGAAGAAGATCTGTCCCCGAGTCAAGCTGTGGAATCCAGTTAGGACTTTGATGAGCGTCGATTTACCGGCGCCGTTGTCACCGAGCAAGCCGACAATCTCTTGTCGATCGACGTGGAAATCGATGCCGCGCAAGACTTGTACACTGCCGAAATATTTGTGGATATCGATCATATCCACCAGGGCGTTGGCGTTCTTCTGCTGGTATTGCATCATTAAGGCTCCCTAATTTCGCTGCGAGCCGCGAACGAATGTATTCAAGACGACCGCAGCGATGATGATCACGCCTATGGTTCCGGTAAAGAGGCGAGACTCGATACCGACCAAGACCAGACCGGTTTGCAGCATGCCGAAGATCAGCGCGCCCAGCAAAGAGCCGACAACGCTACCATAACCACCGGTAAGCAGGGCGCCGCCGATCACCGTCATAGCGATAACTTCCAATTCAAAGCCAGTGCCTTTGAGGGGATCGACACCGGGATTTCGCGCTGTCTCGTAAATGGCAGCGATCCCGGTTAATACGGCGACGATCACGAAGTTTTGCAGTTTGACCCGGTCGACGTTTACGCCTTGCGCGCGCGCCGCGCCCTCGTTACCGCCGGTGGCAAATATGCTATTGCCGAAGGTGGTGCTGGTGAGGATAACGTGGAAGATTGCCACGAAGATGAACCACCAGACGATGGCAAGACGTACGTTCGAGCTGCGCGGTATCTGCAGATGGAAGAAATCACCTTCTGAGCCAATCTCGGTGATGCGGCCATTGAACAAATCGAAGTAGCCGACTTCCACCAAATCCCCGCCACCGGAGTTGCCGTGGTAGGAAAATACTGCTGCCAGCCAGACTACTGCAACTGCCAGAATCAGAAGAATAAGCAAGAATACGGCCGTTCTTACAATTGCGCCGGAGGTGCCGAAGTCGCCATTATTCTTACGGACAGACCAAGCATGCGCCGCCTGTCGATACAAGAATGGCAGAACGCGATAGGCGGTAAAAGCGATTACGAGTAAGCCAACGACGGCCAGCGCCATGAATACAACATTGCTAATGGATATTATGGGTAGCCCGTCGTCGTGATGATCGCTGTAGCGCAAGATGCGTCCGCCGGCGATGGCGACCAGGGTAATGGCCCGAAATGCCAGCATTGTACCCAGCGTTACAATAAAGGACGGGATACGCGTCGTGATCAAAAGCACACCGTTGATCGCCCCGAGGATAAAGGCGATAAAGATGGCGAGCAAAGCTGCCGGTATCGGGTCCATCACGCCAAAGACCGGCGCGCCGAGCGTCATAAATTGCATGAAGGAAAGCGCGGTTACGCCCAATATCGACCCGACAGACAAATCGAATTCACCGGAGATCATCAGGTAGGTAACGCCGATGGCTATCACGCCCTTGGTCGCCACATTGCTGAGGAACGACGCGACCGAGCTCGGTTCGAGGAAGAGGTCAGTCGCCATGGTGAAAGCCATTAAGATAGCGATGAAACCAATAATTGCTCCAGCGCTTGGGGACTTGGCCAGCGTGGCGCGGATGTACTTGCCGGGCGTCAAGGCGAGCGCGCGCCGCAGCTCATCCGATTGCTCCTCTACCTGGCGAACCATTCGATAGCCGACCAGGGCAGGCAAGAAGAAGAGCAAACCCGCGAGCAAGCGGTGATTTTCAGCATCGCGAATGGTAGTAACACCTTCGTAAAGCGGCACGACAAAGGCGCCGGCGATCAAGACAAAGACGACACCCACTGCCAGCAGAACCACCAGCGCAAGGATAAATCTACGCGGAGGGGAGGCGATAAGGCGGACACCGTCCATACGCCGAAGCGAATCGAGTGGCGGAATCAAGAATACTAGCAGTGCCAGCAAGGCAACCAGAGCGATAACAAACAAACTGATGCTAATCAGGCCCTCGCCAATCGACAAGGCAAGCGGCGCCAAGCCGCTGACCAGCGTATCGTCGTTGAACACTGCTTGCAGGTCGATACCTTGCCCGAGCAAGAGCGAAAACTTCAAGCCAACCGGAATAGTCACGCTGAGCAGAATGGCGCCGCCAATCACGACTGTGATGAAGAGTACCCACTGGGACCAGCGGAGGCTGGATTTCTCGCGAGTGAAAAGACCGAAGGCGGTTCGGGCGCAGCATACGGCATATAGCAGGCTGGCGATGGTGACGATGTACTCATAGGCGTTGCGATCGCTGCGGAGGATCATCGCCCTTTCGCCTAAGGGTATCCAGCCGAAGTAGACGCCATAGGCGACGCCGACCCCCAAGAGCGCGAAGCCGAATGTCAAGAGCGTTACGAAAAAACCAATATAAGAGGCTTCTCGTTTGCCGTCCAAATATGCTTGCATCATAGGCTTTTTCTCGAATACAACTATTGACGTCTTGGGAACTACTCTTGAACGAGCGTAGCCAATGTTATGTACGGGTTAAGGCGGGAGGATGAAGTGCGGCTGCGATAACGAAAAGTAACTTTGCGCATCAAAGCCACTCCGGACACTCATAGAAATCAGCGCCCTCATCCAACCGTTGAAGAGTAATGGATGGGAAGAGACTTCCCATCCATTGTGAAAACCGATATCGGTTTAGCGATAACCTTGGGCGGTCAGTTCGATGATGGCATCAACATTGCTGCCATCGATGACGCCAGGTCCAGTCAGAATGTCGCCACCCGGCGCCATCTTGAATTGGCTGTTCAGGTAGAGCCACATAATCGTTTCGAAACCTTGCAGGTAGGGCTGCTGGTCGATTGCCTGGATCAAGTAGCCATTCTGGATCATTTCATAGATCTCGGCACTCGTATCGTGGGTCGTGGCGAAGATTTCACCGGCCATTACGCCGGCTTCCTCAATGTAAAGATTCAGTGAGCTAGCCGGGTTCGGACCCAGGCTGAAGACTGCGTTGGTATCGGGGTTTGCGTTGAAGTAATCGGCAAAGACACCGGCAGATGCAGTCACATCATTGCTGATGGTCAACTGGTCAAGCGGGATGCCAGCTTCTTCGAAGACACTACGGACGCCCGCGCAACGAGCTTCCAGACCACTGTGTCCAACTTCCTGAATCGGGCAGACAGCCTTGGCGATTTCGACACCCGCGGCATCGGCTGCGTCAAGCACAGCGTTGGCGTTGGAACGACCGCCGAGGAACTCGTTAGCGCCGATGTAGAACAGTGTCGGCAGCGCATCAGGTGTACCGGCGTTGGGATCGGCAGTATTGAAGACGATCACAGGCAAGCCTGCTTCGGCTGCGCGGTTGACGCCATCGCGGATAACTTCCGGATTCGGAACGGTCGTGCCGATACCATCGTTATTCCGTGCCAGCGCATCATCCCAATAACCAGCCATATCATCAATATTGTCTACAGGATCGGCCAACCAGGCGCAATCTGCTTGCAGCAGAGAACATGCGTCTTCCATGCCTTTGATGACGACGACCCAGAAGGGATTACCGATACCGCCGTGGCTGACCATACTGAAAATCAGTTGGTCTTGCGCCCCGACGCCGCCAATTCCAGCAATCATGACACCCAGCACCAAGAGCAGCACCGGGATCGTGCGAAGCAACTTTTTCATCTCGAAAATCCTCCATAAACAATCGGCAAAATTGTCTCAGGCGAAATGCCTGTTGAGACCAAGCCACAAGCGGGATCTGCCCGAATCCGGGACATGTTCCGCGAAATTGGATTGCGGGGCGCCACGTTGCAAACAGCTTGCAGAATTGCAAATTCTTCAATGCGCCAGCCCAGCGCGCTACCAAGTAATCGGCAGTCATCCACTAAGTGACGCATATTATAACGTAGGCTTTATAAATATCAAAGCCGCGCTCCATAATGCCTGACTCCACTGATCAGCGGATCTCCGCCACCGCCCAGTGGTCGCCCGTGACGCGCAGAGAGGCAATTCCCTGTGCAAACTGCACGAATAAGATTGACAATCATACGTATAGTCTTTACAATTATATTGAAAGTGAGGCTTGTTGTGGGAAGGAGGATATTGAGAAAATAATATGCCACATTCGCTTTGCGGTTTAAGTCCATGTTGGAGGTAATCTCGTGAAGAAGTTGATGGCAATTTTAATGATACTCATAATTGTACTATCTGGTGTTATTCCCGTTTTTGGGCAAAATGCTGACATTACAAAGCAAGTAGATGCGCTTGCAGCTCAGTACGGTGCCACCGTCGTCGGCACTATTCCCGCTGGGTTCGATATCCAACAAGCGGAGAGTGCGCTCGCAGAGATGGCGCGCATGAGGCAGCAAGACGAAAGTAGTTTGCGGTCTGGCGAAATTTTAGTCGATGAAGCTTCTACCCCATCGGGAGAAGGGATCGCAATGTCACAAGCATCAAGCGTAACCGTCAGCTGCGATAAGGTGCACTCGTACGGCCCCGTCAGCAAAAAACAGATCATCGTTTCCGCGGTTGCTCAACTTCACATTCCCAGTAACCGCTTCCATAGTATCGGACCGGCAGGTTACGGGCTGAGCGGTGCTTGGGCAATTCCCTTTTATATAAACATCTCGGATGTGAACAGCCTGAGGTCTTGGATCGACAATGATGGAAGCCGAGCCAATGTCGACGCATATTACGTCGTCACAACCATCTTTGCTGGTGTGTTGGAAAACCAATGGACAGCCAGATGCAGAGGGAGCAAGTATGCCTGACTTGTTATTAGTAGATCAGCTTAGGGTATCGACTCTGGCACTGGTACTTCAAATAGTCGCAGTGTATTCACTAAGTGTGGCTGCCTGCATCTTGCTCTGGCGACGAACTAGAAACCCTGACCATATAATCTGCTGGGGAATCTTCAGTTGGGTTCTGCCAATAGTGGGACCGCTCGCAACCTGTGCCTTCTTGGTGTATCTGTCACTCACCGGGCAAGACAACTCAACAACAGAAGACACCGATGCTTAGGCGAATAGCGCCATGCGCCGGCGAGAGACTATACCAGCTAAGCAGTAAAGCCTCTGTCATCAGGCAGACCTCACTATCGGCAGCCCGTCTTTTTTTATGGCGGGCTGCTAGTTTACACTAATCTCAGCGGATCTCCGCCACCGCCCAGTGGTCGCCCGTCGCGCGCAGAGAGGCAATTCCCTGTGCAAACTGCACGAATAAGATTGACAATCATACATATAGTTTTTACAATTATATTGAAAGTGAGGTTTGTTGTGGGAAGGAGGATATTGAGAAAATAATATGCCACACTCGCTTTGCGGTTTATGTCCATGTTGGAGGTAATCGCATGAAGAAGATGTTGGCAATTCTAGTGATTTTTGTTCTATCATTTTCGGGAGTCTTCCCTGCTTTTGGGCAAAGTAGCGCGCATAATACCTTTACTGCTACGGAAATGCAGCAGTTAACGGAAATGGGATTTGAAATCGCTACCCCTGCCGACAGAGCAGCGGCTAAGGCTGCTGGAGTTGAGTGGAGGGATGTTGCTAGTGTCGCGGAGGCTAGTGAGATAGCATCGCGTTTGCAAGAAATGGTCGATGCGATAGAAGTAAACATCATACTAAGCGGCCCAGGTGATGTGCCAGGCAATCTGCTCGCCGGTTCGCAGTCTAGCTCAGTCTTGACAAGGAAACACACAGTCGCTCAGTATACGACGAGTTATATTGAGGTCGGCGCGACGGCGACGAGAACGGTGACTTACGACCCTGTGTCGGGTAGAGTGAAATACACTTGGTCGAATGCGCAGGACGATTGGATCGGCTGGTATGGATTGACTCTAGGATGGCTAGAGAACGAAGACACGTCAGTGAGTTATCCTTCGGGGTCGCTAAAGGTCACTTATTCCGCCGACATTGTCATTTCGCTAGGTCCAGTGGTGATTAGAGAACATATCTCAGGATGGGTAAGTTGGTCCAGTTAAGGGAGGCTCAAATGTATGTGATTTCGGAGCCAAGTATTTGGCTAACGGCTGTCATAAACCTATACCCGATCTTCCTTGTATTCGTATTAAGCGCATTGCTGTATGCGGTATACAGACATCTGCGAAATCGAAACGTGGATGAAAAGCCCAAGAACCATTAAGTGGTATGATGAACCATCGCGAACCCTCGTCACAAATGGCGGGGGTTCTTATTTGCCTCACTCTCAGCGAATCTCCTCGACCGCCCAATGGTCGCCCATCGCGCGCAGAGAGGCAATTCCCTGTGCAAACTGCACGAATAAGATTGACAATCATACGTATAGTTTTTACAATTATATTGAAAGTGAGGTTTGTTGTGGGAAGGAGGATATTGAGAAAATAATATGCCACATTCGCTTTGCGGTTTAAGTCCATGTTGGAGGTAATCTCGTGAAGAAGTTGTTGGCAATTCTAATGATACTCATACTTGTACTATCTGGTGTTGTTCCCGTTTTTGGGAGAGATACAGAAAGTCAAGCGCTTTCCGCGCAAGACATGGCTACTCTGTCTTCAATGGGCTTCTACACCGCCACCGAGGCCGATCGAGCCGAAGCCGCTGCTGCCGGAGCCACATTTGTAAAAGTCGCAACCATTGCTGAAGTCCATGCAATACTAAGCGCGAATACGCGAGCCGCGTCAGGTTCATCAACCGCCATGTCCTCAGTTAACGGCGCTGCGGGCAACCGGTGGTTCAGTTGCGAAGTAACATGGTTCTTCATAGGCATAAACATGTCGGTAGAGGCATCAATCAGCGGCTCGGGAGACAATCGCAGATTCGGCAGTGTTATTAACACGGCGATGTCTTTAATCGGCTTCCACCCCTTCACTTGGCTTCACGAAACCAGCCAAAGCACATGGTTTGAGGATGGAAACCAAACGCTCAAACTTCAAAGTTTCGGCTACCTCAGACAAGGGATTGAGATAGGCGATATCTTCCTTGTCAGAACATTAGGCCCAGCCAGTCACACTTGTCCATTTTATGTATGAGAATGGAGGTTTCTCCATGCCGCTGACCGACGTATTAGTCTCAGCCGGTTTCGGCGTGATTATCATGACGCTTTTGCTTGTCTTGATTATCGTCGCCATTGTCCGTCACATCAGAAACCGCTAGAGGCCCGCCCCAGGGACCGGAAAGGCGAGTGCGAACATGGAACAACCAGAAATGCTGGTGTGGGTTGATCCAGCGGGGTTTGCCACATGGCTTCTCGCTCACGCTGTAATATTCCTGTTCCTATGCTTATTAGCCGCGCTTGTGCTTCGAATGTGGCGGATGCCCAAACGCAAATCCAAAGCCGAACGCGACTGATTCCGACCATCCAATCACCCTCAAGCCCTCGCCAATCGGTGGGGGCTTTATGTTGCTTTAACCTCAGCGGATCTCCGCCACCGCCCAATGGTCGCCCATGGCGCGGCGCCCGCCTGCGAGGCCCCCGCCTTCTGAGACGTCGCGCATGATATCCTCCCGCCGCAAAGCCGATTCTCGCAGATTGAGGCCCAAGCCCGGTCCCGCCGGAATATCGAGATGTCCATCGGAGACGGTCGGGGAGTAGTCGGTGAGTACGTTGAAGTACTCTTTATAAAAGGCGCGTACAGATTCGACGTAATAGAGATTGGGGATATGGGCGCCGAGGTGCATGCAAGCGGCATGGCAGATGGCGCCGGCGACATTGTGCAGCACAAGCGGCACACCGAAAGTCTCGGCAAGGTTCGCGATTTTGCGCGTCTCGGCTATGCCTCCGTTCCATACAGCATCAGTCATGACGATCTGGGAGACATGCTTCTCCAGCCATTCGCGCAGCTGCCAGCGTGTCATCAGCAGCTCCGAACCGATGACGGGGATGCTGGTGCGGTCGGCGAGCGCTTTGATCTCGTCGGGATAAACAGGGGGCATAACATCCTCAAGGAAGAGGATATTGTATGGTTCCAAGGCACGGGCAATGCGCTCCATGCTGACGCGATTCCAGCGGAAGTGGCACTCAATGCCGATTTCCATGTCATCGCCGACGGCATCGCGGATCTGCTTCACCGGTATCAGCCCGCTTTCGATCTCGGCTGGGCTGATGCGCTGGCCGAAGCTGCGTTCGCTAAATTGATCAAAGGGCCAGATTTTCATCGCGTAGATTTCGTCAGCGAGCAAGCTCTGCGCCAGAGCACCGGCGTCTTCATGCCAAGCGGCATAGTCTTGATATTGGCCGAAGCCGATGCAGGTATTGTAGGTGGGGATTTCGTCACGGGTTTTGCCGCCGAGCAGG
The DNA here is from genome assembly GCA_965223515.1 of Phototrophicaceae bacterium. Taxonomy (GTDB): domain Bacteria; phylum Chloroflexota; class Anaerolineae; order Aggregatilineales; family Phototrophicaceae; genus UBA6055. The sequence goes on from CBDCWK010000001.1 coordinate 696,949, forward strand.
TGATAGAGTGGCGCCTCATAATGCTTGCCCATGATGTCCCATAGCGCGACTTCAAAGGCGGAAAGCGCGCGCGTTTCGGCGCCGGCGAAACCGTGGTACATGATGTTGTCCATGGCGAAGCGCCAGAGCCCTTCGATATCGAGCGGGTCCTGCCCAAGAACGAGCGGCGCGATCGTGCCATGCAGGGCGGCTTTTGCGCCTGGAATTTTATCGACCGTCTCGCCCAAGCCGATGATGCCGCTGTCGGTGTGGACGCGCACGGTGAGCAACCGCGGATAGGCTTTCCATTGCAAGGTTTCAATCGCGGTGATTTTCATACTTCTGCTCCGACAGCCGCTAGTTTGCAGTCACGCGCATGGCACGCTGCGGCGACAGCCAGAAAGGCGGCAGGTAAGCCGGGATGTTGGAAAAAGGCAGCACCTCCGGCTTGAGCTTGATGCCCAGCGCGTTGCGCATGAAATTTCGGCGCTTCTGGATGCGGTCCCAGGCGGCTGGATATTTCTGCCAGAATGATTTGCGCAAGTCTTCATCGGCCAGGGCGATGCCGTCCTCGATATTAGTGGTGTGATAAGGCGAGTGTGTGGCCGGGATGACATCGACTTGAATCGCCATGCCGGAGCGCAGCGGAACCATCGTATATTGGCGAGTGCAGCCATTCATCAAGGTGGATCAAGTGTCCCGGATTCAGCCCGATGCCGAAGAAGGGATCGCCAAGACGCGCCTCGATGATCTCATGCAGTTCGCCGCCGGTCACGCCGATGCCGACGGCTTCGTACCAGTCGACGATGGCGCGGAAATAGGGCGCCACCAGCTTGTCGACATAATCGCGCACGCCGGCGAGCAGATCAGATTTGTCGCGCGCCAGCCAGCCGCCGCGGGCATTGAGCGCGCCCCAAAGGCCGTAAGCGATGAAGGTCGGGTCGCCCACCTGCAGGCGGCGCAAAGAAGGGCTGGCCAAACCGAGTTTCGTACGCTCGCCGCTGGAAAACATCAGATGGCAAGATTGCGGCAGACCGGTCAACTGCATCAGCGCGACGGCGTCAAATTCGCTCATGCCCGGCTGGACGCCGAAGATCAGGTTGCGCAGAGCCTGTGAGCTATGCGCGGCGGCGAATTCAAAGTAAGCCAGTTGATCGACATCGTTGATCGCGCGCAAGCCATCGGTCGGATTCATGAAGAGGTCCGTGGCGTTGTAGAGATTTTCGCGGCCGCCCGCGATCTCGGTCAAAACCTCGACAATGAAAACCGGGATCTCAAGCGTGCGCACAGGATCGGGCGATTCACGCTGGTCAAAGCTCTTCCAGCCGACGATGCCCAGGCGCTGGTCCCGCTGCAAACCGGCTGCCTTGAGGACGTCCTTTAACAGGAGACTGTCCCCGCGAGGCTGACCCAATAGGCTGAATGTTTGATAAAGCACGCGATCCAGGTCAACTGACGATACGGCGCTATAGCTCATGCCCTCGTTGCCGAGCAAGAGAATGGATTTCCGTGCGCGGCTTAGGATCAGCAAGGTTTCTTCAAAGCGCGGATCGTAGCCAGTCAAGTAAGCGATATTGGCGAAATGCTCGCGGTCGCCGTAGACGATCAGCGCGTCGTAGCCCGCGCCGAGCGCGCGATCCAGCGCAGCGCCGATCCGCGCCTGATAGGTTGCCGGCGGAATGGCAGGCTGAATTGATGGCAATCCAAACTGTGGCAGGCTGAGCGCCGCCAATTCAACTCGGCGCGTCACATCAAACCTCGATGACATAGTTCTGCAGGGTACCGATGCCATCAATGGTGATGGTGACGACATCAGCGGGCAGCAGGGTAAAGTCGGCGTCGGGCACGATGCCGGTGCCGGTCAGCAAGATGACGCCGCCCGGGTAGGTATTGCTGCGTCCCAGATAATCGACCAGCTCCGGGATCCTGCGTTTAATTTGGTCGGTCGAGATCAAGCCGCTGAAGATCTCGGTTTCGGCGCGGCTGATGACCAGGCGAATTGTGGTATCGAGCCATTCCTGCGACGGCGCCAGCAAGATGCCGGGACCTATGGCGCAGGAGGCGGTATAAACTTTGGCTTGCGGCAGGTAAAGCGGGTTTGCGCCTTCAATTTCGCGGCTGCTCATGTCGTTGCCGATGGTGAAGCCGAGCATTTCCATGGCCGGGTTCAGCACCAATCCCAGCTCCGGCTCGGGCACGTTCCAGCGCGAGTCCGCCCGGATGCCAGCGGCGGCGAAGGGACCGACGGTGTTCTTTGCCGATGCCTTGAAGAAAATCTCAGGCCGGTCAGCATCGTAGACGCGGGCGTAGACATCGCCGCCATCGGCCGCTTCTTGCTGGCGGGCTTCGCGGCTGCGGATGTAGGTCACACCGGCCGCCCAGACCTCCTGTTCGTCAACCGGCGGCAGCCAATGCGCCACATCAGCAGCGGGCGGATTATCGAGATCGCTGGCCGGGAAGCGGCTCGTGGAAGCATCGGCAGCGGCTGAGAGCGCTGCGATCGCGCCTGAGACATCACCGCAGGAAGCCTGGAAAAACTCTACCAGCGAGGGGTAGGCGTGGCTGACATCGTGGATGGTATCGCCGCGCTGAACTCCCAGGCGCGGACCCTTCCCCGGCTGAAAGTAGCGAACTAAAAGAGGCGCGTCTGTCATAATTCTCTCCGCATGGTTGTCAAAAGGTCAAAAGGAAATCCGCATCAAAGTTGCTCGCAGGACCGACTGGAGCCGACAACATCTTCACGCACGTACTCGTCTTCAGACAGTTGCCACCAATAATAGCCGTCGTCACCCGATACTTTGGCAATGGCACGACGTTGGTCATCAATCTTTCCATTTGCGGGAGATTTTGTTGATGGATTTGTGCGGATGTTCGCCTCGCCGTCAACAAGGCAAGCATTTTCGTCTTCTACATATTTGGCCGTAAATGTTCCTACTCCAGAACACCAAGCATTTCGATTTCCATGCCAATAGACGGAGTATGTGCCTGTCATTGTAGTGGGAGTTGCTGATGTGATAAGGTATTCATCTACCAAATTGTTCCCTAATATCCTTTGATAATATCTGAGAGCCGCTAGGTATTCGAAGACAAAGTTGCTGTAGCTGTTGCCGGCATCCCAAACCAATAGCCCCTCATCGTTGTAGTAGACATCTCCGTAAAGCTCGGAATTCACTGTTTTCGTTCGTTCCTCGCAAGCATCGGACAAGGTGTATTCGAGAGTGAATTGCCACAGCCCCTCGGCGATGTGCCCGCCGTCGATAATTTCGCTCGCGGACATCTCTTCTGCCGTTTCATCGACTGACATTTCAGTTGCCGGCTCCATAGTCGCACATTCACGATAGCTTGCTTCGATACTGTCTATTGCTATAAACAATGCATCAATATCTTCGCTATGCTCCATGCGTGCTGCGTCTATGCTATCTAGTGCGGTTTGCCCGCATGATTCTTGCGCGACACTCATCCCCGCGAAAATTGCCCACCCGAGCATAATCAACACGATTGCGGTTGTCTTCATCACTTCAACGCTCCTCTAAATCTGATGTGTAGCGCTTACAATAATACTTCAGTCTTGCGGTTGTTCGCCCTTGGAGCTCAAGCCGCCGTCCACTTCATAATTCGAGCCGGTGACAAAGCTGGATTCATCCGATGCAAGAAAGAGACAGACATTCGCCACCTCGTCGATAGTACCGGCCCGCCCTATCGGATGCATCACATCATATTGGCGGCGCAGCGCCTCGGGATTCGCTTGAGCCGCCAGAAAGTCATGCAGCATCGGCGAGTCGATGGTGCCGGGCGAGACGCTGTTGGTGCGGATGCCCCGCGCGGCATAGTCGGTGGACATGGCACGGGTCAGCGCAATCAAAGCGCCCTTGGTCATCGAGTAAACGGCGATGCCGGGCAAGCCAAGCAAGCCGGTGACGCTGGCCATATGGATGATGCTGCCACCGCCAGCCGCGAGCATGCCCGGGATGACGGCGCGGCTGACCAGAAAAGTCCCGCGCAGATTGACATCGAGGCAGCGATCGAAGTCGGCTACAGCGGTTTCGTGGATGGCGCCGGCCGGCATCACTGCGGCGTTGTTGACCAATACGGAGACCGCGCCGTAGCGGTCGCTGACTTTGGTAACCGCCGCCTCGACTTGTTCCGGATCGCTAATATCGGCGGCGGCTTCCAGCGCAGTCCCGCCAGCCGCGGCAATCTCATCCACAACTGCTCGGCAGGCAGCGGCGTCCAGATCCATGATGCCGACAATGGCGCCCTCAGCAGCAAAGCGCCGCGCGATGCCCCGTCCAATTCCGCGAGCGGCGCCAGTGATCAGTGCAACCTTCCCTTGCAATCTCGACATGCCGGGCATCATTCCCTTATCGACTCGATCTCTACCCGCCTGCCGGTTTCATGACTTTGCACGGCGGCGCTCACCAGACGCTGCATGCGGGCGCCATCGTTGAAATCCGGCGAAAGCGCAGTGTCGTTGATGATACCGTTGATGAAGCCGCGGATCATGAAGTCCTCTGAGCGGAACATATCGCGGTAGGTGTTGTGCACCGTGTCGCGGCGGGCTTCGCCCCAAATGTGATCGGGAATCGGCAGCTCACGGACCATGCCCTCGCCGACGCGCGCGCCCTTGACCTGCTGGATCTTGTCCCAATCGGTGAAGCTGTAAAGTGTGCCATCCGAGCCATGAAACTCCATGTGATGGGTCTGGCCGAAGGGGCTGTCCTCGTAGCAGAGCGCAGTGCAGTGAATCATGCCCAGGGCGCCGCTGGCAAATTCCACAGTGAGCATGCAAGAATCGTCGAGCACGTCGTAGGGATTGCCATGAGGATCCAGCGACGGACGCGGCACGGAAAAACCAAGGCGACAGCTGATTGCGGTGATTTCTCCATAGAACCATTCGGCGAGGTAGAGAAAATGCGGACCCAGGTCGCCGACGACGCCGGCGCCGGCGATTTTTCGGTCGAAGCGCCAGCGGTATTCGCCTTCGCGGGCGTAGCCGGTGTAGTAGCGCAGGTTGAGATGGTAAGGCGTACCTAGGTATCCGCCGCCGATCAATTCCTTGAGATAGCGGGCGGTGGGCATGAAGCGATAGGTGAAGGGCACGAGTGTCTTGAGTCGCTTCGCCTCGGCAGTCTCCGCCATTTCGCGGGCTTGCGCATAGGTCATGGCGATTGGTTTCTCGCAAAGCACATGCAAGCCGCGCTCAAAGGCTTTCATGGTGATGGGATAATGCGAGTCGTTGGGCGTAGAGATGACGATGGCATCGAGCTCGACGCTATCGATCATGTCCGCGTAATCCGTGTAGACCTGCGGAATGTCCCAGCGCACCGCCATTTTCTGCGCATTTTCGCGGTTGCGGCCGCAGATGGCAAGCGTCCTGGCATTCGCATGGCTGTCGAGCGCGGGCAGGTGCATGGCGTCCGCCCACCAACTGGTGCCGACCACCCCCACCGAAACACTGTTGATTGTCATCGGCATCTTCCGTACAATACACACGGTCAAGAGTGCGCCTATTGTAGTTTTTCGTTTTGCATTCGGCAATGAATGCTTTACAGGTGGTGGCTATGCACAGATTGCTCAACTCAGAACTGGTCGAACGCTTGCTCTTCACAGCTATCGTTGCCGGCATCTTCATGGTGGCCGGGGCGGGCTTTCGCTACCTGGATCTCTCGAACCAGCTTGCGGGCAATGTGGCGGTGGAGATACACGAAGGCGGCGGCGAGGTCGAGTTGGAGAGCAAATCCGAGGCGCATGGCTTGATGGCAGCCGATATTCAGCGGCGGCGGATCATGTCCGAGCAATACAACATGATGGTCATCGGCGGCGCGGGGCTGGCGCTGCTGGGCTTAGGCTGGCTGGGCTACGACATCATGCGTGGTCGGCGGCGGAAGGCGAACGGGTCGGCCACGGAATCAGATTAGGTCGGTCTTATCGTTGCAACAATTAAAGTGCGATCAAGTCCTGTAAGAAAACCCTGCTTGCCTGTCTACTGATATTATTATCTGGAGTCAAAATCAGTTTGTTCAATACAGAACCTTTGAACTGGGTGACACCTCTTGAATTACGCCCTGCCCAATGCTTCAAAATGATTGTCGAATTGATTAGGTCTACCTGAAACATCGACGCCAATACCTGATTGACAATTTTGTTCGGCTCAATTCCGATAAAATAAAACATAAACACCGATTTGTCTTTTGACAAGTATTCTAGGAGCTTGTCGATGTTATATGCTTTAGGGTTAGAATTCAAAATCATAATCTTAGTTTTGACATCTGTTGAAGTCTCAAATTGGTCAAATATCCGGGTATAGTCACCAAGGTCATTAGTGGTCTTGAATTTGGGTATTTCTCCACTACCTCGAATGAGAGAGTCGATCAGTTTCTGTCTCAATTCTTCATCTTCACCGGCTATCATGTATTCAATTACTCTGCCGCGAATGTTGACATTTTCGATTAAGCCAGCTACCAGTATTTGATTTTTCACTCGATTCACACGTGCATCCAAGTCTGATTTCAATTGCAGATATTCCGTTGATTGGATGAACTTAATCGCTCTATCAGGCGACTCAACAATGTTGCTTAAACATGTGTCGGGGACATGAAACTTACTGCCGGAGGGAACGATGTTGTTCGTGGCTTCCACCAGGCGAGGTAGATTCTCGTTGAAGCCTATTGCTGCGTGGATATTAAAAAGCTCCTCGAAGTTGCAAGGTTCGTTGACTAGACTATTGAAGACTCTCGCAATGTCTGAACCGTTGACACTGCCCTTGATATTGTCAACACGAAGTTCCTGCGAAGAGTGGCTTACTTTGCGCAAGAATGTTGTATTTGCTAGATAGAGAATATTTTTAGCCGGTGTGACCTGGCGACTAGAAAAGGCAACTCGTCATATTTTTGGAGGGTTGAAAGAGCTATGACTGTGTTAGAGAAAGTCGCAGATGAGGAGAAGCTGAATCTAATGGCGAAGTGTTCCAAGTAGTAAACTGACCTGTCTTTAGTAAGATTGAAGTGTCGACGAACTTTCTCCGAAAGATGTTCTTTATTGGCAATTCCACCATGAGACTGAATGAATTCAACCAGCGAAAAGACCGCCCTGTTCACAAAAGCAACCTTTTCTGACTTACCGGATCTTTAGACGAGTTCGATCCAGGATTTATGTTTCTTTCCCAGAAGACACCATCGGTGTAACCCTGTATTCGTTTATCGATTTCAGCCATCTCTAATCTTTTTTCTGCCAAACAAGCAAAATTCTCGTCAATTTCTATTCCTACGTATCGCCGGCCCAACTTCTTTGCCACGACCGAGGTCGTGCCCGAGCCCAAGAACGGGTCTAGGATGACGTCATCAGGATTTGAGCTTGCAAGAATTGTCTTGGCAACAAGCTTTTCGGGTTTTTGTGTGGGATGATCCGTGTTTTCGGGCATAGACCAGAAAGGTACAGTGATGTCTGTCCAAAGATTAGACGGATGCGTAAGCCTGAAATTCCCGTCACGCTCTTCTGCCCAGTCTTTTGGCTTACCGTTGTCGTATCTGTAGGGAGCGATAACCTTCTTCTTTAGTTTGACTGCGTCCACGTCAAAAGAGTACTCATCGCTCATAGTGGCGAACCAAATATCTTCTGACGCATTTTTCCAATTGGCTTTTGCGCCTCGTCCTTTCTCTCTCTCCCACGTGATTCTGTTTCTGATTTTCACGTATTCCGACAGTACTCGGAAAAGTGCAGACGATGAACGCCAGTCACCACACACATATATGGACGCTGTAGGCTTTATTTTTGTCATGATCTTACTGAACCAACAACGTACCCAACTCTCGTAATCATCGCTTCCCATTTTTTTGAACGATGTAGCGCCAAATACCTTGTTTATGTTGTACGGGGATCAACAAATAGAATATCTACAAAGTGTGATGGAAGGAAATCGATAACTTCGAGCGCGTCGCCCAAGATCGTTTGGTTAACTACTTGTGCTTCGCTCAACCTGCAATTTGGAATAAGCAGCTTTTCTACAAAGATAACCTTCTCGAATTCAGCTAGTGAGATTGTTTTGTTTCTTGAAGATTTGGTCGTCATGCACTTAGCTTACCATTTCTGGCAGTTTACAGAAAGATTGCCTCAATTCTCGTAGTCTTTCCCATATTCCATGTCGGGTATCGGGCTGGTGCAGCTCCAGCCGCCATCCACCACAATTGCTTGCCCAGTTATCCTGCCTGAAGCCGGCGAGGACAGAAATAGCACCGCATTGGCGATATCTTCGGTTTGGATCGCTTCTCCTATAGGTGTCAGTTGCGACCAGGTCTCCTCGTAATTCGGGTCGTCTTTGACATTACGCGGGGTGATGACAGCGCCGGGCGCCACGCAGTTGATGGTGATGCCGTGCGGGCTTAGCTCCAGCACGAGGTTTCTGGCAAGCATTTCCAGCGCCGCCTTGGTCATGCCATAAGCGCTGAGGTAGGGCACGGCTTGATGCCCGGTGACCGATGACATCAGCACGATCCGTCCGCCGGCGCCCTGTTGACGAAATTGGCGGGCTGCGGCTTGCGTCAGGAAGTAGGTGCCGCGCAGATTGACGTTGACCACCCGCTCGAAGTCAGCCGGCGCATAGCTGAAGAAGTCGCCCCAGGAGGTCAAGCCGGCGTTGCAGACACACACGTCCAACTTGCCGAAGAGGTCTACCGCTTGCGTGACGAAGCCGCGAACCGACTCGACTTCGGCACAATCTCCGGGAATGGCGATGCAACGCGCGTCGGTTTCGGCAGCGATGCGCTCGGCGGCGTCATTGGCATGCTCCGGCAAGATATCGTTCAAGAGTACGTTGGCGCCTTCCGCGCAGAATTGACGCGCCACTTCGTAGCCGATGCCTTCACCGGCACCGGTGACAATGACGGTTTGATTTGAAAATCGCTTCTGTGTCATAATCTGTCCTGCTTCAAGATATGGGATACTGATTTTAACCACAGAGGCACAGAGGGCACAGATAGATTTGCCGGGCCTGGGAGACATAAAATGCAAAATGACATATACGGCGGGGCGGAATTGCTGCCGACAACGCGCACGCGCGGGCAAGGCAGAGAAGGCAAGCTGCCGCTGGACGAAGATATGCTGCTCAACGAAGCGAGCGGCAACCTCTTCGCCATGACGCAGAATGTAGCGATGGGCTGGCACCCGGAAGAGGTCAACCGCGAGCAATACGTCATCGTCAGCACCAAGGGCGGCTTGCGCGCCGAAGACGGCAGTCCGGTCGCGCTCGGTTATCACACCGGGCATTGGGAAATCAGCCTGTTGGTCAAGGAAGCGGCGGAAACGTTTCGTGCCAACGATGCCATTCCCTTTGCCATCTACTGCTCCGATCCCTGTGACGGGCGGTCGCAAGGTACGACCGGCATGATGGACAGCCTGGCTTACCGCAACGATGCCGCGATAGTGATGCGGCGCATGATCCGCTCCCTGCCCACACGGGATGGTGTAATGGGTGTGGCGACTTGTGACAAGGGCTTGCCTGCGGCCATGATCGCTTTGGCCGGCTGCAGCGACTTGCCCGGCATCATCGTGCCCGGTGGCGTGACCCTGCCCGCTGAGGGCGCTGAAGACGCCGGCACTGTGCAAACCATCGGCGCGCGCTTCGCCCACGGCATGATCAGCCTGGACTATGCGGCTGAGATGGGCTGCAAGGCTTGTGGCTCTTCCGGCGGCGGCTGTCAATTTCTGGGCACGGCAGCGACCTCGCAAGTGGTGGCGGAAGCGCTCGGCATGACCCTGCCGCATTGCGCGCTGGTGCCTTCGGGTGAGGCTATCTGGCTGGACAACGCCCGTCGCTCGGCGCTGGCGCTGTTGAAGCTAAAGGCGGCGAAAACGACCCTGGCCGATATCCTGACGCCGGCTGCGCTGGAAAATGCCATGCTTGTGCATTCGGCATTTGGCGGTTCAACTAATCTGCTGCTGCATATCCCGGCGATCGCCCATGCCGCAGGTCTCAAACCGCCGACCGTCGACGACTGGATTCGCGTCAACCGCAGCATCTCACGCCTGGTCGACGCTCTGCCCAATGGGCCGCGCAACCATCCGACGGTGCAGGTATATATGGCCGGTGGCGTGCCGGAAGCGATGTGCCATCTCCGTGACAAGGGAGTGCTGAATACCGATGTGCTGACCGTCACCGGCGACAAGCTGGATACGGTCCTCGACTGGTGGCAGGACAGTGATCGGCGGCGTTTCGCTCGTGAGCGTCTGCGATCAAACGACGGCATCGACCCTGATGATGTGATCATGTCGCCGGATCGGGCGCGGGCGCGCGGCTTGACGAGCACGGTGGTCTTCCCGGTCGGCAATATCGCGCCGGGAGGTTCAGTCATCAAGGCGACAGCGATCGACCCCTCAGTGGTTGGCGACGACGAGGTCTATCGTCATCGCGGCGCTGCACGTATCTTCACTTCGGAGCGTGCGGCGATACGATCGCTCAAGGGCTTGGAAGGCGAAAGAATCCAGCCGGGGAATGTGCTGGTATTGACCGGCGTCGGTCCGATGGGCACGGGCATGGAAGAGACGTATCAACTGACCTCGGCGCTGAAGTTCATCCCTTGGGGGAAAGAAGTGGCAATCATCACCGATGCGCGATTTTCCGGCGTCTCGACGGGCGCTTGCATCGGACACGTCGGTCCTGAGGCGCTGGCTGGTGGACCCATTGGCAAACTGCGCGATGGCGATCTGATCGAGATCAAGATCGACCGCAATAGTCTGAGCGGTTCGGTGGATCTGGTCGGTACGACGGCGGTCGATCTTTCGCCGGACGAAGCCCAAGCGCTGCTCGAGGAACGGGAGCCGCATCCGGACTTGCGACCGCATCCCGATCTGCCAGCCGATACCCGTTTGTGGGCGGCGCTGCAAGCCGCTAGCGGCGGAGTCTGGGCGGGCAGCGTTTATGACGTGGACAAGATCACCGAACTGCTGAATGCGGGTCTACAGGCGTTGGCAGACCGGGAAGTGGAAACTGAGTCCTGAGAGGCAAGCATGTCGAATCAACGGAATCGGGCGAACAAAGAAGCAGTTTGGGACTTCTGGCAGAAGTTAAATCACGCCGGAATCGACAATCTGTCAGAGCTATTACAGGCGGCCGTACATGACGATGTGAATTGGAATGTCTCAGCGCCGATTGACCAGATTCTCGGGGTTGAGGCGCTGATCGCCGATTATTGGCTGCCGCTGCTGCAATCCTTTCCCGATCTCAAGCGCGCGCCCTATGTCTTCATGGGCGGCATCGACGACAGCTCGGAACTTTATGCCACCGTAGGCGGAGAGGAATGGGTCAGCGGCTGCGGCTATCTGACCGGCACCTTCGTCAAAGACTGGCTGGGCATACCGGCGAGCGGCAAGAAGACTAATATCTGGTTTGGCGTCTTCTACGTGATGCGCTACGGCAAGATCGCCGAATGCTATTTGCAACTTGACGTCCTCGCCGTGATGCGACAGGCAGGCTATCAAGTGCTGCCGCCGGCAGCGGGCGCTGAGGGAGGAAAGGTCCCGGGACCCCTGGCCAAGGACGGCATCCTGCTGCTGGAGCAAGACCCGCTGGAATCGCGCAAGAGCATCCAGTTGGTGCGGGCAATGGGGATGGGCATGCGCCGCTACGTCCGCAGCCGCGACGGTGGCGATTTGCGCTCGATGGAGCAGAACAAGTATTGGCATCGGGATATGAAGTGGTACGGTCCTAGCGGCATCGGCGGCTGTTTCACGCTGGAAGAATACGAAGACTTCCATCAGCGACCCTGGCTGGAGGGCTTTGGCGATCGCAACTTGAGCCGGGCCGGCAGCGGACGGCGTATGGGACGGATCGGCGAAGGCGCTTATTGCGCTGGAGGCATCTGGGATACCGTCTATTCGCGGCACAATGGCACGTACGCCGGCATCCCCGCCACAGGCAAACTGCTGACGCTACGTGACTTTGATTGGTGGAAGCGCGAGGGCGACTTGCTGATCGAGAATTGGGTGCCCATCGATATGATTGACCTCTTCCGACAAATGGACGTCGACTTGATGGAGCGGCTGCGCACGCAGATTGAAGCGCGGAAGCGTGGCGCTGCCGGGTTGTGGTAGCTAAGCACAAGCGCTTGAGCCGTTGACAACCGACCGCCGATCTCACATACTCTGGTGGAATTGCTATTGAGGGGAACATAGAAATGTTGAGCGCAGAACAAATCGCCTTTTATCATGAAAATGGATACTTGACCGTTGAAAACGTACTCAGCGATGAGGAGTTGGCGGCCCTGCAGCGGGTGACGGATGAATTCGTCGAGCGCTCGCGGATGGTTAGCGCGCATAACGACATCTATGACCTCGAGCCGAACCACAGCCCCGAACGGCCGCGCCTGCGCCGAATCAAAAATCCGATCCTGCAACACGAAGTCTATGATCAGACGCTGCGGCACAAGGGCATATTGGACCGAGTCGAGCAGTTGATTGGTCCGGGCTTACGGCGGAACAACACCAAGCTGAATATGAAGGAGCCCGACGACGGAGCGGCCGTGGAATGGCATCAGGATTGGGCTTTCTATCCGCACACCAATGACGATCTGCTGGCGGTCGGCGTCTGCATCGATGACATGACCGAAGAAAACGGCTGCATGCTTATGGCGCCCGGCTCACATAAAGCCGAGCTGCACAGCCACCACGAGAATGACGTGTTCGTCGGGGCCGTGTCCGAGCCCGATTTTCAGCCGCGCGACGTGGCGAAGTGCCTGGTCAAGGCGGGCGGCATCACCATCCACCATGCGCGGACCCTGCACGCCTCGACGCCGAACCACTCGGCGCGCCCGCGGCGTCTGCTGCTTTTTGAATATTGCTCGCTCGATTCTTGGCCGCTGCTGGGAGTCGCCACATTTGATAGCTATCGCGCTTCAATTGTCCGCGGCGAGCCGAGTGTGAGGCCCCGCGTGGAAGCGGTGCCGGTGATCATCCCGCTGCCGAAGCCGGATAATGCCGGCTCGATCTTCGAGATTCAGGAGGCTCTGAAGCACAGAGAAATGGCGCAGCAATAGGTGCAGCAGTTGCGCTAAGCTTCGACCCCATTGACAAGGTAGCATACTGTCTTTAACATACGCTGGCTGAACCGATTTCCTATGGCCGGCTAATTTAATTCTACGGAGACTATGAGATGTACAAAGTCAGCAAATACCCGCATGGCACCTTTTCCTGGGCGGATAACACCTCGACCAATCCGGAAAAGGCGAAAGCCTTCTATATGGATCTATTCGGCTGGGGCAAGATCGAGATTCCCATAGGCGAAAACATGACCTACACCATGTTTCAGCTTCAGGGCGAACACGCCGCCGCACTTAGTGGCATGATGCCGGAAATGCAGCAGATGGGCATTCCGTCGCATTGGACCAATTATGTTTCCGTCGACGATGTTGATGCACTGGCGGAGGTGGTCACGGCGAATGGCGGCACGATAATTTACGGACCGATGGATATTTTTGATAGTGGGCGTATGCTGCATATCCAGGACCCGACTGGCGCGCAGCTTGGCTTGTGGCAGCCGATCAATCATATCGGCGCGGGCATCGTCAATACGGTTGGCGCAATGTGCTGGAATGAATTGCTCACTAAGGATGCGGATGCTGCCAAAGCCTTCTATAGCGCCTTGTTCAGTTGGGAATACAATGTTGATGAGAGCGGGTACATCCTCATCATGAATCGCGGCCGAAACAACGGCGCCATGATGCAGATGGACGAAAGCTTTGGCGGCATGCCGTCTATGTGGCAGCCCTACTTCACCGTCGCCGATATCGACGCCTCGATAGAGCAAGCCCAGGCGACGGGAGGGACGATCATCATTCCCAAGACTGAAGCGCCCGGCGCCGGTCATTTTGCCTATCTATCCGATCCAGCGGGCGCTCATTTCTACATGATTCAGCTAATCCAGGTGGAACCCTGGGAAGAATAGACCGGTTACCGGAAGTTCTGTGTTCGGATAACACCTTCTACGGAGGGGAATATGTCCAAAGTCACGAAGTACCCGCACGGCACCTTCGCCTGGGCGGACAATAGCTCGACGGATCCCGAAGCTGCCAAAGCTTTCTATATGGACCTATTCGGCTGGGGCAAGGATGAGATGCCGATTGGGGAGGGCATGACCTACACCATGTTCACTCAAGATGGCGAATATGTCGCTGCGCTCAGCGGAATGTCGCCGGAGTTGCAGGAACAGGGCATCCCGTCGCACTGGTCGAATTACGTGGCGGTCGACGATGTTGATGCGCTGGTGGATAAGGTCGCCGACATTGGGGGAATTATCCTGGTGGGTCCTATGGATATATTCGACAGTGGACGCATGATGTTCATTCAAGACCCGACCGGCGCGCAGCTTGGTTTGTGGCAGGCGCGCAATCACATCGGCGCTGGCATCGTCAACACGGCGGGCGCCATGTGCTGGAATGAATTGCTCACTTGGGATACCGCCGCGGCGCAAGCCTTTTACAGCGCCTTGTTCGGCTGGGAATACACGGTTGATGAGAGTGGATATATCCTCATCATGAATCGTGGTCGGAATAACGGCGGAATGATGCAGATGGATGAGAGCTTTGGCGAGATGCCGTCAGTGTGGCAGCCCTACTTCACCGTAGCGGACATTGACGCGTCGATAGAGCAAGCCGGGGAATCGGGCGGGACGATCATCATTCCAAAGACGGAAGCGCCCGTTGCCGGTCCTTTTGCCTATCTTTCGGATCCAGCTGGCGCCCATTTCTACGTGATTCAACTGAACCAGGTGGAACCCTGGGAAGAATAGACCGGTTACCGGAAGTTCTGTGTTCGGATAACACCTTCTACGGAGGGGAATATGTACAAAGTCACGAAGTACCCGCAGGGCACCTTCGCCTGGGCGGACAATAGCTCGACGGATCCCGAAGCTGCCAAAGCTTTCTATATGGATCTTTTCGGTTGGGGCAAGTACGAGATCCCCATGGGCGACGGCATGAACTACACGATGTTTCAGCATCAGGGAGAGAACGTCGCCGCCTTGAGCGGCATGTTACCTGAGGGCGTCCCGTCGCTTTGGTTTAACTATGTGACAGTGGATGAAGTCGATCCGCTGGCCGATGTGGTCACGGCAAATGGCGGCACGGTCGTATGGGGTCCCGTAGATCTCTTCGACAGTGGGCGTATGCTGCATATCCAGGATCCGACAGGCGGGGAGCTAGGCTTGTGGCAGCCCAAGCAGCATTTCGGCGCCGGCATCGTCAACACGGCCGGCGCGATGTGCTGGAATGAATTGCTGACGCGCGATGCCGCCGCCGCCAAAGCCTTTTACAGCAAGCTGCTCGGCTGGGAATTTTACGGCGATGAGCATTACATCCACATCAGCAATCGCGGACGCAACAACGGCGGCATATTGGAAATGGACGAGAACTTCGGCGACATACCCCCTTGCTGGATGGTTTATTTCCATGTCGCGGACATCGACGGTGCCATGAAACGGGTCGAAGCATTGGGCGGCAAGGTGGTCACGCAGAAGATGGAAGCGCCGGACACCGGCTGGTTCACCGTCGTTGAAGATCCGGCCGGCGCGCACTTCTATATCATGCAGTTGGCCAAAGCAGACCCCTGGGTGGAGTAGACAAGTCCAAAATCTCGGGCGACCTGGTAGGTCGCCCCTACATGCAGCCGTTGGTTGAGCCGTCCTCGTGCAGGCAACTGATGCGCCAAATGTGCTCGTCGCGCTCGAGCAGTTTGTCGGCGGCCGCCGGACCCCAGGTTCCGCGCTTGTAGCATTGCATGGGCGGGGCGGCGGGGTCACCGCGCCAGCCTTGGATGATGGGGTCGACGATGCGCCAGGCGCTTTCGATTTCATCGCTGCGGATGAAGAGCTGGGCATCGCCGTTGATGGCGTCTAGGATCAGGCGCTCGTAGGCATCGGGCAGGTTGTCGGCGACAAAGGCATTTTTGTAATGCAGCTCCATATCGACTGACTTGGCGATCTGCTGGTCGGGGATTTTCGCTTCGATGGTCAGGTGGATGCCTTCGTCAGGCTGGATGCATATCGAGAGCATGTTGCGCGAATAATCGCCGCTTTCTGCCAGCTCGAAGATGCTATTCGGCGGGCGCTTGAACTGGATGTTCACTTGCGTCGTCTTCTGTTGCATCGCCTTGCCGGAGCGCAGGTAAAAGGGGATGTCCTTCCAGCGCCAACTATCGATGAATAGCTTGAGCGCGGCGAAGGTCGGCGTGGTGGAATCGGGCGCGACGCCATCGGCAGCTCGATAGCCCTCATATTGACCGCGCACGGTGTCTGCGAGCTTCACCGGGCGGGCGGCTTGCAGCACCTTGACCTTCTCGTTGCGCAGGGCATCGGCATCAAAGGCTGAGGGTGGCTCCATGGCGATCAGCGAGAGCAACTGCAACAGGTGGTTCTGCATCATATCGCGCATAACACCTGAGCTGTCGTAATAGCCAGCCCGCGTGCCAACACCGACTGTCTCCGCCACCGTCACCTGCACATTGCTGATATGACTGCGGTTCCAGACCGGCTCGAAGATGGTGTTGGCGAAGCGCATGAAGAGGATATTTTGCGCTGTCTCCTTGCCTAGGTAGTGATCAATGCGGTAGACCTGCGATTCGTTGAAGACCGTGTGCAGAATGCGATTCAATGATTGCGCGGTGCGCAGGTCGTAGCCAAAGGGCTTCTCGATGACGATGCGCCGCCAGCCGCTACCCCCCTTGGTCCCCCCATCTCTATGGGGGGAGACCCTCTCGCGCGCCATATCCAGCGCGCCCAAATTGCGGATGACATCGGCATAGAATTCGGGGGCGATCGACAGGTAATAAAGACGATTGCTTTGGCCGCCGTCCAGGGCCTCGAGATCGTCCTTCAGGGTCTGGTAAGTCTCAGGCTGCGGCAGGTTGACCTTGCTGTAGGAGAGCGTCTCGCGGAAGCGCTGCCAGGCGTTTTCATCATAGATGGCGCTGGCATAGTTTTTCAGCGCTTGATGCGCATGGTCAATCAACGTGGCGTCCGTCCATTCGCGGCGTCCCACTCCCACAATCCGCAAGCGATCGGGCAGGCGCCCCTTTATGAAATTGCTGTAGAGCGAGGGGATAAGTTTGCGCCGAGCGAGATCGCCGGTCACGCCAAAAATCGCTATCACAGTTGGTCGGTCAGTCATCGCTGATCCTGCTTTCCAAAGTGCTAGCGCGTATTCTAACGCAAAATCGGCTTGTCAAGCCAATTCAGCATTGCTCGTCACAACCTTCTGTCAATCGTGTGTGGTTTGAAACCAGAAGCGAGATGCTATAATCACGTAAAGAGAATATGGAGAATGGCGAAATGACGGTTGCAGAGGTGCTGCAACAAGCGAAGGCGCTAAGCCCACGCGAACGGAAGGAGCTGATCAAGTCGCTTTTGGACCTCTTGGCAGCGGATGCGCAAGGACCAAAACGGCGTTTGTCAGAGTTGCGCGGTTTGGGCAAAGCGATTTGGCAGGATGTCGATGCGAAAACGTACATTGATGAACTGCGCGATGAGTGGGATCAGAAAGCTTGAATATTCTGACAGCGCTGCGAGACGTTCAACGGATATATCTTGACACGGCTCCGCTAATCTACCTTGTCGAAGAGCGTATACCGTCCGCTGCCAAAA
This sequence comes from Phototrophicaceae bacterium, assembly GCA_965223515.1. Classification (GTDB taxonomy): domain Bacteria; phylum Chloroflexota; class Anaerolineae; order Aggregatilineales; family Phototrophicaceae; genus UBA6055. The sequence goes on from CBDCWK010000001.1 coordinate 714,551, forward strand.
TGGATTGGATTGTCAATCTAATCGAAACGACCCCTCTTGAAGCTTTCAGTGCTGTTCTCACGGTTACAGAGGTCATGGTTCAGCCGCTACGAATGGGCGATATCGATCTGGCACAGGAATATCATGACCTGCTCGTCCAAAGCAGCGACTATAGGCTTGTCTCGGTCACGGCTGACATTGCCGTTTCGGCGGTCACCATTCGCGCCCGATATCACTGCGCACGCCGGATGCGCTACACGCCGCTACGGCGATTGCGATGGGCTGCGATGCATTTCTGACCAATGATACCGATTTCCGGCGCATCCAGGACCTCAATGTCCTCGTTCTGGATGACCTTGAGCTGTAATTAGACACAAGTTGTACAACTGAAGAAGCGTTCGCAAGCGCATCGCTGCCAAGGTTTGTCAAGCGAATAGTGACATTCAGTCGCGCAGCGCGCCCGCCCAGCGCCCGGGAACGGTCACGATTTCGCGTTCAAGCTCTTGATGCTGATCCATGTCAGCGTGTTGATAAACGTAGGTTCTGCCCGGCTGTGTAGTCATGCCGATGTGATCGCCGTTATTGTCGAGCGCGATCAGGTTCATGCCGCCGATGTAATCGCCAGCGAGGTCGCGCAGGTCGGTCATCGCCTGGCGCGCCGCCTCCCCCAGCGACATGCCCATCTTGAGATAGAGGACGAGGCTGCGGGCGGTCCCCGCGCGGATCGCCATTTCACCCATGCCGGTACAGGCGCAGGCGCCGTAGCGATTGTCGGCGTAGTTGCCGGCGCCGATGATGGGCGAATCACCGATGCGGCCCGGGTATTTCCAAGCCCAGCCGCTGGTGCTGACGCCGGCGCAGATATCGCCCGCGCGGTCGATGGCGATGAAGTCAATCGTGCCGGCGACGCGCTCCGGATCAGTCGCCAGTTTGACCCAATCGAGCAGCGGCGTGTCTTCCTTTAACTCTGGAGCTTCGCCGGAAGCTGTGCTGGCGGCGAGGCGCTTCCGCCAGACGTCGCGGATTTCGTCGGTCAGCATGTCTTCCCAGTGTTCCGCGCCAATCTCGTGGGCGAAGCGCTCGGCGCCATTGCCGGCCAGCAGCACATGCGGCAACTTGCGCTCCAGGACCTGGCGAGCGACCGAGATGGCGTAGGGAAAGCCGCGCATCAAGGCGACCGCGCCGGAGTTGAGCGTCTTGCCGTCCATGATGCTAGCGTCGAGTTCCAGCTCGCCAAGAATATTGGGGTAGCCGTTGTAGCCAACGGTGTGGTCGGCGGGATTAGCTTCGACGGCGCGGATGCCGATCTCCACGGCATCCATGGCGCTGCCGCCGTTCTTGAGGGCGCGCATGGCGTCTTCAATGCCAATGGCACCGTTGTGGCTGGCAATGATAATCATGGGCGGGTTCCTTGCGCTAGGGAATCAAACTTGAATGTTAGGCAGGAGAATACCGGCGCTACACAGGATATTCTAACTACAGAGACACAGAGGGCACAGAGACTTAAGGTTGGGGAGGGGTCCCGTCCGCTAGCGCCGAGCAGGAAAAGGACGATCCCAGGGGGCCGCCCTTTCAAATGCCTTAGGCAGTGAAGAGGACTATGCCTTGACCTGACAGGTTACGGTATCGCCTTTCGTCAACGTTTGCGAAGCTTCAAATGTCTTCACGCCCAAGCTGGTCAAAGCCAATTCGGCAATCTCAACATCGCCGCCCAGCACCTTCAATTCGACATTGCAGCCGACGCCGTTCGGGCTGAGCACGCAACTGCCCCAGGCGTAGCCGGTCGACCAGAATTGGCGGCAGGCTTCTGTCGGCGCGGCGAAGCGCATCAATCCCGTGACCGCTGAATAGCCGAAGCCGCTTAGCGCCAGAATGGCCGCCCAGCTCGCCATCGCCCGCGCGTAGTGATGTCCGCATTCGGCTTCGTCGAAGGGATTGCGCTTGCGTCCGTCATAGCGATCGCGGATGGCAGCGATGCACTTCAGTCCGTTGTCGATATCGCCTTCGTAGAGCATGCCGACGGCGGCGGTATACTCAAAGCCGGTCATCACTTCGTTGTAATAGGGGAAGGGACGCGCCGGTCGATTGCCGCGCGGGTAGGTCGCCATCAGCAGCGCTGATTCGTCGTTGAGCACGTAGGAGCGCATGTGGTTGAAATGCCCGTACATATTCTCCTTGAAATTGAAGCGCATGATGCTGTCGAGCGTGCGCTTTACATTGTCGGCGTTGGTCAGATAGCCCAAGCCGCAGACGTGGGCGAGGAATTGCCCAACCAGTTGATCGACCAGGCAGCCGGCGCCCAACTGCAGAACAGGCTCGGCGGGGTCGGCGGCGCCCATGGTGCTAATCAACATGCCGAAGACGGCATCCACACCGGAAGCCGGGCGGATCTCGTGCTCGTAATAATCGCCGTTGAAGAGGTTGGTGTCCATGAAGCGGCTGCCGTTTTCGTAGAGACGCCGACATTCCTCGGCGAAGTCGCTCTCGTCCAGGTGATTCGCCATCTCTTCCATCGCCCGTAGCGCGCCCAGGTACCAGATGCCCATCTGCGGGTTGGGACCGTAGTATTCGACATCCATGGTGTTATGCTGGCAGCCTTCCATGACGCCGTCTTTATCGGCATCCCAGCCACCGGGCAGCCAGCAGAACTCGAGCGCTCTGCGGGCATTGTCCCACATATTTCGCAGCGCCTCGGTATTGCCGCTGAGCTGCCAATCGCGGTAGAGCTTCATGATGCAGCCCATCTGCCCGTCGGCGGCCGCCAGCGACCAGGACTGCGCGTGCTCCAGCGGCAGGTCGACGCGGAAGCACATGCCACCGTCATTGCGGGTGGCGTAATTGAATTCGACCTCGCGCATACCCATCGCCAGCCCGCCGAAGAGAAAGGCGGTCGCCTGCTCATAATTCCAGACGTGGGTGCAAGAGCCGAAGCAGCAGCCCGCTGTGTCGTCACAACCTTCCCAGCCGTACATGAAGCCATCGGGCGTGCGGAAGACGGTCTGCGAGCGCAGGGTGCTCAAGTTGAAGAGCGCCGCTTCCTTGACCACGGTGGGCAGGTCGCTCTCGCAGACGGCGTTTACGAAAGCGCGCGTCTCCGTCTCAAGCGTGTTGAGGTTTATTGCTGTATAAGCGGCCGCGTCCCAGGCATCAGCGTACTGGGTGGTGTAATAGTTGCCGATGTTCTCGCCTTGCTGCACGGGGCTTTGCGGGTGGTTCAGGCCGGCTTCTTTCCAGGTGGTGCGGTTGGGGAAATGCCAGCTGAGCAAGAATGTCACAGAGGCTGATCCGCCGGCGGGCACGTTCAGGGAGACGGAGAGCGAACCGGTTGGGTTGGCTTTGCCGTCCTGCTGGCGCTCTTCCAATTGCCCATCTTCGTTGAAGTCATCCCAGAAATCGAGCAGGGAATCGCCCCAGCTGTAATTTGCCCAGGCGGTGCGGTGACTAATTCCGCTGCGCTGCGGCGTAGTCAATGCCAATGTGCCCCATTGCGCCGAGTTGGGGTCGACGCCGGCTGACTGCATGAAGATGCCGGCTAGCCCGTCCGCCTGGCGGAAGGTATTAAAGTTGTCATTAGCTTGGCCGCTGCTGCCGTCCTCACCGATGAAATTCTGCAGGCTGCCGCAGACGGCGGCTTCGATGTCCGCATCGCTGTCATTGCTCAAGACGAAGCGCAGGATGGCGACCGGGATACCGCTGTTGTCGCTGTCGGCGGGGATGAGGGGGTTGAAGGCTTGCAATTGGGCATTGAGCGGGACATCGGCGTCGCTGAGATTGACGGTGCCGAAGGGGTAGGCGGCGGAGAATGTGCAATTGCGGAAGCGCGGCAGTCCGTGGTTGGGTATGGTGGCGCCACGCGCGCCTTCGTAGTCGGCCGGCGGAATGACGCCTTCGAGAGCGTGGGCGGTGGTCTTGCCATTGGCGCTGCGGGTATAAAGACTGAAAAAGGTCTGCTGAAGGTCGAAGCCTTTGGCTGGACGATTGACAATTTCCCAATCGTGGAGGTTGCCACGGCCGCCGAGCGAGACGACACCGGTACCGATGCCGCCCAGTGGCAGGCCGATTTGGCGCAGGTGGTCTTGATCGTAAGTGACAAGCGTGGGGATGCTATTCGCGATTGAATCGGTCATTTTAACTTTCCTGTATTTGCGATTATCGGAGACTCGATTAGCCTTTGATTCCGGAGCGGGTCAGCGCCTCGATGATCCAGCGTTGTGCTGCTAGAAAGACGATCAGCACAGGCAGGATCGCCATAGTCACGGCCGCCATCACCACTGAGGGGTTGCCCGAGCCCATGTAGCCGGTCAAGAGCGCAATGCCTTGCGGCAGGGTCATCTTATGCCAGGAATTGAGGAAGATCAGCGGCAGGAAGTAGCTGTTCCAAATGGCGTTGAAGGTGATGATGCCGAGCGTTGCCAGGGCAGGTCCGGCGAGTGGCAAGGCGATCTGCCAGAAGGAACGGATATGCCCAGCGCCATCGACGCGCGCCGCATCAAAGAGTTCCTGCGGCATCTGCTTGAAGAATTGACGCATCAAGAAGACGCCGAATGCGCTGATCAGCCCGGGCAAAATGATCGCCAGCGGATTGTCGATCAAACCCAGATCTCTCATCAGCAAGAATATCGGAATGATGGTCACCTGGCCCGGCACCATCAATGAGGCGAGCAGCAAGAGGAAGAGCAGCTCGCGCCCAGGGAAGCGCAGGCGGGCGAAGGCGTAGCCAGCAAGTGAGCAGGTCACGAGTTGACCAAGGGTCACGGCCAGCGTGATCTTCATGCTATTGATGAATAATCCAACAAAGGGCACGCTCGATTCAAAGGGTGCCAGGTAGTTTTCGAAGCGGAACTGCGTTGGCAGCCATTGCGGTGGCAATTGGAAGCTCTCGCTAGTTGGGCGCAGCGACGTGGAAAACATCCAAAACAGCGGCATCATGACCAGAATGGCGGCGATCGTCAGAATCGTAAAAGAAACAATGTCACCAAGCTTTATCGGTTTCTGGCCTTGTCGCTGCATGCTGTAAAATTGCCTCTAGATTCGCGGTACTGTAGAAAACGCTGTCTATTCGTAGTGGACCCAGCGGCGGCTGATCCAAAACTGACAGGCGGTCAGAACCAAGATGATGGCGAAGAGCGTCATAGATACGGCTGCGGCATAACCCATATTGAAGGTACGGAAGGCGATTTCATAGATGTAGAGCACCACACTACGGGTGGCATCGCCGGGACCGCCGGCTGTAAGCACAATAATCGTATCGAAAACCTGCAGAGCGCCGATCATGAATATGACCAGGATGAAGAAGATAGTCGGGCTTAGCATAGGAATGGTAATGCGGACGAAGAGCTGCCGTTCGTTAGCGCCGTCAAGCTGCGCGGCTTCGTAGTATTCGTTTGGGATGCTCTGCAAGCCGGCCAGGAAAACCAACATGGCAAAGCCGGTATTCTTCCACACGTCCAGGATAATGATTGCCGCCATCGCCCAGGCAGCGTTGCTCAGCCATGGGATGGCTTCGATGCCCAGGAAGCTCAGGTAATAGTTGATGACGCCGGTATCCTGCTGATAGAGGAATTTCCAGATCACGGCGATATAGGTATGAGCGATAAGCACCGGAAAGAAGAAGACCGACCGGTATAAGTTACGGATCAGAAGCGGCAGGCGCCGATTGAGCATTACGGCCAGCAGCAAGCCGATACCGGCGTTGAAGAAGACGGCAAACAGGGTAAAGACGATCGTATTCATATAAACGAGGCGCAGACGCGTATCGCCAAGCATGCGGGCGTAGTTTTCCAAGCCGATATATGTGGAATCGCGCAGGATGCTGAAATCCAGAAAACTAATGCGCATGGATTCGATTAGCGGATACAAGATGAAAATGATGAAGCCGACATAAGTGGGCAGGATGAAGAGATAGCCCACGAAGGCTTCGCGATGCTTTGGTGTCATCTCGGGCAATAAGCCGCGACTGTGCGTCTTGGTTTTGCGCATACCGATTTCGTCAATCAGGCGAATAGCGGGCGACTCAGTGAGTCGCCCCTACAAGAAAGCTCGTTGATTTGCCAGGTCGTCCAATAGGACCACCCCGATATCATGATAGTGCTACCCGGCCAATCTCTCGGCGAGTTTCTGCATGGCAGCGCTCAGTTCAGTATGCGCCGCCTCCAGACCCTGCTCCGGCGTGACGGAATTCGCCATGATTTGGCCCATGTGGCGCATGAAGATGCTTTCGACCTCGGCAAAATTAGCGGGTGAAGGCACCGGTTTGATGTCTTCCAGGCTGCCGAAGAAACGCTGGGCGTTTGCCGGGAAGCTATTGAAGATGTCGGTTTCAGTGGCGGAACGGCGCGCGGGCAATGAAGTGCCGATAGCGACTGCTTCTTCGTCGGTTGCGAAGGCAGCGAGATCCTTGATTAACTCAATCGCCAGCGGCACATTGTTCGTCGACTTGGATACCGCCCAGCCGCCGGAACCGAAGACGGTGGTGCCTGCGAGTTTGCGCGGCCAGGGTGTGATATCGACATCGCGATATCCCGTGGATACATAGTTGGCGAAGGGCCAACGTCCGGCGCCGGTCATGGCAACTGTGCCTGCTGGGAAGATGTCATAGGGACTGGTTCCTTCAACCGAGGGCGCCACGCCGTGTTCATGCACCAGCGAATGGACGAACTTGACCGATTCCAGCATCTTGGGATCATCCAGGTTGGAGTCGGACCAGTCCTCGGTTAGCGTCGCCGTGCCATTGGTGTGCCACCAAGGCGTCAGACCGAAATTGAAATAAGGAATCGCAAAGCCGAATTGCTTGTCGCCGCCTTCACCGTGGGTGAGCGTCAGCGCGGTCTCGAGGAAGTCCTCCCAGGTCCAGTCAGTGGCCGGCGGATCCAAGCCCACTTCTTCGAACTTGACCGGGTTGTAGTGGATGATCATATTGTTCCACTCGCGGGTGAAGTAGTAGGTGGCGCCGTCGGGACCCTTGAGGGCATTATGAAGCACGGGCTCGACTTCATCGACGATGGCCTGCAAGTCGGCATCGGTAGCGATGACATCATCCATCGGCAAGACCAGGTCCTCGAAGATGCTCTCGCGCGTGCCCTCAATCGCCAGGGCGATGATATCCACCGGCAATCCGCTGGCGACGCGCAGCTTGAGGTTGGTGATGTAGTGTCCCCAGCCTTCGGGCCAGGGGATGTAAAGGTCTTCGACTACTACGTTGGGATAGCGCTCGTTGAAGCGGCCGATGGCGTTGGAGTACATCTCTTGCTGCTGCGCGCCACCGAAGTTGTAAATGACCAGATGGCCCGAGGTATCGCCCGGCGGCGCTTGTGCCAAGGCGGTGCCTAGCGGCATGCCGTAAGCGGCAGCAAAGGCAGCGGCACTGCCCGTCCCGGTGTACCTCAAAAAGTCGCGGCGTGAAATTCGTTTAGACATAACGATTCTCCTCATATACATTCTGTTGATAAGCCTACGCGCGGAATTATAGCACGGCAGTGGGATGTTGCAAAAAATAGACCGGCGCGGTCACGGTTGTGCGCCTGCGCGGGATGACAGATTTGCCAGCGCAAAGCGCAATAGGCGCTTACTGCGAATCGCGCAATATATCACGTTTGCCGAGCGGCTGGATCGGGCGGGCGTTGCCGTCATAGATGGCGATGAAGGCGTTGATCTGCTCAGCAGACAGTTCAACCGGGGTATCAAGCAGCAGCCAGCGCACGATCTCGCTGCAGGGCGGCGTGGTCAATGAGCCTTGGTATGTGTAGAAGGTACGCGCTTCCGGCAGCAACGAATCCAGGGCGAGCGGCATTGACATGGCTTCCGGTTCGCCGACTTCGGCTGGCAGGTGATCGAAGACCGCCGCATACGCCTCGTTGTCCATGTCTCCCTCGGTGAGCATGACGCCGACTACCGCAAGTGTGCCGGAGTTGGGGTCTCGGTGCACTAAGTGGATTTCCATCGGCGCTGCCAGGCCGTCGATGGTGTGTTCGCTGGGACTGTGCAAATGGAATTGCAGCAGGTTGTAGATGATGCCGTTGTAAACAATGTAGGATCCGCTAGCCACGTTAACTTGAATCGTATGGCTGTTGTTATAGATGCTATGGGTCGCTTGCAGGTCTCGAGCCGTTTCGCCGTAGTGAAACTCGATGCCGACCAGATTGAGTTCGCTGGCATTGCGAATGTCGATGGGCGATTGTGCCGAGCCGTCGGCGCAGAGCGCATAGTCAGGCGATAGTTCTCCCCAATACGCAGGACCCTCGTCGCCGTCGTAACCCCAATGGATCTCATCCGCGAGTGTGATCAGCAGAAGCGCGGCCAAGAGGATCACAGTGAGGGCGGTGGCAAGGAAAGGGTATTTTGTGGATTTCACGAGGGGCTCCCAACTATTACGGTCTATCTCAATGATATGTCAGGGTTCTCACAGAAATCAATCGGCCGCGGGAAGCACGTGAGTAGCGACTCTAATGGGTTTAGACTTATGGCGCGTATCGATTATAATGTGGCGATGCATACGCGCTGGAGATGCCGCGCGAGACAAGTAGATTTGACATTGAGGAGTTCCGTATGGCTGAACAAGGTTTTACCCCTCCGACCAGCGAATGGTATCGGCCCTCGGCGGAAATGATTGATCAGGCCAATGTGCCCGATTATGATGCGGTGTATGACTTGGCGAAGCAGGATGTGCAAGCCTTTTGGGCGAACCGCGCCGAGACGCTGGAGTGGTACCAGAAATGGGATAAAGTCCTCGATGACAGCAACAAGCCCTTCTACAAGTGGTTTGTCGGCGGCAAGACAAATATGGTGCTCAACGCGCTCGACCGCCACGTGACGACCTGGCGGCGCAACAAGCTGGCGATCATCTGGGAGGGCGAAAACGGCGACAAGGTCACGATGTCCTATTGGCGGCTGTGGCAGGAGGTCAACAAGTTCGCCAACATTCTGCGCAGCATGGGCGTAGCAAAGGGCGACCGCGTCACGATTTACATGGGGCGCGTACCGGAGATTGCGATCGCGATGCTGGCTTGCGCCAAGATCGGCGCGCCGCATAGCGTGGTCTACGGCGGCTTCTCCGAACAGGCATTGGCGAGCCGCATCAAGGATGCGCAGAGCAAGGTGCTGATCACCTGCGACGGCGCCTGGCTGCGCGGCAAAATCGTCCCGCTCAAGGACACGGCCGATGAAGCAGTGCAGCGCTCGCCGGTGGTGGAGACCGTCATCGTGGTCAAGCGCACCGGGCACGAGATCAACATGGAGCAGGGGCGCGATTACTGGTATCACGACTTGATGGCGCTGCCGATAGCCAGTCCCAAGGCTGAAACCGAAGTGATGGATGCCGAGGACCCGCTATTCATCTTGTATACCAGTGGCACGACCGGCAAGCCCAAGGGCGTTCTGCACACTCACGGCGGTTATCAGGTCTATACGTCGACAACGCTGTCTTGGGCATTCGACCTCAAGGAAGAAGACCGCTGGTGGTGCGCGGCCGACCCGGGCTGGATCACCGGGCACAGTTACATCGTCTACGCGCCGCTGATCTTGGGCGCGACCAGCATCATCTACGAAGGCGCGCCGACCTTCCCCTACCCCGACCGCTGGTGGCAGATTGTGGCGAATTACGGCGTGACGATTCTTTATACGGCGCCGACTGCCATCCGTGGCTTGATGCGCTTCGGCGAAGCCTGGCCCAAGCGGCATGATCTGAGCAGTTTGCGTTTGCTGGGTTCCGTTGGCGAGCCGATCAATCCGGAAGCCTGGCGCTGGTATCACCGCGTTATTGGCAAGGAGCAGTGCCCGATCATCGATACCTGGTGGCAGACAGAGACGGGCGGCTTCATGATCACGCCGCTGCCATCGGTGGGTTTGAAGCCGGGCAGCGCCACCCGCCCCTTCCCCGGCATTGATGTCGATATTGTCGATGACGACGGAGTACCGGTGGGCACAAACGAAGATGGCAATCTGGTCATCAAGTCGCCTTGGCCCAGCATGATCCGCACGGTATACGGCGATGACGATCGCTTCATCAGCCAGTACTGGGAGAAGTATCGCGAACAAGGCTGGTACCTGGCGGGCGACACGGCACGGCGCGATGAAGACGGCTACCTGTGGGTGATCGGGCGCAATGACGATGTGCTGAAGGTCAGCGGGTATCGCTTGGGCACGGCGGAAGTGGAGTCGGGTTTGGTCAGCCACAGCGCGGTGGCCGAGTCGGCCGTGATTGGCATTCCTGATGATCTCAAGGGCAATATCATTTATGCCTACTGCATTTTGGTCGAAGGAATAGATGGTTCCGAGGCGCTGGCGGCGGAGTTGAAGGCGCACGTGCGGCACGAGGTGGGTCCGATTGCGGTGCCGGCGAAAATCGAGTTTGTGGACAATTTGCCGAAGACGCGCAGTGGCAAGATCATGCGGCGGGTGTTGAAGGCGCAGGCGCTGGGTCAGCCGCTGGGGGATTTGAGCACGCTGGAGGATTAGGGGGATTCACCACAGAGGCGCAGAGGGCACAGAGACCTGGGCGAGCTAGCTAATCAACTCCTGGCATTCGGGCGTGTGGAAATGGTCGCGCGCCCACTCCGCTTTTTCGCGGGCTTTGTCCTGCGCGCGCTTTGCCGCTTTCTCGTCCTTCATCCAATCGACTATCTTCTTCTTGTTCTCGCGGCGCAAGCCCGCCAGCGTCAAATAGTTACGCTTGCGCCGATTGCAGGGTCCGCAAAGCAGGATGCGATTCAAGATGTGGTTTTCCCCGCCTTCGGCTTTCGGCAGGATGTGGTCAAGCTGCATAAATTCACGCTCCAACGCGCGTCCGCAGCCGGCGCAGGTGATGCCGACGACGGAGCTTTGCGCCGCTGTCAGAACGTTCACTATGCCTTTGTGCGAAATTTTTTGCCAAGGCGCTTCCGGGCGCTGGATCTTCAAACGTAAGCTGGACGCAGCCATCAATTTGCCGTCCGTGCGCGTCGGCGGCTCGGTTGTGTAGTGGATTTCGTGCGGAAACATCGCTTGCTTACTGGCTTCAGGTGTAAACAGCCATTCGTCTTGCAAGCGGTCAAGCACAATGTCCTTGGCCCCATCCCAAATGTCCATGCCCACCCACTGGCGTCCTAGTTGTTCGGCGGCGATTGGCGTCGTGGCGCAGCCGCAGAAGGGATCGAGCACGATGTCGCCGGGGTTGCTGCTGGCTTTGATGATGCGGCGATAAAGTGCAAGGGGTTTCTGAGTCGGAAAACCTGTACGTTCCGGCGACTGGCTGATCGTTGGTCTAGTCTCATCGTTGTCCCAGACATCTCGGCGATATGTATCTACATAGTAGTTCCCATCCTCATCTTGCTTAGTGTGACGAAAGGGTTTTTGATAGATTTGTCGTTCCATTTGAGGATAAAACGTCCATTTGTTGTGCTTAGAATAAAACAGCAGTGTATCGTGTTTGCGAGGCCACCAACGCATTGCTACTCCTTGAGTTCGATACCCCCATACAATCTCATTCCTAAAATTCTTCCAGCCAAAAATCGCGTCCATCAGACATTTCACATAAGCGTGGGCAGTGTGGTCAATGTGTAGATACATGCTTCCGTCCTGTCTTAAGACGCGCCGCATCTCCATGAGTCGGACACCCAGCCAACACAGAAACGCGCCCATATCATCGCCGTAAGCCGCCCGCGCCGCTCGGATGACTTCCCAAACAGCTGGCCAATCATCAATGATGCTGTCAGTCCATTCTTCGTGTACGTCTTCTTCCCAGCGCCAGCGGTCTTTGAAGCGAGCGCCGGAGGCCAGACTGTCGGGGGTTGCGTGGAAATCGCGGTTTTTGTTGAAAGGGGGATCGGTGGCGATGAGATGAACGGTCTCGCTGTTCATGCCACGCAGGAAGTCGAGGTTGTCGCCGTGATAAAGAGTGCGGTTTTTGAAGTTGGGGACGCCCATCAGCGCCCCCTGGAAAGAAGGATTAAGTTAGAATTAAGTTGGGGGGGGGGGGTAGAGAGTAGGTTAAGTGATTCGAAGCGAACATAATTTTTCTCTCAAGCGGCTGAAACTTTGCCGAGTATAGCCAATAGCGTTTGACACAACAATTGACATTTTTTCACCCGGCGCCGTTTCCACACTATAATCCATGTACAAGCGCGTCACCGCAAGCCAAGCCGAAAGGCTCACCCATGCCACCCGCCCCGCCCGTGCTCGAAGTCCGCGGCATCACGAAACGTTTCCCCGGCGTGCTCGCCAACGACAACATCAACCTGACGCTGCGCAAGGGACAAGTGCTCGGCTTGCTGGGCGAAATTGGCGCCGGCAAGAGTACGCTGATGAACATGATCTATGGCTTGTACCGACCCAACGAAGGCGAAATCCTGGTCGAGGCTCTGATCGGCATGCGCGACGCGGGCGCGGGCATTCTGCTGGTCTCATCAGTTGATGGGGCTGTCATTATTTTCCGCGCAAATCCCCCGTGGAGAAACCGCAGCGCTCAAGCCAGCGAAAGAGCATTTCGGCGCCGAAACGTTCGTGGGACTGCTTCAGCGCGATGCCTAAGACCTCCTTCGGCAGGCTGTCGTAAAGCGCTTGGGTCCGTTCGTCCCTTTCGAATGAGACGACAAATGCTTTTTTGCGGGTGACGATGTCGCGAGGCAGATGGCGCAATGCTAGCTTCTGAATGAGGTGTTTTTCCAGTATCGGCAACTTCTTCTTGTCAAATGCCAGGCGTTTGCTCAGCGGCAGACCCATAGCGAACTCAACGACGTCCATGTTGTGATAGGGGCTGTTCATGCTCTGCCCCATAACAAACGAGGGCTGCGTGTATACCTCGCTGTCGTGGGGCGTTTGCGCGATGTACATGCCGGCCGCGGTAATCTTGTGTAGCCGAGTGAAGCGCTCCGGCGTCCTGGGCAGGGCAAGCGCGCCAAGATCACCGGCGTAGTTGCGCGCGAGCTGGACGTAATCTTCGCTCGCGGTCTTGTGTGAGAAGGCCGGGTGCAGCCGACGGCGAATCGGTATCGGCAGTGGATTCAACAGATAACTCAGATACTGTCCGCGCATGGCAGCCATGACCGTGTCCGAATTCTGCCCGAAGAAGATTTGCACTTGCGCGCTGACCGATGTGTTCTCCCGCAATTTGATTAAGCCTAACGCCGTCGATGTGCCATGCGGAATGCCGTAGGCTTGCGGCAAGGCAGACATTGCGGATTCATAGTCCGCCGTTTGCAAGTAATGAATCTCATGACGGTCGACACCAATAATCTCCGCATTGCGCTTGGCATAGACAATATCCGAGCTGCTCTCGCCCCAGGGACCGGAGGTATAGGCGCGCACCTTGACACCAAGCTTCTTCAGGATAATCCCTATCATCGCCGAGTCGATGCCACCGCTGAGATACAAGCCGACCTCGTCACTTTGGAGACACTGCTCAATGGCCCGCGTCATCAAGTTGTCGAACTCATCAACCAGTTCTCGCCATGATCGCTGCCAGGAGATTTTTAGCGGTTTCAAGACATAAGCATAGATCGTTTTGCTGCTGCGGCGCGCGGGATCGATCTCGATGACTGTTGCCGGCGGGACGATGTGAATATCAGCGAAAAGTGGCAAAAGGCGCGGTGTGCCGAGCTTGAGGAGCGCGCGGACGCCGGCAGCATTCAAGGTGTCGGATAGCTGAACCAGATCGCTCAACTGACTGGAAAATTTGACGCCGCCGTCCACATAGCGAAAGTACAGCGGCGCAATGCCCAGGTGATCGCGGAAAGCCTGAACTTTGTCGCCGACTTGGATTGCGGCGGCGAAATTGGAATCCCGTCGTCTGGAGTTGTAGAGCGCCGCGTAATCCCCGTCAGCGAATTCGTTAAGGCTGATGTTGTGGGCGTAGAGTTCGTCAGACAAAGATGTCCCCAACTATTAACATAACAGGCAGCGAACCCCAGTTTCAAACAAGAATTATCATTCGACAAGAGTACAAAGCTTATTGAATTCAAATGGGATGACCAGCATCTTGGCTTGATAACTCATTGTCACCAAGCCAAGATGCAAATTAGCAAGGAAGCCACAGTATCGCTAAGCGATCTCAGTTACACTTAGATGGTAGGTTGCGCCGACATGGTTATTGCTTCCACGGTGAGCCCATATCGAAAAAACATGTGTACCGGGCGACAATCCCGTTTCGATGTGGCTAAAATGTATGCCATTCTGATTTGCGCGCACCGTTAACCCGACCCTCCTTCCGTCCACAGTCAATTGAAAATCATTTCCATGTCGTGAAACGCTGATCGTAGCCATTATCAATGCCTTGCCGGTATTTATTTCCAAACTTTGGCTAGAACCGGCGGCGGACGACGGGTACTGGCGCGATTCTGGCGGGGGCGCAAGAGGGCGTCTACGTCATCGGCGTCGACAAGGACGAGTGGGTCACGAGCTTCGGCAGCGGCGAAACGCCGGGTTCGGAGTACATCATTTCGAGCGCTTTGAAGCGAGTCGATCAGGGTGTTTATGACTCAGTGGCAATGCTGGCGGAAGGCGACTTGAGCGAATTCCCCGGCGGCATCTTCGTGATGAACGCTGCCATGAATGGCGTCGGCTTGGCAGACCAGCATGAGGCCGATATCCCGGACTCGGTCTGGGATAAAGTGGATGCGGTCAACACGCGCTTGATCGATGGCGAGATCGAGACCGGTGTGAATCTGGTCACGGGCGATTTGCTGGAGTAGCCAGCTGCAAGACGACAATCTGTAAGGGCGAGCCGGTGGCTCGCCCTTTTGATTGCCACAGAAAGCAGCTCCTAGCAGAATCTTCGCGTAGACTCTCAAGAAGCGCTAAATCACGCCAGCCATGTACACATCATCCACCAGCCGCATGATCCCCAGTGGATTGGCATCTTGCAGCGGCTCCGGCAGCAGCGCGTCCGGCACATTCTGGAAAGCGATGGGACGCATGAAGCGGTAAATCGCGTTCATGCCAACTGAGGTCGTGCCGGGCGCAGTCGTCGCCGGATAGGGTCCGCCGTGCTGCATGGCCTGCACGACGGCGACACCAGTGGGGAAGCCATTCCAGATCACCCGCCCGGCTTTCTCGCGCAATTGATGAAGCAAATCGCCGATAGTCGGCAGCTCACTGTCTTCGGCGTGCACTGTGGTGGTCAAATTGCCCTCGAGCGTAGCAACGGTGGCGCGCAGGTCGTCCATGTCTTCGCAGACGACGAAGAGCGTGACCGGTCCAAAATGCTCGACTTGCAGGCGGTCATCGGCGCGGATGGCGGCGGCTGTGGTCTGCATGACTGTGTTGCGATAGCAGAAGTAGTCGCTGTCGTCGATCGCTTCGGCGCCGGTCAATATGTCGATATGCGGGTTTGCCTTGGTTTGGCTGACGCTGCTATTCAAGCCGGCGGCAATTGCTTCGTTAAGCAGGACGCCGGCTGGCGCTGCCCGCATCTTCTCGGTGACTGAGGCGATAAACTCCTGCGAGGCGCTGCTATCTTCGAGCAAGATCAGCCCGGGATTGGTGCAGAATTGTCCGCTACCCATGGTGACGGAGGCAACCAAGCCATCGGATATATCGCCTGCGCGTTCGGCGAGGGCGGCTTGGGTAATGACTAAGGGATTGACGCTGCCCATTTCCGCGTAGACCGGGATAGGTCGTGGACGGCGAGAGGCGGCGTCGTAGATGGCGCGCCCGCCGCGCAAGCTGCCGGTGAAGCCGACCGCTTCGATGCCATCGTGCTCGACGAGCCACTGACCGACATCGATCGTATTGCCTTGCAGCAGGGAGAAGGCGCCAGCTGGGAAACCCTGTGCGACGACAGCAGCATTGATCGCCTGCGCGAATAGCTCCGAGGTGGCGGGATGGCCGGGATGCGCCTTGACGACGATCGGGCAGCCGGCCGCAAGTGCCGAGGCGCTGTCGCCACCGGCGACGGCAAAGGCGAAGGGGAAATTGCTGGCGGCGAAGACTGCCACCGGTCCCAGCGGGAATTGCATTTGCTTGATAGCAGGTTGACCGGGCTGCTCCGTGTTGATGATGGCGCGCAGGTAGGTGCCCTCGCGAAGCAAATTGGCGAAGGCGCGGATCTGCCCGGTTGTGCGCCCGCGTTCGCCGGTCAAGCGCGGCAAGCCGAGCCCGGTTTCGCCGTCGGCGGTATGCAGCAGGTCATCGCCCAGCGCCTCAATCCGCAAAGCGACTTCGTCGAGAAAATCGGCAATCTTACTCGAGGGATAATGGCGCATCTCCTGGAAGGCGGCGACCGCTGCATCTACCGCGCGACCGACCTCAGCGCGGGTGGCGTTGTGGAAAGGCAACTCGTCTCTGGTTTTGCTGCGCGGATCGACGCTGAAAAATGTTTCGGCGCCTTCGGCGGATGTGCTGCCGGCAATATAATTCATACCTTTCAGTGGCATACTTCTGTACTCCATATCAAATTGTGAATTGCGTCTATTCGGGCTGGCAAAGCAACTTGTCCTGCTCGAAGCCGATTTACGCCGTGCCAGGTTGAGTTTTGACGCGCAAATCGAGTGCGTCAACTATAGCAAAGAAAGCGGGCAAATCACATTCGTCGAAGGCGACGGTCGGTCGGCGCACGTAAGCGCTCTGAATGTAGCCGTAGCGCTTCATTAGTTGCTTGCGCATGTGCAGCGAATATTCGTGACCATGGCCGGAGACGGCTTTAATCAAGGCTTGGCCCGCCTGAATGATGCTTCCTACGGCTTCGGCATCGCCCAGCGTCCACTTTTCCCAGGCTTCGAGGAAGATTTCGTTGAAGCCGACGCCGGGAATCAAGCCGGCCGCGCCGCTCTGTAATTCATTGAGCACGGTGATACCGCCACCGCCGCCGAACATGCGCGTCTCACTGCCGAGCAGGGGCGCAAGCGCTTTCATCTTTGCCGCCGAGCCCGGTCCTTCGATCTTGTAGTATTGCACGTTGGGCGCGCGGTCGGCGATTTCGGCGAGGGCAACTGCCGGCAATTCACAGTGGCTGTACTGCGGAATATGGGGCGATTCCTGGACGATGATGGGCGCATCGCTGGCAGCGCCAAGGTCGACATAGAAATTGACGAAGGACTGCAGGCCGTTGTCCATGGTCGGCGGGGGCAGTGTCATCAGCGCCGCCGGGTGATAAGGCGCGAGTTGCTTCGCCTGACGAATAGCGGATTCTGTGCTATTGGGCGCGATGCCGATGATGAGCGGCAGAGCGTTTGCCATTTCTCCCGCGATAATCTTGACATTTTCCAGGCGTTCGTCGTCGGTCATCTTATAGGCTTCGCTGGCAAAGCCGTTGATGCCGATGGCGTGCACCCCGCCTTCCAATTCAAAGCGCAGAATATTGCGCAGGCCGGGCGCGTCAATATCGCCATTTTCGTCAAATGGCGTGAACAGTATCGGCGCGATACCCTCAAGCATCTTGCTCTCCAAAGTTACCTTTCCGATGGTTCAAGCCGCGCTCCTTTGACAGGGCAAGGACTATCATATATGGTTAGCGGGCTCGTAGCAACGTAGGTCTGGGCTGGACCGAGCGAGCGCGAGCCAGTGTCAAGCTGAATTGGGAGCGTAATGATGAGACTGTACGTCACCGGCGGTACGGGTTTGGTCGGCGGCAATATCATTCGGCTGGCGCGGGCGCACAATGACATCGAGATTATCGCGGCGCAATACGGTCCACAGCCGGAATGGGATGTCGACTACCAGCTGGATCCGCTGGACATGGCGGATACTGACGCGGTGCGGGCATCGATAAAGCGCTACAAGCCGGACGCGGTGATCCACTCCGCAGCCCTTCTCGACCATCCCTATATGTACGCTAACCGTGCCGAAGTCTGGCGGATGACAGTCAATGCCAACCTGATTTTTGCGCAAAGCTGCGCCGAGGTCGGCGCGCGTTATGTCTTTGTCTCCTCCGATTGGGTATTCGATGGGCAGCAGCCGCTGGTGGACGAAGATTCGCCGCCCTTGCCGGTGCTTCTTTACGGCTTCATGAAAGCCGTTTGCGAGCGCGACATCATGGGCGTGGCCGGATTGAGCTATGGCGTCGGCCGCCTGGCGGGCGTGTACGGAATCAACTACAGCACGCCTTCAATTCTGCGTAAAGAGCAGGGCGTCGGCTTTGACCTGGGCAATTATGTGATCGATCGGCTTTCGCAAGGCTTGATCGCCGAGATCTGGTCTGGCCCGAAAACCAACGATGTCGCCCATCCAACCCTGGCATCCGACGGCGCGGAGATGCTGCTGCGTCTGGCTGAGCACGACGAGAACGGCATCTTTCACTGTATGGGCAGCCAAGCGGGCAGCCGCTTGCAATTTGCTTACCATTTCGCGGACATCTTTGGCGTCGACCGCACGCTGATTGTGCCGGCGCCGACTGACCCCTTCGTGCTGGATCACTACCGGCATATTGGTATCCCCTTCCGCATTGTGACCAGCAACGAAAAGACTTGCAAAGCATTGGGACGCAAGACGTATAATGTGCTGGACGGTATGCGCGACTTTAAGGCGCAATGGGATGCTTTCCACGGCAGCGCGGACTAAATCGCCACAAGTGAAATAAAGGAGAAAGAATCAACATGAAAGCACTAACCTTGACGGCGGATTGGGCACCGAAGCCCGGCTACGACCTGACCGCGCAGGAACGCGAAATGCGGCGGCCACGCAATGCCAACATGACTTGGAAAGCGCCGCGACTGCACCTGGGCGACGTGCCCGATCCTAGCTTGAAGCCCGATCACGTGATGCTGGAGATTGCCGCCGTCGGCATCTGCGGTTCTGATATGCACATGTATGAAGCCGGCGACGATGGCTACATGCTCTACCCGGGATTGGTACAGACTCCGAATATCTTGGGTCATGAGTTCGCCGGCAAGATCATTGAAGTCGGCGACGATGTGAAGGGCTTGCAAGTTGGCGATCTGGTGGCGGTTGAGGAGATTCAGTGGTGCGGCGAATGTACCGCCTGTCGCCGCGGCTTCGTCAATCACTGCCTGGACATTGAAGAATTGGGCTTCACAATTCCGGGCGCCATGGCTCAGTATCTGCCGGTACGTGCCAAGTATTGCTGGAAACTGGACGAGATCGCCGAGCGTTTCGGTGAAGAAGAAGCCCTGGTCATGGGCGCGATGGTGGAGCCGACCGGCGTGTCTTATCAGGGTCTATTCAGCCGCTTGTACAACTGGCAGCCGGGCAATAACGTGGCGATCTTCGGCGCTGGTCCGATCGGTTTGGCGGCGGAAGCGCTGGTGGTCGCGGCGGGCGCCGGGCGGGTCATCATGTTCGACCCTTCCGGGAGCCGGCGCGACATTGCCATGACGATGGGGGCATCGGCGGCGCTCAACCCGATCGGCATTGATCTCGACGAAACGATCCTGGAGCATACGCTGGGTCGCGGCGTCGATTACGTGGTGGAATGCGCTGGACTGGCTGACAAGACGATAGAGCCGCTTGACCGCTGCCTGGCGGTGAATTCATCGATTATTGACATCGGCATGGGCGAGACGCGCCCGACCTTGCCCATCGTCGCCTACAAGCGCATGGGCGTGCAATATGCCGGCGCGCTAGGTCACGCCGGCGGTCCTTTCCAACAGGTGATCCGCATGATGGCGGCAGGCCGGATCGACATGCGCAAGATGGTCAGCGCGCGGCTGCCGCTTGCTGATGCGCTGGCGGCTTTCAAACGACTGGAAAGCCGAGAAGACGCCAAGATCATCTTGCAGCCGAATTAGACGCTAACCACCGAGGACACCGAGGGCACTGAGAATTGATTTGCGTTTTCAGCGGGCAAGGACGTATTCAGTGGACACGAATCTGCCGGATCTTTTAACTGAGAATCGCTGATGGGCGATGCCATTCTGATACTGGGCGGGATAGCCTTCTTTGTTCTGGCTGGACTATGCATCTTCAGACGGGGTCTGGTTTGGCGCTTGTACTCACTGGAGCCGCGCTGGCGCAAGGACAATCCCGAACGAACCGATGCCTGGGATACCAAGACGCGCCGCTCGGCGCTGGTCTTTGTTTTGCTGGGCATCGTATTTGTGGCGCTGGGGCTGTTGATTTGACGGGCGACCCCCGGATATCTTTACGGAGAGCTTTAATCGGGTGATTGTTGCACAAAGTACCCTGGCCCTGTGGTGGGTTACGATAGAGTTGTCATATCCCTTATGTGCGTTGTCCGTTTCTCTCTCGATGGAGGAAACTTCTTGTTATGACGGCAGACTGTTTATTTTAGATAGAATCCAGCGTTTCGTAACGAATCCATAATCCGTGATGTTGACCCCCGATCAAGCCTGTCACGTTGTGTTATGAATGTCAAAAATATCTGCGAGTCGTCAAAATAATATGCGACTCGGTATCCGCTACTCTGACCTCTATTGGACGAACGGTCGCTCATTCTAGCTACTTTGACTGGCAATCCATGGACGCCTTGGGCGTCTTTTCCCGGTAGTTGTCCCGCCGCAAATTTATCAAGTAGCTCGCTCAGGTCATCGAAAATTCGCCGGCGTTTACGCGCTAGCTTCTTGAATTGTCGGTCAAAGTCGTCCGACCATATGATGTCTCTATCCATTGATTTCGATGGTCTGCTTCAATTCCTCTAGGCGTTCTTTTGCAGAGTAAACTTTTCCCTGTTTTAATTGCTTGATACTCCTAGCAAAACTCTCAAGTTCAGCCTCATCCTCCGAGTAGTTGAAGATGCTGTTCTCTCGATATTCTGGGAACAACCAATAGACAGCTCGCACGATTTCTCCAAATGACATGTCCACTACCCAAGCTACGGTATCCTGGATGTATTGCTTGATGTCATCATCAAATTGATATTCGTCGCGATTGAACGACTCTGCGATAGAATATGTATCAAGTCTTGGCTCAGCGCCTGGCTTAACACATATCCATCCCCAGTAGTGCAACATTTCTGTATCGTTGTAAACGTCGATACTGAAGGGGCCGAAGTTGTGTTTGTCAAATGTGTAGAAGTCTTCTGGCAATCTGCCCTTAAACTCCTCAGACACCAAGAATGCAACTTTCTGCAATTGTACGCGGCTGAGTTCCTTCCCGTTAGCAGCCACTATGATGGCTAGCAGTATATCGCTTCTGCTAACCTGGATTTTGTTCATGCTTTTGTCTCCTTGCATACATTGCCAAGTCATATACATTGTATCATTTAGTAAACAATTTGTACATTGGTAAATAGACTATATGTTCTAAGCCTGGGTACAAGTCCTGAAAGAGGCGCCAGCGGACTACCCTCTAGCTACCCCCAGCAGCACATACGCGACTTTACTTTATCATACATACCTATATCTCCCCAAAATTGTGATACAAGCGCACGGCCGCTTCGAGCGATGTGAAGAAGGTGTCGATCTTTAGGTACTCGTTGGGTGAGTGAATGCCTTCGCCTTCGCCAAATGCGAAGGCCGTGATGGGCAAGCCGATCAGCCGATTGAAGACGCCGAGGATGGGGATTGAACCGCCCGTGCGGACGAGCTGGGCGCGCTTGCCGACGGTCGCTTCGATGGCGGATTGCACCGCTTCCAGCCAGGCGCCTTCGGTCTCCAGCTGGAAATACCAAGCTTCTTCGCCGATGCTGCAGTCCACCTTCACCGTGTCGCTGGCGAAACCCTCGACGTGCCTCTTGAGCAATTGCGAGACGACGCGCGGGTCTTGGTCGGGCGAGATGCGCATGGTGATTTTGAAGCCGGCTTCTGCGGGAATGATGGTCTTGTTGCCGGCGCCTTGATAACCGCCCCACATGCCGTTGACATCGAGAGTCGGATAGACGGTGGCGCGCTCGGATGCGGGCGCGATTGACCTTGCCCAAAACTGCTCGACGCCGGCCCCCTCTTTCAGCGATTCGGTTTGAAAACCAGCGGTGATCCGCCCTTTCTCGGCGGCGCTGACCTCTCTGACACTGTCGTAGTAGCCGGGCAGCTGCACACGTCCGTCATCGTCATGGAAGGAGCCGATAATCTTACCGGCGACATGCAGGGGATTCTGCACCAGGCCACCGTAGAGACCGGAGTGGATATCCGCTTTGGGTCCGGTCACGCGTATTTCAGCGCTGACGATGCCGCGCCCGGCGTAGGTGAGCCGTGGGTCATCGGGCGAAAAGTCGCCATCGCAATTCAGCAACAGATCGGCAGCCAGGCGTTCCTTGTTGGCTTCGACGAAGGCTTCGATGCTGGGCGAGCCGGATTCCTCTTCGCCTTCGAACATGATCTTGATGTTTACGGGCAGCTCACCATTCGTCCTCAGCAATGCTTCAAAGGTCTTGAGATTGCCCCAGACGCCGGCTTTGTTGTCGCTGGCGCCGCGAGCGAACATCTTGCGTTCGCGAATTTCGCCTTCGAAGGGTTCCGAAAGCCAGAGCGGCAGCGGATCCACCGGCTGCACATCGTAGTGCGCATAGACGAGGATAGTGGGTTTATCGGCGCCGGCTTTGAGCCACTCGCCGTAAACGACCGGATGGCCCGCGGTGGCGAGCGCTTCACAGTTTTCGAAGCCCATCGTCTCAAGCTGCCCGACGATCCAATCAGCGCAGGCGCTTACATCGCTGGCATAAGCGGGGTCGGCGCTGATGGAGGGGAAGCGCAGCAATGCCTTGTAGTCCTCTATCATTTTGTCCTGCGTCTCCTGCAGATAATCGATTGCATTCTGGATGGTGTCGGACATTGGTTTTCTTCTCCGCTTTTAGAAATGAGTGCCCACCATCATAGCGCAAAGCAATCGATATTTCCGCTTCGCGCATGATGTCTGTGGACGCGGCGGCGCATTTCCCGCTGAACAATTCCCGTTCAAGCGATATAATCGCGTACATTGTTCTTGAACAGCCACAACCTAATAAGGAAGAGACTCATGGATTTAGGATTGAAAGATAAAGTCGCCTTGGTCGCCGCGTCAAGCAAAGGGTTGGGATATGGCGTCGCCAATGCGCTCGCTGCTGAAGGCGCGAAGGTCTCGCTTTGCAGCCGCAGCGCTGACGATGTCGCGGCCGCAGCTGAGACACTCGCGAGCGACTACGACGTCGACACGCTCGCGACTGCTTGTGATGTGCGCAAACTGAGCGATATTCAGGCTTGGGTGGATAAGACGGTCGCCGCCTGGGGCAAGGTCGACTGCTTGCTGGTCAATGCCGGTGGACCTCCCGCCAAGACCGTCAAGGAGCTCAACGATGAAGATTGGCAAGCGGCATTCGAGTTGACGCTGCTCAGCAGTGTCCGCATGATTCGCTTGAGCATCCCGCACATGAGCGATGGCGGCTCTATTCTGACGGTGACATCCGGCTCGGTACGGGAGCCGATCCCGCGGCTGGCTTTATCCACTGTGATGCGCGCCGGTGTGGCTGGCTTGGTCAAGACCTTGGCCGACGAGCTGGCCGGCGATGGCATCCGCGTCAACAACCTGGTGCCCGGACGAATCGACACCGACCGCGTGGCGCAGCTTGATGCCATCACCTCTGAGAAGTTGGGTATCAGCATTGAGGACGTTCAGAAGCGCAGTCTGGCCGGCATTCCGCTGAGGCGCTACGGCACCATCGACGATTTCGGCGCAGCCGGCGCTTTCCTGCTTTCGCCCGCCGCCAGCTATATCAGCGGCGCCACCCTGCGCGTCGATGGCGGTTCGGCACGCGCTATCTAGTGATCGGAACAAGAGTGGGCGGTCCGGCGGGTCGCCCCGGCCATTTCATTTCTACGCGCCATAAGTAAATTCGAGGGAAACTGATGACGGCTTACGTCAAGCTGGCGGCGCATATCGCCGAATACAACGACCTGCTCAACATTCTCAACACGCTTAAATGGGATATGCGCACGCAGATGCCTCCGGGCGGCTCCGCGACAAGGGGCGCACAGTTGGCGACCTTGACCAAATTGGCCAAGGATATCTTCGTCAGCGAGCAAACGGCGCGCTTGCTGGATGCGGCCGAAGCCGCGGTCGCCGGTGTTGATGCCGATTCATATCAAGCGCGGGCGGTGCAGCAGACCCGCGAAGCCTACGAGATGCAGAAGCGCGTCCCGGCCGAGCTTGTAGGCCGTCTCGCGGCGCTGGGTCCGGAGTCGGAGTCCGTTTGGGCGCTTGCTAAAGACGCCGACGATTTCGCAAGCTTCAAGCCATATTTGGAGCAGATGCTGGCGATCAATATCGAATTGGCGGACGCGATCGGCTACGAAGACCATCCCTTCGATGCCCTGATCCGACAATTCGAACCGGGCATGACGGCTGCGCAACTCAAGCAGATCTTCGGCGAGCTCAAAGCCGGCTTGCTCCCAGTGCTGCAGCAGATCGTTGAGAATGACACGCCCTTGCCGATCAATCTGTGGGCGGCGGAATACGGCCTGGCCGGTCAGAAGGCGCTCTGCTATGAGATGGCTGAGTTGATCGGCTTCGATTTTGAACGAGGTCGGCTCGATATCGCGCCGCACCCTTTTGAAGTTTCCTTCACACGCAACGATGTGCGCATCACCACCCGCTATGACGCCAACTACCTGCCGATGTCGATCTTCGCCACGCTGCATGAAGCGGGCCACGGCTTGTACGAGCAGAATGTGTCGCCGGACCTAACGCGCAGCGCGCTAACGACAGACTTCATCGGCCAATATGCGGTGGGCGGTACGAGCTACGGCGCGCACGAGTTCTCCTCGCGCATGTGGGAGAATCAGATCGGGCGCAGCCGCGAGTTTTGGCAGTTACATTTCGGTCACCTGCGGCAGCGCTTCCCTGCGCAATTGGCGGCGGCTGACGCGGAATTATTCTATCGCGCAGTCAACCGCGTTCGTCCGAGCTTGACCCGGGTTGAAGCCGATGAAGTAACCTACAACTTGCATATCATGCTGCGGACGGAAATTGAGATGGCGCTGCTGGAAGGCGCCGTCAGCGTCGCTGAACTGCCGGATCTCTGGAACGCCAAGACGGAGGAGTATCTCGGCTTGACCCCGCCTGATGATCGGCGCGGCGTCTTGCAAGATGTGCATTGGTCGGCCGGCGCCTTTGCCAACTTTCCCTGCTATACCATCGGCAATATCATGTCAGCGCAGGTATTTGCCGCCGCTCACAAGCATATGCCCGATCTTGCCGATAATCTGGCACAGGGCGACTACCGTAGTCTGCTCAACTGGCTGACCGAGTCCATTTATCAGCACGGCCGCGCTTACAGCACCGATGAACTGCTGCGGCGGATATCCGGCGAAGGCTTGAATGTGACGCCGCTGCTGAACTATCTCGAGCGGAAGTACAGCGATCTCTACGGACTGAATTGACCTGACGAGGAGAATCTCTATGACCAAATCCCTGCCCTACCAAGACGCCAGCCTCCCTGTCGCCGAGCGCGTAGAAGACTTGCTGGCGCGCATGACGCTGGAAGAAAAAGCCGGTCTGATGTTCCAGACGATGGTGATGATCACGCCGGATGGCGAATTCAACGTGGATATGGGCGCTTTCGGTCTGGCTTCCATCCGCGAGATGACCGACAAGCACATGACGCACTTCAACTTGGTGGGCGCCGCCGATGCCGACAAAATCGCGGCATGGGTTAATCAGCTGCAAAAGCTGGCTGCCTCCAAGCGGCTGGGCATACCGGTGACGCTTTCGACCGATCCGCGCCACAGCTTTGCCGATAATCCCGGCGTGCACATGGCGACTGGCGCATTTTCGCAGTGGCCTGAGCCACCCGGCTTGGCCGCCATCGGCGATGAGAAGCTGGTGGAAGAATTCGCCGATATCGCCCGTCAGGAATACCTCGCTGTCGGCTTGCGCTCGGCTTTACATCCGATGGCTGATCTGGCGACCGAGCCGCGCTGGGCTCGCGTGAATGGTACTTTCGGCGAAGACAATCAGCTCGCTGCGAAATTGACAGCCGCATACATCCGCGGCTTCCAAGGCGCGGAGCTTGGCGCGGAGAGCGTCGCTTGCATGACCAAACATTTTCCCGGCGGCGGTCCACAAAAGGACGGCGAGGATCCGCATTTTGAATACGGGCGCGAACAAATCTACCCGGGCGACAACTTTGATTATCACCTGCTGCCCTTTGAAGCCGCCTTCGAAGCAGGCACCGCCATGATCATGCCTTACTACGGCCTGCCGATTGAGACCGAGCATGAGCCGGTCGGCTTCGCCTTCAACCAGGGCATCCTCACCGGCTTGCTGCGCGAGAAGTACGGTTTTGATGGCGTGGTCTGTACCGATTGGGGGACGCTGACCGATGCCAATATCGCGGGATCGCACTTTCCGGCGCGCGCCTGGGGTGTCGAGCATCTCAGTTTGGTCGAGCGCATCGTCAAGTCGCTGCAGGCCAGCATCGATCAATTTGGCGGGGAAGCCTGCCCGGAAGCGCTGGTCGAATTGGTACGGGACGGTCTGGTCAGCGAAGCGCGCATTGATGTCAGCGTGCGCCGTTTGCTGCGCGACAAGTTCCGGCTCGGCTTGTTCGAAAATCGCTATGTCAATGAAGATGCCGCTGCGCAAGTGCCCGGCAACCTGGCCTTCCGCGCCGCGGGCGAATTGGCGCAGCGCAAATCAATCGTCTTGCTGAAGAACGAGGGCGTTCTGCCCTTGAGCGGGCGTCCCAAGATCTACATCGAAAACATCAAGCCAGAAGTGGCGTCACAATACGGCGAAGTAGTTGACGAGCCTGACGCAGCTGATTTCGCCATTCTGCGCTTGCAAGCGTCCTTCGAGCCGCGGAACAACATATTCCTCGAGGCATTCTTCCACGCCGGCGATCTCGACTTCAAAGAGCCAGAGAAGAGTCGACTCCTGGCAATCATGCAGCAAGTGCCCACTGTCGTTGACATCTATCTGGATCGGCCGGCGGTCATTCCGGAGATCGCGGACTCATGCGCTGGACTGGTCGCCAATTTCGGCGCGAGCGACGCGGCCGTGCTGGATATTGTCTTTGGTCGTTTCAAACCATCGGCGAAACTGCCATTCGAACTGCCCTCGTCGATGGAAGCCGTGCGCAAGCAAAAGCCGGATCTGCCGCATGATTCCGCGGAACCCCTTTACGAGCACGGCTTTGGGCTAAGTTACTGAGAGCTTTGAGTCTCGGCTGGGACCTATGCAAGACCCCTCTAAGGCGAGTCGATGGCTCGCCTACATTAGCTCTTCCACATTTACCTGTTGACAGCCACTGCAATGACGCTTAAACTTCTGATAGTTTTGAGAGCGCTCTCAGATTCATTGAAGCGCTGCACATATTATAAAGCATTAGCGCAGGGCAAGTTTGATAGTTGGACTTTCGACCCTGTATAGGAGCGCTCTCAGTGAAGAGGCAGGGCTGCATGAAGCGCTTGACCCTTGAAGAAATAGGAAAAATCGCCGGCGTATCCCGCTCGACGGTGTCGCGCGTGATCAACGATCATCCCAATATCCGGCCGGCAGTGCGGCGGCGCGTTGAGGATGTCGTCCGCGAAACCGGCTATCAGCCGAATTCAGCCGCTCGTTCCCTGGCATCCAGCCAGTCGCGCGTTTTCGGTTTGGTCATGCCCAGCATATTGCAATCGGCCTTCACCGATCCCTATTATCCGCTGGTCATTCAAGCCATTTCCCACGCCTGCAATCACAATGATTACACGGTGGCGCTGTTTTTGTTCCAGACGGAAGCTGAAGAAGAAAAGATTAGCCAGCGCATCGTCGGCAGCGGCTTGATCGATGGGCTGATCGTCACCGCGGATACAATCGACAATACCTTCGTCAGCAAAATCCAGAAATACGGCATCCCCTTCGTGCAGATCGGCCGACCCTTGAAAAGCGGATCGACTGCTATCAGTTATGTGGATGTCGATAACGAGGCGGGCGCCTATCTGGCGGCCAGTCACCTGATCCAGTTCGGCTACCAACGCATCGGTCAATTGGCGACTGTGCACAATACTGCCGGCGCCGACCGTGATGCCGGCTTCCGCCATGCCCTGGCGGACCGCGGACAGCGTGTCGACGAGGCGCTGGTCAAAGTGAGTGACTTCAGCGAGGCGGGCGGCTATCAAGCGATGCAGGCGCTGCTCGATCAGAAGCCGGATGCCGTTTTCGCGCAGTCCGATGCCATTGCCCTGGGCGCCATCCGCGCCATCCGCGACCGTGGCTTAAGCGTCCCGGAAGATATCGCAGTGGTCGGCTTTGACGATATGCCTTTGGCAGCCAGCGCCGAACCGCCGCTGACCACCGTGCGCCAGCCGATAAATCGCACAGGCGCGCTCGCCGTCGAGACCTTGATCGACATCGTTAGCACGACGCCTGAACCGGCAAGACGTATCGTATTGCCCGTCGAGTTAGTCATCCGTGCCAGCAGCGGCGCGGTTAGCTAGATTTAGCAGTGCAAGATTTAGCCAGGAGGTGACATCGGGTCCAGCAGAATCTTATACCCTTGCCGGGCTTTGCGCCTCGGCGCCTGCTGCCAAGGGGAGCTATCCCGATGCTACGGCAACGTGCAGTGATTAGTGTTGCGTTTTCCGATCCGCTTGCGAGGCAGATCTTGATGACCTCGAGGATCGACCAAAGTTGCTGTCCATTCCTTATTTGAAATAGAAGACGTCGTCGCTTTGATGTACATTTTCCCTATAGAGGGTGAGAGATTTTCGAGCCTTTGACGATGTACTTTGTTGACCATTTCAACTGGAGACGGCGTGGATTTCTGCTGCCATGCTGAGGGGTGGGAAGCCTATTACAAAATTCCCTTGATACGCGGTAAAGGCTCGAACGGGACTGGATAAAACAGCGCAGCGACATAGTTGGCAAGAGAAAAGCCCTGCCTTGCAACAAGGCTTGAGATGCTGATTGCTTGATGGTGGGTGAAGTCAACAAGTTCTCAAAGCTCACCACGACCGCATCGTTGACCCGTTAGTTGCAAATTATGGGGGTCAAACTAGTCCGATTGCCGTTGACTCATACGTGAATCCTACAATTCCTCCGACGTCCGTAGCTGTCTGTTTGCCCTTTGACGAGCTTCATAAGTTGCGTTTTGTCGGTCAATGCTCCTTTTGCATGCTGACCAAGAGCCTTCTCCTTGACAGTCGGTCAAACCATACCGCCAGTTGCTGTATTGCCGATAAAACCTCGCAAACTCCAAATCATAATCAGTTATTTCACCTTGGTAACCCTGACCATTTAAACGTGATGGCAGAGCAAAGCTGGCAAGGACTATAAGCACGAAAATACCGAGAAGGCCTTACGAGTCCGAGTCCTTACTGCACTAATGTCTACACCGACAGATTTATCCAAACGCATGTTTCCCCCTAATGATGTAGCGCAGATTGAGATTTAGAGTGCTTAGAACGAAATATACCATATTCTATAGCATGAGCAATCCTTGAGCAAAACAAATTACCACAATCGAACAATATCTGCGCAGCATAGTGACGCTCGACTTCGGTCCCTCAATCATGGGCTCCCCATCCCGGTGACGCAAGTGATCGCGGGCGGCCTGCGCTGGACGATTCTCTTAGCGGGCATCTCCTCGGTCATGTCCTTTCTAGTTGGCACCTTCCTGGGCATCTTGGCAGCCTGGCGCCGCGGAGGAAAAATCGACACCATCCTACTGCCGATTTCCAGCATCCTTGGCGCATTTCCTTATTTCTTCATCGCGCTAATCGCCGTCTACGTGCTCGGCTTCCGCCTGGATATATTCCCAACGAGTCACGCTTACCACACCGCTATCAAGCAAGACTGGGGTTCGACCGAGTTTCTCTGGAGCGTGGTCTATCACATGATGCTGCCGCTCTTCACCATCGTCGTGACCGCGACTGGCGGCTGGATGCTCGGTATGCGCAACAATATGATCGGTGTACTTTCACAGGATTACATCGTCATGGCGGAAGCCAAGGGGCTTTCGGATAGACGCATAATGCTGCTCTACGCCGCCCGTAACGCGATCCTGCCGAGCTTGACCGCATTCGCCATGTCTTTCGGTTTCGTCATCGCCGGCTTGCTGCTGACGGAGATCGTGTTTTCCTACCCGGGAATGGGTTACACCTTCCTGCTGGCGATTAACGCTCGCGATTATCCGCTGATGCAAGGCATCTACCTGATGATCACCGCCACCGTCCTACTGGCGAATTTCATCGCGGACATGAGCTATGTGCTGCTGGATCCGCGCGCGCTAGTCGGCGAGGAGAACTATTATGACAAATACAGTCATCGACTCGAGACCGATTGCCAGGACGTCGAATCTTCTCCTCCGGCTCTGGCTGCGGCTGCCCGGCTGGATGCGCTCGATCCTCAAGAACAAGAAGTCGCTGGCCGGCGTGTCGATTTTGAGTTTCTTTGTGCTGGTTGTGCTGCTGACGCCCCTGCTGGCGCCGACGGCGCCACAGCGCATGGTCGGCAGACCGCACGACCCGCCTTCGGAGCAGTACATCTTCGGCACCACCCGCCAAGGGCAAGACGTCTTCTCCCGAATCGTACATGGCACATCCACCACGCTGCGGGTCGGCTTTTTAACCGGGACAATCGTCATGTTCATCGCTACCGCTATTGGCTTGACAGCAGGCTTTGTCGGTGGCACTGTGGACGAGGTTCTCTCGCTGATTACCAATATA
Organism: Phototrophicaceae bacterium; assembly: GCA_965223515.1. GTDB lineage: Bacteria > Chloroflexota > Anaerolineae > Aggregatilineales > Phototrophicaceae > UBA6055. The sequence continues at coordinate 744,973 of CBDCWK010000001.1, forward strand.
ACCCTGGTAGTTGGGGGCTTGCCGCTGATTATCGTCGTGGCGTCTCTGATCGACAAACCGGGACCCAATACCATCATTCTGGTGCTTAGCATCACGAGCTGGTCTTATGGCGCTCGAGTCCTGCGCTCACAGACATTAGCCCTGCGCAATGCCGAATTTGTTGAAGCCGCCCGCGTCAGTGGCGAGCCTGTCTGGCGCATCATTGCCGTCGAGGTTTTGCCCAATATGGCTTCGCTGGTGGTCTCGAGCTGGATCGGCGCGGTACTCTACGCCATCCTGGCAGAAGCCGCCCTCGAATTTATCGGCTTGGGCGATCCCAACAGCGTCACCTGGGGCACCATCCTTTATTGGGCGCAGAATAATCAAGCTTTGCTCACCGGCGCCTGGTGGACATTCGTCCCGCCCGGCCTCGCCATCGCTTCGGTCGGCCTCAGCCTGACCCTGATCAATTACGGCATCGACGAAATCACCAATCCGCGCCTGGGGAATAACTAGAAGGAACCAGCGATGAGCGCATCAACGAATGAGCCGCTGATACAAATCGAAGAGCTCAATGTCGAATATCGCACGCCGCGCGGCGCCGTGAGGGCGGTGGAGAATGTCAGCTTCGACTTGTATCCGAACGAGGTGTTTGGCTTGGCTGGCGAATCCGGCTGTGGCAAGACGACTATCGCCAATGCCATCACCCGCTTGCTCAAGCCGCCCGCTTTCATCACGGGTGGACAAATCCTTTTTCGCGGCGTCGATATCCTCGAAATGAGCGAAGAAGAACTGCGCAGTTTTCGCTGGGACCAGCTTTCCATCGTCTTTCAAAGCGCGATGAACGCGCTCAACCCGGTGCTGACCATCGGCAATCAGATAATCGACGCGATGCAAGCGCATCAATCGATTTCGTATGAGCAAGCCCGCGCCCATGCCAAGCAACTGCTGCGTACGGTCGGCATAGATATCAAGCGGGTCGACAGTTATCCACATCAGTTGAGCGGCGGCATGCGGCAACGTGCCGTGATCGCCATCGCGCTGGCGCTCAATCCCGAACTGATCATCATGGATGAGCCTACCACCGCCCTCGATGTCGTCGTGCAAAAGCAGATCTTGCAGGAGATCAAAGACCTGCAGGATCAATTCGGCTTTTCCATTCTCTTTATCACGCACGATCTGTCGCTGCTGGTGGAGATCTCGGACCGCATCGGCATCATGTATGCCGGCAAATTCGTCGAAGCCGGTCCCTCACTCGATATTTTCAGCGATCCAAAGCACCCCTACACCGATCGCTTGATGAACTCCTTCCCGACTGTGCATGGAGCGCGGCGCGAATTGAAGGGCATACCCGGCGCGCCGCCCGACCTGATCGATCCGCCGGCAGGCTGCCGCTTTCACCCGCGCTGTGAATTGGCGATCGCAGGTGAATGCGACAAGATCATCCCACAGCTGATTCGGATCGACGGCGAGCGCGATGTCGCCTGCCACCTAATTTCTAAGGCGGAGGCCGCCTCATGAGCCAAGGCAGCAATCACAGACAGCCCATCTTGGAAGCGCGAAATCTGAGCAAGAACTTCCACACCGGCGGCGCCTTTTCCGGCGGCATCGTCAAGGCGGTGCAAGGGACCAGCTTCAAGCTGGACCGCGGGCACGTAGTGGCTTTGGTCGGCGAGAGCGGCAGCGGCAAAAGCACCATCGTACGCATGTTGGCGCGGCTCTATGAACCGAGCGATGGCGATATCCTCTACGAGGGTGAAAATGTACTTGCACAGCGAGGACGCCGCGCGCTGCTGGAATATCGCGCCAAAGTGCAGATGGTCTTTCAGGATCCCTTCAGCTCGCTGAACCCGGTGCATCGCGCCAGCCATGCCGTGCAGCGTCCGCTGAAGATTTACCGCAAGGCGCGTGGCCGACAGGATTTGCGGGAAAAGCTGATCGAACTCTTTGAATTGGTATCCTTGACGCCGGCGGATGAATTCATCGAGAAGTATCCGCACCAATTGAGTGGCGGACAGCGGCAGCGCATCGCCATCGCCCGCGCCCTCGCGGCGGAGCCGGAAGTGATCTTGGCTGACGAGCCGGTCTCCATGCTCGATGTCTCCATCAGACTGGGCATATTGAACTTGATGGCGGAATTGCGCGATAAGCAAGGCATCGGCTTCCTTTATGTCACGCACGGCCTGGCCAGCGCCCGTTATTTCTCCGACGAAATCTTGGTGATGTACGCCGGCTTCATTGTTGAACAGGCGACATCGGAAGAGCTAATTTCGAATCCCAAGCATCCCTACACGCAGATGCTGCTGGCAGCGGTGCCGGATCCCTCGCGCGGACTGAAGACGGAAGATGTCGAGGTGGAAGGCGAGATTCCCGACTTGACCGATCTGGGAAGCGGCTGTCCCTTCGCGCCCCGCTGCAAGCACGTCATGGATGTCTGCCAGCAAGCCATGCCCGAGGCTACGCAACTGGAGGACGATCGCTGGGTGCGCTGCTACCTCTACCAAGAGGACCTGCCGGTGGCGTAGTACCGATCGTCCCCTGTTCAATCGTATTGTCTGTGCTCTCTGCGTCTCTGTTTTAAGGAACCTTGTAGGGGCGAGCCGGCGGCTCGCCCGAAATATACACCATGCTACAACGGGCGAGCTAATAGCTCGCCCCTACATGCCTACTCTAATGCGGCGATAATACGCAGTAGGTTTGTTATTATGTGTGAGCCAAGTTTGTGGCTTGCGAGCGGCTGTGGTTAGAATATGCTCTACATCTATTCATCGAGGTGTAAGGGCAAGGTATGAAAATCACCGATGTCAAAGTTTATCTAGCCAGGGAGTGGCGCACCTTCTGCTTCGTCGTCGAAACTGACGAGGGCATCAGCGGCTTGGGCGAAGCTGGCATCACCGGGCGAGAATTGGCCGTGCAAGGCGCCATCGAACATTTCAAACCGCTGCTGATCGGGCAGGACCCCTTCCGCAGCGAGCATCTCTGGCAAGTGCTCTTCCGCGGCGGTTTCTTCCCGGCGCAGCGTATCTTGACCTCTGCCATCGCCGCCATCGACGTCGCGCTTTGGGATATCAAGGGCAAAGCGCTGGGCGTGCCGGTATATGACCTGCTGGGCGGCCGCGCAGGGGGCCGCGTGCTCACTTACAATCACAATGGCGGCGACACAGTAGAAGAGCTGGTCGAATGCTGTCAGCGTTCGCTGGAAGAAGGTTGGAAGGTGCTGCGCTGGGGCTTGGCGCATCAAGATGGCTACCTGCTGCCACCGACCGCGCCCGGTCTGGGCATTGAATTCAACCCGGAGGCGATCGGCAAGTATCCCTTCAGCATGGGCGAGTTGCGTCACTTGCGGCGGGCTGACGGCTCGGTCACGAATTGGTAGAATATGCGCATTCAAATGAAAGGATGGCGAACATGAGCGAAGTAAAAGTCGCTTGGGAAATCCCCGCGATTCTTGGTGAGGGACCGCTCTGGGTCGAGGCGGAGAACGCGGTCTATTGGGTCGATATTTTCAGCAACAAGGCGCATCGCTACGCGCTCGCCGGTGGCGCCAAGACGACCTGGATCTTCGACTTTGAAGTGACCAGCTTGTCGCCGCGGCAAGACGGCGGTTTCGTCGGCACGATCAAAGATGGCTACGCCTTCATCAACTTTGATGTGCTCTCGGCCACGCCGATCGTGCTGCCGGAAGCGGACCAGCCCGGCAATCGCTTCAACGATGGCAAGGTGGATAACAGCGGGCGCTATTGGGCCGGCACCATGGACATCGGGCAAGTGGCGGAAAGCGGCTCGCTCTATCGTCTTGATGCCGACCTCGCTGTCGAGCAATGCGATACTGATTACATCATCTGCAATGGTCCGACCTTCAATCTCGACAATACGATCATCTATCACACCGACAGCATCAAACGGACGATCTACGCTCTCGATATGGCGTCAAACGGCGACCTCAGTGATAAGCGCGTCTTTGCGGAGTTTACGCAAGATGACGAAGGTGTGCCCGACGGCATGACCGTTGACAGCGAGGACTGCATCTGGGTGGCGCATTTTGGCGGCGCGCGCATCACGCGGTATTCGCCGGCCGGTGAGATCCTGGAGGCAGTGCCGCTGCCCGTGCCGAATATCACCAGCCTTACCTTCGCCGGCGCCGCGCTGGACACGCTCTATATCACCACGGCGAGCACCGGCATCGCGGAGGAAGATAAAGGCAAGTATCCGCTGGCGGGCAGCTTTTTCAGTTATAAGCCGGGGGTGAAGGGGACGCCGACGCCGCTCTTCGCCGGTTGACCAAGCGCATGATGCCGTAGGCGGCCATGATGGCCAGAAGCGGCGTGACCATGACGCGGCCGCGGGTGTCGATTCCAGACGATTGCACGATTAGGATCCCTGTCACAAAATAGGCGCAGGGCAGGAAAAGAAATAGAGCTTCAGCCCACCTTCGATTGCGCAGAAGCCACCACAAACCAAAACTAGCTGATGCCAACAGAGCGCCATTCCACGCTACCCCTATCCACACCGGTAACCCCCAGTTATTTGCTCCCAAAAGTACCCTGTACAAGCCGACGGGAACGGTCAGCACATATTCCAGCGGATGTTCTAAGAATACCTCCATAGCAACCTCCGTCATTGCAGTTTCTTGCGGTGCCAGGCTCGCTTGATGATGCCATTGGCGATCGGGACCGATGTCCGGCACATCATTACCTAAGCGGTCTTCGACCCGCCTAGCCAACTCAACAAAGGTCGTATTGATGTCCTCCCGTCCATGTGCCCAGTAGTGGACCATGGCAGCGCGGAAATAAAGTAGATTATAAGTGCCGATGGTTGAGAAGCTGCTGTTACCAAAGGCAATAAAATTGTGATATTTCCACCAGCAAACACGTAACTCCGCATGATTCTCCTATGCCATCATCTGCGCAAATTCTAGCACAGGCGCTTTAGGCGCGCCTATAATTGCTGGAAGAGACCAAGCGCGGAAGAGACCAAGCATGCACTCGATGGAAACGAACATCCGCCCGCCCTTCTCGATCGACGAGGCCAGCGCCATCTTGCAACAGCACTACGGCATCCAGCACACATCCATCAAACCGCTGCCCTCAGAGCTGGACCGCAACTACCACCTGCAAACGCAAGCGGGCGAGCAATACCTGCTCAAGATCGCGCACAGCAGTGTCTCCGAGGGCGTCCTTGACTTGCAGAACCAGACTCTCAATCATTTGCGCGCTACTATGGACATCGTCCCGCAATTAATCCCCGCGCAAAATGGAGCCGACACCATTAGCGTCACCGCCACCGATGGCGAAAGCTACCGCGCCCGCCTGCTGCGCTATATCGAGGGTCTCCCGCTCAGCGATTTCCGCCCGCATTCCGACGAGCTGCTGGCCGATATCGGTACGCAGCTCGGCGAACTAAGCGCCGCCATGCAGAACTTCAGCCATCGCGAGAAGCGACTGAACTACCGCTGGAATATCAGCAAACTCAACGAAGTCGCCCGCTACGGCAGTGACTTGCCCGCGGAGAAAAAAGCGCTGCTCGATCACTTCCTCCGCCTCTACGCCGACGAACTGCAGCCCGCCCTGCCCAGCCTCCGCCACAGCAACATCTACAACGATCCCAACGACAGCAACATTCTCGTCCGCGCCGATGGACCCGACGCGCCACAAGTGGCCGGCATGATCGACTTCGGCGACATGGTCTACAGCCCCACCGTGACCGATCTGGCAGTCGCGCTCGCCTACACCATGATGCACACGCCCCGACCGCTGGAACGAGCAGCGCCCGTGATCAGCGCCTATCATCAAGCCTTTCCGCTGACCGAATGCGAGATCCGCCTGCTCTACCCTCTGATCGCCGCACGCTTCTGCCTGAGCGTCTGCATCTCCTGGTATCAGCAGAAGCAGGAGCCGGACAATCGCCACCTCAGCATCAGCGAAGCTGGCGCCTGGAACCTGCTGGCGACATTGCGCGATATCCATCCCCACTTCGCCCATTACTCGTTCCGCGCCGCTTGTGGATTGCCCGCACACCCAGAGACCGCTTCCCTTGTCGATTGGCTCGGCGAGCAGTCATTCTCGCCCATACTCGGCTACGACCTCACGGTGGAAAACAGCAAGCTGCTCGACTTCGGCATGAACAGTCGTCTCTTGGCGAAAGTCAACGATCTGGCCGATCCCACCGCCTATGCGCAGCCGCTCCGAGATTTTCTAGGCGACGACATGGTTGGCATCGGCTACTACAACGAGGCGCGCCCTATCTACCTGGCGGAAATGTTCGCCATCGACCATCACCAGCGGCGGACCGTGCACCTCGGCGTCGATCTCTTCGCGCCGCCGGACACGCCCATTTATGCGCCCCTGGCCGGCGCGATCCATAGCCTGGCACATCATAAAGGAAAGCAAGATTACGGTCCCACTCTGATCCTCAAACATGAGCCGACCGCTGAAATCTGCTTCTTCACGCTTTATGGGCATCTGTCGCTAGAAACACTGGATCGCTGGAGGGTCGGGCAGCAGATCGATGCAGGCACGCTACTGGCGCATGTCGGCGATTATCCAGACAATGGCAACTGGACGCCGCACCTGCATTTTCAAATCGTCAGCGACATGCTCGACAAAGGCGAAAACTTCCCCGGCGTCTGCTCGCCGAGATTGCGCGAACTCTGGACATCACTTTCGCCCGATCCCAATCACATCTTGCGCCTGCCATTCTCCCTCCAGCCGCCTACGGAGCCGAGTCCCAGCGAGTTAACGGCGAGGCGGCGCGCATCGCTCAATCCCGCCCTCAGCCTCGCTTATCAGCAACCGCTGAAAATCGTGCGCGGCCATCTGCACCATCTCTACGATGACAAGGGGCAGTCCTTCCTTGATTGTGTGAACAATGTGCCGCATGTCGGGCACAGCCATCCGCGCGTACTGCGAGCCGCCCGCGAGCAGATGGCGCTGCTCAATACCAACACGCGCTACCTGCACGATACTATCGTCGAATACGCCGAAGCGCTGACTGCCACGCTGCCTGAGCCGCTTTCCGTCTGTTTCTTCGTCAACAGCGGCAGCGAAGCCAACGAGCTGGCGCTGCGGATGGCAGAGGCATACAACGGAGGATCTGATGTCATCGTCATTGACCACGCCTATCACGGCCACACCAGCGCGCTGATCGACATCAGCCCCTACAAATTCAACGGACCGGGCGGTCGCGGCCAGCCCGAGCATGTCCAAGTCGCTGAAATGCCCGATGGCTTTCGAGGCGCTCATCGCGGTTTTGACGCGCGCGCCGCTGAATTCTACGCTCGCTCAGTCGCTGAGAAAATCGAGACGATTCAAGCGCGCGGAATGCAGCTGGCCGCCTTCTTCGCCGAGGGCATCATGGGCTGCGGCGGTCAGATGCCCTTGCCCGATGGCTACCTCAAGCGCGCCTATGCCCTTGTGCGGGAAGCGGGCGGCTTATGCGTGGCGGACGAAGTGCAGACCGGCTTCGGGCGAGTCGGCAGCCACTTCTGGGCTTTCGAGCTTGGCGGCGTTGTTCCCGATATCGTCACCATGGGCAAGCCGATCGCCAACGGGCACCCGCTCGGCGCTGTGGTCACCACCCCCGAAATCGCCTCCGCCTTCGCGAATGGCATGGAATACTTCAATACCTTTGGCGGCAATCCGGTGTCCTGCGCAATCGGCTTGGAGGTGCTGTCGATCATCGCCGATGAAAAACTGCAGGAGAACGCCCGCGAGACCGGCGCCTACTGGATTGAGCGACTGCGGGCGCTCAGCGCCGACTACCCGCTTATCGGGCAAGCGCGCGGGTCAGGCCTCTTCCTCGGCATCGAATTGATTCGCGATTCAGTGACGCTGGAACCGGCCGACTGGGAAGCGGCGTATATCGGCGAGCGCATGAAGGGGCGCGGAATCCTGCTTAGCACTGAGGGTCCGCATCACAATGTGCTGAAGCTCAAGCCACCGATCATCTTCCGCCGCGAGCATGTGGACCTGTTCATGGATGTGTTTTCTGAAGTGTTGGAAGACACGGTTTTGCGCGTGAAGTAGCTGTTTCGTTTAATTCACTTATTGCGTTTATTTCGCTTGTGTGGTAGGCTTTGCTCACCTATACACATTAAATGGAGGAAAATCATGAATACCTATAGCAGTGCTACACGTATTTCGATACATGCTATGTACAGCCAGTATCACGAAGCAGATTAGACAGGAGTGGGCAATGACTGCTGCTTTTCTGGAAAGTAGCTCAGGTCGTGTGCCCAAAAAGGAGTCCACGATTGCACATGAATCATCTATCGCTCTTGCGCGTCATGTTCAGAAAGGAGAAGACCTCAGGATTCGTGTCGTAGATGACCAGGAAGAGGAAATGATCGTGCTTCCTGCCACAATCGTGACACTGCTCTTGGGCATGCTGAGAATGAAGGCCAATGGACTAAGCATGGCCTTGACGCCACTACATTCAGAACTAACAACTAGTCAGGCAGCGGACATCATCAATGTCTCGCGACCATACCTGATTAAGCTGCTTGAAAACGGTGAAATCCCATATCACAAAGTTGGAAGTCACCGACGGATTCGAAGGGAGGATGTCATGACATATAAGCAGAAGCACCGACGCGAACGATCGGCCATCCTCGATGAATTGACCGCTGAGGCACAAGATCTGGGCCTATATGACTAGCACTCCGCTCCATACCGCGATTGTCGATACGAATATCCTGTGCCCTGCCGGGTTACGGGATATTCTTCTTCGAGTCGCCGAAACAGATCTCTATAGGCTGAAATGGTCGCCAGACATTCGAAGCGAACTGATGAATACTATTCGTAAAGTGCGACCTGACTTAGATCATGCACAATTTGAGGCACACACTTTGGCGCTTATGGATAAATTCTTTCGTCATGGGCTTGTAACGGGATATGAACATCTTATCGACAGTTTGGAGGGTATCGACAAAAAGGACCGGCACGTAGCAGCGGCTGCGATACAGGGCTCATGCAGCGTGATTCTCACACATAATCTAAAGCATTTTCCAGCCGACGCACTGGGGCCACATGGAATCGTGGCACAGAAGCCTGACGACTTCTTGGTACCGATTCTTCTCGCGAACCCCGATGAGTTCTGTGAAGCCGCGCGCGAACACCGCACCCGACTTAAGAATCCACCATACGACGTCGAAGCGTATCTGACAAAGCTAGCACGAGACGGTTTGAACAAGACGGCTGCTGAACTCAAGTACTTTGCATATCTGCTTGATTGACCAAACTCTGTCGGAAAGCAGTCGAGTTTTCGCCATTTCCAGCCTGTATTAGACGCGCATTTTAGCCTATATTTTCTTCAGCTGCGCAAACCATACAAGCTTAGGAAACGATCATGATGACCCTCAAAATCAACATCCCCGGCGTCGACATCCAAGGCGAAATCCGGCCCGAATACGAGTCCATCCTCACGCACGAAGCCGTCGGCTTCCTCGCCGGGCTCGCTCGCAAATTCACTGGGCGACGCGATGAACTCGTGAAGTTGCGAGAAGCGCGTCAAGCCGCCATCGACAGCGGCGTCATGCCCGACTTCCCGCCGGAAACGGACGCCATCCGCGACGATCGCAGTTGGCTGGTCGCGCCCGCCCCCGCCGACTTGCAAGACCGCCGCGTGGAGATCACCGGACCCACCGATCGCAAAATGGTCATCAACGCGCTGAACTGCGGCGCAAAAGTCTTTATGGCCGATTGCGAAGATGCCAATTCGCCGACCTGGCATAACATGGTTGCCGGGCAAGTCAACCTGCGCGATGCCATCGACGGCTCCATTACTTTCACCAATCCCGATGGCCGCTTCTACCAGCTCAACGAGCAGACGGCGACACTGATGGTGAGGCCGCGCGGCTGGCACCTTGATGAAAGCCATTTCCTGGTGGACGGGGCGCCGATCCCCGGCGGGCTCTTTGATTTCGGACTCTATTTCTTCCACAACGCGCGCACCGCCCTCGAGCGCGGCAGCGGACCTTATTTCTATCTGCCCAAGTTGGAGAGCCATCTGGAAGCGCGCCTGTGGAATGATGTCTTCGTCCATGCGCAGGCTGCCCTTGGCATCCCGCAAGGCACGATCAAGGCGACCGTGCTGATCGAGACGATTCTGGCGGTTTTCGAAGCGGAAGAGATCCTCTACGAACTGCGGCAGCATTCGGCTGGTCTGAATTGCGGCCGCTGGGATTATATCTTCAGCTACATCAAGAAGTTCCGCAATCACGCCGATTACCTGCTGCCGGACCGGGCAGAAGTCACCATGACCGTGCCCTTCATGCGCAACTATACGCTGCACGTGATCAAAGTATGTCATCGGCGCGGCGCCCATGCGATGGGCGGCATGGCAGCGCAGATACCCATCCGCAGCGACCCGGAACGCAATCAAGCGGCGCTGGACAAGGTGCGCGCCGACAAGCTGCGTGAAGCGAAAGAGGGGCATGACGGCACCTGGGTAGCGCATCCGGGCTTGGTGCAGATCGCGACTGAAGTCTTTGATGAATATATGCCCTCGGCGAATCAGGTTGAGCGGCAGCGCGACGATGTCGATGTGTCAGCGGCCGACTTGCTGACGCCGAGTGCGGGCAATATCACCGAAGACGGCGTCCGCCTTAACTTGAAAGTCGGCATCCAATACCTGGAAGCCTGGCTGGGTGGCAATGGCTGCGTGCCGCTCTATCACTTGATGGAAGACGCCGCTACCGCCGAGATCAGCCGGGCGCAAGTCTGGCAGTGGCTGCACCACAACGCCACGCTCGCCGACGGCCGTCCGCTGACCGTCGCCTTGTACGACAGCTTGCTGAAAGAAGAAATGGACGCCATTCGCGGCGAGGTCGGCGATGCGCGCTTCGAAAGCGGTCATTTTCAGCGGGCGATGCAACTCTTTGACGACATGATCCGCGCTGATGATTTCAGCGAATTCCTGACGCTTCCGGCATATCAATATCTCTAGGATTTTCTGTCTGTCGAGTTTAAGGGCGATTCAGCGGGTCACCCTTCTCTTATGATCTTGTCCGCGCCACATACCAGAACGCCACCAGTGACACCACGACCATCGATACGATCACCAGGAAGCCGCCGTCATAACTCCCGCTTTGATCGCGCAAGCGACCGACAAGCCAGGGTCCCAGCGCCGCGCCCAGCCCAAACATGCCGCCCATCAGCCCGTTGATCAAGCCCAAGCCCTGCCGCTGAAAGACATCGCTCGCGAGCGCAGTCGACTGGCTGCTGCGCGTCCCCTCGCCCAGGGCAAAGAACAGAGCATACAATATCAGGATCACCACACTGGTAGCGGCGGGCAGCAAGAGCAGCAAGCCCACGGCGCCGAGCAAACCGGCGGCGCCTATCGTAAAGGCGGTGGCTCGCCCAAAGCGATCGGAAATCCAGCCCAGCCCGATGAAGCAGCCGCTCGTCAGCAAGCCCGCCAAGCCGACTACATTGGCCGCTGCCGACCGCTCCACGCCAACCGACTCCATATAGGCGATCTGGTGCACGGTCAAGCTGCGCACCGGACCGAGGGCGGTCAGTCCGACGATCATCAGCGCCCAGAATACTGGATTCCGCAGCAATGTCCGCCACGCCGCTTTTGAGCCTATGCTCTGCCCACGACGAGAATGCAAGGTGGGCGGCTTGCGCAAACCGATGACCATCAGTGGCAAGAGCAGGAAGAGGCAGATCAGCGCCAGAATCAGATAGGCGCTACGCCAGTCGTATTGCTCAATCAGCAGGTTCGCCAGCGGCACGAAAACCAAGGAGCCTAAGCCAGTGCCGGCGAAGGCGATGCCGAGAGCGCGGCCACGCTGCGAAGGGGTGGTCCAGCCTGCCACCACCGACGCCACCGGTCCCAAGCCGGTGATGCCCAGCCCGCAGCCTTCGATGACGCCATACGATAGCAACAGGTCAGTCAGCGAGTTCGCTCGACTGCTCAGCCAGAGACCACCCGCCATCAGGCAAACGCCGAAACCGAAGACCGGGCGCGGACCGTAGCGGTCGAGGGCGATACCGGCCAGCGGCGCGGTCATGGCGAAGAAGAGCATGTTGAGACTGAAGATGGCAGCCGATGCTGCATTACTCCAGCCCTCGACCAGAACGAACTCGGCGAAGAAGACCGAAAATGACAAGCGGATGCCGAAGATGATGAAGAGCGACAGCGAGCAGACGATGACAATGCGAGCGGCACTGCGGATGGGATCGTCGGCGCTGAGGGTCATCAATTAGGCGGCAAGTTCTTTGCGCACGGACTCGCGGTCTGACCATAGGACGGGGCGAACTTCGTAGTTGCGTAAGGCGTCCAGCACAGAAGGCGATAGTGATGTCTGGGTGTCGTTCAGTATGGCATAGGCTCGGGAGTCGCCATGGCGGGCGTCTTTGGTATCTTCCCAAGCGAAGACAGTTCGCTCTGCGCTGGCGCGGTCGGGATTGTTGATGCTCAGCAGTACGCGTTCTGGATGAGAAGCGGACTTGGGAATCACAAAATCGTAGTGATGATCGTATCCGGTTTTGCCGGACAACTTTACACGCGGAATGTAACGAATTTCAGCATCATCCAACCACGCAGTAACATCTTCATGATACAGGCTACGTACTGAAGCGGACGCCAGATAGAACAGATCGTTCACAGCCAACATGGCTTGCAGCAGCCGATGTTTCTTCCGCGCATAATCACCCGCTGTGGCCTTAACGCGCAATTCGCCGTCTACCAAGCTTACACCGAAACCGCTAAGCGTTGTCTTGAGCAGAGCCTGGCGCTTTGGGGTATCAAGCTTGCAGCCACACATTTCCAGATCGGTTATCGTATAGCCATGGTCGGTCAGCAGCAAGCCGTTCTTGTCACGCTTGGCATAAAACTGAATGTAGTCATTGTGCCTGTCCAAAAAGGGCGCAGTTACTTCCACTGTTTGGCCTCGCTGGCGAAAGGAAATCTCGTCCCTGAGCCAGTCAAGATATTTTTCTGTCAATTGCTCGATTTCCGCAATCATGAGAAAAAGTCCCGTTGGATTCTTGGCGGAATTGTGATGTTGCAGAATCGCATGAAATCCTTCCATAAAATCCATCGATCGGATAGATTGGAAAACTTGTCAGGAGGTACCACATAAGCCCAGCTAACTCCTTCACCTTCACGATAAAGATGGAGGTGAGGGGTCGGAATCAGTAACTCGTCCGGATTTTCGTGTATCGGCCCATCCAATTCGAGCCGCACCAAGATAACTGATTGTCTCGCCCTAAGCTGAATTGAAAAACGTGGAAAATCTACATCACCAAAGTACATATCGAGGACAAACTCTTCTTTTCTATCGGCCGACAGCAACTTTGAGAATGCTCTTCGTCTGGGATGCGGAAACCGAATTGGTTTCTCGGACACGCAGTGCTTCTCCAGCGCCAGTAACTTGTCAGCCTCTTGCTGCGACATTTCAACTTGGGACAAAGAACCGACCCTATTTTATGTGGTGAGCGCGCTTCTGCTATGACATATAGCCGAGAGTATATCAGGGTCGAGAAACTAAGTCGACTGAAGCACCGGCATCGTCGAATTCGCCGCCGGCATCACGCCAACCCGAGCTGACGGCCGCAACCGCTCAAGCGCTAGATCAATCGCCGTCTGCAAGTCCGGCTGAGGATGCAGCAGGAGTCCTCGCACGAAGTCATCGTCAAGCTCGGAGACGAGGGTCGTATGGATGCGCGCGGCATCCCGCGAGACCTGGAAGGCTTTGTGCCGCCCGACCTGAAAGCCCTCCTGAGCGAAGCGTGTAAAGACATCGTCGTGGTTATTGATCCGCGCATCCGTCACCCAGCTCTCGTAGTCGATATTGCCGCTACCTTCGGGGCAGGCGGCGCAGAGGATCATCCGGCCGCCGTCTCGCGTTACGGAAGCGGCGTGCGCCATGCCCTTTTGCGATTGATAAATGTTTATGTCCTTTGGATGCCCGCCGGGCGAGGCAATCATCAGGTCGAAGGGCACCGCGACCGGCACTTGGTATAGCGCCCGCACTTGGGGGATGCCCGCTGACATGACTGCGAAGGGATCGCCGGCCAAGGCTTGGACGATCTGCTTGTCGCGATTCAAAATAGCGTTCACAGCGAAGTCGATGCCGATCAGCTTGCCGACCTCCTCGACATCTTGCCGCGCCGGATTCGCATCGTATTCGCCCAGGCGAGCGCCTTCATCGCGCATCATGGCGTGGTTGTGGTTGATGGTCGGCAAGCCGGCCAAGCCGATGGCAGCGCTCTTAACGCCGCAGGAGAAGCCCTGAAATTGGTGCGGCTCGATATTGCCGATGACGATGCGGTAGTCGGCAGCAATGTAGTCGCTGTTGATGAAAACTGGCGTCCCGCGCGCCGTCTCACCGAGGTACGTCAAGTTCGCCTCGTCGCCGGCATCGTGGCAGATGACGCGATAGGTCTCGAGGATTTCCGGTGGCAAGATGGCGCTGTACTCTGTCGGCGCCATGCTCGGATGAGTACCGGTAGCGATGATGAAGAGTACATCTTCATCGCGCACGCCGGCGTGGCGCATGCCCTGCAGGACCGGAGGAAGCAGGTGTTCATGCGGAACAGGACGGGTCTTGTCGTTGATGGCGATGGCGACCGTCTGACCGGCTCGCGGTGGCACAACCTCGCCCAGCGGATTGTAGACAGCGTCGCGGACCGATGCCGCCGGGTCTGCCACGCTGGGCTGCGCCTTCGGCAAGACTTGCTCGACGGCGAAGCTGTCCGGGAGTTCAGCGGTGATCTGGTCGTTTCCGTATGGGATTATCAATTGCATAGGGCAGCCGAAAAGATTGCTGACTTACAGTCGCTGATTATGTCACAACAAATTGATTCCAACTGGCGCGCTCCTTCTACCAGACTCTTAGCATAATCCCGGTAACCACGGTGACAGCCGGCACAGCTCCTTCACACCGACATAAATCAGAAAGTCATTCACGATCAATCTAAGGTCCCGCACCATAATGGACAAAGCAAGGCGCAACTCATCGTTGGCGGCACTTGTGCAACGCAGAAAGATGCCTCCCTTCGTGTCGCCATTGTCAGCCTCCAGATATCGCTTCATTTGGTGCGGATAACTGACACATCGTCAAACCGTGAAAGCGGGCAGCCGGAGCTTTCGATACAGGTCCTGATTTCGTCGGCGATGACCTCCGCCACAATACCGTTCATTTCGGGACCATAGTGCAGCGTCATACCCCAGTTGCTCTCGTCTAAAAACTCCGATCCCAGGTGGTCATCCAGCGGGAGATAATGGTAGGTGTCCTCAAGATACTCCAAAAGGAACGCATAAGGCGGGGCTTGGCCATAATGAATACGCTGAAAGTGATTCAGGTGTGGCAAGAACGCGATGATGAATGGTATCTCACTCGCCATGACATCGGTGGCGAAGGAGTCGATTATTGCTGTGCCCACCTTCCCGCGCTCGCTATCAGGACCGTAGGCAACCTGCCCATCCTCATCGTTAAGGTTCAGTAATTCGTACATGAGGCTTGCCAACTTGCTGCCTGACCACCACTGCGGTATGTAATCGCGGCTGCGATAATATGCTTCGTGAACGTAAAGGGGGTGGCTGCTGAAAGCCTTGAAAGTGGCGATCAGTTCCTTCGGCGGGATGGCGGGCGAGTTGATAAGCCGTAAGACGTTGTCAAGCAGAATGAAGCGCGGCTTTGAAAAGGGCGGCCCCAAGGGATTAATCAACTGCCGAAAAACATTGACATTCCGATCCAGATTCTCCGGTTGCAGGCCGAATATCACGATGTCAGGCGCATACTCGCGCCCATGGTGCTGCCAGCGCAGGTAAGCTTGATCCATTCCGTATGCGCTGACGCCGAAATTCAAGACTTCCGTCCGGAAGCCGGACTGGTTTAGGTTCAATTCAAGCAGATGAGACCAGACCGACTCGTCAGTCGCATCATCGCCGGCGGTAAACGAATCACCGAAGAGGGCAATGCGCAAGGTATCTGCCGGAGGCTGTTTATCGAATTCGCGTTTGGATCGCATACCCGCGACATTGATCGTAAACTCGCCATTCTGTCGCAAAGACTCAGGCCGATATCGCCAGCCAACCGACTCATCGTAGATGAGTGTTACCTCGTCGGCATTATCTATGTACTCGTCTAATTGAGTAGTGAGTCGCTGAATTGGCAATGCATATGGCTGCAACGCGATGCCGAAAAAGGTGAATTGCCCATCAGAGGATTCTTCGCCGCCCACGCGCACGACGAATTCCAGTAGCAGCAAGGTGCACAGCAGCGCAACGAATATGATCAACGCTCGGCTGGCGATCTTTCGCAGCATCTTAGTCATCCCTTATATTCGTTCAAAACATCATGGTCTTGAACGCAGGTTTCCGTTAGACCCGACTACCTGCAAGACAAGTCGGGAGGAGACTTGGCCCGTTTATATGCTGGGACCCACCCGGTGAATGGCGAAGCTATTGTTATCGCGCAGCGCTTCGGACTTGGTGAGGTAGCCGTTGCAGACGCGTTCCACCTCGCCGTAGACAATCTGCCCGGCTTCGCCCAGCGTGATCTCATCGTAGAAGACGCCACTAACATCAACATCGACGGTGTCGCGCATCAATTCGAAAGACTGCCGATTGCCGGTCACCTTGATGGTCGGCATGATGGGATGGTTGGAGGTGTGGCCGCCGCCGGTGCAGAAGGTCAACACCTGACAGCCGGCCGCCGCCATGCTGCTGATGCTTTCAGCGCCCATGCCGGGACCGTACATGACGTAGTTGCCCGGATCGGTCTTGGTTGGCGCTTCGCCGATTTCGAGGTATTCGATGATCGGACTATCGCCGATTTTCTTGACCGCGCCCATTGATTTCTCTTCGATGGTGGTCAAGCCGCCCGCCATATTGTCGCCGGTCGGCTGAGAGCCGCGGATGTCCTCGCCGCTGGACAGCGCCCGCGCTTCCATGTGCTGGACGCCAGCGACGATCGCATTGGCAACTGCCGGGCTGGCGGCCTTGTCGGTAAGCCAATTCTCGCAGCCCATCCACTCGGTGCATTCCGCCATCAGCATGCGCCCGCCTTGCGCGATCAAGATCTCGCCGGCGAGACCATTGGCGGGATTGCTGGCCAAGCCGGAAGTGGTATCGGAAGTGCCGCATTCGGTGCCGAAGAGGATTTTGCTCATCGGCGCAGCCTCGCGGGTGCAGAGGCTGATCTGGCGCGCGAAATCCTGGGCGCAGCGGGTCGCCTTTTCGACGGCGCTGATGAAACCGCCATCGCCGCGGATGTTGACAGTGGCGATCAGCTTGCCGGTCGGCGCGATATCATCGGCGAGGTCTTCGGCGGTCATGCCTTCTTCTTTGAAGTGATCGATGATGACGACTGCGCCAACGTTCGGGTTCATCGCTGTGCCGGCCAGGAAACGGCGTGTCACACGCAGATCGGGCGCGACCTGACAGCGGCCGTTGGCGTGGGTGATTGGCACGGCGCCGTGAATGGTATCAGCGACTCGCTCGACCACGCCGTTGGCATAGACAGTACCGGATAAGATCAACAGATGATTGCGAATTCCGATATCGCCGTTCGGGCGGTAAAACCCCATAAAATCTGACATTTGTCTTAGATCTCCCTTGATTATCTATTCAGCGGTGACGTCATTACGTTCAGTGAGATCGCCGCGTCCGCGATTGCTTTCGACATTATGCGTATGGACGTGGTCGCCGGCTTTGATATCGCAGAGCGCCGAGCCGATGCTCAGCCCGTATTTGAGCACGGTATCGCCTTCAGCGATGTCCATCAGGGCGATCTTATGCCCGTAAGCGATGTCGGCCTGGGCGATGACCTCGAGGTCGCTGCGTTCGCCATTGCAGCTGACGTGGTCGCCAGCCTGGATGGGTTCGAGTACGGCGGTGCCCACGTTATCAGTGGCGTAGACTACGAATACTTTTTTCATGTTTTGCCTTTCTGATTGCTGTTCAGGTCTTTATGCGATTATCAACAACAGGTCGATTTCTTCAAAGGGAAAAACTTAAAACGTAAAAGTCGCCGTTGAAGGGATGTTTGATTAGGGATTGCTCGCCTGTCAACAATTCGGAGCGCGACAGAGCGCTGCGCAAATGCTTTTTTCGTACAGCCATATCATCGGCGGAATGCCAGGGAATTACCAAGTTTATTGAGTTGCCCCTTATTTCTGGATAGTTCTTGGAACTTAAGATGTTTCCTTCCTTCTTTACTTCGGTCATGATGCGAAACCGGAGCTTCACCGAGGCCTTGTCGACGTGGCGCACCTTGCTAAAACTGTCTTGCCGAGAGAATATCCGCAGCATCAACTGGTGTAATTCTGGGGAAATTGTTTGCTCTTCCTCATCTAGTCTTTCTTCAAGCACTTGACCGAAGGCTTGCTGAATCAGTTCCTCTACTTTCACCGTCTCAAAGAAACTCCCGTGTACTAGACATATCTTTGTGTTGCCCGTCTTCTTTTCCTTTCCACGAAGCAAATAATAGACCTCCCTCCACGGCAAAGAATAGATGTGATCGCCGGCGGCTTCCATTTGCTCGCGTATAACGCTACGCTTTCCTTGCGTTAGAGACTCTATTGACTTGCTTCCAGTGGGAATCGTCGAATTGAAGGATGGTACAGCATAGGACTTGCTGTCTTTCACTTCGATGAGCTCACCTCCCGGTGGATCGCCTACAGGGTTTATTCGAATAGCGAAATCAGGAAACTTGCCTTTACCCGTATAAGAAACGAGTTCACGGTCGAAGGGAAAGTCCTCTAGCTTTGGAACGTACTCAAGCCGGTTACGATTGCGAACTAGATGAGCGAAAAAGTGGTAAATCGAATACATTGTTACTCCTAGTTTCTGTGCTCCCGTCCCAGATTTCATGTAGCTTCTCGGTATGCCCATAATCATCGCGGAAGCGCCGAATGTCATCCGTCGGACGGAGTTCGCGCAGGCGTTCTCTGATGCAGTCCGCGTTGACGGCGTCTATCTCTACGCCAAACGACCGTCGATTCAGCTGATGCGCTACTACCAAGGTCGTTCCCGTTCCGGCAAAGGGATCAAACACTGTATCGCCGACCACAGACGAACTAAGCACAATACGCAATAATAGCGCTATCGGAGCCTGCTGCTTGTGAAAGCGCAAACCATCTTCATCGCGCAGAGCTTCATCGCCCGCGAAATAGCCAGCCGTGAGTTCACGGATATCATCCCATATATCAGTCACATACATGCCATTGGCGCGTTTATGTTTGTAGTTCGCCGGCAGGGGCGGGTCAATGCGCAAGCGGTGAAAGACCCGCGCGCGGCGACCTTTGGTGGCGTAGGCGATAATCTGGTATTGCTTGCCAAAACGCCGACTCATTGGTACAGCCGACGTCAGTTTCTTCCAGATGATGAGGTTTTGCAGTGTCCAGCCGGCTTCCCGCAGGCAAGTCAGCACATGCTCACTGTTCTTTTCACGCTGCATGAAATAAATCGCGCCGCCTTCGGAGGTTTGGGCGTACACCGCGCCGCAGACCAGCTTCATCCAGTCCCAGTACTCCGCTTCGGGCATGTCGTCATCATGCGAGGCGTAGTCCTTGGCTTGATTGAAAGGCGGGTCGAGGAAAGTCAAGTCAAGTTCAACTTCGGCAAACGCCTCGGAAGCCAAAAAGTCATTTACATCACTTTGAAAAACGCGGCTATTCTCAATCATCATTTAGCAAGTTTCGACTACCCGAATCTTTCTCAGCAAATCATGGGCGATAGCGCGCCTTCTGTCAATATCAATGACTGGCTTGCGCGATGCTTGCAATCTCCCAGTCTTGCGCGAATTGCCACTTGCAAACTCGCGGACACATGGTAGGCCAGAGGAATCGCCTCTGACGAGTTTGAAAACGCATTTCTGCGGGAGGGTAATATGACCCAATCAGGACTGAGAAAATTGCAATGGGACAAGAAGGGCGTAGAGCGCATGGAATACTTCATGGCTGAAAAAATTGCGTACTATGTTCTCGAAGAAGTGCTGCAAGACTGGAGCGATCGGATAGACTTCCTAATCGACGAACTGCGTTGCGTACAAGGCGAGCGCACCGACGGTAAAGAATCACCAGACTTCCTGGGTATGTCAATCGCTGTCGCTGGAAATGTCATGGGCAACATGATGGCGCAAGAACTGATGAAGCTCCTGTTGCCGCCCGATGCCATCGCTGACCTTGTTGAAGACGCTATTGAGCGAGCCATCAAAGACGAGGAATACGACCGAGAGTACAAAGATCCGGAAGACTACGAAATATCATAGGGGCTGATACTCACCCAAACTGCGGCAGATACTCCGCAAACTCCGTCAAGAGATCATCGAGGATTGCGCGCTCGCTGTCAATATCGGTGACCATCGGATCGAGCAGCAGCGCCTTCCGGCAGGTTGGGGATGTAGCCGCGGTTGGGGATATTGAGCTGAGGGTGCCGATAACGACGATTTTGGGGGGATTATTGGTCATTTCTTCATTGCCTGTTGACAACAAGCTGCGCTAACCCACAGCCGTACACTAGAATAACCCTTAAAACCTGCCTCCGCCAACACAGCGCTTTGCTTCAGTGAGACAGTATTTGTGTGAGCCTGAGCGAGCTTCCATGGCTAGTATTAGTCAATTTATACAAATCCCTCCGAATCTATTGACATTTTTTTCATATCACACTAATATTAATTTGAGTTTTGAAGGCATATTAGGAAGGAGGCAATATCTAAACCAGGATGGCTCTTGCCATCGTAGCAATTTAGCCGTCTCCGTTTTAAAAGGCATCTTCGCATCGTGTTCAGAAGTGTTCGCAAATTCAAGATCAGGCTACCTCGGTAGCATTTCGAAGCAGTCTAGCGCACGCACTGATTTGAGCCACTACTTAGGAGGCGAACGATGTTCTGCAAACAATCCTCAAGACTTTCTTTCACCATTCTCCTCGTTACGTTCCTCATCGCGCTCGCCGTGATAGCACTACCGGTGTCCGCGCAGATCAAACCGAGCCAGCCTCGTATGATCCAGCAATTCATATTTGGATAGACGGCATGACACCGCAAGGTAACATGCATTCAAATACTGTATGGGGTACGTTTACCATCGGCCACGGTGACGAAGCTGAAGACATAAGCGTACTTGTCTTCGATACTAATCCTATCACGCTTCAACAAACGGAATCCGGTGACCTCACGGTTCTACAAGATTGGAGAAATAACAGACGGAGTCCGAATGGCGTACGGCCAATTAGTTGCGGTGAAGACTACTACGTCGGCTACTATTGGGTACACCGCAACAAGGTGTTTTCTAATGCCCTGAGAGTGAATACGTATAATCCAGTCGATTGGAACATTATAGCAATCGTACAAGAGGGGCGATTACACGGCAGGTACTACTGTCATGGCGATTACTGCACCGTCAGTTTATGCTTTTCCGACCATGCGAACGAACCTTGGGCTTTACAACTTTGCTGGAACTGATCGCGACAATCGCACAGACGCGCAGGGGCGACCTTTCGGGGTCGTCCCTATTTCACTCCATAGGAATTCGAGCTTGACATAAGAAAAGGGGGAACGAAATGATAAAGCATACGCAAGCGCACACTTATCGCCCCAGATACGTCGCCTTCGTCACAGGCTGGGCAGCCACCTATATTGTCACACTGTGTGTGATGATGGTCATCTTTAGCTTCTTGTCGGGAGCGCAGGGAGCGCTTGGCTTGTTTTCAGACATGCATTCGCTGATTTTCGTTGGCATACTCTCCACTCTGCAGTTCCTTTTTGTGCGGTGGAGTTGGGGAATAACCCTCCACCACTGGCTGCCCTTTGCTTTACTCGGCATTATCGCTGGGGAAATCGCCTTCCAGATTTTCGACGCCAATGTCGTTTATCCTTTCCCACCCAAGCTTTGGTCGGGGTCGCCTAGTAGAATGCCGGAGCCTGAACATGTCATGCAACTCAAGTACACGCTGTATCAAATCACCAGCAACTTTTTGCTCATTTCGACTCCACTGATTTTCCAGTGGCTGGCGCTGCGGAAGCACACCCGGAAGCATGGACTGTGGCTGTTGGCGGCGGTCGTCTCTTCCGCGCTGACCTTTGTCATCGTCGAAAGCGGCGGCATTTTGACACAGGTGCTGAAGCTTTTCGATAAGTTCACGGAAATTTCGCTCATCCGCGACGCACAGCCGCTGGGAAGCATCGTGTACCTACTCGATTGGGCGACACCCACCGCCCTCATGGGCTTGGTGCTTTATGCGTTGCTCGCCAAGAGCGTTAACACGGGGGAGCTCCGCAGCCCCGTCAAGCGCAAAGTCGTTCCGTCAGCAATCGCCCTCCGTTGATTACTTCGGGAGTGGTGAATTGCGTGGAGTTTTACCCCACCCTAAATCCCCCAAAAAGAGGGAGGGGCTTCAAAATGCCTTAATCTCCCCTTGCTTCCTTTTGGGGATGTGATCTTCCCCCGATTTTGTGGACACAAGGATTGTCCAATATGATAGGGACTGGAGGGGAAGATGGCGGACATAAAGAAGTATCCGGACGAGTTCAAACGCGAAGCATTGAAGTTGGCTGCACAACCTGGAATGAAAGTGGGCCAGGTCGAACGTGATCTGGGCATCACGCCGGGACTGATCTACAAGTGGCGTCAACGATTTCGTGTAGATGAAAATAGCGATGAATTGAAACCGACTGCGGAGCGTGAGGCGGATGCCGAGATTCGTCGTTTAAAGCATGAGTTGTCGATTGCACGGGAGGAGCGAGATATTTTAAAAAAAGCTATCCAAGTGTTCTCGCAGGATCGACCGCGATGAAGTTTCGATTTATTGAGAGTCACCAAGCACAATTCAGTGTACGGCGGATGTGCCGGGTGTTGGAAGTATCAAGCAGTGGCTTCTATGCTTGGTTGAAGCGGGCTGTCAGCCAGCGGGAGCGGGACAACGAAGCGCTTTTGCGGCGGATTCGCGTCTTGATGCCGGCGGCCATGGCGAAGCTGCGCAGTTTGGAGTGCGCGGCCTGGTCATCGGGCGGGGCGTAGATGTAGTCGTAGCGCAAACCGGCTCGACGCAAACCGTGACCAGCCAAGTTTATGCCGCAGAAAGAATTGATCCGCAGTCGTCCGCCGACCTGCTCCTCCGGCAGCGCCCACATCAGCAGCGGCGCGTCAACCGCTTGCGCCAGTTGCAGCACCATCGTGCTATCGGCGAAGGACGCCTGCAGCATAAGGATCATGTCGATCTCAGCGGACGCCAAATCGGCGATGCGGTTATTGATGGCGTCGCCGTCCATGACCAAGTCTTGCGCGCCGACTATGCTGTAGCCGGACGATATAATCTCTTCGTAGACCTGCGCCGTCAGCGTCCGCGCCAGGACGAGGTCAAATGTCGGGCGGGCGATGGGCACGAAGCCGATGCGAATGTCTGAGGGGTTCATGCTATACCTGCCAAGTCCCGTCCATGCAATCACCTGTTGTCCTTGTGTGAACTTCCAATGCACATGTACCGTCGGTGGGCGACCCACAGGGTCGCCCCTACAGCATCCTTGTGCTCTCTGTGGCGAATCTACGACAGATTCAACACCATCAGCCGCAGGTCGGTCATGTCTTCGATCGCGTATTTGACGCCTTCGCGCCCATAGCCCGAGGCCTTGATGCCGCCGTAGGGCATGTGATCGACGCGGAAGGTCGAGACGCTGTTGACCTGCAAACCACCGACATCAATGCGCTCCCAAGCGTCCATGATGCGTTTGACATCGTTGGTGAAGACTCCCGCCTGCAAGCCATAGGGCGTATCGTTGATGGTGGCCACGGCATCGTCCCACTGGTCGTAGGGACTGAGCGTGACCACGGGCGCGAAGACCTCGTCACAATTCACCCGCATATTGGGCGCGGTGTCAGTCATCACTGTCGGCGGGAACATGGTGCCGTCGCGTTCAGCGCCAAAGAGCACCGACGCGCCGGCCTTTTGCGCCTCGATTACCCAGACTTCGGCGCGTTCGGCATCGCGCTCGCTGATCATGGGTCCGATGTCGACAGCCGGATCGCGCGGGTCGCCGACCTTCAGCGTTTTGACTTCGTCGACGAAGCGGTCGGTGAAATCTTCGAAGACATCGCGTTGAATCAACAGTCGCTGCACCGAGATGCAATTCTGCCCGGCGTTGGCGAAGCCGCCAGCCGCCGCTTGTGCCGCCGCGTCGCCCAGATCGGCATCGCTGTGTACGATGACGCCGGCGTTGCCGCCCAGCTCGAGCGTCACTTTCTTTTGTCCGGCTTTGCTCTTCAGCATCCAGCCCACCGAAGCGCTGCCGGTGAAACTGATCATGGCGATCCGCGGATCGAGTACCATTTGTTCGGTGTCGCGTCCCCAGGCATTTAACATGCTGAATGCTTGCGGCGGAAAACCGGATTCCAGCACGATCTCGGCCAGGATAACGGAAGACAGCGGCGTCTTCTCGGCCGGCTTGAGGATGATCGGATTGCCGGCAGCGATGGCGGGACCGATCTTGTGGCAAGCCAGGTTGACCGGGTAGTTGAAGGGGGTGATGCCGAGCACCGTGCCGACCGGGCTGCGGCGGGTGAAACCTTGACGGTTGACGGCGGCGGCGGTCCAGTCGATGCTGAAGACCTCGCCGCCGATCCGGCGCGCTTCTTCCGCCGAGACCTTCAGTGTCTCGAGGGCGCGCGTGGTTTCGCCGACTGCTGTCTTGTGGTTCTTGCCGCCCTCCAGGATCA
Source organism: Phototrophicaceae bacterium (assembly GCA_965223515.1). GTDB lineage: Bacteria > Chloroflexota > Anaerolineae > Aggregatilineales > Phototrophicaceae > UBA6055. Next base: position 769,614 of record CBDCWK010000001.1, read on the forward strand.
TCGCCTCGACGACTTCATCAAAGCGCTTGGACAGTCCGCGATGGATGTTTTGTATGATTTCGGAGCGCCGGTAACTCGGCATCACCCGCGTCAATTCGTAGCCTTCCACCGCCGCCGCCATGGCATCATCCATATCGGCTGCGCTGGCCATTGATACTGCGCCGACCACGCTGCCATCGTAAGGAAAGCGCACCTCCATGACATCCTCGCTGCCGCGCCACTCGCCACCGATCAGGTTCTTATACGCCATGAGATTTCCTTTCCAAATAATCCGCTCTGGAGCCAATCGAATGCAGGGCAGTATACCAGCTTATGAGCCAACCATTTACGGTCGAATGGCAGGCCAATCGCGCCCGGCAGGCGCGGAAAAACTTATGACCTTGCAATCGTCCGTCCCAAGAATGTCGTCAAGCAAGCTGTGCCAGGCGGCGATGTCCGGCGGGTTCGGCTCAGGACGCCAGGGATGATAGAACATCCAGTTGTGATTGCAGATGATAGTCAAGTCATTCCGTGCCAGCGCCGCGCGCGCCAAGCGCAGTGAGTCGGCAGGATCGCGCTGATAGGAGAAGAGATAATCGTCACATACGTAGAGCATTTGCCGGTCGTTGATCCACCCGGCGCAAAATCCCGCTATTTGCGGCAGGCCGGGCATTGGCCCAGATTGAGCGACTGGGTGCAGATGTGGAAACCACGTTTGATCAGCTCAGTCAGCGCAGCCGGCGACAAGCGGTCGTAGGGCGCGATGAAGGTCGTGATTTTCGCGGCCGGGAAGGCGCGCTCAAGGATTGCCATGCCACCATCAAGTTTCTGACGGATGACAGCGCGGTCATGTGTGATGAACTCGAAAAACGTATGCGTAAAACCGTGCAGGCAAATCTCAACCAGCCCGGCAGCCGCCAAGTTATTGAGAAAGGCGCATAGCTGCGGGTTGTCGAGGATGGAGTAACACGACTCGGTGCCGCGATGCGCCGGCGGGATAGCCGGGTCCTGCGGATTGCCATCGGTCCAGTAGACGCGGGTATCGCCGTAGACCTTCGGAACCACCGCCAGACAGACGGGTAAGCCCGCCGCCCAGACGCGCCCGTAGAGCGCCTGCAATCGCTGTGGCGTGGTGAAAGTGCTGGTATCATCATCGCGTAAGATAATCGTACGCATATCTCGCTCAAGGCAGTTTTCGATAGCAGTCCGATTATAGACCTTTTGGTAAAGGCGCGGCGAGATGTGGCGGGATCGCGCCTATGCGAGTCGGCTGAATGCCGTTGGCATCAACCAGGCAGGGCACTTCAACACAGCAGCCGTAGGGCAAGTTATCGATGATGCTGTCGTTGGGCACGTTGCCGTAGATCGTGCGCGCTTCGCCGGTCTCCATGCTATGGATGATCAGCGAGCCGTATTCCACGCTGCGCTCGACTTTGTTCAAATCAGTAATGCTGCGCACGGTCCATTCTTTGCTCATGGGATGCACATCGCGCAAGGCGTGCATGATCTCTTCTTCCGATGGGATGCATCCTTCTTCCTCGGCTTTTTCCAGCAGTTGCCAACTGATGATGCCGGCCTTGCAGCGCTCGATATATTCGTCCAACGGGATATTAAATTTGCCAATCAGTTCCGGCTTGCTGTCCTTGATGAACCAGGGCACGTATTCGCTGAAATGCTCGCTCGATTCGGTGACGAAATAGCCGAGGCGTTTGGACATCTCATAGCGCACACGATTGGTCGGCGGAATGCGTCCTCATCGTAGACACGTTTGATAAGCGGGTAGAGGTCTTCGCCGGTTTCGCGCCGCTCGTACTTCAGATAAAAAGCCATCTGATTGATGCCGGTGACCAGGTAATTGACCTCGTCAAACGGCACGCCGATATCGCGGGCGCCAGTTCGTGGGCGGTGCCCGGTACACTGTGGCAAAGCCCGACCGTCTGAATATCGGTCGCCCGGCTCAACGTCCACTGGTTCATGCACATCGGGTTAGCATAGTTGATCAGCAGCGCATCTGGACAGATTTCTTCCATATCCTGCAATGTCTATCAGAACGGGTACCCTGCGCAAGCCGCGCATGATGCCGCCGATGCCGAGTGTATCAGCGATCGTCATGGCGCAAACCGTATTTCTTGGGAATCTCAAAGTCGATGACCGTGGCCGGCTCGTAGCCGCCGACCTGAATTATGCAGACGACATAATCTGCACCAGTCAGCGCCACCTGCCGATTCGTCGTGCACTCCACCGTCGGGTTGATGCCCAGTGTATTGGTGGTATGCCGTGCCACCTGCTCCGATTGCTTAAGGCGCTTGCTGTCGATGTCCATCAGACAGATGGTGGCATCGGCCAGTTCGGGATAGCTCCAGATATCGCCCATGAGGTTTTTGGCGAATGCCGTGCTGCCGGCGCCGATGAAGGTCACTTTGGTCATGTTTGCGTCCTTTCATAACATCCCACTGTTATATAGGTACGGTCTGTCTAATTCAAGCTCGGCGTGCCGCAATTTGCCCCTGCGCCACACGCTGAGTAAAAGCGTATAGTCAGGGTTATACTTGATGGCATACTTACCCTTGCGAGAGTGAAATGCTGACCACCGCCGAAATCACTGTCATCGGCATCATCCTGATCCTCTTCGGCTTGATCTTCGCCACACGGCTCAAGACCGAGCTGATCGCCGTGATTGTCTTGCTGATGGTCGCGTTCAGCGGTCTCGTGCCGGCGACCGAGGTCGTCTCCGGTTTCAGCAGTTCGGTGGTGATTACGCTGATCGGCTTGTTCATCATCACGCACGGTTTGGAAGTCACCGGCGTCATCCAATGGATCGCCCGCCGCCTGCATGATTATGGCAGAGGTTCGGAAGTCAAGCTGATCACGCTCTTCATGGCGGCCGGCGCTGCGCTCTCGCTGATCATGAACAACGTGGCGGCCGGGGCGGTGCTGCTGCCTGCGGCGGTACGCGTCGCGCGCATCTCCAAGATATCGGTATCGAAACTGCTGATGCCGATGTCCTTTGGCACGCTGGTCGGCGGCATGGCGACCTACTTCACTACTGCCAATATCTTGATGAGCGAGTTGCTGCTTGAGGCGGGACTCGATGGTTTGGGCATGATGGACTTCATACCGATTGGCGGCATGATTGTGCTGGCAGGTCTGCTTTATATGCTGGTATTCGGCCGCCGTCTGCTACCGGCGCGCGCCTCGCTGACGCAGACTTTCAATCAACAGGATCTGCACGATACTTATCAACTGGCGGACCGCATGTGGCAGGTGCGTGTATTGCCCGCTTCGCGCCTGGCTAATCGCACAGTGCAGGACAGCGCGATCAATGCCGAGTTGGGCTTGACGGTGGCGGCGGTTTGGCGAGGCGGCGAGACGATCACCATCCCCAAGTCAAGCCAGATGATCTACCCGTCCGATGAATTGCTGATCGTCGGGCGGGAAGGTCGCATGCAGCAGCTACTGGCTTGGGGCAACGAGTTGATAGAAACTGGCGCGCACGCCGTGCAGGGCGAACTACCGATTGAGCCGATCGAAATCATGATCGCGCCGCGCTCCGATGCCATCGGCAAGACCCTGTCCGACATGAAGCTGAACCGCGACGCCGGCCTGCTGGCGATGGCGCTGTGGCGGGACGGAGAGAGTTATCATACCGATGTGCGAAAGCTGCCGCTGCAAGTCGGCGATGCGATTCTGGTAGTTGGGCAAAGCGCCGATATTCAGAATCTTTCGCAGAATCCCAACTACATACTGCCGGCGGGCGAATACTCCTCGCATCCAATCCAAAGCCGCAAGGCGCCATACGCCATTCTGATCACCACGATTGTGCTGGCGCTTTCGATCTTGAACATCCTGCCGCTCCCGATTGCCATGCTGGCTGGCGCAGCCGCCATGGTGATATCAGGCTGCCTGGCGATGGAGCAATTCTACGAGGCGGTGCAGTGGCGGGTGATCTTCCTGGTGGCGGGTATGCTGCCGCTGAGCGTCGCCATCAACGATTCCGGGCTGGCGGATCGCATCGGTAGTTTGCTGGTATCGAGCCTGGCCGATACCAGCCCATTGATGCTTATCGCCGGCATGGTGATCTTGACGATGCTGGTTGTGCAAATTATCGGCGGACAGGTGACTGCGCTGCTGGTGGGACCGATCGCGATCAATGCGGCGCTGCAGATGGGTGTGAATGCGCAAGCGATGGCGGTGGCGGTGGCGGTGGCTTGCTCGATGGCCTTCCTGACGCCGATTGCGCATCCAGTGAATATTCTGATGATGGGTCCGGGTGGCTACAAGTTCAGCGACTTTTCCAAGGTGGGCGCGGGCATGACGATTGTTACACTGCTGACGATGCTGCTGGGCTTGGCGCTGATTTGGGGGATATGAGATTGAAGACGCGTTTTCGTGCCAAGCCGCGATATGTCGGCCACTATCGCAGCAAACGTGGCATATTCCCGTCATTCCAACCACGATAAAACTCTCGCAGATGTGATCCCAGCTCTGACGCAGACGCGCGACCCCGAAAGTTCAATCGCTCGCAAATCTCACGTTCGACTTCCCCAATGTCGAATCTGGCATGTTCGCCGCCAACCATGACGGGACGGTCGCGCTGCTGGATGGCATCCTCGAACGCGACTATTCGGTGGTACAGGGCGGTATCATTTTCGTCGCCCTCGCCTACGTACTGATGAATATGCTGGTGGATTTGCTTTACCATGTGATTGACCCTCGGCTGCGAACACCGACCTAGCTCGCGTATGCCAATACGCGGTTTGCTCATTACTTCAGCGACAGACGCGCTTGTCCATATCCACTCCCAAGCCATTCCACCGCAAATTGAGCGACCTGCCTACAATAATGTGTACTTGTAATGAAGTGCGATTGACCAATAAAGCAAGACTATTCGACGGAGCAATTGCTCTATGACAGCTATAGACTCTTCGATTGAGCACAACCAATTGCGAAATGACGGCGGAAAACTTAACTTCACCTTACGCGCGCTCATATTGATCGTTGTCGTTGCTGCGCTCATGAGATTTGGCAACGTCAATATCGGCGCGATCGGTCAGGGGCTGGGTTATGCGCTGGCGGGCGTCACCGTCTTCCTTACGTTCCGGGTATTGGGTTTTGTCGACTTGCCGTGGATGGCGCCTTTCCCATTGGTGGCGCCATCTGCACTGTACTCATCGTCAATGGACACGGCCCCGAATTTGCCATAATCGTCGCCTTCGTCGCTGGCGCGCTTACTGGGCTGGCGACTGCGCTAATCGACATCATATTCAAGATCGAGGGCTTGCTGGCGAGCATCATCGTTATCACCGCCGCCTACACCGTGACGCTGCATATCATGGGTGGCGGGAGCAATGTGCCGCTGCTCGGTGAAGAGACCTTGATCAGTCGTCATTCGCAGGCTTTTCGCCAGGCGCTGGTCGAGCAATTCGGTGATCAAATGCGAAGGCAATCGACCAATCTGCTGGAGATAATCCTCTTTGGAGCGATCGTCATTGTTGTACTAAGGATACTCTAGTGGTTTCTGCGCACGGAAATTGGCTTGGCGATCCGCGCGACGGGCAAGAACGAGCAGATGGTCCGCGCCACTGGATTGACCCGCTACCTTATGATCACAATTGGGCTGATGGTGGCGAACGGGCTTGCCGGCGTGGCCGGGTCCCTGGTAGTGCAACAGTTCGGCTTTGCTGATGTCAGCCTCGGCTTCGGCTTGATCATACGCGGCTTGGCAGCCGTGATAATCGGCGAGGTATTGCTGCGACCGCGAAGCGTCGGCCAGCTCTTGGTGGCGGCCACCGCCGGCATGCTGGTCTTTGATATATCGCGCGCCTGGATATTCAGCGCGCTTGATCTGCCCACGACCGATATTCAATTTGTCAGCGCGCTGGTCGTGCTGGCGGCACTTGGCACACCGAGACTGTATGACCGTTGGAATACCTACAGAAAAAGACAAGGCGGCTAGGTGAGACTATGCTATCACTTGACCATGTATCCGTAACCTTCAACGAAGGCACAGCTAATGAAGTTCGCGCCCTGCAAGACCTCTCATTATTCGTGGAAGCAGGCGAATTCATTACCGCAATAGGCTCTAACGGCGCCGGCAAGAGCACGCTCTTTAACGTGATTTCGGGGGCGGTCCAGCCCATGCCAGTCGCATTGAGCTGGACGGAGAGGATATCCACCTATTGGCACGAATATCGCCGCTCCCATAATATCGGCCGAGTCTTTCAGGATCCTCGTTTGGGCACCTGCCCCGGCTTGACCATCCGCGAGAACCTGTCACTGGCGGCGATTCACGGCCGGCAGGCGGGCTTCCGCCGTGATGTGAAGAAAGCGCAGGATGCCTGGTTTTTCGAGCAATTGGAACAACAGCATCTGGGCTTGGAAAACCGTCTCGACGCCGATGTCGCGCTCCTCAGCGGCGGGCAGCGGCAGGCAATTACATTGATCATGGCGACCTTGACCAAGCCGAAGCTGCTCCTGCTTGATGAGCATACCGCGGCGCTGGACCCCAATGCGGCCGAGCAGGTTATCTCGCTGACGCAGCAACTGGCTGCGGACGATGACAAACCGACGATAGCCTTACTTAAATGGGGAGACTTGAATACCGTTGCCCTGGCGGAAAAGGGCGTCCTGGATATGTTGCAGGCTTATGGCTATATCAACGAAGACGAACGCGCGATAGTGAATGAGGAACGCTCGCTTGAAGGCGAAAACATCAATATTATGTATGGCGATGCCCTCTTTGACCGCGCCCAGGCCAATTTCATCATTGAAGATGCGTTGACTTGGGCGCCGATGTCTTGGTCACGTTTACCACCGCGCTAACGCAAATAGCCTATTTCGCCATCCGCGATTATGTTGACCCGCCAGCGCTGGTCTTCAGCTTGGTTTCCGGACCGTATATCACCGGGATTGCCGATTCGTCTTGCATCAAACCAGATTTCGTAACTGGTACACGGCCGGTAACGAATTACGAAGACATTGTGCCGTTAGTGCTGATGCAAGACCCTGACATGAGTGTGATCGGCACGATCTTCTCACCCGCCCAGCGCGCCAGTGAAGTTGGCGCGGCTCAGATTAAGGCAATTGGCGAGTCTTTAGGGCTGACTGTCGAAGTCGATTCGATTATGGCGGCGCCCGATTTGTATCGTGCGGTCGAAAGTCTGGTCGATAAAGGCGCGGAGGCGATCATTGTCCCGATATTCACTTTTGCGGGATTCCCCCTGCTCATGACCTTGTCGTATGACTACGCTATCCCGGTGTTTTTCTCCTCTCCGCCAGTTGCCTATAGTGGTGGCACGGTTGCCGGCGGTTACTACGGCATATATGGACAAGGCGTGATCGCCGGGCGCATGCTCATCGGACACCTCAACGGCGACATTGATATCGCGGACATCGGCATCTATGAGAGTGATGATTTCGGCTTTGCCGTCAATCTCGATACTGCCAGCCTGCAAGGTATCGGGATCTCGGAAGCGCTGCTGGAGGCGGCGGAATACGTCGTTGAGAATAAGCAGACCGCTCAAGGCGTAACGGCTCAATACCCGGAAGCCAATACTACCCTGCCCGAAATGTCCTTAGAGGAGCGCCGCGCGGCTGACCTGGAATTCCTCGCCGGGCTGGAATACAGTCCGGAGATGATCGCCGAGCAGCAGGCGGCGCTGGGCGCAATGGAGGGATAGGGACCGTTTCAGGCGATTTAGCCAGTGATAAAGAGGGCGGTTAGAGACAGCCGCCCTCTTTATGTTTTCGCGTGATGGTGATAGATTTGCGCGAGAGCCGGAGCATGAGGGAGATTCTAGATGCAAGTCGCGCGATTGCACGGACCTAAAGACATCCGCATTCAAGCCGAGCCGCCGCCGCCGCCGCCCGCATCCGGCGAGATCACGCTCAAGGTCAAGACCGTCGGCCTCTGCGGCAGCGACCTGCACTTGTACGAGACCGGGCGCCTCGGCTATACCGTTCCGGACAAACCCTTCGTCCTCGGGCATGAATTCATGGGCGTGGTCGCGGCGCTCGGGGCAGACGCGCTTGACGGCAAACATCAGCCTTTGAAAGTCGGTCAGCGCGTGGCTGTTGAACCGGCCGTACCCTGCTGGCGCTGTGAACTCTGTGAAAGGGGCCACCCCAATCTCTGCCCAAATCACTACTTTTACGGGCTATTCCCCGAAGATGGCGCCCTGCGCGAGCAGATGAACGTCAGCGCCCGCAACTGTTTCCCCTTGCCGGATACGCTGAGCGATGAAGTCGGCCCCCTGCTGGAGACCCTCGGCATAGCCATCCACGCCATCGACCTCAGCAAGATTCGCGTCGCCAGCACGGTCGCAGTGCTCGGCGCCGGTCCGGTCGGCTTGCTGATCGCGCGGCTGGCTGTATTAGCAGGCGCTTCAAAAGTTTTCACGTTTGACAAATTCGACTGGCGGCTGCGCAAGGCGAAGGCCTGGGGCGTGACTTACGCCTACAATGTTGACGATTGCGACCCGGTGGATGTGGTGATGGATCTGACTGGCGGGCGCGGCGTCGATGTAGCGATTGAGGCTGCCTGGGCCGATCATTCGGTGCAGCAGGCGGTGGACATGGCTCGTCCCGGCGGGCGGCTGGTCATGGTTGGCATCGCGCCTGATGACAAGCTGCAATTCAAGCATTCGGTGGCGCGGCGCAAGGGATTGACGATCATGATGTCGCGGCGCATGAAGCACACTTATCCGCGCGCCATTGACCTGGCGACATCGGGCAGGGTCAAGCTGGAGGAGCTGGTCTCGCACTGCTACGATCTCTCGGAAACAGCGCAGGCTTACGCCAGCAACTTCGCTTACGAGCCGGGCGTCAACAAGGTGATCCTGCGGGTGAACTGAGGGGGATTCACCACAGAGGCACGGAGGGCACGGAGATCCAGATCACGCTCGAATTCTGATCAATGCCTCGCAAAACCTGCCCGCGCACAAATTGCGGATGTTCGTAAATTCACCCGAATTCATTTATGATTAACGTACTTCAGTACGAGGAGGTTGAGCATGCACATAGAAGGCAGTTATGACTTTGAATTCGAGCGCGAGCTGGTCTGGGATGTACTAATGGATACCGAAGTGCTGGGCAGCATCATCCCCGGCTCGAAGGGCTTGCGGGAAATCGGCGAGAACAAGTATGAGAGCAAACTGGCGGTGAAGGTCGGTCCGGTTAACGGCAAGTTCGAAGCGACTGTCGAATTGACCGATGTGATAGTGCCCGAAAGCTACCGGCTGATCGTGGAAGCAAAGGGTCCCGCGGGACATGTCACCGGCGAGGGCACGATACGCCTGGCGCAGGAAGGCAGCGGCACGGTGATGTATTATGCCGGCGACGCGCGCATCGGCGGCAAGATTGCGGCGGTCGGGCAGCGCCTGCTCAATGTCGCCGCCAGGCAGATCACGAAGCAGGCCCTCAAAAAGCTGTCGAAACAGGTCACGGCACGTCTGGCGGCGGCGGGATAGCTGACCCCCGAACTCCTGTAGGGGTCAGGTCGAAAAGACACAGACCTTCGCCGGTGGCTGACCCGTCTTCGCAGGCGGCCCACCGGGTCGCTACAACAACAAGTACGGACTAGTTTATGAACCACCCTTTTCTAACGGCGCTTGAAAACATCTACCCAAGCGAGCGCATCCTGACGCGCAACGTGGAGTTGCTGTCCTACGAATCCGATGCGCTGACCGCCTTCCACAGCAAGCCGGGAGCGGTCGTAATACCGCTCAGCGAAGACGAGATCATCGACACCGTCCGCCTCTGCCACGACATGGCGGTGCCTTTCGTCGCCCGCGGCAGTGGTACGAGCCTATCCGGCGGCTCCCTGCCAATCGCTGACGGTTTGCTCATCGCCCTTAATCGACTGAATCGAATCAAGAAGATCGACCCGCAGCAGCGCATCGCCGTGGTGGAGCCGGGCGTGGTCAATCTGCACATCACCCACGCGGCGCAGCCATACGGACTCTACTACGCGCCGGATCCATCGAGTCAGTCCATCTGCACCATCGGCGGCAATATCGCTTTTAATAGCGGCGGCGCCCATTGCCTGAAATATGGCATGACCAGCAATCATGTATTGGGCATGAAGGTCGTGCTGGCCGATGGCACGGTGACTCAATTCGGTAGCGAGAGCCTTGAAGGCGTCGGCATCGGGCCCGATGTCATCGGGCTTTTCATCGGCTCCGAGGGGCTCTTCGGCATCGCGCTGGAGATCACGGTACGCCTCATGCCACAGCCGGAGCTTTACCGCACAGTGCTGGCTGCCTACGATGACCTCGGGCGGGCCGGCGACGCCGTATCGATGGTGGTGGCATCGGGCTTGCTGCCCGGCGCCATGGAGATCATGGACCGGCTGGCGATCAAGGCCGCGGAGGCATCGGTCAAGGCCGGCTACCCCGATGCGGAAGCGCTGCTTATCGTTGAATTGGAAGGCGAGGCGATGCAAGTCGAGGCGGAATTCGAACAGCTGCAAGGCATCATTAAAGCATCGGGCGCCTTCGAGACGCGCGTGGCGAACAGCGAAGAAGAACGAACGCTTATCTGGAAAGGGCGCAAGGGCGCTTTCTCCGCCGTCGGGCGCCTCAGCCCGGACTATATCGTGCAGGACGGCGTCGTGCCGCGCGGCCGATTGGGCGAGGCATTACTGGCAATCAACACGCTCAAGGAGAAATATGGGCTGGATGTGGCCAACGTCTTCCACGCCGGCGATGGCAACCTGCACCCGCTTATCTTGTATGACGGGCGCGAGGCGGGCGCGTTGGAAAAGGCCGAGAATCTGGCCGGCGAGATCCTGGCGCTCTGCGTGTCGCTGGGTGGCTCAATCACTGGCGAACACGGCATCGGCATGGAAAAGCGCGATTATATGCCGGTCATGTTCAGCGAAGAAGAAATCGATATCATGCAGGCGCTGCGCCGGGCGATCGACCCCAAGGAGATCGCGAATCGCGGCAAGATGTTCCCCGGTGGCGAGGCGCCTGCGCTAACGCAGCACGGGATGCACCCGCTGGAACGACAAGGGGTGATTTCGCGCGAATGATGGAATCGGACCTCAACTCAGCAGCCGCCATACAAGCTTTCGTCCGCGACAACGAGCGGATCCACGTGCGCGGCCGTGGCAGCAAAACTGCGCTGCACAGGCTGGCGCGCGATGTCGCTATTGCTGACCTCTCCGCATTGTGCGGCATCACCGAATATCAGCCGAGTGAATTCACTGTCACCGTCCTCGCCGGGACGCCGGTTGCGGCAATCACAGAGTCACTCGCGGAGCAGGGACAATACCTGGCCTTTGACCCGCTTTTGCCCGATTGTGCAACGATCGGCGGGACGGTCGCGGGCAATCTCTCAGGCTCGCGCCGCTACCGCTATGGCGGCGTGCGTGATTTCATCCTGGGCGCATCAGTGGTCGATGGCTTGGGCAGGGCTTTTCGCGTCGGCGGCAAGGTCGTGAAGAATTCGGCCGGCTTCGACTTGAGCAAGTTTCTGGTCGGCAGCCTCGGTCAGTACGCCATCATGACCGAACTGACCTTCAAAGTCTTCCCCGATGTGCCAAGATTCCGCAGCTTGAGCTTTGATTATCAGAAGCTGGACGAAGCGCTGGCCGCGATCACATTCATCAATCGAAGCGTCTACGAATTGGATGCGCTGGACCTGTCACCGCTGGATGGCGGCTGGTCGCTGATGGCGCGGCTCGCTGGATTCGCCGAGACCCTGCCGCAGCGTGCCGAGCGCTTCTCAGCGAGCATGAAGCGACAAACGCCCCCGCTTGACATCCGCGAATTAGATGACGTGCCGGCACTTTGGAATCCGCTGTCCGGTCTCAAGGGCGCAGTTGGCGTCAAGGTGGTGCTGTCACTGAACCAGATACCGGCGCTCGATGCCATGATCCCGCAAACGCAACGGCGATACGGCGTCGGCGGCAACATCGCCTGGGTGGCGACTGACGATATCGCCAGCCTTGACGGCGCGCTCAAGCAGCTCGGGCTGACCGGACTTTGCCTTCAGGGCACTGTCGATTCACCGATCATCGGCGCGCCGTTGGAAAACGTCTTGTCAGCGCGGGTTAAGCAGGTGCTTGATCCGATGAACAAGCTTGTATAATCTAACCCCTCCCCAAAGCATTGGAGAGGGGAGCAGGAGTAGCGCACATGGTCTTGCCAAGAGTGCTCAATATGACAGGTATACAAGATGCGACATCAGATAGTTAGTAACGACCTGCGCGCGCCCGAGATGGCAGAAGCCATTGAGAAGTGTGTGCATTGTGGCTTTTGCCTGGCGGCTTGCCCAACCTACAACCTGCTCGGCGAGGAGATGGATTCTCCCCGCGGCCGTATCTACTTGATGAAGAATGTCTTGGAAGAGCAGCTCCCGGCAGAAGAAGCGCAGCCCTATATCGACCGCTGCCTGGGCTGTATGGCCTGTGTGCCGGCTTGCCCCTCGGGCGTGGCTTATGGCGATCTGTTGGTCGGCTACCGGGCTATGCACGAGCAGGAAAGACGGCGACCGCCGTTAGATGCGCTGGCACGCAAGCTGATCTGCGAGACGCTGCCGTGGCCTCGGCGCTTTCGGCTGGCGGCGCAGACGGGCAAGATCGGCAAAGCGCTGCTGCCCGCATTGCCCGCAGCCTTCGCCTCAATGCTGAGCTTGCTGCCGGAAAAGTTGCCGCCTCCCCTGCCCCTGCCGCCTATGCTGCCGGCTCAAGGTGAGCGGCGCGGCAAGGTCGCGCTGCTTCTTGGTTGTGTGCAGCAAGTGCTGGCGCCCGAGATCAGTTATGCAGCGGCACATGTCTTGGCGGCGAACGGCGTCGAGGTATATATCCCGCCGGATCAAGGCTGCTGCGGCTCGATCCTGCTGCACGTCGGCGCGGAGCAGCAGGCGCAAGACATCGCCCGACGCAACTTCGACCGCATGCCCGCCGATGTCGACGCGATCATCACTACGGCGGCGGGCTGCGGTTCCGGTATAAAAGACTACGAGTTGCTTTTCAAGGGTCAGCCGGATGCCGAGCGCGCAGTAGAATTCTCGGAAAAAGTGACGGACTTCAGCGCCTACCTTGCCGGCCTAGGCATGCGAGAAACCAGCGGATTCGCGAGCGAGCGCCGCGTTGTCTATCAAGACGCCTGTCACTTGCTGCACGCGCAAGGTCATCACGCTGAGCCGCGGTCGCTGCTGAATCAAATTCCCAACTTGAGCCTGCTGAGCATCGCTGACGCCGGCATGTGCTGCGGATCGGCTGGCACTTACAATATCGATCAGCCGGAAATTGCCGCGGAGCTGGCGCGGCGCAAAGTCGAGTCAATCCTGGCTGTCGAGCCGGAAATTGTCGTTTCGGGCAATATCGGCTGCATCACACAATTGCGCCAGCAGCTTTCAAGGCAACAGAAGACACTCTCGGTAATGCACATCGCGGAATTGCTCTATCAAGCTGGATACAAATAAGACAGCCGCGTAAGCCCGCGATACCAACTAAAACGAAAGAACCCCCATCGGATGACAGGGGTTCGCGTGCAATGCTGCGTTGAATCGACCCTCTTTAGCAGTTCGCCGCTGCTGCCGTGTATTTTCCACCGACCCAGCCCGTCTGCCCGCCGTGACTAACTTGATACCAGCCGATAACGCGTCCGACGACGATCATGCTTGTCCCGCGCGTGATGTAGCCAATAATCTCGGCTTCCGACGAGGGAGTATCCTTGAGCTTGAGATGCCCGGTCGCAAGTATCGGGCAGCCGACCTCCGCTCGTCCCGGGACGGTGCTTGTGACAGGTTGAGTGACTGCCGCCGGAACTGCTGTCGGCGCTCTTGTTTCCGTCGGTGCGCCCGGCGCCAGGACTACAGTGCCAGCACGCGTGAGATGGGTGCAGGTATTTCCACCGTCGCCGTATGACTGTATCGTAGATACGGAACGAGGAGAGGTTGCCGCATCCAGGAAGGTGAGCGAACCGAGCTGCGGGAAGCAGATCTCCACGCCTTGTTCGACATATCCCCAGACATCCACCGCCGCCATGAAGCCGGCGTCGATAACCGACTGGATGCCGATGCCCGCCGCGCCCACTTGCTGGCATTGTACGCCGCTGGCAAGCCCGAATGTTGCCGATATCGTTGCGAAGCTTCCTTTCAGCATGGCGCAGGTCTGAACGGCCGGTGGCGGAGTCAAGTTGATGTCTACGGTATCGCCACCTGTTACAAGTTCATCAGCCGGCAAGTCGCAGATATTCGAATCGCCCTGGATGGACGTATGGCTTTTATCTTGCAGGACACCAACAGTACAATTCTCCACAATGACGTTTACGAGGGTCAATCTGCCGTCTTCTACGCGCATTACTCTCCTGTTACGCCTACTCAAGTAAATCACACGTAGATTTCTAATTATCAGCCTGCCATCCTCGACCTTGAACGCGGCATCCGCCTTAGGCAGGTTTATCTTATGGCCGCGACCTTCCAAGACGATATTCGACTCGACAGTTGGCAGTTCCCCCAGCCCGGGGCTGGTATCGTGGGTCAAGATGATGGTGTCATTGCCTTCGCCTTTGTCGCAGCCGCCCTTGTCATCGTCAGCATTGGCGGACTTAATTGCGTCACGCAAGGAGCAATCGCCCTCAACACGGATATCCGCCGCATAAACGGGCAATACTGCCACAAAAAGCAGGGTTAACATCAGGACTAGCAAAACGCGGACACTTACAAAACGCGTAGAATTCACCATATCCAACTCCAATTGCGACTCGCAAATATCATGTCTAACCCAATAGTATCCAGTACGGTATAGGATTTCAAGTTAGCGGCGACTGAGCGAAACAGATATGGCATGTGCCAGCATTCATTTACATTAGGTACAGCGCCGACGCTCTCGGACGCTACATCATCTCCCACAATACCGAATCCGCCAGTAACTTCTCAGGCGAAAATCCAAGTCGCCTGAATTCATAGCCGTTAGTTCTATTTTCCCTACCAGGCGTAAGCCCTGGGCGCTTCTCCGCCGGGACCGGGGAATATTTCGTCAAGCTTCTGGAGTGTGTCGCCATCCAACCTGATTGCGCTAGCACGAACAGCGCTCTCCAGTTGCTCCATGGTACGGGGACCAATGATCGGCGCGCTCACCGCCGGATTGCGCATCAGCCAGGCCAGAGCAACCTCGCCAGGTGGATGGCCGATTTCGCGGCAGAGGCCTTCCCAGGCTTCCAGCTGTGGGCGTTTTTCCTCCACACGCGCGATCAGACCGGGGTTGCTGCGCCTTCCTGTCTCGACCTTTTCCAAAGCGCCGCCCAACAGACCACCTGCCAAGGGACTCCAGGGGATCAACCCCAAGCCATAGTGACGACAGGCGGGAATGACTTCCAGTTCGATGGCGCGGTTATCGAGGTGATAGATACTCTGCTCACTGACCAAACCGAGCATATTGCGCTGTGCGGCTTCCTGGCACGCGGTGGCGATATCCCAGCCGGCGAAGTTGCTCGAGCCGACATAGACGACCTTGCCTTGCCCGACGAGACTGTCGAAGCCTTGCCAAGTCTCGCCCCAAGGGCAGTCTCGGTCGACATGGTGCATCTGATAAATGTCGATGCGATCAGTCTGCAAGCGCTGCAAACTGCCTTCGCAATGCTTGCGAATTTTGTAAGCCGACAAGCTGCGCAGATCGCGATTGGGTTCGGGCAGGTATTCCTTGCGGCTGACGGGATTATAGACTTTGGTCGCCAGCACTACGGCATCGCGGCGACCGCCACCCTGGGCGAACCATTCGCCGATGATCTCCTCAGTAAAGCCGTATTCCACCTGCCGGCCATAGACATCAGCCGTATCGAAGAAGTTGATGCCCAGTTCAAGCGCCCGATCCATGATGGCGAAGCTGTCCTCCTTTGCGGTGTGCGTGCCGAAGTTCATCGTGCCCAAACACAGGTTGCTGATCAGCACGCCGTGTCGTCCCAAGCGTTTGTGTTCAATGGTCATTTGATTCTGGACTCCATACATAACAAGCTTTAGATACTTGGAGATACCCAAGCGCCTATAACATAACAGCGCCGCAGCAGATTCCACAAGACAATTCTCGCATTTTGACGTATAGTCGATTTGCTGATGATAAACGGACATCCGGAGATTGCGATGCAAGCCACATCAACCGTTGAAGAATTAGAGGCACGTTGGGAGCAGACCGAAAAATCGCCACAGGACAAGGGCACGGTGGAGATGATCGTGCGGCGTCCGAAGCCCGAACAGCGGGAGCAGCTGCAGAGAGCGACCTTCACTGCCGAGGCGGGATTGGCCGGCGATGGCTGGCTGCGGCGCAGCGCCGACCCCGAAGCTCAAATCACCATGATGAACAGCCGGCTGATCCATTTGCTCGCCGGTGACAAATCGCGCTGGGCGGAGGCGGGCGATCAGCTGTTCGTCGACCTCGATATTTCGCAGGACAACCTGCCGCCTGGGACGCAGCTGCAGATCGGCGAGGTGATCATGGAAGTTTCGCCGCTGCCGCACACCGGCTGTACAAAGTTCGCACGTCGATTTGGCGGGCCGGCCCGTAAGTGGATCATGTCCGAAGCAGGCGAGCAGGAACGGCGGCGCGGTGTCTACACGCGCGTCATTCAAGACGGCGTTATCGAGGTGGGCGACCGCATCAAGAAGCTGTAGCGCCACGACTTCACAACTCAAGCTCTAGATCAATATACAGGGGCGATTCGGTGGGTTGCCATTTTCTCTGTCGAGCCGAGCTCGGTGAGGAATATGCCTGCGATTCGACTTGTGAAGCGGGACTGTTATAATCTGCGGCGAGATTTCGAGCAACTGATGCAATGGAGTTCCTCATGTTAACTGGAAAGCTGATCCATCCGCAGATACTCAGCGCCCTCGGCAGGGCGGGTCATGGCGCCACCATCCTTATTCCCGATGGCAATTATCCCTTCGCCACCCATGCCAATCCACTGGCAGAGCGGGTATACCTGAATCTGTCGCCGGGCATGGTGACTGTCACTGATGTGCTGGACGCTGTCCTGAGTGTCACGCCTGTCGAAGCCGTCAACGTCATGCGCCGCGATGATGGCGCGGAGCCCAGCATCTATTCCGACTTCCGCCAAATGTTGCCGGACGATATCGAGTTGTCGCCGCTAGAACGCTTCGACTTTTATGACGCGGCGAAAAAGGACAATTGCTGCCTCGTCATCGCCACCGGCGAGCAGCGAATCTACGCCAATATTCTGTTGACAGTCGGCGTCGTGCCGCCACCCGCAGATCAGGCAGTTTAGGCTGCGAAAACCGCCTTGCGGGAATCAGTTGTTGTGAGCCTGTCGGGCGACCTGATAGGCCGCCCCTACAAAACTCGATATGACTGGCGATGGTGTATTGCAGCGCCTGACAAATACACACGAAGGATCGTGCCTTGCCGATAGAAGCGGTAGTTTTTGACATGGATGGCGTACTGGTCGATAGCGAAGTCTATTGGGACAAGTCGCGCGTCGAATTCGCCCGCGACCGCGGCAAAGTCTGGACCGATGAGTTCCAGCGTCTTGCCATGGGACGCAGCACCGTCGGTTGGGCTGGTGTCATGCGACAGAAGCTGGCATTGGACGAGACCATCGACGAGATCATCGCTGAGATGAAAGCGCGGGTGATCACGCATTATGAGCAGCGCATGCCAACCCGTCCCGGTGCCTTGGAATCGGTAGCGCATATGAAGCGGCATTTTCGCGTCGGCTTGGCTTCTGGCTCGCCGACCGAGATTATCAAAGCCGTGCTGCGCATCACCGGGCTGGATCAACTGTTCGAAGTCATGATCTATGGCGACGACGTGCCGCGAGGTAAGCCAGCGCCCGATATTTATCTTGAAGCGCTGAAGGCTTTGGGCGTTTCGCCGGAAGCCAGCCTGGGCATTGAAGATTCAGCCAACGGCTTGCGCTCTTTGAAGGCGGCGGGCATGTTCGCAGTAGCGGCGCCCAGCCCGGACTACCCCCTGCCGGACGACGTCTTGGCTCTGGCGGATGCGCATATCACGACCATGGAAGACTTCACGCTTGAGCTGGTGCGGAAGATCGAAAGCGAACGTGGCATCTAGGTCTGCCGACAGCGAGCCGTCCGCTCACCCTTGATGTGACAAAACGCTTTTCTAAGATTATAATTGCACAAGTCTTGCGTTGAATTCACTTGCGTCTGCGAGTGACTAATTCTTGCAGAATCAATTCTTATGATTCAACCACCATGCGTGGCAATGGCTCGTTGCGCTGAATGTACCGTCAGTTCTCTAATGTGGGATCGCTGTAGCAGATGAGCGCAAAACACGTCATCGCAGTCGACCTCGGCGCCACCTCCGGACGCGTAATGGACGTCGCCTTTGGCGGCGCGCAACTGCAGCTTGAAGAAGTCCATCGCTTTCCCAATATTCCGGTGCAGACACCGAATCACCTGCACTGGGACGCTCTCCGCCTCTGGCATGAGATCACAACTGGCATCAGCGCAGTGACTGAGGCTGCTTCCATCGGCCTGGACTGTTGGGGTGTGGATTACGCGCTGCTGGATAGCGCCGGCGAGTTGCTGGGCAACCCGGTGCATTATCGTGACCCGCGCACCAACGGCGCGATGGAATGGGTCTTCGAGCGCATGCCGCGCCGCGAAATCTTCGAACGCACCGGCATTCAGTTCATGCCACTCAACGCGCTCTATCAGCTGGCAGCGAGCGTCCGCGACGGCAGCCCACTGCTTGATCATGCCGCGACCTTGCTGACAATCGCTGATCTCTTCAATTACTGGCTGACCGGCTCTAAGACCTGCGAATTCACTGAAGCGACGACCATGCAGCTTTACAACCCAAGGCTGGGTGATTGGGATCGCGAAATCATGAATGCGGTCGGCATCCCGACCGATATCCTGACGCCGATCGTGGCGCCCGGCACCAAGCTCGGCAAATACAGCGGCATAGATGTGATTCTGCCCGCTTGCCACGATACCGGCAGCGCCGTGGTTGCCGTGCCGTCTACCACTGAAAACTACGCCTATCTGAGCAGCGGCACCTGGAGCCTGCTCGGCTTGGAACTGGACTCGCCGATCATCAGCGATGCCTCCTATCAAGCCAATGTCACTAACGAGGGCGGTTACGGCGGAACCTTCCGCCTGTTGAAGAACATCATGGGTCTTTGGGTGGCCGATCAATGCCGAGCGACCTGGCGCGCCCAAGGCAAGGAATACAGCTTCGCGCAGCTGACCGCCATGGTCGCAAGCGCCGCGCCCTTCAAAGCTTTTATCGAGCCGGACGACCCATCCTTCCTGCCGCCGGGCGATATGCCGGCGCGAATCATCGACTACTGCCGCCGGACGGGACAACCTGCCCCGGCGACTGACGCCGAAGTCATGGCGACCGTTTACGTCAGCCTGGCATACAAATACCGCTACGTGCTCGAGCAACTCATCGAGGTGTCGGGTCGGGCTGTCGACCGTTTGCATATCATCGGCGGCGGCTCGCGCAATGCGCTGCTCAATCAGATGACGGCGAACGCTATCGGGCGGCCCGTGATCGCTGGACCGGCTGAAGCCACCGCTACCGGCAACGCCATCGTGCAGCTGATCGCCATCGGCGAATTGAGCGGCGTTTCTGAAGCCCGCGCGTTGCTCAGCGAATCTGACGAAAACCGGCTCTACGAACCGCAAGATAGCGCCGCCTGGGATGAGCATTATGCGCGGTTTTGTAGCTTGCTGGGCTAGGTGAACGAAATCGCCACATTGGGAGTCCAACACATGGCCGACGCCTTGCTTGAAATGCGGGGAATCGACAAGCGCTTTCCCGGCGTTCATGCCCTGAAGGACGCGCATTTTGATGTGCGGCGTGGCGAAGTGCATGCCTTGATCGGCGAGAATGGCGCTGGCAAATCCACCCTGATCAAGATCGTCTCCGGCGTCTACCAGCCCGATACGGGCGAGATTCTGCTTGATGGGCAGCGCGTCGAATTCAGCAACCCGCGCGAAGCCCATGCCGCCGGCATCGCTACGATTTATCAAGAACTCGGCTTGTACCCTGAGCTTTCAGTGGCCGAGAATATCTTCATGGGTCACGCGCCGACTATGAAGCGCTTCGGCTTTCATGCCATAGATTGGGAGGAGATGGAAGCGCAAGCAGCCGCCCTTCTGGCGGAGCTCAATATCCACGACCTTGATGTCGGCGCCAAAGTCGGCACGCTAAATGTCGGCAATCGTCAGCGCGTGGAGATTGCCAAAGCGCTCTCGCTTGATGCCCAAATCTTAATCATGGATGAGCCGACCGCCGCCCTGACCGAGAGCGATGTCGAGCAGCTTTTCAGCATCGTGCGGCTCTTGCGCGAGCGAGGCGTCAGCATCATTTACATCAGCCATCGCCTCAACGAAGTCTTTGAACTGGCCGACCGCGTAACCGTCCTGCGCGATGGCGAGTACATCGGTACGCAGGATGTCAAAGATACCAGCGAAGCCGAATTGATCAGCATGATGGTCGGGCGCACTATCGAGAATCTCTTCCCGAAGCAGCCGGCCGAGATCGGCGAGGTCGTGCTCGATGTGCGCAATCTCAATCGGCCGCCACTGACCCGTGATATCTCCTTCACTGTGCGCGCCGGCGAGATCGTTGGCTTGGCCGGTTTGGTCGGCTCGGGCCGCAGCGAGACGGCACAGGTGATCTTCGGTGTCCTACCGGCAGAATCAGGCATGATCCTGCTCAATGGCGAAGAGGTCAAGATCAGCCGACCATCGGAAGCGGTGGATCATGGCATCGGTTACGTGCCGGAAGACCGTGGGCATCAGGGTCTGATCCGGGAAATGACCATTCGCGAAAATACTTCGATGGCGGTGCTGGAATCGGTATCGAACAAAACATTCATCAGCCGCGCCAAGGAGCGGGTGCTGGCCAATCATTCGATACAACAGTTGAGCATCCGCGCCACCGGTCCCGACCAAATCACCAACAAGCTCTCCGGCGGCAATCAACAGAAGGTGGTGGTCAGCAAATGGCTGGCGAGCAGCCCCCAGTTGCTGATCATGGACGAGCCGACGCGCGGCGTCGATGTCGGCGCAAAGTCTGAAATACATCGGCTGATGAGCCAGCTTGCGGCTGAAGAAGGCTTGGCCATATTGATGATCTCCAGCGAATTGCCCGAGATACTGGGCATGAGCGATCGCATTCTGGTCATGCGCGAGGGGCGCCTGGTAGGCCAATTCTCGCGCGAAGAAGCGACTCAAGAAATCATCGCCCACGCCATGATGAGCGAAGAAGTACGCCAAGCGGCCGGGGCCGGTCTATGAACAAGCCAAAACGGACACCGCTTCCCCGCCGACCGCTGCACTTTATCGGTATCGCTCTGGCGCTCGTCATCATCGGCGCTTACTTCTTCTTGCCCTTCGTGGTTCAGCCGGAACGCGGACCTTCAACCGTGGATGTCTTGACCGAGAGCAAAAGCACCAACGAGCTTGGTCTGTTCAAAACCGGTCTGGAAGTCATCCCGCTGGCGGGCTTGGGCATTTTGCTGCTCGGCATTTGGAATGTAATTGTGCCAGCAGCCAGCCGCGCGATTTCGCTGCTGATGAGTGTGGCCGGCTTGCTTGCTGTCGTCTATTACATCAACTTCTTCCGCGTCTACGCCGCCGAGGAAGCGACTTTCATCGACAGCATGGACATCGCCTTTTGGATCATGCTGGTTGCCGGTGTGCTTGCCATTTTGCAAATCCTGATCCCGCGGGCGCTCCCGGACGAGCGCTATCGCATCGTGAAGCTCTACGGCAATCAAGAGAGCGTCATCCTCCTTGGCTTGCTGCTGCTGATATTTCTGGTCGGCATCGCCAATCCGCGCTTTCTGCAGGAGCGCAATCTCTCCGACATTTTGCAAGGCAACGCCTATATCGCGGTGGCGGCGCTGGGCATGACCATGGTGATCGTCACCGGCAATATCGATATTTCGGTCGGCTCGCTGGTGGGCTTGCTGGCGGTGATTAGCGGACGACTGGTCGTATCCGGCGTGCCGGCGCCACTTGCCTGGCTGGCGCCGCTGATCGTGGGCGCGGGTTTCGGCGCCTTTATCGGCTTTCTGGTCGCTTACCTAAGAATACCCTCGATTGTCGTAACGCTGGGTATGTTGAGCATCATCAAAGGTATCTTGATCATCTGGGCGGGTGGCGACCGCGTACGGGACATGCCGGACGGCTACTTCCTCTCGCAGATGCGCCCCCTGGGGATTCCAATGCCCATTATCATCATGGTGGTGCTGACGATTGGGGTAGTCTTATGGATGCGCTATAGCGCCACCGGGCGGGCCTTCTATGCCTTGGGCGGCAATGCGGAGGCGGCGCGGCTTTCCGGCTTATCCCAGCGGCGCCTGCTGATGACCGTTTTCATTCTTAACGGCGTGTTCGTCGGCATCGCGAGCGTGATGTATTCGACGCAATTCAACATCATTCAAGCGACCCCACCGCCGGCACTCGAGCTGTCAGTGATCACGGCATCGGTGGTTGGCGGCGTGAGCATCCTGGGCGGGACGGGCACGGCAATCGGCTCGACGATGGCTACCCTGCTGCTGAACTTCATCCGCTCGGCAATGATTTTCATCAATGTCTCGCCCTTCTGGCTCAAGGCGGTGCAGGGCTTGCTGATCCTCGTGACGGTCCTGGCGGACTTAATACGCCGACGGCGGCAAAGGCTGTAGGAGAATGGCTAGCGTGCAAATGGAGAAATCCACTCCGCGGAACCCAAGGCCCGGCGAAAAGCTGCGCCGCCTCCTCATCAGTCAAGAAGGCGTCCTCTTCGTCATCATGCTGGTATCGGTGCTATTCCTGGCGACGCGTACTGACAAGTTCCTGACCATCGACAACCTCTTGCAGCAGGGTCGCTTTATGACCGAGGTCGGCTTGATCGCCATTCCGATGACTTACATCATAATCACCGGCGGCATCGACCTTTCAGTCGGCTCAATCCTGGGCTTGACTGCCATCGTACTCGGCTGGACCTGGCAGGAGCTGGGTTTCCCGCTTGAACTGGCGATCATCACCGGCATCCTCAGCGGCACGCTCGCCGGTTTCGTCAATGGCCTGTTCATCGTTCGGGTCGGCGTGCCGCCGCTGATTATGACGCTGGCAACGCTGGCGCTCTACCGCGGCTTGGCGGAGGGCATCAGCGAGGCGCGCTCGGCACGCGGCTACCCGGAATGGTTTTTCGAATTGGGGCAAGGCGAGTTTCTGGGCATCCCAACGCAGCTCTGGCTGCTGATTATCGCCGTGATTATTTTCGGCATCGTTCTGGCGCGGACGCGGCTGGGGCGCGCGCTCTACGCCATCGGCAACAACGAGACTGGCGCTCGCTTCAGTGGGCTGACGGTCAATCGCCATCTGCTTTTCATCTATACCTTTTCCGGTTTCATGTCCGGGGTTGCTGGTTATATATTCGTCTCTCGCGTGAGCACAACCCGCTCGGACATGGGCACGGGCATGGAGCTTGATGTGATCGCTGCTGTGGTGCTGGGCGGGACGAGCATCTTCGGCGGCACCGGCTCCATCCCGGGTACGATCGTTGGCGTGGTACTGATTCAATTGCTGAAGAATGGTTTGACGCTGTCTGGCGTCACCAGCGATGCAACAATTGTGGTTATCGGCAGCGTACTCATATTTGCTATACTGGTGAATAATTTCATCCAGAGCAGGAGAAGCGAGAGTTAGGTTTGCCCCTAGCCTTTCCGCTAATGTAGGGGCGATCCGGTGGATCACCCACGCGACGAGCTACAACCTTGCCTGATTCTACCCGTCCAGGGGCTGGGGTTGGCGGAAACTTGAAAGGAGGTGCCACACGAAAAGCAGCGAGCGCATTTCTCAATTCCCTTTACCCGTCTAGTTTTATGGAGACCAAATCATGAAGAAGACATTCGCACTAACCCTGATCCTGGCGCTGCTCTTGGCGCTGGTCAGCATGCCGCTCAGCGCGCAAGACCGCTGGGATGGCGCCGACGACATCGATGTCAATCCGCTCGCCTGTGGCATGGCCGATGAGATGATGGACGACGACGGCGACGACATGGAAGAAGAGATGGAAATGATGGAATACGATGGCGGCATGGTAGCCATGGGCGATGACATGGCTGGCATGGACATCACGCTGGTGGATGTGCCCAAGTTGGTTGGTATCGGTTACTTCGCTGCCACCACGCTGGGTCAGCAGCAAGCCGCCGAAGAACTGGGCAACGTCTCAGTCACCACCGACGCGCCGACCGAAGCCAATATCGACGACCAGATTCAGGTCATCGACACGTACATCACAGCGGGCGTGGACGGCATCCTCTTCGCCGCCAACGACCCGGTCGCCATCGCGCCAGTATTGCGCAAGGCACTGGAAGCCGGCGTCCACGTTGTTGGCTATGACGCCAATAGCGAGCCCGACGCACGCGAATGGTTCGTCAATCAGGCCGAATTCAACGGTATCGCCAAGGCGCTTGTCGACAGCCTGGCCGACCAGATGGGCGAAGATGCTTCCTTCGGCATCGTTACCTCGACCTTCACCACGCCGAATCAGGCGCGTTGGATCGCCGAGATGTGGGCTTACGCCAGCGAATGCTATCCCGATTTGAATTGGATGGAAACGCTCGAAGCGCAAGAAGATGCGGTACTGAGCTTCCAACAAGCGCAGACGCTTATCAACAAATACGGCGAAGACCTGGATGGCATCTTTGCCATGACTTCGGTCGCCACGCCCAACAGCGCCGATGCGGTGCAGCAAGCGGGCCTGTGTGAGGATATCGCGGTAGTTGGTCTGGCAACGCCTAATGGTATGAAGCCCTACGTCAATGACGGCTGCGTCCGCGATGTCATCCTTTGGAATCCGGTTGACCTCGGTTATGCCGCGGTCTATGTCATGCGCGCGGTGGTCGATGGCGAGTTCCAGCCCGGCGATAGTTCCGTCTCGGCGGGGCGCCTGGGCGACCTGACGGTTGTCAACGGCAGCGAAGTCCTGCTTGGCCCACCCTTCGCTTTCACGGCGGAAAACATCAACGACTTCGACTTCTAGGCTAACCCGTCTTAAGGTTTGAACATGTAGGGGCGACCCGGTGGGTCGCCTTCTCACCGCATTTCACCAACGGGTCAGCCACCGGCTGACCCCTACACTTTTCCTTATCTGAGGGTGACTCACACATCATGACCAACGCGCTCGACAGCCTGATTCAGATGACCCGCGCCCTGGGCGAGCCAAGCATGGACTACGTCATCATCGGCGAGGGCAATACCTCGATGCGGCTCGATGACGACAGCTTCTTCGTCAAGGCAAGCGGTCATCAGATGCACGGCATCGGCGAGAGCGGTTTCGTCGCCGTTCGTTTCGCGCCCATGCTGGCCATGCTGGATGACCCTCCGCCTACGCTAAGCGAGCAAAAGGCAATTACAGAGACAGCAAAGGTGGATCCATCCGACGAGCGCCGCCCCTCCGTCGAAGCCAGCTTCCACGCCATGCTGCTGCGCGAGTGCGACGTCAGGATCATCGGACACACCCACCCCACTGCCATCAATCAGGTGATGTGCAGCGAATACGCGGCCGACTTCGCCCGCCAGCGGCGCTTCCCCGATGAAGTCGTACTCTGTGGTCCGCAATCCGCCCTGGTGCCCTATGCCGATCCGGGACTGCCGCTGGCGCTGGTCATGCGCGACCGGGTGCGAACCTACATGACGGAACATGGCGAAGCGCCAAAGCTAATCCTGCTGGAGAATCACGGTATGATCGCCCTCGGTGACACGCCTGCCGAAATCCTCAAAATTACTGCGATGGCGGTCAAGGCGGCGAGAATCTACCTCGGCGCCTTGATGACCGGCAAACCAACCCGGCTGCCCGCCGACGAAGTCTGGCATCTCTATCGGCGACCGGACGAGATTTACCGACGAAAGCTCTTTGTCGAAGACGCCTCCAACAGCTAGAATAACGCTCACTATTCGCCTCACCCATCTGGAGAGAAACTGATGCCCACGAACGGCGCCTTGACTTGGTATATCCCCGATGCCTATTTGGCGACACCGGCGGACGCTGACCCGATCAACAAGAACCACGAATCCATCTGTATCCTCAACGTCACGTCTGACGATGCCAATGTCTTACTCGACTTTTACTTTGAAGATCGTGAAGCGGTTGAAGGAATTGCCATAACGGTGCCGGCCAAGCGCTGCCCGCACGTCCGCCTGGACAAGCCGGAGCAGCTTGGCGGTTACCAGATTCCCTTTGATGTGCCCTACGGCGTGCGCCTGCGCAGCGATGTGCCGATTGTGGTGCAGTACTCGCGCATGTATGCCAGCGGCGGGCAGATCGACAGTTTGATCACGACGATCGCCTACCCGGTGGAGTGAGACGCCAGCCGGTCCGGCTAGAGGTCGGAAAGCTAATCTTATACGGGGAGAACAGAGAATGAAAAGCATCAAAGCTATTTTGGTCGCCATGATCTTGGTGGCGGCGCAATTGGCGCAGGGTCAGACGCAGCTGTGCGTCAAAACAGCGAGGGGCGCAAATTTTCGGAGTTCGCCACAAGTATCCGCTAGCAACAAGATAGGCGTGATACCGCGAGGCAGTACTATCACCTACACAGAATCCGAACGGGCGGGCGGTTGGTATTGGCGCGAAGTCACCCACGATGGGCAAACAGGCTGGGTGGCGCATACGCCTAGCATATCGGTGGGCGCTTGTGTAACCGCGACTCCTATGATTGCGGGCAACCAGCAAGACCAAACAGCTGGGCAGCAGAGTCAAAGCGGCGAGGCTGACAACATGTGCTTTTTAGGCTGGTCTTGCAATACGCCGGAAATGTGGCAAAGGGGCTATCAAGCCTATATTGACCATTACGCGCCGAACGCCCCCGATGGCCGCGGAGGTGTCATCGACACCACGCCCCACGGCGGCTTGAAGTTTGCCGACGGGACGATAAAGTTTCCGCCTGGTTGCGGTGAGACTTGGAGATATGACGGCGTCTATGTAGCCGCGGTTAGCGCCCTATGCACACGACCGGAAAAGCTACACGACCCGATTCCGCCATCATGGCTAGGCAACGGCTGCTATGTCAGCTCCAGGTCGGCATATTACTCGCAGTGGCGCGCCGAGTGGATTGCACGGACATACTATCGCTGCGGCTACTGACGCAGCCAAAAGAGGGTTAGGCGGCGGGCGCTAGCTCAACCGGGCAGTCGAGACCGTTTCCGTCCCGGCGAAAGCGCCGGCCTCGTTGGCCCTCAGCGCGTAGGTGATAGTGTAGCTGATTTCGCGCCCATCGACGGGCATTGGCGCGATACGGTTGGCTCTGCCGACGTATTCGAGCGACCAGAGGCCAGCGCGCCCCTGACGGCCGCGGTGGCATCATGGACCGCGGATAGCAGCAGAAGCAATGCGAAACATTACGCAGCCGCATACGATGACCGAAGGGTCATCGTATGCGCCAAGTACGAGCAGATTTTGTAGGGGTGTTGCTTGGAATCGCCTGTTCATATCAGTTTATTCGCTACCGGCGATTCACAGAATCACCCCCGCAGATGCAGAGAATTAGAGCAGCACCTCGCGGCCCGTCTTCTGGCTCTCATAGATCGCGTTGAGGATCTTCATCACCTGCAGCGACTGCTCGGCCGGGACCGGCGAAGGCGCGCCATCGACGATCGCCTGCGCGAACTCGACACACTCTTGCGCGTGCGGCTCGGAGATATTCTGGGTCAGTTTCAGTTTGCGATTGTACAACTGCATGCCGTCGTAATTCGTATCATAAACTTCGCATTTGGGCCAGTGCGAGCCGCCCCCCGTACCGTAGAGCCACATCTGCATATCTTCGCCATCAATGTCATGATGCAGCAGCCAGGAGATTTCGAATACCAGCGTCGCGCCCGTTTCGAAGCGGACGAAAGCCATCGCCATCTCTTCGACATCCATCCCCTCCGGTATACGTCCGTGCCGCGGCCAGCGGCCAAAAGCCTGAGGGTTGCTGGCAAGTTCTCTGCGCGCGACGCCCGTAACCGAGACCGGTTCGGGATTGCCCATCATCCAAAGGGTCAAGTCGAGCACATGTACACCAATATCGATACAAGCGCCGCCGCCACTGTGCTTGCTGGACAGGAAGGCGAGGCTTGTAGGGATGCCAGCGCGGCGCAGCATCCAACTGCGGGCATGATATATGTCGCCGAGCGCGCCCGCATCGATTTCCGCCTTCAGCGCCTTGGAGCTGCCGGCAAAGCGGAAGTGCTGCGCGGTCATCAGCAATTTGCCGCTTTTATCGCGCGCTTCAATCATGCGCTGCACATCGCCGGGCGTGGGCGCCAGCGGCTTTTCGCAGATGACGTGCTTGCCCGCTTCCAGCGCGGCGATGCTAAGATCAGCATGATACATATTGGGCGTGCAGACATCGATGATATCGATATCGGGATCGTTGATTACGGCGGCGCTATCGCTTTCGAGGCGGCCGACATCCCAGTCCGCGCCCCAGCGTTCCAGCGCCTCGGGTACCAGATCCGCGCCGGCGATGACCTCGGCATGGGGCGAAGCCGCCCAACCCGGCATATGCGTCCGCGCGATCCCGCCGACACCGATGACACCCACTTTCAAAGTACTCATGTTCTTTTGCTCCTTCTTATGACAATTGGGGTTGAACCCAGGAATTGGTTGCCGCAGCTTGGTAAAAGGCTTCCATAACGGCGCTGCGGTCGGCCGCTTCTTTCGCCGTAATCAATGGAACCGCTTCCCCGTTCAGCGCGTCGAGGAAGAGATCGAAGGCATGCGGCAGCGCTTCGGGCAGGTCAGTCCACTCGCCGCCATCCACCCCAGGGAGATTATCCGACTTTACGAATAATTTGCCATCGTCAACATAGGCGACTCCCTCAGTGCCACTGACCAGGATCGGCAGGGGGCGCAGGACATCAACCCAGCCGGCCGCCAGCGTGCCAATAGCGCCATTGGAAAAACGCAGCATGCCCTCGCCATACTCATCACAGGCGTAGTTGCCCAGCAGGCGATCCATCTGCGCCGTAACCGAATCGACATCGCCCATCAGCCACATCAGGATATCCAGCGAATGGGCGCCCAAATCGCCGAAGCCGCCACAGCCGGAACGCTCGACATCCGTCATCCACAGCCAGCCATCGTCGTACCAGCCCATGCCGGCATCAAACCAGCGGCCGATAGCGCCATGATGCACATTCGAGTGGCGTATCCGCGTGATCGTCCCCAGCGTCCCGTCATCGATCCAGCCCTTGAGCACCCGATTGAAGGGATAGCTGCGCATGAAGTGCCCGACCTGAAAGATGACACCGACGGCATCAATGGCGCGCTGCATGGCATAGGCATCTTCCGCCCCCATGCCCAGCGGCTTCTCGACGAAGAGATGCTTACGGGCGGCGGCGGTGGCTTCGACCAATTCGCGATGGAGAGCCGTCTCCGAGCAGACGATGACAGCATCAATTTCATCATCGCGCAAGATGTCACGGTAGTCTGCCACTGTCGGGCAAGCGAGGTGACCGGCAGCGATCTGCGCCCGCGCCGGCTGATCGTCCCAGACGGCTTTCACCTTGAAATGATCGGGACGTTCGAGAATGCGTTTTACAAAGCCGGGCGTGTGGATATGCGCCACACCGAGGAATCCAAGTGTTTTCATTTTATCTCCAGACAACGATTGAATAAAAAAGACTGTTCCCTACATCATCACTGCAACGCACTGACGAAACGCGCGGTGATCGTGCGCGGACGGGTAATCGCCGAGCCAACCACGACCGTCCATGCACCCAAGTCCAGCGCTCGCCGCGCCTGCGCCGGCGTATTGATGCGACCCTCGGCGACCACCGGAATCGGCAGATTATCAATCATCTGCGCCAGCAATTCAAAGTCAGGACCGTCGATCGCCGGGCGGGTACCGGTATAGCCGGACAGGGTCGGCGCCGCCATCGCTACACCCGCTTCGACCGCCAATCGCGCCTCCGGCAAGGTCGAGACATCGGCGAAGGTTGGCAATTTCAGCTCACCATGGATGCGCGCCAGCAATTCAGCCAAGGGCACTCCACCGGGCCGCAGACGATCAGTGCAATCAAGGGCGATGACATCAGCGCCAGCAGCAGCGATCTCGGCTGCCGCCTCAAAGGTGGGCGTGATGTAGACGCCGCTCTCGCCCTGCTTGTACAAGCCGATCACCGGCAGATCCACCGCTTGCTTGATAGCGCGGATATCAGCCGGTCCATTCGCGCGGATCGCCGCCGCACCGCCCATTCTCGCCGCGATTGCCATCTTCGCCATGATCTGCGCGCCGTGTAACGGCTCGTCTTCAAGCGCCTGACAAGAGACAATCAGCTTGCCTTTTACAGCGGCGAGGAAGGTCTCAGCGTTCATGCGTCCGCCTTTTGCCATGCCAGCATCGCCGCGCCCAGCAGTACCGCCTCGACACCCAGCGCCGCCGGCAGAAGTCGCGTTGAAACGAGCAGCGGCGGCAAGTTCGCGCGGAAAGCCGCTTCAAAGGCCTCCCACCACAGCGCGCCGATCTGCGGAACGCCGCCGCCAACTATCACCGCCTGCGGATTAATGGACGTGGCATAACCCGCCAATACTGCGCCTAGCTCGCTCGCCTTTCTTTCGATGACCGTTTTCGCCGTCATTTCGCCTAACCGGGCGCGCCGACTGATTTCGGTCAGTGGCAAGCGTTCTTCGTCCTGGACCGCCGCTTGATAAGCGCGCTCAATACCGGGGCCGGACGCATACTGATCGAGAATCAAGGGCTTGTCGCCATCCCAGCCGACCAGCAAATAGCCGATCTCGCCAGCGCTAAAGTTAGCGCCCGGCCAAATCTCGCCATTGATAATGATCGCGCCGCCGACACCGGTGCCAACCGTGACGCAGAGCAGCGAATCGCAATCCACGCCAGCGCCAAGCGTCGCCTCGCCATAAGCCATCGCTCGCACATCATTCTCGGCGACAATCGGCAGCCCTGCGATCTCGAGCGCGCCAAGCTGCGTGCCGCTCCAGCCGGGTATATTATCGTTGGCATGAATGACCGTGCCCGTCCGCGTATCGACCACGCCGGCGCTGCCGATGCCGACGCCTATCACGGGCGTATCGGCCCTAGCGATCAGCTTCTCGGAGAGCGAGCGCGCGGCAGCCAGGATGGCGGGGGCAGATGGCGCCGTGGCAACTTGCAACGTTTGTATTAGCTCGCCGCTGCTTGTCACCAAGCCCGCTATCGTCTTGCTCGCGCCGATGTCCAGGCCTACAACCAGCGATGACGTTTTTGGCACGGGAATAGGCTCAGCTTAGGTCTGCTTCAGGAGTTCTTCCTCGCCACGGCGTTCGCGATAACCGTGGACGAGCAAACCGGGGCGACCGTTACTCTGCCCTGCCCATTGATCGTTATGCGGATCGCGAAAACCCATACGCACCATGCGCCGCGGATCCTTGGTCTGGTTGATGTAGGAGCCGTGAATGCAGTAAAGATGGAAGACGACCACATCGCCGCGTTTTGCCGGCACAGGCACAGTCTCTTCCAGCTTGAAGTCAGCCGGATTGAGATGCGGCGAACAAGGCGTACCATCCGGGTAAGCCAGCACATGCGGGATCTTGCCGCGTTTATGCGAACCAGCCAGGAAGCGAATCTCGCCGTTTTCATGGAAGGTGTCATCTAGGTGCACCAGGGTATCGATGAAGCGCCCGTCGGCATGTTCGTAAAAGGGAAAATCCTGATGCATCGGGAAGGGGTGTCCGGTCTGCGGCGGCTTGATATGCATGGTCGTATGATGCAATTCAACGCTGGATTCCAACAATTGGGAAAGGGCTTTCGCCAGCTTCGGATTAGTGACGGCGCGCATCCAGGCATCAGAGTACAAATGCAGGTCGTGCATAGCCGTCAGCTTGACTTGCTTTTCCAGCTCTTCGTCAAAATAGACATCGCGCCAGGGACCTGACCAGCCCGGGCTTGTGATCGCCCAATCCTGGATCAAGCGGTCGAGGCTATCCGACAAATCCGTGATCTCCTCTTCCGTGTACACCTGCGGAATGCGCAGATAGCCGTTTTCATGGAAGAAGTCGATTTGTTCCTGAGTTAGCATTTTCACCATCCTCTACAGCTTTATTAGATACCGAACTGGACAAAACTTACCCCTCACCGAATTCTCGACGAGGGGTTGAGGTTTATAACAGACAATCAAATGCCGTAGTCACGTTCCCACACTAGCCATCATCCGCTTCAAAGACGATCGTGTAACCTTCGATGCCAACGCGCTCATAAGGACCGATGACGACTTGATAGGTGCCAGTCGCTCCAAAAGTCAGCTTCTCACGATGGCTGCGACCCGGACGATTGGGATTCTCCCCAAGTGCCAGGACAAAGTTGCCGTCCGGTCCCCAGACGGTGCCGAATGGTGAATAGAAGCCGGTGCCACTCAAGCCAGCGCCGCCCGTCACCAGTCTCACAGTAACCGCCTGTCCAGCGGTCGCCTCAAAGGTGTAGCTGTGCCGCTCACCCTCTTCCTCGATCTCGTTCACCGTCTCCACATTGAGTGTCAGCGCGCCTTTTACAATCGCGCCCTCCGGGCTCAGCGTGAAGTCCGGCACCACCACCGGCTCGAGCACGGCTGTGGGTTCTTGCGCCGGTTCCTCGCCTTCAAAGACGATGGTGTAGCCTTCAGCGCCGATACCCTCCTCGTTCGCGCCTATCACGACTTGATAAGTGCCGCCTGACGCAAAGGTCAACTTCTCGCGGTGACTGCGACCCGGGCGTTTGGGGTTGTCCCCCAGTGCCAGGACGAACTGCCCATCGGGCCCGTAAACCGTGCCGAAGGGCGAATAGAAGCCGGTGCCGCTTAAGCCACTCCCGCCGGTGGCCAGCTTGATGGTAACCTCTTGTCCAGCGGTCGCCTCGAAGGTATAGCTGTGCCGTTCATCGTCTTCTTTGATCTCATCGACAATTTCCGCATTGAGCGTAATCGCGCCCTTTGCCGTCGCGCCCTCGGGGCTCAGCGTGAAGTCCGGAACAACCACCGGCTCGGGCACGGCTGTGGGTTCCTGCACAGGTTCGTCGCCTTCAAAGACGATGGTGTAGCCATCTATGCCGATGCGCTCATAGGGACCAATCACAATCTGATAGCTGCCAGCCGTGCCGAACGTCAATTCCTCGCGATGACTGCGGGCCGGACGTTTGGGATTCGCTCCAAGCGCCAGCACGAATGCACCATCAGGTCCGTATACGGTGCCGAAGGGTGAATAGAAGCCGGTGCCGCTCAAGCCGGCGCCGCCGGTGACCAGCTTAACCGTTACGACTTGACCAGCGGTCGCCTCAAATGTGTAGCTATGCCTTTCATCTTCTTCCTCAATTTCATTCACCGTATCAACATTGAGCGTCAGCGCGCCCTTCGCCGTCGCGCCCTCGGGGCTCAGCGTGAATTCCGGCGCCGCAACTTCGGCCGCGGCCGATGATTCTGTCGGCGCGGTTTCTTCTACTTCTTGAACGACCTCGGCCGGCGTTGCCGTCACCACGACAATGACCTCTTCGGTCACGGTTTCGATGATCATCTCCGGCTCGCGACTCGACGCAATCAGTACCCCTACGATGAACGCTATCACGACAAGGGCTGCGGCAACAAGGCGTTCTCGGGTCCTGTTCTTCGCGGCTGCGACGACCACATCCGTTATCGGCCGGTTTACAAGAATCGGTGGTTCGATCGGCGCGATTTCGTTGTCCTCATAAAGATAGCAAGCGGCTTCGTGTTTCGGCTTGTCCATCTTGAACAGGGGCGGCTGCACAACCAGGCATTTGTCCATGCGATGGGGGCAGCGCGGATAATAGCGGCAGCCCTTTGAGAGAGCGGTGCGCATTTCCTCTTCGCTAGGCAAGCTAATATTTACATCCCACTTGTCAGTCGGGTCGGGCACGGGAACGGAGTCTATCAGCAGCTGCACATAAGGGTGCTGTGGCGCATCAATGACGTCCATCGCCGCGCCGCGCTCAGCCGTCGTGCCCTGATAGAGCATATAAATCTGGTCGCCGATTTGGTAGGCCGTGCTCAGATCATGGGTGATATAAAGGAAGGAGATATTATGGTCATCGCGCAGCCGCAGCATGGCATCAAGAATCGAGGCGCGCAGCGAGGCATCCACCATCGACACCGGCTCGTCCGCTACGATCAGCCGCGGCTTGATCATATAAGCGCGCGCCATCATGATGCGCTGCCTTTGCCCACCGCTAAGCTGATGCGGATACTTGCGCAGGACATCTTCGCCGTACAAGCCGACTACATTCAAGCCGGCTTCTACCATGTCACGGTATTCGCTTTGATTGTCCGAAAGGCTGAAATGCTTGTTGACGACGTCAAAAATGTGGTCAACGCGATAAAAGGGATTATAGACGCCGAACGGATCTTGAAAGACCGCTTGGACGTTGCGCCGGTAAGCCTTTAACTGTTCGCTGGTCATATCGGTGATATCTTCACCATCGAAGATGATCTTGCCCGATGTGAGTTTGATGAAGCCGAGAACGAGGTTGGCGAGAGTCGTTTTGCCGCTGCCACTCTCACCGGCGATCGTTGTGATGGTCGCGGGAGATTCCTCAATGGTCAGATTGAAGTTGTCGAGCGCGACAACAGATTTTTTCTCGCCCAGGAAGCCACCGCTGTAGTAAAACTTGGTGGCGTCACGGATTTGCAAAAGTGGCGAAGGCATCTGCCCTCCTCTCTTCAAATTGCTCGTCAAAGAGATGACAGGCAACTTCGTGCTCTTCTTCTACGTAGATCGGCGGCGGTTCGACCTCAGCGCAATGTTCCCAGGCAAGCGGACAGCGCAGCCGGAAGATGCAGCCAGAGGGGGGATTGCGGGGGTCATGGGTGATGCCTTCGGTGATCTTGAGCGGCTTGCGCTCTTTGATCGACGGAATCGAATCGATAAGCAGCCGCGTATAGGGATGCAGCGGTTCAGCGTAGATATTCTCGACCGGGGCGATTTCCACCATCTTGCCGGCGTACATCACCGCAATACGATCAACAATCTGCGCCAGCAAACCCATATCATGGCCGATGACGATCAGCGAGACGCCGATCTCGTCCTTCACCTTGACCAGGGTCTGCGCCACGATCCGCTGCACCACCACATCAAGCGCGCTCGTCGCCTCATCGGCGATGACCACTGACGGATGCAGCGCCACGCCCATGGCGATGCATACACGCTGCTTCATGCCGCCGCTAAGTTCATGCGGATACATATTGTAGATGCGGTTGGGCAAGCCCACATTTTGAAACAATTCGTAGATGCGTTCTCGCAGCGCCTCTTTGTCTCTCTGCTTGCCTTCGTGCGCCTCAATCACATCTATGATCTGATCTTTAACGCGCATCGTCGGATTGAGCGAGTTCATCGCCCCTTGCGGAATCAGTGACAAGCCGGTCCAGCGGAACTTGCGCAATTCGTCTTCCGTTAACTCGAGCACGTTGGTGCCATCAACTTCTATCTTGCCGTGCACGATATATCCGGGCGGCTGCACCAACTGTAGGATGCCGTAAGCTGTGGTTGACTTGCCGCAGCCGGATTCACCGACCAAGCCAAGCGTCTCGCCTTCGAAGAGCTTGAAGCTGATATCGCTGACAGCGATGACATCGCCCTGCGGCGTGGCGTAATGGATTCGCAGATTCTCAACATTCAGGACAACGCGTTCGCTGTCCCTTTCCTTCCGCTCGGACATATATCCTGGCTCCCCGGGGTTAGTTGGCTTTGCGCAAGCGAGGGTTGGCAATCTCGTCCAAGCCCAGGTTGATCAGCAAGAGCGCGATGAAAACGATGGCGAGAATCACTGTGGGAATGCCCCACCACCACCACATATTGCGCAACAAGGCGGCCGCCTCAATCGAGAAGAATATCGCCACACCCAGCGAGGGGATGCGCTGCGGACCAAAGCCCAGTAATTCCAAGCCAACGAAGGTGAGAATCGCGGCAGTCATATTGCCGATATAGCTGGCAGCGAGATAAGGCAACAGATTGGGCATAATCTCTTTGAACATGATGTCGCGAACGGGCGCACCGGATAAACGCGCCATCTGCACGTAGCCGCTTTCGCGCATACTCAATACCTGCGCCCGGATAAAACGGGTTGGCCTAGGCCAGGCAAATACTGAAATCAGCAGCGCCATCGTCACCAGGTTAATCTCGGGCAAAACCGATTGAATAACGATCAGCACCAGGATTGAGGGTATGGTGATGGTCACATCCGTGGCAAGACGGATGACATCATCGACCCAACCACCAACGAAACCGGCCAGAAAACCCAGCATGATGCCTGCGCCCATGCCAACCGTTGCGGCAAGGACGCCGACGCCTATCGTTCGCGGCGTACCTACAATGATCAGCGCCAGCATATCGCGCCCGCTATTCTCTGTTCCCAGCGGATGCTCGGGAATGCCCTCTTGATTGCGCCAGTTGGTGAATCCCACAGGTGGCAGGTTCAAGGGTGATCTGCCTGTTAGCGCCAGATCAGTATCCCAGGTCATATAGCCAACGAATACCAGGAACACGATGACGAATGCGATGAAAGCGCCGCTGAGAAATTTCCAATTCAGCCAGGGATTGTCAAAGCGATTGAGGAAGCCGGCCTTCTTGGTGCCACCGGTGACGGGAGCATCTTTTGGCTTGGTCGATATTTCCATGTTTATCTCCCCTCCAGGCTAATGCGCGGGTCGATCAAAGGGTAAGTCAAGTCTATGATCAGGACTGCTAACGCGCTGGTCATAATCAAGATGAAGGAGGTGCCTTGTATCAAGCCGAAATCCTGATTGCCGATGGCGGAATAGATAAGCGAGCCCATGCCGTTGTAGGTAAACATAATCTCCACTAGCACCGCGCCGTTGATTATTGTGCCAACAGAGACTGCCAGAGCGGTCATTTGCGGCAGTATCGCGTTGCGGATCATGTAGCGGTAGAGCACGTAAATGGGACGCAAGCCCTTGGCCTGCGCCAGGATCATATAATCTTCGCCCTCGATAGTGACCATCATGCCGCGCATGCCCAGCGCCCAGAAACCAAAGGTCACCAGGACAATGGACATGGCGGGCAGAAAACCGTGATAGAGTACGCTGCCAAAGAACTCGAGACTTAACTCTGGAACCATGCCGCGTTCATAGGGGTTCACTATCGGGAAAATCGGCAGCAGGAAGCCGAAGATATAAACGAGCAGCAAGCTCGCCAGCGCCGGCGGCACCGAGGTAAATGTCATCGATATTGGAATCAGCACTTTCAACAGCCTCGGCGTCTTTCGCCAGGCCAGCAAGGCGCCGCATAAGTTGCCGACGGTGAAGAAAATGGCGGTCGCTATGCCCACCAGGCCAATGGTCCAGGGCAGCGCCCGCGCGACTAATTCCGATACAGTGGCCGGGAAATTCGCCAGCGAAATACCGAGATCCAGCCGAAGGGTATTCCCGATAAAGCGCAAGTACTGTACATGAAGCGGGTCATCAAGGCCGAAGCGCTTGCGCCAGGCTTCGATAATCAAATCGGCATTCTCAACAAAGCCAACATTCTGGCTCATGCGCGCGATCATCGCCCCAACAGGGTCACCCGGCGCCAGGCGCGGAATGAAGAAGATCAAGGTCGCCGCCACCCATACAGTCAGGAAGAACACCATAAATCGGCGTAGCAAATAGTTTAATGAAAAACTTCCCATGCGAGCGCCCTTCCCTACAAATGACACCTAGACGTGCTAACGGGATTAAGCATTGTTATAAATGTTGAGCTACAAGGCTATGTCTTGGTATTCCTGTAAAACGGTAAAAGAATCTCAAAAATATTTTCAACACTTTCGTGAGGTGGGGTCCCCACAGACAGTAGCCCGTGGAGAACCCCAAAACCTCAAACGGAATCAAATCTCAACCTACATGCCAGCTTTGTGCAGTTCGGCAATGATTTGATGGGTCGATTGCCACCAGGTGGCTGGGTGGTTGAAGTTGTTCTCAGCCGTCGGCCAGCCTTCCCAGTACGTGCTGTTGAAGGGAATCAGCTTGGTCGCCTGGTTCAGCGGGAGGATCGGCAGATCTTCATAGAAGTACTGGTAAGCTTCCAGCACCAAGGGGATGACCGCCGGATCGCCCAAGGGCAGCGAACCGATCTGATCGACGATTGCGCTGTAGGCTTCGTTGTTCATGCCATTCCAGCGGGCGTGGTTATTGCCCGAGGAACGCTCGCCAAGTTCCACCCAATGACGACCAGTGTAGCGGTCTAGTGAAGCCCAAGGCTCATTGACAGAGCCACAAGCGTCCCAGTCGGTGGTGGCTTCGTAATTGCCGAAGCGCTTGTTGTCGTCCCAGGTCGGACCAGCGACAACCTTAGCGCTGGCGTTGACGCCAAAAGCGCGCAGTTGCTCAACCAGAACGGACGTGATGCGGCGCTTTTCGATGAAGCCTTCGTGAGCCTCAATCGCCAGGCTCAAGACGTGGCCATCTGCATCCTGCCACAGGCCGTCGCCACCGCGCGTGTAGCCGTTCGCAGTCAGCAATTCTTCAGCCGCTTCGTGGTTTGAAGTGGTGCTGAATGCCATACCGGCGTCTTCAATCGCCTCGATGAAGGGGAACATAGCGCCGTATTCGACGAACATCGTCCGCGAGGGGATGGTGACGCCTTCGTAAGCGATGGCGATGATTTCATCACGGTCGACGATGTGGTTGATCGCCCAGCGCATTTCCGGGTTATCCCAGGGCGCTACCTGCGTCTGGAAGGACAACTGACGCGGGCAGGGATCCAGCCATACAAAGGGCATGCCTTCTACCCAGGCGAAGATCTTGTCGTTTTGCGCCTGCATCGCTTCAAAGGCGCCCAGGGTGACATCCATGATGCTGTCAACTTCGTTGTTGACGCCCAAGGTCGTCCGGATCTGGTCGTTACCAGTCACGATCCAGATCAAGCGCAGCGGCTCAGGCATACTCAAGGCGCCGGTGGCGGCGCCCCACCAATCATCATTGCGGTCATAGACCCAGGTGGTCTCGTCGGCGCTGGTCAAGGTGTAGGGACCGGAACCAACCGGCGGGAAGTTCTTGAAGGTGAAGGGATCTACATCAGCCCAGATGTGCTCGGGCACGATCAGCAGGTTGCCGCCAATCTTGACCGTCAGCAGGTCAAGCTGGAAGCGCGGGTTGGGTGCCGTCAAGTTGAACTGCACCGTCTGCGCATCAATGGCTTCCACGCTCTCGACCCAGGTCTGGACATCGACAGCTTTCCAGAGCCCGGCGTTTTCTGGGTTCCCCAGCATCGCAAAGGTGAAGAGGACATCGTCAGCATCCATCGCCTCGCCATCGGACCAGGCCGCGCCTTCGCGCAGGTTTAAGGTCCAGACATCGAGCGC
Source organism: Phototrophicaceae bacterium (assembly GCA_965223515.1). Lineage (GTDB taxonomy): Bacteria > Chloroflexota > Anaerolineae > Aggregatilineales > Phototrophicaceae > UBA6055. The sequence continues at coordinate 808,856 of CBDCWK010000001.1, forward strand.
ATCATTGCTGGAAGCGCCAGCCGCCAGCCAAGGCATGATCTCGCCGGTTTCGTAATTCAGAATGAACAGCGGCTCAAAGACGGCCTGACTCAGACCACCGTTGCCAAGATTGTTCGGCACGTACATATTGTAGTTGTCAAAGGCAGGTTGCGGGCCGACTCGACCGTCACGATCGAATATGACGGTATCTTCACGCGCGACATCCTGGGCAACAGCGGTGAAGCTGATTGCCGCGAAGACGACTACGAGAAGAACGAAAAGAAAAGTTCTTGCTTTCATGTTTCTTACTCCTACAGCTATTCAATCGGTGGTTTACGATTGCCAACTCCAACAGCGGTTTGTCATTCGGTTCGGAATGACGGGCGCGTTGACGGCGCCCTGGACTGCCAATTACGTTTTCCTCATCTTCTTTCCGATAGCGCCTCCTTCCCTAGGTCGAAACAACTCTGTCAGCGGGCACAAACGGCGCCCGTGCTGATGTTCTGATGCGCAGCCGCGTAGGCACTGTATGATAACGCGGCGGCGACTCATCGCCACCAAGCCGCTTGAGCAGCATCTGCGAAGCTACTTTACCGATTTCATAAGCGTCCTGCGATACAGTAGTCAACGGTACGCCGATATGCGACGCCATGCTGATGTCATCAAAGCCCACCACTGAAACATCTTCCGGAATCCGGAAACCGATCTCTTGCAATGCGCTGATGGTGATGATCGCCAGAATATCGTTGATGCAGACAATCGCTGTCGGCTTTCGGTCGACTGTGTTCATGAGCCGCACCACCTGCTCTACGATCTGTTGGCTCTGTTCGCCGACCAAGCTGTAAATATCGCTTTCATGAAATTCTTGCTTATCGGGCGGATCAATCTTCAGGGGCGCGTAGGCATGCAGGTCGTGATCATGCAAAGCGGCGACATATCCCCGATGCCGTTCACAGACCGGTTGCAATCCAGCGATATTAGGCATCAACTGTACAATATGACGATGCCCCAGTTCGACGAGATATGCGACTAGATCGTAAGCGCCGCCGAAGTTGTCACTGGCGACATAATCCCCTTCGATACCTTCGATCAATCTATCGATAAAAACAATGGGAATCCGCCGCCGCTGATATTCTCTCAAAATAGAGACGGTTTCCTCGTCCGGGCTGGCGCTCGCCCAAATGAAAAGACCGGCGACATCGTCATCAAGCAACTGTTGCAAGATAGCGGTTTCATCGGCAAAGTCAGCTGCGTTGCTAAAGATGACATGGTAGCCGGCCGAGCGCACTTCTGTCGAAGCGCTGCTGAGTAAAACCGTGTGTATCTCGTTGTGGAAGCTGTGCGTAAGGTAGCCTATGGAATGGCTGTTTGATCTGTCCTGGGGCTGAAATGCGACGAAGGTGCCCCTGCCTGCCACGCGTTTGATCATCCCCTCGATTTCGAGCCGCTGCAAGGCGATGCGCACGGTGGTACGGCTGATATCCAGATGACGGGACAACTGCGTCTCGGTGGGAATCCGCTCGCCATCTCGCCAACGACCGGAGACAATCAATCGACGCAATTGATTGTGCAACTGCACATGCAGCGAAATATAACTGTTGTGATCGAGCCGGACACTCTCAAGTTTGTCGTGCATAAAGACCGCATTGGTCAGCAAAGAGCATTTTAGGTCAGTACATAAATGTATGTACAATCGGCGAGGATAGCACGGCATAATGCCGCTTGCAATAGCCGACTTCGGTTTGGGCTGAGCGATAAATCGGATTTACAGCGATTCGCGGCTGCGGTATGCTGTGCAGTCCGTCATTGATGCAAATACGCGATGCGTTAGCGCAAAGGAAAGGGTTGTGCAGTGTGGCAGCCGAATCAAAAACAGACTAGTCTCGTTCGCCTATTCTTCATACTTTTTGGCGCCTCAGCGATTTGCATCGGGTCGGTTATTTTGCTAGCCGATCTGCAGTGCGCCTCCGATATAGAGGGTTGGTGGGCGCCACCCTATCCCAATGGCAAAACAGTCGAGGTGCAGTACGACCTCTTCCGTCCGCGCGCCCTCGGGGAGACGAATTGGATCATGGTTAGTGATGACGATGTGGAAACGGTCAAGCAATTCTACCGCGATTATCGCATGGAAGTGCTGAACTCCGGGCGGTCGAAAGGGCTGGCTTGGGCCGACTCATTTGTAGAGCCGCGTGAAGATGGCGAGGGCAGTCGTATCGTCTTGCATAGCGCCTGCGGCATCTGATCTCGCTCCGAGGAACCCAAATGAGAATCTCCGCTTTTCCCAAATGCTATCTCGAAGACATTTCCGGCGCCGGCAACATGACAGTCTTTGACTGGATCGACACGGCGCGCTCACTCGATGCTGATGGTCTGGAGATGTACGAGGGATTCTTCACTAGCCTTGATGACAGCTATATCTTGCAGGTGCGTGATGCCATCGCCGAAGCCGGATTTGCCATGCCGATGCTTTGCTGCTCACCAAATTTCACTCACCCCGACCCCGACGAACGCAAGCGCGCGGTCGAGCAAGAAGCGAAGATGATCCGCGTTACCAAGTTGCTCGGTGGGGAGGGCGCCGTCTGCCGCGTCCTCAGTGGGCAGCGCTACCCAGAGGTGGGGCGCGAGCAGGGCCTGGCTTGGGTGGTCGATTGCATTGAGCAAGTGCTGCCGGTCGCGCGCGATCATGGCATCATCCTCGGCCTGGAGAATCATTACAAAGATGGCTTCTGGCAGTATCCCGAGTTCGCCCAAAAGATGGATGTCTTCCTCGAGCTGCTGAATGCAATACCCGAAGGTGAATTCTTCGGTGTGCAATACGACCCGTCCAACGCGATTGTCGCCGGCGATGATCCGATAGAATTGCTGCGGGCGGTGGCGGATCGCGTGGTGAGCATGCACGCCAGCGATCGTTTCCTGACTGCTGGCTACACACTTGACGACTTGCGCGGCAGCGATGGCACGATAGGCTATTCGCCGGCCCTGCAGCATGGCGTGACCGGCAAAGGCTTAAACGACTACGATACGATCTTTCAAATACTGCGCGATGTCGGCTACCGCGGTTGGGTCAGCATTGAGGACGGCGTGAATGGCATGGATGAAATGCGGGAGTCACTGGCATTTCTGCATCAGATGCGCGACAAATACTTCTCCACACCAACATGAGAATTGTAGGGGCGACCTATCAGGTCGCCCACAAACAGACGGACATATTCACTCAAGGACACATTATATGGACGCACTCATCAAATACGGACGCGAAGACAAAAATGTCGAACTGCGCGATATCCCGCAGCCGCCCGATCCCGCCGCCGAGCAAGTCATTGTGGAAGTTGGCGCCGCCGGCATCTGCGGCAGCGACCTGCACATGTGGCGCGATCATCAAAGCTGGGCGATAAAGTTGCCACTCGTGCTGGGCCACGAATTCTGCGGCACGGTCGCCGCCGTCGGCTCGGCGGTGGAGAACTTCAAGGTCGGCGATCGCGTGGCCGTGGAGACAGCGGCAGAAGTCTGCGGCACTTGCGCTTATTGCCACTCCGGCGACTACAATCAGTGCCCGCATCGCCTTGGCTACGGCGCGCTTTACGATGGCGCCTTCACCCAATACGTCAACGCCCGGCAGCAAATCTTGCATCACATCCCCGCGAATGTCACCTTCGAACAAGCCTCACTCACCGAGCCGATTTGCGTCGCCTACAACGCCTTGGTCGAAAAGACGCCGAAGGTGAGCCCCGGCGATACCGTGGTGATTCAAGGACCCGGTCCCATCGGCATGATGGCGCTGCTTGTGGCCAAGCTGCGCGGCGCCTCCGAAATCGTCATGCTGGGAACACGCCACGACCAGCAGCGGCTGGCAGTCGCCGCTGAGATCGGCGCAACTCAAACGCATAACATCGACGCAGACGACCCGCTGGAGCTGATTCGCTCGCTCGGCGATGGCTACGGCGCCGACCTGATCGTCGATTGCAGCGGCGTCAGCATCGCCTTGAAATCGGCAATGGAGATGGTGCGTCCCAACGGCACGATCACCAAGATCGGCTGGGGACCACAACCGCTGAACTTCAACCTTGATCCACTAGTGCAAAAAGCGGTCACTCTGCAAGGCTGCTTCAGCCACTTGTATTCCACCTGGGAACGCGCGCTGGCGCTGCTTTCTACCAGACAGATCGACCTCGCGCCCATCATAGGCGGCGTCTATCCGCTCGCGGACTGGGTCGAGGCATTCGAGCAGATGGAAGCCGGCAACAACGTCAAATCGGTTCTGGTGCCGGATTAGGAGAAGAAGTTGGACGCAAAAATTCAAATATCAATTGATGTCATCGACCTGCAGGAAGCGCTTGACCTCGCCCATGCTTCGGTCAAAGCCGGCGTGGACTGGCTCGAGGTGGGCACGCCACTCCTACTGTCAGAGGGTCTGCACGCCGTCCACGCCTTCCGTAACGCTTTCCCTGACACGCCCATCGTCGTCGACCTCAAGACCATGGATGGCGCCGGACTGGAAGCTGAAATGATGTTCAAAGCCGGCGGCGATATGGTGGTCGTCATGGGACAAGCGCATGACGCGAGCATCATCGAGCAAGTCAAAATGGCGCAGCGCTACGGCAAGAAAGTCATGTGTGATGTAATGCTCTGCCCCGACAAAGCCGGGCGGGCGCGGCAAGCCCAGGACATGGGCGTCGACTATATCATCGTGCATACCGGCTTTGACGAACGCAATATGATCCCGGGGCTAAGCCCGCTCAATGATCTACAGGATGTACTCGACGCAGTCGATATTCCTGTGCAGGCGGTTGGCGGCTTGAGCGTACCGCAAGCGATACAGACCCTGGAGCTGGGCGCCGAGATCGTCGTCTTCGGCGCGCCCCTGGTGATCAGCGGGCAGGAATTCAAAGCAGCCGATCCCAATTTCGACCGTCAACTGCGCGAGATCGTCAAGGACGTACGCGGAGCGTAGCTTTCTCTCCAAAACGGTGTTGTAGGTAACGAAGTAGTCTGAAATCTCTCGCTTTGTCGCCCACAGAGCCACATATTGAGATACAGCGACAATACGCGTATACTTGCTTGCTTGAAATCAGCAAGGACCGAACGGAATCACTAGTATGTTTGTGAAAGACCCCAATTTCGGCGACATCGTCGACTTCGACCAACTGCGCTTGTCGATCCATCATCTTTATGATGCGCTGTTGCCTGATTTCGATATGCACAAATCGCTGCAAGTGGGAAACGCGCTCTATGGCGATGAACCGGATCTGATGATCGCCGCCGGCGCCAGCATGCTCGCCTGGATGACCATCATCGCCGCCGGAGAGGACGAAATCGCCGAGGAACTCAAGGACAGCCTGTTCACCTTGGGCTGGACGGAAGAAGAAATCGGCTCCGACTTGCTGAGCGCGTCCACGGTAGCCACTCCGCGGAACGATGATCCCGCTTGTGTCGATTACCATCTCAAGGGGCGCAAGTGGCTAATCAACAATTCCTACCACGCCGACTATCACACGATTGTCGCCAAAACCGACCCTAATTCCAGCGGGCCGCGCTCTCTCTCGATCTTTCTGGTGCCGCAGAGCAGTTGCAAAAACTGGGAACGACTGGAGACCCACGTCCTGCGCCGCATGGTGCTGACCAGCTTCGATATTGACGGACCGGGGCGCCTGCTCGGCAAGGTCGGGCACGGCTTGCAAATCTTGCAGCGCATGGCGATGCCCAGCAAGTATCAGTGCGCTTATGTAGGCGTCAAGCTGCTCAATGAAGCCATACCAGCCAGCATTGAACACCTCTCTAAGAAGCGCATCTTCAATGAAAACCCGATTAACTTTAGCAACGTCCTGCGGCAGATGTACAACCTCGTGTTGCAAGGCGCCGTGCTGAATTTCATTTATTATCGCGCGCTGGCATTTAGCGCGGGGAATTTCCTGCAATTTCACGGCGTGATGCTCAAGTCCTGGCTGCTGCTGCGCGCCAATGAATTGCTTGGGCAGAACCTCTTGGTGGTTGGCTCGAAAGGCTTCCTGGCGGAATCAGTCATCGGCCGCAACGTCATCGATTCTTTCGTCCTGCCTGTTTTTGACGGCCATTACACCATCAACACCTTGATGACAGCGAAGCACGTCAAACGCTACCTGGGGGCGGAACGTCGCGCCGATGTGGCTGAACGTATGGCGATCTTGCGCAAAGGAATTGCCTCTTCGCGCTCGGCCGATCAAATTCGCGCCCATTCACGCAAGCTGCGCAATCCCGACTTTTTCGACTACGCCCAATACATTGAAGATCTCGAGTTGCCGATTAAACTGGATGCTCGTGGCCTGGTCGCGGCTATGCAATCGCTGGCAGATGAACTCAACAGACGCGAACTGGCAAAAGATCCGGAACATCGATACAAGCTGGGAATGATGCTGCATTGGATGGAGGCGCTGCTGGCCGCTTGCGAAATGTGGAAAGCCACTGAAGAAAAGGAATTCTTGAATGCCGTGATCATGCAATACAACGCCTTCGTCAACCAGTTCAACCAGATCATCAGCGAGAGCGCCCTGCAAACGCCTTTCTTGTCGCTCATGCGGCAACAGCCATTGCGCTGTGTCGAAGCGCCGCGCCAATTCCTGCTGCGCCTGTATGACCTCGCCCAGCAATTCGCTGCCCAGCCCGAGCCGATGGCCGCGAAGTAGGGAAAGAATGTCACCACAGAGGACACAGAAACACAGAGACAGCGAGTTGGATAGTGGCAAAGAATAGAAACCTCCACCAAGCGAAGTCCAACAAAAAAGACGAGTTCTACACCCAGCTTGTCGATATTGAAAATGAACTCCGGCATTACACCGATCACTTTCGCGGGAAGGTCGTCTACTGCAACTGCGATGACCCGCGAGTGAGCAATTTCTTTCATTACTTCGCCTACAACTTCCGCGTACTCGGGCTCAAGAAGTTGATTACGACATGCTACAGAAGTCAGCAAATGGATTTATTCAGTAAGCATGATACAGAGCGGGCAATATGGCTGGAATACGATGGGACACAGAACGAGACCGGTGTGCCGTCACTCGAAGACATCGGCATACACTACCTTGAAGGCGATGGCGATTTTAGAAGCGCCGAATGTATCGAGCTGCTCAAACAAGCCGATATTGTGGTGACAAACCCGCCCTTTTCGCTGTTCCGTGAATATGTGGCGCAGTTGATTGAGTACGATAAGAAGTTTCTGATTGTCGGTCATCAGAACGCGATTACTTATAAGGAGATATTCCCCCTGATTAAAGACAACAAATTGTGGCTTGGGATTACTCCTCGTGGAAAGGACATGTTGTTTGATGTGCCGAAAGATTACGCAAAAGAATTGGTCGCAACCAAAAAAGAGGGCAGCGCTTATAGAATTGTAGATGGCGTTGTATATGGCAGGCTTGGAAGCGCTAGCTGGTACACCAACCTTGACTACCGGCAAAGGCACGAAGAACTGATTTTATACAAACGCTACTCGCCAGAGGAATATCCGAAGTACGACAACTATGATGCGATTGAAGTGTCAAAGGTCGCGCACATTCCCAAGGACTGGGACGGCGCGATGGGCGTGCCGATTACCTTCTTGAACAAACACAATCCAGAGCAATTTGAGATAATTAGGTTCAGAAAAGGAGATGATGGAAGAGATTTGCGTGTAAATGGAAAAGAGCCTTACTTCCGCATCGTTATTCGGCATAGGAGAGGGGCGTGATGGGATGAGCGGTAGAATGGATAAGAAGGGGATGTGGTGGGTTAAGGGAAACGAGCATAAGAAGTTTACAGGCATATTGACGTATGGTGATGGGTATGTCCCAACACTAGAGATATTTCTGAAGGAATATGATTTTGACAAACAATCAGTTCCCAATAATTCTACAATCTATGGAGACGTATTTGGGGAATCCAAGAAAATCCAGGCAGTTACATTATTAGAATGCAGACCAAAAAATAGTCTAGGAATGCCCGATGTAGGCGCTTTTATTTATAAACAAGAATTTGTATATGCTGACTGCGTTGCTATTGGTATGCTGCTTGATGATGACGAGATAGCACAAGTGAAATCTCCCCAGAGCATACATTTGACTTGCCCCGGCCTAGATGAATACATCGTGGTAAACGCGATAAAGCATCAATGGAAAGACAACATTCCAGAGGGCAGGGCTTACCGCGTCAGCGATCTTGAAACAATTGTGTATACCCCGCCCGAACCCATCGCAATTGAAATAGATATTGGAACAATCACAATATATCTAGGGCCATCAAGCACAGGCAAAGACATATCATCAAGGCATTTCATTCACGTCAGTTTTGAGAATCCTACGCCAGAAGCTGAGGTCAACTCACTGATTTATTCACAGTTATTATCTTTTCTTTCGATAATGAGCGGGCGCAGAGAATATATTGAAACTCATACAATTACCATAAACTCGAAGCAAACACGCTCTGATTCATTGAGTATAGAACTCAATTATGGGCATATTGCGCACTCGACGCAACAAACAAAGTATTCCATACTGCAATCGCTCTTGCTTGGCAGAGAAGGGAATGTGAGCAAGTTCGCAACTTTGTTTCCAAAGTGGCGCGAGGATTTCGCATTCGTTGAAGGTTTGGCTTTCCAGTATATGCAAATGGTTGATGCACACCGGTTTACCAAAACCGATCTGATACACGCATTTTCTTTCATTGAAGAATATGTAGTGGACAGAGACATTAAGGCAGATAGGTCTAATATGGCTGGTATCCTAAGTGGGATCATTGAATTTATCGCCAGCTATTTTTCTTGCAGTAACAAATATACACAACATTTCCAAAGGGAATCAAAAGGACAAGAACATATTGCCAAGCAGCTTGCACACTTTCGCAACAAACATACGCATCAAAAATCAAATGAAGTGTGCCTTTATTCTATCCAAGAAGTTTATGCGTATATCTCTGTAATCATGCGTTCGATATTCCTGATAGAGATGGGATGTCCTGCTGACAAGATAGACAACATGGTATCGCATTGGGAGCTATGGCATCAGCTGCCTGAGTGTCAGCACACGGAAGGTAATAACCGATGAAAATCGAGCTGCTAGACCTCACAGTGCGCGACCTCGTCGCCGGCTACCATGACGACGGCGATGGCGGCGTGGTCGGCTACGGCGGGGCGCTCGATATTCGCCCGCCCTTCCAGCGCGAGTTTATCTACGATGACAAAGAGCGCAAAGCCGTCATCAACTCTATTCTCAAGGGCTTCCCGCTCAATGTCATGTACTGGTCAGACCGCGAGGACGGCACTTACGAAATTATTGACGGTCAGCAGCGCACTATCTCCATCGCTCAATATGTAGCGGAAAAACCGGGCTTCTCGTTCAAGGGGCTGGGCTTTGACAATCAGCAATCGGACATCAAGAAGCGGATACTCAATTACAAGCTGATGGTCTATGTGTGTACTGGCACAGATAGCGAGAAGCTGGAATGGTTTGAGATCATCAATATCGCGGGGAAACAGCTATCGAGTCAAGAATTGCTCAATGCGATTTACTCCGGCTCCTGGGTTACAGACGCCAAGCGCTATTTCAGCAAGCGCGGTTGCCCGGCGTATCAAATTGGCAGGGACTATCTAAGCAATTCGGTGAAGGTGGATCGGCAACATTATTTGGAAACAGCGATCAAGTGGATTAGCGAGAATAATATCAGAGAGTATATGCGGAATCACCAGCACGATGATAGTGCCGAGCCGCTCTGGGAATACTTTCAATCTGTTATTGACTGGATAAAAGCTGCTTTCACAGAATACAGGTCGTCTATGAAGGGCGTGGACTGGGGCAGCCTGTACAACGCCTACAAAGACGCGAAACTCGACCCCGTAAAGATCGAAGCCGAAGTTGAAGAGTTGCTTGATGACGAGGACGTTCAGCGAGAATCAGGCATATACCCGTATATCCTCACTTGCGAAGAAAAGCATCTTAACCTTCGTGCCTTTGACGCCCGCATGAAGCGAAGAGTCTACCGGAAACAAGACGGCATCTGCGCTATCTGTAAAGAGGAATTTCACATATCCGATATGGAAGCGGACCATATCACCCCTTGGTCCGAAGGCGGCAAAACCAGCGCAGACAACTGCCAGATGCTCTGCCGGAAATGCAACCGCGAGAAATCCGCGAAGTAAGCGCAACCGATACAGGACACCCCGCCTTTATGGATATCGTTAAAGACGCGCAATTTGGAGACATCCTGGATTACCAGCGATTGCGCGACGGCATGATGGATGTGCTGGACAATGTCTACCCCACATTCAATTTGATGGGCTCGATGTTGCAAGCCACCAAGCACTTTCGCAATGACCCCAGCTATATGACCGCCTGCGCAGCCAGCGGCTTGGCATACATGATGTTGGTCGCCGCCGAGGAAGACGAACTGGCGGCGCAACTCAAAGGCAAGATCTTCACCCTGGGCTGGACTGAACAGCATACCGGCAGCGACTTGCTCAGCGTCAAGACGCGCGCCACACCCATGTCGGATGACCCGGACGAAAAGCGCTTTCATATCAAAGGGCAAAAGTGGCTGATAAACAATTCATACCATGCCGATTATCACTCGGTTGTCGCCAAGGTCGATCCCTCTGCCGATGGTCCGCGGTCAATATCCATATTTGTCGTGCCACATAGCAGCACCAAAAACTGGCAGCGGCTGGAGACGCATGTGCTGCGCACGATGGTGCTCACAAAATTCGACATCGACGGTCCCGGAATCCTAATCGGACAAGTGGGTCGCGGACTGCAGATTCTGCAGCGCATGGCGCTCCCGGCAAAATATCACTGCGCTTATATGGGTGTGAAGATGGTGGAAGATTCGCTGCCTGCCGCCATAGAGCATTTGTCCAGCAAGCATATTTTCGGCGCCAACCCCATACAGTTCAGCAATGTCTTCCGCCAGCTGTACAATCTGGTGCAGCAAGCCGCGCTGATCAATTTTTCCTTCTTCCGCGCCCTGGCATTCAGCGACAGTCCTTTTCTGCAATTCCACGGCATCATGTTGAAATCCTGGCTGCTGCTCAAGTGCAACGAAGTCTTGTCTCAGAATCTGCTGGTCACTGGATCCAAGGGATTCCTCAAAGAATCCAACATCGGCGGCAACGCCATCGATTCCTTTGTCTATCCCGTCTTTGATGGCCATTACACCCTCAACACGCTGCTCACTTACAAACATATGCGCCGCTACCTGGACGCAACCGCGAAAGGCGATATCGAGGAGCGGACTCGTATTCTGAGCCAGAATGCCTACGTGCCGCTGGAAGGCAAGCAGATCCTCAACGACAGCCGCGAAACCCGTCGTCCGCCCTTCTTCGATTATGCTGATTACATCGCCCGCTGCGCCCTGCCGATTGACTTGAACGCCAAGCGGCTCGTCAAGGCGAGCGCCGACATCATGGATGCGATTCAAGACCGCGGCGACACCAACGAGCCCGAATATCGTTACAAGATCGGCATGCTGGTGCATAACCTCGAAGCGCTGCTTTCGGCGGTTGAGCTATGGAAAGTAACCGCCAACGACGACTACCTCAACGCCGTCATCATGCAATACAACGATGTCGGCAAACTAATCAATCGCATCATCAGCGAGGGCGCCTTGCCGGTCGAATTCATCGAGCCGCTGCGTCAACTGCCCCTGCCGAAGGTGAAAGATCCGCGCGGCTTCCTGCTCGGCTTGCTGGATGTGAAGGGGCAGATACATGCGACCTGAACTTTTGGTCGCCCATTCGGATTGATGACCTGCTACCCTCGCAGCAACGCGCATATAGGCTCAACCTTTTGCCCAGCTTATTTGCACAAAAAAACATTCTGCTGTGCCAACGCAAATGATACATTGCAATCCTCGAAAATCCCCGTCAACACTGGGATTCGGCATTTGCACAAGCTAAAATCCTATTGCGCGATCCGCGCAAACGCGCCAAAATTTCGCCACATACTCGACCGGTGAAAGACACTCATATGAACGAACTCACTATCCTCCTCTCCGACCTGGTCGCCATCGACTCGGTCAACCCCGACCTCGTGCCCGGCGGCGCGGGCGAAGCGCGCATCGCAAACTACATCGCCGACTGGGGACGCGAGAACAGCTTGGAAACCCACGTCCAGCAAGCCGGACTCGGCCGCCCGAATGTCATCTTGATCGCGCGGGGAAGCGGTGGCGGCAAGTCGCTGATGCTCAACGCGCATACCGATGTGGTCGGCGTCGAAGGCATGGACGCCCCCTTCGAGCCGAAGGTTCGCGACGGCAGGATGCACGGGCGCGGCGCCTACGATATGAAGAGTGGTCTGGCAGCCTGCATGCTGGCGATCAAGGCAGCGCGCGCTATGGACCTCGCCGGCGATGTTATGCTAAGCGCCGTCGTCGATGAAGAATACGGCAGCATCGGTACCGAGGCCTTGCTGGCGGAGTGGCAGCGCTGGCCCGCCGACGCCGTACTCAGCGCCGAGCCGACCGAGCTGGCACTCAGCATCGCCCATCGCGGCTTCGTCTGGCTGGAGATCGAGACCTTCGGCCTGGCGGCGCACGGCTCCCGCCCAGAACTTGGCATTGACGCCATCGCCAAGATGGGCGCCGTCCTGGTCGCGCTTGATGCCCATGATCGAGCGATGAGCGCGGCGCCGACGCATGACCTGCTGGGCAGCGGCTCCCTGCACGCCTCGCTTATAAATGGCGGCGAGGAGATCTCAATGTACCCCGCCCATTGCCAGTTGCTGGTCGAGCGGCGCACCCTCCCCGGCGAGACTTTGGCGAGCGTCGAGGCAGAAGCACAAGTCATCCTCGATGCGATTGTTGCGGCTGATCCCGACTTCAAGGCGCAGGTCAAAGCCACCTTCGCCCGCGGCGCCTATAGCATTGAGGCGGCGCATCCCCTGGTGCGGCAGCTCAAGCGGGTCGCCCAAGCGCGACTCGGCGCCGATGTACCGCTGATCGGCAGCAGTTGGTGGATGGATTCGGCGCTATTCGGCGAAAAGGGCATTCCGACAGTCGTCTTGGGACCAAAGGGGACTGGCGCCCATGCCCGTGAGGAGTGGGTTGATCTGGCATCAGTCGAGCAGTGCCTTGCGATCTACACCGATCTCATCGCCGAATTCTGCCTATAGCTGCTCAGACATTGAAGCGAAACAAGATCACATCGCCATCCTGCACCACGTATTCACGCCCTTCCACTTGCAGCAGACCGGCGGCTCGGATGGCATTGCGATCCTGATGCTGCTCGAAGACGGCGAAGGGGATGACCTCGGCACGGATGAAGCCGCGCTCCATGTCGCTGTGCACGACCCCAGCGGCTTGCGGCGCACTCCAGCCATGGCGAATCGTCCAGGCGCGCACCTCGTTTTCGTTGAAGGTGAAATAGCTTATCAAGCCGAGCAGGCGGTAGCTCTCGCGGATCAGGCTTTCCAGGCTGCTTTCCCGCAAGCCGTAAACGCTGAGATACTCCTCGCGCTCATCGTCGCTCAGGCTGGCCATTTCCTGCTCAAGTCCAGCGCAGACAGCGATCAGTTGAGTGCCTTCAGCTGCGGCGATCTCTCGGGCCGATTCCAGGTAGGCATTGCCAGTTTGCAGCCCTTCCTCGCCGATATTGGCGACATAGATGATCGGTTTGGCTGTGAGGAAGCGCAACTCGAAATCGATGGCGATGAAGTCCGGATGATAGCGCTGATCGAATTTCCGCAGTGGCTCGCCCGCGCCAATGAATGCTTCGACCTGGCGCGCCATCTCCAACTGCGGCTGCAGCTTGCGATCGCCTTTGACCTCGCGCTCCAACTTTTCCAGGCGGCGCTCCAACTGCTGCAAATCGGCCAGCGCCAGCTCGGTATTGATGACGGCGATGTCATCAGCCGGGTCCGGCAGCGCGTTGACGTGCACGACATTCTCGTCATCAAAGCAGCGCACGACGTGGGCGATGGCGTCCACGTGGCGGATATGCCCGAGGAATCGATTGCCCAAGCCCTCGCCCTTATGCGCGCCCTTGACCAAGCCGGCCACATCGACGAAGTCCACGCGTGCTTGTATCGCCTCGCCCACTCCGACCCAAGCCTGTAAGCGCGCCAGCCGCTCATCAGGCAGGGGCACGACGGCGTGGTTGGCTTCGATGGTGCTGAAGGGATAATTAGCGGCGACCGCGATTTGGGCGCGGGTCAGGGCGTTGAAAAGGGTGCTCTTGCCGACATTAGGCAAGCCGACGATGCCGATGCTCAAACTCATGACTGCTTCCTCGCTCTGTCGTAAAGTCGTGTACTCTGTCCCTGACGCGCATAAGAATGCTCTGCCTGCATACGTTTACCGATATATGGTTGTCTGCGCAAGATTTGAAAACATCAACTATGCTCATATCTGAAGTCACCATATATTAGCACTTTCAAAGCTAGGCGCGGAGCAGGAGAAGTCTGGAGATGGCTAACGGAGCGACATGGCACGCTGATTTGAAAGTTCGACTGCGGCGACTGCGTCTGTCGCAAAACATGAGACGGCTGGTGCGCGAAACGGAGCTTACTTCCGATGACTTCGTTCATCCGCTCTTTGTACGGCACGGGAAAGGCGTCAAGCTGCCCGTAGCCTCGCTGCCAGAAAAGTATCAGTTGTCGGTGGACAATCTGGCTGCCGAAGTCCGCGAGATCGCCGCGCTCAATATCCCGGCGGTCATCCTCTTCGGCATTCCCGAACACAAAGACTGGTGCGGCTCAGGTAACTTCTCGGACGACGGTATCGTTCCGCGAGCGATCCGCGATAAAGGACACCGATCCCGATCTCTTAGTCATTACGGATATGTGCTTCTGCCAATACACCGACCACGGGCATTGCGGCATAATCAATTCGCTTGAAAATCCGCATTACGATCCCGGCTTGCCCCTCGGCTACCTGCACAATGATCATACACTGGACCTGCTGCAGCAGGCTTCGCTGGTGCATGCCCGCGCCGGAGCGGATATTATCGCGCCTTCCGGCATGGTCGACGGTCAAGTGGCGGCAATTCGGTCTGCTTTGGATAGCAACAGCGCTCAGCATGTTGCGGTGATGCGTTACATCAAATATGCCAGCGCATTCTATGGTCCGTTTCGCGATGCTTCCGGCAATGCGCCGCGTTTCGGGGACCGCAGCCAATATCAGCTCGACCCCGCAAACCAGCGCGAAGCCTTCAAGGAAATATCGCTTGATATCGAGGAGGGCGCCGATATCATCATGATCAAACCTGCCCTGCCCAACCTTGATGTCGTCAGCCACCTGCGCGAAAAGTACACGCAGCCAACCGCTGCCTACCAGACCAGCGGAGAATACGCCATGATTCACGCAGCGGCACAGCGGGGCTGGCTTGATCTGGAACGCGCCGCCCTCGAAAGCCTGACCTGCATAAAGCGCGCCGGCGCCGACATGATCATCAGCTACTTCGCCAAAGACGCGGTAAAGTGGCTTGAATCGGGCCGACGTTGACGACCGAGAAGGGGCGCTCTCAATCCGTCAGATTCTGAATCACGCGATTGGAAGTCGAAAGCCGGTCGGACAATACACATGTGATGAATACGTGTAATGCCGATGCGGTTTGCGGTTCAGACGCTTCCATTTGGCTCAGCGCCGCATGGCTTAACCGCTGCAGTACACCGGCCTCCGTAACAACAACCGAAGCGGAGCGCGCATTCTTGAGGTAAAAGCCGACTTCGCCCACAACGGTGCCAGCCGTCATGCTGCGCAAACGCAATTTATCTTGCCCTTCACCCCGCAACAGCACATCGACGCGGCCCGATTCAATAAAGTACAGGGCATCCGACTCCTCGTCTTGACTGAAGATCAGATCGCCAACCGCTGTCTCGATGCGTTCGAGATACTTGTGCAATGCGCTCACATCGCGGCTATCAATGATCGCGTGTTGCGCGAGCTGCTGCTCCACTGTAACTTGCGTGGTTGCCAGCAGATTGGCCTCCTCCAGCAAAACATTCTCAAACCATTCCAGCGCATGATCGAGATCAGCGAATATCATTGACGCAGCCAACTTGCGCTCCACAATACCGCCATCCACCAATACCGGCTGCAAATGCGGCAAAACACTTGAAATCAGCAATTCGATACTGTGCATCTCCGTTAGCCGCTCCAACTTTCTGAAGTCCATAATCGTTGAAACATCGAAGCCGCGTACTGACTTAAAGTCGAGGATGAGACATCTTAAAGGGTTCACCGGCTTCATCCTCAATGAGAGATTTTATATGTTTGTACAATCTGTACGCGGTGCCAAAAAACACATAGCCCTGCAAGCGAAGGATCAGGACCTTCTCGCCTTCCTTGTCCAAAAGTTGGTTTTGCGCGAAAGATCGGTCGAGATTGCTTCGATGAATGTTGGCGGATAGTTCCTGTTTAATCACATTTATACGGCTGTATTCCAAGGCAAAGAAGGATATCGCCACGAACAGGCCCAAGGCGATACCGGGCAGGAAACCTAGCAGCGCAGTAGTCAGCGCGATGACGGCAATAGTCATGTAATCGCGCCGCGGCAGCTTGAACCAGCTGTCCAGCAGCCACTCTTTCATGAAAAGCATTCCGAAATACATCAAAACTCCGGCGGGAAGGAAACGCGGAATGAGAGAGAAGATCGCGCCACCGAAAAAGAGCGTAACGGCGAACATCAGCGCGAGCATGACGCCAACCAGGCGGCCATAGGCGCCAAAGGCTACCACTAGCGTCGAGAATTCCGGAGTATGATAGCCCGCTACACCGCCACCAGACAGGCTAGCGGCGATATTTGCCACGCCGTTGACCGTACATTCGCGGTTGAAGTTGAGTTCCCGCTTGATAATGAGTTCCTGCGCGCTGGCTGTAAAAAGCAAATTAAGCGTAACGACGACGATCATAGTCACGATACCGCCGGCGCTCGCCGCGATCATGGCGGGATCAATCTGCGCGATTGCACCGAGATCGAGCAATTGCCAACTAATCGTGCCTGAAACTTTTGGCAAGAACCAACCTGCTTCTTCCACGATTTTCACATCGCCAACGATGACATAAACGCAGGCATAAAACAGTAAGAGAGACGCGACAATAGCGCCTGGCATAATCATCACACTCTTGATGCGAGCCTGCAGCGCCAATATGCCCAAGCCAACCATCACAGCCGGCAGCCAGCGTGCGAATACTCCGCCGTCCATGAGAATAGGCAAAGTTTCTACATTGACCTTTAGACCAACAACGACGCTAAAGCCGGCGTTCAGCATTAGCCAACCCAAACCGGCCATAAAGCCGCCGACGATGGGATAGGGTATATAGCGAATCAATTCCCCGACACGCCCAATGCCCAGTAGCAGCAGAAAGCCGCCGGTAAGGAAAGATGAGAGCGCGATTATCCAAAACACCACCGCAAACAGGGTGTCCGGCGCCATATCGGCGGGCGCTGTCGCAATCACGCCGCCGGCGAAGATGCCTTGAACTACCACTGGCGGGCTCTGCAGAACCGCCATCGTGGTATGGTCTGAACTAAAGAGTGAGGTGATAAATACGATGACGAACTGGCTAACCAGCGCAATACTCAGTCCCGCGGCAAAATAGCACGTCAGCTTGCCTTGGAATATCAGGCCCGGATACGAAGGCAGCAGGCTCATCATAATCAGCCAAATGATGGCGCTGGCGAACAGGCTGCGAACGAGAACCGCTGGCTGGAGCGACACCTTTAAGGCTTCGCGAGCGCTGAGATCAGCGGTATCGAATGGTGAACCAGTTTCCATGGCTTAAATTTCTTTTACAAAAACCGCATTCTATAGGAAGTGCGACCGATTAATGGCCTGAACGCTGCGTTTTCGCCGCCGCTTTTTAACTCCAAGATGAGCTAATGTTACCACCGCCCTCTACCAACTGCCAGTTGATCAGGACTGCGCCGCGCTTTGAGCGCGTATATAGGCCTTTGACAGTTTTCCACCATGTACACGATCACACTGTCCATTCGCGCGCCGGGAAGGTGCTATAATCGGGCAGACTTCACGATATTTATTTTGCCTATAGGGACACCATGAGGAAGATTCCGCAATTTGAACACATTGAACAGTCGGTCATCGACAGGCTGCGCGAGATCGGCACGGCGACCATCGCCGGCACGCTGGCGAAGAAAGGCATCCGCAACCCGCATTTGGTCGGCTTGACGCCCTTCAATCCGGGCAAGTGCGTCGCCGGCCAGGCAGTCACGCTGCAATTCATGCCCAAGCGCGAAGATGTGCATTGGGGTGATGAGTACGCCGCCTCGCCCGAGCGCGAAATGCATCGGCACGCGATCATGGCTTGCGCGCCCGGTGATATAGTCGTTGTCGACGCCCGCGGCAGCATGGCGAGCGGCATTTTCGGCGAGATGATGCTGACATCGTTCAAAGCGCGTGGCGGCCAAGGCGTCGTCATCGATGGCTGCATCCGCGACTTTCCCGAAGTGCAGAAGCTCAATCTCGGATTGTGGCTGCGCGGGGTCACGCCGAACTTCCATACGCAGACCGACATTTTCCCCCATGCGGTCAACATCCCAATCGCCTGTGCCGGCGTCTTCGTGGTGCCCGGCGATGTCATCGTTGCCGATGACGATGGCGCGGTGGTGGCGCCGGTCGCGCTGGCGGGCGAAGTCGCCAAAGCAGCCGCGGAAAAAGCGGAATGGGAAGTCTTCTCCCGCATGAAGCTGGAAGAAGGCGGAACACTGGAAAAGTACTACCCGTTAAACGCAGAAGCGCAGAAGGAATACGAGGCTTGGTTGCGCGCGCGGACTACCCCACCCCCGGACCCGCGGATCCCCGCCTGACAATGAGTGTTTCACATAGCGAGGGAGGGAGATTACGTGCTCAGTTTCTGTTGATTGTTCTCCCCTTCCCTCCCTGTGGGGGAAGGGGTCGGGGGATGGGGGCAGCATGTCTCAAGCTGCTCTGACGTTCAGCCTGTTTTGCCATATCGGCGCGACCGTCATCTGGATCGGCGGCATCTTGCTGGTGACATTTCTGGTCATCCCGGAATTAAATCGCGCCCTCGCGGATCAGCCCGTTCTGTATCCATTGCTGCGGCGCATTCGCAAGCGCTTTACAACCCTGGGCAATCTGGCGCTGGCAGTACTAATCGTCACCGGCCTGCTGCAGATGTCAACCGATCCGAATTACGAGGGCTTGCTGCGCTTCAGCAATCGCTGGAGTCAGATGCTGCTGGTCAAGCACCTCTTGATCATCTTGATGGCGGCGGCCGGCTTGGTCTTGCAATTTGGCGTGGCGCCGACTCTGGAGCGGACCAGCCTGCTGCTGGAACGGGGCAAAGGGGATATGGACGAGTGGCGCGCTCTGCGGAAACGCGAATACCGATTGACGCTGCTTATCGCTGCGCTCGCCCTGCTAATCCTGGCGGCGAGCGCCTGGCTGACCGCAATATAGACTTTAGCCATATGTGTCAACGTAGGGGCGATCTACCAAATCGCCCGTTGCGTCTACAGTCTACCTTGTGCGCGACCGCTTAGTCGCCTCCTTTACGCGCATCCCGCTTATACTGTATCCACCGCGCCTTAACAATTTAATCACGCGGCTGCCCAAAACGCCTTCGCTTCCTTTCCGGAAAACAGGTTATGTTGGACAAAAAGTATTTCCCTTTACGGTAAACTTCCGGCAAAATCACAATTCCGCCCAATTCCGCTCCGAATTCACCCAGTCTATGCCCATATCCTACCGCTGTCCGTCCGACAATCACCCATGCGGAATGCACAGTCTCGGATGCTATCGCCAGTGTAATCTGTTATAAAGGAAGTATAGCGATCTACATACATCGGAACATTCATGATCGAAACTAAGCCACCACCGACAATCACAGAGCAGCGCGAACTCAAAGATTTTACGCTGGAAGACCGCTACACAGTCGAAGATGGCCGCGTCATCATGAGCGGCATTCAAGCGCTGGCGCGGCTGCCGCTGGATCAGCACCGGGCGGACAAGCGCCGCGGACTGCATACCGCCGGCTTGATCACTGGTTACCGCGGTTCGCCCATTGGCGCGCTGGACTTCGCGCTGGAGCGCATTCCGGGATTGCTGCAAGAGCATCACATTCGCTTCATCCCGGCGGTGAACGAAGACCTCGCCGCCACCGCCATCATGGGCAGCCAAACGGTCAATCTGCTGCCCGAGCCCAAATACGACGGCGTCTGCGGGATTTGGTACGGCAAGGGACCCGGCGTCGATCGCAGCGGCGATGCCTTCAAGCACGCCAATCTGGCTGGCGTCGGGCAATACGGCGGCGTGCTGGCGCTGGCTGGCGATGACCCCTCTTGCAAGTCCTCGACCATCCCCTCGCATTCGGAGGTCGCGCTATACGATGCTTTGATGCCGATCCTCTATCCGGGCAGCGCACAAGAAATCCTCGACATGGGTTTGCTCGGCTTTGCCCTGTCGCGATTCAGCGGCTTGTGGGTTGGCGTTAAGATCGTCACCGATGTCGCCGATGAGTACAGCAGCGTTGAAGTCGGTCACGGGCGGGTCAATGTTATCGAGCCGGATTTCACAGTTCATGGGCAGCCCTGGCGCCCGACACAGAACACCGCCCTGCTCTCGCCATATAGCGTGCAGCAAGAGAAGGAGATCCACGACGAGCGGCTGGACGCGGCGCTGGCATTCGCGCGGGCGAATCGCATCAATGAGATTGCCGTCCCGACCGCCACTGCCTGGCTGGGCATCATCGCTGCGGGCAAGACCTGGTATGACTTGCGCGGCGCGCTGCACGATATCGGATTGGATGACGATGGCTTGGAACGGGCGGGCATCCGCTTGCTCAAGCTGGGCATGATCTTTCCGCTCGAGCGGGATATCCTGCTCGAATTCGCCACTGGTCTGGACGAGATCCTCGTCATCGAAGAGAAGCGCTCTTTCATCGAGACCTTCTGCAAGGAAGCGCTTTACGGCAGCGGGCACACTCCCATCATAGTGGGCAAGAAGGACGAGGCCGGCAAGAAGTTGGTCAAGGCCGATAACGAATTGGATGCCGATGAGGTCCTTCGAATACTGGCGCGGCGGCTGAATGGGCGGGTCGATGTGCCGCTGCTGGAAGGGCGACTGCGGGAGATCAACCGCTTGCCCGACCTCGGCGCCATCCCGATCGTGGCGCGGCAGCCTTACTTCTGCTCCGGCTGCCCGCATAACCGCTCGACCAAAGTGCCGGAAGGCTCAATGGCGGCGGCCGGCATTGGCTGTCACACGCTGGCGATCATGATGGATCGCAATACAGCCGGCGTCACGCAGATGGGCGGCGAGGGCGCAAATTGGGTCGGCGCCGAAGCCTTCACCGATATCGATCATATCTTCCAGAATATCGGCGATGGCACCTTCGCCCACAGCGGTTCTCTGTCGATACGTCAAGCGACAGCCGCCGGGGCAAACATGACCTTCAAGATTCTCTATAATTCGGCGGTGGCGATGACCGGCGGGCAAGAAGCCGACGGCCTCATGCCGGTGCCGGAAATGACGCACCTGCTTTACGCCGAGGGCGTCAAGAAAACCATCGTCGTCTCGGCCGATCCGGGGAAGTTTCCGCCGGACACGCGCTGGGCAGTGGGGGCCGAGGTCTGGGAGCGCGACCGCATGGAAGAAGCGCAGCTGATTCTGCGTGAAACGCCCGGTGTGACCGCGCTGATTTATGATCAAGAATGTGCAGCCAACCTGCGGCGCAAACGGCGGCGCGGCTTCGCGGCCGACCCGGCCCTGCGGATCGTCATCAATGAGGCGGTCTGCGAGGGCTGTGGTGATTGTGGCGCCGTCTCGAATTGCCTCAGCGTGCAGCCGGTAGAAACCGAGTACGGACGCAAGACACAGATTCATCAGTCCTCATGCAATAAAGACTACACCTGCCTCGAAGGCAACTGTCCCGCCTTTATGAGCGTGATTCCGGCCGAGATGACGCAGCGATCCGCGCCGAGCTACCGTGTTGAGCAAGTGATCGCTGAGCCGCATCGGCAAGTGAACGGCGCGGCGAACATCCTGCTCATGGGCATCGGCGGGACGGGCGTAGTCACTTCGAATCAGGTGCTGGGCACGGCGGCGGCGCTGGATGGTTACCATGTCCGTTCGCTGGATCAAACCGGGCTGAGCCAAAAAGGCGGTCCTGTAGTCTCCAACTTGAAGATCACTGCCGAGCCGGTCGATATCGCGCCGAAGATCGGGGCGAGCGCGACCGATGCCTTCCTGGTCTTTGATGTGCTGACGGCGACCGCGAGTTTGAACCTGATCCGCGCCAATCCGCAGCGCAGCGTCGCCATCGTCAGTACCAGCAAGGTAGCGACTGGCGCCATGGTGCGCGATACCACAGTCGAATACCCGGAAGCCGATCACTTGCTGGAAATTATCAATCGGCAGACGCGCGCGGGCGACAACGTCTTCTTTGATGCGCTGGGCTTGGCGGAGACCCTATTCGGCGATCATATGATGGCGAACATGATCGTCATCGGCGCCGCCTATCAAGCCGGTTTGCTGCCAATGTCCGCCAGCAGTATCGAGCGCGCCATCGAGCTTAACGGCGTCAAGATCGAGGATAATCAGCACGCCTTTCGCGCCGGCCGATTGGCAGTCGCCGATTCGGGCTGGCTCGCAAGCGTCGAAGTCAAAGCAGCCGGCTCGCTCGAAGTCGAAGTGGAGCGGTCGGCAGCAGCACAGACCTTGATCGACTCGTTGCCAGCGGGGGGCGAATTGAAGCGTCTGCTGGAAATCCGCGTGCCCGAACTGATCGCCTATCAGAACGAGGCTTACGCGCGGCGCTATATCGAGGATGTCAAGCGAGTTTACGCGGCGGAACAGGCAACTTGCCCCGGCGCGACCGACTTGAGCGAAGCCTTCGCCCGTTACCTCTTCAAGCTAATGGCATACAAAGACGAATACGAGGTGGCGCGCTTAAGCCTGAAGCCTGACCTGCGAGCGGCGATGAAAGCACAGTTTGGCGAGCGCGCGCGCATGAGCTATCACTTGCAGCCGCCGTTCCTGAAAGCATTGGGCCTGAATCGCAAGATACAGCTGGGACGCTGGTTTGATATCGTCTATCGCGGCCTGCGCCCGCTGCGCTTTCTGCGCGGAACGCCCTTTGATCCTTTCGGCTACGATCGCGTCCGGCGCGTCGAGCGGGACTTGATCGCGCAATATCGTCGACTGATATTCGCCGCGCTGGAGGACTTAAGCGGCGAGAATTATGAGCAGGCAGTTGCGTTGGCGGCGCTTCCCGATATGATCCGTGGTTACGATGAGGTAAAGCTGGGCAATGTCGAGCGCTTCTGGAATGCGGTGCGCGCGCTGGGGTATGAGGACTTGCGCCAAAAGACCGGGTTGGCAAAACAGCGCTAGAGAGGGCTGCGTCGTCCAGCGATGAGCGCCTGACAGGCTTCTGTATGAAAGTGGTCGCGCGCCCACTTCGTCCGCTCTCGGGCATATTCCCGCGCCATTTTTGCTATGCTCTCGTCTTTCATCCAATTCACCGACTTCTTCTTGTTCGCGCGCAATAAGCCGCGCAGGGTCAGGTTGTCGCGCTTGCGGCGGTTGCAGGGACCGCAGAGCAGGATGCGATTGGTGATGTGATTCTTGCCGCCGTCAGCCTTGGGCTGGATGTGATCGAGCTGCATGAACTCGACTTCGAGGACGCGCCCGCAGCCAGCGCAAATGACGCCACCCGATGTGCCTTGCGCCTGTGCCAGGATATTCATCATGCCTTTATGCGATATTTTCTGCCAAGCCTGCACGGGACGCTGGATCTTAAGCCGGAAGCTGGGCGCTGCCATGTCGTTGTCGTCGCTGCGGACGGGCGGCGCCGTTTCGACATGGACGATATGCGGGAACATCAGGTTTTCGCCTTCTTCGGGCGTGACCAGCCACTCTTCCCGCAGGCGTTTCAGAACAATATCCTTGGCCCCGTCCCAAATGTCCATGCCGACCCATTGACGCTTGAGCTGCTCGGCGGCGACCGGTGTGGTGGCGCAGCCGCAGAAGGGGTCGAGCACGATGTCGCCTTCGTTGCTGCTGGCTTCGATAATGCGCCTATAGAGGGCGATCGGCTTTTGCGTGGGATACTTCTGTCGTTCACTTTTCGGTGCGTGCATCATATCCGGAATATCATCCCAGACAGAGCCATATCTGTACTGTTCTACGACCTTGCCATTTTCTTCTGGCAAATCATAACGAATCCTAATTGTCCCGGTCCTTGTCCTATAAATTCTTTCTTCACTTTCTAGTCGTTTAATTGACTCATCTGTATAATCTCCGCGTGGCGCGGTTTTGAACCAACCACGCTCATCTTTTCTGAAACCTTTTTTTCTCGCATTCTCGACAGATAGCACATGGTTTCCCAATGGAGGATTAAATGTCCATTTGTTAGATCGTGAATAGAATAAAATCGTATCGTGATTTCTTGCATATTGTTTAGCAATACCTTTTGCACCTCTTGCTGCCTTGCCGTATGCCCACACAATCGCGTTGCGGAAACTCTTACGTCCGAATATAGCATCCATCAGACACTTCACATAAGCGTGCGCCGTATGGTCAATGTGCAGATACAAGCTACCGTCCTGCCGCAATACCCGCCGCATCTCCATCAGCCGCACACCAAGCCAGCACAGGAACGCGCCCATATCATCGCCATAAGCCACCCGCGCCGCCGTGATGACTTCCCAAACGGCGGGCCAGTCGTCGATGATGCTGTCAGTCCATTCTTCATGCACATCCCGCTCCCAGGACCAGCGGTCTTGAAAGCGAGCGCCAGAAGCCAAGCTATCGGGGGTGGCGTGGAAATCGCGGTTCTTATTGAAAGGCGGATCGGTGGCGATGAGATGCACCGTCTCGCTGTTCATGCCGCGCAGGAAATCGAGATTGTCACCGTGATAAAGCGTGCGGTTCTTGAAGTTGGGCTGCCCGCCGCCGTGATGAGAGGCGCTCACAGCAACCCCACGCAAGGCAGCAAGAAAAAACTAGAACATATATTCGGGGGGGGGGGGGGGGGTAAACATCATCCTTTAAGTTAAGCGCAAATCAAGCGAATTGGCAAGTCACTGTTCCTGCGCTACCATAGTCGCATCCATTCCATTCACGGCAAACGAGGACGAGCGCTATGAGCGAGAAAATTGGGTTCATCGGCTTGGGCATCATGGGGCGCGGCATGGTCGACAACCTGATGCAAGCCGGCTTTGACCTGACCGTCTGGAATCGCACAGCCAGCCGCATGACGCCCTTCGTCGAGCGCGGCGCATCGGCGGCTGACTCGCCCAAAGCGGTGGCGGAAGCCTGCGACATCATCATCATCTGCGTCAGTGACACCCCCGATGTCGAGGCGGTTGTCCTGGGCGAGAACGGCGTGATTCATGGCGCCTCCGCTGGTGATCTGGTCATCGATATGAGCACCATCAATCCGGTCAACACGGTCGAGATCGCCAAGCTGCTCAAGGCGAAGGGCGTGGCGATGCTGGATGCGCCCATCAGCGGCGGCAGCGAGGGCGCGGCCAACGGCACGCTCAGCATCATGATCGGCGGCAGCGAAGCAGATGTGGCGCGCGCGACCCCCTGCTTCGAGGCGATGGGCAGCACCATCACGCACGTCGGCGAAGGTGGAGCGGGCCAGACTGTAAAACTCTCGAATCAGATTCTCTGCGTGGTGAATATGCTGGCAGCCAGCGAGGCGCTGCTATTCGCCCAGGCTGGCGGCGTCGACCTGGACAAAATGCTGCAAGCGGTGACCGGCGGCGCGGCCGGCAGCTGGATGCTGGCCAACCGCGGACCGCAGGTGATTCGTGATTATTGGGAGCCCGGCTTCTCGATTGATTTGCAGCAGAAGGACCTGCGGCTGGTGCTGGGCGCGGCCGATAAGATGGGCGTCCCGGTGATCGCCACGGCGCTCTGCTTCAATCTATATCGCACGCTGCAGGCGCAAGGTCTGGGCGGCGAAGGCAATCACGGCATCGTCAAGGCGCTGGAAGCCATGGCGGGGTTTGAGGCGCGGTTGTAACGGGATATGCTGCAAACCAATGGAAAGGGCGATGCTCTTGTCGCCCGCAAGGATTAGAGGCGTCTCGTTATGCTGGTGAAGCCATACATGCCTGACAGGCTTTGGAGCGCAGATGAGTATCTTGAGTGGGAGAGCGAGCAGCCCTACAAGAATGAACTTATCGACAACCGCGTCTGGATAATGTGCGGCGCGAGCAGTCGACATAATCTCATCAGTGCCAGCCTGCTCATCCCGGCGCTCGACTGCGAGATCCCCCTCAGCGAAGTCTACCGGCGCGTGCGTTTCGAACAGGCTTGAGCGATTGCGCCGCTAAAGACAGCTTTGAGCGCTTCAGCAATCAGATGCAAGACCACCAGTATCATGCCGCAGGACATGAGCGGCTTGAGAAACTTGGAATTCACTAATAACAGCAGGAAACCACCAATGATGATCTCTAGTATGCCCATATCATCGCTCCGAGCCTATTAAACGTTTGCCGTTGATTTAGCTTATCGCTGAATCCGCCCGCTCCAGCCCCCAATGATGAGGGGTTTGTCCGGCCTTGGTCTTAAGAAATCAATTGTAAATCGTCCGCCTGCGGTGCATAATGCGGGGCTGATGCTTACGAGGGACAGCGAGAGGGCAGTAATGAGCGCAATACGAGTGACGATTTGGCATGAATACCGGCACGAAAAACGCGATGAGCACATCGCCGCGGTCTATCCCGAGGGGATACACGGCGCGCTGGCGAAGGGTCTGGCGCCCTACGGCTTTGACATAAAGACCGCCACGCTGGATGAGCCCGAACACGGGCTGACGCAAGAAGTGCTCGACAATACCGATGTGCTCACCTGGTGGGGCCACATGGCGCATCACGAAGTCAGCGACGAAATCGTAGACCGCGTGCAGGAGCGCGTGCTGAATGGCATGGGTTTAATCGTGCTGCATTCGGGTCATTTGTCGAAGATATTCCGCCGCCTGATGGGCACTGGCTGCATGTTGAAATGGCGCGAAGCCGACGAGAAAGAGCGAATTTGGGTGGTCGACCCATCGCATCCGATCTGCGATGGTCTGCCCGAAGTCATCGAAATGCCCGAAGCCGAGATGTATGGCGAGCACTTCGATATCCCGCCGCCGGATACCCTGGTCTTCATCAGCTGGTTCGAGGGCGGCGAGGTTTTCCGCAGCGGCTGCTGCTATCAGCGCGGGCAAGGCAAGATCTTCTATTTCCGCCCGGGGCACGAGACCTATCCGATCTTCCACATGCCCATCGTGCACAAGGTGATCGCGAACGGCGTCAACTGGGCGAAGCCGGTCTCCAACCCGCCAATGGTGCGTGGCAACATTCCTGAATTCATGAAGTAATTGGCCGAGTTTGTTTCTCTCGAAACCAAGGAGAAACTGTGGAAACAATAAATGTTGGAATCATCGGAACCGGCAATATCGCCCCGGCTTACATTCGCGGCTGCGCGCCCTTTGAGGTGATCAATATCGCCGCCTGCGCCGATATCCTGGTCGACCGCGCCCAGGCCTTCGCCAGCGAACACGGCATGGACGCGCACAGCGTGGACGACCTGCTGGCGCGCGACGACATCGACATCGTGGTCAACTTGACGATCCCGGTTGCCCATGCCGCGGTTTCGTTGCAAATCATCGAGGCGGGCAAACATACCTACAGCGAGAAACCGCTGGCGCTCAACCGCGCTGACGGCGAGAAGGTCGTCAAAGCAGCAGCGGCGGCCGGCGTTCGTCTGGGCTGCGCGCCCGATACCTTCCTCGGAGGCAGCGGGCAAACCGCGCGCAAAGCCATCGACGACGGCGCCATCGGAGCGCCGATCGCCGCGACCGCTTTCTTCCTCAGCCACGGTCCGGAAAGCTGGCATCCCAACGCCGGTTTCTACTATCTCAAGGGCGGCGGACCGCTCTTCGATATGGGACCCTATTATCTGACCGCGCTGGTGAATCTAATGGGACCGGTGGCGCGGGTGGCGGGCTCGGCGCGCATGACCTTCCCCGAGCGAATCGCGACCAGCGAAGCCCTGATGGGGCAAGTCTTGCCGGTCAAGGTCAATACGCATAATACCGGTACACTGGAGTTTGAGAGCGGCGCCATCGCCACTGTCATCACCAGCTTCGATATTTGGGCGCACCACTTGCCCCATATCGAAATTCATGGTGAACACGGCTCGCTCACTGTGCCCGATCCCAATCGCTTTGATGGCGAGGTGAGCACGCTCAAGGGCGGGACGCGCGAGTGGCTCGATGTCCCGCTGACGCATACCATCAATATCGGGCGTGGCGCCGGCGTGGCTGACATGGCTTACGCGATTCAATCCGGGCGGCCGCATCGTGCCAGCGGCGACCTGGCATTCCACGTTCTGGATATCATGCAGGCGCTGGAAGAATCGGCGGCGGCCGGCCAGCATATTGACATCACTAGCACACTTGATCAGCCGCTGGCGCTGCCGGCTGGCTTGGCGGATGGCGTGCTGGACGCATAGGGATTCGTTCAGTTGCGCGCCCCTTCTTCAGGACGCGAGCAAGTGAATCGGGCCAATAGAGGAAGACCATTGCAGACGCTCAAGCTCGGACTGATCGGAACCGGCGATATTGCGCCAGCGTATATTCATGGCTGCATGCCTTTCGAAGTCATTGATATTGTGGCTTGTGCCGACCTCTTGTCGGATAAGGCAAAGGAATTCGCAGCGACTTATGGCTTGGAGGCGCACAGCGTCAAGGATCTGCTTGCTCGGCATGATATCGATATCGTCATCAATGCTACGATTCCCGCCGCCCACGCCGATGTATCGCTGCAGATTATCGAAGCAGGCAAGCACGCATACAGCGAAAAGCCGCTGGCATTAGATCGCGCGGAAGCTGAGCGGGTGGTGAAAGCGGCGGCAGCGGCTGGGCTGCGCTTGGGTTGCGCGCCGGATGCCTTTCTCGGCGGCGGTAATCAGACCGCGCGCTACGCAATCGACAAAGGCGACATCGGCAAACCGATTGCCGCGACCGCCTTCTTTATGAGCCGCGGACCAGAGAGCTGGCATCCCAACCCGGGCTTTCTTTATCGCCGGGGCGGAGGACCTCTTTTCGATATGGGTCCCTACTTCCTGACCGCGCTGGTCAATTTGATGGGACCAGTGGCGCGGGTGACCGGCTCGGCGCGCGTTACCTTTCCCGAACGCATAGCGACCAGCGAAGCGCTCATGGGGCAGGTCTTGCCCGTTGAGGTCAACACCCATATTGCGGGTACGCTGGAATTTGAGAACGGCGCCGTCGCCACGATGATCACCAGCTTTGACGTGTGGGGACATCACCTTCCGGCGATGGAGATCCACGGCGCCGACGGTTCGCTTTCTCTGCAGAAACCGAATCAGTTTAATGGCGAAGTGAGCATCTTGAAAGCGGGGACGCGCCAGTGGCAGGAAATCCCCTTTTCCCATACGCCGAACATCGGGCGCGGCGCCGGCGTGGCGGACATGGCTTATGCGATTCAGTCGGGGCGTCCGCATCGCGCAAGTGGCGACCTCGCCTTCCATGTGCTGGATATCATGCAGGCACTGGAAGAATCGGCGGCGGCCGGTCAACATATCGAAATCAAGAGCACGCTTGATCAGCCGCTGGCGCTGCCGGCTGGCTTGGCGGATGGCGTGCTGGATCGTTAGAAAGTCCCCCGCCAAACGCCTCCCCTAAGGGTCTATGTCTTCGCGACTCCAAAATGAGGGAGGGATTTGCCTCCAAACGAGCGCTACAATCTGGGAAGGATTCCCCTTCTCTCTTCATGGGGGAAGGGGCTAGGGGATGAGGGTACACATGGCCGATTATGTCATCGTCGGTGGCGGAATCTATGGTTGCGCGGTCACCTGGGAACTGGCGAAACGCGGAGCCGGTGTGCTGCTGCTGGAAGCGCAGATGATCGCCGCGGCGCTTCTGGTGGCTTGGGCGAACGTGGTGTGCGTGCCAATGGACGCGGCCTGCGCGAACTGCCGCTGATGCGGCTAGCATATGACATCTGGTCCAGCCTGCACGAGGAGATCGGCGGCTTCACCGGCTATCGGCGTCTCGGACACCTGGATTTGATCGAGCGCGAAGAAGACTTGGCGATGGCGCAGGCGCAGGGACGGCGGATCGAGCTTCAAAGCACGGTGGAGCAGCCATCCCCGCTACCGGCCGATTTACCCCAAAAGAATCTGCGTTTGCAAACCAGCAGGCAATAAGGCGCCTAGCGGGCGCTCACGGGTAGGAGATGATGTAGGTCGCCGTCTTCGGGCTGCCGCCACCCTCGTATTGTGCTGAGACCGTGATCCGAATCTTGCCACTGTTCGGCTGGCCGCCCTTGCGCTTCGATACCGCGGTGCTGTTGTAGGGCGACACCCAGTGGACTCTCGTATACCCCCTGCCGCCGTGGTAACTCCTGGTCCCTCTATGGGTCACATCGAGCCTCCCGCATACCGAGCGATGGCCGAAACCGCTGCTCCTGTTCGCTCCGCTGCAAGCCGTCCAAGTATTGACCGCGCTCTCATACTCCGCGGTCCAGGTGCGGGCAAAATGCCCGCGGAACTTGCCGGTGCCGGCGAAACGATTCACGACCCCTCTTAATGTCACTCGCGTCTTCCAGCCTGCTTCATTCGAGCAGTCCGCTTGGTTGCTCCCGCTCGGTTTAGTGCATGTGATGCTTATGCTCCAGTCCGCGCTTTGATCTGATACGGCGCTCGTGTGAGACCGCGGGTTGCGGGCGCCGCTGTCATCATCCGCGGCCACGATGATCCCTGTCAGCAGTAAAGCTGCCAGACAGGCTCCCACAAGGCCGATTTTGGCAAGAACATGATACGATGGAAATAGCAAGGTTTTCATAACTAACTCCTTATTCCAATTAATCTAACTGAAAAGACACGGCTAGAGATGGGGATCATCAGAACGCCGTATTGCCTACGACCAAACAGGCGCATATTATGTTGGAATCTTGTTACCTTGCGGGGGGGGGGGAAGCATGATAAAATACATAAAATATATTATACTCGCATTCGCTATGCTGTCAAAAAGAGGTTGAAGCGGCTAAAACTTCGGCTGCTCAGCCGCCTTGACCGCATCACGCCCCCGCAGAAAATCAAAATCGCAACCCAGCGGCGCTTGATTGACGTGGCGCAGGTAGAGTTGTCCGTAGCCGCGTCCGAAGGCGGGCGGCGGAGCAGGGCGTATTCCTAGACACTGCTAGGCTGCATTCGCACGATGGCGACAAAGATAGCGGTCAAAATGCTCATGGCGATCACGATGCGCCAAGTCAAGTCCGCTCGTAGCTTTTCGATATCCGCCTTGGTGGCGAGATATTGATAACCCGCCTCCAATCTGGCGATTCGTTCTGTATTGCGGTTTGCCGTTTCCAATGCCATTGATGCACCCACTTGTGTGTCAACAGCCATCTCTGAGTTCCCGTCTGCGGCGAAATTGTTTCAATACAGTTTCTCCAATTAAACGAAGTTTGTCAAGCTACGTCATTTCGATTTTAGTGCGTCAAAACTTCGGCTGCTCCACGGACGTCACCGGATCACTGCCGCGCAGGAAGTCGAAGTCAACACCAAGCGGAGCCTGATTGACATGCTGCAGGTAGAGCTGGCCGTAGCCGCGTCCGAAGGCGGGCGGCGGCGCTGACCAGTGCGCCCGCCTCTCCGCCAGCTCCGCCTCGTTGACGTGCAGGTGCAGGCGGCGCGCCTCGACATCAAGCTCGATTTCATCGCCGTCTCGCACCAGCGCCAGCGGTCCACCGAGCGCAGCTTCCGGCGCGACGTGCAGCACGATGGCGCCATAAGACGTGCCGCTCATGCGGGCGTCGGAGATGCGCAGCACATCGCGCACGCCTTGCTTGAGCAGCTTGTGCGGGATGGGCAGATTTCCGACTTCGGGCATGCCCGGTCCGCCGACGGGACCGCTATTCTGCAGCACCAGCACATGATCGGCCGTCACGTCCAGCGCAGGATCGTGGATACGCGCCTTGAGGTCGTTCACATCCTTGAAGACGAGCGCCGGTCCGCGGTGGTTGAGCAGCGCGGGGGTGGCGGCGGCGTGTTTGATGACCGCGCCAGCGGGCGCCAGATTGCCGCGCAGGATGCTCAAGCCGCCTTCCGGCTGCAGCGGATCGTCAAGCGAGCGGATGACGTCCGAATTGGTGGCCTCGGCGGATTCGAGGTTTTGCGCCATGGTACGTCCGGTGACGGTCAGCGCATCGCCATGCAGCAGGGGCAGCAGTTGCTTCAGCACAGCGGGGATGCCGCCGGCGTAGAAGAGGTCTTCCATTTGGTACTGGCCGGTCGGGCGCATATTGGCGATCAGCGGCGTGCGGCGGCTGAGCTCATCGAAGCGGGCGAGCGGCAGGTCAATGCCGAGGCGTCCGGCGATAGCGGGCAGGTGGACGATGGCGTTGGTGCTGCCACCGAGCGCATGCAGCAGGGTGATGGCATTGTCGAAGGCGTCCGCCGTCAGTATCTGCGAGGTGCGGATGTCTTGCTCAACCAGTTGGACGATCTGCCTTCCAGCCGCTTGAGCCAGACGCAGGCGGCGCGAATCGGCAGCCGGGATAGCGCCATTGCCGGGCAGCGCGATGCCGAGCGCCTCCATCAGCGAGTTCATGGTTGAGGCGGTGCCCATAACCATGCAGTGGCCCGCGCTGCGCACCAGGTTTTGCTCGACCGCCTGGTAGGTTTCGGCGCTGATCGTACCGGCTTGATACTCGACGGTGTAACGGCGGCAATCGGTGCAAGCGCCCAGGATCTCGCCCTGGTAATGCCCGTTGAGCATGGGACCGCCGCTGACCATGATGGTGGGGATGTCGGCGCTGGCGGCGCCCATCAGCGCGGCTGGCGTGGTCTTGTCGCAATTGGTCAGCAGGACAACGCCATCGAGCGGGTTGCCGCGGATCATTTCTTCGGTGTCCATGGCCGCCAGGTTGCGATAGAGCATTGAGGTCGGGCTGAGGTGAGTCTCGCCCAGAGAGATGGTGGGGAATTCCAGCGGGAAGCCGCCCGCTTGCAAGACACCGCGCTTGACCGCTTCGCTGATCTGGCGCAGGTGGCTGTTGCAGGGGTTGAGCTCGCTGTAAGTATTGCAGATGCCTATGAGCGGGCGGGACATGTCGGCGCTGTCGTAGCCCATGGCGGCGGTGAAGGCGCGGTGGGTCAGTCCGGCGACGCCGTCTTCGTTGAAGAAGGTTTGGCTGCGGGAGGGGGAATGGGTCATGTGGATCGCCCTTTTTTTAATTCCAGTTTTACCACAGAGACACAGAGGGGTCAGGGGGCGGATTCGGAGATTTTGCCGGATGTTTTCCGTAAAGCAAAATATTTTTTGTCCGGAAAAGCCTCGCACCCCAAACCCCTTCCCCACAAGGAGGGAGGGGCTTCGTCGGCTGTGGCGGGGTCGGGTTGAACTTGCCCCGTTTTGGTGGACAGTGATTTTGTCTAATCGTCAGCGAGTTCATACTGTGCCGGGCTAAGGAAGCCCAAGGCAGAATGCCGTCGCTGCCGGTTGTACCAAATCTCTATGAAATCGAACACAGCTTGCCGAGCCTCTTGAATTGTAGCAAAGCGTATAGCTGAACATTCCGTTTTCAGAGTCGCGAAGAAACTCTCCATCATGGCATTGTCATAGCAGTTTCCGGCAGCGCTCATGCTGGCTTGGATACGATTGTCCTGCAGGAGTTGGCGGTATTGCTTGCTGGTATATTGGCTGCCGCGATCACTATGATGGACCAAGTCGCGGTTAATACGCCGCTGTCCCAAAGCCATTTTCAGGGCAGCCATCGCCAGTTGGCTGTCCGCCTTCCGCTTCATAGCCCAGCCCACAATCCTGCGCGAATATGTGTCTAATACCACCGCCAAGTGGAGCCATCCTTCACCGGTTCTGATCTGCACGATATCGGCCAGCCACTTCTGGTTGACGCGCTGAGCTGCGAAGTCCTGCTGCAGTAGGTTCGCTGCCGCTAAACCGGATGTATGCGATCGCCTACGCTCCCCGTAGCCTTGTTTGCGCCGCGCCCGTATGCCATCCAGCCGCATCAAACTCGCAACCCGCTTGCGGCTGACTCGCCAACCCGCTGCCCATAACTCCGCGTGGATCCGTGGACTGCCGTAGCGCTGGCGACTGCGCTCGAAGATGTCGCGAATCCGCCGCAAAAGCGCTTCGTTGTCCCGCTCCCGCTGGCTGACAGCCCGCTTCAACCAAGCATAGAAGCCACTGCTTGATACTTCCAACACCCGGCACATCCGCCGTACGCTGAATTGTGCTTGGTGACTCTCAATAAATCGAAACTTCATCGCGGTCGATCCTGCGAGAACACTTGGATAGCTTTTTTTAAAATATCTCGCTCCTCCCGTGCAATCGACAACTCATGCTTTAAACGACGAATCTCGGCATCCGCCTCACGCTCCGCAGTCGGTTTCAATTCATCGCTATTTTCATCTACACGAAATCGTTGACGCCACTTGTAGATCAGTCCCGGCGTGATGCCCAGATCACGTTCGACCTGGCCCACTTTCATTCCAGGTTGTGCAGCCAACTTCAATGCTTCGCGTTTGAACTCGTCCGGATACTTCTTTATGTCCGCCATCTTCCCCTCCAGTCCCTATCATATTGGACAATCCTTGTGTCCACAAAATCGGGGGAAGATCAGGTCGAGGGATTCGGTTGTTAAGGCGCGATGGGGTCAGGGTAGCAGGGATTGGGGTGCGAGGGGCGACTGAATGGTCGTGGATTCTGGGGATACACCACAGAGGCACAGAGAGTTTAACCTGTCGGTGATGCCTAGTCGTTCGTTGACGGAGCGGTTTCGGTTGGAGCCCCGCATAACATTTCGAAGCCTCGCTTAATCGAACTAGAGTAACAAAACCACCAATAGAACGATACAAATGCAATGATTACGACAGTGGAACCTAGATTAAGGAATCCGAGGAGATTTTCTCGCGCCACAGTAATTGGCCTTATTTGCCAAAACTTGTAAAAAGCAATAAGCAGCAATCCAAGAGGAATAAAGATCTTATACAGAAGGTCGTACAGATTTAGAATCGTAGGGTATTTCTCAGCGTAGGCTTTACCTTCAGTTTTGATCGGAACTCCGAATTTACATCGGATCTTTTCTTCGAGAAAGTTAGTATCATTGTAAGATCTCTCGATACCGACAGCAATTTGAAGATACCGCGTTATGAGTAACATAAAGATAAATAGTAAAATAGTTTCGAGTATAGGGAAGTCGTCTGCGATCGTCGTGCCAAGAAATCGCTCGGCCAATCCGGCAAATATGCTGAAAACCAACTTAGGATGCAACAGTTGCAATAGGATAAGGACGACAACGACTAGAATGAAGAGAAGATACCGATAGCGACTACGAATTTGACTGCGACGGTTGGCAACAACGTCTTTGTAGTGAGCGTACAGTATCTCTCGTTTTTTCTCGTCTGACATATCAACTAGGCGTCATTGAGAGCTTTGGTGATAGCCTCTTCTGTGAAACTCATTGCCCAGCTAGCCCCAGATTCGAGTAACTCCTCTGGGCTCTCATAACTGCGTTTAATCTTCACACCTACCAACTTTTTACCATGTTCCTTGCTCTTGGCAACTTCAAAGTTGATCCAATTCCTGTAACCAATTTCCCGCCAGTCTGGATGACGCTTGTTTGCGTTCTTGCCGACGATGACCAAGGTGTGCGACGCGCTTTTGATTCGTTTCGTCAGGTTGCTCTTGATGACGGCAATACAGTCTGACTGGATCTCCGGAGGAGTACGGTCGACTATCTCGAAATCAAAGTCCAGGTTATTGCTCCACGCATTGAGCAAATACTTATAGTGCTTGTCATCTTCGTAGTCGAAACTGATGAAAACCTTCTTCTTTGCCATTGATGTTGTATCCTATGATGGTTAACGTCTTTGGATTCTGCAAAGTCGCGTAATCGACTTGTCTTTCATCATATCACAGAAGAGTAAAGAAGCGTACAAATGTTCTCATAATATTAACGCAATTCTTATACTACCCACCCTCCACCACCCGCACCTCATCATCGCTCAAGCCGTACAGCGCATAGACCAGCGCGTCAATCTCACGATCGGTCGCCTCAATCTGCGCCTCGACCACCCCGCGCTGAACATCCGTCAAGCCGGGCAACTGACGATGCAAGTCGAGATCTGCTCACGAGGCGACCGAACTCCCTTCCCTGATGCTTCGGGGAAGGGGTAGGATTTGAGTCTCACCCACTCAGCGCGTCAAAAGCCGCCTGACGGCTCTGTGCGGCGGCGAGCTGCTGGCTTTGCAGCTTGCGCGTCAAGTCGGCGAGGTC
The DNA here is from genome assembly GCA_965223515.1 of Phototrophicaceae bacterium. GTDB lineage: Bacteria > Chloroflexota > Anaerolineae > Aggregatilineales > Phototrophicaceae > UBA6055. The sequence goes on from CBDCWK010000001.1 coordinate 845,082, forward strand.
TGCCGCGATGGGCTTCAAGTCGATGCGATTGGCGCTGTTGATGGTTTCGACCCACTGGGGACGCAGCGCGTCAATCCCATGCAGCGCGCCGGCGATCGCCCCGCCCATGCCGGCGATGGAATCGTTATCGCGCCCGTAATTGGTGGCGCCGAAGATGGTCTGCTCGAAGTCGCCGCCGGTCACCACCAGGAAGCCGAGCGCGACCGGCACTTCCTCGATGCTGTGCTCGCGGCTGGGATTCCAATAATTGCTGCCGTCACCGCGATGGGACTTGGCGTCATCGGGCGAGGTGTCGTATTCGCGCATGACATCGCGCAGGGGTCCGATGGCTTCGCGCCAGTCGGTCAGCGTGCTGGCACGGTCGGCGATGGCGGCGATGCAGTCGGCGGTGCCGTCTTTGGCGACGGTGAGCGCGGCGTCAATGATGGAGGCGACGGAGGCCTCCGGCTTGAAGGCTTCGGCGACGCAGGTGGCCATGACCGCCGCCGCTTCCAGGCCAAAGCTGTATTGATGGGCGCTGAAGACATCGACCGCTTCGGCATAGGCGCTCATGGGGTCGCAGGCGTTGACGATGCCGACGGGAGCGGCGTACATGGCGGCGCCACAGTTGACCATGTTGCCGACACCGCCCAGCCGCGGATCCGCATTGGCCAGCCAGCGCATGTAGAGCCACTTTTCCGGATAAAAGAGCCGGTCAACCAGCAGCATTTCCTGACCGCGCTCCGGTACCCAGCGCAGTTCGTGAGCCATCATCGGCACGATGCGGCGCATGAATTCGTGGGCGTCCAGGTGATCGCCGCGCTCGATATAGCAGCGGCTGAGCAGTTGGATCATGTGGCTGTCATCGGTGTAGCGGCCATCACCCTTTCCGATGTCCGATGGTCCATCCCAGCCTTCGACCAAGTCGGTGATATAGCCATAGCGCGCGCGAATCTCATCCGGCATGTGCCACTCGGCGGGTCCACCCATGGCATCGCCGATGGCGCCGCCATACAAACAACCTTGAACTTTCTGCAACAATTGATGCGCCACAGTCTTTCTCCAATCAGATGTTTAAGTCATCGAATTCAGTTACGAATAACGAAGCCAACTACATGAAGCGTACCGAGTAAACCACCGCCAGATTATTCGTCAGGCAGCGCCAATTGTCGCCGCGATCATCGGAGACGTAGAAGTTGCCGGCGGTCGTGCCAAAAGCCAGCGTGTCGCCGGTTTTATCCAGCGCGTGGCGGAAGACCAGATCGTAGGCATTATGCTGGGGCAAGCCGCTGCGCAGGTCCTGCCAGGTCAGGCCGCCATCTTGCGTGCGGCTGATGACCAGGGCGCGGTCGACCGGCACGCGATACTCGGCACTGACCGCCGGCGCCACCCAAGCGCCATTCTCGTCTTCTTCGTCCACTGCCAGGGCAAAGCCGAAACCGGCCGGACCGCCGTTCTTATCGCAGATATCCTGCCATTGCCGTCCGCCATTTTTGCTGCGGAAGATGCCGCAATGATTCTGCTGCCAGAGCACATCGGGGTTGGATGGGCTGGCGAGGATGATATGCGGGTCGTGCCCGTGCTCGTTATGCGGGTCGGGCAGGTAATCGGCGAACAAGCCGCGGTTGCGCGCTTCCCAGGTTTCGCCGCCGTCGGTGCTCACGTAGACGCCGCCGACGCTGATGCCGATGGTCAAATGACGGCTGTCGCGCGGGTCGACCACGATGGCGACCGTGCCCGGATGATCGCGCCCGGCGCCGAACCAGTGCGTGTTGCTCGGGTGTTTCCAGAGTGTATCGACCAGGTGGAAGGAGTTGCCGCCGTCATCGCTGACGAAGAGTCCGCCCGGATCGGTACCGACATAGAGGCGATTCGGTTCTTCAGCGCCACCGGGTTCGATCAGCCAGATATAGTTGGTCTTGGCGGGCACGCTGAAGTCGGGTGGGACTTTCTCGCCTTCGGGATACTTGGGGGCTTCGACCTCTTCCCAGTTGGCGCCGCCATCGCGCGAGCGGTGCAGCTTGCCGCCCCAATGCCCGTGATCAAGGCTGACCCAGATAGTATCGGTGCGCTGGTCGCGGAAGGCATAGACCACCGGAATCGCTTCGAAGTACGCTGACTCGACTTGCCAATCGGAGCTGCCTTTGCGGCTCATAATCAGCAAGCCCTTGCGCGTGCCGACGAGGAGTTTTCTCTGCATCTAGCCCCCGGACAATGCCTGAACGATGAATATACTGGTGTCAGCGGAGACGCGGTCGGAGAGGGTCTGCTTGTCGCGCAGCAGTTCGTCGCCGACGAAGATGTTAACGTGTTTGCGCAGGGCGCCGGTCTCGTCGATGATGTAATCGCCCAGACCGCGCCAGCGCTGGTCGATGGCGGAGACGATGTCGGCGACAGTGGCGGCTTCGATGCTGCATTCGCAGAGATCGGGGAAGAAGCGTTGTAGGTTGGGTGTGAATTTGACCTGCGCCATGGCGCTGCTCCGCGGCTGAGTATTGGGAGTAGATTAGAACGGATGCGGGGCGGGGTTGTCAATATTTAATCACCGAGTATACCGAGTTAAGGGAGTACAGCGAGGGGAAGTTTGAACCACGAAGACACAGAGGGCACAAAGAATGAATCGGTGTAGGGACGACTTTGTGAGTCGCACTCAGCGATATTGTTCTGACAATCGGGCGATCCACAGGATCGCCCCTACAAGGTTCCTTTAATAAAAAGGCACAGAGCTGTGTTTCATCTGCGGGGCGCTTAACAGCCGTGCCCGGAATCCAAAACGGTATATTTAGGGAGGCCGTCGCTGCCGTTTCGCCGCAGATCATTGCTGCTGGCGACGATACGTGAATCCATCAACATTTGAATACCATGATTGGCATTGTCAATCACGATATTATTATGCACTTCCGCCATGGAGTGGAAATCAATCAGAATGCCGTTGCCGAATCGCATGCCGGCGCCAGAGACCGCAGCCTCTGTATTTCGGACTACATTTCCGCAGATTGACGCCATGGACATATCGAAAACGTAGATGCCGGTTTCAGCGTTACGGTCGACGATGTTATCGGCCACCAAGGCGTGGGACATTTCGTCTATCGAAATACCATGCTGCTTATTAGCGGTAACAATGTTGTCTTCGATATAGATCATGCCGGTCATATTGGTGACGATCCCGCTAAGCGCATTGCCGGACACGGTGTTGCCGATGACGTAGGATGCAGCCCATTGCGTGGTATTGGTGATATGTATGCCTCGGCCATAAGGCGCGTTGGCATCGCGAATGGTGTTGTTGCGAATATCGGCTGCGCCAAGCCGTACCTTGACGCCCACCAGACGACTGTCAGAGATAAGGTTATTGCGAATCGTGATGTTTTGGCTGCGCGTCACGAAAATGCCAAACTTGCCACCGCTGATGGTCAGGTTGTCGATGATCACATTTTCTGTGTCCGAAATCTGAATGACGGGCTCGTCGTCGGAGCCGGACAGAAGCACTGTGTCGCCCTCTTTGCTGCGCAGAGTCAGCGGGCGGTCAATAACGAGCGACTCCCTATAGGTCCCCTCCGCAACCTCTACAATGGCGTCGTCGGGCGCATATTCCAGCGCCGCGCTAATGGTCTCATAATCAGCCGGTACATGGATTATGAGCGCAAGGCCCGAACTACGGTATGTCGAAAGCAGAAGCACAACGCATGCAAGCATGGCTAAACGCCCGGAGAGGCCGAATACTCGATTCGCCAATCGAGCGAATTGCCTCAAAACGCTCGGTCGCTTTTGGAGAGCAACGCTTTGGAAATGTGTCATGTCAGCAACCTGCATCAGCCCTTCACTGCCCCGGCGGTCACGCCATGCACGAAATAGCGCTGCAGTGAGAAGAAGATAATTAGTGGCACGATCATCGAAACGAAGGTGCCAGCTGCCAGCAGATTCCACTGAGATCCGTATTGACCCAGCAGTTCTCGGATTCCTGCGCTTAGGGGGAACATCTTGGAATTTTGCAGGAAGATCAGCGCATTCAACAGATCATTCCAGACCCAAATAAATTGGAAAATTGCCAGCGATGCCAGCGCCGGCGTCGACAGCGGCAAGACGATGCGGAAGAAAATCACCAATTCCGATGCCCCGTCTACGCGAGCGGAATCGAAAACTTCGCTCGGTAAATCGGCGAAGAAATTGTAGAGCAGGAAAATGGCGAAAGGCGTCCCATAGGCGGTATGCGCCAGCCAGATACCGGGCCAGGTGCCCGCCAAGCCGAAGATATTGTAAATGCGCAACACGGGAACCCAGGTCGTTTGCAGCGGGATGATTAGCAGCGCAATGACCAACAAATACAGCGTATTGCGAAAGGGAAAGTGCATCCAGGCGAAGCCATAGGCAGCCAGTGACGCGAAGAATATCGGCAGGATGGTAGATGGAATTGTGATGATGAGGGTATTCACGAAATTCTGGGCGATACCCGGTGGCGCTAGCTGACTGTTGCGCAGGACTTCGTCATAGTTGTCCAGACTCAGGCTACCCAGCTCATCGAAAACTGTCCACCAGCCGGAAGTGGCGATTTCTGACGGCGCGCGGAAGGAGGTTATCAGTATGCCGAAAGACGGCGTCAGCCAAACAAAAGCCAGGAAAATCAACAGGAAGTGAACCGTGCCGCGGCGGGTCACTGAAATAAGCGTTTCGCTCCAGGATTGCTTCGGCAAAAACTTCGCCGTCTCTTGTCGGACGTGTGGTTGGGCTGAAGTCATGACAAACCAGCTCGAACTTGACGAATTTGATAAATGATCGCCGGAGTCACCAAAATAAAGAGGATAACCGCCACCGCGCTGCCATAGCCCACGCGATTGTTGCCGAATATTTCCCGCCAGACCGTGTAACCGATCACTCGTGTTGCGCCGCGAGGTCCGCCGTCTGTCATGACCAGCACTAGATCAACCATCTTCAAGGTATTGATGGTCAACATGATGGTCACGAAGGTCACCGGACGAATCATCATCGGCAGGCTCACGCGCCAGAAGATCTGCCAGGCGGTGCCCCCGTCTACCCGCGCCGCTTCCAGGATCTCGCGCGGCAAGCCTTTGTAAGCAGCAGACAGCACTACGGTCGGAAGCCCGGCCGAGACCCAGGTAGCGGCAAAGATGATAGCGAGGTTCGCCAATTCCTTTCGTCCCAACCAGGCAATCGGCTCCATGTCGGTAAAGATGCTTGTCATGGCGGCGTTTAGCACGCCTTTGGTCAGGTCGGGGCTGTAAACAAAAACGAAGATCACTGAGGCGGCGGTTGAAGAAATTACCATCGGCAGAAAAATGATCGACTTGATGGTGGATTCGTAGCGAACTCGGTCGGAAAGAATGGCGATGAGCATGCCTATGCAAACTGTCATTGGCGGAAATATGAGTATCCACAGAGCCGTGTTGGGCAGCACGCCGCTCGGGGGCCAGCGATCCAGACGCAAAAAAGTATTGTCCGCTGTCAGCAACCGTTGGTAATTTGCCAAGCCAACGAACTCCCGACCCGGATTCAGAATCGTGCCTTTGGTAAAACTCAAAAGTACGGTGTGAAGCGTGGGATAAACCAGGAAAACAACGAGTATACAGAGCGCAGGTCCTACAAATAGCAGGGGCAGCCATTTGCTGTGTCTGCCAATTGTCACCACCTTCGCCTCCTTGTAGAAATCGGGCCGTGATTACGCGCCGGCTGGCGTCTGTCGATGTGCATAATTAGCCTCGGCAACGATGGTCAGCCTATGACACCGCCGGAAGTTTGATGATGTCGCACAATAGAACTCACAGCGTGATCACACCCGCATTTGACTTGGGAACGCGAGCCTAATTGAGGAATCCGTCGGCGCCTTCCCGGTGCCGGTCTGGTGGCCGACGCCAATGGAGGAATGCCCCAGACGAATATCAATTAGCGCCTTCTAGAATCGCAAGCAGCCACAAGCGCATTCCATTGTTAAGACAAGACGCGGACAACCCACATGAATTGCCCGCGTCAGTAATCTTCAGATTGCGCTAGTAAGCGGCATCGGCAGCGTCTTCCAACGCTTCCAGGATATCCATCATGCTATCGGGATCTGCCAGGTAGTCTTGCAAGGCGACAAACATGGCGTCGCCGCCGACGGCTCCCGGCGCCAAGTCGGATCCATCAAAGACGAATACATCGGTCGCGCCGATTTGCTGCGCCTCTTTTGCTTTACAGGCGTCATACGATTCAAGCGGCACACCGGTATTGGGCGAAAGAATCGCACCCTCGGCGGCGGTCGCCCATATGGTTGCCGATTCGGGACTGGCAAGCCAGTTCATCATGGCGCGCACTTCGGGCCGGTCGTTGAACATCATGATCACATCACCGCCACCCATCAAGGTGTCGCCGTGCATGTCGCCGGGTTCGGGGAAATCGAACCAATCGAAATCTTCGCCACAGACCAGATCGGGGAAGGTTTCGCTGATGATGCCACCGACGAAACTGCCGGACAGGAACAGCTCGGCAGCCGGGTTTTCCGGACGGAAGGCGGCGTCAATACCGGAGCGCAAGTCCGTTGAAAGCGCGCCGTCTACGCCGCCACCGATTCTCTCATCGGCTGGATCAAAGATGCGGCGGAAGGTCTCCAGCGTCTCGACGACAGTCGGATCGGTCCACTCGACTTCGTGGGTCACAAACAGACCCTGATACATCTCAGGACCGGCAATGCTGACATACAGCGTTTCGAACCAGTCCGTCAGCACCCAAGCGGAGCCCGCGGTAACCATGAAGGGAACTTGCCCATTGGCAACGTAAGCATCGCCAAGCGCCACAAGCTCATCGTATGTGGTCGGGACTTCCGCGCCCAGCGCCGCCAGCGAGGCCGGCTTGTACCAGAAGGTGCCCTTCGAAGAGACCTTTACCATGAAGCCGTAAAGTTCCCCATCTATCGTACCAATCTGCAGCAAACTGGCGGGTGTGTCAGCCAGCGCTTCCGCTGACAAGACCGGATCATCGCCACTGCTCAACGGAATCAGCGCGCCGTCACGCGCGAAACTGGCGGTCACGCCCGGGCGCGGCATTTGCGCCAGATCGGGAGCGTTGCCACCGGCGACCAGCGGACCAAGATCGACCTCAATACTTGACAGGCTGAGAATCTCGTAGGCAATACCGGAGCCTTCCAGCACTTCTACGAAGGCAGCCAATTCTGCGCCGCCCCAGCCAGTGGCAATCTTGACCGGTTGGGCATCTTGAGCGCTGATGGGCACCACCAGCAACACCACAAACATGAGTATTACAACGAGTCGGGCTAACTGCTTTGACCTAAACATAGTTCTGTCTCCTAAACAGCAATCTAGTAGAACATTCTTTGCGAGCGAAATATTCTCACAATAGAGGTTGGGGAGGTTTACGCTCACGAGCGATCCGCCCGATCAGCGACGGGTGTGTGTGGCGGGCAACCTGTATTGTGAACCAGAGTATAACGCAAAGTGCTCGCGGCGCAAAAAAGAGGGGGTTTGGCGGGGCGGAGGGGTTTTTCTTTACCACCGAGTGCGCCGAGTTTGAACTTGCCCCGTTTTGGTGGACAGTGATTTTGTCTAATCGTCAGCGAGTTCATACTGTGCCGGGCTAAGGAAGCCCAAGGCAGAATGCCGTCGCTGCCGGTTGTACCAAATCTCTATGAAATCGAACACAGCTTGCCGAGCCTCTTGAATTGTAGCAAAGCGTATAGCTGAACATTCCGTTTTCAGAGTCGCGAAGAAACTCTCCATCATGGCATTGTCATAGCAGTTTCCGGCAGCGCTCATGCTGGCTTGGATACGATTGTCCTGCAGGAGTTGGCGGTATTGCTTGCTGGTATATTGGCTGCCGCGATCACTGTGATGGACCAAGTCGCGGTTAATACGCCGCTGTCCCAAAGCCATTTTCAGGGCAGCCATCGCCAGTTGGCTGTCCGCCTTCCGCTTCATAGCCCAGCCCACAATCCTGCGCGAATATGTGTCTAATACCACCGCCAAGTGGAGCCATCCTTCACCGGTTCTGATCTGCACGATATCGGCCAGCCACTTCTGGTTGACGCGCTGAGCTGCGAAGTCCTGCTGCAGTAGGTTCGCTGCCGCTAAACCGGATGTATGCGATCGCCTACGCTCCCCGTAGCCTTGTTTGCGCCGCGCCCGTATGCCATCCAGCCGCATCAAACTCGCAACCCGCTTGCGGCTGACTCGCCAACCCGCTGCCCATAACTCCGCGTGGATCCGTGGACTGCCGTAGCGCTGGCGACTGCGCTCGAAGATGTCGCGAATCCGCCGCAAAAGCGCTTCGTTGTCCCGCTCCCGCTGGCTGACAGCCCGCTTCAACCAAGCATAGAAGCCACTGCTTGATACTTCCAACACCCGGCACATCCGCCGTACACTGAATTGTGCTTGGTGACTCTCAATGAATCGAAACTTCATCGCGGTCGATCCTGCGAGAACACTTGGATAGCTTTTTTAAAATATCTCGCTCCTCCCGTGCAATCGACAACTCATGCTTTAAACGACGAATCTCGGCATCCGCCTCACGCTCCGCAGTCGGTTTCAATTCATCGCTATTTTCATCTACACGAAATCGTTGACGCCACTTGTAGATCAGTCCCGGCGTGATGCCCAGATCACGTTCGACCTGGCCCACTTTCATTCCAGGTTGTGCAGCCAACTTCAATGCTTCGCGTTTGAACTCGTCCGGATACTTCTTTATGTCCGCCATCTTCCCCTCCAGTCCCTATCATATTGGACAATCCTTGTGTCCACAAAATCGGGGGAAGATCAGTTTTGCTGAGGTCACCGAGGGGGATATTGAACCACGAAGGCACGAAGGAAGTGTCGATGTGGGGGCGAGATGGGTAAAGACTAATCTATGGCAATAGTTCGAGGAATTCGCAGTGGCGCGGCTGAAATATGCTGAAATCGCGCCGGTCAAAGGTCGCGATCCGTGTGACATTTAGGCGTTCGGCGATTGCCATAATGCAGCAGTCTACTATGTCAAATTCTGCATCGGCATAGGTCATCGTGATATTGCGTACTCGGTCCAAGTCGTCTTTCGCAATTGGTTCAAGTTGAGCATCCAACCGCGTGAAGTATTCAAGAAACGTGCGCATACCAAAGTAGCCCAAGTCTCGCCTGAACAGATAACAGACTTCCGGCAAGATAATATCAGGCACAAGCAAGCTTTCAGTGTTTTGGGACACAAAACTTATCGCATCATGATGCAAGGTGTCTTTGGCGTTATAAAGCCCATAGACAAAGCTACTATCAGTGATGACGGTCATCTAATTGTGCGGCGTTTAAGATAGTCTGCGTATTCCGTATTCAAGATTTCGCGGCTGCGCGCGGAAGTATCCACGGGCTGCGCCGAAGCCAGCCCCGCTTCCTTCGCATTACGCGCCAAGTCGGCCAAAGTCGCCCATTGCTTATTATCTGTATCGTGCTCAATTGTATAGCGCTCAATCATGTCTCGCAGCAATTCGCCTATGTCGGCATCTTGTCGCTTTGCGAGTTGCTCTAGGCGCTGCGCGATGTCGTCCGGGATGTCGATTGTCATAAGTGAGTCCTCCACTTGACGCTATTCTACCATCGAATGGGTAGCTGGGCGGTAATGGCTTTTCTTTACCACCGAGTACAGCGAAGTCTGGTTTTGAGGCACGAAGGCACAACGTGGCACGAATAAAGAGTCAAGGTACGGGCGAGGTGGTGGGTCGCCAGTCTACGGTCAGATCTAGAGTTGGATTCAACGACCACTTGTACTAAACTTACGCAATTGTCATCATGCAAACAAGGTTTGTCGTGAACGTATTCATCAGTTATGCAGAAGAAGATAAAAACAAGGTCAGCCGTCTTGCCGAAACCCTTAGACACGGTGGCGGACGAGACTGGCGATATGTCTATGATCTTCACGGCGCACAAGACTGGCGCGCGGAAATACAATATAACATAGACCACTGCGAAGTGTTCCTATTCGTCATATCGGAGCACTCGCTAGCATCCGACTGGTGTATCAAGGAATTGCAACATGCAACTCTAGTAGAAAAACCTATCGTAACAGTAGTGTTCGCCTCGGATATCAACATACCGCCTCCGCTGAACACTATTCAATACATTCTATTTGATGAAACTCCGGAAGCAGGTGCAAAACTGGTTCGTGCGCTACAGGATCCGCACTCAATGAGCCACGACAAAATACCGTCAGATTGGCAAAGGCTTGGGGGTGGTCCGATAGGATCTCCGGCAACATTGCAGAGTCAAATCCCAATACCAAGAATCAAGCGCGAACTCACAGACATGGAAAAGGACGACTTCCTTTACAAATCTATAGGGAAAATCCGTGATTATTTCGATCAAGCGCTTAGCGCATTTGAAAAGTCTGACCCTCGAATCCAAACCCATATTCGCGACGAATCGAACACGGTTTTCAAATGTCAAATATTTGTTAATGGCGATATCAAGAAGAGTTGCATGATCTGGATAAGTGATCGTATCGGATTGAAGAATATCGCTTATTATGAGGCACATGGGCAAATGGTCAGCTACTCGATGAATTTGTACAACGAACTAGCTCAAGTGGCTGAACTTGATGGAAAGCCGGCATTAGAATTTACGCTAGGTATGGTCATGTTTGCTAAACATGACGAGTGCCGAATTTGCACTGTCGATAAAGCTTCCGAATGTCTTTGGACATACTTTACTAGGGACTTTAGTGAAGCCTCGCCGCGCTGGTAAACGTAACCGCAACTGAATTATTCCCCTTTGTGCCCTTTGTGTCTTTGTTGTTCAAAAGCTTTTCTCGGTGCCCTCGGCGTACTCGGTGGTTAGATGAAACGTGGGCGACCCGCCGGATCGCCCCTACGGATTCGATGTTCCTGCCTCTGTGGTGAAATCCAGGCCGCCGCGCTACAATACCCCACCATTCGGAAACGACCAAAGGACAAACGCCATGACCGATTCCAAATACGACGGACTTCTCGAATTCCGCTGCATCGGACCCTTCCGCGGCGGGCGGGTTGTCGCTGTCGCCGGCGACCGGCGCGATCAAAATACCTTCTACTTCGGCGGCGTCTGCGGCGGCGTCTGGAAGACCACCGATGCCGGACAGTATTGGGAGAACATCAGCGATGGCTACCTGACCGCTTCGTCGATCGGCGCGCTGGAAGTGGCGCCGGCTGACCCCAACGTTATCTATGCCGGCAGCGGCGAATCCACCATCCGCATTGATGTTTCCATCGGCGATGGCATTTACAAATCGACCGATGCCGGCCGCAGTTGGAAGCATATCGGCTTGAAAGACACGCGCCAGATCGCCAAGATCCGCACGCATCCGGACAATGCCGATCTGGTCTATGTGGCGGCTTTCGGCCATGCCTTCGGCGAGAACCCGGAGCGCGGCGTCTTCCGCTCCAAGGATGGCGGAGCGACTTGGGAGAATGTGCTGCACGTCAGCGACAAAGCCGGCGCCATCGACATCACCATCGACAAGAACAATCCGCGCATCATCTACGCCGCTTTCTGGGAAGCCTATCGCAACTTCTGGCAGATTTCGTCCGGCGGCGAGGACAGCGGCATCTGGCGCTCAATGGATGGCGGCGACACTTGGGAGAACATCAGCAGCAATAAGGGTTTGCCCAAGGGCCTGCTGGGCAAAATCGGCTTGGCGGCTTCACCCGCGCAGCCCGGGCGCCTCTGGGCGATCGTCGAGAACCAGCCCGATGGCGGCCTCTACCGCAGCGATGACTACGGCGAGACCTGGGTCGTCGGCAGCAAGGACAACCGCTTCATCTCGCGCGCCTGGTATTACATGCACCTGACCGCCGACCCGCTGGATGCCAATACCATTTACATCAACAACCTCAGCTTCTGGAAATCGACCGATGGCGGGCATAACTTCACTGAGATCACCACGCCGCACGGCGATAATCACGACCTCTGGATCAATCCCGACAATAACCAGATCATGGTGCACGGCAATGACGGCGGCGCTTGCGTCTCGCTCAATGGCGGCGTGACCTTTTCCACCATTTACAATCAGCCGACGGCGCAGTTCTATCACCTCGATGTCGACACAAACGAACCCTACTACGTCTATGGTACGCAGCAGGACAATTCGAGCTTGCGTGTGCCCAGCCGCAGCCGCTACTCCTCGATCACCTGGGAAGACTGCGATATCACTGGTTCGGGCGAAAGCGGCTATATCGCCGTCAAGCCGGACGATCCAGACATCGTATATGTCGGCGCCATCGGCTCTTCGCCCGGCGGCGGCAACAGCTTGCAGCGCTACGATCACCGCAGGCAGCAGATTCGCCTGATCGCCACTTGGCCGCGCAGCTCAACCGGCTTGGGCGCGGGCGCCGAGAAATACCGCTTCGCCTGGACTTACCCCATCGTCTTTTCGCCGCACGACAGCAATATTATCTATATCGGCGGCAGTCAAGTCCTCAAGACGACCGACGAAGGGCAGAGCTGGCAAGAGCTCAGCCCGGACTTGACCAAAGCCGATCCCGAGACGCTCAAGCCCTCGGGCGGTCCGATCAACCAGGATGCGGTCGGCGCCGAGCACTACGCTACCGTTTACACCCTGGCGGAATCGCCGCACGAAGCCGGTGTCATCTGGGCCGGCTCGGATGACGGCTTGCTGCATATCACGCGGGACGGCGGCGCGAACTGGACGGACATCACTCCGCCCGATCTCGGAGATTGGACGATGTTCAATATGATCGAGCTATCGCCGCACGACAGAGCGACCGCCTACGTCAGCGCGACGCGTTACAAGAATGACGACTACGCGCCCTACGTCTTCAAGACGACCGACTACGGCGAAAGTTGGACGCTTATCGTCGATGGCATCGCCGACGACCATTTCTGCCGTGTTATCCGCGAGGACCCGCATCGTGAAGGACTGCTCTATCTCGGGACTGAATTTGGCTTGTACATCTCGTTTGACGCCGGCGCAAGCTGGCAGCGCTGTCAATTGAATCTGCCGGTCTCGCCGATTTACGACCTGAAGATCAAGGGGACTGATTTGGTAGTGGCGACTCACGGCCGCTCCTTCTGGATCCTCGATGACCTGACCGCTCTGCATCAGCTCTACCCCCACCCCAAACCCAGTGCCCCCTCGGTCCCCCGCCTCACGGGGGATGCATCCCATAAAGAGGGAGTGGCTTCAATCCTAGATGAGGGGGCGTCCGCGCATCTGCTGGCGCCGCGACCGGTGGAGCGCCACCTGCCGAAGGTCTTCGAGGGGCTCTTCGAGAGTGGCGAGGGCAAGCAGTATATGAGCACGCTGGGCATGGTCGCCGCCTATGTCAAAGAGGAAACACCCGAACACGGTGTAAAGCATACTTATCTCGATAGCGGGGCAAACCCGCCCAAGGGCGCCGTTATCACCTACTACCTGCAGGAGAAGCCGGAAGCCACCATCTCTCTGCGAATCGACAATGCCAAGGGCAACGAGGTCAAGACTTTCAAGAGCCTCCATACCGACGAGGAAGAAAAGGCTGCGGGCACGCGCACTGACGATACGCCCAAAGAATTGCGCATCCCCTCGAACGCCGGTTGGAATCGCTTTGTCTGGGACCTGCGTTACCCCGATGCGCACAAGGTCAGCCCGCACGACGACAATCAGCAGGGCTTCATCAAGGGACCACATGCGGTGCCCGGCAGCTACCGCGTCACGCTCACAGTCGGTGACGAGCAACTCAGCCAGCCGCTCGAGATCGTCAAAGAAGCGGGCGTTGAAGCAAGCGATGCCGACTTGCAGGCGCAATTCGACCTGCTGCTGAGCATCCGCGACAAGGTCTCGTCGACGCACAAGGTCGTCAATCAAATGCGCGATGTGCGCGCGCAGCTCAAAGGTTGGCGCGATCGGCTGGCGGGCTTGGAATCCGCGGCAGGAATCATCGACATGGCGAAGTCGCTTGAAGAGCAGGTGCTGGAAGTCGAGAAGGAGTTGATGATCCCCGATACGCGCGCCGGCTGGCCCGATGCCATGAACAGCGGTGATCGTCTGGCGACTCAACTCAGCAACCTGAGCTTCAATGTCAACCTGGGCGATTACCAGCCGACCGATTACGAATATGGCGCTTTCGAGGAAATGGCGGAAGAAATCGATGGCGTCGCCGACAAGTTCACCGACATCGTCGATGGCAACCTGGCGGAATTCAATACCATGCTGGGCAACGCCGGCTTCGGCAAGGTCGTGCTGAAGGTCGAATAATTGCCGAGGTTTCGACAGGTAAATCAACCACAGAGACACAGAGGGCACAGAGATGTAAGCATAATTTCTCCGTGTCTCGGTGTCTCTTTTCCAACGTCAGCAGAATACCGATGCGGGCAACTCACAAAGTCGCCCCTACACATTCTCAATTCGCCGGTTCGTTATTATGTGTGAGCCAAGTAGCGACTTGCGAGGGACTGTGGCGGATCATAAATGAGACACTCAAAGCCCTTCCTCAACTTGATGCTGGCGGACTTCTTGGCGCGCTCCGCTTATCAGATGGGCAAGACGCCGCTGCTGCCGATCTTCGCCGCTGCTTTGGGCGCTTCGGGCGCCTTCCTGGGCTTGATCGTTTCGGTATCAACCGTGTCCGGGCTCTTCCTCAAACCGCTGATCGGCATCTTGTCCGACCGCTGGGGACGGCGGGTCTGGCTCTTGATCGGCGCCTGTTTCTTCGCCGTGATGCCCTTCCTGTATCGCTTCATCCATACTCCGGAACAACTGCTGGTCATCCGGCTGTTTCATGGCTTGGCGACCGCCATTTACGGTCCGGTGACACTGGCGTATATCGCCGAGCTATCACGCAGTGAGCAGGGTCGCGTAGACACTGACCGGTCGATCGCCGAGAACATCGGCTGGTTCGAGATGGCGCGCAGCGGCGGCTACGTCATTGGACCCTTGCTGGCTGGCTGGCTGCTGCTCTCGCATGATCCGGTGGCCGTCTTCACTCTTATCGGCGTGATCAGCTGCGCAGTCTTCCTGCCGGTACTGAACTTGCCGGAGACACGCCCGAGTACAAAACGCAAACGCATACCCGTCCTGCAGCATATCGTCAGTGCGATTCGCGATGGCGGCAGAACGCCCGCGGTCTGGCTGACCGGCGGCTTGGAAGCGGTCACTTTCATCGCTCTCTACACCTTAAAAGCCTTTCTGCCAATCTATGCGCTGGAGGCGGGCGTGAGCGTGGCGCTGGTCGGCCTCTACTTCAGCTTGAACGAAGCGGTGCATGTGCTGTGCAAGCCATTCTGCGGCCGGCTGGGCGATCAATTTGGTTATCTGCCGAGCATCAGCCTGGGTATGCTGCTGCTGGCGGCGGCGCTTCCCTTAGTACTGGCGGTGGATCAGGGTCCGCTATTCCTGTTGCCGGCGCTGTTGATGGGCGTGGCGCAGGCGCTGATCTTCCCGGCGGCGAAAGCCCTGGTCTCCAACCGCATCAGCCCGGAGCATCTGGGCGCCGGCATGGGTTTGATCGGCATGATGCAGAACTTCGGCAAGGTGGCGGGTCCCGTGCTCGGCGGGCTGGCTATCGAGCGCATCGGCTATCAAGCGACGCTGCTGCTGCTGAGTTTGCTGCTGCTGCCTTGCATCCTGCTCATTGTCACCGTGTTCGCAGGGGGGAAGCGAGCCGGCCTCGCCAACTAGGCGCTTGCACTTTCTGGCGCAACTAACTACAATTGTGGATGAGTATAGATGTTTTTGAGGTGAATTACCATAACGCTGCAGGGTAGGATAGCTTATGCAATATCGTAGATTTCTCCTGGCGCTGGTGCTCGCTCTACTGAGCTTGTACCCCCCCCCCCCGCGTTTGCGCAGGCTGAAAGAGACCCGTTGCCGGCGGTGGCGGCTTGCGGGCTGCCGACTGAGGGTGTAATCGAGCGAGTGGTTACTTATACGCTCACGGCTGATTGCACGCAGACCGACCTGTTGCGAGTGCGCTTCGTAGCAGGCGCCGTAACGATCGACGGACAAGGGTTTAAGGTGACGGTCCCAACTGGCAAGCAATTTCTCAAGAGCCACCCCCGTAGCATACCGGTGTACTCGGACACGCAGGTCATCTTGAAGAATATCACGCTGGAGGGCGGCAGCGGTAATACGATCGTGAGCGTCTTAGAGCTTGGTGAACATTCCATCTTGGAAAATGTGACCATCCGCGATTATTTGCGTTCCGCAATTATTTTTCAAGGCGATGTGCCAAGGGCTTTGCCGTTTGTCTATACGCTGAAGAATGTGCTGATCGAAAGGGGCTCTGGGAGTTACCACCACTCCGGGAGGGTTGGCAGTGCGATGATTGTTGCGAGCAATGCTGAGGTGACAGTCACAGATTTGGTCATACGCCATACAAATGACGGCAATGCGGCGCTTGCTACAGAGCGGGGTGGCACGATCACGCTGGAAGGCTGCTATACCGCTGATGGCGTCTTTCCGCAGCAGTTCTACGAAAATCTCGCGGACAGCGGGCGCGGGACAAATGCTGGCACGATCACGAATAACAGCAGCGGTGAGTGCGCGGGCACGATCGGCAATGGCGGTTCCTCCGCGCGGCAGTATAGCACGCCGCCTGCGGCGCCTTGTGGTTTGCCTGTGGCAGGCTTTGTGCTGGAATCAATCACCTACAGCCTCAGCGGCGATTGCCAGCAGACGGACACGCTCTACTTGCCAGCGGAGTATACGGTCACAGTCATCGGCAACGGCTACAGGATTCGCGGCGGCGCATTCACTTCGATCGCGAGCGCCGGCACGACGACTATCCGCAACGCTATTTTCACGGGCAGCACAGGCTATCCTATAAAAACGATGGGGCACAAAACCATCACGATAGAGCGCTCCACGTTTCGTGGCAATCAGGCGCCGGTCTATATCTTGGATGCGGTGGCCAACTTCGACCATGTGCTGTTCGAAGGAAACAGTACAACGGGGACAGGCTGGTATAGTTCGAGTAGTTTGATGGTGTTTCGCGCCGCGACGGTGACGGTCAACAATTCTACCTTCCGCAATAACAGCGGCGGCGTGGGCGCCATATTCGCCGGCGATGATTTTTCGGGAAACCCGCTGGGTCGCCTCGCCATCGTCCGGCTGTGCCGCGTAACATTCGAGGGCAACAGTCCCAAAGACATCGAAGATCCGAACGGCTTGTCCTCAATTGTAGACACCTGCCCGAGCCCGAGCGGTCCACCTGGAGCTTTTCTGCCTGAACCTGAGCAGAAATCTCCTACAGAGCGGACAGCGGCATCCGCGCCCGTTTTGCTGCCGGGCGGTCATTGCCCGACTGTGTCCGGTGGCGGCACCTTTGCCATGGGCGTTGCAGCCTGCGTCTTCCGCTTCCACGATCAGGGCAGTGCCCGCATCGAGGTCTATGGGGTGAGGCCAGATTCAACCGGCTATTTCATGCTGAGGGTGAACCAAGCGCAGGTTGAGGCGGCAGCGGGCAGAGAATCTGTGCTGGCTGTCTCGCCTGATGGAAGCGCATTGGCAGTCGCCTGGGCGGATGGCAACGTAACAATCAAGGTCGGACCGGATCACGAGCGCAAGATTCTGCATTTGACCTTTAAGGGCGGACTAGACGGAGCGCCCATCAGCTTCATTACGACCTACGGCACAGCGCCCGGCCTGCCTTATCTGGCGGCTTCCGCTCCGTCGGTGGCGGGTGCGGCGAACAAGTGCCTGGCGACAACGATGCATGTGTTAAACTTGCGCGATGCGCCAGGCGGCAAAGTCATCGGTTACGCGGATTTAGATGTATCGTTGACCATCCTTGATCGAAGTCCTGGCTGGGTCAAAGTGGACAATCTTGGCACAACAGGGTGGCTCAGCGCCGACTATGTGCGAGAGAGTTGCGGCTAAAGCGCCGCCGCCAAAATAGCCCGCAGCTCATCCGGGCTTAGTGTGATGGGATTGCCTTTCATGCTGCTTGAGTCGCTTGACTTGGCGACGATCTCATCAAAGTCTTCGGCTCGCACACCATAAGCGCTCAGTCCCGGGATGCCGAATACTTGGCTGCTTTCGCTGATCCAGTCCATGGCATCTTGCGCCGAGGCCGAGCGGTCGAATAGCAAGAACTGAGCGGCGTATTCGTAGCGTCTCAAAGCCAGGCTCTCCGGTTGGCGTTCCTGCAGCGCTTTGATATTCGCTGCCATCACCGGCGGCAGCAGCGTCGCGCAGATCGCCCCATGTGGCGCGCCATACATCCCGCCCAAGACGCCGGCAAAGCCATGCACCGCGCCCAGTTTGGCATTGGCCAGCGCCAAGCCGCCCATCAAGCTGGTGAGCGCCATATCGCTGCGGGCACTCGCATTTTCCGGCTCGGCATAGACCCGGCGCAAGGAACGGCCGGCTCGCCGCAAGCCTTCCACACAAAATCCATCAATGAGCGGCGTCGCCAAGTGCGAGACGTAGGGTTCAAGCACTTGCGTCAAGGCATCCATGCCGGTGCTGGCGGTGACGGCTGGCGGCACCGAGTGGGTCAGCAGCGGATCGACCAGCGCGATATCGGCTAACATGCGGTTGTCGCGCAGACTGACTTTGACGCGATGCGCCTTCGAGCCGAGCACCGCATTCTTCGAGACCTCGGCGCCGGTGCCGGCCGTGGTTGGCAACGCGATAAATGGCAGTGGCTCCGTGTTCAACTTCCGTCCGGCTCCGATAACTTCCAGATAATCCAGGACCTCGCCCGCGTTTGGAGTGAGCGCTGCGCTGGCTTTGCCCGTGTCGATGACGCTGCCGCCGCCGATGCTGATCACTAGGTCGCAGCCGGCGCTGGTGGCGACTGCTTTCGCCTGATCGATCAACTCGACGCTCGGCTCGCCGCTGACTGGAAAATGAGTGAAACGCAAGTCGGCGTCCCGCAGCAAATCTATCAGCTCAGCGACGGACTCTGGCTGGAAGCTGTCCGTGACCAGCAGGGCGTGACTGCCCAATTCCTGCGCGAGTTGCGGCAGTTGGCTAGCAGTCCCCTCGCCGAAGATGATGCGCGCCGCGGTGGCGAATTCAAATGGCATGTGTCTCCCCTTCCCGCGCAATCTTCAATACAGCTATCGTGTCGATTCTCTGAGTCTCAGCATCTCGTATTCAAGGAACCCTGTCGGGGCGATCCTGTGGACCGCCGACGAAGGCACTCTTATGAGCGGTGGGCGACCCAAGGTTGCCCCTACAATTACTCAATTCGCGGTTTAGTTGTTTTGTATGAACCAGATCGTTGTCTCTGCGGTAAGAATTGTACCAGCGCTTTTTCGTATACTTTGCAATTCAAGCGTTTGAACCGTGCTGACCTTGAATACTCGATGAGCCTGTGCCAGTATAATCGCATTATGTCGGATAAAAGGGGGATTCGCCAATGTTGCAGGAGCAGGCGCTGCTGACTGATGAGCTGCAAGCCGGGCGCGAGTTGGTGGCGCATATCGGCCGCATCCTCTTTGACCGAAATCTGACCGATGCCGGCGGCGGCAATATCAGCCTGCGGGTCGGCGATGTCTTCTGCATGTCGCCCACCCTCGCCGGACAAAACAAACAATGGCAATTGAGGCCGGAGGATGTGCTGGTGGTGGACGGCCGCGGTGATATCCTCGAGGGAGATGGCGCGCTCACCCGCGAAATCTCGGTTCATTTTGGCTTGCATGAGCACTACGGCGACTACGGCACGGCTGTCATCCACAGTCACCCGCGCAATTTGATGGTCTTCGCCTGCGCCAATTTGCCGATGCCACCGGTGATGGAAGCCACGCGCAAATTCGGCGCCACGCCCGTCATTGACTACGCGCCGGCTCATAGCCCGAAGCTTGGCGAGCGCATCGTCGCCACCATGCGCGGACGTGAAGCCATGATCGCCAAGCATGCCGCCGGGACGATCGCGCCCTGGCACGGGCTTTTCTTGATCGGCAAGAACTTGCGAGCGGCTATGGACGCGGTCGAGCGCCTCGATACCAATGCCTATGTACTGATGATGTCGCAGCATCTGAATGCCAGCCCGCTGCTGCGCGAAGAAAGCGCGGCGATGGAAGCCGCCATCGCCAACTTCCGCCACGACTGAGCGCGATGATCGTTTCACTCACGCCAAATACCACGATAGACCTCACCGTTTTCATCCCGGAATTGGTGACCAATACCACCATCCGCGCCACGCGTACCTATCACAGTTTGGGCGGCAAGCCGACCGATGCCGCCTGGATTCTCGGGCGCATGGGGGTCGGCAGCCTGGCGCTAGGCTTAGCGGCCGGCGCTGTCGGCGAAAAGGTCAGATCCATGCTGGAAGCATACGGCGTGACGACCGACTTCATCACGGCTGATGGCGAGACCCGCATCAATACCGTCATCATTGACGAGAACAGCGGCGAGCATACCACCATTACTTCCGCATCGATGTCGGTCACTAAGGCGCAAATTGACGCTTTGCGAGAGCGCTACCTTGAGGCGCTGCCCACGGCGACGGTGGTGATCACCGGCGGATCGCTGCCGCCGGGCATGACTAGCGAATTCTATTTCGAGGCGATTGAGCTAGCGCAGACGCATGATGTGCCGGTGATATTCGATGCTGCGCCGCCGAATCTCGATGCCGGCTTGCGCGCCCGCCCCACATTCATCAAGCCGAACGAACATGAATTGTCCGCCCTGGTTGGCCGCAAGTTGAAGGCTGTTGACGAACTATACGAGGCTGGAAGCGATATTCTGGCGCACACTGGCACGCAAGTCGTCATCACCATGGGCAAGGACGGCGCGCTGGCGATACTGAACGACCGCAGCTATCGCATCCCGCCGATAACGGTCGAAGTCAGCAGTCCGGCCGGCGCCGGCGATGCGGTGCTGGCTGGCTTGGCACACGCCATACATCACGGGCAGCCGCTTGAGGATGGCTTGCGTCTGGGCATCGCCGCGGCAACCGCAGTCTGTCTGCAGCCCGGCACCGCCGCCTTTGAGGTTGCCGATATGCAGCGCTTCTTGCCGCAAGTCGAATTGATCCCCTACCCCTGATCAATGAGCTACAAATTTGAAGTCGCTGTCGACTCGCTGGAATCCGCCCTCATCGCGCAAGACTGCGGCGCCGACCGCATCGAACTCTGCGCCGACCTGGGCATTGGCGGCATCACGCCGTCGCTTGGATTGATCGAGCTGGCGGTTGAGCGGCTGCAAATCCCGGTCCATGTGATCATCCGACCACGGCGCGGCGACTTCCTCTACACTGATGCGGAATTCGAGGCGATGCGGCGCGACATCGAATTGGTGAAGTCAGCCGGCGCGCGGGGCATCGTCGTCGGTGTTTTGCAGGCGGACGGCAGCATCGATACCGAGCGAACGCGCAGTTGATCGCCGTTGGGCACCCGCTAAGTATCACCTTCCATCGCGCCTTCGATATGTGCCGCGACCCGCGCGCCGCGCTCGCTGAATTGATCGACATGGGCGTGGATACCTTGCTCACGTCTGGGCAAGAATCCAGGGCTGAAGTTGGCATCCCCTTAATTGCCGAGCTGGTCGCGCGCGCGGCCGGCAATATCGACATCATGCCGGGCGCGGGCATAAACCCGGGCAATATCAGCCGCATCGCAGAAGCCACCGGCGCGCGCAGCTTTCACTTTTCAGCGCGGGAGGTAGTCGACGGTCCGATGAGCTATCGGAATCCGCGACTGTCGATGGGGGATGAGATGTCGGAGTATGAACGAAGCTACGCTGCGGCGGAGCGGATCCGGCGGGTTATGAGTCAGCTTATCGATTCAGCTTGAGACAGAACTGTGGTAAACCAATACTTGAGAGAGAGATTTGAAGCGATATGCTAGAGCAAAGTATCACGTTGATGATTTCAAGACTCAGCGTTCGCCTCAGCTACCAGTTGCCGTAATTCATAGGCGCTGATATCAGCTTGTTCGGTTTTTGAATACATCGTGAGGAGGGTTACTTGACTCGTCGTTTCGACATAGTAAATGACGCGATACCCACTTCGTTTACCGCCGCGCACAGCAAGGTTTCGCAAGCGCTCCTTGAATACATCATAACCAATGCTTTGGATTTGATCGCCCGGTCGGCTGCCTTGTTCAAGTTGGTCTATTAACTGGTCAACTGCCGCTACGGCTGTTCGATATTTGCCTTCAAGCCGCCTTAGCCGCCTTTCAAATATAGGCAAAGCATCAACGGAGGTCGTCATCTTCTGCTAGTTCACGGCGGATTTCCTCCAATACCACCCGGGCTGGGCGACCCTCACCCGCTTGCGCCTGCTTCAAACCCCGACGCACGTCATCCAGTATATCGGCTTTAGTTGGTACATCATCATCCATGCGCTTGACGCGCCGAGGGGCAGGACGTTGAGTGGCTTCTGTCAGGTCGGTTGTAGGCATGAGATAGTTTTCATCCGTGCAAGGTGAAATGTTTAATGGCTCAGAACGATAGTAACATACTGCTATGTGCAGAACAAGGAATACAAGGCGACACTAAGCAGTGCAATGATTTACACTGCTCTTGAGCGTGGATTAACTTCATTTCACACAAACAGCGGCGCCATCTCCCACTCAGCCGCCATTTCCTGCATGACTGGTTCCGGTGTCCGCGCCTCGTAGCGCTGCGCCGCATCAAGCACCAGCGGCAAAACGTCTATATCGCCGGCTGTGTTGAGGAAGACATCCTCATTGCCCAAGACCCAATGCACCGCCTTGTCGATGCTCGCCTGATCGGTCAGTGGCTCGTACCAGGTGGCGTGACTACGATCGCCGACATAGGGGCGCCGCGTGATGCCCTTGATCGTCTGAACCGCCGTGTTGCGCGCTTTGCACATGCGCAGGACCTCGTCGAAGCCGGCGCGATAGATCTCGTTCTGCACCATTAGATAGTTGTAAGGCAGCAGCACCGAATCGAAGTCGAAGCGCTCCAGGCTGCGCTGGTGCATGCGCGCGATGGCGACATCATGGCCGGTGACGCCGATGTATTTGACCAAGCCCTGTTCACGCGCTTCCAGCAGATAATCCAGAACGCCGCCGGGACCCATGGCCATGTCCCACTCATCTTCGCCGACGAGATAGTGTAGTTGAATCAGATTGACTTCATCGACGCGCAGACGTGTCAGCGAGCGCTCGAATTCATGCTTTGCGCCTTCATAAGTGCGTTCGCCCGTTTTGGTGGCGAGGAAGAAGTCGCCGCGGTATGTCTCCATCCACGGTCCCAGGCGCAATTCCGATTCGCCGTAACTGGCGGCAGTGTCAATGTGGTTGACACCGTTGGCGATGAGCAGCTCCATCGTCCGGTCGGCTTCGTCTTGGGTGACGCTGCCCAAAGCCGCCGCGCCGAAAAGGGTGCGGGTGCTCTGGTGTCCGGTTCTTCCGAAGATTTTCTTGGGGATAGGCATAATAGCTCCTTATTTCGACGTGATTGATCTACGTTCACGCAACCATTATAGTGCAAAGGCCGCGGGCTTTATACAGCTGCGGGGCAACAGGCAACGACAGACATACGCGGCATATTACTGCGTCTGCACGGTCGGCGTCGTCAGATAATAGTGATCACCGATAGGTTCGCCATTTGGATATCGAAACTCGAGTGCGTGTTGCATAGCTGCATATCAAAGGAATCGAGCAACGACCCGTTGTCTAATCGGTAGCGCTTACAAAAGCGGATCAAGAGCCTGTCCGGATTTGGCTAGCCTGCATCACCGGATCCACTACAGCAATTATGAACCCGCCAGGAACTTCACGCCCTGCAGCACCCCCTGCTTTTGATCATATTCGGTATCGTCATAATAGTGATCTTCCAGCTCAATGCTGACGCAGCCGCTGTAGCCACTGTCCTTCAAGATGCTCAAAATGATCTTCCAATCGGAGATGCCGTGCCCGGGAATGGTATAGCGCCAATTCATGCCACCGTACTTATAAGGCGTTGAGAAGGTCGCCTCTTGCAGATTGCCGTACTGATAGAGATTCTCGTCGATGATCATGCAGTCTTTGCCATGCACATGGAAGACGTGGTCGATGAATTCCTTCAGAAAGCGAATCGGGTCGATGCCCATGCGCACCAAATGCGACGGGTCGAAATTGACGCCCATGTTGGGCGAGCCGACCTGATCGATGAACGCGCGGAAGGTCTCCGGCGTGCATACCAGCGAGCCCGGCCCTGGCCAGCCTTCGATCACTAGATAGGCGTTGTTCTCTTCAAAAGCGGTTCGCAATGCGCCGTAACTCTCGACCATATAGGCGAAGTTCTCGGCATGTCCCCGCGATGGGTCTTCCGGGACCATGCAGATGAAGAAGGTCTTCGCCCCAGCGGCTGCACAAGCGCGGATGTACTCGGCATTCTGCGCAACAGCCTCGCGACGCTTACCGGCATCGGGCGACATCATCTCGCCCCAGACGGTCAGGTCGGCCGTGCCTACACGCAGACCGGCATCGATGACCGATTTGCTGATGCTATCGGCGTCCCGCCCCAGGTCGATGACCTCGAGGTCGTTTTCCAGCGCCCAAGCAATCATGCCATCAAGGTCTTGCTCCCAGACGAAATTGCGCCGCCGCCAACCCAGCGGGAAATTGCCAGTTGCAGTTTTCATAGAAGCTCTCCTCGTCATTTGGATTTGGCGTATTTTACTCGGCGTTTTGCTGTTGACCAGCGCGAGAAGCGGCGTGGGCGCGGAATACGAACCAGACTGCGAAATTGCCTCTTGCAAAAATAGAACATATGTGCTATACTGTGGCAAGTTTATTTAACTTTGAGCGTTGCGCCGCACGGACAGGCTTGTGACAGGGCAGCCGCGGCGGGCGCATTCACAAATCAGCGCGATAGTTTAGGAGGATGACATGACTGACGATCTGTATTTGCTATATTTGCTTGGGATACCTGCTTCCAGCGACAAGCCGAATCCACCAGCGCAAGCCTCCATTCCGGACGACATTCTCCCCTTTGTGCAGCGGCCAGCGCGACCGGCGTCCAAGCCGAATCCAACGGCGCAAGCCTCCATTCCGGACGACATTCTCCCCTTTGTAGAGCAGCCTCAGCAATCACGCGTGCCAGGGCTGCCTGATCTTCCACAGGATATCGAGCAACCCGAGACCACCGCTCATGATTTGGAATTTGCCTGGTCGAGCGAGCAGCCCTACATGAGCTTGAATGCCGCCGAGCTTTCTTATTACACTTCGGCGCAGGAGGATGATCTGGTGCGCCAAGTGGCGATTTCCTTACAGCACGAGAAGTTCATTCTAGATTATCTGGAAGACCCAATCGAGTATCTGAAGATTTTTGCCACGTACACTTGGGATGAAGAGTCTGATGAAGCGGCGGAGGAGTTCATTCAATGGTACGTCGCGCGCTTTAGAGCGGACCTGGAGCAGCAACGGGAAATTGAACGGTCGACCGGGGTTCTTAGCGAGATTGAATACTGGACCAGGGACTTTACGAATGACAAGCGTGAACGCTTGGTCGCCATTGACCTGGACACAGGCGAGACGGTGTTCCTGCGCTACGGAGACGAAGACTCTGTTACCGTGCAGGATTTGCAAAAGAAGCTGGCGGAAGGACGCAATGTCGTCTTGCTTCACAATCATCCGAACAACACGGCGGCGTCGCTGGCGGACTTGGCTGCGGCGGACTGGCTGGACACGGAATACATGATCGTGGTCAATCCGGATGGCACGCAGCATCGTTACACGCGCAGAGGCGGCACATTGGTCGAGCTTGTGCCGACGCGCAATCCCGGTTTTGTGGCGCCAGTTGATCCGCGGGAGACGGCGGCGGCGGAACGGGCCTTATGGTTGCAGACCTTGAGCGAGATCGGGAATCCGGCGGAGATGGTGATGGAGCAGGGGGAGGCAGAAGATAGAATCCATACACCTGCCGGCTTAACTGTTGAACAGGTCTACCTATTGTTTGACGCCGATATCGAAGCAGGGCGTGTACCGCGCCACAATACCGATTTCAGTGAGAAAACTTTTGAACAGAAGCTATCAGCATGGGAGAATAAGTGGACGGCTGACCCAACAAGTTGGATCGACTATGATGCTATTCGAAAGCGATTGCCCATCATTACAGACGCTACGGAGCGCTGGAATCATCCTGCATTAGGCATGTCAGACGACGAAATGGCTGCTTTGCTGATAGCGAATCTGCACCGAGAAGCGCATTATCGACGACAAAATCCAACCGTCTATAAAATGTCTCCAGGCGAGTTTTTTTTGAATTTAGGTGATAGAGCCATAATCTACTTCAAAAACCAGGCTGTAATCCTAGCTAGAGTCCTAACTGACGGCGATCCTTCAGTGGGACCGGCTAACCTGAGAATTAGAGTAGCGAATGAAATGCTTGGCGCTCGTGTGATACCAATGCCAGATGGGGAGCAGCGGGATTTTTACGATATGGGCCGATTGGATAGTTTGGAGAAAGAATGGCAGAATCTTAACGACAGCGAACGCAGAAAGTTTCTTGGGGACGATGCGAAAGCCATTGAACTCATGGCGGCAAATATCTATCGCGGCGTAGAGAGATTGTATCAACAATATCTCAAAGATCACGATCTCCTAGAGCAATATCTTCAGCATCAAAGTCTCCTAGCGCAAGGTGTCGTAGAGCAATATCGTCAACAGGGAGATTTTCCACAGCAAGTTCTCGAGCAGCAACAATATCTGCAACAATATCTCCAACAAGACAAGTTTCGAGCCACTATGTTCAATCTGTCCGCCTGGTCAAGCCAAGGGATTGTGGAATCCGATAAACTAAATATGGATGACCACGATGACCACGATGAAACCTATAATGCGATAAACCACGCGCGTGAAACTGTGCCGTTTGTAAGCGGAATATTGGGCAACAATGCATTTGGCTTGTCACCTGACCAGGATGGCTTTAGTATGTTCAACGAGGATGATCTCCATGCGTATCTTCGTGACTGAACAATGAAGGGCGAAGATGAAGCAGAAGCAGAAAAACCAGATTTCGCGTCAAGAGCCGAACGGCTGCGGCAAGATAATATTGCTATCTTGCAAGGTTTTCCTGTTGATAGTTTCGATATACTGGCTATATATTCTTGTACCTGCATTTTATTACGCTCCTGGGGTGCAAAGATTCATAGATAGTATAAAGCAATCCTCCTATATTCTCATCCCGGCAGACAAAGAATCGGACCTGATTGCATTCGTTTGCTATCCTGGCGTGGGAGGTAGCACAAATCTCTACACTGTTTATCCAGATGGGAGCAATTTACGGCTGATTAGCGAGAGTTATTCGAAGAGCTATTACCGACTCAATTGGTCCCCCGATGGACTCTGGATTGCATTGGAGATGAAAGACGAGGGCTATTGGACTTTGAACAGGGCCTGGTCTTACGAATCATACTATTCTGAAATATATCGAATACGTTTTGATGGGTTAGTGTCAAGGCGTTTAACATATAACCACGTTCATGACCGCAATCCCCGCTGGTCCAATGATGGAAGCTCTATCTTCTTTGACGCTAACGGGCTTAGTTATGTATCAGTAAATGGGGGCGAAATCAAGCAAATAAATCCATCTGATCTTAGGTCATCTAGTCTACGTCCTAATAGACCCTCGCTTTCGATTGTTCCCAATCGCACCGGAGATCCCTCACTTAACTATAGCCTGCATCGAGATGATTCAGGGTTGAAGTTATTGACTGAGCCCAAAGTCGCTAGGCATTCCCAAAGCTACTCATGGTCGCCCGACAGTGAGTGGATAGCATTTTCATCTTCATCTTATTCACAAAATAGCCGACTGTTCAAGATAAAACGGGACGGCACAGCATTGCAACAATTAACAGACTTGGATTGCCGAATAACCGAAATAAGCTGGTCGCCCACATAAATCAGAGGCAACTACTCCCCGAACCCACAAAATCGGGAATCCTGCCGGCTGCTACCCCGCGCCCAGCGTGCGTACAGGCAGCCCATCTTTGCTCGCCGACTCAACGATCGCATCCCAGAGCTTCGCCATGCGCAAGCCAACCTCCGGCGGGCAGGGATTCTCAATCTCGCCGGCGCGAACCTGCGTGAACTGCTCCCAGGCGCCGCGCATCTTCGGCAAGTCCGCTTCTGCGGCTTCGCTCTCCCCCGCCCGGCGGATAAACAGGCGCTCGCCATAGACGCCGGTGCGGATGGCGCCGCCGGTCAGATTGACAAATATCTCATTCTCCAAGCCCGGGATACAATCGCCGCAGCCATTCAGGGTGACCAGCGCGCCCGATTGCAGACGTCCCATGACCACGCCGTTGATATCAACCGGCGTTCCGCGGTTGTCGGTCCAGGCCGCCACCGTCTCGAAGTCTTCGCCGACCAAGGTGCAGACACTGTTCATCATGTGCGCGCCGGAATCGAAGAGGAAGCCGCCTCCGGCGATCTCGGGGATCTGCCGCCAACTGCCAGTGGTCGAACCCTTCCAGCCCTGCCAGATCATGCCGGTCACCGTCAGCAACTCGCCCAATTCGCCGGACGCGATCAACTCAGCGGCATAACGGATCTGTGGCGACAAGCCCCCTTGAAAAGCCACCACCAGATGCTGGCCTGTGCGATCGCGCGTTTCTATCAGGCTGAGGGCTTCCTGCGCGTTCATCACCATCGGCTTTTCCAGCAGGACGTCCAGTCCCGCTTCCATACACAGCTTCGCTTGATCGTGATGCAAATTGTGCGGCGTAATGATGAAAACGGCATCAAGCTCATCACCGTACTTCTGCAGCATGGTCGCAAGATCAGGTTCGTTGGCAGGCGGCGGCGCGCCCAGTTCTTCCAGCCTCGCCATCGCCAGCTCATAGTTGTTGGCGGAAGGCTCGCAGAGGACGCGAATATCGGCACCGGTTTCGATCATCAGAGGCAGGTGGTGGCGCGCCATCCCACCCGCGCCAATCAAGGCGGTTCGCATGCTCATATCGACTCTCTTCTATGTCTTTTGTTTAGGGTGCAAAAATACAATGCGCGGGATTGTATCCAATGCAAAAGCAAAAGGCTATTTATTGCTGTTTTGAGTTTCTCTCTCCAGGCACCTTAGCCAAGCACACGCCAATCCCCAGTTGCCCAGCCTCTTGATACAGTTGACAGCGCTTCCTTCCGGATTACTGACAGCGCACATGGCGGCGCACGAACTCGGCAAAGGCACTAGCACGACGCGAATCGGGATTCATGGGATGGCGTCAACCATGTCAAACTGCACATTAGCACTTGCTTCAAGAATTGTCAGATCGGAGGATTGGTCGCGATAGGTGTCACAAAGACTGATGAATACAGGACCTAAATGCGCACCCACGTCCTTTTAGGACTTCAAGCACGCGAGCATTGAAGCTACCTGTATTTCAAAAATTAACATTCAAAAAGACATATTGGATGAACGTCTCTGTGACCGATTTGCTGGGCCAACTTTCGCCTTAAGTAGACGGCAGCAACAATCTAGATCACCCGCTGTTTCATCCAGGTGGCGCTGTTATAGAAACTGGCAACCGCGCTGCCCGGCGGTACCAATTGATCACAGGCCGCTGCCAGTTCATCGCTTAGTGTCATATCCAAAACAGGCAGTAGGTGCTCAAGTTGTTCAAGGGTGCGAGGACCAATGAGGGGCGCGGTGATGCCTGGCTGGTCTTTCACCCAGAGTGTCGCCAACTGGGCCGGGGAAATACCATGGTCCTTGGCAAGTCTGACCATCTTGTTGCCTATCTCAATGCCTTGCGGTGTGATCCGCTCGGAGTAAATGCCCCCTCGAAGCGCGCCCCGTGAATCAGCCGGCAATTCAGTCGCGCTGGAATAGCGTCCAGCCAAGACGCCTTGCGCCAGCGGTGACCAAGTAATTAGTCCCAGCCCATGCGCTTGGCACATCGGGACAATTTCGTTTTCAATGCGGCGGTCCAGCAAGTTATAAGGCGGTTGATTGCGTGTAGTTCACCTGGGTGCGAAAAATGTCTTGCAGTAGAGAGGCT
This sequence comes from Phototrophicaceae bacterium, assembly GCA_965223515.1. GTDB lineage: Bacteria > Chloroflexota > Anaerolineae > Aggregatilineales > Phototrophicaceae > UBA6055. The sequence goes on from CBDCWK010000001.1 coordinate 874,894, forward strand.
TAGCTTGAGATACGGTGTCACCAACTCCTATCACGACCGTGCACATCTTCATCTGCTTACTTCTTTTGCTCTTCTATAATACCGCTTGTCGCTTCTCAGATTACCGATTTCAACAATTTGGCCGATGATTCTGTCTTCGTGATCTCTGACGTTTTCAAAATAATCACGCCGCTTCTTTTGGACATTCGAATACTTACCATCGGGCGAAGTAACAGCCACGGCAGCCATAAAAGTGCGTGAAACGATCTCTTGAGTAGTATGATCATGTTCACAAGGCACTTTGGCGAACGCTTTCCAGATTGGATCTATGTATCGGTGCATCGGCGACAGTAGCACTGCCTCGGCTCCGTGAGGTTGCTCTTGAAGCAACTACCAATAAAGTTCAGGGTCTTCACCGATAATACCTGGAATGATGTCGTCATGTTCCCGGGAAGAATCTGACGTGATCCAGATCATTTGGTAACTTGGCAATCATGCCATCGCTAGCGAAGGTGTTAAGCGTGTCGTGCAGATCTAGCAGAGCAGCCCTCAGTATAAGTGCTATCACATCCCTGTGAATGCGTGAGTTACCACTTAGCGCAAGACATGCCAGTATTCCTCGCGTACGTCTTTCGATTCGCTCTACGTACGACATAGGAGTGTCCGCTGATAATGCTTCACCGTTGTGTACTTCCTCTACGCCTCCACACAATGCCAAATTGGCTCAGATCACAGCTAGTCACGGCAATCCCCTTTAATGGCGTACAATCTCAATTAACGAACCCTTTTTTGCCTTCAATTCCGATTTCATTGACAACTTGCCCCATTCCATCTTGCGTCAACCTTCTAAAGTCATAGGCGTTGTCACCATCAACGTAGAGTAGGGACTTGATTTCCTGGCCTCCTTCGGGCCGACTGATTGCGATGAAACCGTACCAATGGTTCTTCTCATTGTGCAGTCGTATCAAGTCGCGGAGAAAGCTGATCTCGGAATGTGCATAATCCAGAACTAAGGTATTTGGCTGATTCTCTACAATGGAATACGGCAGCGGACCGATATCCCTACCGACAAAGAACCACGCATCTTTTTCTTCTTCGACAATCTGGGCTACTAGTTCGGTCTTACCAACGCCTGGGTCGCCGACTATGGTTTGGTCTCCGGTTGTAGTACAAAATCGCCATATATCGTCTGCACATTATTAAGCGCAAACAGGCTGCTTTGATGGAAAAGATGCAGATCATAGCCGAACCACCGCCGCAATAACCTGACGAGAAAACACTGGATCCATGATTACGCTCAATAATCAGCGTATCTTGATGGCCGCCGTATCCTCGCGCAAGCGTCGGCCGTCGGCGCCTGGATCGAATACAGCAACTACTACGGGCGGGATCGCCTCTTCTAGCACGAAAATCGCCGAGACGGAAACCGTGGTGCGAGACGCCGCCGATTATCAACGGCAATCAGCTCGGTAAATCCATCTGGTTTTCGGGTGAGAAAACCGATGAGCCATTTCACTACGTCGGAACGCTGGACGAACTCAAGCAAGAGATCGCTGACGCCGGCGGGACTGTCTACATCGTAGAAAGCGCGGTTGACGTTTGGTCACTGCGCCGCATGGGTATGCGCAATGTAATCGGCATTTATGGCATCAACAATATCCCGCAGGACATCGCTTCTATCTTCGATGAGCTCGGCATCACCGGATTTGTTTATTTTGCTGATAACGATCTAGCGGGCGTCGATGGCGCCTCAAATTTACGCACATTCCTTCATGGATCAAGCTGGACGGGCGATCGGGAATATCGCAAGTTCGCGGGGCCGGGCATACCGGACAAAGGCGACGCCAATGGCTTGCTATGCCACCACTTTCCAGATATTGCGCAGGCCCGTGCCGCGCTGGCTGCGTTACCCAGGTTTGAACCCCGCATAAAGCGCAAGCCGGTAGCAAAACCAGCAGACGGCCTCGGGATTTACAATCCACGGATGGGGGAGGTCTGGACCAACCCCGCTTTGGAAGAGGTGGTAAGTCTAATCACCGGGGCACCTGCTGATGCTGCTCCGGCTACAAAGCAAGAAACAGTGTAGTCTCGTGAGGTTGTTGCATTTCTTGGCCCAGAGTTCTTTGATATCAAGGTCAAAAAATTCAACATCGCCCCGATCGTTAAGATCACTCCGGAAAACTTCCATGTGACTATGCGTCGCATCACTTTCCTCAAAACAATGTTCAGCAGTGCCTCGGCATTAACGGATGCCCGATAGAATAGGCATTCTCTTGACTTAAGGCAGTTTGCCGCTTCCCCCCCCCCGATCATGCGACAATCTCAGTATGGAAAGCCCACAAATGATCGTCCTCGACGACGTCGTACTCCGGCACGACCTGGACCCCGGCTCGGTGATCGCAGTGCAATGCGGACGGCTTCGTAGACAGCATCCCAGCCTTGCCGGTCGTGATCAATCTCCGCTATCTACCGGATTGCGGCGGGAAGAATTAGTAAATCTCTATCTCAGTCAGTTAAGTCCCAATAGCGTCGACGCTCTACGGCAAGCCAGACTAGGACAGATAAATGGGGTAGTCGGAAAGGGGAAAACCCAACGCGATGTGTTTTTGTCGTTGGATGCTCGCCGAGCCTTAGCCGATTATCTGGAGAACGAACATGCCGACGATGTGACGATGGAAAGAGACGAAGAAACACCCTTGTTTTTGGTTGCGATTGAGGCAGAACCGCGATGTGCCGATGGTCGCTTATCACCTCGTTCAGTGAATCACATTTTGGAGAAGATCGGTAAGTGGCATGATGCCGGGGTCAAAGATGCAGCTCGTCATATTTCTCCTCTGCGTCCGCATGATTTGCGTCATACCTTTGCCTTTCAATTAGCAAAAGTCACCGGGGCCGACGGTTACGAGCTGGAGCGTCGTTTAGGACATCAGTCGCAATGTTATATTTTGCGCTACACAAACCCACCCGAGGATGTAGCTGCGTCATTATATCGAGGCGTTCTAGAATAGCTTGTAGCCGCATTCCGTCGGGTATATGACTGCATATTTCGTGCTTGGTGCAGATTCGCCGCTGCGCAGGGCCTCTGCTCTGTGCGATGCATTTCTTTGATAGATGGTCTGGCTACGATATAGTATAGTGGAAGCTGTAGCCAATGTCGTAGCTTTAACAGAATAGGGAGAAGCAAGGCCGAGAGAAAGGAAAATGTTATCGGATAGTTTCGCTGCGTCAGCAAAAGTATTCATCGCAATTAGATTTAAGGAGAAATGTCGTGTACAGAAAATACACTAAGCTTGTTATCTTGATCCTGCTCTTGTCGCTCTTTGTTTTGCTCTCCACCGCGCTCGTCTCCGCACAGGAACAAACTGAGGTTGGCACGCCACGGGCAACGACTCTGATCGTCGACCAACTTGGCGGCCGTATCGACAATCCCACGCAGACCAACCCCTTTCAGGCGGGTACCCACATGAGTGCAGGCTTGCACCAGTTGATTTACTCGACAATGTGGGAGATCAACACCGCCACTGGCGAACAATTCCCGGCTTTGGCGGCTGAGATGCCGGAGGCGCTCAACGACGATTTCACCAGCTTCCGCATCACGCTGCGTCCCGATTTGCGCTGGAGCGATGGCGAACCACTCACGACTGCCGATATGGCATTCACCATCGACATGGTTTTGAACACGCCGGAGTTCCCCTATAGTGGCTTCTTGTCGCAGGTAGTGGACAACTACGAAGTGGTTGATGAGCTCACCATGATTCTCAACTTGAAGCGCTCGGAGCCGCGCCTGGCCTATACACTCGGCGTCCACATCTGGGGCGACAACTTCCGCATGGTGCCTAAGCATATCTGGGAAAACGAAGATCCCGCCACCTTCCAGAATTATCCGCCGGTGGCCAGCGGACCCTACACCATGACGGATGTTGACCCCAATGGCAATTGGTTCCTTTATACCAAGCGCGACGACTGGCAGCATACCGATGTGGGCCAGATCTTCGGCGAGCCCGGTCCGGAATACGTGCTCTTCCGCTTTTATGGCACGGAAGAGCGCCGCATCATCGCCGGCATCCAAAACCAGCTCGATATCTTCACCGATATCTCGCCGGAAGCCTGGGACATCCTGCGCGATGCCAACCCGAAGGCGCGCGCCTGGCACCAAGACTTCCCCTGGGCCAACTTCGATGATCCCTGCGAGCGCGGTATCGTCTTCTCCAACACGCAGGAACCCTGGGATAACCAGAATGTCCGCTGGGCGATGGCGCTGGCGACCGATGTCAAGAGCGTCGGTCTGGCCACATTCGCCGGCATCCTACGCGTGTCACCGCTGGCCGTCCCGCCGGTGCAAGCCATTCATGACACCTTCCATAAGCCGATGCGCGAGTGGATGACGGAATTTGCCCTCGAAGACGGTTACCAGCCTTTCGATCCCAATTATGCTGTGGACATCGCTGCGATCCTTGCTGACCAAGGTGTCGAAGGCTTGCCCGCCGACGAAGACGCGCTGGTGGATCTCTTCGGCGTCGGCTGGTGGAAGCACGATCCGGACAAAGCCACGGAAATGCTGCAAGCCGAGGGCTTCACGCTGGAGAATGGCGCCTGGCACAAGCCCGATGGCTCCCGCTGGCAAATCAACATCAACTCGCCCTCCAATTTTGAGGTGCAGTCGCAGCGTCTGGCTTTTGCTGTGGCCGACAATTGGCGCGATTTCGGCATTGATGCCACGGTGCAGCAGATGGACTCCGGTACTTTCTGGAGCAATTACAACAACGGCACCTTTGACGCCGGCTCCTATTGGCCTGGCTGTGGCGCCTTGCCCGATAGCTGGGATCTCCTGGATGCCTTTTGGCACAAGCGCCATATCGTTCCTATCGGCCAGCCGGCGCCCGGCAACGCCATGCGTTTCGATAGCGACGCGCTCAGCGGCATTCTCGATCAAATCGCGCCGCTGCCGAGCGACCATCCGGATACGATTCCATTGTTGACGGAATTCGAGAAACAGTTTGTCGTGGAGCGACCCTGGCTGCCGATGTTCGGCACTTCGAAATTCGTGCCGGTCATCACGACATATTGGGACGGCTTGCCGACTGCCGACAACTTCTACGAAGGTCCTTGGTGGTGGTGGTCGCTTTTCAAGTATCACATGCCCTTCATCCAGCCAAAGAGCGACGGCTAGGCTGAAGCGATAAGACCTTGGATTGGGTGTGCTCTTAGGGGTACACCCTTTCATCCTGCCTAGAGGCTAACGCATGCAATTTGCCAAGTTCGTGATCACGCGGATCATTGCTTATGTTCTGGTGATCTGGATCGGCATCACCGTCGTCTTCTTTGTGCCGCGCTTTCTGCCTTCGGATCCCGTAGAGTCCATGCTCGGCCGAATCATGACCCGTGGCGCTTACATAGAACCGGCACAGGTAGAAGCGATGCGCGCGACCTTGACGCAAGCATTCGGCTTGGAAGGCACGCTCGCGGAACAGTATTTCGGCTTCTTCCACCGCACCTTTCTCACGCGCGATTTCGGTCCTTCGCTGTCCATGTTCCCGACGCCCGTGAACGAATTGATCGGAAGAGCCCTGCCTTGGACACTCGCGCTCTTGCTGACATCAACTATCATCGCCTGGATCGTCGGCAATGCCATTGGCTTGCTTGCGGGCTACAAGAGCCGCTGGATCTCCTCCCGCATTCTCGAAATATTCGCCATAATTGTCTATCCCATACCCTATTACATCACCGCGCTCATCCTGATTATCCTATTTATCCATATCAATCCGATTTTTCCGCTCTCCTTCTCGGTCCGCGGCCCGGCTTTTTCCTGGCAATTCATTTCCAGCGCCATCTACAACTCGTTTCTGCCGGCACTATCGATAGTGATTGTCAGCTTCGGCTGGTGGGTCTTGAGCATGAAGGCGCTGTCGTCGAGTATCTCTGAAGAAGACTTTGTCTACTTCGCCAAGCTGAAGGGCGCCGGCGAAGGCCGGATCATGACCGCCTATGTCCTGCGCAACGCCATCCTGCCGCAGGTCACGGTCTTGGCGCTGCAAATTGGCGCGATCTTCAACGGCGCGCTTATCGCCGAGATCCTCTTCGGTTATCCCGGCCTGGGCACGATGACCTATTCCGCGGTCCTCCAGGCGGATTACAACCTGCTGATGGGCACGATTACAATCTCGATCATCGCCGTCGCGACCTCCACCCTGATCATCGACCTGCTCTATCCCGTATTTGATCCGCGTATCAGGCAGAGGTAGCGATGCGCAGAACGAGTCCCCGGCTGAAGATTGGCTTGGCTATCTTAGCCGCCTTCATCATTCTGGGCGGTATCCTGCCCTTCTTTTCGACGGAAGATCCCCGCTCTTGGATTACGCATCCACGCAACTTGCCGCCGAGCGCCGAGCATCTGCTGGGCACAACCAACCTGGGACAAGATACCTTTTGGCTCCTGTCCTACGCCACACAGAACTCGCTCTTTATTGGCGTATTCGTGGCTTTCTTCGCCACGCTTATTGGCGTCTTCGCCGGTCTCGCAGCCGGCTTCATCGGTGGCATCACCGACCGAGCAATTACCTTGCTGGCGGATGTCTTCATCGTCGTGCCATCGTTGCCAATCCTCATCCTGATGTCATCGCTGCTTCAAGGGCGTGCGTCCTTGGTTCTGATCAGCGTCATCCTGATTTTCTTCAATTGGCCCTGGCCCGCCCGCCAGATGCGCTCCATCGCCTTGACGATGCGCGAACGGCAGTTTATTTACACCGCGCGCTTCTCCGGGTCCGGCACCTTCACCATACTCGCGGAAGAGATCGTCCCCCATATTTTTAGCTGGGCGATGGCGAATTTCGTCAACACCGTCCTGGTCGCCATCGCCATCGAATCCGGCTTGGCGGTTATCGGTTTGTCAAGTTTGGAAGAAGCCACACTCGGCACCACCATCTATTGGGCATTGCAGCATCAGGCGGTTCTCGGCCGTCGTTGGTGGTGGATCGGCTCACCCGTGTTCGCTATCATCCTGCTCTTCATCGGTTTGTTTCTGGTTTCCACCGCCATTTCCAGTCTTTCGGCGGAAAGACGGGGGCACGGCGATGCTTAGGCTCAAGGAACTTAAGTGCTACTACCATACCCCCCGCGGCGTCGTGCGGGCCGTTGATGGCGTAACCTTCGAGGTTCTCCCCAACGAAGTCTTGGGCATCGCCGGCGAATCGGGCTGTGGCAAATCCACCCTGCTGAAAGTGCTCTACGATTACCTGCAGCCGCCCCTGCAAATCGTCTCCGGCAGCTACGAAGCGGATTTCCCCGATGGCAACGGCAGCATGAAAACGTTAGGGCCGGGCGAGATACGCAAGCATTGGTGGGAATACATCTCCTACATCCCCCAAGGTTCCATGAGTGTGCTTAACCCGGTGATTCGCATCGAGAGTCAATTCTTCGACGCAGTGCCCAAAAGCAACAGCTTGAAAGGCAAGAAAAATATCCGAGAGCGGGTCGCGGCTTATCTGAAAGAATTGGATCTGCCAGTTGAGGTCATGAGATCTTATCCCCATCAGCTGAGCGGCGGTATGAAGCAGCGGGTTCTGGTCGCCCTCGGCACCTTCTTGCATCCACAAATCGTGCTGGCCGATGAACCGACGACCGCGCTGGATGTCGTGGTCCAAAAGGGCATCTTGCTGATGCTGACTGAATTACAGCAGCAGATGGGAAACACGCTGGTCGTTGTCTCGCACGATATGGGTGTGCACTATCAGATCAGCGACCGGCTGGCGATTATGTACGCTGGCAAGCTGGTGGAATACGGTCCGACGGCCGCCATATTCAACAATCCCTTGCACCCCTATACACAGATGCTGATACAGGCCTTGCCACGGGTTGGTGATCGCAGGCAACGCGTCGGCATCTCCGGCAGACCGCCCAACTTGATCGATCCGCCGGCCGGTTGTCGCTTTTCCGCCCGCTGCCCCAAGGTCATGGACCATTGCGCCCATCAAGAACCAGCCCTGCTGCAAGTCGAGCCCGAACATTTTGTTGCCTGTCATCTCTACTGAGTGTGCATCTTGAACGATTATCTGCTTGAACTGCGTAACGTAACGAAAGTCTTCCGTATCGGCGGCTTGATCCTGGGGACGCGCTTGGTCGCTGTCGACAATGTCAACCTCAGCTTGCCGGCGGCGGAGCCATCGATTCTCAGTATTGTTGGCGAATCCGGCAGCGGTAAAACCACACTCGCGCGCATCATCCTGGAATTGGAACATCCTACTTCCGGCAATGTGCTGATTGACGGACACCCTCTCTTTGCATCGGGTGGCGACGGACTGAAGGGGAGGGACTATTACCGCGCGGTCCAGCCCATCTTCCAGAACCCCTTTGAATCTTTCAGCGCCCGCAAAACAGTCGATCGTTATCTTTTCGATACGGCGCTGCGCCTTGGCATCGCGTCCAAGAGAAAGGAAGCGCGTGCGATCGTCGCCGAAGTGCTGGAATCAGTCGGCTTGGATCTATCGCGCATCGAAGGCAAATACGCCAACCAATTCTCCGGTGGCGAGCTGCAGCGCATCTCCGTCGCCCGCAGCCTCATCCCCCGCCCCAAACTCATCGTCGCCGATGAACCTGTCAGCATGATCGATGCTTCTCTCCGCATGAATATCGTCAATCTCTTCCTCGAGCTCAAAGAGCAATACAAAGTCAGCTTCGTCTACATCACACACGACCTCTCCACCGCCTACTACGTCAGCGACTATATCGCCATCATGTACCGCGGCAGCGTGGTCGAATACGGTCCCTCCGAGCAAATCCTGACCGATTCCGCCCATCCCTATACCGAGCTGCTGCTCGACTCCGTCCCAACCGTGGACCACAGATGGGAGCGCGGTGTCAAGCTGCCCGATATCGAGTTAAAAGAATACCAGGTAAAAGCCTGTAAGTTCGCCAAACGCTGCAAATACGCCCAGCCGATCTGTGAAAGCACCGTACCGCCGATGGTGCAAATCTCGGACGAACGTCAGGCGCTCTGTTACAAGCCGATTGACTTCGACCTGGAAGCGGCCGCCCAAAGCCGCGAGACCGTGACCGGCTGAGGACGCGTCAACCGTACTTACATAAAAAGAGTTATCGAGGTGCCAAAGTGGAATACTTCAATGGTTTACATCTGAATATGGGCAATATCTCGCGCCTGTCCAAGGCGAAGACCCGCTCCATCAGCGCGGAGAACTTCAAGGGCGAGAAAGGCGCGGGTGGCATGTCCACCGATGGCGTCTCCTGGTCCGCCGCCCAAGATTTGGGACAGGGCTGGAAGGTCTCCCCTTGCATCAATCTCGAAGCCAACAGCGTCACCACCCTCGCGGAAATCGAAGGTCCCGGCGCGATCCAACATATTTGGATCACCACCTATCCGCAGTATTGGCGTTCATTGATCTTGCGTTTCTATTGGGATGAAGAAGAAACGCCATCGATTGAAGTTCCATTTGGCGATTTCTTCTGCAATGGCTGGACGGAGTATTGCCATGTCAACTCGCTACCGATTGCCTCGAATTCGACAGGCGCTTTCAACAGCTACTGGGAGATGCCCTTCCGCAAGCGCGCACGCGTCACCATCGAGAACCTCTTAGACAGCGAAGTTCGTCCGATGTTCTACCAATTCACCTACACGCTGACCGATGTGCCCGATGATGTTGGTTATTTGCACGCGCAGTGGCGCCGCAACAATCCCCTGCCTTATAAGCAAGTGCATACGATCCTCGATGGCGTCAAGGGCATGGGACACTACGTTGGTACTTACATGGCTTGGGGCAGCAATAATCGTGGTTGGTGGGGCGAGGGCGAGATCAAGTTCTTTATGGATGGCGATACCGACTTCCCTACGATATGCGGCACCGGCACCGAAGACTATTTCGGTGGCGCCTGGTGTTTTGGCAATCAGGACGGCGAATACAGCGTCTTCTCGACGCCCTACCTGGGACTACCCCAAGTCATCAAACCCGATGGCTTCTATCAGAGCCAGCAGCGCTTCGGCCTCTACCGCTGGCATATCCAAGACCCGATCCGCTTTGAAGAAGACCTGCGCGTCACCATTCAGGCGCTCGGCTGGCGCAATGGGTCGCTGCACGAAGCGCCCTTTGAAGAGTGGCGCTACCTGGCGCTGCAAGACGACATCGCCTCCACCGCCTATTGGTATCAAACGGAGCCCCACGCGCCCTTCCCCGTTCTGCCGGACCGGGATTATCTTGAAGTGATTTAGCTGAATTGGGCTGCTGTGTGCAGAGTCTGGCAACTTGTGCCTAGCTGAGCCATTATGAACCATCAATTGAGCCAGGGTAAAGTCTTGTACACACCGTGCATCGTCTAGCTGGCCAGTCATATGCACCGAATCGCTGCGCCGCGTGGTCGGGCAGCCGGCCGAGTAGGTGCTGTCAGTCCTTTTCAACGATAACATTGGACGTAACGCTTGCTCAGAAAACAATCCGCTACCGCTGCGTCTACACATCTCCAATATAGAGGGAGGAATCTAATGGTACGCGCAGGTTTATCAAGTTTCTCGTTGCATCTGCCCGATGCCATGGGAGATCCGTGGTATGAATTGGACGCCAATGGCATGCGCGTCTCCGGGTCCTTCCGGGGGACGCCTACCCTCGATTTGCTGGATTTCCCGGCCGAGGTCGCGTCACATGGGATCAACTGTGTCGATCTCTGTATTCCACATATCCCCAGCATCAAGCCCAGCTATCTGGCCGAACTGCGTGCCGCCTTCAAATCAGCGAATGTGGAACTATATCAGCTGCTCATTGATTTAGGTGAGATCGCCAGTCCAGATCCCGATGAGCGCAGCGCCAGCATCAAGCTGACCAAACGCTGGATAGAGATTGCCGCCGAGCTGGGATCAACCGGGGTTCGCTATGTCCCCGGCCACACTAAATCCACGCCGCAGACCATCCGTGCGAGTAGCGAAGCTTTCCGCGAACTGTACGATTATTCCGTCCAATGTGGGATAGCGCCGGCCACCGAAAATTACAAGTTCTTCAACAGTCAGGCGGACGATCTCTTGCTGGTTCTCGATCTCTCCGAACGAGACTATGGACTGGTTGCCGATTTTGGCAACGCCAGGGGTCCCAACAAATATGGTACCTTGGAGAAGTTGCTGCCGCGGGCGACCGCCATTCACCGATGGGTCGAGATCGACGAAGATGGCGTGCTCAATGTCGAGGATTCCAAGCACTGCCTGAATATGGCACGCGAAAACGGCTTTGACGGACCCATCATGCTCTTGGGTGGGCATCCCTATCAACTCTATCGAGACACGCGCGAATTATGGGGCGCTGTCGACGAACTGCGTGGCCAAGTGCAGGCCGTATTCGGCGATGATTTCCAGTAACAAATTTCGCCATGAGCCAGCAGACGGGGATGAAACAATCATTGAGGTAGAAGGCTAGGGTCGCTTTCACAATACTCTTACATGAGTTTGATAGCCCTCTGTGCAGACTATTTGTAAGAGATGACTGAAAAGCAGCACACTACCCTGCAACAATATTTTCATGGGAGCCATGAACAATGAAAGTTACTAGTGTTGACACCATTCTTATCAGCAATATTGAGCCCTACCGCGGTGGCCGATACTGGCTTTTCCTTCAGCTCACCACCGATGAAGGCATTACCGGATTGGGCGAACGACCAACCGGCCATGCCCTCAACCTGGACGCGCAGATTAGCTTGATAAAAGATTTGTGCGAACAGTTTGTAATTGGCAACAGCCCCTTTGAAATCGAACGGATGTGGCAAACAATTTATGCCTCCCGGCACGACTATCGCCACCCCGGTCTTGATATGACACCGGCCATTAGTGCCATCGAAATCGCATTGTGGGATATTGTAGGCAAAGCCACAAATCAACCCATATACAACCTGTTGGGTGGACAAGTACATGACCGGTTGCGAGCCTACGCTTATATGCCCACCGAGGGCATTTGGGAAAATCCTCACAAGGCCGGTGAAATTGCGATTAAGCTTGTAGAAGATGGTAACACCGCATGCAAGTTCGATCCCTTTACGCCGTTTTTCCCACAACCGCGCGATTTCTCACTGAAGACGATTCGTCATGTGGCAAAGATATTCAGAGCCATACGCGATGCCGTTGGCGATGAGTTGGAAATTGGCATCGGGACTCACGGTCAATTCAGCACCGCCGTTGCCATTCGCGTCGCCAAGGAGCTGGAGGAGTTCAGCCCGTTTTGGTTTGAGGAACCGGTGCCGCCGGAAAACATCGACGAATTGGCGCGTGTGGCCGCGCACACCAGTATTCCAATTGCCAGCGGTGAACGGCTGGTAACGAAATTTGAATTCGCTGATTTGCTTAAGAAACAGGCGGCGCAGATTATTCAGCTTGATGTGGGGCAGTGCGGCGGTATCTTGGAGTCGAAGAAAATAGCCGGCATGGCCGAAGCCTATTACGCCATGATTGCGCCCCATATGTACTGCGGTCCGGTTGCTGCCGCTGCCGCCGTTCAGCTTGATACCTGTTCGCCTAATTTCCTCATTCAAGAGTATAACGGCAACAGCCTGCACAACGATATTTTCAAAGAGCCAATTCGCTTTGAAAATGGATACATTACACCACCGACCGGGCCGGGGTTGGGTGTCGAGTTGGATGAGGCCGTAGTGAAGAAGCACATGGCATAAACCTTGGCCAACGCCTTGTATTCGCAGCAGACGCGTAGGCCACTAATGCGGAGTCCGCCCAAATGAATGCGGCTGGTCTTACTCAACGCTCGTTGGCTCCGGTGAAGACCTCAGCTATCGGTCACTCACTTGCCATTGAAGAACATTTAACAGCTAGTGGCGTTGCTTCGCGCACCACTCACCTTGTGCCTCCGATTCTTCGGGTCAGTCCAGCAGGCGTAGCATGTGGGTCGTATAATTATCAGAATGCGACACTATACAGGTTTCTGGAGGTACGAAGACTTGGTTTGATGGCGCTCCCAGTGGTGGCGAGAGCGTCTATCATGACCCCGTTCGCTTGCAACCTGTCACAGTAAACAAAGTACCATTTTCGGACCCAATCGGGCTTCTCAGATATGACTCAGGCGGTCACCCCTCATACCGATCATGATTTGGCCGAGCAGGCGGTCTTCGACAGAGCGCTGGCAATCGTATTGGATACCCAGGAGTGGTAAACATCAAGTGTTTAAGAAATCCATAGGGAAAGCCTCATACTGCGGATACCGCTGTTTATACAGTTGCCGACCATTCCAGGCATAAGCGAAGAGCTTAATAGTTCGCCGAAGCGCATCAGCAGAACGGGAAAAACAACGCGAGCGCCGCACCAGACGAGCCAAATAATGCCGAAGTTCCGCATTCATGCCTTCTACTCGATAGGTCTCGCTTTTGTTGGGCATAGGTATATGGCTTCCAGGATAATAGACCACTCCTCTATACGAAGCCAGCAAGTCGCTGTAGTACCAGCGCGCACCTGGACTTTGATCGATTAGCTTTTGCAAGGTCGCTTCGTCCCGCTTTTGGCTGACCAGAAAGCCGAGAAGGCAACTGCTAGCTCGCTCAACGAGAGTGATTATGTACCATCGTTTTTTTATGACCGACAAAAGTGTGTAATTCGTCCATCTCAACGATATGCAAAGGACTTTCAGCAGGGACAGGAGCCGGTAGCAACTGATCGGCATGCGCCTTAACCCAATTCATCACACTCACATGAGATACCTTCAAAATACGAGCAATCCGGCGAAAGTTGTTGCCTTCCAGGTAAAGCCGAATCGCCAACATACGAATCGATAGGGGATAACCTTTTTGATTGGGCTTGGGAGTGTATGCCCGATTGCAAAGCTTGCATTTGTAGCGTTGGCTTCCTGATTTATTGAAGCCTAACTTGATTTGTTGTGCTGTGTCTTGACAATGTGGACAATTCATCATGCAATTATTGTACTATAAACATTCAGCATTTACCACTCCCGGATACCCTGTCACCCACCAGCCGACGCGTTTACCATCGGATCTACCGTTCTTGGTCTCAGTTCGCCATTGAGCGCGGCTTTGATGTGATGGAGCTGACCTTCGACAATATTCGGGCCTTTATCCATGAAGCGGATGTCGCCAAGACCACTCGACAAAATCGCTTGTCGCACATGCGCAAGCTGCTGGAATTGCTGGCTATTGGAGATGGTCACTACCAGCAATACTTCAACGCTGTGAAGTCATTTCTCAAAGTCCAAGCTAATGGCGGCGATAAAAGCCGAGCGAAACGGATGAAACGCGCGCTGAATCCGCATGAAGCGACTGCTTTGCTAGGCGTCTGGCGAAACGATACCAGCGATGTCGGCATTCGCAATGATGTCATGATCCGCTTGCTGGTCTACACGGGTTTGCGACGCTCGGAGCTGGTCGCCTTGCGCTGGACAGATATCAACGTTGAGGATCTGACCATCACGGTGCGACACGGTAAGGGCAACAAAGAGCGTGTGGTGGCAATTATACTTACGTCTTTCCCTCGATGACTCGTGGGCGCACGGCGATATGGGCTGCCGACACTCCAACGGTGGATCAGACGGTGATGCGAGTTGTCTCTCAAACTACAAAACGGGCGGGCCTGGGGGACCTGGCGCCACATGATCTGCGGCGAACGCATATCACTGAGGGGCTAAACACGGGTGCGACAGTAGCAGACATGCAAGCCCAAGCGGGTCATGTCAATGCGGCAACTACGCTGCTCTATGCCCAAGCTACCGACGCGGTTCAACGACGCCATCGAATCAACTTTCGCTTCGCGTGAACATTCGTTGCCACTAAGTACAGCTGGATGTTGTGGTCAGTGAGGTCGGTACACCCCCACGCCTGTGGGGACAACTCCTTACCCACCAGGCATTGCGCCGCACGAAGGGTGAAAGCATGATTGTGCTTGCGAGCATTGTTCCTTTTGGTGGAATTGAATATTTGACAAGCGACTTTAGAAACGCTAGAGTTCGATTTGTAAACTGCATATTGTAAACTCGCATACAATTGATGGGTGCGAACTGAAGAAATACTTTTTTTCTTTACGGCCGCGGAACCGCATCTTCCAAGTGCTTTGTCTGCGCCATGTCAGTAGCGGACTATGAAGTCAATAGTCTCGTCACGCCGGGCCTATTTTGCACAGAATGCCTATGTGCATCATTGATCGAGTAACTGTGTGGCGTTTCCGCTAACTTAGAATTGATCGAGGTGAATATGGAGGTGCCCCAAGTAGAAACAAAGAAGGCGCCTGCCGAATCAAGGGAAGAACAGCCGCTCTTGGTTGCGCGTAACATCGAAAAAGCATATGGCACGGTACAGGCGCTGAGCAACGCGCAAATTGCCGTGAAAGCTGGGGAAATAGTTGCCCTGGTCGGCGACAATGGCGCTGGCAAATCGACCTTGATCAAGGTGCTGTCCGGAGCGCACAGACTCGACGGGGGAGAGATCATCGTGCGCGGTCAGTCCGTGACAATCGATAACCCGAACGATGCCTTCGATTTGGGGATTGCAACCGTTTATCAGGATCTTGCGCTGTTGCCGTCACGTGATGTGGTGGCGAATTTGTACGTTGGCCGCGAACTCACAAAGAATGGCTTACTCGACCGGCGAACTATGACCGAGGAGGCTAACCGCGTCGTTCGACAACTGAAGACCAATTTGCCTTCGGTTCACACCCGGGTGCGCCTTCTTTCCGGCGGACAGCGCCAAGCGGTTGCCATCGCGCGGGTGGTGCATTTTGGTGCAGAAATTCTATTGCTGGATGAGCCGACAGCTGCATTGGGTGTCAAGGAAGCGCACGAGATGCTGACCTTGATTGAATACTTGAAGGAGCAGGACAAAGGTATCATTGTCGTTAGTCACAATCTGGCGCATGTCTTCCGTATCTGCGATCGTATCATCGTGCTGCGCCACGGCAGGACGGTTGGCTCGCTGATTAAGACAGAAACAGATTCCACCGAAGTCGTGCGCATGATCACGGGCGCCGATTTGTTGTGATTTGGCAATGATAGTCTATCCCGAGCCAGGACGTGAATTGGAGCTGGAAAATGGCGTCTGAGAAATCGACACCTGAATTAGGCGAGTACAGCGAGAAACCAAAAGGCGGACTCATGTCTGAACGCCTGCTGAATTTGATCAAACAGCGTGAATTCTTGCTACTCATGCTTCTTATTATTTTTACCATCCTAGTGCGCGCTGGTGGCGCGAAAGGATTCCTGGGTCCGACACATTTTCCCATTTTCCTGGCTCAGCTTGCGCCGGACATGATCGTCGTCATACCGATGGCTCTGCTACTTATCGGCGGCATGTTTGATCTCTCGGTGACTGGTGTGGCGAACTTGAGCGTCGTACTGGTCGGCTTTACCTTTACGCGATTGCTGGGACAGATCGACGATACCCTGCTCATTTTTCTGGTGGTCGCCATAGGATTGGCAGCAGGGCTCATAGTCGGGCTGATAAACGGCTTGGCGGTAACCCGCCTGCGGATGAATCCGCTGATGACTACACTGGCAACCTGGTGGATGGCTCAAGGCGCTGCCACTGGTATTGCCGGCGGGGAGTCCCGTCACAACTTCGTTGGCTCCTTCCGCGACATCGCGCGTTTCCAACCCTTGCACGGATTGGGCGAGCAGTTTCCCATCTTGCAGGAATTGAAAATCAGCACACTGCCGATGCCGGTCTTCTATGCCTTGATTGTCGTGTTTTTCGGTTGGCTGATATTGTCGCGAACACGCTTCGGCTGGCATATCTTCGCCACCGGCAGTGATCGACAAGGCGCGGCGCTGAACGGCGTCAACGTCAACCGCGTGACTTTGATCGGATTTGTCGCCACCGGTATGGCAGCGGCCTTGAGCGGTATAGTCTGGACGAGCCGGCTCACGTCGGCACCGCCTAATACGCTGGGGGGTTTGGAATTGCGGGTGATCGCCGCAGCGGTAATCGGCGGGGCGGCACTTACCGGTGGTGAAGGGAGCGTACTGGGTTCGGTCCTGGGTCTTTTCTTCATGCACATGATACGCAGTGCCACCATACAATTAGGACTGCCGGTATATTGGGAATTCTTCATCTTGGGGGCGGTACTGTTCACCGCGGTTACTTTGGACGCCTTAACAAAACGTCGGGCCGATAGCCCTAGATTCTGACCTGACGATTTCCGTCAAGCTGCCAGCCTTGGTTCAGCCAAGGGAAACCTGTGTCTTGCCTGGCCAATGGGAAGACAACCGAGGAGGAAGCGGATGCCTCTCTAGCTAGTTATGAGGATGTCCGCATCGTCAGAGCGATGTGTCGCAAGCCAAAATCCCTGAATAAGGGATTGGCTGGATATATCGACACGCTGATCAAGAGCTAAATAGTCAATTACGGAGAAAATGATGAAGAAGTTCGTAGTTCTTTTATTGGTACTGTCTCTTCTGCTGGGTGTGGCCGCATCGGTTGGCGCACAGGACAGCGGCGAAGACACTTACTACTTGTTGGGCGGCAATCTGGGGCATCCTTGGTGGAAGCAGCACTTTGAAGGTGTGGAAGTCGCCGCAGAGTGGCTCGGCATCAACGTAGAGATTGTGGGACCACCGCCTACAGATGGCATCGCACTCGATCAAGTCAACCTGCTTGAAGAGTTGGTCGCCAAGCCCGATACCGCCGGCATCATGATGATCGGCTTTGATATCACGCTCATCCCCGAGATCTCGCGGCAAGCGATGGCAGCCGGCATTCCCTTCATCCAGTTCAACGGCGACCTGCTCGACAAGCGTGCACGGCATGCCTTTGTCGGCACCGGCGACTATGCCTTTGGGGAATCCGCCGCGCAACTGGTATTGGATCGCTATCCCGATGGCGCCAAGATCGGCGTGGTGGCGTTCATCAGTGCGCAGCAGCACCGCGACCGCCTGCAAGGTTTCCGCGAAACACTGGAAGCATCCGGCCGCGATTATCAATTCTTGGAACCGGTGGATGACAGAGCATCAATGGAAGGTGCTTACAACGGTACTTTGAACCTGATCGAAGCGAATCCGGATATGAACATCATCTATTCGGGCGATGCCTTCGCAGAAGGTGTGGCCAACGCCGTCAAGGACATGGGATTGACCAACGACATTGATGTCGTCGGAGGCGACCGTGCCGATTCATTGTTACAAGCGATTGCCGATGGCGATGTGATGGGTACCATCGCACAGGATACCTTCGCTGAAGGCTTCTTCGGCGTACTGTACATGTACGTGGCCCACGAGGGTCTGGTATCCCAGGAAGGTGGCCGCATCGCGTTGCCCAATACCTCGCTGACACAATCCTTCACCATCACTGCCGATACTGTCGATTTCTTCCTGGAGAGTGAAGTCGCCAAGCCAACCCTGCCGCCGGGTACAGATGGTACCTACTACATGCTTGGTGGAAATCTGGGGCATCCTTGGTGGAAGCAGCACTTTGAAGGTGTGGAAGTCGCCGCAGAGTGGCTCGGCATTAACGTAGAGATTGTGGGACCACCGCCTACAGATGGCATCGCACTCGATCAAGTCAACCTGCTTGAAGAGTTGGTCGCCAAGCCCGATACCGCCGGCATCATGATGATCGGCTTTGATATCACGCTCATCCCCGAGATCTCGCGGCAAGCGATGGCAGCCGGCATTCCCTTCATCCAGTTCAACGGCGACCTGCTCGACAAGCGTGCACGGCATGCCTTTGTCGGCACAGGCGACTATGCCTTTGGGGAATCCGCCGCGCAACTGGTATTGGATCGCTATCCCGATGGCGCCAAGATCGGCGTGGTGGCGTTCATCAGTGCGCAGCAGCACCGCGACCGCCTGCAGGGTTTCCGCGAAACACTGGAAGCATCCGGCCGCGATTATCAATTCTTGGAACCGGTGGATGACAGAGCATCAATGGAAGGTGCTTACAACGGTACTTTGAACCTGATCGAAGCGAATCCGGATATGAACATCATCTATTCGGGCGATGCCTTCGCGGAAGGTGTGGCCAACGCCGTCAAGGACATGGGATTGACCAACGACATTGATGTCGTCGGAGGCGACCGTGCCGATTCATTGTTACAAGCGATTGCCGATGGCGATGTGATGGGTACCATCGCACAAGATACCTTCGCCGAAGGTTTCTTTGGTGTGGTCTTCATGTATGTGGCGAATGAAGGTTTGGTCGCGCGCGAAGGTGGGCGAATCGCACTACCCAATACCGTGCTGACACAGTCCTTCACCATCACAGCCGAAAACGTAGATTTCTTCCAAGAAGGTGAGTAAGTCGTAAAATCTGTCCACGCCACTTGCATTTCGATGAGAAGGCAGGTGGCACGGACACCTTCTATATTCACCTCCTGAGAGAAACGATCATTTGACGATGAGACTGAAAGATAAAGTGGCGCTGGTTACCGGTGGCGGACGCGGCATTGGCCGCCATATCGCCTTGCGCCTCGCCGATGAGGGTGCGGATGTGCTGGTCAATTATGCCAGCAGCGAGGCCGGCGCCGAAGACATCGCCGCACAGATACGTGAGAAGGGGCGGCGAGCGCGCGCGGTGAGGGCGAATATCGCGCAGCGCGACGAGGTCGATGCCATGTACGAATCCTTGCGAGAGGAGTTTGGGCGTATAGATATTCTGGTCAACAACTCGGCGATTGATCCGGTCATTCCCTTTCTCGATATGACCGATGAGCAGTGGGATCGGGTCATCGACATCAACCTCAAAGGCACGTATATGTGTTCTCAGGCGGCCGCCAAGCTGATGGTCGAACAGGGGAGCGGCGGTAATATCATCATCATCGGGTCAATGCATAGCATGGCAACCTTCCCCGGCATGCTGGCTTATGCCAGTACCAAAGGCGGCCTCAACGCCATGACGCGCGCGATGGCGCTGGATCTCTCACCCCATCAAATCCGCGTCAATTGCGTGATCCCCGGGTCTATTCATGTGGAAAAGGCATATGAGGTCATCCCAAACTACGACCCGCATATGATTGACGATCAGATCGCCCTGGGGCGCATCGGCTATGGGCTGGATATCGCAGCAGCCGTCGTATTCATGGCGTCGCAGGATGCGGACTACATCACCGGCACGACGTTGACCGTCGATGGTGGAGTGATGGCACGCATGGCGCTCTGGTTCGACGACCTGGAGACCGTCGAGCGAAAGTACGATAAATAGCGGAGCCAGTGTAATTGGTACAGCATGAAGAAAGACGTGAGCGATGAATGAAGTCGAACATGTCCTGTCGGTGGACAATAAATTGGGAGAAGGTCCGCTGTGGCATCCGGGGGAGATGGCGCTCTACTGGGTGGATATCGAGTCCAGCCAAATCTTTCGCTACGATCCCGCAAAGAGCCAGCATGAAATGGTGCAAATGGATATAGCGGTGGGCGCCCTGGCCTTTCGCGAAACGGGCAGCCTGATATTGGCGACCGCCAATGGCTATGCCTATTGGGACATGCAAGGCCGCGAGTTGGAATTCATCGCCGACCCGGAAGCGGATAAACCGGAGTCACGCTTCAACGATGGCAAGGTGGACCGCCGGGGCCGGTTTTGGGCGGGCACTATGACTACTGAAGGCGCCAGCAGCGCGCTTTACCGGCTTGATGCCGATCGTTCAATCCACACAATGGAAAGCGGGATTACCATCGCGAACGGGCTGGGCTGGAGCCCGGACAACAAGATCATGTATTTCACCGATACCATGATCCACACCATCTACGCCTACGATTTCGATCTGGAAAGCGGCAGTATTTCTAACCGCCGAGTCTTCGTTCATGATCCGGAAGTGCCTGGTCTGCCGGACGGATTGTGCGTCGACAGCGAAGGATTCGTCTGGAGCGCACGCATTCTCGATTGGCGCATCATACGCTACGATCCGGCCGGGAAGATAGAGCGAGAGATTCGCCTACCGGTGAAGAACCCGACAAGCTGTGCATTTGGCGGCCAGAATCTTGACGAGCTTTATGTAACCACGGCCGCGATCGGCTTGACCGACGAGGAAGCCCGACAGCAACCTTTGGCGGGCGATCTGTTCCGCCTTCATACTGGCATCAAGGGGCAGATTGAACCTAAGTTCGCGGGTTAACAATGCTGCGGTTTGAGCAGGTTACTTACAAACATTTTGGCAGTTGCTATCGCCTTTCCAATGATCAGATTGAGTTGCTCATCACCGCTGAGGTTGGTCCCCGTATCATTCGCTTCGGCTTCGTCGGCGGCGACAACGAATTTGCCGAGGTTGATTTCACCTTAGAAATACCAGATCAGGGGACATGGCGCCTCTACGGGGGCCATCGCTTGTGGCACGCGCCGGAAGATATGGTCCGCACCTATCTCCCCGATAATAAACCGGTGCAAATCACAGAACACACCAGTTTCATCCGTGTTACTCAGCCAATTGAACCAGGCAGCGGAATCAAAAAAGAGTTTGATGTAAGTCTTGCGCCAGATAAGGCAATGGCAAAGGTAGTTCACAGGCTGCACAACCAAAACGTCTGGTCTGTGGAATTGGCGCCGTGGGCTCTGTCGGCGATGAATAGCGGTGGTGTATGCATCGTGCCGCTTGGGCAAAGGAACGAGGTGACACCCGGCGAGTTGCCAGCCACCCCCACTATCACTCTGTGGGACTACACCGACATGTCTGATAGCCGCTTTTCATGGGGGCGCAAATATATCTTGGTGACTCAGGATCCTGGCAATTCTGTGCCGCAGAAACTAGGAGCGATGGTCACGGATGGTTGGGCGGCCTATGCGCGGAAGGGACATCTATTCATCAAGACAGTCGATTTTGTCGAGGACGCAGTCTATCCCGATCGGGGATGCTCAGTGGAAATCTTCCTCAACAATGAGATGCTTGAACTGGAAACGCTTGGCCCATTGAAGCATCTCGAACCGGGGGTAAGCCTGGAACACATCGAAACCTGGTATCTGTATTGGGATATCCCGATGCCTGCGAGCGAAGACGATGTTGAAACAATGATTTTCCCGCTGGTTAAGAATCTTACAGCGCCGAGCTGATCGCAGACGCAGGAGGCGCCAATGGAATCCAAAGGTGTGAGCAGCATATTTGAGACACCGTTTGACAGCCCGCTCTATCCGCATTTTCCCATGGAGATGCGGGACGTAGAGATCTTGACGGTCTTCTATCGCACGGACATCAAAGCTGCACAAGGCCTGATTCCGCAACCACTCGAGCTAAGCAGCGATATCGTCATCATCCACATTTATCACATGCACGACGCGGATATGTTCGGTGATTATTATGAATCGGCGGTGCAACTGCCGGTCACCCTGCCTGGAACAGAAGTTAGCGGTGCCTACGCGCCCTATCTGTATTTGGGTAGCGTTGGAGCGGTTGCCGTCGGGCGCGAGATCTATGGACAGCCTAAAAAAGGTGGCGAACCTCAGTTGGAAGTTCGTGGCGACCTCTTTGTTGGCACGGTAAGACGCAACGGCATTGACATCATTACTACGACTATGCCATATAAAGTGCGCCGCGCAGAACTGTCTGAGCTCCTCGAATACGGCGACTTCCGGACCAATATCAATCTGAAGGTCGTCAATGGCGTGGACGGAAAAATCGCCATCCGGCAGCTTACAGCAAGGCGCTTTGAAGACGTGCGTGTCCATGAATGCTGGTCTGGTCTCGCGACTATCGAACTCCGCCCCAATGCACAGGCGCCCGTCTATCAGCTGCCTGTGCGCGAGATGATCGCTGGTTTTTACTGGCGTACCGACTTCGTATTGCCCTGGGGCCAGGTCTTGCACGACTACCTGGCGACGGAGGCGAGCGACCATGACGCTTGAGGGCAAAGTCGCGCTGGTGACCGGCGGTGGCAACGGCATTGGCAGAGCGACATGTTTGGCATTTGCCGCGGCGGGCGCGCGCGTTTTCGTCGTCGATATTGCCGGTGATGCGGCAGAAGCTACTAGAGATGCCATATGCGGCACTGGCCGAGAGGCCGATGCGTATCGCGCTGATGTGAGCCAAGCGGCGGAGGTGCAAGCCTACACGCAGGAAGTGATTCGTCGCTTCGGGCGTATTGATTGTTTCTTCAATAATGCGGGCATAGAAGGCATCGTCGCCTCAACCATGGAATACCCGGAAGATATTTTTGATCTAGTGATGGCGATCAACCTCAAAGGGGTGTTTCTCGGCTTGAAATATGTACTGCCACACATGGTCGAACAAGGCTCCGGGAGCATAATTAATGCTGCCTCGGTGGGCGGGGTTGTCGGTGCGCCGGGTTTGTGCGCCTACTCGGCCAGCAAGCACGCCATCATTGGTTTGACGCGCACCGCAGCCGCTGAAGTCGCTCAATATGGCGTGCGGGTCAATGCCATCTGTCCCAGTGCGATCCAAACCCGGATGATTGATTCACTGGCTAGCATGTATGCGCCGGACGACCCGGATTCGGTGCGCGATCAATTCGTCGCTCGTAACCCGACCCGGCGCTACGGGCTGCCGGAAGAAGTGGCACAGGTTGTCCTGTTTTTGGCATCGGATGCGGCGAGTTTCGTCAATGGAGAGGCCTTGATGATTGACGGTGGACGTACAGCGGTCTAACCAGAACGCCTTATAAGCAACTGTAACTATTCGATTTCAAGGACTGAGCGCAAGCTCAATGTCGGCAAAGAAGTGAGAAGCTATCCATCGACGATCTGGGAGTCAAAGGCCGCATCCGCAGCCTAATAAGCGCAATTGACTTTCGGAATGACACTGTGTATTCTCTTATCTTTGTAAACAGTAAACAAAACACTGAGAATCGTTCAATGACAAACGCATCGTTGCCCAACTTGACTGGAATCCAAGAGAGGCGACCATTGGCTCATGATGTTCTTGAGACTTTGCGTCAAGCCATTTGGAATCGACAACTGCAGCCGGGCATCCGCTTGCGAGAAGAAGAACTCGCTGACGCACTTAATGTCAGCCGCGGTCCCGTTCGCGAAGCGCTCATTCAACTGGAATACGAAGGATTGGTCATTCGAGAGCAGAATCGCGGCGCATCTGTTGCACGGCTGGAACGGGCAGACCTCGATGAAGTGTACTCGTTGAGGATGGCGCTCGAGAAACTCGCCGTTCAGCTGGCAGTAAGAAACCACAATGATTCACATTTGGCCCAGATGCAAGAGATTCTGGACGATATGCGCTCGGTTCTGGACGATACGGTGACTGTACAACGTGCCGCCGACCTGGATGTCAGCTTTCACGAGGTCGTTATCAAATCTGCCCAGCACAAACGGCTGCATCACTTTTGGTCGACATTGCGTCCGCAGATATACATATTCCTTTTGTCCCGCAATGTTGCGAACGCTGATTTCCGCGAGTACATGCTGCCCTGGCACCAAGATATTCTCGATGCCATCCGCGATCGTGACGAAAAGAGAGCACTTGAGCTCATTGAAACCCATCTTGAAGCCGCCTATACGCGAGTACTCGCTAGTTACCAAGAGTTTCTCGGTGCTGACCGGAGTTAGGGGCGACACCGCTACATGCTGACACGAGGTGCTTTGGTTTTGCTGGAACGGTTTAGTCTACAAGGAAAAGTTGCGGTTGTGACGGGCGCGGCATCGGGCTTGTCACAGGCGATAGCGCTTGGATTCGCCGAGGCTGGAGCGGACCTAGTCGTTGCCGATATCAATGTAGAGGGGCTAAACGACACCGCCACCAAGATTCGAGCTTCCGGGCAAAACGTAGAAGTGTGCAACTGTGATATTGCGAATCCAGCGGAAGTTGAGAAACTCTTCAACGCGGTCGATAGTTCCTTCGGCAGAATAGACATTCTGGTCAATGGTCCCTTCGCTTTCAACCGGCAGAAACCAGAAGAGATGACCCTCGAAGACTGGAACAACGCGATCGCTGTCTGCCTGACCGGCTTCTTCTTATGTGCGCAGCAGGCTGGACGACGAATGATTGACCAAGGCCGGGGAGGCAGCATCATCAGCATTGGATCAATCGCCGGTGCGACCGCCTTGGGGCGCGGCAATTTCGTTTACAGCGTGGCCAAAGCTGGCGTGCACCAGATGACGCGGGAGTTGGCAGTGGAATGGGCGCAGCACAAAATCCGCGTAAACGCGCTGCTTCCGGTCCAGATGAGAACACCGTCCGTCAACCGCTGGCTGGAGGATCCCAATACGGACCCCGGCTTGGTGGCTCATTTGCTGAAAGGCATTCCGATGAATCGCATCGGCGAAACCGAAGACATTGTTGGTCCGGCCATATTCCTGGCATCGGACGCGGCCGCATTCATTACCGGAGTCTTGCTTCCGGTCGACGGCGGCAATCTGGCACTTAATGCCGGTGGGAGCCATCTATGGTAGCTTCATCTCACAGAAACTGGCAAGCGCTTGGTGTTGGGATTGAGACGTCATGACTACGGTTGTAATCGCTCATGAGTCTTTTCCCGATACCCGGCTTGAAGAGGAAGCACTTCAAGCGATAGACGCGACCGTTCTTGTAACCGGCAACTTGCAAACAGTAAAAGCCCGGGAAATCGCTCGCAATGCCGGCGCGCTGATGGTGACGATTCAGAATGTCGATGGCGACTTCATACGATCACTAGAGAACTGCAAAATCATCGCCCGCGTCGGTACCGGTCTGGATGCGATAGATATTCCAGCCGCGACAGAATGTGGCATCTGGGTCACCAATGTGTCCGACTACTCCATTGACGAGGTGTCGACACATGCGATTGCCTTGCTCCTGCATCATGCCCGGCGGCTACCGCAAATGCTCGCATCCGTACGATCCGGGAGCTGGTACGATGCCGAGAAAATAGAACCCGCACCACGGTTTAAGGGGCAAACTTTAGGCATCATCGGCTACGGACGCATTGGCCGAACAGTGGCGGTCAAGGCGCGAGGACTCGGTCTAGAAGTAATCGCTTACGACCCCTATCTTCAAGTTGGCGAGGACGAACATAACGCCGCGAAACTGGTTGACCTTGACACCCTGCTGGCAACCGCAGACTTTGTCTCGCTACATACGCCCCTAACCGAATCCTCGCGACAGATCATCAACGCTGATACCTTGAACAAAATGAAACCGACCGCCTATCTAATCAATACCGCACGCGGCGAGTTGATCGACGAAGCAGCATTGCTGTCCGCCGTTCGGGCAGGCGCCATCGCCGGTGCTGCTCTCGACGTGCTCACTGTAGAACCACCGCCGCCTGACTTTCCATTGCTGCATGAAGAGCGCATCGTAGTTACACCGCATGGCGCCTGGTATTCCGAGGAAGCCACGCTTGATGTGCGGCAAAAGGCGACCGACGATGTGATACGCGTCCTGGGGGGGCAAACACCACGATCACCAGTTAACCAGCCTTTAGGCAGCCCGTAACAAGCTATTTCGAGGAGTAAACCTTTGGACAGCGACGATACTGTACTAAGCGGCGAAAAACTTTTGGCATTGTATCGCATGATGTTGCTCATCCGCCGGACGGAAGAGCAACTCGCGAGAGCCCATCAAGCGGGATTGATTCCCGGTCCCTGCCACACCTACGTCGGGGAAGAAGCGATCGCCACTGGTGTTTGCGCCAATCTTCGCCCGGACGATGTCGTATTCAGTACTCATCGCGGCCACGGGCACGCACTGGCAAAAGGTGTCAGCGCCTGTGCGGTCGCCGCCGAATTGTTAGGCAAAGCGACCGGCTGTTCACAAGGGCGCGGAGGAAGCATGCACCTCTTTGCTCCCGAGAGTGGATTGATGGGAACGAGTGGCATCGTCGGGCCCAGCATTCTGCAAGGGACTGGCGCCGGCTACAGTTTCAAACTGCTTGGTTCAGACCGCGTGAGCGTCGCCTTTTTCGGTGATGGCGCCGTTAGCAACGGTGCATTTCACGAAGGCTTGAATCTCGCTGCCATCTGGGATCTGCCGGTGATTTTTGTCTGCGAGGACAATATGTACGCCACCGAGGTGCCCTTTCACGAGGCGACGCGCAATCAAGATGTTGCCCAGCGCGCCAGCGTTTCCTATGGCATGGCGGCCGTTGTTGTAGATGGAAACGACGTACTGGCGGTGTATCAGGCAACTGAAGAAGCGGTGGCTCGGGCACGTTCAGGAAACGGGCCAACGCTAATCGAATGTAAGACCTATCGAATGCGGCCACATGCCGAAGGCATGCGCGACGGAGGCTATCGCACCATGGAAGAGGTCGAAGCGTGGAAGAAGCGCGATCCTATAGCGACATTCAGATCTTGGCTGATCGCAAACGGTAGCGCAACCGAGGATGAAATTGGCGCGGTTGATAACGAGGTCACAGCCACTGTCGATGACGCCATCGACTTTGCCCGGTCCAGCCCCTTCCCGGATCCGGCCACTGCCACCGACTTTATCTTTAGCAATCAAGGATAGCGCGATGCGAGAGATTACCTATACGGAAGCGGCTCGTGAAGCGCTTGCGGAACAGATGGCAATAGACCCCAGCATATTTGTGGTGGGTGAAGGCATCGGCGAACGAGGCGGCAACTTCAATACAACATTGGGTTTGTACGAGAAATACGGGCCGATGCGCTTGCGGGATACGCCAATTGTGGAGCGCGGATTCGTCGGCATGTGTACCGGCGCTGCTATGACCGGCACTCGCCCTGTCGTCGACTTCATGATCGTCGACTTCATCCTGGATTCAATGGGCGAATTGTTTAATCAGATCTCGAAGATTCAATATATGAGCAGCGGGCGGATCAAGATGCCGCTGGTGTTGCGTGGTTGCATCGGCATTGGCGGTGCCGCCGCGACACACCATTCCGGCAGTTATTATCCACTTTTTGTACATATTCCCGGTTTCCGTGTGGCATTGCCCTCAACGCCTTATGACGCCAAAGGTCTCTTGAAAACCGCACTTACTGGGGATGATCCCGTCCTGTTTCTGGAGCATAAATTGCTTCTCAACAAAAGAGGACCGGTTCCAGAAGAAGACTACAAAGTGCCATTTGGGCAAGCGACAATCACTCGCGCCGGCAGTGACGCGACTGTGGTTGCGTTTGCGGTGATGGTTCCCAAGGTTTTGCAGATCTGTGAGGAGTTGGCGAAAGACGGGCTCAATATAGAGCTTATTGATCCGCGCACAGTCGCGCCCCTGGATATGGATACTATTCTGGAGTCTGTTCACAAAACGGGGCGCCTGCTGATCGTCGACGAAACGTTCGGACCCTGCGGGATTGGCGCGGAAATCAGTGCGCAGGTGATGGAGAATGGCTTTGATGATTTGGATGCGCCCATAGCCCGAATGAACGGCGTACATACGCCTACCCCCTATAGCCCAACGCTGGAAAACGCCGTCATTCCTGGTCAGGCTGCCATTGCGCAGGCAATACGAGATCTGGTTGCCGAATAGCCGATGTCCAGGTAGCCGGGCCCTGTACGTAGCAAATGGGATCATTTTGAAAGAATCGGATCAATTATGGCAATCGAAATAGTAATGCCGAAACTCGGCTGGACCATGGAAGAGGGAATCCTCGATGAGTGGATCAAGCAAGACGGCGATGAAGTACAAGTTGGCGATGTAATTTTCGTCGTGGAGAGCGACAAAGCCCTGCAAGAGATTGAAGCCTTTGACAGTGGCATTCTGCGCATCTTGCCGGATGCGCCACCTTCGGGCTCTCCGATAAAAATCGGCGTGTTGCTCGCTTACCTGGTGCAGCCGGGAGAAGCCCCACCATTTGAACTCACTCAAACAGGTGAAGTCAGTCGGCAATCCAGCACACCCACACCGGCAATCGACACATCGCAGCCGGCATCAGCGCCACTTGCCAAGACCTTTCGCAAGCGCGGACGCAGTGGTCAACCCGCCATAAGCCCTCGTGCGAAACGCGTCGCCGCCGAATTGGCTGTCGATTGGACGACCATAGCGGGTAGCGGTCGCACCGGTCGCATTGTGGAACGTGATGTGCGCGCGGCCGCCGACTTGCCTTTAGCAAAAGGCAAAGACCGGAAACTGCAAATAACGCCGGTGGCACGTCGAGTCGCGCTGGATTCGGGAATAAGCCTCGATGTTCTGGAGGCGCGATTTCCCGGCAAGCGCGTCACGCGTGCAAATGTTGAACAGATAGTTCGGGAAGAACCCGCGACACCATCTGGCAGACGTCAACCTATGTCTCGTGTTCGGCGATTAACCCGTGATCGCATGCTCGCAAGTGCCCGCGCTGTTGCGCCGGTCACGCTAACTAGCGAGGTCGACGCGTCCGAACTTGTTCAAATGCGCGGCAAGCTGAAATCCGACGGTAGCGCCGTCGTCCCGTCTTACAACGATCTGGTGACGAAATTGGTCGCGACAGCTTTAAGCGAGCACCCGGCACTCAACGCCTCTATTGATGGAGACGATATCGTTCTGCACGAAGCGATTAACATTGGCGTAGCGGTGGATACCGAGCGAGGATTGCTGGTGCCCGTCATCAGAAACGCCAATCATCTGTCACTGTTGGAGTTGGCGGCCATCAGTGCGGATCTGGTGGAACAATCGCGCCGCGGAACGATTGCAAGCGTGGATTTGCAGTCTGCGACATTTAGCATCAGCAATCTTGGTATGTACGACATAGATGCCTTTACGCCGATTCTCAATTTGCCGCAGTGTGCCATCCTGGGATTAGGAAGGATCATAGCGCGTCAGGTTGTGATCAATGTCGAAGCAGAGCGCCTCGCCATTCGTCA
This sequence comes from Phototrophicaceae bacterium, assembly GCA_965223515.1. Lineage (GTDB taxonomy): Bacteria > Chloroflexota > Anaerolineae > Aggregatilineales > Phototrophicaceae > UBA6055. The sequence continues at coordinate 904,463 of CBDCWK010000001.1, forward strand.
CATGATGTCGCTTAGTTTGACATTTGACCATCGTGTTATTGATGGTGCGCCTGCTGCCCGCTTTTTGCGGCGTGTCAAGCAATATATCGAAACACCTTATCTGTGGTTAGTTGATTGAAAGATGCTCGGCGGCAGCGGAATGAGCTGTTGTACTCACACAAAATACTGAACCCGATGCTCGTACGTGCAACACGGCTAATTGAAAAAGTGAAGGAGTAAACCGTGAGACTTGTTACTTTTCTACGAGAGGGCGAGTATCGTCCGGGCGCGCTGGTCGTGCGAGATGGTCAGGAAGCCATTGTTGACCTGCTGCAAGCTGACGCTTCGTTGCCTTTGAGTGTACGGGCAATCCTTGAAGCGGGTCCGGCAAGTTTAGAAAAAGCTGCGGCCGCAGCACAGAATTCGAGTTATCTCATCGAGCGATCAGCGGTGAAGCTGGCTGCTCCCATCCCGAATCCGCAGAAGATCCTCTGCATCGGGCTGAATTACGCTGATCACGCCGCCGAATCCAACCAGCCGCTTCCGGAATATCCCATTGTGTTTTGCAAGTACAGAAACACCTTGATCGGCAGCGGCGATGCGATCGTCCTACCGAAAGTGACAGACCAGGTGGATTACGAAGCTGAGTTTGGATTCGTCATAGGCAAACGGGCGCGTTACGTCAGCGAAGAAAATGCCATGGCGTATGTCGCCGGCTACTTGCCGATCAATGATGTCAGCGCCCGTGATTACCAGACGCGGACCAGTCAGTGGACCTTGGGAAAGACATTTGACACCTTCGCGCCGATGGGACCCGCGTTAGTCACGGCGGACGAGGTACCGGCCCCCCACGATCTCGCGATTCGTCTGTGGATCGGCGATGAGACACTGCAAGATTCCAACACACAGCAACTGATCTTCAACGTGCCCCGATTGATCGCGGACTTAAGTGAGGTCATGACCCTGGAACCCGGCGATATCGTGTCGACTGGAACGCCACCCGGGGTAGGCGCAGCACGCAAACCGCAGCGGTTCTTGAGAGTAGGCGAGACGGTGAACATCGAAATCGAGAAACTGGGTGTTTTGAGCAATCCGGTCGTCGCCGAGAACTAGCTGGTTCTTGCTCTGGATTCAGTTAGTCTCACCCACAGTTCCACCAGCATTCATCGCCAGGTTTCCGCCATCGAGGGGGATCAAAGCGCCGGTAATCCACGCTGATGCATCAGACGCCAAAAAGACTGCCAAACCGGCAATATCTTCCGGCTGCCCTAGCCGCCCGATCGGTATGCCGGACAAGAACTGCGCTTCGAGCTTTTCGTCGGTTTGTATGCGCTCCGCCAAGCTAGGATTGATAACTTGTGCCGGCAGAATAGCGTTCACGCGTACACCTCTGCCGCTCCATTCTGTGCTCAGTTCGCGAGTCATCTGCGCGACGCCGCCCATGCCGATGCTGTAGGGGAAGTTCCCGCGCCCCAAAGCCGTCACGCCGCCTATAGAGCAAATATTGATGATGCTACCTTTACCTGTTGCCAGCATCCGACGGCCCGCTTCCTGGCAGCAACAGAATCGAGCGACCGTCAATCCGTATATGATGTTTGCCATGAACTCAAGATCTATATCTTCGGGTTTCGCCAGCTGGCCGGGTCCCGCGACATTGCCAAGAATATCAAGCCGACCGAATTCCCGGTCAAGCTCAGCGAACATCGCACGTATCTGTTCGATACTTGTCACATCGCAATTCACAGCGTGCGCACGTCGGCCCAATTTACTTATCGATGCGGCGGTGGCACTCAGCCCGTCAGTGTTGATATCAGCAATTAACAGATCGGCGCCGGCATCGGCAAGTGCGAGAGACATAGCGCGGCCCATGCCTTGTGCAGCGCCGGTCACCAATGCCACGCGACCGCTTAGATCAAAAAGTTTTTGTATCATGGCCGGCTCACTCTTCCATAATTGTGCGGGCCGACAGGAGTCTCAAGATCAATCGCGGCGTAGATGGGCGGACCCCGGTGTTCTAGTTTATTCACATGCTTGCCTCGCTTTCCATGCGGCGATCTTGCCAAATAATAGTCTTGATTATTCCATTATAGCTAACTGCTTTACTGCGAATGAAATTGGCTTCTATGAATGGTAACCAATTTCGCCGAGATGGAGCGGATGCTGATTGGTGAAAGGGGTCGTGTGGGCATGGTCTGCACGTCTAGTATCGCGACAGACGATACCACCAAATATTTCTTTCAGGATATGATCAAGATGTCTTCACTGGTTAGCTTGTACGATTTTGAAAACAAGGAAAAGCTGTTTCCTGTAGTTGCACCGCCGTTCATGTTTCGCTTGGTTACGATGGCTGATCAGAAGTCCGATATTGCATCCAGTGACTTTGTCGTTTTTGCTACCAACACAGCGTATTGGTGGCATGTCAATGGTTGTACGGCACTAATATTCATCACCGACTCGCTCTACTTGGCCCTTACCGTTCGTCAGTCTGCACCAACCGCCGCCAATTTCCTCTGCTTCAGAGTCGCCATACATCTCTCGTAGCTTTTCACCTGCTAGCCGCTCATATTCGCGCTCTGCTCTTTCCAGCTAAGCCTAACGTTCCTCTCGCATTGTTTTCAGTCTGTTTTTCCGCCGCATTTTACTTGCCATTAGACAACCTCTTTCAGATTCTCTCGATAATGCCATCGCCTCGAGATCTGTATGAGCCTCTGATGGGCGATCCATGCCCAATTATAGTAGTGGAGCCAATCATGGAACCGGGCCTCAGCTGACATCTGTCATGACCCTGAATATGCTGCCTGCCCGCTGAAAATGGCTGTATCTAATCGGACGACGGCAAGTTGCCATTTGCGCTGTCTCCCAGTGACAACGCCGAAATCCCTGGGAGACTTTCCATCTAATCGGACGCTATAAAAAAGGGGCAGCCAGACCGCTCGTTCCGGGCAGCCTGAAAGCCCGCTTTCTGCCAATTTGCGGCATTTCTGCCGGGGTATCGGGTCGAATTGCAGGATCGCCTGCGCGGTGGCGTGCAGGATATGGCAGCACGGGACGTCTGATGGCGACTAGCATCGGCGCCATAGCGTGCTCAGCGAACGGCCGCCCACGGCTTGCCCAGCACTTCATGCAGGGTCGGGGGTTCAGTTGTCGGTTCGGAGTCTTGGAAAGTGGAATACTGTGGGGAGTGTACGGCGAAAGATCTATGCATCCGTCTTCAATTTGCTGTTGAGGTGATCTTGGAGGAGGCTGTTGCCATCCCGGTGGATAGCGACAACCAAGGGATACTTGCTGAGGGTAGAAACATCGTGGAGTGGTGAAGAAATGGGTATTAAGTTGCTTATTCGGTGGCTGCCGAGAGGCACAAAAAAAACCACCGCGCGTACACGCAGATGGGGCAAAAGGTGCAAATGAGCTGTTGCTTGTAACTATAGGCACGTTCGGCAGACGCAAATCGTCCATCGAACACTTTCACGATATCATTAAATTTCATTAAAAGCTTGACGCTGACATTAACAACACCCTGCGAAATCGAGCGAAACCCCTCCGATTTACACTCGAACCTCTCTATGGAGGACCTAAAAGTGGCTTTCGAGAGAGACGCCAGATCTAAAAAAAGGCTTTCCTGATTACCGGCTCACACCGAGACCTGCACCTGCCATTGTGGCCAACTCGACAGCACACCCGACCGACGGAGCGCGCATTTATGCTAGGCACCCCGCCTGCCGGAAGCCTGCACGGCGTACACATTCATACAGTATCACCATGATCTGTCCCGACTTTTAGATTCTCGTGTTAGGGGCTGGCCGGTGGAAAGCGTAAGACGACCCACGGCGGTCTTGCAAGTGTTGCCATTTTCCCCGAAAGGAGGAGGTGTCTCCGGCAGCTTGTGGCAGGTTGTCGACACCCTTTAATTAGAGTTTTGCCGGATTCCTTTACAGCGCCGACGCCCGTCATGTAACATTAATGGCAGATGAAGGAGTGAGCGATGACCAGAGACTACATTATGAAATTTCGCGGCTGCCCAAGTCTTACGCCCAAAACCAAGGCGAGCTGGTCGATGCCTTATCCACTGGGGTGACCATCGAAATCGCCTGTGAAGCGGCCGGCATCGTCAAAGACACCTTCATCGCTGGATGAGGGCAGGCAAGGCATTGCACCTCGGCGAGGAATCGCCCGACATACCACACTTCCTGCTCCGCCAGCCGGATGAATCCGACGAAGAGTGGTCCGAGCGGAAATACCTCTTCGATTGCAACTGCGCCCATCTGGAAGATATCTTCCTCACCGCCATGAAGACGATCGCGCGGAAGCGGGTCGAGTGGATTCGGCGCATGGATCAACGGGCGCTGAACGACAAAGATATGTACGCCAACGCCTGGGTGCTGGAGCGCACCGTCCCACAACATTTCGCCCTCGTGACCACCAACCGGCGCGAGGTGGATTTCAAGGCCGAAATCACGCACAAGAACGAAGTCGAAGCCTTCGCCGAGTTGTACGCCCTGCTCGGGCATGGGCACCAACAAGCGCTGCCCGCCAAACCAGACATCATCGAGCTACCAGAAGGGAATGCCGTCGCCGCCGACCAAGACCATGACTGATCTCACCGCCGTCACCACCGCGCTCCCTCCCTATATCCTGCAACCCGCCGTCCGCGAACCGGGCAAACGAAGACGTGCTCAATATGGTGACGATCCTCGACCGCTTGGATTATAAGGCCCGCGAGCGCTGTATTTCATCAATGAATTCTGCCACATCTACGACAATACCAAGCGCGTCTGGATCCCGTTTAAGCTATGGGACGCGCGGGTCGAGGTCTTGTATTGCTTCGAGACGAAGCAGTTTGTCATCATCCTGAAAGCCCGGCAAAACGGGCTGACCTGGGAAGCGCTAGCTTGGACGAGATCATGAATGTCAACTTCTACATCACCCATCGCTACGCCTTCGGCTATGACCTGTTTATACGCCGGATGACGATGAAATTGGCGCACGGTGCGATCCAGCAGCCTCAACCCGCATTATGCGGCAGTGGGCGATCAATCGCCGCTGTTGGCTGACGAAAACCGGTTATTACGGGCGGAGTAGAGATGAGTAACGAGGCGCAACACAAGATGTGGCAGTGTCCGGATTGCTGGCTATTATGGCGAATAGAACCGGATGAAGATCCAGATGAGATGGTCTGCTGGTGTCAGGTGTCTGATGTCATCATGCCGCATCTGCGGAAGTCGAACAGGAAGCAACCCACGCGAAAGCCCAAGCCCAAATATGGGCCATATAAACTGGCACCGTGCCCCTTCTGCGGTACGTGGTGGCGACTGCTGTCGGCGGCGCCGCTGCCTCCAGAATGTGATTGTCACCAGGCCAGGCAGCATCGCGGGCCCTGTCACGTTAGCAAGCCTGACCTCTTCCGCCGCTTCATCGAGGACGAGCTCAACTTCGATCAACCCCCTACTTGATATTAGTATTGAGTGAGACTGCGTTGCGATACCCGCACTGAGATCACCTCAGAAGTCCTGTAATGTTGCTCACGGTGAAGATGATTTGCGCAACCTGATCAACCAGGGCGCGATTGACCCTGTGGCGCGTAGCAACGCTTTACAAGTGTTCTGGAGTGCTGTATTCGGCATTCCTGTGCGAAAAACATGTTCGCGCACGCTTTCGAGCGTAATTGGTGGCTGTCACTGGAGCGGTCCCCGAATACTGCCAGCCGGGCCCTTTCTTTCCTGCGGTTGTCAGGCTCTTACCGCGGATATCCCGTTCGGGTTTGCGTGTGTTTCGTATTCTAAGCTCACAAGCATTGGATGAAATCCTGAGCGCCCCGGAAGACACACATCGGGCTCAGAGCGCCCTCCCGTGCAGATCAGACCCGTAGGCCTCGCGGTTCCAGCGCTCAGCGTAAGACATTACCCCGTTGAACGCTTCGTGCCAGCCGAGAGGCATAGCGCGTGTCCGCTCGAGAGCGATGCGCTCGAAGTCCTGCCGCCCGACGTCATTGTGCCTGTAAGGATTGTGACATCTGCGGCAAAGGTAGATCAGGTTTTCGGCCCGATTGTGAAGCGGCCGATGATCGATGTGGTGGACGTCCATCAAATCTTGCTTACCGTCACAGTGTTCGCAACGGAAGTTGGCCCGTTTACGAATCAGAGGCACGACTTTGTGGACATAATAGCTGGGATACGTAGAGCGAGCTTCGCTGCGGACCGCCCGCGCCCGGAATTGCTTCTCCCGATAGGCAGGGGTCTTCTACCAAGACTTCGAATTAGCACTCAATTTTGCCTTTACCTCTGAGCGGTTCTGGGCTTCTTTTGCCGCGGCTCTTATCTTCGCCTTCAATTCAGGACAAGAGCGCGCAGCCTTGACCCCGGCGCTGATCTTCGCCTTCATTTCGGGGCGGCTCAACCAGGATGCCCGTTCACGACATCGGTGATCGGGACTCTCGCTAGCGACGAAGCTCAATCCGAGAGAGCGCGCTTTCCATTACCGTGGATTACCAACATGAGAGGGGACTGAAACGGGTTGTAACAATTGATAAGGCAAACGGAACATCCAGGAGAATGTGGCGTTGCGTGCGGACCAGTCTGGGACGGGCGAATCCACTACAGTATCCAGTGATGAGCGACAACAGTCCGTTAGCCAAGACGAGCTGTTTTGCCATGCGCCAAAGCGAGCGCTTTCGATATCATCACCTGACCGCGGCCTAAGGAGGATGCGTGTCGACCATGCAGGCTGTACAGAGAGCAATCATCGCCATACTGCTGACGCTAATGATCGCAATTTCAGCGCAAGCGCAGATCGAAATCAGGGCAGTCGTTGACAAACGGACTTTGAGCATATGGTAGCCACATCTGAGGCACACGACAGCGGTCTATGTGCTGAGCCCGGGTCGGTGAAACGGCAATTTGCCCAAGCTCTGGAGAAGCTGACGCTCGCCAGTCCGACTGTCAATCGGCGATGGTAACGGGAATTATGAGGCGCAGATCGTTTTCCGCGGAGAAATGAGGGAGAACGTTCAATTTTGAATCCAGCACTACATTTCTGCCGGTTTCCCCACGGACGTAGAGGTACGAATATGCAGGGAGATATTCTAGAGTCGATCGCTCAGAAAGCGATCCGTTCGCGACGTGACTTGGCATCGGAGGGCAAGTAACAGCTGATGTTGTAGGGGAACAGCGCCAGTCGGCATGGAAAGCGTTTTGGGCGCTAAAACGGCGTCGCGCAATCGGTTCAGTTTGGCTTTATTCGCCGGCTGGGGCACTGAGTACCCGTGAGTTACTCGCTAGAACAAAAGATATATCGGATTATAGCGACCGTCCCGTTTCAACCAGTTGCTCATGTATGACACCCGCCAGCCGATGTCTTGCCATCACCCCCACCGGTTATTCTGGCAGGTGCCGCAACCTTCGTGTCAGATGAACATGGTCCCGTGCCCTGCTGACCGCCTTTAGCGGACTAATGAGGCGCGTCTCCCAGCAAGAGACGCTCTACAACGAAGCGGTTGTCTTCTAAAATACCTTGTGACGTACGAACCTAGCGGGCCCCGTTTGACCATTTTGCCCTTGCTTTGCAATTCGAAGGGCCTTGTTGGCGGCGCTGCTCAGAGGTGTCGGGGTTATCCGAGTAGCTGCCCGCTGTCAGCAAGCCATGCAACAGTTAATCGTACTCGACGTCGCGGAAAGCTTCGTCTAAATTGCTCCCAGTAATCGCCACGATCTTGCAGGCATCCAGTGCATCAATCAGACGCTTGAGTAGCTTACTGCGGTCCTCTGTGTAAGCGTCAGCACTAGCGCCCTCCGGTCTTGCATTACCCTACCCCGCTCAGTCATCGGTCATCAGGCCTGCATGGTAGCGATCCCGTGTCTTAACGACTTTCACGGTTTGGGGCGACCTAGATATCTCTCGTCCAGCTCGTCGCTATATTTCAGCCCGATCATGAGTAGCCCCTCGCGTATATCGGCCAGCCTGACTGGGACGCCAGCCTGCCTCAAGTCCAAGTATTTGCGTTCGATTGCCCGCTTGACGTGCTCCTGCAGGCGGAAACTCATGCTGACACGCGGAGGCGCGTCGGGGCCGACGATATGTCGCAAACGGGTGTCACTGCACTCGGCTAATAAAGCGCCAGCCTGCTGTTGATCCACGGGCGCTTCGGCATGAACCTTTTGTGGCATAGTGTTTTCGATATTGCCTGTGGCTTCTGTCGTTTTCTCAAGGACGAAATTAGCCAGTGCCAGGTAATCCTCCTTGCTATCGAGTTGCGCTTTCTCGCGGTGCTTAGTATCGGGAGTGTAGCTAAAGATCGAGTGTCCCGTATAGCGGGCACTGTCGATGAGGTCTTTGCGCAGTCGCAGTATCGGCGCTAACTGAGACAGGTCGTGTCCCTGCAAGAGTTCAAGGATTCGCTTCTGCTCTGTGTTGGGCGATGACGCTACTAGCAGAATGCCCAGGATATTAACCGTGACACCATATAATTCGGCCAAAGAATCCATTTGACCGATCAATGTCGCGATAGATCGCTGAGAATCAGGGTGCATTCGCGCGGGAATTAGCACATGGTGACAAGCCAGTAGGGCGTTTTCTGTCACGATGTTATTCGTGGGTGGGCAATCCACCAGGACAAAGTCGTAGTCCGCCTTGATGCGCCCCAGGATCCGTTTCAGTTGCAATTCGCCGCCCCGCACTGGCGCGACGACTCGTTCGGCAAAGTGCATTTGTACATTTCCGGGCAGCACATTGAAGGCATCATGGGGGGGCGCTGCGTATCAATGGGTTAGGATCCATATTCTTGACCAACAAGGTCTGAATATTGTAGCCGGTGGCGGCGTACACGTCTTCTTTGAACCCTAGCGAGATGGTGAGATCAGCGTGGGGGGCCAGATCTAAGGCCAACACACGCTTACCAAGATACGCGAGAGCGCCGGCCAAGTTGGTGGTCACGGAAGTTTTCCCTGTCCCACCCTTATGGTTCAAGATAGCGATACCCACAGCCATTTTCTAATCTCCTTAGTCGCACGACCTTCTACAGCATCGGGGTGTATTGACAAAATAGCACCTCGCTGCTCCTGACGATGCGATTTGAGGGAGTTTGTATAGTGATATTGCCTCCATATTAGACTGTCGCCTGCGCCAACGCCAATCCATTTAGCAAACGCTAATCTTTCGCTCATCATGCTGCCTAACCGATGCGAGAAGTGGACAGCCGGGGCTTTAGCGGTTAGATTGCTTCTGCAAAACCTCGCACGGTCGTATGCAGTCGTGTTTCGTATTCGAAATTGTCGAGATCGTAGACAGGCCGTAGCCAAATTTGCAGAGGGAACTCGCGTAGTCTCTGGCGGCGGGTCTTGGTTTGCTGCCACTGCGCATCGTATTTCGCTTGCTTCTCGAAACGCATGCGCTGCCATTATAGTAACTTTATGTCGATTTCCAGCCAGAATGTGCTACTGAACCGCTTGTCGCCGTTATCCTCCGCCGCAGCGTTTAATAAGGCGCGTGACGTCTGCGGGTCTGCAGTATTTGCAATCGGCACCGGAGTTGGGACCGTTCAAGAGACAGCCAAGACATCGACTAGATTGCACCAACCAACGCGATATTCCCGGATTCGTGCCGGAAACGGCGTCCTAGAACGCGCTTAGAGAGATTTCGCGTACTTGCGGGTCACTAGCTCCTATTGTTGTTCTGAGCGCACGGGTCATCTTCACTGTCAGCAACAAAGCAAGACTTCTGCAACAACCGCATTTCTGTAATCGCGGCGATCCAGATGAATGATATACAAACTTGAGATGTATATCATACGTTGTGTAAATCACTCTTTAAAGGATTGGGCCATGAAATCCGTATTCGAAGAGCTTTCTCTTGTATTTGTAGCGGTCCCCTCTTTGCACTTCCACAGAGCATTTACGCCCAAAGCACGATCGTGTGGTCAGCGGATATGCTGGTGGGGACTATCATAGTGGCGCCATCGGCGCCCCGCTTGCCTCCCTCTTCACGAACCAAGCTGGAAGCGACGGTCTGACTGCGACGCGTCTCTGGTACTACGCCCCCTCGAGGAAGCTATATGTAGCGTTTACGTCGGGGGTCAACACCGAAGGGCTGACACTCTACGCTGGCGATCTCGTGATAACGTTCCCGGAGAATGGTGCGGGAGACTCGAGTTGGACCTGGGATGATGTGGATCCTCCCGGCTGGACGGATGGCGAGACAATACAGGCGCGTCTGGTGCGGGGTGGGTCATCGGACTCTGCCGATGCGACAGACGCTTCGCCGACCGACACCCAGGTGGCACAGCAGCAGCAAGTGGTTGAACCGACAGCTATTGTAGGCAGCGACGCAACCGATACGCCACAGCCAACGGCGATTTGCGTCCGTGTGCCGCCAAGTTGGTACTTTAGATTTCCGAGCAATAGATTTTTGGTGGGCTACATTACCCTGTACGCGGACAGCGGTTGCGGGTCCAGCATCGGAAAAGGTGATCTCTTACACGGGAGAGTCTACACAACAGGATCACAAAGCGACGCAACTAACCTTTGTATGGCCGGCTACAACGACGGTTATCAATGGACTGCAGGTCCCTCCGCCGTCACCAATATTTGGAGATGTTATCCGGTAAACCCCACCGCCACACCACTAGCAACAGCAACACCAACGCTCACGCCAACACCGTTTGTGCCGGGACCGGTCAACGTGTCCGCGTACGTAAGTACTGATGGCGAATTGCTTGTAGTCTCTTGGGACTCGCCACCGGATTACGTAAACGCCTACAAAGTTGAGGTGCAACCCCCTCGGGTGACGCACTCACATTCGGTTGGTATGGGTCCGAGAACAGGGAGGGAGCGCACGGCGGGTGAACGGAAGTTGAAATAGAGACTAAGCACTTTCCCTCGTCCGGAAGTTATACTGTGAAGGCTCGGTTTCAAACCGGAGGGCCTTTATGGGAATCAATCCGGCTTAGCGAGTGGTCAACAGGTGTAAGCGTAATGATCACGGTGCCAGTGGGTAGGGTGGTCCCAACGTTAGATCCAGAGGGATTGAGCCTTCTTCGCATCATAACAGAGACACCGACAGCGACGGCAATACTGCCGCTAATGCAGGAAGTGGTGCAACCGACCGCAATTGTCGGCAGTGACGCAACCGACACGCCAACGCCGACACTCACCCCAGTGCCACCAAGCAACACGCCGACGGCGACCGACACGCCTATACCGCCATCTAATACACCCACGCCAACCAACACACGGGTACCGCCAACGGCCACCAACACGCAAGTACCAGCCAATGCGAAGGATGTCACCAACGTCGTCTTTGTGAGCAATCAGGCCGGCATTCTCGAAGTCTCGTGGAATGCGTCATCAGCGGCGCCGAAGGATTACCGCGTCGCCTGGGCGAAAGTTGGCGAGAACTTCCGAACCTGGACTGACACAAGTGTCAACGCCTTCCCGACAAGCCCGTCGTACACAATTACCGGCCTAGAGGCAGGCGCACGGTACAAAATGCATGTTCGTGCCCGTTATGAAGGAGAGGGGCCTGGCGATTGGTCCGACATATACGAGGCAAATGTGGCAGGATGAAGTTGATGCTTCGCGTCGGTAAAGACTGTTATCTATGTGTCGGGATGTTCTGTCCATCCTGGCACCGCCACAACCCGTAAATCACCGTATGTATTGTGCTTCACGCGAATGGCAACTTGATCTTCTCACGGCGCCTGCGCGCATCAGATGCTTGTGCATAGCGCAGCGTAGTTGCCGCGTTCGCATAACCCGCCTGTTCTTGTAGATCTTTTACATGCCCGCCGGATTCCAGACCGATCGTGATCAAAGTTCTACGTAAGTCGTGGGCTGCCAGTTTGCCTAAACTTGCCAGTTTTGCTGTCTTACCGACAACCACGGCGACCACTTCGTCACTGGTTGGCGAGTCTGCCGACCACTTGGTACCACGTCCAGGCGTAAAGCGCTGATGCCGACATAGAAAAATTGCGGGCGCCTTTTTTGAATCTGCCCTCGATTTCTAAAGTCGATTTTTAGGTCCTTACCGGACAAGTTGGAGTGTAAATCGGAGGGGTTTCGCTCGAATTCGAAGCTGATTCTTAATGCCAGCGTCAAGTTCTTAATGCAATTTAACGTTATCATGGAGATGTGCAGATTGTCGCCCGCATCCGTAGAACGCAGCTTTAGCTACAATCAAAGACTTATTCGTGTATTTGGCACTAGCGGATAAGCAATAGCGTGCCACAGAGACACTCAGAGCCCCGACAGCAATGTTGTTGTCGGGGTTTTTTGTTACCTACAGCGCAAGGCGGACTGTCTGTATGAATAAGCCTTTGTCGCTTACCACCTCACCAAGTTTCTATCCCCCAGCAAGTACCCTTTGGCTGTCGCTGCTCAGCGGAATGACAACAGCTACCTCAAAGATCACCTCAACAGCAGTACGCAAATGGACACATACGGCCGCATAGATCTGGCGCCAATTCTGGCCGCTACCTATGCGCACATCTCGCAAGGCCCACCTGCGATGAACCGGAAACCTATGGCTGGTTCGCTCTGCATATCCCCAATTGCTTCACCACCCAAGACCCCGACCCAACAACCGAATCCCTGATCCTGCAGCGCTGAAAAGCGCAAAGGCGGGTGCAGGGCGGAGCGAGTGCGAATGCAGCCAAAGCGACCACAAGTCGCCTGGAGGGGGTAAATGAAGCCCCCTTTTTTTAGTGTGCGATTAAACGGAAGTCTACTAGCCATTTTTGAGCAATACAGGGCGATACAGCGGAAATTGCCGCTCACGGAAAATGCGATTTAATTCGACCTATTTGGGGGAGAAAACATGCCAAATCAACAGCGAATTCTAACCCCAAAACAGCATCCGCAGGTGCTGATTACGGGGTGTTGTTGAGAAGACAAAAACGTCCTCGCCGAGATTCAGCAGGCGGTGGAGCAATTGTACCATCCGCAGTTCCACAATAGGCACTATCAGATTGCCATCGAAGTGCAGGGCTGGCTGATCAATAGCTGCTCAATGGAGATTGTCTGGGCACCGAATCTCCATGCTGCCAGAAAGAAGGTGCAGGAGAGCTACCCCCGCATATCCGCGGCTTTAACTCTTGGCTGCCGTTGCCGTCGTATCCGACCGATGAGGATGTAGCTTGATGCCATTGATTCAGTAGTACCAAGGTTACCAAAAAGACAGGTGCCATTGCCTGTCAACCTAGTAGGTAAAACGTCATCATGCTGAGGCCGAGAAAAAGGATTGTGTGCGGAAAACGAGACAGCTTGACAAGCGTATAGCCAACCCCTCACCACAGCGAGAGCGGCCAGTCGTGCGCTGCGCCCGGAGAAATAACGACCCGTTGCATCCACTAGTATATATTCGCGCGCAGGAAGACTTCGTTGCGTCTACTGGTGCCAGAGCTACGGCCGAAGCTCATCAAAACTGGATTCCTAGAACCGGTGCCCAGCACAGATGACACCGCCTTGCGCGCGAGGGGCGAGTGCTGAAGCAGGTGCGATATTTCGACAACATCCACAATGGGCGTGATCTGGATGCGTTGGGCAAGCTCATGGGTAGCGGCATACGAGAGTTGGCAGCGGACTTGGCGGTGGCAAAGCGATGGCAGCCCAAAAGGGCGTATCCCCGCGGAGCATGTCTGGTTGATAAGTGAATCGCCATGGTACCGCTACGCTTTACGTCAGGTTGATCTTTGTCGAGGCATTAGACCGGGAGATGGGGAAACTGGAGAGAGGATGCACGTTCAGATGATGACTTCGGATAGTGGAAAACGAACAAGCAGCCCGGCTCTTGTAGCGCGATTAGATAGAAAGCGCCATACGGGATATCGGCCCCGCGGCGAAGGCTTAGGTGTTCACGCGCAAGACGAGCAGGCTGCATCGTCCTACGTGTGAACCACTGCCCACCCTTTGTGAAACGCTGTGGATCGCCAGATTATCGATTAAAATTTGGACAGCCAGTACCATATGGCAAGATCAGGATTGGCTAGAGACGAATGGCTATCCAGGCAGTACGCACCTTGGACGATGTATGACAGCAGCGGGAGCAGATTATGGCGCTGGCTCGACAATATCGCGCGCGTCAAGTACCTGTGTTCGGGTCGCTGGTGCGGGGAGAATTACAAGCGGAGAGCGATATCGACTTCTTGGTCGAGTTCGAGGCGGGTTAAAAGCCCGCGATCACATCCGCCTGACTCAGGGCTTGCAGAGTTTGTTAGGTAGGCGCGTGGAAGTGGTGAATCGCTATATTTTGCGTGATGAATTACGGGCGGCCATCCTCGAGGAAGCCCAGATTCTGTAATGAAAGAGCGGTGCCTGTATCGTCGCGATGTTCTGGATCCCGTTCGCTGCATCGAACGCCACACCGCTGCCGGACGAGATGCTTTCTTGCAAACGGAATCGCTGCAAGACGGAGTCCTCCACCCCTTGAGGTGGTTGGCGAACCGGCGTTAACTGTGCGTTACCCGCAGGTCACTTGGAGCGACTTGGCTGGCTTCCGCGATGTCTTGATCCACCAGTACCACAACGTGCGGCTTGACTTGGTGTGGGATTTCGTCCAGGAGAATCTGCCAACCCTCAAAGACGCGGTGACAGCCCTGCTGACGGACTTGGAGAATGCCGGCGCGACTTAATCCCGTAGCGGAGTCAGTCAGTGAGTTGGGACAGACGCACGCCTAGTCAGAATCTGTCAAAGACTACAGGTGGTGTATAATCAGCTTGCTGGAATACCATTGCGACTTGACAGCGATCTTATGTCGGCGGTGGGCGTCTCATCCGAAGGCTGGTCGATATGCTTGAGAATGTTGATGAGACGCGAGCTCGACAGAGATTGATCGTATCCGAAAATGCGATTCGAGACAATTCGGGCGGCCACCTAATCTCGGCGAATCAATCTAATATTGCGTTGACTATTTTGTGAAAAGACTTGTGGAATACGAACCTCTTGTTCTATCAGCGAAATGTAACGCTGGCATCGAGCTTTACCGTCCAGATAATCTGGAATTTAACGGGACATATTTGCAACCGCTGCCCGATGTCCCGCCCATTGGTGCGCAGACCTTTCACGGACTGCCGTTCCTCATTGGGGATACGCAGACTACTGGGCAGAGATGTTTCCTGGGTTTCGGGCAACACGATAATCTGTATTCTCAGCTAGTGACAATACCCGTTGGGCGTGCAGCCCGCCATGTGATCTTCGCCCACGCGTTGCTGGAAACGGAGTTATGGCGCGGTGGTCCACTGGGTGAGGTCATTGCAAATTACGTCTTCCACTTTCCCGATTGTACCCGTATAGAAGTACCCATTAGGGAACGATTTGAGATCGGCAATATCCCGCTGCCGTGGGGGCAGTTCCCCTACCTCAGCGTTCCTGATCGAAAAGATTATCTCGAGGATCGCTATCAAGGCGCTTGGGATTTCGCCGGCTTCCGTCAGACAGAAGTGACTAAAGGTGTGCCACTCGGTTACTATCTGTGGGTATGGAGCAATCCGTATCCTGATCGCGCAATTGCATCGATTGAAATCGTGCCGGCGGGACGCAAGTTCGTGCTGGCTGGCATTACATTGGGACACCTCGATGAAAATCCGTTGGTTCGCAGCACACGCGCACCGGTCAAGATCACAGTAACGGACGATAGAATCGCCGATCTTCCCTTCCACCTAGATGTCGATGTCGATCGCGGTTTCGCCACCTATGCTTATCCCCTGCCGAAAGCACCATTGGATCAACTTGCTCCGGACATGAAAGGTTTTGGCGCGCCCGCCAATGAGACCAATAGCCCAGCCTACACACAGATTGCGGCGATACCTTCGGCAACGATCACAGTGAAGCATGACGATGAGATCCTTGGTCAGGCACGATGGGCCGACTTGGAAAAGGCGGGAGTAGTCGAAAACGAATCCCTTCGGTTGGAAGTCATCGACAGCGGCAAAAACTGGGTTCATGTAACTGTTGTCGATGCGGACTCGGGAGAAACGCTTCCCTGCCGGGTCGCCTTCCACTCCCCGGAAGGCGTGGCCTATGCGCCGCACGGGCATCATACGCCGGTGTATTCCAACCAGCCGACCTGGAATGTGGATATCGGCGGCGATGTAACGCTCGGACAGATCGCCTATGCCTATATCGACGGGACTTGTCAGGGCTGGCTGCCACGCGGGCGCGTTCTCGTTGATGTGGCGCGCGGTTATGAATATGAACCGATAAGAACCTGGGTGGATATCAAAGCGGGACAGCAAGAGTTGAAGCTGGAACTCAAGCGCTGGATCGATATGAAATCCCAAGGGTATTTCAGTGGCGATACCCATGTGCATTTCTTGTCGGCACAAGGCTCACTGACTGAAGCGCAGGCGGAAGACTTGAACGTGGTCAACTTGCTGCAAAGCCAGTGGGGACACCTATTCACCAATACTGAAGAGTTCACCGGCAGGCCGCACATCTCCCAAGACAGAGAAACTATCGTCTACGTATCGCAAGAGAATCGACAGCATATGCTGGGACACCTGAGTTTGCTGGGTTTGAAGACCCCGGTAATGCCCTGGGCTTCAGGTGGGCCAGGTGAAGCGGAGCTTGGTGGCGGGCTAGATATCACGATGAGCCACTGGGCGGATGCCGCCCACGACCAAGGCGCTACCGTCATTCTGCCCCATCTGCCAACACCAAACGCCGAGTCTGCTGCGCTGGTCGCGACGGGGCGAGCTGACGCGGTGGAGATGCTTGATTTCCTGACATTTGAGCATCTCGAATACTATCGCTACCTGAATGGTGGCTACCGTTTGCCCTTGGTGGGTGGCACGGACAAGATGTCGAATGAAACGCCGGTTGGCTTGTACCGAACCTACGTGCAAATGGCGCAAGATGAGGAATTTACTTATGACAACTGGTGCACAGCGCTGAAGCAGGGGCGGACCTTCCTGAGCGGTGGGGCGCTGTTGTGGTTCACGGTTGAGGGACAGCCTGTCGGCAGCGAAATCAAGGTGCTTGGCGGCGGAACGGTCGAGATTGAGGCGATCGCTCGGTCCATTTTCCCGATGCACAGTTTGCAGGTTGTAGGGGCGGGTCTCATCGTTGCTGAATCGGCTGATGAAAGGGGATCCCGCGAACTGCGGCTCCACACCCATCTGAAGATAGAGCGGGATACCTGGTTGGCGGCACGCTGCGCCGGACCGGGTTATACAGCGCGCCCGCATTACGACCATCGCAAGCGCGGCATCATGGCGCATACATCACCGATCTATGTCAGCTGTCAAGATCAGTATGCCGTCTTTGACAGCGCTTCGGCGCAATACATGCTGACACTGATTGAAGGTGGACTGTCTTATATCCGGCACCGTAGTCCACAGCATAAAGCGGAGAAGACAACATATCATCATGGTCTATCGGATCATATCGCCTACCTGGAGGAGCCCTTCAATGAGGCGGTGGAAGCCCTCCATCGACGTATGCACCAATTTGGGATAGCGCATTAGGTTGATTCTATGAAAGCGCAGGATGTACAGGATTATTTGCAGTCGTTGGCCGGTGATTGGCAGTATCCGGATAAGACTGTGGACACATTCAAGGTAGGGGATCCGAGTACCGAGGCGCGCGGTATCGCGGTCGGCTGGATGAGTTACACATGGGCGCTGCAGCGGGCGTTAGACCTGGGGTGCAATGTTTTTATCACGCACGAACCCACCTACTACAATCACTGGGATAATGAACCGGCGATTTTTCGCTTTCCTGGCGTACGGGAGAAGCGCCAGTTCATCGAGGATAACGACCTTGTGATTATTCGCTGCCACGATCTTTGGGATCAATTGCCCGAAATTGGCATCCCGGATTCGTGGGGGCAATTGTTGGGCCTCGAACGTCCAGTTGACGGCAGTACCTATATGCGCGTCTATGATACGGCAGGCGTTACGGCGGGGGAACTTGCGCAAGATGTCGCGCGATGTACCGCCGTTTATGGACAGCCCGGTGTGCAATTGATTGGTTCATCAGACAAGATCGTTCGGCGTGTCAGCATCGGCACCGGCGCGATAACGCCGTATTTGGAATCTGTGGAGCGCTTCGCTATCGATCTGGCGATTTGCACGGACGATGGCATCGATTACTGGCGCGATGGCGGTTTTGCCATCGACATGGATATTCCCATCATCGTAGTCAATCACATGGTTAGCGAGGAGATCGGCGTGCAGCGGCTGGCGGAAGCGTTAAGTCGGCAATTCCCGGCGGTTCCCGTCCAGCATATCAATCAGCGCTGTATGTACCGCTTGTTCGCGCATAGGTCGTAAGGGAGGCGTGATGGCGAGAAAAAATACATTGTTCGCTAGAAAGTTTAGACAAATTAGGAGACTTCGATTATGAAAACCACTAAACCATTTATGTTCGTGCTGCTGGGGCTTATGGCGCTAGTCCTCTGGGTAGCTCCCCTGAGCGCCCAAGATGAGGTAACGTTGACCTTTTGGTTCGAGGGCGACGCGCCGGCATCGGTTGTGTTATTTCAGGAAGTTGCCGATCAATTTTCAGCCGAGCGCCCGGGTGTCACCGTTGAGATCACTTCCTATGGTTTTGATGATTTCCTACGTGTGATGCCGCTGGCGCTGGACGGCGGTGAAGGACCCGATGTCGCCTATGTGCCCTGGGGATTGCAGGCGCTTGGGCGCTATGCCCTGGCTGGCCATGCGGTTGAATTGACGGATTTGGGGGCGGAGAATGGTTGGCTAGATCGCTATGCAATGAGCGACATTCGGCTTACCAACGGATTAACGCCGGATCAGATCTACGGGATCCCCTTCGAAAACGTGACCATCGGTGTCTTCTATAATAAAGAAATCTTTGCTGAACTGGGGCTGGAAGTGCCAGGAACACTAGAAGGATTTGAAGCGGTCATGCAAACCGTACTGGATGCGGGCATCACGCCGGTCTCAGTTGGCGGGCGTGACTCCTGGCCGCTGGCCCATGTCTGGCTGCAATTAGTCCATACCGCCATGCCGATTGAAGTAATTACGGGAATCGAAGAAAACGATCCAGGGCAGCGCCTCGACACGCCCGAATTCCTCGCTGCCACAGAGAAGACCCTGGAATGGGCGCAAGCCGGTTACCTCGATCCCCACATGCTCTCGACTGGCTTCGTCGATGCCAATAACCTCTTCATTAACGGCGACGTTGCGATGAACATCGGAGGTACTTGGGTCATGAACGATTTCGCCGATCTGCCCGAATTTGAAGTAGGTTTCTTCCCTACACCGCAGTTGAATCCCGATATGGAATGGCATGCAGGCGGAAAGAATCCTTACAACAATCTGATGATCAACTCGGCTACAGAGCACATGGATCTGGCGATTGAATTTGTCGACTATATGCTTGGTGAAGAAGCGCAAACCAAGTTCTGGGACGCTGGTCATATCACGGCGTATCAGTTTGACGAGATGCCACCACCGTCTACCCCATTGCTAGCCGACGTGGCGGATGCCAACAGCTACACCGGATTCGGCTACAACATCGGCGTAACTTGCAGCGCGCTAAACCAGGCGACCTGGCGGACCTTGCAAGAACTCGTCGGCGGGGACATCACGTCTGAACAATTGATCGCCACCAACCAGAAAGTCTACGAAGAAGACTGTTTGTCGGGCGAATAGGTCGAACGCCTGTTGATGGGCGGGTCTGTCACAAGATCCGCCCATTTACATGCACCGGCACGGTTTATACTTGATGCGGCAGTCACATGCCTGAAGCAAGTCAATCCACGGGAAAACGTAGTTTGCTCGCGCTAACCGCGAATTTGCCCTGGCGAGGAAACTTCTCCCCTGTGTTATTCATCGTACCCGCGTTAGTCGTGTATGTCGGGTTTTTCATCTATCCCCTGCTCAAATTGCTTGAGCTGAGCCTGTACAAATGGGATGGCATCCTGGAGCGCAAGTTCTTTGGTTTGCGACATTATCAGAAGCTGGTGGTCGACGAGCGGTTTTGGGAAGCACTGTCGCATAATTTCTCCTGGATGATCGCGGCGGTTATCGTGCCGGTTATATTTGGGCTGTTGCTGGCGATCCTGCTGTCGCGCAGTTCGATGTACGGCAGCATCTTCTTCCGAACGATCTTCTTTTTGCCGCAGGTCTTTTCCTCGGTGACCGTCGCCCTGATTTGGCAGTGGATCTACAATCCCTCATATGGAGCGATCAATGTCTTCCTCAGCGCAATCGGGTTGGAGCAGCTGACGCAAGGTTGGCTGGGCGATAGCGACCTGGTATTGCCCGCGCTCTTCATCGCCTGGAGTTGGGTGCATTATGGATTTACCATGATCATCTTTATCGCCGCCATCGATGCCGTTGATGAAGTCTTCTTTGACGCGGCCAAAGTGGATGGCGCCAACTGGTGGCAGCAGTTCCGCCATATCCTGCTGCCTTCGATTCGCGGCGCATTGACCACCATCATCCTGGTGACGGCGATCAGTTCTTTTCAGGTCTTCGATATGGTCTATGTGCTGACGCGTGGCGGACCGGGAGACGCGTCCATGGTTGTCCCGGTGTACATGCTGGAAAGCGCGTTCACGCTGCGCAAGGTGGGGTACGGCGCGACGGTCGCCATCGCTATGGGTTTGGTCATCGTCGGCTTTTCAGTGCTTTTCCTGGTGCTGCGTGGCGTTTACAAAGATTCGGATTAAGAGAAAGCCGATGTCATTATGAAGCGAACAGGCAGCCGCCCCAGGCGGAAAACGACCACCATTCAATCGATGGCATACACGGCTATCGCCGGCTTCTTATCGCTGATCGTGATCTTCCCGCTTGTCTGGGTGATCGCCACTTCGCTGAAGGATCGCGGTCAAATCATTCGGAACCCATTGGGATTGCCGGAGGTTTATCACTGGTCAAATTATGTCGACGCTTGGCGTGAAGGTAATTTCGGCGTCTATTTTATCAACAGCATTTTGGTCGTCATCCCAACGGCTCTGGGCGTGGTGACATTATCGCTATTGGCGGCTTATGCCTTCGCCATGTTCAGGTTCAAGGGCAAGAATTTCTTATTCACCTTTTTTCTCATTGGGATGACGGTGCCGCTGGGCATCCTGATTATTCCGATCTTCTATCAGATGGTGAGCCTGAAACTTGTGAACAATCTATGGGCGCTCATATTGCCGCAAACCGCGGTCGGCCTGCCCTTTGCCATCTTGCTCCTGCGCGGCTTCATTCACGAATTGCCCAGAGAAGTACTGGACGCCGGTCGCATTGATGGCTGCAGCAATTGGGGCATATTGCGCTTCATCGTCATGCCTTTAAGCCGCCCTGCGCTGCTATCCGTGATGACATTCAACATTGTCTGGGTTTGGAACCAGTTTCTGCTGCCCGTTGTGCTGATCCATAAAGCTTCTGCCCGCACGCTGCCACAGGGGCTTAGCGTATTCATGGGGCGTTACGGGGCAGATTTCGGCTTGCTGATGGCGGGCGCAACCATTTCTTTCATCCCGGTTATCATTGTCTATGTCATCTTTCAACGCCAATTCGTCAAAGGTATTGCCGCCGGCGCATTGAGTGGTATATAGAGGGATCGAAACGATGTTGAAGAAACGAAGCCCGATTTTTGACCGCCTGCTGACGTATATCGACGGTCTTCCCGTCATTGACTGCCATGAGCATATGATGGGACCCGATTACCTTGTGCGCTTCTCGGAGCCGATCGCGGCGCTGATAACTGGTTATTTTGCTAACGATTTGTTTTCAGCGGGCCTGGATGCGCAAGAGCTGGCCTTCCTTGGGGACGAGACCATTGCGACAGGCGACAAATGGTCCCTGTTTGAAGCATCTTGGGGACGGTGTCAGCATACAGCTTATGCGCGAGTTACGAAACTCATCATGCGCGATGTCTACGGTGAGCAAACTATGTCTTTGGCCGCTCTCGAGCGCATTGGGGAAACACTGACAGCGCGCGACCCGGCTTACTATCGTCAAATGATGCAGGCGGCTAACATCCGTTGCGTCATCACGGATGCGCTCGGCTGGCCGCCCGGTAACTTTGGCGCCTTCCTGCGCGGGGAACAGGTACTCGAAACGGGGTGGCGCCCGGTCGTTCCCCTCCCCTTGTTCCATGTACTGCAACATCATGAACATACCGCGCGCGATTGGCGCGGCATTCAACAGGTTGCCGAGTGGGCGAATCGGTCGATCACGTCGCTTGATGAATATACCGAGGCGGTCTTCGAGATCCTGCGACGAGCGAAAGAACGGGGCGCACTCGCGCTCAAAGACCAATGCGCGTACAACAGGACGCTGGCATACGATGTCGTCGCCAAAAGCGATGCCGAACGGATCTTCAATCGCTTGCTGAATAATGCCAACGCGGTCTTGGGATGGCCCGAAGCCAAACCGCTCGATGACTTTCTCTTCCATCAATATATACGTTTTGCGCGCGAGTTAGACTTCCCCGTTCAGATCCACACCGGACACATGGCGGGTTCATTCAATCGAGTCGATAAAGCCAATGTCGCCCTGTTTGTTCCCGTGCTTGAATTGCATCGTGATGTAAAGTTCGACCTGTTTCATGGCAACTGGCCCTATATGGGTGATATTCTGTTTGTCATGAAGAATTATCCCAATGTCGCTCTTAACCTGACCTGGTTGTATATCATTGACCCGCTCTATGCGCAGCGACTGCTTGAGCGCGCTGTCATGACCGTACCGCATTCCAAAATTCATGCCTTTGGCGGCGACTATAGGGATCTACCGGAACGCGCTATTGCACATCTCAAGATTGCCAGGCATGTCATCGCCGCGGCTCTTTCCAATCTCGTGGAAACGGGATGGTTAGACGAAGAGGAAGCGCAGTCTGTTGCTGGGCAGTGGCTTTACGACAATCCCAAGCGCTTTTTCGCTCTCGCCAATGCATAGCGTCAGCCGTGCGCTATTATGTCGATTGGGAACAGCCCTTGGTCTTACGGTTTGATACTAGACAGAAATCGCAGATCTTGAGTCATAGACCGCAACGCTCTTCTTCCTCTATTTGGAAAACTCCCTGTTTCATGCGAAGAGCAACCTGATTCTCTCCCGCCGCTTGCACGCATCCGATGTATCCAAGACCTGCGCAACGATATTGTCACGGCTTCCCTTTGAGTATAAATTTTACATACAATTGTCTCGGGACAGGTACTTCTTCCCCTTCTCGATTATCTACCTGTCGAGCGCGAGAACCGGCGTCTGGCTGGTATATCCCCGGTACCTTGTCCGTCCCGGTTAAAGATGAGCCAGTTTCGGTATCCGATGAAATGTATATTTCCTATGGCATTTTCATCTCGCATGATTTGACAGTTGATATGAGGCAACCCGGCCTCGGTGATGGCTCTAGTGACGGATTTGGAGAATGCCAGCGGGCTTTGCGCCACAGCGAATTCTCGCTGCGTTTGGGCCGGATTTGCCTCGAATATACAGCCAGACAAAATACTAAGTAAATAGCTTTTGACGAAAGTCCTTGACGCATCCTCGTACGAACTTGAGCGAAAGGTCGCGGATAAATCAAGCACAAGGGCGCCGCTGGATTAAGCAGGCTTCCAGGTTCACCATCCAACGTACAACTGATCGTATGCAGTGGTGTGAAATCCCTAGCTGCCATACGACACACTGTCATCAAAGTCTTTCGATCTGTGGTTGCGTGTTTTAGTCAGATCACGATCGCGCCCTGATCAGACAGCGTAGCTCGGAGTTTATCGGTATCGACCTCAGCAATCCCGAGGCCACCATTCGAGACCAAATAACCGGCAACGCCTGCTGCTTGGCCAATCTGAGATGTGTTCACCATAACTCGTACCGCCCCGAAGGCGCCTTCGTCAGCATCTACGCAGCGACCTGCAATCAATACGTTCTTTGATCCGATCGGCACAAGAGACCTGTATGGAACCTGATAAAACGTGGGATTTTCCGCAGTCGGCTCACGCCAGCGACCTTGCTCATGGATGCCGCCTGCGCGTGCGATTACTTCGCGTCCATCAAAATATCTTAATAGAATTCCGTCGCCATCTGCATAGTGGATATCACACGATAACTGCCGTTCACAATGGCGTCCGGAAAGCGGTGCCCTGTCAATACTTCTTCTTGGGTGAGCGTGTGCAGGCAGCGCACCTGCCGGGACTCCCTAATACCAATACGGGCAGCCAAGCGCGCAGGAATCGGTTTCCTATCGCCTCACGGTCTTCGGTTTACTCACATCACATTGGTATTGGATAACGCCGTACCCCATCCAGAGCAAGCATGATTGCGCCGGACATGTCAATGTCTCAAAGAATCACCGTAGTGCTCAGCCATCTAATATGGAGACCTGCAACTAGCGGATCACCGTCTAGCGCTCATTGCCGGCTTATCCGCGACTTCTTATTGGTGGCATGCGGTCTGCTTGAGTCGTACAGGCCTTGGCACGTTTCGCAAATTCGCGTTCAGGATACAGTGTCTTATCGAAACCTCGCAAGTTCTTGAGTGACAGACTTGCCGCCACGTTGCAGCAACTCGACCTCCGAAAATGAGCTCAGTACACGCATTCCCTTTTCTGCCCAGTACCTCAGCCATTCCAGATTCGTGATTTGGATTCCCGCTGCAACACCGTGTGTCTTGCAGGCTGCCATTGTCGTTTCGATCGCGCCAATCAGTTGCGGCGAATCCAACTGGCCAGCCACACCCAAGTCAATAGACAGATCAGTCGGACCAATCAGCAGCACATCCACACCGGCTATCGAAGCGATTTCCCTGATCTCCTCGATCACGCCGCGCGTTTCGACTTGGACTATGAGCAACGTTTCCTCGTTTGCCGCCCTCATATTCTCAGTCAGCGGTCCACCATGAAAATCCGTATGTCCCCTGCCAAACGAACAGCCGCGCCCGCCCATCGGCGGATACTTGATGATGTTCACCACGTCACGGACTTCCTCGGCGGAGCGCAACCGTGGCACCATAATCCCTTGCGCGCCGACATCCAGCGCACGCGCAATGTAGGGATACTGCTTATCCGGTACGCGTACCAGCGGTGTGATGCCGATATGGCGCCCGAACCGGCTCAGATCGGCAACGGATTCATAGTCGAAGACACCGTGTTCCATGTCGATTGTGGCGAAATCGTAACCGGCGTTCTTCAGCACTTGCATGACCGATGGCTGCCGGAACTCAACCAACATAGTGCCAGCCACAGCCGTGTCTGCGCGCAGCAGCGATTTCATACGATTGGACGGAATGATACTCATGGTTTTCCAATCTTTTCGATCGAAGTATAGGAAAGCTAAATGGGGCGCATTTCGGCAGCGAAGTCCAGGTCCAGGCCGAACCTGCGCTGTAGCTCGTCCAGATCACGTAACACGCCTGGGCCAACGATAATGCCATATTCGCGATTGTACTGCTCGTTGCGAAACTCAATCTCGCCTGGGACTAAAATCTCGTCCGTGTGTGGCGCCGGTTTACTCGCCTTTATTTCGTCGATCATCTGGTCAATTCGCCGCTTGAAATCACCTATATTGCAAAATGATGCGATGTTGATCGCCAGCAAGAAAAAGCCGAGATTTTGGTGGGTATCCGAGTTATTCCATAGGGGGCCGAGATGACGGCCATAACTGGCGCCGCTCAGAACCCCGGACAGTATGTCGATCATCATGGCAATGCCGTAGCCTTTGTGTTCCCCAAAAGGCAGCACCGATCCTTGAAGCGCTGCAGTCGCGTCGGTCGTGGGATGTCCCTCCTTGTCGATGGCCCAACCAAGTGGAATCGAGCGGTTTTCGATCTCCGCCAGATTGATTTTGCCCCGCGCGACAACACTGCTGGAACTGTCCATCACAATCGGATGATGTCTCTCGGCGGGAACGGACATACTGAAGGGGTTGGTGCCCAGCATCGGCGCTATACCGCCCCAGGGAGACATCGTCGCGGGCGCATTCGAACAAGCGTAGCCGATCATGTCGTCCGCAGCCGCTTGCATCGTGTAGTAGGAGGCGATGCCAAAGTGATTGCCTGCCCGCACTGAGCACATGGCGATGCCGCTGGTTTTCGCCTTTTCAACACTCATCCGCATGGCATGGCGGGCGACGACAGCCCCCATGCCGTGTCCGCCGTCGAGGTGAAATGAGGCAGGCGTTTCATTGAGTACTTTGATCTTCGGCCTGGTGGCAACAAGATCATCACGGATGCGATCACAGTACACGCGTACACGAGAGATGCCATGCGAACTATGTCCGCGCAAATCAGCTTGGACAAGATTATCTGTCACGACAGCGGCGTCCTCCGGAAGCAGTCCAGCGGCCACGAAAATGCGCTGCGCCGCCAGATAGGCTGCTTCTACCGACAGCCGCCGATCGGTTTTGGAGTTACTCACCCCTGGTCGCTTTCCCGCATGGAACCAGTGTCGATGGTTGGGAGCGCCGAATGGATGGGAAGCCCTTGCGTCTGCCCACGGGAGAAACCCGTCAAACTGAGTTCATCGACAAAGTGGCAGGCGACGTAGCGATTGCCCATAACTTCTGTGAGCGGCGGCTCCTCAGTGGCGCAGATATCCTGGACATAAGGACAGCGCGTACGGAAATTACAGCCGCTTGGCGGGTTAGCGGCACTGGGGACTGTCCCTGTTAGGGGCTTCCGAGTCCGTTTGGCCAAGGGATCCGGAATCGGGATGGCGCCCAGGAGCGCTTCTGTGTACGGGTGACGCGGGGACTCGTAAAGGTCGGTCGCGTCAGCAATCTCAACGATTTTTCCCAGGTACATGACGACCACGCGCGAACTGATATACTCCACCACACTCAAGTCATGAGCGATGAACAAATAAGTGAGATTCAACTGTTCCTGCAAGTCCATCAGCAGGTTAAGCACCTGCGCCTGTACTGAGACATCGAGCGCGGATACCGGCTCATCGCAGACAATGACCTCCGGATTCAGCGCCAATGCGCGGGCGATGCCAATGCGCTGCCGTTGCCCGCCACTGAATTCATGCGGGTAGCGGTTCATCTGCGCCAAATTCAGTCCAACCATCTCCAGCAACTCTTCGACGCGCTCCGTCTGCTGTGTGCGCGCGCCAATGCGATTGATGCGCAATGGCTCCGCGATGATGTCGTGCACCGTCATTCGCGGATCGAGTGATGAAAATGGATCTTGAAAGATGATCTGCATTTTCTGCCGGACACGTTTCATCTGCGCATGATCGAAACCAACAATATCTTCCAGCTGGTCATCAAGACGATACCGAATCGAGCCCGCGGTCGGTTCATAGAGCCGCAGGATGCAACGCCCGGTGGTAGTCTTGCCGCAGCCACTTTCGCCGACCAGACCCAGGGTCTGCCCTTCCGGCACGGCAAAGCTGACATCATCCACCGCGCGGATCCAACCGACCGTGCGCCTGAATATGCCTTTCTTGATCGGGAAATATTTCTTCAGGCCGTTGACTTGCAGGACGGTTTCAGTCGACATGCTGCTTCATCGCCTCATCCGAATACAGCCAGCACTTCGCCCGCTGCGCGCCCGCAAAATAAAACATTGGTGGCTCGTTTTGACAGATGGGCATCGCCTGTGGACAGCGGGGCGCAAAGTAGCAGCCTTCCGGGATGTCCTGCATCATTGGCACCGCCCCATCGATCGGCGTCAAACGCTCGCTTAAGCCGATCTGCGGGATTGAGGCGAGCAAGCCTCGGGTATAAGGATGGCGCGGATTATAGAAAATATCGACCGTGCTGCCCTCTTCAATGACCTTGCCTAGATACATGACCATCACGCGGTCGCACATTTCGGCGACAACACCAAGATTGTGCGTGATCAGCATGATGGACATATCGAATTCTTCTTGAAGATCGCGCATGAGATCAAGGATCTGCGCCTCAACCGTCACATCCAGCGCAGTGGTCGGTTCATCAGCGATGAGCAGGCGCGGGTTACAGGAAAGCGCCATCGCGATCATCACACGCTGCCGCATGCCGCCGGACAATTGATGGGGATAATCATCAATCTGGCTATGTGGATCGGACAAGCCGACGCGATCGAGTAACTCAATTGCCCGTTTGCGCGCCTCCGCTTTGCTTACGCGTTGATGCAATATGATGGCTTCAATGATTTGATTACCGATCGTGTAAATTGGATTGAGCGATGTCATCGGTTCTTGAAAGATCATGCCGATATCATTGCCGCGGAGATTGCGCATTTCAGTGCCATTGGGGTCCAGCGCGGCAATATCAATAGCCCGACCATCGTCGCCCCGGTATTCGATAGACCCACTGACGATATCGCCTTGAGGCCGTTCGATGAGTTGCATGATGGAATAGGCCGTTACGCTCTTGCCGCAGCCGCTTTCCCCGACGATGCCAAAGGTCTCGCCGCGTTTGATGTCAAAATCGACACCATCAACGGCGCGAATGATTCCTTGTTCCGTGCGAAAGTGCGTTTTGAGGTCGCGCACCCGGAGAAGCGATTCCTGCTGCCCTGTCATGCTCACGTCCCTGTCATTGCGAATAGGGGTCGGCGGCATCGCGCAGACCATCGCCGAGGAAGTTGAATGCTAATGTCGTCACGATAATCACGATCGCCGGGCTGAAGAGCCAGGGAAAGTTGACGACGGATTGCACGTTCTGTGCTTCCCGCAGTAAGGCGCCGAGGCTGGTCATCGGTGGTTGTATGCCGAATCCGAGGAAACTCAGTGAGGTCTCAACAATGATCATGACCGGCACAGCGAGCGTGGCAACAACGATAATGTGGCTCAGCGCATTGGGCAGCATGTGTCTGAATATGTTGTAGCTGCTCGATGCGCCGCTCGCTTTCGCTGCCATGACGTAATCCATACTCCGTAATATGAGAACCTTGCCGCGAACTTCGCGCGCCATGCCCATCCAGCCCAGAAAGGCGAGAATCGTGATGATGCCAAAGTAAATACGTACCGAGGACCAATCTGTCGGCATTATGGCTGCCAGCGTCATCCACAAGGGAATACGCGGGATGGAGCTCAAGAACTCGATTACACGCTGGATGATCAGGTCGATGACGCCGCCGTAATACCCTGATAGTGTTCCCAGCACTGCGCCAAGCACCACACTGATGGCAACGCTGAGCATCCCCGCCGTCAGCGTGACCTGTGCGCCGGTCAACACGCGCGAGAAGACATCTTGTCCGAAGCGGTCGGTACCGAAGAGGAATATCAAGCCCGGTTCGTCCACGCCGAAGAAATGGATATCAGTTCTGACGATTCCCAGCACGCTGTATTCCGCGCCACGTGTAATAAACCGGACATAGTACTTTTGCGTGGTATCTGCGACATAAGTCCGCTGGAAGGTCTCCATGTCAAGTTCTTGCTTGTAGCTATAAACGAAGGGACGCGACAAACCGTTTTCGTCCCAGAACAATACCGGCACTGGTGGAGCATATACGAACTTGCCGAACTTATTGTTGGTGGGATACGGCGAGAAAAATTCGGCAAACAAGATCACTACATAAACAAGGATCAGAAATATGCCGGAGAACATCGCCAGACGATGCCGCCTGAATTTGATGTACATCAAGTCCCACTGTGACAGACCCCGTTGCTTTCCTTTAGCGAGAAGCGCCGGCTTGAGCGGTGCGTCAGACATTACGAAGCTTCCTCACTCAAACTCAACACGCGGGTCGACGGCAACCAGCGCTATATCAGCGAGAAGATTGCCGATCAACAGAAGCAGGCTCTGGAAGAATAGAATGGTACCTGCCAGATACATATCCTGATTGGTTAGCGCCTTGTAAAGCACAGGACCGAGTGTCGGCAAAGACAACACGATAGACACAATCGTCGAACCGGATAATATCTGTGGGAATCGCATGCCGACCGCCATGATGATCGGCGAGACGGCGTTCATGGTCGCATGCTTGCGGATGACAACCCCTTCGCGCAGGCCTTTGGCGCGCGCAGTCGCCACATACTGCATTTTAAGAACGTCCAGCAGATTCCCTCGCATCCGCCGGGCGATACCAGCTGTCCCGGCGGTACCGAGCACGACGACCGGTATCCAGAGGTGCGCTAGCAAATCGAGCGCCTTGCCAATGCTCCAAGGGGCATCGAGGTATTCATTGGAAAACAAGCCGCCCAGCGAGGGTATGCCGAAAACGAAATAACCGACATACATCAAAATAAGCGCCAGCAAGAAGTTAGGAATCGATAGACCGATAAAGCCAATGAATGTCGCAATATGATCACCGACGGTATATTGATGCGTCGCCGAAAAGATGCCAATAGCGATACCAACGACCAAAATGAAAAGCTGTGTGCTGAACGCCACCAGGATGGTGTATCCGAGGAAATGGGAGACAATCGTCAAATTCTGTTGGCCATAATAGGTAAACGAAGTGCCAAAATCACCATGCACCCAGCCGGAGACCCACTTGAAATACTGAACATGTAATGGCTCGTTGAAACCATAGCGCTCTTCAAGGCTCTCTATCTGATCCTGTGAGATGGATTCGCCCTGGGACTCAAGTTCGGTAACGATCGAATCCAGGTAGGAGCCGGGCGGCAACTGCGTGAGCACGAAGATGAAGATCGACAACGCGACCAGCGTCGGAATCATCAGCAATATGCGTTTGACGATGTACTGTGGCATTACGATCTACCCGGTACGGGCTTCACACCGTAATTGGTGAAGCCCGTACGTTAAAGTCGTTTCCGTGATACTAGATATCGACGGTGAAATCCGGTTCCATGCCCATTCTTTCGTAGATCCGCCGCCTGCCTCGTTTGTCGCCTTCAGCGACGACCCAAGCGTGCTTCGCCACTTCCTCCGCGACTTCAAGGGGCACGACAACGACACCATCGCCATCGGCCACAACCAAATCCTTTGGCCTAACAAGTACGCCGCCGATGTTGACAGGAATCTGCGTCGAATCCAATTCCAGTCGTCCCGGGCGGATGGACTGGGTAACGCGGCGGGAATAGACCGGCACCCGCTGCTTAATTAGTTCGTCGGTATCGCGGGCGCCGCCGTTAGTCACAATACCGACTGCACCGGCCGCGATCCACGAGAAGCCGTTGTTGGAACCGATAAATCCAACGGTGCCAATTTCGCCGCCATCTATGACGATGACATCGCCCTTCTGAATCTCGCTTGTTGGCGGACCAGATGCATATTCGCGATACCAGTTGCCCTTCCAGGTTTCGAAGTCCGCCGGTTCGTAGGGGTCAACCGGTCGTGCGGTCGGCATGAAACGGACCGTGTAAGCCAGACCATAGAACCGGTGCGAGAAGTTGTCGATATCGCGCCATAGGGGGCGGATGTCTCCGGCGACCAAGCCAATGTCTTGACGCCGCAGCGCGTCCATACCGTCACAGACATCGGTTAAGCGCAAACCTTCGTACTTTTCCAGAATATCGTACGCTGACATTACTTTGCCTTTCTCTTCAGCCTAAAAGTAAAAGGAAATACCTGCCGAGCCCGCGCATATCCCGCTTGGGGTGACGCGGACTCGGTAACAGTCGTAGAGGGCGTTCAGTCCCTACTGATTTTCTGGCTCAATCCAGAACTGGAACGGATCGGTGCAACCGATGAAGCCGCCGTGGTGGTAGCTCCAGGTGCAGTCGCGCTTGACGTTGCGGAACCAGGTCTTCTTGATGACCGGTTTCGGCAGCGGCCCGACCACCCCGATCACCCAAACATTCTCCGCTTGCGCCCGCAAGATCGTGTCGTAGAGCATGTCACGTTCGTTTTCGTCAGACGTCGCCAGAATCCGCGTCCAGACATCTTGCAGGTCCTTGATATACTGCGGCGGTTCTTCGCCCCGTTCGCCATTGGTGTTGTACCAGAGACCCCAAAGCGGCGCCCAATCGGTGTTTGTGCTGATGGGAACCAGATCGGTTTCGGTCGCGGCTTTCGCCATCGGCCAGCCGACAAATTGCATTTCGCCGGCTCTCATTCGTTCGCCCCACAAGGCGTTGTCGATCGGGCGAATGATAAAGTCGACGCCGACGTCAGCATAGTCGTCACGAATGAGATTCAGGTTGTCGATCATCGGCAGCCGATTATTGGGCACTTCAATGACAATCGACAAACGATTCCCGTCTGGCTTCAGCCGGAAGCCGTCGCCGTCGCGTTCTGTCAATCCTATTTCATCCAGCAGCGCATTTGCCTGATCCGGATCATAGTCGGTGTAGGCGCGCGCATATTCTTCCTTGTAGTAGCGCGATTCGACCGGTGGCAGCGTCGCGGCGGTCGCCTGACCCTGCCCAAAGTAAAGCGTATCGTTGACGCGCTGGCGATTGATCGCCACTGACAATCCGTGGCGGAAACGTACATCCTGATACAAATCGCGATCGACCGGATCGGGTGTGTTCAGGTTGATCCAGATGGCTGCTTCAGAGATCTGCAGGTCTCCCCAGCGCAGGATTTCATAATTGTTGGCTTCGGCATTTTCGACATAAAGCGCCATGTCGGAGAAGGTCAGCGCACGCGCAGCCTGGAAGTTCGGCTCACCCGCCAGGATTCGCAGCTTCATAACTTCACCATCGACAACGCGGAAGTCTACCCGGTCAATGTAAGGGAGCTGGTTGCCTTCGGTATCAACGGCCAAGAAATAGGGATTGCGCTCAAAGACAAAGCGATCGCCCGGCGGCTCCACCGTGGGTACCCAAGCCAGCATCGTTGGGAGTTCCGGATTGTTCATGCCGCGACTGTTGCCGCCACCGGAGGTATTCCAGCGCAAGTAAAAGAGGTCGACCCAGTTCGAGACACCCGCTTCATTGATGCGCGCTTGCAACTCCTCTTCAATGGTATGGCTCTTGTGGAACTGCTCCATGTAGTGGGCGGGCAGATAGGTGTGGAACTGCTTCGTTAGCAGCGTGAGGAACATACCGTGTGGCTCGGCGAACTTGAAGACGACGGTGACATCATCGATTTTTTCAACCGTTCCAACCGTTCCGCTTGGTGTGCGCATGAAGCCGGGCTTCACGGGCTGCAACTCATCATTGCTCATGACATCGGTATACCAGAACAAAATATCATCCGCGGTCATCGGTGCGCCATCGGACCAGCGCAACCCTTCACGCAGCGTGATAGTGTATTCCTGGCTGTCAGCGCTGATCTCCCATCTTTCCGCCAAACTGGGAACCGTTGCATTCTGTTCGTTGTTCCACATCAGCAAACCGATATCTTGCCAAATTACCATGTTAGACAGACGGCTGATATTGTCGCCGAAGGTCAGCCAGGTCCCGCCGTAGACGCCGATTTCTTCTATCGGCTCGACTACAAGTGGATTGGCCGGCAGGCGTTCCTCAACCGGAGGCAAGTCCCCATTGGCGACCATTTCCGCCAGTGCCGGCGCCTCGCTGTAGGCCATACCCTGTCCGGTGGCGACCGCCGCCGCAAGCAAGACGACGAGCAAAACCAGAACAAATAAGATGCATAAACGTCTAAACATAATGATCCTCCTATAGTTGACACACTCTTTTCAGTGCCCCGTAGACGGTTACAGAACACCATAAGCAAAATTCTGTTATTTACCCTCCTTGCGATCTACGATTGTGGCAATTCCAAACTCGTTCGCAGTTGCCTTGCAAGCGGAGTAGGCACGCGCTGCGGTCGATCAGTTAGCATTATGCAGCGTGCGCGACGCGTCCACCAGGATGTGCGACGCACGCCCAAGTAGCGGTTGTCGATGTGTGGGACAACTGGACGGTGAAGTTGGGGCGATTCCGCTTCAGGAAACGCGAGCCTTGAATGCGTCGATTCTCGGATTCTTGAACGGCATCAACTAAGAACTCGAACGCCCATTCATCGACATGGTGATGAGGGGGTGCCACCTCACAACTCATCAGCGATATGTCTGTAATATAAATGCGCTTGAACTCTTTAAGCACGATGACCGCAACTTTTATCGTATCTTCCAATAAATATCATATAGGTAGACTATTCAGGATCGTGTAGATAGTTTAACTTATCACTACAGATCTGTCAAAATCTCAAGGATACTGGCGATGGCGTCGGCACAGATCATTTTCATCGATTCGCCGGAGAAACCACTGAGGGTTTCACGATAATCGGCTTTAAGAAAGCGACGTGACATGACGAACTATCCTAGAACGCCTCGATATATGACGCCGCTACATCCTCGGGTGGGTTTGTGTAGCGCAGAATATAGCGTTGCGACTGATGTCCCAAACGACATTCCAGCTCGTAACCGTCCGCCCCGGTGACTTTTGCTAATTGAAACGCAAAGGTATGACGCAAATCATGCGGACGCAGAGGAGAAATATGACGCGCTTCGTCTTTAACGCCGGCATCATGCCACTTTCCGATCTTCTCCAAAATGTAATTCACTGAACGAGGAGATAAGCGACCATCGGCGCTTCGCGGTTCTGCCTCAATCGCAACCAAGAACAAGGGCGTTTCTTCTTCCGTTGCCGTCGTCACATCGCCCGCATGTTCGTTCTCCAGATAATCGGCTAAGGCATGACGAGCATCCAACGACAAAAATACATCGCGTTGGGTCTTCCCCTTCCCGACCACTCCATTAATCTGTCCGCGTCTGGCTTGCCGTAGAGCGTCGACACTATTGGGACTTAACTGACTGAGATTGAGATTCACTAATTCTTCGCGTCGCAATCCGGTCGATAATAGAACAATCACCATGGCCCGGTCGGTCCAGGGACGCGCTTTCGCCTGAAGTGGAGCATCCCCATCGGATTGCAACCATTTACGATTCTTTGAGCGGTAAAACGGGACAAGACGATCGCATAAATTCTTAAGTGACTGAATCTGCTTTTCATCCAATGCGCGTGGTTCCAGCGGTGGTAGTGGCAATTCACGGATACCCTTTGTCGGATCACCCATCACGAAGGCCGTCTGATCTTGCGACTGTACCCAGCTGGCAAATCCCGAGAGCGATGCCATGTGGTTATTGACGGTTGATGTCGCTAAATCATTGGATCCCAAATGCTCACGCCAGGCCAGCACATCGCGCTTCACGCACGAGCCAATGTTCTCTTGACCGTATAGTGCTGCAAAGAAGGTTTGAAAGCGATCGAGATGTAACAGCATTTTGTGCGTCACCGGCTCTGAGCGAATGCGCGCGACTGGCATTTGCCGGTAATAATCTATCCTTTCTCGAAGACTATCTGAGGGGTGTTGACGCATCTGGCAACCTTGCCGACGCACTTTAGAAAAAGATTATTGCGGCTCAATCATGCGATTCCGCAACTATTGTTTCTTGATTGCTTCACAGAAGTGGGCTTTCATGAAGCAAACTGCTGTGCGCTTTCGCTGATTTAATCGGTGGCTTCGTCCGTATAGCGATGGATGATGGCTTCTTGGAGAATATCTTATTTGCCAGAGTAATCAGGCGGCCGCTTTTCTCGAAATGATGCCAGACCTTCTTTTGCATCGTGTGTATGAGCGGCAAGCGCGCCGGCAAATGCTTCTAGCGTTACACTGGCTGACCCCTGGCGTGCGGCATCAATTGCCTGTTTAGCAAATTGCACGGCTAGCGGTGCATTTGCCGCAATCTGTTGTGCCAGCGCATCCGCGCGATTCTCCAAGTGATCGCGCGGCAAGACTTCATTGACAAGCCCCCAACGTTCAGCCGTTTTAGCGGAAATACGTTGTCCGGAAAAAATCATTTGTTTTGCGCGGCCTGTGCCAATCAAGGCCGGTAAGCGCTGTGTACCGCCCCAACCCGGAACCGTCGCAATCGATACTTCAGGAAAGCCGAGTTCAATACTATCGGCAGCCAGACGAATATCGGCGGCCAATGCAAGTTCTAAGCCGCCACCCAAGGTAAAGCCATTAAGAACTGCGATCACAGGCTGTCGCAACGCCGCGATACGATCAAACAAGCGATGCCCGTCACGTATCCAGCGCCGCCACATATCTATGGGCGCAAGCGAAGACCACTCATTTATATCAGCGCCAACGCAAAATGCGCGTTCACCGCGTCCGCGAATCATCACCACCCGCACTTGGGTACTTTGATCAATTTGCTCGACAATTTCAGCCAGCTCGTCGAGCATGTCACGATCAATTGCGTTAAGTTTTTCGGGACGGTTCAGCTGAATATGAGCGAAATATCCATTGATATCAATGCTGATTTTGCTCATGAACGGCCTTTTTGCCTTCTCAAGTGTAGTTGCATAAGCTCTGGTGAAAAAAGACGTGCATCCATCTCCCGGAGCTTGGGACTGACCTGCAGTGGTATTTCGGCTTGATTAAGCACATCCTCTTCCAGGCGTATTCCCGGCGCAATCTCCGTCACTGTAAGACCACGCTCCTCTAATGCAATGATGCAACGTTCCGTGATGTATGTCACTTTCTGACCGATCTCTCGCGCGCGAGCCCCACTGAATGTTACTTCTTCGATGTTGGGAACGAACTTCTTGAAACGCCCCTCCTGACGAATGCGAAGCTGTCCGTTTTCGATTTCGAGCTTGAGTCCGCCTGCCGTGAAGTAACTGCTGAAGACAATATGCTTGGCTTGCGCGGTGATATCGATAAACCCGCCAATGCCAGCGGTAACATGGGGTTTGGCTGCCAGCCGAGAGACATTTACGCTGCCCGATGCGTCCACTTCCATAAACGACAAGAGTGTACGATCAAAACCACCGCCCTGGAAGAAGGTAAACTGATCCGGTGACGCGACAATGGCTTCGAGGTTAGATGCGCAGCCAAACTGAAAATCTTGTAAAGGGAGCCCGCCGATCGCACCTTGTTCAATTGCCCAGGTGACCGCGCCATGTAATCCTTCTTCGAGCAGAATGTAAGGCACAAGCGCGGAAATGCCAAAGCCAAGATTAACAGTTTCGCCCTCCCGCAATGTCAAGGCGGCACGTCTTGCAATGACCTTGTCGACGCTCCATTCCACCGGAGAGAAGCTGGTTATGGGACGGAGTAGCTCACCGCTGATTGCAGGCTCATACTGTGTTTGTGTGGTCTGCATTTGTTCAGGATCAAGAACAATGTGGTCAATCAACGTACCAGGTACACGAATGGACTGAGGGGATAAGCTACCGTACGGGGCAATGCGCTTGACCTGCGCAATCACAGTACCGCCATTGTTGCGTGCGGCTAAAGCCTGGTCCAAAACCCCCAGGTAGGCCCCTTCGTGCTCCATCGACAAGTTGCCGTTTTCATCGGCGGTTGTTGCTCGAATAATGGCAACGTCAACCGGGATAGACTTGTAGAACAGCCATTCTTCATCAGCAAATTCAACTCGCGTAACAATGTCTTCCGTGGTGTTACTATTCATCTTCCCGCCACGATGAACTGGATCAACGACAGTATCCCAACCGACCTTGGTCAGAACGCCGGGACGTTTTGCGGCGGCTTCTCTATGCATATGAAAAATGATGCCGCTGGGCAGGTTATACGCTTCGATCTCATTATTGTGAATCATTTGCCAGATGCGAGGCGACTCTCTTGAAGATGGACCGCTTGGATAAGAGCCTGCAATAACGCGCTTGAGAAGACCTTGCCTGGCAATGTGATCGATACCATCAATGCCATACATATCGCCAGCCGCGATTGGGTGGATGGTCGTAATGTTACGGGGCATTCCTGATTTGTCGAAGCGCTCGCCAATTGCCTTCAAGGTTGCATCCGGACAACCTAATCCACTAGACGAACTGACCGAAACCACGGCCTGATCCGGAATCAATTCAGCGGCCGACGCGAGTGACGTGAGTTTGCTATACACCATTCAATATTCCTGTTAGTATGATTATTTCAAGACTTTCGCTGAGTATATAATCAAGCTTCCGCCAGTGATGGAGCTAAACCATCTGATATTATTGGCTTGATTGTCTCCAATTCGTCAATGCCATTCTAGGCTAAACTTACGACCGATATACAGGTAGAAATCTGATGCAAGATAAACAGGCATTTACAAAGCGCATCCACAAAGCCTTTGATTTTGCCGGGCAACAGTTGCGACATTTGATTTCCACTTGTCCAGATTGCTTTCCCATGTATACCCAAAATGGCCAATGGAAACATGATGGTGAAGCCTGGACCAACTGGTGCGAGGGCTTTCTTGGCGGGCAGCTGTGGCTTTTGTTTTCGTATACAAAAGATATCTGGTGGCGAGATAAAGCCGTACACTATTCGCAACTAATTGAACATCGGAAGACGGATAGCACTGTCCATGATCTGGGATTTCTTTTTTGGTCAACCTGGAAGCGCTGGCACGATCATACGCCGGAAGGCTTCATTAATGATATCCTTGTTGAGGCCGGGCATACAGCAGGGTCGCGCATTCGTGATAAGGGACAATACCTGCCGTCCTTTGTATCTGAAGAGAGCACATTCATCGATATTATGATGAATGTGGGTATCATATTCTACGCTTCCGAGCAAAGCAACAACTCAACCTTATGGGAAAATGCAGCGAAACATTGTCACACGACGCGGCGTTATTTGGTCCGCGGCGATGGTAGCACCGCACACGAAGGAATATTCGATACCGAAACGGGAGAGTTTATACGACAAAGTACCCATCAAGGTTGGCGCGGCGATTCATCCTGGGCGCGTGGCTTGACCTGGGCAATCTATGGATTCGGAACAGCTTTTCGCTTTACAAAAGACAGTCGCTTCCTGCAAACGGCGGAGGCTTGCGCCGCATTCTACATCGATCACACACCTGCGCATGGTGTGCCACCGAATGATTGGGCGGAACCGGATCCAACTGACCGCTATGAAAGCTCAGCAGCCGCGATTGCCGCGAGCGCGTTTCTGCAGTTATCCGTGCTGACCGCAGACTCTATTCGAGCAAGAATGTATCAACAATATGCTTTTACTATTCTGGATACGTTGTTACAGCCTAGCTTCCTCGCCATCGAAACGCCAAATTGGGAAGGCATCCTAAAGTGTGGAATGTATCACCAACGTAAAGGCTTGGGGGTTAACGAAAGCGTCATGTGGGGTGAATATTTCTTCCTGGAAGCGCTCCTCAATGCGCTCAATATACTGAACAAGCAGAATACATCGGCATCCGCGCGACCGGGCTGTTAGCGCGATTCGCGCCGCATTCCGACGCTCCCTCAGCCCTTGCCGCGGGTTATGATATTTACACCTTGCGCGCCAATTGCCCTGGGCGCAGCTTGAAGCCCAACAGCATCAATGGTTACCTGCGCCTTATCCCACACCACCATTCCGGCCTCTAGACTGTCAATCTGAACTTGACCATCGGGAACCTCGAGCGTAAATAGCGATCGCTCTGGACCATGATACGCTCCGA
This sequence comes from Phototrophicaceae bacterium, assembly GCA_965223515.1. Taxonomy (GTDB): domain Bacteria; phylum Chloroflexota; class Anaerolineae; order Aggregatilineales; family Phototrophicaceae; genus UBA6055. The sequence continues at coordinate 943,573 of CBDCWK010000001.1, forward strand.
CCCACAGGTCAGCTTCAGGAACGCCAACGAGCCAAGCGGCTTCGCTGCCGCATTTCAAGCGAGCCTTCCCAAGCTCTATGCATCCGGACCGATTCTCCAGGGCAACAGGCGACGTGAGCATCGGGAAGCCCATATCCTTCCCGTCCGCCCAGCGGCGAAGTATCTGCCAGCGCATAAGATCTACTTCGATGCCAAGTGTGTGATCATCGTTGCCATAGGCAACGCTCCATTTCCGTGGACTTACACTATCGGTTGTTCTAGCTTCGTCCAAATCTTCATGAATCTGCACGCTGGCAATGGCTTCAAACAGTTCATTTCCGCTGTGGTAATGGCTTCTCTCTGCGACCTCAACGTAGAATCCATTACGGACGTAGCCCTGGAAAAACGCGCCGGGATTAGCCAGTTCCCAAAAAGTCTTCTCAGGTCCGAGATAGTTGTACATCTCTAACACCAGACTGCCGCGATGTTCCACAATGCGGATAGGCGCCTGCACACCCAGCGCCGTCCGTTCAAGCGGACGAATAAGGATATAGACGTCCCCGCATCCGACCACGATAACGGCATGCTCAGGAACATCTGCAGGAAGCTCGTTGATGCGTGAACCATTGACCCATATCTCATCGACGTCTTCCGCGCGACTCCAGATCAGGGCGGCTTTGGCGCTCGAACAGCGAGACCAGGCATCCAGTTCGCGCGACGTATACAAACCGATCGCGCGCGGTCCCGCATGCACGCCGCGGAAACTACCTTCATCGCGGAAGATATGATCACTGGATCGCGAAGGAGTGGTTCGGTAGTCGCCGAGCCACTTGTCGTTTATCAAGTATCGGGAGAAAACCACGCCCGGCGTGGGCCGGTTCTCTATTGAGTAGTGGATCGAGAACACGTTTGACTGGTTGCTGATGAAGCGGTTCGATTGCGTAGCCAACTCTTGAGACGCCACACCGATGCTGAAGTTGGAATTCAGGTAGCTGCTGATGACGACACCGGCTCCTGCATCCGATGTTTCGGTCACCGTCATAGGGGCAGGACGGTGATTCAGGACCGTCTCTAGCCAGGATGGGATTTTGCCTTGCGCAATCAATCGGGAGAATATGGCCTCTTCGGACGTTGTTTGACACACAAGATGCGGATAATAAGCGCGGCAATGCGGTGGGGCGAGCCGACCGGTCCTGGGATGAAGGCGCAAGCCAACACTTATTGCGATTCGAGAAATGATCAATCGAGCAAACAAGCTGGCTTCAGGATTCTCCGAAAACTTAGCGATTTTGTGCAGCGCCTCTATCGATACAAATGAGTATGTAGGACTGTTATACTCATGTGGGATACCGCTTTGATCGATAACTTTTTGCCACTCTCGCAGTTTTGCTACCCCGCGTTGCTCGTATTCCGGCAGTTTCAAAAGCTGACCGCCTAAAATGGAATTGGAAATGTCCTGTGCAACGATATTCGAGTAGATTGGAGAAACATCGATTCGCCGGACTTCGTCCAACCCAATGCGGATACGCGCCCTCACCCGCTCAACAAGCTCGTCTACCAAGCGATCAGATCGGCTTAGCAGCAGTGGTATCAACCGAACAAGTACGAACTGCACGGCGTTCAAGTCCTCTACCGCTAGATCCTCTTTCTCCCACCTGAAGTTTCCGTAATGTGGCGAACGCGCGTCCACATCCTGGCAATCCAGAACGGCATCGATTACCGCTTCAGCGCGCTCAATCTCAGCTTGTGAACCACTCTCAACTAAGGCGACAGCGTACTCTGTGGACATCCAAACCGTGTGAAATACGCCGTTATCAATGGTTACAGCGACGAGTTGAACGACTGGATCGTAGAAGGGCGGAGGAGCAGAAACGTTCGCTTGCGGAAAGATATCGGCAGGTTCTAGCATCTCTTGGAAACCTCTCTGGTAAAAGGAGCAATATACCGCACAAGTATTTAACCAATCCGGCGCAATGAATGGCGCGTCCAAGTCCCGTCATGACAAAAATGGAACGGTTGCAGCGATCGATACGCGCATCATCTGTCCATCGATGTTCCTATAGCTTCGAATCCGCGCAGCTCCAGTTCCTCAGCAAAATGGCAGGCTACCCAATGATCATTTCCAATTTCGCGTACCGCCGGTTCTTCATGGCGGCAACGGTCGCGGGCATGACGACATCGGGGGTGAAAGTAACATCCACTTGGAGGATCACTCGGATCGGCGACTTCACCCTCCAGCCGGATTCGAATGACGCTATTCCGCAGGCGTGGATCAGGCTTTGGGACTGCCGACAAAAGTGCTTCCGTGTACGGATGCAAGGGTTTCGTGAACAGCTCCTCCGTAGTGGCCAGCTCGACGATTTTGCCTACATACATCACTGCGACACGATGGCTGATATGCTCCACGACACTAAGGTCATGAGCGATGAACAAGTATGTCAGGTTGAACTCTTCCTGCAGATCCTGCAAAAGGTTCAGTATCTGCGCCTGTATTGATACATCAAGGGCGGAAACGGCCTCGTCCGCGACGATTAGTCGCGGGTTCAAGGCGAGCGCGCGCGCGATTCCAATGCGCTGGCGTTCTCCTCCGCTGAAAGCGTGTGGATAGCGCCGTATGTATTCGGGGCGCAATCCTACACGTGTCAATAAAGACGCCACTCGGTCTTCCAGTTCAGATCCACTGGCTATGCGATTGGCTCTTAGCGGCTCGCCAACGATTTGAAGAATGGAGAGCCGAGGATTTAACGAGGAGAATGGGTCCTGAAAGATCATCCGAATCTCGCGGCGGTAAGGCCTCAGTTCGTGATTGTCTAATTGTGCCAGGTCAACACTTCCGCGCTCGTCCACCTCATATAGGATCTGGCCTGACTTAGGTTCATACACGCGCACGATGCAACGTCCAGTAGTAGTCTTGCCGCAGCCGGATTCTCCAACCAGGCTCAAGGTTTCCCCGGGCAGGATATTGAAGCTGATATTATTGACTGCCTTCACAAAACCAACAGTACGGCGAAAGATTCCCCGTATGATTGGAAACTGCATGTGAAGATTTCGAACCTCCAATAGCGGGGCCCTGCTGTTAGTCTTCAGTTCGCATTCAGAATGAGTGGTCAATTCGGCATATCCATTTCAGAGCTGTATCCATCCGCCGCGGAGTAAAGCAGGCAGCGCACACTATGTTCCTGGCTGATTTGTTGGCGGCGCGGGTCTATTCTGTTGCATTGTTCGGCGATGAAATCATCACAGCGCGGATGAAAGGGACAACCGGTCGGGCGATCAAAGGGATGTGGCACCGTTCCCTTTATGGAATACAATCTCTCACTTTCGCCGCCGCCGTAGCGAGGAATCGACTGGAGAAGAGCGCGTGTGTAAGGATGCTTGGGATCATGGAATATGGCATCGACTCCCCCACTTTCAACGTCGCGTCCGAGATACATAACGACAACGTCATCGGCAATTTCGGCTACAACCCCAAGGTCATGCGTAATGAACAACACTGACATTCCGCTGTCCTGTTGAAGGTCCCGTATCAGGTCGAGTATATTCGCCTGCGTTGTCACGTCCAATGCGGTGGTTGGTTCATCGGCAATAAGCAGCTGCGGTTCACAGGCCAGAGCAATCGCGATCATTGCCCGCTGACGCATTCCGCCCGAAAGCTCAAAAGAGTAGGCGTCAAGTTGTTCGCTCGCCCGCGGGATACCAACCAGATCGAGCATGGATATTGCTCGCTTGCGGGCTTCCTGCTTAGTAACCGGCAGATGAAGCAGGATCACTTCCATTAATTGACTCCCAATAGAATGCACGGGACTCAGTGAGGACATAGGCTCTTGAAAGATCATGCTGATCTCACCGCCCCGAATCTTTCGAATCTCGCGTCCCTTGGGATTCATCTTGGCCAGGTCGATCGAATTGCCATCTCTCTGCCGGAAGATAATCTCTCCGGACACAATCTCTCCCGGTGTGGGCACGATCCGCAGAATCGAGCGCGCAGTTACTGACTTGCCACACCCTGATTCACCTACTACACACAGGGTCTGGCCGCGCTTCAGGGACAGGTTTACGCCATCCACTGCCTTAACTACGCCTTCATCGGTAAAGAAATGAGTCTTTACATCCCTGACTTCGAGCAAGGTCTCATTATCGATTGTCACAGTGTCATCAAGTCTGGTATGGGTCGGCTGCATCTCTCAAACCGTCTCCTAGAAAATTCATCGCCAATACGGATACGACGACCGCAAAGCCCGGGAAAAGCAGCCAGGGAGACGTCGCAATAGAGCGTACATTCTGCGCCTCCTGAAGCAGCACACCCCAACTGACCACCGGCGGTCTCAGTCCAATGCCGAGAAAACTGAGGGCAGTCTCGGCCAGAATCATGCCCGGTATCGCCAGGGTGACGGAGGCAATGATATGGCTTGTCATTGAAGGCACCATATGACGGAGGATGATTTGCATTTCGCGCACACCATCCAATCGCGCCGCGATTACGAAGTCCTCGGTCTTGAGCGACAGAAAGCGACCTCGCACTTCGCGAGCGAGGGTAGTCCAGCCGATCAACGACAAGAGCACAGTGATGGCAAAATAGACCCGTAACGGAGGCCAGGTCAGCGGAATGGCTGCCGAAAGGCCCATCCAAAGTGGAATCGTCGGTAATGACCGCAGAATCTCGATGATGCGCTGGATCAAGTTATCAATCGCGCCGCCATAGTAACCGGATATTCCGCCCAAGATGACACCAAGCAATAAGCTTAACCCAACACCGACCAAGCCTACCGACATCGACACTCTGGTGCCATATACCGTTCTGCTGAGCACATCGCGCCCTAGGCGATCCGCGCCAAAGAGATAAACGGGGTCGCCGAATTGCGCTGCCCCAAACAGATGCACGTCAAGTGTAAACAGTCCCCACAACTTGTATTTCTCCCCTCGGACAAACAAGCCGATGGGATAAGAGATCGTCTCGTCGACCACATAGGTGCGTTTAAAGGACTCGGGATCTACTTGCACCTCATAGCCGTAGACATGGGGATAAACTCGCCAACCTGCATCCGTCTGCTGAAACAGGTGGATGCTTTGCGGAGGTACATAAGTATGAGACGCGCTATATGTCTGTGCTGAGTACGGCGCGATAAACTCGGCGAATAAAGCCACCGCATACAACAGTAGCGTGACCACGCTGGCGATCATCGCTAGTCGGTGTTTCCGGAACTTCCACCAGATCAATTGCCATTGATTCGCAACTACGACTCGCGTCTCTGAACGGACATCGGCTGTTGCGGCAGAATGCGCAGTAGCCTTGGTCATTGGAGTTGAATCCTGGGATCAATCCAGGCCAGCAAAATATCGGACACCAAGGTGCCAATGATGGTGAGAACGCTTACCAGCAGGATGAGGCTGCCGGCAAGGTACATGTCTTGAGATTGCAATGAACGATACAGCAGAGGACCGGTGGTCTGGAGATTCAAAACTATCGATGTGATTGCTGACCCTGAAACCAGTGCCGGGAAGATCCAGGCCAAAGCGCTCACCAATGGATTCAGAGCAACCCGAACCGGATACTTGAATAACAATCTCAGTTCCGACAGCCCGCGCGCTCGGGCAGCATCAACGTACAGCTTAGACAATTCATCCAGCAGGTTCGCACGCATGACGCGAATAAGCGCAGCTGTGCCTGCCGTCCCAAGGATTATGACCGGCAGCCACAAGTGGCTGAGCAAGTCGACTACACGATCAAGCGACCACTCCGCCTCTATGAATTCTGGCGAGAACAAACCGCCAACGCTCTGCCCAAAGTACCTGAAGGCAATATACATCAGCACCAACGCCAACAGAAAATTCGGAATAGCCAGACCAATGAATCCGATGACGGTCACAATATAATCGCCCATTGTGTATTTTTTGACGGCTGAGTAAATGCCGATGGGTATGGAAACAATCCATACAAATGCCAGCGTACACAACGAAATGACCATGGTCAGAGCCAGCCGCTCCCAGATTAAGTCGCTGACCGGCCGATTCCATTCGAAAGAGTCACCAAAGTCTCCTCTGATGATAATGCCGCTGATCCACTTCCAATATTGAACGTAAATCGGCTCATCCAGACCGTAACGCTGCCTCAAGGCATCTACCTGGGCTTGATCAACAGTCTCGACGGCGCTGCTGATCAGGGAGGCGAGGAAGTCGCCGGGCGGCAGTTGAATCACCGCAAAGGCGATAATCGAGACGATTAGCAGTGTCGGAATGAGGTAAATAATTCGTCGCGCGATGTACCATATCATCTGTCAGGCTTTCCTTGACGATGGTACACGTTTAATAGCCCGCGTTTTTGTAATCGGCGGCCGCGTTCGGTCCATAGCCCAGTTCATCTCTGCGCGACCGAAACTTGGCAAGCGAATCCGCGTAACGAGGATCGCCAACAAAGTTGATTGTTTCTTCCGGGTTTCGTGATAAGTCAAACAAGACTTCGGGCATCTCTCGCCCATAATACTGGTACTTGAGGTGATCACGCTTGATCATCAGGTTCTCGTAGCGATCGAAGTGATCCTCATGGCCGAGATGCGTTCCGCCATAGTGCGAAATGGTTTCGTTGTCCCAATGCTTGCTATCGCCGTTGAGCAATGGCAGTAAGCTACGACTGTCAAGCCCATCAACTGCTGGGACATCGGTCAGGTCACATAGCGTAGCGAACAGGTCACACAGGTTGACATTGTCCTCGACTATCCGTCCCCCGTTAGCCCCTCCGGGCAAACGGATGATTAGCGGCACCTTGACACTACCCTCGAAGAACTTCGTCTTTTCCCAGAGCGCATGCTCACCCAACAGCTCACCATGATCGCTGGTGTAGATAATTATCCAGTCATCCAGGTCCTGGCCAACATGCTTGAGCGCCTCTAACACTTTCCCGTAGTCTTCATCGTTTTCTTCAACCATGCCGTAATACGCCGCCGCCGCGCGCCTGATTTCGCGTTCGGTGACATCAACCCCCGGTTTGACCTCGCCTTGACCGAGAAATGGATGATCAAACGCCCTTTCTTCCACATACGGCGTGACGCGGTTCATGTAATAAGTGAACTTGTCGTGAGTGGTGAGGAAGGGGACATGCGGCCGTACAAAGCTCACCATCAGCATCAATGGCCGCGTTGGCGTGGCGCGATCATAGTAGGGGTCGGTGAAGAAATTCTCCACGAAGCGCAGGGCGCCGGTCAAAGTGTAAGCATCTGCCGCATTGGTAGCGGGTCCCTGCCCGATGCCTGCGCGTTTGACTTCCGTTGCCTTCGACCACTTGTGAACTGTGGACAGGGGTAGGTCGCGCAGCGCTTCGAGATTACGTCCTTCAATATAATCGTGTCGTACACTCATGCCATCACCGATACGGCGAGTCCAGCCTTGCATCTGGTCTGTACCGTTATGGTGAAGTTTTCCGCAGGCTACGGTTGCGTAACCATATTGGGACAATCGTCGGGCGAAGGTCATGTGGCCGGGTGCCAGGTCTTCCCCAAACACCTCACAGCCACAAGTCCGGGGCAACTGACCAGCCGCCATGCTCTGGCGGGCGGGAATGCAAATTGGTGCAGGCGTATAGGCATTGTTGAATACAACACCGGTCTCCGCAAGCTCATCAAGCACTGGGGTCCGCACCACAGAATCCCCCTGGAATCCGGCGATGTCTGCGCGATGCTGATCGCTCATCAAGAACAAAATGTTCGGACGCTGGCTGGCCACTTGTCCGTTCCTCAAGAGCAGGCTTACAAGGAGGGTCATCCGCCAGACGCAGAAATGTGCCCGGCGGATGACATGTCAAGTTATCGCTTTACTGTTGAGCGCCCTCTTCAATGAAGAACAGCGTTGTATTGATCGGGGCTGGCCATGGGAACTTCCATGATCCTGTCGATGTTACCGGCACATTGCGGAAGTAGTTCTTAGCGATGCCGTAGCCAGGTACAGGCGAGTTAATGCCCATCACGTAGAACTGGTCTTTGGCAATGGCGAGCAACTCGGCCATCAGTTCGGATTGCAGTTCCAGATCACCCGTGGCTTTGATTTGATCAAAGAGCTGCATTTGCTGCTGTACGATCTCAGGCGGCTCTTCACCTGTTTCCGGATCAAAATACCATTTTGTCCACAGGGGCGCATAAGCGCTCTCGACCGGGTCTGACGGGAAGTACCATATCGGCGTCAGGAAGACATCAAGCCCGCCGGACGCGCCCCAAATCGTGGCGTCATGCTCGCTGTTGACCTTGCGCGAGACCAGCAGCGAGCGATCGATAATGCGAATCTCCATATCAATCCCCACAGCTTCCCAGTAGCCTTGGACTAACTCCAGCGTATCGGGCCAACCGCGACCAAACAGGTCCCCTGCTTCAACGATAATGCTGATCCGCTCGCCGTCCGGTCCCAAACGATATCCCTCGGCATCGTGTTCCGTGTATCCAGCCTTGTCCAGATGCTCGTTCGCCAGATCGACACTGTATTCCGTGTACTGGAATGCGAATTCTTCATCATAGAAGGGCGAATCAGGAGCCGGCGCGACCTGTTTCGGCGTGCCTTGACCGAGGTAAACGATATCGATGATTTCCTGGCGGTTGATGGCGTGTGACAGCCCGATGCGGAAGTCTTTGTTCTGGAAGATTTCGCGCTTGACTGGATCCAGGTGCGTGAGGTTGATCGCAAGCGCCGTGAAGTTTGCATCCTCGCCGATGATCCCGTAAGTGTCGTAATCGCCCTGTTCACGGTTGTCATACACAATCGGCCGATTGGCTGCCGAGTTGAAGTGACGCGCCATCATGTCGATATCGCCGTTGAGGACTTGCAATAGCAGGGTTTCCTTGTCCTCAAGCTGGTCAAAGATCATGCGATCAATATAGGGCAATTGATTGCCCTCGGGGTCAACCTTGAAGTAATAGGGATTGCGCTCCGCCACCACGCGACCGCTGCCGCCACCATAGGTAGACGTTATCCTCCAGGCGTGCATCGTCGGGATTTCCGTCGTCTGCCAGAAGCTGGTATTAGTCCAGAAGCACGGCTCAACACCACCCTTTGATTGGAAAAGCTCTACCCAGTCACTCGCGCCGGCCTCAACAATCAGCGCATCAATGTCTTCTGCGTAGTTGACATGGAACGGCTCCAGGTAGTGGCGGGGATAACTGGTCGGACCGCAGCCAAGGATCGATGCCAGGTTTTGCAGAAACAGGCCATTTGGCGTGCTGAAGGAGAACTTCACGGTAAAGTCGTCGATCTTCTCGACCGTCAGCGGTTCGCCGCCGGAAACCAACCAGGTCGCGATTGTCGGGGTCAAATCTTCATTCAGCAGGACATCTTCGTACCAGAAGGTGATATCGTCCGCTGTGTAGGGTGCGCCATCTGACCAGCGCAGGCCTTCGCGCAGTTCAAATGTGAACTCGGTCGCCTCCGCATTCGCCGAGAAAGACTTGGCGACATTCGGCATAATGCCTGACCAATCCGGCGTGAAGCGCATCAGGTTTTCGTAAGCCATCAGTCGGATCATCCAAATATGATCCAATCCGCCAACCATGGCTGAACGCCACTCGCCGCCGTAGTCGCCGATGCGTTCGTAAGGTGTTATCATCAGTGGTTCGGATGGCAAGCGTTCTGCCACAGGCGGCAGCTCACCCGACTCGACCAGGGACGCCAAAATCGGCGCTTCGCCGTAATCTGGCATGTCCTGCGCGACTGCGGCTGTTAAGCTGAGAATCAGCAGTAGGCCGACAAGAGAAAAAGTCAGCAGTTTCTTCATGAGTAATCTCCAAGACTATTTGTTCGAAATACTAACTCAAATGTGATTGTAATTCTGTGGGCAGCCACTGTCAAAAAATGATCCGCTCAAAAGTTGATGAGAAGGCATAAAAGCGAGATCTAATGACAACTGTAATTGCCAACAACCTATGTTGGCATATCTCTTATTTACACAATTATTGTAGCACGGAAAATAGCGGCATTCAAACCAGTTTGGCGGCCTACAAATGGGGGGATCTAAGCGATATAGAACGTATTGTGAAGAAGTATGTGCTGCGCCGGCGAACCTTTGCATGAGGCAGGAAACAGGCTAATCGATGGCACATAATCGACTCTATAACGATATTATCAATCGGCTAGAACAGCCTCTCGATCCTGCCTTGTTTGAGAGATTCGCTGTTGAGTCCTCTCCTCTAGAGGCCACGACGCGGCACTAATTCCAGGCGGTAGTGACGACGGAATGGATGTGGGGATCGCAGATGGAGAAAGTGAACGATATCCGGGCATCGTCACAACGAATTCCCGGGTTATCGATAACATGACGAAAAACTTGACGCGGTACAAGGCTGAAGAAGGACCACGTCGCAAGTGCATCATAGTTACGTCGGACGCATTACGGCTACAAGAATAAAGAACCTGCACAAACGGGCTCGCAAGCTGGACTTTACGCTAGTACAGGTTTATGCACAGAACGAAATCGCGGCCTATCTTCAACGTGACGCGAGGTGTTGCAGAGACCTCCTTGGGCTGGTAGGTTATCCTTCGGCGCTGTCGAAGGAACCACCTACCGAACGTCCGTTCCTAGATCGCGACCTTATAGTACGCGAAGGCGCTCTGGATTGGCTTCGGGCTGCAGAGGGAGATCGGCTTCTTGTTGGTGTACCAGGCGCCGGCAAAACCTCATTGCTGTATCAGCTTGCCAAAGACGTGGAGCAAGCGGCATGGTTTGTGCGTACGAAGAATGAACTGGAAATAGCAAATGCCATCAGGGAGATTGATCCGAAGATTCTGATGCTTGACGACCCGTTCAACGATCGAGAATTCATCAAGCAGATGATGCGTTTGCGAAACGATCCGGAGATCAATGGCGACTTCAGCTTCATATTCACGTGTTGGAATGGCGAACGCGAGAAAATCGAGCCTATTCTCACCCCAGAAAATCTTCAAAGCCTGCTGCGGTGCTATGATCAGTTTGGCGTCTAAATGTAGCGTGACTTGCGCAAGGTAAAGGAAAGCCTGCGTCAGATATAAAGCACAACGTAATCTTCTTCGACCTGAACAGGGTAGGTCTCAACAGAAGGGTCTTTCTCTGCCATCTGTTCGACAGCGACATCGTACATCTTGACCCGCATGCGATGGGGATTGTAAACCGAGCGACCGGTGGTGATGTCGAACTCCCAACCATGCCAGGGACAACGCACGATTTCTCCATCGCGCACGATCGTCATCTGAAGCGGGCCGTCGCTCGTCGCCAGGCCTGTAATGATGCCGCGACACAGCGGCGCGCCTTTGTGCGGGCATGTATTTCGCAGCGCGTAGAACGCGCCATTGATGTTGAATATCCCGATGCTGCGTTTCTCGGCTTCGACGATTTCGACCTCTCCCGGTGGCAAGGCAGCGGAGGGGCAGACGATGTGGCGTCCCATGTGTTTAATCCAGCGGCTGCAGCTTGTGGAAGGTCTCCAGGGCGCTATCACCGAAGATGCGCCGGCGCATCTTGTCAGGCAAGCGCGTCAAGGTCTTTCGCGGATCATCAAAGTCAAAATGCGGGAAATCGCTGCCGAATAGCAGCGTTTGGTCGCCGTGCATCCACTCGATAATCTTCTCCAGGTCCCGTTCATTTTCCGGTTCGTCGATTGGCTGCGTATTGACGCGGATGTGCTCCTTGACGTATTCGCTGGGCGGTCGCTTGACCCAAGGCACTTGATAGCGCAGCGACTTCCAGTCCGAGTCCATGCGCCAGAGATACCAGGGCATCCAGGCAAAGCCCACTTCGACATTGATGACACGCAAGCCCGGGAATTTCTCGAAGGTGCCTTCGAAGATGAAACTGGCCATATGCGCCATGTAAACCGGCGCGCGCATCATCCGACCCTCGGCATAATGGCTAGGCCAGCCGGCCGCCGTGGGCGGACCGTTTATGCCGACGCCCTCGCCATTGAAGTGGATCATCACTGCCAGCCTGTTGCGCTCGCAGGCTTCATATATGGGATCATAGACACGGTTGCCGTAAGGTTTGGTGGCGCCGCCCGGCATGATGATCGCGATCACTGCCGGATGTGACCCAATTCGATCAATCTCTTTCGCCATGCCGAGCGGGTCCTGCGTGTTGACCGCCATGGCAAAGCGAAAGCGGTCGTCGCTGGCGACCCAATTCTCCAGCGTGTAATCGTTAAATGCACAGCAAATCGCCGAGCCAAAATCGGCATCGGGCATTCCGCAAGCGCCATAGGCAGAAGATCCTGTCAAAATGGCAATGTCGATTTCACAGTCGTCCAGCAATTGTCGCCGCGTGGTTAACATCGGATCATCAAAGTCCAGGAAGTCAGCGCGTGTGCCGCGGATGCCACCGTTGTGCCAATATTGGCTTGATGGCCCGCCGCCGCCGCCATGGTCGCGCAGACGTTCGACATACACTTGAGGGAGATAGGGAAAAAGGTCGGGCCAGCCTCCAATACCGTGGTGGACATCGGTATCGATGATGTACAAATCCTGTTTCTTCTGCTTACGCCGTGGCAGCGTTTCTTCTACTTGCATGGTTCAGTGTCCCAAGGTCCTGTTGACCATAAACGGAAGGGTGGGGCGACTCTTGGCAGACTTTATATTCGCAGAGCCGCCCCGTTAGTTAACTCTACTAAGCGTCGTTGACCCAAGTCCGCGTCAATAGCCAACCTGAACTAGGTGTCAAGATGATGTCCTGAACGGGTTCACGTGCAGCGCCGATAACGGGGATGTTGCCCACCCACACATAGGGCGCCTCTTCGAGCTGAATCACTACAAGGTCTGCCCATGCTTGTGCACGTTCAGCTTGATCTAGCGTGGTACGCGATTCCTCGATACGGTTCCAGGCGACTTCATTATTGTAGTCGGCAAAATTGACGATACCACCGGGCTGGAAGAACATGGCTTTGCCGTCCGGGTCGCCGGGTGCGACGCCATTTTGGAAGCCTGTCATCTGGCCCTCGGTGTTTTCACCGGCGCCAACCAACCAGATATCAAGCCAGCTGGTGCGCTCCAATGCCTGAATTTCGATATTGATGCCGACCTGCGCCAACATCGCCTGTACGATTTGCGCCATTTGGGCATCTACCGTCCGGTTGATGTGGGTATAGACAACATCCAAGCCATCGGGATAGCCGGCTTCCGCCAACAGTTGACGGGCGAGGTCCGGATCATAAGCCTGACGCGGCTCCTCAACCCAATACCAGGCATCCAGCGGGAAGGGGAAATTGGCATAATAACCGATGCCTTCGCTGAGGTTTTCGATCAAGGCGTCGGGCTGAAGGGCGGCCTGAACCGCGAGCCGAAGACGCACATCATCAAAGGGCGGCTGGCTGGTATTGAAGGTCACTGTATACGCGGTGGCATTTACCGTCTCCACCACTTTAAAATCGGGATCGCCTTCGATCGTCGGTACATCACGCGGCAGTACACGCTCGTTGAGATCAAATTCGCCACTCTGCAAGTTAAGCAGGCGGACGGTATTGTCTTCAATGCCGGTGAGTACAACACCATCGAGATAGGGCAGTGGCTCGCCATCAGCGCCGATTTCCCAATAGTTCTCGTTGCGTTCCAGCACTGCTTCATCGCCCGGTGTCCACGATACTAGCTTGAAGGGACCGGAGCCGACGGCGTTGAAGCGATAGTCGTCCCCGTGTTCCGCCACAGCAGTCGGTGAGACGATGGTCGCTGCTCCGGCGAGTGTGGAAAGGAAGGGCGCATTGAAGCCATTCAGAACGACATCTACCGTCTGGTCGTCTACCACGTTAACAGCTTCTATGACTGTCAAATTGCCCGCTACTGGCGATTCAGACTCAGGATCGCGCATTCGATCAATGCTAAATTTGACCGCTTCGGCATCAACAGCCGTGCCGTCGTGGAAGGTGACGCCACTCCGAATGTGGAAGGTGTAGGTGAGCCCGTCATCGCTAACGTCCCATGATTCAGCGATCTCAGGCAGGATTTCACCGGCGGTGTTGATGCGAATCAGTTGGTTATAGAGCGCGTCATAAGCGACCCGGTCGCAGACACCCAACTGGGTACTTTGCGGGTCAAGGCTAGTGAGGGCAGCCACACATACACCGCTCACGGTTCCGCCGCGCTGCGGCATCTCCGATTGAGCGATGACGGCTACGGAAGATAAGCTCAGCACCAATAGAACAGAAATGAATAACATTTTTCCTATTGCAGAGGTAATCCAGGCGCAGTTGGCCCAGGTTGGCCTGAATGTAAACGTTGTCGTTTTGGACTTTGCGGAGTTGATTGACCGGGTCTACGTGTCAAAACCGGCTGACTTCCTCGGGGCCGCCATGGGCTTCGAGGCAACTGGTGGCTCACCGGTCATCGCTTACGGTATCTGGGCCGCAGGCTGGCAGAGTGGCTATTCGACTCTGCCATCGAACGACGAGTTTGTCGGGTTAATTGAACAGATAGTCCCCATGAATAGCGGCCCTGAGCGCACTGAAATTCAGCAGCGCCTGTGCGAGATGATCTATGAGGCAGCGACCAACTTGCCCATTGTTACGAAGGGACATTTCATCGCCTATCGTGCTGACCGCATCACCGTCAGGCTCCACCCCGCAGATACTGGCGCCGACTGGCTCCGACACGCAAGTGAGTTTACCGTGCTCAATCCCGAGTAAACGCAAAACTGCAATCGGGTTAACTCGAATGGGCGGAGTTGACAACGAAGATGGGACGGCCATTGTTCGAAGGTCGTCCCATTCCTTGACAATGCCGCGAGTACGATCTAAAGAAGTTTGGATTTTATGGCTTATTTAGGATTCCTGCGTTTTGTCGCGGCGCGGTTCGCCAGCGCGGTGCTGACGCTCCTTGGCGTTTCCATCCTCGTTTTTATCGCGATCCATCTGATTCCCGGCAGCTACGAAGGGGTTATGCTGGGGCCAGAAGCGCGACCGGAAGCCCGCGCCAGGGTGCGAGAAAAGTATGGGCTTGACGATCCGCTTCCCGAGCAATACATGCGCTGGCTTCTGGCGTTGCTTGGCGGCGATATGGGAATCGCCGTATGTCGTGCTCAGCAGGGCATAGCGTATGAGGCCTGTGACAACGCCGATTAAGCGCCAATCATCGCCGAGTTTGCCCGTCGGGCGCCGGCGACGATTCAGTTGGCTCTCATGGCTGCAGGACTCGCTATTTTAGTCGGGATTCCCATAGGTATTCTCGCCGGGCTCAGCGCCGATTCTCGCTTTGTGGGTGCTTTGAGCCGGGCTATCGGCGCGATCGGGATGGGTGTTCCCGAATTCGTGCTGGGAACTCTGTTTGTCTATCTATTCTCGGTCTATGACCTGGGCCTCACAGTGAGCGGCTACGTGCCCTTTGAGGAAGATCCGGTGACTAATCTGCGCGCGATGGCGCTGCCGGCAATCACGTTGAGCGTATTCGGCATGGCGCTTATCGCCCGCACGATGCGGGATTCGGTGCTGACGATGATGGCCGAGCCCTTCATCACTGCCGCCGTCGCCCGCGGCGAATCGCCCTCCCAGATCGTGCGGCGCCACGTCCTGCGCAACGCCGCCATTCCGGTTGTTACGGTCATCGCCGTGTATATCGGCTATCTGCTCGGTGGGGCGGTGATTATCGAGCTGCTATTCTCGGTACCAGGATTTGGCAGGTATGTGCTATTTGCGATCCGGGATCGTGATTATGCGGTGGTCCAGGCCGGAGTGATGGTGGCAGCAGTGGCCTTCGTCGGGGCCAATCTACTGGCGGATCTGACCTACGCCATCATCGACCCGCGCACCATGCAGCGCGGCAAAGGTTGAGCCTCATGAAGAAACTCCCATTTCAGGGCGATTTCCTCTCGCGGCTGGCGGTCGTTCTGCTGATAAGCTTGCTGCTGTTGGGCATCGGGGGACCGCTGTTACCTGTCGGCGACCCGGCTGCTATTGGTGCCGGGCCCCGACTATCACCACCTGGACCCGATTGGTTGATGGGAACTGACAATCTCGGGCGCACGCTGCTCCCGCGTGTGCTGCAGGGTATCCGCATTACCTTCATATTGGCCACAGCCCCGGTACTCATCACGGCGCTCCTCGCTGTAGTGATCGGGATGCTGGCCGGCTATCTTGGCGGCTGGTTCGACGAACTCGTTGCCCGGTTAGCCGACGTATTGTTCTCCTTCCCATCCTTTCTATTGGGATTACTTATGGTCGCTATCTTCTCGGTCAACCTGTTGGGTGATGGCTTACGAGATCGGCTGGATCCGTTGGGGCGCGCGGACTCCGATGACATCTCTATTGCAGATTGATCAGCTGGCGGTCGAATATGCAACCGACCAAGGACCACTTCAGGCGCTGGACGGTGCATCGCTGACAATCGCGGCTGGTGAAACCGTTGGCATCGTCGGCGAAAGTGGGTCCGGCAAGAGCACACTAGCGCTGTCGATCGGCCGCATTTTGCCATCATACGCCAGGCGTGTTGCGGGCGACATCGTGTTTGAAGGACGATCTGTTTTTGCTTACAGCGACAGAGAAATCCGTTCGTTCCGCCGCAATGAGCTGGGTTTCATTTTTCAGAATCCGGTGACAGCTCTGGATCCAACCATGCGCGTCAAACATCAGTTAGCCCACGTTCTCGAAACAAATCCCTCGGATCCGACGATTGGGTCGCACCTGGAGCGCGTTGGTCTCAAAGATGTCGAGCGTGTTGCCAATCGATTCCCACATGAATTATCGGTCGCGGGCCAGGGCAGCTGATTGCCGATGAGCCGACATCGTCCCTCGATAGCACGGTACGCGACCAGATTCTGGAACTGTTGTTCTCGCTGCCAGCGCAGACCGGAGCCTCTCTACTCTTGTTCACGCACGACCTGCGCTCGGTTGCCAAATACTGTGATCGAGTGGCAGTTATGTATGGTGGCACCGTGGTCGAGAACGGCAAAGGCGACAGGATCTTTTCCCACCCCGTTCATCCCTATACCGAGGCACTGGTCAAGGCTGCCCCAGGAACCGAACAAATGGGAGGACAAATCGAAGCCATTCCGGGCGACCGCCCTTGCTACGAGAACGCAGTGAGCAGTGCTCATTTGCACCGCGCTGTCGTATGGTTGTTGATGTCTGAAGTCGCCATCAGCTTGCGGTCTATTGGAAAGACCTTCACATCGGGACCGCCTTGGGCTCGCGAACTTGTGGACGCGGTGCGTACAGTTGATCTAGATATCCACAGGGGGGAGACCGTTGGCCTAGTTGGGGAGTCAGGCTCTGGCAAGACGACGTTAGGTAGATTGTGTCTTGGCATGCAAGTACCTACTCGCGGCACGGTGCTAATTGATGATTCCCCGTTTGATGGCCACCGAGGACGCCTGCGCGGACGGCTTCAGATTGTTGGGCAGCATCCGGAGTGGGCACTGAACCCCCGTCTGCGCGTGGGTACATCTGTAGCCGAGCCTATGGCAATCATGGGATTGGGAACACGCGCCGAACACCGGAAACGGGTCGGTGAGATGCTCGAATTGGTAGGCTTGGAATCATCCATTGCAGGGCGCTTTCCGCATCAACTTTCCGGGGGGCAGCGCCAGCGAGTGGCAATTGCCCGCTCGCTAATTACAAACCCGAGCTTTATTGTCTTCGATGAGGAAGTGAGTGCACTTGATATGTCAGTTCAGGCGCAGATTCTCAACCTAATCAAGGATATTCAGGCTGCTCGAGGCTTTGCAGCCCTGTTTATTTCCCACGATTTGGCGGCGGTACGTTATGTGGCCCATCGCGTGGCCGTGATGCTAAACGGCGATATCCTCGAAATCGCCCCATCTGAACGTTTCTACGGTCACCCGGACCATCCTTATTCGCGACAGTTGCAGGCGGCGATCACTTAAACCGTAAATGCACAAGTCAAATATCGGAGGACGACCTTGAGAGCAAAAGTAAACGGAACCGAACTTTTTATGCCACAGTGGGATATTGCGCTGCCACCATAGAGGCAGGTAGCAATGAGCTTGCTGCTACTCCACCAGCGACGCCGGCAGCCGTTAGGGTCTTGTGCTGATTTTGATGCTGCAGCAGGAATTCGCGCAAACTGATGTCTTGCCTCTGTGCCGCTTTCATGAGTCTCCCGCCTGGTCGTTCCACTATCACTAGGATCGCTCCTATAGCTTGTGTAGCTCCACACAGCATCTCCTCACTCAAGTTTTCCATTCTTAATAACCTTCTTCCAGACAGATCGCTACGTCAGATCATGTTTCCCGCGACCGGCGGATCAGGAAAGCGGGAACGGCGCTGGTTTGCATGGGAAAGCGCTATTGTCCGATATCGGCTTCAATCAACCGGTTCAGGTGCGATGTGTTCGCAGCTTGGGGCATTGAGTACCTGCGATTTACCAGCTAAAACAAGAGATATATAGATGGATCGGGCGTGAGGCTACGAAAGGGTCGGTGTGCGTTCACATCGCATAGATTGGAAGATTAGGGAGTGGGTTTGCGGTCAAGGAACGTTCTTACGTCCTTTAATCTCCTTGAGGACAGATTGCGCGGAGCGTGCACCCAACTGCTCGCCGAGCTCACGCGCTTCGATGATGTCCTGCGTAGGTCGCCCTGCTTGATGGCGATACCATCGATCTTGAATTGGTGGTACGCCTCCTCTAACCGCGCGAGGACAGCGGGCTGCAGGCGGAAAGTGACGGATTGACGTGATATTGCGCCACGGCTAAGCGTGTCACTATGCTCGCCAGATATTGCACTGGCCTGCTGCTGATCCACATGTGCTTCGGCATCACCGCCTTGCGACGTGGCATTGCCAATACCGCGTAACTCGGACAGGTGTCGTTTAGGCTTTGGTGTGTCTGAAAGCAAAATGGAAATTAGTGATTTCCCTAGTTTTTGGCGTGCTGGCAGGCTTAACGCCTTAACTTGCTTCACTATTTCGTCATGAGTCGACATGCGATTCTCTCAGTCCGCAATTGGCGAGTTTCCGGTAAGCGGTGTTTAGTCTTGGACGCGAGAGCGCCCACCAAGTTGAGGGGCACGGCCATTTGCCAATCTCCCTTTTCTTCGGGTGTCTTGATAATTAGTACCTCCTTGATTCGGCCGATGCGATGTATGGGCACTTCTGTTCCTTCGCTCCCTTCATGTTAGATTTTCACCCACACCACTGTCAAGAAACTCTAATAATTCATGCATAGAAAAATTGGCGCCTTGTGGCAGTTATCAATCAACCGCACAGACGACTGCGCAAGTCCTAGGTAGGAAAGACGGCAGAGCCAGCGTGGGGACTGCGAATGTTTTTTTGATTTTGCCGTCTCTCTCTAAAGTCGGTTTTCGGATCCTCATCGGACAAGTTGGAGTGTAAATCGGAGGGGTTTCGGTCGATTTCGTAGGCAGTTCTTAATGCCAGCGTCAAGTTCTTAATGTTATTAAACGATATCATGGAGATGTGCAGAGTGTCGCTCGCATCAGCAGAACGCAGCTATAGTTAAAGTCTACGTCTTGTTGGCGAATGTGGTGCCAGTGAATTAGCTATAGTACGCCGTAGGACACTTATCACCCCGACAATCCATGTTGTTGTCGGGGTTTTTTGTTGCCTACTGCTCAAGGCGGATTGTCCCCTTGATTGAGCCTTCGACGTTCACCAGCAAAGCCCAAAGCTTGTGACGAAAGACCAGCACCTCTATTGCCAAGATAACTTAGATCGTATCCGTCGCATTGAAGACTACATCGTTGTCGGACGGGATACATTCTTGGAATCGGATTTACTGCAGGACAGGGTCATCCGCAGTTTTGAGGTGATTGGCGAAGTGGCCAAGCGCCTGGACCTGGCACTTACCGCGCAAAAGCAGCAAGTCACCAGAAGCGATTTCGCCGGCTTCCGCCCCATGCCGACTCGCAGGTGCCATATGATTGATATTGGCTTGGTGTAAGTGTATGCGCATGAGGGTATGCTGGCCGCTCGAAGCTGCGGTTACTGCGCTACTGGCGGATCTGGAGGACAAAACTCGATAATTTCATGCAAGGAGCGATCCCTGCCAAAACCACCGGCCTTGGTCACCACCGCTTGATGCTGCGCCAGCCCATCTTGCCAGCGCCCGAAAGCAATGCCCGGTTCAATTGCGCCCAAGAGTCGAATCCGCGTGGCGCCGATTGCGCTGGCCACGGCCTGGGCAGTGTCGCCGCCCGACAAAACCAACTCGCACACGCTGCAGCAATCTAGTACGGCGCGCACAATTGCAGCCATAAGCGTTGTGATGACTTGCGGTTCTAACGGGAATTCACACTTTGTCGTGGTCAGGATCACCGCCGCGCCTTTCGATAACTCAGCGCACAGACAGTCCACTATTGTCTCCGGCGCATCGGTCAAGTCACTGGCTGAAAGCTTAAAAACGGCAATTCCCTGCGTCGCTGCGAATTCGACTTGCCGCCGACTCGTCGGATGCCTACTGCCAATCACAGCCAGAATGGCGCCTGATGATCGAGGGACCGCAATTGGTGGATTACGCGTTTGGTGCGAAGGCAAGGCTTTGGCCAGCGCTTTCGCCAGCCCGGCCGAGCCACATAAGACCGGCAGGTCGCTCCCCAGGGCAGCGACGATCAAATGGTCCAGGTCAGCGTCCGTCTCTGCATCGGCAAGGTACACTTGCTCCTCGCGCAGGTCGATTGCATCCACATTGGTCGGAACCGATGTGACGGCAGGGAAACGTTGCCGGAAAATGTGGCGAATATCGCCCGTCTGAACTTCATGCCGGAACGCCGATTCCTCTAGTGGCTTTCCGAATACCAGCTGCTGGCCGTCAATCGTGGTACGACCTTCATCGGGATAGGCGGGCGCAACGAGAGCTCGCTCGGCAGCCAGCGCCCTCATAGTGCCGGCCAATGCATGCGCTGGATGACCGCGCAAGGTGGAATCGATCTTTTGGTAAACGATCGCCTTGGAACGGTCGGCCATGACACTGCGAAGGAGTTTGAAGTTTCGCGCTTCGGTCTCGCTGGCAGAGCTTTGCCGCGAATGGGTTACGAGCGCCACTACCCCGGTTGCGGGTAACTGATCTGTGTTCAGGCAGATTTCTGTCGGGATGCCTGCTTCGGCAAAAGGCAAGCTCGAATCCGCGGCACCCGTGAGATCATCAGCCACGACGATGATCCGCCTATGCTCAGGCCGCATCACTCTGCCATTCGAACTTTCACCATCTGTGTGGCGACGGCAAGAGCTTGTACGAGGCTGGTTTCGCTGGCTTTACCTGTGCCAGCGATATCAAAGGCCGTGCCGTGATCGACCGATGTGCGGACGATGGGCAAACCCATCGTCACATTCACGCCAGTATCGAAAGCCAAAAGCTTCATCGGGATATGTCCCTGATCATGATACATGGCCACCACAATGTCATACTCGCCATTGACTGCACGCAGGAATACGGTGTCCGGCGGTTGAGGTGATGACACAGACCAGCCGCGCCGGCGCGCAATTTCGATGGCGGGTTCAATCTCACGCCGTTCTTGATCGCCAAATAATCCATTCTCGCCCGCATGTGGATTCAGCCCGGCAACAGCGATCCGCGGCACCTTGATACCCAAGGCAATGCAGGATTGATGCGCCAGCTCAATCACTTCAGCCACGCGTTCTGTGGTCACGAGTCGAACGGCTTTTTCCAGAGCGACATGCGTACTGACGTGGACCACGCGCAGTTTCTCCGCCACCAGCAGCATGCTATATCGTTCGCTGCCTGTGCGTTCCGCCAGCAATTCGGTGTGTCCGGCATACTGGTAACCGGCTAAATTGATGGCTTCTTTATTGATGGGACCAGTAACCATGGCGTCCACCTGATTTGCCAGCGCCAGGTCACAAGCCTTGAATACATATTCAACGGCCGCTTTGCCCGAGACCGCACTGACTTGGCCGGGCGGACAATCCTCCGGATGCGCATTATGCAGGTCAATCAGTGACAAGACATCCATTGCAGCCGAGACTTCTTGCGCGGCAGCTACCGTGTCAAGACCAACCTGAGAGAGACCGGTATACTCGCGGCTGCGTTCGAGAATGCGCCTGTCGCCGATGATCAGCGGCCGGCACATATAAAAGACTTCTTTGCGCTGAGACAGCTTTAGGACGATTTCCGGGCCTATGCTGCCAGGGTCACCCATCGTGATTGCAATCAACGGTTTCGCGGGTAATGTCACGTTGAAATACCCTCCTGACCGACACGTAATTGCATCAAAAATGGTAGCCAGTCCAATTTCAGTCTTCAATCGCCTGATTTACGAGTACGCGCAACTCGCGCCGGATGGGATATGACGAAGACGGCATCAACTGGGTCAAAAAGATGACGGTCATCTCTTCCGAGGGATCGATCCAGAAAGCCGTGCTGGCCGCCCCGCCCCAGGCGTATTCGCCGGGTGAGCCCAGAATGTGGGCGCCGGCCGGGTCGAGCAAAACGGCGCCGCCAAGGCCAAAGCCGATGCCATCGTGACGCGTTTCGGTTCGCGTACCGCCGCGGCGCAGATTGTACCTGGCTCCGAGACCTACCCCGAGGCCCGCCGGGCGCGTTTCACTGTACAGGGTGTAGCCCATAGCCGTTAGATCAACATTATTCGGTAGATGATTGCTGGTCATTAATTCAACCGTCTTGCGCCCAAGCAAACGCACTCGGTCAAGTTCGCCTTTATTGAGGAGCAGCTGGCAGAAGCGCAGATAATCAGCGGCAGTCGAGACCAGACCACCGCCGCCGGATAGAAAAATCGGCGGGCTCAAATAGTTGCTCTCGCTAGGTCTGTCGATTAGACGAAAGCCATCGCCATCGCGTTCGTAGCCGGCAGCAAAATGGTCCACTTGATCCGGCGAAACACTGAAGCCGGTATCCGCCATGCCCAGCGGCTCCAGGATCTCTTCGGCGAAAAAGCGCCCAAGCGATTGACCCGAGATGACTTCGATCATATAGCCCAGAACATCTGTCGCAACGCTGTAATTCCAGCGGGTCCCGGGCGAAAACAGGAGGGGCAGCTCACTGAGATGGCCGACCAGCGCTGTCAGCGACATCTCACAACTGTTACTGCCTGTCAGTTTGCGCTCGCGATACATGGCGTCAACGGGGTGCGCATACAAATGATCATAGGTCAAACCGGATGTGTGGGTCAGCAAATCGCGGATGGTCATCTCCCGCTCGGCCGGCATAGTCAGGTAGCTTTCGACATCGCCGGACTCGAAGACTTTAAGCTCCTTAAACCCCGGAATGAATTCAGATGCCGGATCATCCAACTGAAGCAAGCCGCGCTCGTACAGCATCATCACGCCGACCGAGGTGATGGGCTTGGTCATTGAATAGATACGAAAGATGGTGTCCTCTTCGACGGGTAGTCCCGCCTCGACATCTCGCAAGCCGTAGCGATGGAGATAAGCGGCTTTCCCGCGTCGGGCGATCAGGACGAGATAGCCCGGTATTTTGCCTTCATCGACATAGCGGTTGAAATGGTCCGCGATGGCGCGCAAACGGGCTGCAGATAATCCGACATTTTCGGGGGGTGTCAATTCGATCATTGGCAATCCTTCACTTAATCCGAAGCTAGCACCTCAAGGATCTGCAGCAGTTTGGCATCGCGCCACTTTGTGACCTGTTCCATATCCGTATCTGCCAGTTCCGCCTCCATTTGCGCCACACAGAGCTTCGCCCATGCCAGCTCGTTTTCCGGTGTGCGCGGGGGCGCCTCACGCTCAACGCGCGAGGGAATGTCATCTTCCTGTCCATGATCGAGTTTGCCCTGGACCATCGTATCCTCCAAGCCGCCGGGACTGGTAAACATGCCCACCATGAAGGGACCCATCAGCGCCAGCCGCAAGCCGGGTCCGGTTCTGAAAGCGAGATCAATCTCAGCCGCTGTGGCAACCCCGTTGCCAACCAACCATTTTGCCTCACGGTATAGCACAGCCTGCATGTGGTTGACGATATGGCCGCGGCATTCCTTGCGCGCCACCACGGGCACCCGGCCCATCAGCGCCATGAAGTCCCGCGCGACTTCCACAGTCTCGTCAGCGGTTGCTTCGCCAGGGACGATCTCCACCGACGGCACGATATGCGGCGGGTTATATGGGTGAGCCACCACGCAGCGTTCCGGACGCGTCGTCGCTGATTGTATTTCCGTCATCAGCATGGCGCTTGTACTGGAAGCGAGGACGACCTCTGGACGGGCGAGCTGGTCCAGCTCGCAGTATATCTCTCGCTTGATCCGATAGCGCTCGGGGCCGGACTCCTGCACGAAGTCCACATCTTTCACCGCCTGCGCCAGGTCGGTGGTCGTCGAGATGCGGTCGAGGGCGGCCGCCACTTCCTCTGCCGTCATCACCCCGGCCTCCACGAGGGTGTCATAGGCCTTCCGCAGCTCCCCATTCGCCCGGCTCAGCACTGCTTCAGAGATATCGTAGATATTCACCCGCATGCCATGCTGAGCAAACAGAACCGCCCAGGAGAACCCAATCGTACCACCGCCCACACAAGCGACACTGCCGATCTCGTCCGCGTTCATCATTTTCGCCACCGCCCTTGCTTTCGTCTTCTGAACTTAGATTTTGAAATCAGATTCAAGATTCGGTTGTCATCTTCGCCGGCTCTGCGCGCGTTTAGTAGCGCCCCGCGAAAAACGGAACGCAAGGTCTGCAAGACCCTGGAAGCGCCCTGCCGCAAAACGGGTGGTCCACAGAATCGCCCCTGCAAGGCTCCTTGGAGGCGGCTGCTATTTTGGCTTGTAACGGTAAGCGGGGTCGATGTTTCCCTTGGACCCGAGGGTGTTGCGCAGCGTACCAATTCCCTCCACCTCCAGCTCCACCACGTCGCCCGGTTGCAGATAGCGGGCGGATTCGATACCCCTTGCGATCGCCTCAGGGATGGAGCCGCCCCCAACCGTGCCACTGCCCAAGACATCTCCGGGAACAATGCGGCTGTCCTTGGAGGCGCGCTCGACAAAATCGCCCCAGCTGTGATGCGAAGCGCCACCATCGCCTTCATCCAACCAGACCTCCCCGTTGACCCGTACCGTGCACTTAACCTGCAGTCTGCCGTCACGCAGGTAGGGCACCATTTCGTCGGTAGTTACCAGCCAGGGGCCAAGCGAAGAGGCGGCGTCCTTGCCTTTGGCGGGACCGAGCCCCGCGGACATTTCATCCATTTGCAGGTCACGGGCGCTAAAGTCGTTGAAGATGCAGAAGCCGGCGATATAGTTCAAAGCATTGGCTGCCGAGACATCGCTGCCTTCACGCCCGATGACACAGCCAAGCTCCATCTCGTAGTCGAGCTGGTCCGATGCCGAGGGATAGGGCACCTGGTCCTCAGGTCCGAAGATGCGCAGGGGGTTGGAAAAGTAGAAGACGGGCAGGCGATACCAAGCTTCGTGCAGCGTCCGCGCACCCTGGCCGCTGGCGTGCTCCTCAAAGCTCATGAAGTCGCGTACTGTGGGAGGCTGGAGCACCGGGGCGCGCAGTCGCACCCTGTCCAGGGGCACACTTGGCGCGGCGATATTACTCGCCAGGGCGTCCCTCAGGCGGTCAAGCGGCGAGTCGCCGAGCTCAAGCAGGGCGCGGACGTCGTTCAAAGTTTGGTCAGCGCCGAGCAGCGCCGTTACATCGACGGCATGGTCGTCACGCAATACGCCGCAGCGCGGTCCACTTCCGGTATCGTATGTCAAGAGTTTCATTTATCCCGACTCCTCTTCTTGAAGGTCACTACCTAAGTTAATCAAGTTTCTCAAGCGGTGGATGATCGCCAAAAATCAATTCGGGACCGCCGGCGGGCGCCGCCCAGCCCACCGCATTGGTGATGACTTGAAGCACTTCGGGCTGATAATAGATTGGCAGCGTTTCGTGGCCCGGCCGGAAGTAAAAGACTTTGCCGCGACCGCGGTGATAGCAGCAGCCGCTGCGGAAGATCTCGCCGCCCTGGAACCAACTGACAAACACCAGCGTATCGGGGGCGGGAATGTCAAAGGGCTCGCCATACATCTCAGTTTGCGGAATCTCGAAGTATTCCGGCAAGCCCCGGGCGATGGGATGCCCCTGCTCGATCACCCAGAGGCGTTCTTTCTCGTCCGCCTCGCGCGTTTTCAACATGCACGAGGTACCCATCAGCTTCTTGAAAATCTTTGAATAATGCGCGGAGTGCAGCGCGATGAGACCCATGCCGCCCATGTTCACGCGTTCGTGTACCCGGTCGATGATTTCATCGCTGACCTGGTCGTGGGCGATGTGGCCCCACCAGGTCAGGACATCGGTCTCTGCCAGTACCGCTTCCGTCAGACCGTGCTCCGGTTCATCGAGCGTCGCTGTGCGCACGGAAAAACCCTGCTCGCTCAGATGATTGGCGATAACGGTATGCATGCCATCAGGATAGATCTTTTGGACGCCTTCGGTAGCATTTCTGGCGCGTTCTTCGCTAAATCCGTAGTTCTTCAAACGCGACCTTATGTCAGCATGGCGTTGCGGATTCTCATGGCAAAACTCGTTCCATACGGTCACACGAATTGGCGCTGGCATAGGCTATGCACCTCGCTCGAGATCGTTACCGAATACAGCCCGCACTTCTTCCCGCATTTCGTCCACACGGGTCCACACTTCCCGCGTTCGTTGGAAGACGTCTACCGGGTAGCCACTTTGCAGCATGATGGGTCCGTCAAAGCCATTATCACGGGCCATGGTCAAACAACGCTGGAAATCTTCGCTGATGAGATCCCCGTTTTCGTCAACCTCCGCCCAGGCGTGGATCGAGGTCGCGTGTGGCATCAACTTTTCCAAAGTCTCGTATTTATTGGGACCTCTGGCATTGCCAAAATCAGCGATCAGGCCGTACTCCCGCTCACTGCGTTTGACAACACCCAGCAGATCGTCGGCCTTCAGGTTCATGTGCCTGAAGTTTTCTGTCGCCGGCTTGAGCCCGCATTGGAGGGCATAATCGAAGAGCTCGCGGAAGGCTTCGCCGCTCAAGCGAATGGTCTCCGGCGTCGGCTCGCTGTCGCCCGGGACATAGCGCACGCCCCTTGCCCCCAGCTCGCTGGCGATCTCCATCCAGCGCTTGATATGCTTGATGCCCGCGCTGCGCTCGTCGGGATCCGTACTTGCGACTTCACCCGTATCTATCAGCAGCTGAAACAGTTCCACCTTCGCTTCTTCGAAGGCGGCGCGTAGCTCAGCCAGATAGCTGCGCTCGATGTTGGGGAGGTGATAGTTGCTGAGATCGAAGCTGTGGAATCCACGCGATGCGGCCGCAGCCGGTACATCAAGCAGATCGATCGTAGCCGGCTCTTTCGCTGAACCAACCTGTTGGGCGCCGTCAGCATCCAATATATATCGTGGGCTCCCCAGCGCCTTCGTTAAAGTCACTGTTGATACTGCTGCTGCTACCATTACATTCCTCCCAGTTTTAGAAATATCATTCTCAATTGAAGAAATAGCTCAAAAGCGTATGCCAAACTTTACCACTTCCGCCGGTCTGTTCACTACCAGGTCCCAGACCGCGGGACCCTCATCAAGCGAAACGAGAGGCTGGATCAAGCCGGGGGCGGTCAGCACATCCTGGCGCATCATGCTGATAATCGCGTCGTAGGCGCGGTATTCATCCCAACGCGAATAGTCGCGCGGTTTATGACCCAGGAAGCAGCCGTGCGGCACGATCATCGTCAGGCGATTGCGGTGAAACTCGCGTCCCAGCCACAAGCCCTGCCCTTCGCCCTGATAGACGCCGGAAGCGCAGATCGTCCCTTCCATCCTCGTCGCCCGAATCGCGCTATGCAAACCCGCATATGTCGCGCTCAGCTCAATCGCCACATCGACGCCGGGACCGCCAGTCAACTTGTGGATCTCCAGCGCGGCATCCACCTCGAAAGGATCGAGAACGTGCTGCGCCCCATAAGCCAACGCCAATTCACGGCGTTTCGGCAGCGGATCCACGGCGAATATCTGTTCCGCGCCGCTCAAGGCGGCCAGACGCACCGCCAGCAAACCGATCGCGCCCAATCCGATAACGGCGACCGTGTCAGCAAAGCGGACCTGGGATTCGCGGATGCAGTGGAAGGAGACAAAAGCCGGCTCGAAGCATAAGGCCAATAGCGGATCGATATTGCCCAAGTGCCAAATACAGCCATCCAGCCAGAGCGGTGGTCCCGCCCAGTAATCCTGCCGCTGCGCGATGATGGTATTGGTCTCGCTCACATCAAGGAAGCTGATGACCCGATCCCCAACCTTCCAGTCCGAAACATCCGTTCCCGCCTCGCTGATGGTGCCGACGCCGCTGGTGCCGACCGGGGCGCCGGCGAGCAGGTTTTCTGCCGTGGGCTCATCTGTCGGGACGAAGAGGCGCATTTCGTAATCCCAACGCTGCTCTTGATCGTTCCGGCCATCCATAATCGCCAGGGGTGTGCCGTGTTTGCCGGAGGCATATTCGGTCTGAATGCGCACCTCATTGGGCTTCAAGGGTCGATCTTCATATTCGATTACTGCAACCTTTTTGCGGCTGGTGAAGGCTAGCTTTCGAGGCATATCGTCTGTCCTAAAACCTGTTGTTCTGGTGCTGCGTTAAGCATACAAAATAGCAATAGGCTCATTCTGAAGTGTATCGCATTGGATCGCTGCTCTGCTGGGAAAAAGGTCATCAAGCGGACATAAAGCGGACATTTTTCGGGCGACTCACAGAGTCGCCCCTACATTTTCAACTTGTAAAACAACCGTAGGGGCGGTCCAAGGATCGCCCCATTTCTACGTCAGTACATGCGGGAGCGGGCGACCCGGTAAGCCGCCCCAACACACCCTAACCCAAGCTACGGCGTGATATCCGCGACTCTGCCTTCCTCGACGGCTTTCCGCATCTCCGCTTCCCAGCGGTCGGCAGCGGCCTGTGCCGTCATCCTGCCCGCCATTAAGTCGGGGAATGTTTCCTTCATCGCGAGATAGACATTTGACGGTATCAGGACATCGAGATGGTAGCCTATATCTCCGTCCCAAGTTGCAACAAGGTTGGTGAAGTCCCGGTATACGGGCCGTATATCCAATCCGCTATAGTCGACACCGGCTAGGGCGGGCAGCAACTTGGCGCCCTCGACCCAGAGCGGGATCACGTCCTCGGACACGAGGTAATCCAGGAACTTGATGGTTTCCTCAGGGTGTTCGGTGTCAGCCGGGATGAACCAGCCGGAGCCCATCAACCGAATCATCGCCTGCGGCCTGTCTTCGATGGGCGGCGCGACCATGAAGCCGAACTCGTCAGGGACCTCGTCGGTGAAGAATTGCATCGGCCAGGTACTATGGATAGTCATAGGCGCTTGCGAGGTGATGAAGATATCAATGCTGCCCAGGAATTCGATTGCGTAAGCGTCCTCGTTGTAGCAGCCGGCTGCAACGATGTCATTGGCGACGAGCTCGACTGACGCGACGATTTCGGGATCATTCCAGGGATGCTCGCCGGAAATAGCTGCCGCGACCGTGCTGTCGGGTAGGTAGTTATTTATAACGTTATACCAATTGTGTACAATGTAGAACGGATTGCTCCCGTAGCCTAGAGAGATCGGCGTATCATAACCACGGTCGCGGAACGTCTGGCACAAATCGAGCAGGTCGGCAAAGGTCGCCGGCGGCTCCAGGCCTTCGGCCGCGAAGATCGTCTTGTTCCAGTATAGGCCCTGGGCCTCAAGCTCGTGGCCGACGCCATAGACATGACCGTCGAAGGTCGTCCAGGCTCTGGATATGGGGATGAGACGTTCGTCCCAGCTATTGGCCGCGTAGGCCTCATCGAGTGGCAGCAGCAGACCGGCTCTGGCCAAGATGCCGGCATAACCCGGACCGACATCGTAGTACATGATGTCCGGACCTTCGCCCGCCTCAATTGTGGGCTTGGCGATGTCACGCATGACGTTGGTGTCTATCACTTCGCGTACGATTTCGATACCCGGGTTCGCCTCTTCAAAGCTAGCGATTATCTCATCAATAGCCGCTTGGGCATCTTCGCCATGAGTCTGATCCCAATAGACGATTTGCACCATGTCGTCTTGACCGTATACCGTGCCCAAAAGGGCGACTACTAACAGGAGAGCAATTAATCTACCCCCCCGGCAATACGTTTAAGTGATTCATCCTACTTCTCCTTAATCATATAGATGTAAGCCGACCTTGCGAAAATGCGCTCGGCTCATTTTCAACTATAACGCGCTCAAAGGCAGTTAAGTGAATAAATGGGACATCCAGCGGACATCGGGCGGACAAGTTTGGCGGAAAACGGGGCAACCCACCGGGTCGCAGCTAGCGTATTCAATTCACATGACATGTTTGGGGGTCGGAGGCAGTGCCTTCTAGCTGGCCGACGCCGCCCAGCGCACGGCATTCGAGATGACCTGCTGGACTTCGGCTTGATGGTAGATCGGGTAGGTCTCGTGACCGGGTCGGAAGTAGAAGACTTTGCCGCGTCCGCGCTGAAAGCAGCAGCCGCTGCGGAAGACTTCGCCGCCAGTGAAAGAACTGATGAAGACGATGGTATCGGGCGTCGGGATGTCAAAAGGTTCGCCATACATTTCCGTCTGGGGAATCACAAAGGACTTCCCCAAGCCGCGGGCGATGGGGTGTGCCGGCTCGACCACCCAAAGCTGTTCCCGCTCGCCATCCACGCGCGGCGTTACTGTGCAGGAGGTGCCCATCAGCTTTCCAAAGACCTTGGAACCGGCGCCCCAATGCAGCGGGATGAAACCCATGCCCTCGTCCACGATGCGTTTGTAGACCCGTTCTGCGATGGCATCTTCGACCTTGCCATGGACGGCGTGCCCCCACCAGATCAACACATCGGTCTGGTCGAGCACCGCTTCGCTCAAGCCGTGCTCAGGTTCATCGAGGATCGCAGTTCGCACGGCAAAACCCTGCTGGCTCAAAGGACCGGCGATGGCGGCGTGGATGCCGTCGGGGTAAATCTTCCTGACGCCCTCAGTTTCTTCTATGGCGCTCTCTTCGCTATACCCATGGCTCATCCAGGACCGCTTCACATAATCCCAATGGTCGGGATTCTCATGCCAAAACTCATTCCACACGTTCACGCGAATTGGCGCGGTCATTGGCTATTTTCCTCCCTGGCCATCTTCACCGAACACAGCTTGCACTTCCCCGCGAAGTTCTTCGACACCAGCCCAAATATCCGGTGCCCAGCCGAAGTTATCCGGCGTATAAGTTCCGTGCAGCATGATGGGACCGTCAAATCCGCTGTCGCGAGCGATTGTCAAACAACGGCGAAACTCGTCGGCGTTGAGGGTGCCGTCTTCGTAAGGAAAAGCCCAGGCGTGGATCGAGGTCGCGCGTGGCAGCAGTTTTGCCAAGATATCATACTTGTCGGGTCCCTTGGCGTTGCCGAAATCGCCGATCACGCCATAGTTTCGCTCAGAGAGATCGAGAACTTGCAGCAATTCGTCCGGCGCAGTGTTGAAAGTTTTGTAGTTTTCGGTAGCGGGCTTCAGCCCACATTGTGTAGCATAATCGGCCAGCTCGCGGAAGGCTTCGGCCCAGGCAGGAATGTTAACCGGCGTGGGTTCCGTGTAGCCGGGCACGTAGCGCAGGCCTCTTGCCCCCAGCTCGCTGGCTATCTCCATCCAGCGTTTAGTCAACTTGATGCCCGTGGCCCGCGTGTTGGGATCGCTGCTGCCGACTTCACCTACATCAATGAGCAGCTGAAACAGTTCCACTTTCGCGTCTTCGAAAGCGGCACGCAGCCCCGCTAGATAGCTGCGCTCGATGCTGGGGATCGCAAGAACGGAGAGATCGAAGCAATCGTAGCCATGCGCCGCGACCTCCGCCGGCACGTCCAGCAGACTGAGCGGTGGTCCCTCGAATTCATCGCCGGGTGGCGCCGAGTTATGCTCATGGGGCGCCTCGACCATTTTGTTACGTTCCATGTCTAATGCATAGGACGTACAGTCCATCGCCGTTTTCAGGGTCACTGTTGATACTGCTGCGCGCGCCACCATCGAAATTCTCCTTAACCTAAGTTTTGTTACTCAGAAGCGAACGCCATATTTGACCACCTCGCCCGGGTTGTGCTTGATCATTTCGAAGACCTCAGGGAAGTCCTCGATGGAGACGAGGGGGTTGATGAGGCCCGGGACGGTCAGTTGGTCCTGCTTCATTTTGCTCACAATCGTGTCGTAGATACGAAACTGATCCCACAAGGGGTAGTCGGCCGGCTTGTACTCCATGGCGCCGTTGCCTTGCGGCACAATCATCTTCAGGCTATTGGCAAGGAATTCACGGCCAAGCCACAATTCCGCAGCATTGCCTGACAGAGCGCCAGCCTGGCAGACCGTTCCACCGAAGCGCGCCGCTCGTATCGCCGTATGCAAGGCGGCATAATGCCCGCTGATCTCAATCGCCACATCGACACCAGCGCCGCCGGTTAGCTTCTTGATTTCCAGCGCCGCATCGACAGCAAAGGGATCGATGACATGATGCGCCCCGTAGTCCTGCGCCAAAGCCCGGCGCTTCGGCAGCGGATCGACGGCGAATATCAGGTCCGCGCCGCTCAGCGCGGCAACGCGGACGGTCAAGAGACCGATCGCGCCCAGCCCGACAATGGCCACCGCATCGCCAAATCGAACCTTGGATTCGCGGATGCTGTTGACTGCCACGTAGGCTGGCTCGAAGCATAAAGCCAAAAGCGGGTCGAGATCGCCCAATTCCCAGATCAGCCAGGGCGACGGCGAGGCGAACCCGGGCCAGATAAAATCGGCCGGGCGATCCACGGTGATGATATTCGTCTCGCTCACATCCATGAAGCCGAATACCCGATCTCCGACCTTCCAGTCGCGGACATCCGCCCCCACCTCGATGATTTCGCCGACGGCGCTGGTGCCGACTAGAGAAGAAGTAACTGGATCCTGATCCGGCTCATCGCTCGGGAGATAGAGACGATTGACGTCATCCCAACGCTGTCCCTGTCGCTGGCTGCCGTCCATCATATACATAGTCGTTCCGTGTTTGCCGGAGGCATATTCGGTCTGAATACGCACCTCATTGGACGCCAAGGGGCGGTCGTCGTATTCCAACAGTGCCGCCTCGTGTTTTTCGTTGAAAACTGCCTTTATTGGCATTCTGAATTACCTTATGACCTTTGCCAAAATGTGCATTATGTGGGCGACCCAAGGGTCGCGTAGACACTGACCGTCGGTCGCCCCTACATTTGATGTCTATTGTTCGGGTTCTGCGCGTTCCCAGCAGCGCCGCAGGAACTCGACGCAGGCGCGCATATTCTCCAGCGGGTCGCCGGGCGTCGGCATACATTCCAGTGCCAGCCAGCCGTCAAATTCTATGTCCCGCAAAGCGCGGAAGGCGCTGACGAAGTCGGTGTGTCCGTGACCGGGCAGCCAGCGCTGGCTGTCCGCCAGATGGACGTGACCCAGATAGGGCGCGACCGCCCGAATCGAATCCGGCATACTGGCTTCTTCGATGTTCATGTGAAACAAGTCGGCCATGAGCAGAATGCGGGGATGATCGGCAGCGCGACACAAATCAGCCGCTTTGCCCACCGTGTTCAGATAGTAAGCCTCGTAGCGATTGAGGGGCTCGAGGTAAACCGCGGCGCTCCCATCGGCTGCGCGGTCGATCACTTCAGCTAGCATGGCGAGCAGCAACTGGGTGATCAGCGTGTCTTCATCGGCGAAGGGCGACAGATCCTGCAGTCGCGACGGCGACAATTCGGGCTGGAACTTGGGCGAGAATATCGGCACTTGGATGACACCGCGCGCGCCGATGGCATCGGCGAACTCGAGCGTGCGGATCAGGTCAGCCAATCGGCTTTCGCGCTCGGCAGGATCCGGATGGATGGTCGGTCCTTCGTAAGTTCCGCAGATGCTGCCGACGGGCAGGCCGCTGGCAGCCATCGCTTTGTCGATCTCGGCATGCAGCTCGTATACCCGTGCCGTGCGGCCGAAAGCAAGCTCAATGCCATTGAGGCCGCATTCCGCGGCGCGTTGAAAACGCTCGGAGAGGTCAGCACCCGGCAGCAGCGTTTGATGCGCCGATAATTTCATGATTGTTATCCTTGGACCGCGCCGGCAGTGAGACCCTGGATGAACTGGCGCTGGAAGACCAAATACACCGCCATAATAGGCATCATGACAATAAGCGTGCCGGCCATGGACATGCTGTAATCCACGCCCCAGCGGGTGGTGAAGAACATCATGCCCGTCATGATGGGTCTGAGTCGATCGGACTGCAAGTAAATCAAGGGCAGCAGGAAGGCGTTCCAGGAGCCCATGAAGTTGAAGACGACCAGCGCGGCCACGGCGGGACCCGCCAGCGGCAGCATTATCCGCCGGAATACGTCAAAATCATTGCAGCCATCGATCTTGGCAGCGTCCGTCAGGTCGTAGGGCAACCCGGAGAAAAACGCGCGCATGAAAAAGATGCCGAAGGGCAGCGATATCGCGGTCTGCGGCAGAATCATCGCCCAATACGTACCTAGTGCGCCGATGTCTCTTAAGATATAGAAGAGCGGGATCATGATCGCCGTGAAGGGGACCATCAGCCCGACGAGGAAGAAATAAAAGATAAGTGTGCGCCCCGGCATTTTGAGGCGCGCCAGGCCGTAGCCGGCCAGGCAGGACAGGCTGACCACCAAGAGGACAATGGGAACGGTCGTGATCACGCTGTTGACGAAGTAGCGGCCGAACTTGCCCTGGTTCCAGGCCGTTGCAATATTTTCGAAGCGCCAGTTCGGTGGTGGTCCCAGCGGGTCTTGGGCGATCTCGAAGTTCGACTTGAGAGCGGTAAAGATCACCCACATAAAGGGCACCAGCACGTAGAGCGCAAAGAGGATCAGCACGCCGTATTGCAGGGATTTGGCGATCCAGTAACTTCTGGGCCGGCGCGGTTGGACGGTAACGGCGCTCGCCATGTGACTATTCCCCCCGCTCACGTATGGAGATGAAGATGAAAGAGGCGACCAGCGACACAAATGCCATCACGATCGCCAGCGCCGCGCCATAACCGACGTAACTCTCGCGGAAGGCGGTGGTATAGGTGAAGGTGCCGATAACATGGGTCGCCCGGCCCGGACCGCCGCGGGTGGTGATCCAGACGATGTCGAAGACGTTGACGCCGAGAATGAGCGTGAAAGTGGTGATCATCGTCAGCACGTGCCGCAGCCCGGGTATGATGACATACCACAGTCGCTGCCAGCCGTTGGCGCCATCGACCAGCGCGGCGTCGATCTGGTCCATGTCGATATTCTGCAAGCCGGCCATGATGACGACAAAGCAGAAGCCGAAATAGCCCCAAACCCCGGCGAAGATCAAAGCCGGCAGCGCCACATAGGGATCGCCCATCCAGCCTTTGGCCAGGAAGTCGAGTCCGACGGCTTTCAGAGTCACATTGATGGGACCGAAGCGCGGGTTGTACATCCACTTCCAGATGATGCCAACCGCGACCGGCGCCAGCACGACCGGCAAGAAATAAACGGTACGGAAGAAGACCATGCCGCGCACGCCGCGCCACAACAGCACACCCAAGAACAAGCCGATGGCGACCGGCGCCACCGTGCCCAGGACGATCCATATCAGGTTGTGGCTCAGCGCGCTCCAAAGCCGCGAATCGGCAGCGAGCTCTTGGTAGTTCAGCAAGCCAACGAACTGCTTGACCGGCTTGGCGCCGTCCCATTTGGTGAGGCTGAGGTAGATGGTGTAGAAGAAGGGATAGACGACGAAAAAGACATACATCGCCAGCGCCGGAAGGACAAAAGCGTAGCCGGTCGCGTAATCGCGCAGCTTGCGGCTGGCGAGGAATTGGCGAATGTTGTCAATCATTTGGCGTCCTCTATATAACCCCAACCCCAACCCCATAAAGAGGGAGGGGCTATACACTATCCAACGCCTCGGTTAGCTCCCCTTCCCTCCTTGTGGGGGAAGGGGCCGGGGGATGGGGCGGCTAGTCAGCTACCCCGTGATATCCACGTGTCTGCCTTCCTCGACAGCTTTTTGCATCTCTACATCCATTTGTTCGGCAAATTCCTGGGCAGTCATCCTGCCTGCCGGTATCTCACCCATACTTTCAAACACAAAGGTGTTCCAATTGGCCGGCGTCAGCACATCAAGATGGTATGCCAGCTGACCGTCCCAAGTCGCGACCAGGTTGGTGAAATCTCGGTACACGGGCCGCATTTCGTAGGGGCTATAGTCGACACCGGCCTGTGCCGGTAGCGTACCCCCGTCGAGCCAGTGTTGGATCGTATCCGCAGACACCAGATAATCCAGGAACCGTATGGTCTCTTCCGGGTGTTCGGTGTCGGCCGAGATGAACCAGGCGGAACCCATCAAGTTAATCATCCCCTGCGGCCGATCTTCAATGGGCGGCAAGATCATGAAGCCAAACTCATCGGTGATCTCATCGGTGAAGAAGCCCATGGCCCAGGTACTCATCAGCATCATAGGCGATTCGCCGGTGTAATGCATGTTGTTACCATCCAGGAAGCCGATGGCGTAAGCGTCATCGTGAAAACAGCCTGCTCCAACCATATCGCTGGTGACAATTTCGATCGACGCCACGATCTCAGGATCCGTCCAGGGATGCTCGCCGGAAATCGCCGCCGCTACCGTCTCAGCCGGTACATAGTTGGCGAGGATGTTGTACCAATTGTGCGCCAGTGGAAACGCGTGCGGATCTCCCCACCCTAGCCCCATCGGGGCCTCATAGCCGCGCTCGCGGAATGTCCCGCACAATTCGACAAATTCGGCAAAGGTCGTCGGCGGCTCCAGGCCTTCGGCCGCGAAGAGCGTCTTGTTCCAATACAAGCCCTGTGCCTCAAGTTCATGGCCCACGCCATATACGGTACCGCCGAAGGTCGTCCAGGCTCGGGAAATCGGGATGAGACGTTCATCCCAGTTGTTGGCATCATATGCCGCGTCGAGTGGCAGGAGCAGACCCGCATTAGCCAGGATACCAGCATAACCCGGACCGGCATCGTAATATATCAGGTCGGGACCTTCGCCCGCCTCAATGGACGTCTTGGCGATGTCACGCATGACTTCGGTGTTAAGGGCCTCGAGCACGATTTCGATGTCCGGATTCGCCTCTTCAAAGTTGGCGATGATCTGCTGAGCCGCCGCTTCCTGGGCGGAGTTGCCGTAGACCTGATCCCAATAGAGGATTTGCACCGGATCCTGGCCGTATGCCGTGCCCAAAAGGGCGACTACCAACAGGAGAGCAATTATTCTAGCCCCCCCCCCCCGCAATATGTTTAAGTTATTCATCGTTCTTCTCCTTCAAGAATAGCTTTTAAGCCGACCTTGCGAAAATGCGCTTGGCTCATATTCAACTATAACGCGCTCAAAGGCGATTTAGTGAAAAAATGGGACATCCAGCGGACATCGGGCGGACGCGTTTGGCGAAATATCGGGCGACCCAAGGGTCGCCCCTACACTTTGCAGTTTCATGGTGACGATATTGGGACGACCTGATAGGTCGCCCCTACGCACGTTACATTGAATTATCCCGTGATATCGAAATTGGTGCCTTCTTCGATGGCTTTATCCATCTCGGCCTGCATGTTGGTGGCGTGTTCCGCCGCCGTCCGGCGGCCCGCCGCGACCTCAGGCAAGCCTTCCCACATCACAGTGGTGAAATGAGCCGGCGTCAGGATATCGAGGTGGTAGCCGACCGGACCCTCCCAATTAGAGACGAGGTTGGTGAAATCGCGGTACACCGGCGCCAAATCAAACTGATTATAATCGACACCCTTGAGCACGGGGAGCAGGTTGGCGTCGATCCAAAGCGGCAGCGCCTCTTCGGATACCAGGTAGTCCAGAAATGCCAAGGTCTCGTCCGGATGCTCAGTGTCCCCGATGACGACCCAGGTGCCGCCCAGGCTCATCTTGAATGCGCCCGGTCGTCCTTCAAAGGGCGGGTACGCCATGAAGCCGATATCGTCGACAATCAGGTATTGGAAGGTGAGGAATTGCATCGCCCAGGTGCTCATCTGCATCATTGGCGCTTGGCTGGAGTAAAAGAGCATATTGCCTTCCAGGAAGCCCAGGCTGCCGGCGTCATCGCTGAAACAGCCGGCGTCAACCATGTCACCGGCGACGAAATTCATCGTCTTGACGATCTCGGGATCGTTCCAGGGATGCTCTCCGGAAATGGCGGATGCGACCAAGCCGGGACCCACCCAGTTCTGCAGAATCGGATACCAATTGTGGGTGAGCGCCATGCCGTTGATATCAGCCCAGCCGGCCGCCATTGGGACGTCGTAGCCGCGCTCGCGGAAGACGCCGCATAGCGCGAGAAGCTCGTCAAAGCTCGCCGGCCTTTCCAGGCCCTCTTCTTCGAAGATGGTCTTGTTAACGTACAAGCCGCCGCCCTCAAGCTCGTGGCCCACACCGTAGACGCTACCGTCGAAGGTGGTGAATTCTCTGGATGTCGGCACGAGGCGGTCATCCCAGCCGTACTGCTCATAGGCGTCGTCAAGCGGATAGAGCAAGCCGGCGGTCGCCAAAATGCCCATGTAGCCAGGACCGGCATCGTAATACATGATGTCTGGGCCTTCGCCCGCCTCAATTGTGGTCCTGGCGATGTCACGCATGACTTCCCAGCCGATCACTTCGCGGACGACATCGACACCGGGGTTGGCGGCCTCGAAATTGGCGATGATCTGCTCGATGACCGCCTCAGCCGCGGGGCTCTGTGGCTCGTCCCAATAGACGATCTGCACCATGTCGTCTTGGCCGAACGCCGTGCCCAAGAGGGCAAATACCAATACTAGGGCAAAAAGCCAAAATACAGTTTTGTAATTCATCTTACTTCTCCTCAAAAAATCTATGCTAAGCTAGCGAAAAAGCGCTTGACTACTATTTAATTGTAACGTATCTGACCCCTGTTTGGTGAATAAAGTGGACATCAAGCGGACACACAGCGGACATTTTGGTGGGTTTTTGGGCGGCCCTCTGGGTCGCCCTTACATAGTCAACTTAAACGAAACCGGTAGGAGCGATCCTGTGGATCGCCCTAATTCTGAATCCTGATACACGGGCGACTCACAGAGTCGCCCCTACACTCATGGTTGAGCGTTCATTATTCTATGTGAGCCAAGTTCTGACTCGCAAGGGACTGTGGTTATTCTTGGCCGGATTTAGTATCGTCATAGTGGATTCCCATTGTGAGGCGATTGCCCTGCATGAACAAGAGTCTCAGCCGCAGCGACTTCGAGAATGAGTTGCGCAAAGCGCTAGCCAACCTGTACGATCCCGCCGTTCTGCGGGACAGCCCCTTGGTCGGTCTATTTGGGCTGGACTCTAGGGACGATGTCGTTTTCGCGCTTCGTCGCATCCTGGTTGACGCCATTGAATCACTTCGTCCGAGCGACGATGCCCCAGCCCATTCAAGGTCATGGCGCTATTTCCATATCCTGTACGGTCGCTATACGGAGCAGCTCACACAAATTGATATCGGCGCGGATTTGGGGCTAGGTGTTCGTCAGATGCGACGGCACGAGAAACGGGCGCTTCAGGTATTGGCCGACAGCCTCTGGGCGCGCTACAAGCTGGAAACGGGCGGTGATGACAATTCCATCGTGGAGCCGCAGGCGCTCGGTCGGGAAGAGGAGCTGGCCTGGTCAGGGACGGCTTTCCCCAGCGAATCCGTCGAGGTCGAAGCGCTAGTGCAATCCGCGCTGGCGACGGCCGAGCCGATGATTCGCTCGTCAAACTTACAGGTCGCGTATACGTCAAGCGAAGATCTGCCGCGGTTGCTGCTACAACTGGTGCCCATGCGACAGGCGCTTTTGAACATACTCACGACGGCTCTGGACTGGATGCCGCAGGGGCAGCTCACCATCCGCGCCGAGAATCAACCGGGGGAGAGGCATGTACAGCTCTCAATTGCCGGCTATGGTTCCCTCTCGCCGCGGGCACCGGAGATGGGGGCTGAGCGCTTGCGGCTGGCGCATGAGCTGGTCGAATTCTCCGACGGGCAGCTTGAAGTCGTTGCGGACGGCGATGAAGACGAAGCCTTCGCGTTCCGGCTCAAGCTGCCCACTGAACCTCAAATCACCGTGCTGGCGATCGATGACAATCCCGATATGCTGCAGCTGCTTCAGCGCTTCACGGCGGGTTCGCGCTACCGTCTCTTGGGCGAAAGCGATCCCGAACGGTCCCTGACCGTGGCTGAAGAGTCTCTGCCCGACATCATCCTGCTGGATGTGATGCTGCAGGACGTAGACGGCTGGGAGCTATTGGGCCGATTCCGGGCGCATCCCACGCTCGGCGACAGACCTGTGATCGTCTGCACCATATTGCCGCAAAGAGACCTGGCTTTAAGCCTGGGCGCCGCCGGATTCTTGAGCAAGCCCCTCAGCCAGCGGCAGCTCCTTTCCGCCCTCGATGCCCAGGTTGACAGGCTGCACGGATAGGGTTTTCACGAGCGCTTCGATCGTCGCCAATAGCTGGGGCATCGCTATACCATCGCCCCGTATTACCCCTAGCGACCTGCTCACGATAGGCTGGCCTGACGGGTCTCGGGCCGAAGTGACCACGATGGGAATATGGCGTAGTGCCGGGTCCCCCTGCATCTCCGCAATCAACTGAAAGCCATCCATCTCGGGCATAATCAAATCAGTCAAGAC
The DNA here is from genome assembly GCA_965223515.1 of Phototrophicaceae bacterium. Lineage (GTDB taxonomy): Bacteria > Chloroflexota > Anaerolineae > Aggregatilineales > Phototrophicaceae > UBA6055. The sequence goes on from CBDCWK010000001.1 coordinate 984,067, forward strand.
GACATCGACCTGCTGCTCGAGCATAATATGCTTAGCTTGTTGGGCACTCGTCGCCCGCAGTACGCGATAGTCGCGCTGTGCTGAAGCCAACATGCGGCGGAACAGTCGCAAGACATCAGGCTCGTCGTCCACAATCAGGATGATCTTGCCTTCCAAAGCGAGGCGATCAAGGACTGCCAACAGCGCATCTCGCGAGACCGGTTTGATCAGGTAATCGAACACGCCGAGGGATTCGGCGGCATCGCTTATACTCGGCACAGAGCAGACAATGACCGGCAATCCAAAGGGCAGCGCGATCTCCTGTTCGATCCGCCCCAGACTTTCACTCACCGACGCCGCGTTTAACAGCAAGGCTTGGGCTGGTATCTGCTCGATTTCGTAAATCGCCTGCTTCAGGCTGGCCACCGGTACCAACTCGGCATTGTGCAGGTAGCGGGTTAGCAACCTGCGCAGAGTACTGCCGTCTTCAAATACGATCAGGCGTGGACGATCCGCGGGCACGGGCAGTGACGGAATATGCGTTCGTTCCACATAAGTTGAATATGGCGAAAACCAGCGCATCACCTCGCCATCGGCAGACAAGACGTCCTCAGCGACGGGGAGTCGAAAGAAGAACGTGGCGCCCTGGCCCGGCTCGCTCTCCAGCCACATTCTGCCCTTGTGCAACTCCACAAAGTGCTTGCTGACGCTTAACCCCAATCCGCTTCCGGTCCAGTAACTGTGGATGGAACCGTCCAATTGCTGAAACGGTTTGAAGACCTTGTCGGCTTCATCAGCCTTAATCCCGGGTCCAGAATCCGCCACACTTACGACAACCTGGTTGCCTTCCTGCCGGGCGCCCACCCGCACACCACCCTTCTCGGTAAAACGGCCGGCGTTGCTCAGCAGGTTGAGCATGACCTGCCGTATACGGATGCGGTCGCAGAGCAGCGGGGGTAGATTCCGGGGTATGTCGGTTCGCAAGTACAGGCCTTTTGAGCTGAACAACGGCCGCACGGCTGTAACCACTGCGGCGATGATCTCGCCGAGCGCCGTGGGTTCCTTCATCAAGGCCATTTGGCCGGCATCAATCTGGCTCAGGTCCAGCACATCGTCTATCAGGCTCGACAGGTGCCGGCTGTTGCGCAATACGATCTCCAGGTCAGCCAGCAACGCTTGGGGGATATTCGGACCATAGGATTCAGGTGAGTACATGGCCATTTCGCTGAAACCGATGATCATATTGAGCGGCGTACGCAGTTCGTGGCTGACATTGGCCACAAATTGCTCTTTGGAGCGACGCGCCTCGTCCGCTTGCCGGCGCAGGTCGTGCGCCAGACGGTGTAATTGAGCCAGCTGGTGATTGGCTTCGGTCAGATCATCCAATGCTCGCCTGAGTTGGAATTGATAATCTCGACTTTGTTCCAAAGCCTCGCGGCTCTGTTGATAGCTGGCTTCGAACCATTGCCTGGCCAAGAGCAGAGGGCGCGATGTCAGCCAGATCAGCCAAATTATTCCCCAGATGTGGACGATAGCTACATATCGCTGAACAGCTTCAATCTGCGGTAGGCCGAACTGCAGGAAAAGGGTACAAACGACAGCCGTAGCGATACCGCAAGGCAGACCGATTAACACTGCGGTCAAACCGACTAGCAAGGCCAGAAAGATGACCGACTCTGGCAGACCGCTCCAGGCTATCAGTAATAGATTCACGCCGAAGCAGCCGATCACCAATACCAAGGCGGCGGCCAAATAGTGTGACATTTGCCGAAGACACCAGACGGCAGATGACAGTAGCAGCAGGATCACACCAGGCATGGCTCCATATATCGGATCAGTAAAAGCCGCCGCGACCAAGTACAAAGCGAAAGCTGCCAGAAAAAAGGGAGATAGCGACCACCAAATGGTACTGCTTTTCAATTCTTCAATTTCGGCCCGGGGTGTATCACGTTTACTTGTCATATCAACCATAGATCATGCTCCTCTTAGTGCTGAGATTCAGCGTCAGGGTGTCGCGTTGCCTTGCACCTGAAACTCGACACTTCTTGCTCAGTGGGCAAATCTTTTAGTTGGCAATAATTTTCTGACATTGGCTGATTACTGAGTCTGCTGCCCCCCATGTAATCTTGCTTGCTGCCATCATCCTCAATTATAGTCCTATAGTCCGCCCTTTCCCCGCTCGTGTACTTTTGGCGTGGCGGGACACGCGCCGACTTCCACGACATTGATGATTGGTTGACCAATACTCGCCGCCAGCTGCTGGGCGACTCTGAAATCGACATTGCCATCTTGACAGGTTCTTCTGCTTACCGCGCCAGCGCCTCGCGAAAGCTGCCGTGTCCTTTGCGTGAACCGATGCCCCTACGTTGCGAATCGCACTAAATCGCCAGATAATAGATTACAATGTCAACAATCAATGCCACACGGTACCATCAGGGCAGACTTGGCTCGAATGGCTATCCAGACAGTACGCGCCTTAGACGATGTACGACAGCAGCGTGAGCAGATCATGGCACTCGCGCGCCAACATCGCCCTGTCAGATATCCGTATTCGGGTCTCTGGTGCGCGGGGAGTTGCGCGCCGAGAGCGATATCGATTTCCTAGTTGAGTTCGAATCGGACTACAAGCTGCACGACCACATCCGACTGACACAGGGGTTGCAGCGTTTGCTTGGCCGGCGCGTGGAAGTGGTGGACCGCCACGCCTTGCGTGAAGAATTACGGTCGACTATCCTCGAGGAAGCCCAAAGCTTGTGACGAAAGACCAGCGCATCTATTGCCAAGATATCTTGGATCGCATCCGTCGCATTGAAAACTACACCGTTGCCGGACGGGATGCTTTCTTGGAATCGGAATTACTGCAGGGCGGGATCATTCGCAGTTTTTAGGTGATTGGCGAAGGGGTCGAGCGCTTGGATCCGGCGCTGACTGCACGGTACCCGGAGGTCACGTAGAGCGACTTCGCCGGATTCGCGATGTCCTGATACACAGGTCCACATCGTGCGGCTTGCCTCGGTGTGGGATTTCGCCCAGGAGGATCTGCCGACCCTCAAAGACGCGGTGATAGCTCTGCTGACGGATCTGGAGGATGCCGGAAGGAAGAGGCCGTGACCGAGGCATTCGCTTCTCGCTGAGATTGACTGATTACCAGTATGCATACCCCCTGGGCAGATTTTGCGATACAGCAAGTTTGCTACAGCCCGAGGCAATCGGTACAATCTTGTATTAGAACGGTCCGTTTAGCTGTAAGTGTTTAACAGGAGGAAGGAGAAAACTTGAAGCGTGACGTCTATCAGACAGGCTGGGCAGCCACACAAATTAGCAAGGTCTTAGTTTTTAAGCGAGGCTAAAAATGAATGGATTACTGAAACATTTAACTCTGATATTGATTCTATGGCTTCTTTTCACAACTGCGGCCATAACACCGGCTCAGGAGATGGTAGAGTTTGAGCTTTGGTACCATGGAGGAACGCAAGAAGAGAACGATGAGACGCGCGCTCAAGTCGACCGGTTCAATGCCATGCAGGACGCAATCCAGGTTAACTTCGTAGAGCTCGCCGGTTCTTTAGTTGCTGGCACCGGCTATAACGACGCCGTGAACGCTGCCGCTGTCGCCGGTGATCTCCCCTGCATTCTCGATCTGGACGGCCCAAATCTGTACAACTACGCTTGGGCGGGCTTCTTGGCCCCCATGGACGACTACATGTCTGATGAACTTCGCGCCGATATCCTGCCATCTCTGATTGATCAGGGTCTCTACAACGGCAAGATCTACGCTATGGGACAGTATGATTCGGGCTTGGCGCTTGTCGGTCGAGTGTCATTGCTGGAAGAAGCCGGCGTACGAATACCGTCCAGCATTGACGACGCTTGGACGCTGGATGAATTCAACGGCGTGCTGGCAAGTTTACAGGCTTTAGACAGCGTTGAATACGCGATTGATCTGAAGATGAATTACGGCGCTGGTGAGTGGTACACCTATGCTTTCGGCCCGGTCGTTCAGGGTTTTGGTGGTGATTTGATTGACAGAGAAAACCTGAGCGCGGAGGGTGTTTTGAACGGGCCCGAAGCTGTGGCGGCCATGGAATGGATCAAGAGTCTTTTTGAGGACGGATACTCCACACTGACCCCGCCGGATGACAACGAATTCATCAACGGAAACGCGGCGATGGGATTCCTTGGACACTGGATGGCCACGGGCTACTATGAAGCCTTCGGCGATGACATGATTGTCCTTCCAGTAGTGAATTTCGGTGCCCGTCAGGCCACCGGTATGGGATCCTGGGCTTGGTCCATCACTACGCAGTGCGCAAATCCTGAGGCAGCTTGGGCCTTCATGGAATTTATGCTCGCTCCGGAAGAGATCTTGAGTATCACAAATGTGAATGCTGCTGTGCCCGGCCGCTTCTCGGCTCTGGCAATGTCCGAGCTGTTTGGTGAAGGGGGACGCATGAACATATTTGTGCAGCAGCTTGGATCTGGCATTGCCATTCCGCGACCCATTACGCCGGGCTACCCAGCAGTCACTTCCGCCTTCTTTACGGCAATGGACAATATCATCAAAGGCGGTGATGTTCAGGCGGAACTGGATGCCGCAGTCGACAAAATCGACCAGGACATTGCCGACAACGATGGCTATCCCGTTCAGAATTAAGCGTTGCCCTTAGGGTCTTCACTTCAGTAGCCGCGGTGAATTGCAGTTGGCTGCGGCTACTCCACGTCAGTCGCCACGCATGACTGAGGGGCATCAGACACGTGACCTGCTTGGCTTGCTTGGGCAGGTAATTGCATGAGACAGTCAACACGTCCCAAAGGTTATGAAACGACCTATGCCTGGCTGATGAGCGCGCCCGCGCTCATCGGCTTGTTTCTGTTCGTGGCCTTGCCGCTGTTTGGTGGTGTTTACTGGAGCTTTACCAACAAACGCCTCATCTCACCGCTGCCGACGAAGTACGTCGGCCTTCAGAACTATCAGAACCTGCTTGGCGTCCAAATCATTCGGCTGGAACCAGAATTCGATCAGGCGACGGGCCAGGTCCAGGTTGATTTGGAAGGGAATCCGATTTATCCGCGCACACGCTCTATCGTCCGGGGTAATCCGGCCTACGACGGATTCCGCGAATGGTTTACCTATGATGTTTTCGGCCAGCGCTATGTGATCATCGCCAAGGATCCAACGTTTTTGCGCTCGCTCATCAATACCTTCGTATTTGTCTTGGTGATCGTGCCCGGGCAGGGTGGCCTGGCGCTGATCATGGCCTTGCTGGTCAACCAGCGACTGCGTGGCCGCTATGTGTTTCGCACCATCTACTTTAGCCCGGTCGTCACGTCGATGGCGGTGCTCGCTATCGTCTGGACTTTTCTCTACAACCCGGATCAAGGTCTAATCAATCGCTTTCTGAGCGCGATTTCATTTGGACATATAAAACCCGACTGGTTAATAAGCGCCGATTCTGCCCTGCTAGCAATTATCATCCTCTCCGCGTGGCAAGCGGCGGGATTCCAGATGGTCATCTTTCTGGCCGGCTTACAGGGCATCCCGCTATCCTTATACGAAGCGGCGCAAATTGACGGTGGCAACACCTGGCAGCAATTTCGGCACGTTACGATTCCCCAACTGCGCAATACAACTATTTTCGTCATCATCAGCACGACTATCCTGGCATTTCGCTTATTCACCCAGGTTGATGTGATGACCAAGGGCGGGCCTCAAGACGCCACGGTCACGGTCGTTTTCCATGCCGTTCAAACTGGCTTTCGACAACAAAGAATTGGCTACGGCTCTGCTGTCACTGTTCTGTTTTTTATGCTCGTCGTGACGATCGCATTGATTCAGCGATCGCTCTTGAAATCGGACGTTGAGGTGGAATAGGCGCTATGTCCGAAAGAGCTACTGGAAGTGGTCATATCTGTGTACGCCGCCCCCGTTCGCGGAGGCAAGTGCGACGGTCCGTAACGCTAGCGATCGATTACGGCATTATGATCGGGCTTGCGATGTTCTTCTTGTTTCCCATCGTGTTCATGGTCGTATCTTCATTTAAACCGGAAAAGGTGATCTTCGACGATCTCAAAACGATTATATGGGCCTTCATTCCTCGCGAAATCACTCTTGAAAACTACACCAGCGTATTCCGCAGAGTGCCGTTTGGGCGATTCATGTTCAATTCCACCTTCATCGTCTTGGCAACGGTAAGCGCTGGCTTGGTTGTCAACAGTATGATCGCGTTTGCTCTGGCGCGCTTACGCTGGAAAGGGAAGGCGATTGTTCTATCAGCGATCATAGCGCTGTCCATTGTACCGCTGGATGCCATCGTTGTGCCCTTGTTGGTGCTGGTGAACGAATTTCCCTGGTTAGACGGTTCTATCGGTTGGTTGGATTCTCTGCACGTACAGATCATCCCATTTATAGCGGATGCCTTTTCAATCTTTCTCTTTTACCAATTCTTCATCGGTATCCCGCGGGATTTCGATGAAGCGGCCTATATTGATGGGGGCAGCCCTTTTGCGGTTTACAGGAGGATTATTGTGCCCCTTTCACGTCCTGTCTTCGCAACCGTCGCGATTCTGCAGGCCCTGTTCCTGTGGAGTTCATATCTGTGGCCCTTAATGGCGACCCGCGGTGAAGCGTCCCGGCCACTGACCGTCGGCATCACTTCCTTTTATGGTCAGGACGTCAAGTGGGCCCAGATTCTGGCATTTGCCTCCATGATCACCATCCCGGTCCTTATTCTATTTCTGCTATTCCAAAAATGGTTTGTCCAAAGTGTCGCCGCCAGCGGGCTAAAGGGATAACGGATATGAAGTCATTTGCCTCACATGCAAGACACCTGCGCGAACAAATGGCCGAAGACCCACACCGTCCGCGCTATCACTTCTTGCCGCCGGCTAACTGGATGAATGATCCGAACGGCATCATCGAGCGGGATGGCAAATACCACCTCTTCTATCAACATAACCCGTACGATGCTGTATGGGACAATATGCACTGGGGGCATGCGGTCAGTGACGATCTTGTGCATTGGGCTGACTTGCCTGTTGCACTCTCCCCTACCCCTGGCGGGCCGGACGAAGACGGATGCTGGTCAGGATGTACAGTGGACAATAGTGGTGTGCCGACAATTCTTTACACCGGCGTGCGGGGTGACTGGGGGATACCGCAAAACCAGCGCGTCTGCCTGGCAACCGGCGCAGATGACCTGGTTTCATGGGAGAAGTATGCTGGAAACCCCGTCATTGCGCACCCGCCTGACGGCGTAAACGTCACAGGATTCCGCGACCCATTTGTTTGGCGAGAGGAAGACAGCTGGTACATGGCGATTGGCGCAGGTATACAGGATGTCGGTGGAGCGGTGTTGCTCTATAGATCAAAAAATCTTTACAGCTGGGAGTACCTGCACCCCCTGTGTGTTGGCGACAAGCATGACACCACCACGATATGGACCGGGACCGTGTGGGAAGTGCCGCAGTTCTTTCCGCTCGGCGACAAGCATGTCCTGACCTTTACCGCATGGGATGATGAGCAACTCTATAGCGGCTATTTCACCGGACGCTATCGAGATCATCGCTTCATTCCAGACGCGGTTCACAAGCTCGACTTTGGCGATCGATACTTTTGCGCGCCGCATTCCACAATTGATTCACAGGGGCGCCGTATCTTATGGGGCTGGATAGGAGAGGGCCGTACAATTGAAGCTCAACAGGCCGCCGGTTGGTCGGGCATCATGTCGTTGCCACGGGTCTTGTCATTGTGTGATGATGGAAAGCTCGCGATACGCCCGGTGCAGGAGATTGACGCGCTACGAGGTGAGCACCATCGGTTCACCGACATAAACCTGTCCACCACTTCCAGTGATTTCTACTTTGGCCTGCGAGGCGATACCCTTGAAATTGTTGCCGAGATTGATCCCGCTAACGCTGAAGAATGTGGTATCAAAGTACGCTGCTCGCCTGATAGTGAAGAAGAAACTTACATTTTCTATAACGCTCGTCGTAAGCAATTGGGGGTTAATCGTCGTCGTTCCACTCTTCTCCAGTTTGGTGGGATTTTCGCTGACGTACAGCAAGGAGATTTCGAGCTTTCCCCTGGCGAAACATTAAACTTGAGAGTATTTGTCGATTGCTCAGTCATCGAAGTCTATGCGAATGATCGTGTCTGTATCACAAGCAGGGTATACCCGAGCAGGTCCGATAGCACAGGCGTTAGTGTTTCCGCCCGGGGCGAGGCTAGAATCAACTCAATCGATATTTGGAGATTGTCCTCGATATGGGCAGCATCGTGATTCCCGCCTCCTTCATTTCGGCAGCGCAAATCAGCAAAGATCAGCGGTCGCTATGACAGCCCTTGGAGCGAGATTATGGCAGGAGTCGTGCTGATGACCTTGCCGATTGTGCTGCTGGTTATGCTGGTGCAACGATACTTCGTTCAAGGGATCACCTTCAGCGGCATCCGCGGCTAGCCCAATGCAGACCTTCAAGTTCTAGACCGCTGCATTAGCGACAACAGCATCTCCGCGGCTGCCTCGGCAAAGGGCCGATCATTGATATTGTACTCCAGCTTGATCACGGGAATATCCTGTTTGAGGTTACCCTTGATGGCTTCGAAGCAGGCGGCATTGGCAGGCGGATCCCAGAACACGCCACCGACGCTATCTAGCATGGAAAGACCCATAAGGGGGAGGAGAATGGCGACCGGCGCAGTTGCAGCATTAGCGGCGGCGGCAATCATTTCACCGATGCGGCGGTTCTCTTCGATGTTTGTACGCAGCAGCGTAGCGGTAGGCGCCCATTGATATAGATTGCGTTTGCGATACTTTTCCGGAACCGATTCAAGCGGCCCGAAGTTGGCCATATCCACACAGCCCGGCACGATCACAGCGGGGATGCCAGCGCGAGAAGCCGCCATGCCGCGTTCCGGTCCGGCACTTGCTCCACCGCCACAGACCTCGTCAGCCAGTTCCGTCGTGGTGATATCTAGGGAGCCGGCGATATAACCTTCGCTGATTAGGCTCTCCATCGTCCGGCCACCGATGCCAGTCGCATGGAACACCAATACTTCGTAACCTTGATGCTCGATCAGACCGCGGGCATGGTCGACGCAGGGCGTGGAATTGCCGAACATTGATGCAGTCACCAGCGGTTTCTCATCCGCGATCGGCGGCGTCTCTGCCCGGACCATACCCGCGATTGCGGCTGCCGCATTCGCGTAGATTTTGCCGCTGATGCGGTTGATGCCGGCCACATCGACGATCGAGGGCATCATGACAATATCCACCGGTCCCACAAAGGAGCGCACATCGCCGCTGGCTATCGTCGAGACCATCAGCTTGGGTACGCCGAGCGGCAGTACACGCATGCCGGCTGTGGCAATGGTGGTGCCGCCGCTCCCGCCCATGCCCAGGATGCCATCGAGCTTGCCCTCGTCGAATAAGCGGCGCACAATCACCGCCAGACCGCGGCCCATCACGCTCAAGGCTTCATCCCTGTGCTTGCCCCGGCGCAAAGATTCGAGGTCACCTCCGGCGGCCCTAGCGACCGCCTCGCGGCTGACATCGGGCACGAAACCGGGCACGCCGAGGATACCGAAATCAACAACCAGAGCGCGGATGCCCTGCTTTTCGATTAACACCTTCACCAAGGCGAATTCCGCAGCTTTTGTATCGAGAGCGCCAGCGATGACGACGGTCTTCATCTCGTCTGCCATCGGTTAACGCCGCCTAATCTTATGATTCTTGAAGGCTTTGACGGCACCCATCACCGCCTTTTCGATGGGGATACGTTCGATGCTGGATGCGCCCACAAAGCCCTGCGCGTCCGTTAGCTGGTAAAGGAACCGAGTATCTTCCGGCTCGGCGAAGGGACCGCCGTGGGCAAGGCAGATCACGTCCGGATCGACCCCCCAAGCCCCTTCCATGATGCGCTGGGCGTTTTCCAGCGATTCCTGCATGGGGTCGGCCGGGAAACCGATCAAGCCGCCAGCCGTGCCGCCCACATGTGCGCAGACCGCATCCACGCCGGCTTCAGCCATGCGCGCCGCTTGCTCGGAATTGAATACATAAGACATAGTGAAAATGTCACGCTCGCGCAAGAGACGGATCAATTCCACTTCGCGGGCGAAACCCCAGGGTTGTCCCAGGCTGCTGGCGATGTTCTCGTGCTCGCGGACAAAAAAGGGAGAGACATGCTCATGGTTGCCCACGGTCGGGAAGTTGATGAATCCATCGAAACCCTGATCCACGAAGCGGTCGATCACTTTGTTAAGGTCATAGGTTGTCTGATCGTTGGCTTCAATGCCGGCGATGATGGGCGTATCATGAACGACATTGCTGATCTCGTCATACATCTCTAGCGTCCGCGGATTCGAGTGACCGATCACGGTGGTCCGAAGCCCCATTATCCTGGATCTGCCAGTGCTATAGCAGACGATGATATCCGCTCCGCCCAGTTCCGCGCACTTCGCCACGATACCCGCGCTGCAGCCCGCGCCAATTATGGCGTCGCCCTTCGCCAGTGTCGCTCTTAGTCTGCTTAAAATCTCTACTCGTTTCATCATGGCCTACGTCCAAATCTGCGAATAAACGCGCATAAAGTTGCCGCCTAGCACTTGCTTGGTCTCCGCTTCGCTGTATCCCCGGTCCAGCAGCGCCTTGGTCAGGTTGGGGAAATAACGCGGATCATCCAAACCTTGCGGATAATAATAGGGCGGTGGCGGATAATCTTTGGGATTCCATTGTCCCGTCTTCACGAAATAATTGTAGTGCGCCAGGGAAGTGGCCTGCATGGATTCATTGATGTATTCAAAGTCGATACCGATGCCGATGTGATCGATGCCAACAAGCTCGGCCAGGTAGTCCACATGTTTGAGCAGATCATCGAGGGTGGGACGTGTGGTATCGGCCACGAAAGGCGGAAAGCCATTGATGCCAATCACGCCACCCATTTCCGCCACCCGCTTAATCTGCTCGTCGGTCAAGTTGCGCGGACTCTTGCAGACAGCCTTTGCCAGGCTATGGCTGAAGACAACCGGATACTCGGATACATCCATGGCATCGAGGGTGGTCTTGATCCCGGTATGACTGAGGTCAACCGCGATTCCAGCCCGGTTCATCGCTTTGATCAGCCGTACCCCGAAGGCACTGAGGCCGGCATCCGTCCGTTCCAGGCAGCCGTCGCCAACAAAGTTCTTGACGTTATAGGTCAATTGGATGACCCTGACCCCCAGAGCCTTATAGACATCCAGCAATTCGATACTCTGCTCCAGCGGCAGCGAATTCTGGAAGTGGAAAAGGATGCCCAATTTGCCCTGTTCTTTGGCGCGGCGGAAATCCTCCACCTCGGTAACGTGCAGAAGCTCATCGCTGCGGTCCTTGATAATGCCCACCCACTGCGCGATCCGCTTGATCGCCTCGCCGCAGTCGTGATTAGCGGCCAGCGACGGCGCAGTCACAGTGACACCGCCCTCGACGTAGTATGATGTGTGATGCGGCGAATGCGTCAGCAGCGGGCAGGTGCCATCAAAGATGATCGCTTCTTCGTGTACGCGCTCGTGGTCAAGCATGTTTGTGCTCTCCTGCAAAATCGACCCTTGCTACACTGAATCTTGTCCATACAGCGCCCGGAAGCGCGCCGGCGGCTTGATGCCTACAACCGTGTCATTGTGCCATTCAATTTCAAGCGCCTGACCACCGACGACCTCACCGATGGTTTCCCTTCGGGATGGCAGCCATATTTTCACGATCGAATTCGGCGCCAGCGCGGACAGCCTGAGATAGTCGTCTGATATCTTATCCTCGGCTGATGCGTTTGGCATATCGTTGATTTGAAACATAACCGCGGCCGGCTGCGCCCAAGACGGGATGCGGATCTGCAGATTTGTCTGCTGGCGGAGTCGCACGATGATGGGTGCCTGCCCGGGTGGGGGGCAAGTCAAGGCCAGGCCTGCGTCGTCTTTTGAATAGAGCAGATCGATTCGGGCACTTGCCTCGTCAACCTTTACAATCGCCTCCCAAGATTCGCAGATGGCTTGCAGCGATCCGCCTGTTAGATCGGCGTTGATTTGATAGGCCTCTTTCGGATACGAGATAAGGTCATTGGGACTGCCAAAACAGAAGCCGCCGCGGGCACGCCGCGCCACATCCCCGTAGCGCGTTTCGGCATCATCCGCGAGTCCGTAAGCTTCCTGCACCCAAGAGGTATCCACGACTTGCGAAGCCAGGAGATGGTTGCGCAGCATGCGATCGGCGTCTTCGAAGTAGCCGGGATGACCGGCTGTGCCTAACAGGAGAGCCGCCTCGATCAAATCGCCAGTATTGTTGGCTTCTCCCCGGTTGATATCGTGGCCCGCGTACCCGGCAGCCCGCAGCGGTTCAGCCAGGGCGGGCACCCAGCGGAACTCCTTCGCCCAACCATAACTGCTGCGAAAGGGACGCATACCATTATCGTACACCAGTCGCGCGCGTTCAATGACAGCGTCATCTCCAAGCAGCAGACCAAAATCAATCAGTCCTGTGATCGTGCCGGTGATGGAATGCATGTGCGAGCCGGCGGCAGCAGTAATCGAGCCATCCGAGGCAAAACAGGTATCCAGATTGTCGGTGGCGAAACGGCGCGCCAGCTCATGGGCGACTTCGTCCCCGCTTTGACGAAAGTACTGAACCAGGGGACAAATCAGCCGTCCGCTGTTCGCCGGCGGCGACGCCAGGATGCCGCTGAAGCCGGTCGTCCAGCCGTCAAATCCCAGGCACTCGCCGGGAAAGCGCGATCCCTCGCCGATCGTTTCCAGCAGGGAGCGGCACAAGCGGCGCAGGGCTGGCTCCGCTGCCGGATCACTCCGCCAGTTCATCAGCGCGAGCAAGCCCAGCACGACCTCGCGGCAGTTATGCATCACCGCCAGGTTGGGCTGCCAGGGCGTCGGCGCATTCCAGGGTAGTCCCGAAGGATGACGCTCCAGGCTGGCGTAGAGCTGTCGTGCCAGGGCATCGTAGACTTCCGGCGCGTCGGGCAATTCAATGATCCCGGCACAGCGACCGAGCGCATCCAAATAGCGCCCCACAACATGAGGCGAATCGAAGGGACCATGTTTGATGCATGTCGGGTGCTGGATAAGTTCGTAATGAAAAAAGGGCAGGTAGTGCTGCCGTTCGTCGAGCGTATTGAAGATGTGCTCGACCCCCAAGTTGAGATGGCGGGTCAGATCGACTTCGCGGCTTCGGTCATACACGATAGCAAACAAGTCCTCGCTAGCCGGTGGCTAGATTCTTCCCGCCGCCCATTGGACGCCGCGACTGACGATCATACGGAAATTGGGATTGGCGAAGGCTTCATGATCGTGGCCAGACTGAAAGCAGAAGACGCGTGCCTTCTTGTAGCGCCGCGTCCAGGCAATGCATTTCATACTCTTGGGATCATCTGCAGTCAACAGAACATCGCTGTCCGGCGCCAGATCGCCCATGGTGTAAGTTTCATCCAACATCTGCCAGGCGCTCGTGCCCTGGGTAATTGGATGCTGCGCATCGCCGATTTGGATAGTAAAGCTGTGGTCCATGTGCCAGCCAAAACGGCGGTCGTCAATACCAACCAGATCCGACCAGAGCTGCCATTGGGGGAAAGCCAGGATAGCGTGGTGCAAGACAAATATGCCTTGAGCACTTTCGCCCAGTTTTTCCAGCGCCGCCCTGGCTTCTTGATCGCGCGCGTTGGCCGTCGTGCCCGGAGTGGCTTGGGTAAAGTTATAGAAGAGCAATACATCATACTCCCGGCGTCGATTTCCGGCGTCAAAAGCGAAGTCTTCCAGATGCTGCGGATAAAAGTCGACTTCGGGCATACTTCGGAATACGGCGTGGAAAGCGGGCACATCAAAAGGGTGCTCACCTGTGATCACGGCGGTCTTGATCTTTTGCATATGAAAAGCGCTTTCTCCAGTGCCTATACGTTTTGCCGAACACAGCTTAAGAACTGCTGAACCTTGACCGTCTGGCCAGTTCGATTGCTTTCGATCGCGGCGAATATCAGGGCGACCGACTGGAGATTGTCTTCGACATTCGTCTCCATTGGTTCACCGCCATCGAGCCAGTTAACAAACTTTTCTATCAACCAGGTGTTCTTCCATTTAGACCGTTCCATTAGAGGGATTTCCTCACCGTCGCCTTCGAACTTGGTGATCCGTTGTGTCGACTGGTCGTAGGGGAAACGCTCCAGACGGCGCGCATTCAACACCAGAGTACCCAACTCACATTCAGCCCGTATCGTCTCCTGCTCCCAGTCTTTCAAACCGACGGCGTTTGCGCTGGCGCCTTCAAACATAGCGCGGCTGCCGTTCTCGAAGATCATTGTGACCAGCGCCTGCGAATCCCCAGCATATTCGCCCCAGGGCGGATTCCAAGTCTGCGCATAAATGGTATCGCACTTGGCGCCGGCCATATCAGCCAGAAAATCCAGATGATGCACGGCGCCTTCGACCATTAGCGGGTCCGGGATTTCGTGGCGAAAGACACCCCAACTGCCGTATTTCCGCAAGTCGGAGGTGAGGTGACAGACCAGATAATCCAAGCTGCCGTAGCACCCCGATCGCAACTCGGTGCGTAGGGTCGTCTTGTCCTGATCGTAGCGATGGCTCATCGTCACGCCCATTTTCAGGCCGGCGCGTTTGATTTTGTCCGCTATACGGACCGAGGCGGCCAAAGTATCCGCAATCGGCTTTTCCGATAGAATATGCAGATCGTGCGCTATAGCCAAGTCAACGACCTCTTCGTGATAAGCTGGCGTTACTACAACCGTGCAGAAATCAGCCGGATTTTCGTCCAAGGCCCTTTGAAGATCTGTGTAACACTGATCGGGGCGCAAACCGAGGGACTCCTGCGCTACGCTCAGGACAGCGGGATTGATATCGACAGCGGCGACCACTTCGACCAAGCCATCTCTGATGTTCGGCGGCAGCGAGGTCTTGCACCAATCGCGGCCCATTGCGCCAAGGCCGATCTGAATCATCTTGTATGCCATCAAGCATTCCTTGGCGTTTCCAGGTGGATCAGGAGGCACTGCCCAATCAGCGCTACTAGCCTCTTAAACCGCCCACAGTCAGTCCGGCGATAAATCTTCGCATTAGTAATAGATAGACGACGATCATTGGGCCCGTTGAAATAATCGATGCGGCAAACATGGTGACGTGGTCTTGCCGGAAACCGGCCGGCTTTAGCGTAGTGATGGCGTAGGCGATGGTGTACTTGTCGGGTGATTGGATGAAGACTGCCGGTAATAAAAGATCGTTCCAACTCCACAAAAACGCGAAGATGAGAACAGTGAGTATCCCTGAGCGAGCCAGGGGCGCCATGATATAGCGGAAGACCCCCCATTCGCTGGCCCCCTCGACCCGTCCGGCATCGCCAAGCTCTTCGGGCAAAGTCTGAAAGAATGACCGCATCAGCAAGGTGGGCACTGGCAGGAAAGTGGCTGTCGTTGTCAAAATTACTGCTGTGCGCGTGTTGGATAAGCCCAGGCTTCGTACCATGCGAGCCAGCGGCTCGAGATAAGAAAAGACCGGCGTAACGATCGCCATCATGATTAAGAGCAAGAGCAAGCGGCGCCCGGGGAAGTCTAGCCGGGCAACGGCATAACCCAGCATGGTCGCCAGAAATCCGATTATGAGTGAGACCGACCCCGATACTGCCAGGCTGTTGTAGACGAAGCTGCTGAACTTGGCGCCCGTCCAGGCATGGATGTAATTCTCGACGTAGAGTCTATCCGGCAGAGCCAATGAGTCCATCGTGATTTGGGTGTTCGTCGAAAAACTGGCCATAAAGACCCAAAGAGAGGGGAATACGAAGGGCAAGGCCAGCAAGATGACCAGCGCGTAAAGGGCATACCGCGTCAAGTTCAGAGATGGCATCGCGTTCACCTGCTCAGTCCTTCGGCGCAGTGCGCTCTCTAATCCACAGGAAAGCGGAAACGATCCCGATGACAAGGATCAGGAGAATAACACCAAGAGCAGCTGCCTCACTGGCATTGTATCCTTGGCGCGCCTTCTTGAAGATGAGGGTCGGCAGGATTTCTGTAGCGTAGTATGGCCCGCCCAGACCGGGGGCTGTCAGCGGGAAAACTACGGCGAAGGGAGTCAGCCCAACGATCAGCATGATTGTCATGACGAAGGTGACCACGTTTCGGACGCTGGGAATCGTTATGTAGCGGAAGATCTGAATCTCCGATGCGCCATCGACCTTGGCCGCATCATAGAGATACCGGTCGATCTGCTGAATGGCCGCGGTGAAGACAATGTAGCAGAAGGCGGTTTCGTGCCAGACAAATACGCCCATTGCCGCATACAAGGCAATCTTGCCGTCGCCAAGCCATTGCGGTTTGACATCAACGAATCCCAGGGCGTGGATCACCTGGTTGATCATGCCGTAGCTTGGATCGTAAACGCGGGTGAACAGCGCCGCTGCAACCGCCATAGAGAAAAAGTAGGGGACGAAGAAGGCGAAGCGAAACAGGGGTTTCGGCCGCAGATTAGTATCTTCAACCAGCGCCGCCGCAATTAGACCTATGCTCGTGGGGACCAGCAAGCCAACCACGCCCCACAAGAGGCTGTTCTTGATCGCTTGACTGAAAGGGAAGTTGTTCGTCGCCCGCGCGAAGGTCTTGAGGCCGACAAAACCGCCCATGTCCGGACTTATCCCGTCCCACTTATAGAAGCTCAATCCGACCGTCTGTATAGCGGGATAGAACACGAAGATGCCCATTATGATCAAGGCGGGAGTGACAAGAGCAGCTGCCAGCAGCCACTGCTCTCGCGTCTTCGCGGAAGCGCTCCGCCAGGCGTCAAGGGGCCGAATGCGGAGTTTCGCTGCAACAGAGGTCATCAAGACTGTCTCAAGCTCGTCGACGGAAAGTACTGCGGGCCGTTGGCTGGCAACCAGGCCAATGCCAGCCAAGCCGGGAAAGCAGCCGAGTCCTGCCTCTGAAGAAATCCCCGATCGGACTCGGCTGTCGTTATAGCTTAAAGCAAGTCGCTGCGATCCTCGGGAATCTGTCCATCTTCGATGTCCTGCTCCCAAGCGTCTTGGACATTTTGTGCCCACTGTTCCGGTGTGATGCTCCCGGCCAGGATGCCACCCAAGCCTTGTTGGTAGGCGTCCTGAGAGTTCTGTGGCAACCAGCCGAAGATCAGCAGGGAAGATTCCTCGCCGGTGACAATCGGCAAGCGCTGAACCTGCGGAATGGCCAGATCTCCAAAGGCCTTGGTCGAGAGCAAATTACCGCTTTCGACCAGAATCTTGGCACCGGTGCCAGATACACAGAAGTCGAGGAAAAGCGCCGCTGCGTCTGGGTCTTGCGCGGCCGCGGGAATGACCATCGCTTCGGTCTCGCCGGTGCACCAAATCGGACCGCCACCCGGCCCGGGCATCGTCAGCATATCCCAATCCGTGTCGAACTGGCGCTGCATTTCGGAATAGAACCAAGTACCGGTCACATTGAGTGCAGCTGCCCCAGAGATGAAGCGCTCGTTACCATCGTCCTGGGTGATCGACAATACATCGGGGTCAAGCAAGCCCGCATTGTAGATATCGAGAATGGCTGCGGCTGCTTCGACACTAGGGGCGTCAGTAAACTTGCCATCGCCAAAGATGACATCGGTGATGCTGCCTGGGCCGCTGAGTCCGCCGATACTTGCCCAGAATTGGTAGTGAATCATCTGGATCTGGCTAAAGCCACGATGGCCTGTGGTCAGCGGGATCATGTCCGCCGCTTTGAACTTTTCGAGCAGGGCGATGAATTCTTCCCAGGTTTGTGGCTCGCCAGCATCGACGCTTTCAAGCACGGACTTTCGGTAGGAGGCGCCGCAGATTTCATAGTAGAGCGGCAGTGTCCAGAGCTGTCCACCTCGCGATGACCGCCGCAGCGCAGCCGAAAGTACCCAATCGTCCCAGCCATATAGATCGCGGTAGCCGTCGAGAGACTGAATCAAACCGGCTCTGAGAACGGGATCCAGCTTGAGGAATTTCGGGTTCTCGTTGGAGATCAGATCGACGACGCCGGCCTCCATCGCGATGCGCTGCCAATCAACACCAACGACCGCCGCCTCCACCTGGCTGAACTCGACATCAATCTCCGGATGTTCCGCTATGAAGGCTTCTACAACGTTTACGAAGTCTGTACCGGGTCCCGACTCGATCTGAAATCGGAAGGTGCCGGACTCGGGCACAGATTGGGCGAAAGCCACGTGGGAACCGAGCGCAGTTCCGACGGCGCCAATACCCATTAGTTTCAGCATCTCACGCCGTGAGATGCTCTTATTAAAGGTATTCATTCTAAATCTCCTTAAAATATCTGTTTTCCGCCTCCCTTATGGAGGCTAAAGAACGATATCTACTCCATGAATTCTTGAATCACAGCCAGACAGTAACATACCAAGCGTTTACTGTCAAAAGAGGCGGGCTCGTCCGGGTGCAGAATACTAACTGTCGTCGCTATTGCCCATCACTTTCACTTTGATTTACATCTATATTCTCTGCATGAATATCTAAGTCATTTACATCAAGACAATACGGAATGCTTCTTTCATATGAATAGTATATTCCTCTCAATCAACTGAATGTTTCGCGGGTAGCCCATACGGGCACGTTGCACATCAATCGCCAACCGCAACTCAAGTTCATCAAGCACCAGGATGGCAAACTCCCGAATACGTTTGAGGTCGCTGTCATTGGTGAGCATGGCATCGCAACTGGCCTCTATCGTCGCACAGTCTCCACCATTTGACGGCATTTTCGAGTGACGGTCTTCTGTTGGCGGCTGGGGAAATGGCTCTATCGTGATCTGGGATACCGATTCCTAGGAAGCGTGGGAGCCGGCTCTCGTATCTACCGAATCGGCAGAAGACTCTTATTTGCGTGTGTATTGACATCGGCCTGAAGTGGCCGCAGCAGGTAGATTCAATAGATCCTCGTTTCAGGCAGGAATCTATGCCATTGGCAACCGCGCCTTGTTCTTCGTTGTCTCGCACATCCCGCACTTCCTCCTCGACAGCGCTACAGGCGGATTAGGAGGATGCCGGTGGACCGTAAATCCGTAGCGATGTGAATGCGGTATGAGGTTCGATTACACCAAGCGGTACGTGACAGCTTATGGAGCGAATTTGCCTCGGGAAACCGGCCAAATAAAATAGTAAGTGAGACTTATTGACAAGGTGCCCACCACCAGCGTTAGCTTCACAACCATCAGCAACGAGACGTTCGACAGCCGGTTTACTGCGCTGACCGATCTCATTGCACAGACACTGGCGCCCGCACATCACCTTGGTACTGGATAACGGCACGCCTCGAAAGGACATGCAAGCGCGAACACGGTTTATGGTAGCACTTTCGTATTGGCGCGAAACCGAAACAGGATACCTGTGCGAGCATATGGAAACAGGAATAATCCATTCTTAGAACATCAAGAAGTCGCTCAATTCAGTGAGAAACACTTCTCAATCAAATATTAGCTGGCTCATGTAACCACCGTCTACCAATAGAGAAGCCCCCGTGACAAACCGACTTTCATCCGTTGCGAAGAACAGTGCGGCGCTCGCAACATCCTCGCCCCGGCCAGGAGAACCAAGCGGAATACTACGCGCGAGACCGCTCGCTAGTGGTTCAGTATCAAAAAGCTGAGCATTGCGACCGACCCTTATCGGGCCAGGAGCCAGCATATTCACCGTGATGCCGTAGCGGGCTAGATCCACCGCCATGCCACATGTCAGCAAACGGATGCCGCCCTTGCTCGCCACGTAGGGCAGCGCTTCAGGTTCAGCGCCGAACGAATTCACTGAGCCAACATTGATGATGCGACCGCCTATGTCATTGTCTACCATTTACCGTGCCACCGCTTGCCCGGCAAGAAATGCGCCGGTGAGATTGACATCAATAAAAGCTTGCCATTCCTCCAGGGAGACATCAAGGAAGTTGCCGCTTCCGCCGGTCTTGCCCGCGTTATTGACGAGGATATCAATCCGGCCGAATCTGTCAATCGTGCGAGACACCATGTGACCTATCTGTTTCGCTGATCGAAGATCGCATAAGATGAAAAGCGACTCCCCGTCCGTCAGCTCAGGAGCCGGTTCGACGATATCGACAATTGCCACTTGCGCGCCCTCCGCAAGAAATCGCCGGGCTATTGACCAGCCAATACCACCCGCCCCGCCGGTGACAATTGCCACCTTGCCGGCCAGCCGATCTGTCATGACAATGCCTTCTCCTCTACCACACAGGTCGCCCAATCACCCGCCTGCACGCTGCGCAAATGGCGCACCCCTATGACGATGCCATCGTGTTGGGCTCTGATTGTCTCCAGAGGGTGACCGAATTCATTGAGAATCATTGCGACAAGGTCGCCTTTGTTAATTGCCTGCCCCAAGTCGACTTGCGTCTGCACATAGCCGCTCGTCGTAGCGAGCTGCCAATCGCCGCTCAAATAGCTGAGATGATCGGAGCGCACTGGCGGCTCCCCCGGCAGCATACGGTGCAGTTTCAGGACGTTTTCAATGGCCACTTCGTACCGCTGCACATCGTCTGGCAAACAGCCGCCGGCGCCACCAACTTCGCATCCGATCGCCGAAATGCCTCGCTTAATAGCCTCACAGCTCAACACACCCGCCCGAGCTGGCAAGCGCCAAATCCGCGTCAGGCCAGTGGCTTTCGCCATTTTGATGGACTCAAGGGCTGGCGACTCGTCAATGTCATGGCTCAGCTGATAAAACCCGGCGACGGGCATAAAAATCGTATTGACGCCACCACTATGACAATCCACCAGGAAGTCCGCGCGCATAAGCAGTTTGTCAAAGAGATTGTGTGCCAGACGATAGGTATAGCTACCGTCTGGCGACCCCGGGAATACTCGCGCCAGGTTGATGCCGTCAAGCGGCGTAGCGCGTGTGCCTGCCCGCCATGCTGCTCTGTTGGCGACAGGAACGATTATCAGGCGCCCGTTTATCATACTCGGCTTCACTTTTTGCATGATGCGAAAGAGCGCGGCGGGACCTTCGTATTCGTCACCGTGCACCCCCGCAACGATCAGAGCCACGGGACCAGGCAACTCTCCGACGATCACCATGAGGGGAATCGAGAGGCGGGTCTCTTCGGCGCATTGCTCAAAGACCCACTCCACCTGCACAGCTCTACCCGGCGGAACTGCGAGCGGGTCGAAATCGCCGAGGGTTTCGATCATGACGGAGTATCATTGCTGTGCACACGGTGATCGATACGTGCGGCATCCGGCATATTCTTGAAGTCGCGGGCCACGTTGATGAGGCGCTCGATCGTCGTTTCGATCATCTTTTCGCCTTTCTCGGCTGATGCGAAGGACGGCGTGCCGGAGACGCCAGAATCATTCATGCGACTCCAATAATTCATGAAATGCACCCACTTGCTGCCCTCAAGACCGGGGTATAGCCATCGCGGTCCGCCACGCTCGGCAGGGATCTCGTCCACGATCTTGTCATGTTGTACCAGCGCCGGTTTCAAATAGAGGTATTCCGATGTTTCCCATTCGCAGGCGTGGTCCGCCGCGTAGGGTCCACCTTCGAGCTGAGACACGATGACATCCCAGGCGAGCTCCCAATGGTTGATGCTGCCAGCCAGCGCATCGGTCTCGATGGTTAATCTGCGGGCGATTAAATCGCACAAAGGACCGTTACTGCCGTGCCCATTAACAAGAAACATCCGCCGAAACCCGTGATAGGCGAGGCTTGCGCCAACATCAAAACAATAGTCGATGAAATGCTGCATCTTGATCGATATCGTTCCGGGGAAATCCATATTGTGGTCGTTAAAGCCATAATGAATCGTCGGCAAGGTGACGAGCAATTCGGGCGCGCGGGCGCTGGCACGTTCACAAATCTCGCTGGCGATCACGTTATCGGTATCGACCGGGAGATGCGGCCCGTGCTGTTCTATCGCCGCCACCGGAATCAGCGCGACCCTGCCCGCAGCAATCGCTTCATTGACTTCGTGCCAGGTCATCGTAGCAAATAAGTGTTTTGGAGACATTATTTTTGCCCTTCACTTTGAGGTGTGCATATCGCCAATTCTGTCTCGGCATCAAATAAGTAGATGTCATCGGGTGAAAAGTCAAATTGGATTCTCTGGCCACGCTGCAGCTGTGGATCGTCCTCGAGCTGAATGGCGAATAGTTCGCCGCCAACTGTGACGTGTAACAGCGCGGACGAGCCAAAATTCTCTAGCACTTCCACGCTAGCTGGAATCCCGCCGGCTTCAACCAGCGCAAGGTCTTCCGGTCGGATGCCTAGCAATACGCCGTCGCCAACCCGTAATGGTCCAGCGCAACGTTGCGGCGGCGTCACCGTTTTGTTCTCGAACTTTATCAGCTGATCATCCAAGACAGTTACTTCGGCGAAATTCATGGGTGGGCTGCCCACGAAGCGGCGACAAATGCATTTGCCGGCGAGCGATAGATACGCATGGGGTTATCAAATTGCTGCAGGACACCGTGATTGAATATAGCGATTTTGTCGCTCATTGTCATCGCTTCGCCTTGATCGTGGGTCACATAGATGGCTGTCGCCTGCAAGCGAGAAAACAGGATCTTCAACTCGGCGCGCATCTGCGTCCGCAAGACGGCATCGAGGTTGCTCAGCGGCTCATCGAGCAGGAACACTTTGGGATCGCGCACGATAGCTCGGCCGAGCGCTACCCGCTGCCGCTGCCCGCCTGAAAGCTGCCGGGGATAACGATCCAACAGGTTGACAATGCCAAGAATCTCTGCCGCTTCTCGCACCTGTTTCTCCCGCTCGTCAGGATCGACTTTCCTTATTTTCAGGGCGAAACCCAAGTTATCGCGAACGCGCATATGAGGGTAGAGCGCATAATTTTGGAAGACCATGGCGATGTCGCGTTTGGCGGCTGGTACATGGGTAACCGGGCGGCCGTCGATTAGAATGTCGCCGCCGGTGGGCTTCTCCAAGCCCGCGATCATATTGAGGGTGGTCGTTTTCCCACATCCCGAGGGACCCAGCAGGGTGACAAATTCCTTGTCTTGAATCGACAAACTGAGGTCCTCAACAGCGGTTACGCTGCGGAAATGCTTGCTTAGGTTACGTAGTTCAATAGTCGCCATGGCAATCGTTACCCTTTCACAGCGCCCAGGGTCAAACCGCGAACGAGGTACCGTTGCACGAAAAGCGCGAAAACCATCACCGGAATAACAATGACGCTGCTCATGGCCGACATGGGACCCCACAAGATGCCCTTATCGGTAATGAAGGCCGAAATACGGACCGGCAGCGTCTTGGCATCCTTCGGCGCGATGACCGCAGCCATCAGAAACTCGTTCCAGGACAGGAGCGCAGTCAGGATGGCAGCTGTCGCCAAAGCGGGACCGGTTAAAGGCAGCACGATCAGCGTGAATCGCTGCCACGGACCGCAGCCGTCTAGCATCGCTGACCGCTCCAATTCTTTCGGCAACTCGTCGAAAAATGTCAACATCAGCCAGACGACGAAAGGCAACTCCAGGCGAGAAAGACTGTAGGCCGCCAGGGAGCCAATGAATACGCTGATGACGGTCGTTCCCGCTGTGATGATCAAGGAGTTGGTCAAGAATTGAACAGTATCTTCATTGTGATCGAAGACGGACCGATAATGTTCCCAAGTGACCTCGCTGGGAATCACCTGTATCGGGATTGAAAGAAATTGATTCGGCGGTTTGACGCTGTTCAAGAAGAGGAAGACAAAGGGCGTCGAGATGGCGACTATGCTGATGAATACCGTCACCGCCCGCAGCGCGTTCCAAAACAATGATGCGACGCTATCAACGCGCGGATCATAGCGCCGCTTCAGTTTGCTTTCCGCGTTAACGGCTATTCCTGCCATCGAGTCAATCGCCTCCTGATAATTAATAGAACAACGGCGATCAACAGGCAGGTGATCAGGATTGTGTGCGAAAAATTAGACAGCTTGACAAGCGTATAGCCAACCCGCTCACCACAGCGAGAGCGGCCAGTCGTGCGCAGCGCCCGGAGAAATGATGACCCGTTGCAACCGCTAGTATATTTGCGCACGCAGGAAGGCTCTACTGGTGCCAGAGCTACGGCCGAAAGTCATCAAAACTGGATTCCTAGAGCCGGCGCCCAGCGCTGATGACTACCGCCTTGCGCGTAAGAGGCTGCGCCAGCACATGGCTGAGTATGTAGTATGCAGTCGCACGTCAGAAGAGTGCCTCAAAAAAGCTGGTAGCGTTGGGCTTGAGTAAGCGCACCGGTCGCCATTAGCATGCAAGGGAGGCAAGGGTAACGTGATCTGGCAGATAAGCCAGCGGTTCTGCAAAGAAGGGATCCGCATAGACGCTAATCATGCTCCCTGTTGGCTTCTGGGCTGTGAAATGTTCGGCAGGTTGAACGCCGATCAAGCGAATACTGGCTGCTCGCACTCGTTCAAGCATGGTCTCTTCCACGACCTGTTCGGCGACGCAGTAGCCAGCAGTAATGAGCTTGGAATATTTTCGCTTTCCTATTGCAACATTTGCCACCTGTATTTTGCCTCACGCCGCGTTAGGGCAACGGCACTGCCAAGCACAAGAATTAGTCAGATTTGTTTGCGGGACTATTGAGCGGATTGTTGACCGGTGTGATGGGTTGTTTGCCTTGAAGTACGGCGGCAATATTTTCCGCGCACAATCGACGCGCTGCCCGGCGGCTTTCCCGGGTCCCACCACCGATATGGGGGGTCAAGCAGACATTTGACATCTGCAGCAAGACAGGATGGACCTTAGGCTCAAACTCAAACACATCCAACGCGGCGCCAGCAATCTTGCCGTCTAGCAGCGCATCAACCAGCGCCTGTTCATGCAGCACCGCACCCCGCGACATATTGATCAGAAATGCACTTGATTTCATTTGCGCCAGACGCGCGGCATCAATCAGATGGCGCGTTTGCTTTGTGAGCGGCGTATGCAGGGTAATCACATCGGCTTCGGCCATGAGACCGTCAAGCGTCCGATACCCTTGGTGCTCGGATGGCGTACTGTTGTTAAAGATAATCCGCATATCAAATGCCCTGGCGCGTTGAGCAACCGCTTTCCCGATGCGCCCATAACCGATGATTCCAAGTGTTTTACCTGCCAGCAGCACCCCATCCCAAATGCCCGGTTGGAATCCATCATTCAGCCATTGCCCCGAACGCACATATCGGTCCGCAGTGTTTATCTTACGCAACAGATTCAAAATCAGAGCGAAGGTGCAATCCGCGGTAGATGCCACAAACGCACCAGGGACATTTGTCGCCCAAACACCGCGCTGCTCCATTTGGTCCAGATCGAGATTGTTGACACCAATCGCCACGTTAGCCACAATCTTTAGTTGTGGGGCGGCATCAAGCAGCGCTTCATCGACTTGCAACTCCGCTTGATTAAAGATGCCATGCAGTTTGGGGGCGTAGCGCAGTACCGTTTCGCGAGACATCAAGCGCCCGCCCGCCGGTCCTTGAATGATCTCTGCTACACCTGCCAATGGCTGGAGCACATCTGCTGGTACGGCATTGGTAATCAAGACATTTTTCATAATTAGATTATGCCGTATTTCTTGAAGGCTTCGCTCGCGCTCATGCCGTCTTCAATCGCCTTTTGCACGATCATTTCGCCACGCGCCTTTTGGATGGCGTTCATGAAACTCTCCGTTATACGTAGTAGGTGCGGTCAACTGGCGGCGTGCGCAAGCCCGGGTGACTTGACAGTATCGTCTCGTCTATGTCAAATCCTAAGCCAGGCCTGTCGGACAGCACAAAAAATCCCCCCTCGATCGGCAGTGTATGTGAGAGACAGGTGTCGCGCCAGGCGACATCCTTGACCATGAACTCCTGCCGAAAGAAGTTGGGTACGGTCGCCATTGTATGCGCCGAAGCAATCGTTGAAATGGGACCATTGGGATTGTGAGGGGCAATCGGCACATTGTATGTCTCCGCCATATTGGCGATTTTTCGCATTTCGCTGATGCCGCCGCAACGTGTGATGTCCGGCATCAATATATCAGCCGCCTGGAGATCGAGAATGCGCTTTGCCATGTAGCGCGAGTGCAGACGTTCACCGACACAAACCGGCAGTGAAATCTGACGGCGTATATCGGCAATGGCAGCCGGGTATTCCGGCAGTGCGGGCTCTTCATACCACATGCAGTTGAAGTCTAGTTGGGAAAGGCGATAGGCCATTTCGACGGCAGTTGGTCCATTGAGAAAAGCGTGGGTTTCGATCGCTATGGGCACATCAGGACCAACGGCTTCCGCCACTGCCGCAACCAAATCGAGCGCAAGCTGTTTCTGCCCCTCCTCCAGTTGGTTGGTGTCGCTGAGATCATCGCCATAGCCGTAATGTACATGAGCAAAGGGATCGAACTTCAGCGCAGTGAAGCCGGTGGCAACCGTCTCTTGTGCTTGTTGGGCGTAGCTGGCGGGGGAGTGATCGCCGTCTATGAACCAGTAATTGGCGTAGAGTTGAATCCGTTCGCGGTACATTCCTCCTAGCAATTCGTATACCGGCGCATTGAGCGCCTTGCCCTTGATATCCCACAGGGCAATGTCAATGGCGCTGATGGCTGAGAGCAGCGGTCCGGCTTGACCCAGCCAGTGCATATCACGGTAAATTTTCGTCCAGATAAAGTCAATGCGGCGGGCATCCATGCCGTTGACAAATTGCCCGATATGTTGACAAGCGGCTTCAATTAGCGGTGAGCCCGGCCAGTTGGTCGCTTCTCCCCAGCCATGAATGCCTGCATCGGTCTCGACCTTGACCAAGGTCCAATTGTATTTGATGCCCTCTACAAGATAGGTCTTTACATTCGTAATCTTCATCAGGTCCGCTCGAATTGGATGGGTAGCGATTTCAAGCCGCGAAACAGTGCGCTATTCCATTCAAGGCCGTCATGCGCCAGGCGGATGTCTTTGAGTCGTTGCAGGAGCGCGCCGATCGCGGTTGACGCTTCGAGACGGCCGAGCGGCGCCCCCACACAGAAGTGCGGTCCATAGCCAAAAGCCAGATGCTTATTCGGTGAACGCGTAATATCGAGTGCATCAGGATCGGCAAATTGAGCCGGGTCGCGATTGGCGGCGCCAAGAAACTGCATGACCAGCTGTCCCTCTTTGATAATCATGTCGCCAATCTGTACGTCTCGAGTAGCGATACGGCGATTGCGCTGGAATGGTCCTTCAAATCGCAGAAACTCCTCAGTCGCCGAACCGGTCAGATCGGGATTGTCCCGCAGGAGCCTTAACTGATCGGGATGCCGCAGCAAGGCGTACACGCCGTTGGCGATGAGATAGGTGGTCGTCTCATGTCCGCCGATCAGAATCGTCACACAACTCGACACCATCTCTTCCTCAGTGAGCTTATCCCCTTCAAGCTCGGCTCGTACCAGCGCCGTGATCAAATCATCTTCCGGCTGGTGACGCCGTTTGGCGTAGATGTCGCGAAAGTATTGCTGCATAGCCAGCAGGGCGTCCTGCGACTTGAAAAGGATCTCTGGCGAGGGCTTCGGTGTCGCCATGAAACCAACTATCTCTCTGGACCATGTTTTGAATTTTGGATGGTCTTCTACCGGAATACCCATCATTTCGGCGATCACGGTGACCGGCAGCGGATAAGAGAAATCCCAAATGACATCCATATCACCGTGCTCAATTCGCTCGTCAATCAGTCGATCGACGATGTCCTGAATATAGGTTTGCATTTTTCGGATGGCGCGAGGGGTAAAGGCCAAGTGCACCAACTTGCGCATTCGGGTATGGTCGGGCGGATCCACATTGATAAGCCCCTGCGAATAGTGGCGCACCAGCGGCTCCACTCTCTCCCATAATGGTTCTGGCAGGTCCATCGTCGCTGTCAGGCGTCCCAAGCTGGTAAATGTCTGATAATCTTGCAGCGTCCAGGTAATGTCCTCATAACGCGTCAGCATCCAACAGCCCCAAGCATCGCTCCAGTAAACCGGGGCTTCGTTTCGCATCTGGTGATACACCGGGTATGGATTCTGATTGAACGCTACCGATGTGAGCAAGTCGTCGAACTGTCCCATTCTTTGCCTTCCTGCGAGTCTAGGACAAGCCCGACCGGAAATTGCCAATCACATCGGATGTCCGCAGATAACGATCGTATATGCGCAGCAGGCGAATAGCGGATGAGACTTGGACTTGTTGCGCGTCGGCTTCGGCGGGCGCATGATCTCGCATGGCTGTGTTGCCGGGCGCAATGATCGGGTTCTTGTCGGAATTATTTACATGTCGCAGCGCCGTGCTGAAACGCCCCCAGCCAAATTGCCGGAATGCGCCACCGTCACATAAGACCCCGTCAATAATAAACGAGATGATTCTGGGTCCACCATCGACAACGACCGCCAGGTGCTGCAACTTGCCCGCTTGAAGCATTTCGGGATCACAATCCCAGCGGCTCTCGCTGCGTCCGTCATTCAAAATAATTTCGACGGTGCCGCGCGCAGTCGTCTGCAAGGCCCAGCCCTGACCGGTACACGCGCGCGCATCTAAAAGCATTTGACCGCCATCAAGATGATCCAGCTGCAGCCATACTTCTACGGTGAAGCCGCTACGCATATTCTTCGTGCCATAATCGGGACGCTGATGATCGCGCGTGTTGAAAGGGGGCAAGGGTGGAATGGCTATACGGCTGTCAGTGGCGCCTTCACCCTTCCACTCAACAACACAGTTCTCGATCGTCAGTGAGCCGCCCGCATCCAATTGATTCCACATCCCTTCCAGCAAGACGGAATCAAGCTGATGGACGCGCGCTTTGTCCTTTTGCGTTTCCAGCAGATAGGTGTGGCCGGCTTCCTCGACCAGATCAGGATAGCTCATACGGATATAGCTGTCGTCATCATAGAGCGCAATTTCCGGCTGTGACCAGCGGATAACGCGGCCTTCATCTGTATCCACCTCGGCGCCACCGCAAAGCCACACCGGGTTGCGATCTTCGTACCAGTTACCGCCATGGTTGTGAAACCAGTAAAGATATTTGCCGTTGTCACACTTCCAGGCGAAATTGGCGGCGCGCGGATGTTTCATCAAACGGCCATTGGCATAACGTTTGTAGGCGGGCTGCGTCCAGGTACGGCCTCCATCGCGGCTGTAGGCAAAAGCGGGATGCCGGTCGATCGTGCGGTAGACGCTGTAGATGGTGCCATCGCTTAGCACCACATAGCTATGTTCTTCGGCAATCGGGCCACCGCCGGATGGTGTGCGCAAGCCGGCGTCGCCATCGGGCAAGGTCTCCCAGACGATCTTGTCCGGTTCGCTTTCCGTCATGACGTTCTCACTACGCAGCAGAACGCCTTCCGAGCGCGTGAAGAAGCCAAGACCAAGACCACCGACCTTATGCAGCGAAACAAGGGCTGCGTCCTCATGAATGATTGGCTTGCCCACGTTCCAGAAGTAGCGGATCTCGCCGCCGTAGGGATTCTCCCGGTCAATCGCCATCTCGCGTACGGGTACATTGTAGCGATTTGACGACCATGTCTTGCCGTGATCGTCGCTGTATTTGAAGACAAAATAGCCTTGGGAATCCACGCGATAGCATTTGCCATCTTGGTAAGGCGGGTCGTCAGCGATTACATGGCGGCGGTCATCGGTGTTGTGATTGTAAAAGAGGTAAATGCGCCCACTCGGCACTTTCAAGGGGACCGCGTATGAGGCTTCCGGACCATCCGCCGGTTCCACGTCGACAGGCGCTGACCAGGACCGCCCTTGATCAGTGCTCCGCGTCGCGACGATGTGCTGCCCTGATGCGCCCTCGACACCGCCGCCGGTTGTGATGGTACACAGCCAGGCACCGTCATCTGTTTTGACCGCATACGGTTGATCGCTATAGCGATCGGTCGGGATTTCGCGCCCTGTGGCTATCAGTCGATTGTCAAACATAACGTATCCTCAATTCTCTAGTCCCTGCAACTCCAGTTTGTCAGCAAAGTGACAGGCGGCGCTATGTTGCGGCGCGACCTCAACCAGCGGCGGCTCCTGTTCCCGGCATATTTCCTCGGCATAGGGACAGCGCGGATGAAAGTAACAACCTGGTGGTGGATTCGCCGGGTCCGGCACTTCGCCTTCAATGCCCCCCGTCTCCGGCAGCGGTTGATCCGGATCGGGTCGCGGAATGGCGGAAAATAGCGCTTCGGTATAGGGGTGCCGCGGGCGGGCAAACAGGCGTTGAGTCGGCGCCTGCTCGACCAGCTTGCCCACGTACATCACCGCGACTTCATCCGACACATGCTCCACCACGCTGAGGTCATGGGCGACAAATAAATAGGTGAGGTTAAACTCTTCCTGCAGATCTTTCAGTAAATTCAAGATCTGCGCCTGCACCGAGACATCCAGTGCCGAGACGGCTTCGTCACAGACGATCAACTGCGGATTGATGCTCAGCGCGCGGGCGATCCCGATTCTTTGTCGTTGACCACCGCTGAAGGCATGGGGAAAGCGTTTCATATAACGCACATCCAGACCAACGTGCTCCAGCACCGTGCGTACGCGGTCTTCCAATGCCTTTCCAGTGGCGATTCTGTTGATGCGCAAAGGTTCGCTCACGATATCGAAGACAGTTTTTCGAGGGTCTAGACTGGAATAGGGGTCTTGGAAGATCATCTGCATGTGTTTGCGAAACTCGCGCATTTCGCGCCGACTCAATTGCGCAAGGTCAGTTGTCTGGCCCTCATGATGAAACAGTATTTCACCGGCCGTCAGGTCAATGGCTCGCAATACACAGCGGCCCAATGTCGTTTTACCCGATCCCGATTCGCCGACCAAGCCCAGCGTGCGGCCCTTGCTGATGCTCAAGCTGACATCGTCGACGGCGCGAACATGCCCGACAACGCGACGCAAAAATCCCTGTTCAATGGGAAAGTATTTCTTTAACCCGCGTACTTCCAGCAGCCTGGAGTCGCTCATGCGGATTTATCCCTCTATGGCATCGACAGTAATTGGCGGTCGCATACGCACCGGATTAAAGGCCGGGTCACAGTCTCGCAGCCAGTCATCCGTGATGTATTTTCCCAGCAGATAATGTTTGCGATCGGGATAGAACAGGATGCGCTCTTCGCCGTCATCAACAAGGCTGGGGTAAACCGCGACCTGAGTGCCACCGGTACCAGGCACCAGCACGCCATTGGATGTGGCAAAAATCTTCGGCGGTCCAAAGCGCAGTGGATGATCTTTTTCGCCAGGGATTTGCCGCCCTACCGTTAACCAAACCGGATAACGGTTGTGCTTGGAATCGATCGGCGATTTGCCGCCGTTGGCGGTGCCGTCATTGTTATAGAACAGCAGCAAGTAGCGTCCGTCATGCAAGCGATAAAGTGGACTTGGAGACATTGGATTGAGGATAGGATTCCCATCTGGTTCGTAGCGTAATACGCGCGGCTTGTCCCATGAGCGGCCATCGTCATCCGAAAGCGCATAGTAATTGACGCCCCGCAACGTCCGAAAGACGCAAATGAGCCGCCCGTCAGATAGCGCTTGCACCGTTGGCTCCTGGGCAACACTGACCCCTGGACGGTAGGGATTTTCAACCTGTATGCCATGCGGCGCTTTGGGCCATGTTGTAACTATCAGTTTTTCTGGATCGCGCTCGCTGAGGATATTCTCAAAGCGCATGAACCAATTCTCCGACCAGTGTTCAAGTAGATTCAAGTTGAGCTTGACCGCGGGATCGTAGGTATGGCTTGCCCAGCGTGTAAACGGAGCCAGGACATGGTTTTCTGGCGTGACGAAAATGTTCTGATAGACGATCCAATTGGGCGGCGCGGCCGGGTCGGAATGACTGATGGCGCTCGGCGCAATCGGAAAGTCATACGTGGCGCAGCTCCATGTACGCCCATCGTCATCGGAGAAGCGACAGCGTACCTGCCCTGTCGTGTCCTCACGGGCATCGTCAACGCCCACATTCTTGTTGTAAATGTAATAGACCCGATGTCCACCATCCGCTAGCAGATTTGGCGCGACAATTGGAAACCCCCAGCTTGCCAGCCCGGTCCCCGGTGCGTCGTCGGGTTGCGGGCCATCAATGACTTGCGGTTGTGACCAGGTCACCCCACGATCAAAAGAACGGCTGCAGACCACCCGCTGATCACCAGCATTCTCGAAGGTGGATTGTGTCCAAAAGCCCAGGAAGGTGCCCGGTGGAGTTTTGACGACCAGGAAGTGCTGATTGCATGCGCCAAGTCCGGTAAAGTCTTGGGGAACATAAGCCAGCAAATCCGGCTCTGTGCGTTCCCATTCGTTTTCGAGGTAAAGTTCGTTCACGGCAATTTATTCCGTCCTATGTTAGTAAATCGATCCAGTAACCTGTCGACGGTGCAACGCTCCGTCCTCGCTGCCTATTCATATAGCACGCAACTTACGCTGTGCCCCGGCGCCACCGTGACGGAAGCTGGCATCCGAACATCACATTTGCCAGTGATAAACTCGCTGCATCGGTTGGCAAACGGGCAGGCATCGGGTGGGTCCAGAGGCACGGGCACGGTCCCTTTTATGGTTGCGAGATGCTTGCCTTCGGTCGCCCCGAATTTCGGAATGGAGCGGATTAAGCCCTTGGTATACGGATGCTTGGGGTTTTTGAATATCTGCCGCGACGAGCCATATTCGACTATTTTGCCCAGATACATGACGGCAACATCGTCGGCCATGCTGGCAATCACCCCCAAGTCGTGGGTGATAAACATGATCGCCATGCCGTTGTCCCGCTGCAGCCGTTTCATCAAGCGTATTATCTGGGACTGTATGGTGACGTCCAAGGCAGTTGTCGGCTCGTCAGCAATCAGTAAACGCGGATTGAGGACGATCGCCATCGCAATCATACTGCGTTGCCGCATCCCGCCCGAAAGTTGAAAGGAGTACTCGTCAATGCGTCTTTCGGGCGCTGGAATCCCCACCTCTTCCAGTAGCGCGATTACGTGATCACGTGCTTTCCTTCGGTCTTTCTCACCATGTATGAAGAGCGACTCCATGATCTGATTTCCGACCGTATGCACCGGTGAGAAGGCGGTCATCGGTTCCTGGAAGATCATGGCGATGTCACGTCCGCGCAGGTCGCGCATATCATCGCCGTCTTCATCCAATTGGACGAGGTCAACCGTACCCGAATCGTGATGCAGCAAGATTTGCCCGCTTATCCTGCTATTCTTTCTGGGCGTGATACGCATAATCGACTGTGCCGTCACGCTCTTGCCACAGCCGGACTCGCCGACGATGCCCAATGTGCGGTTCTTCCTGATGGTGAAAGATACACCATTGACAGCTTTCAGCGTGCCCTCTTCAAGCTCGAAATAGGTGTGCAGGTCTTTGACCTCGAGCAAGACATCCGACATCATCACAATTCCTTGAAGGGGTCGGCGGCATCCCGCAAGCCATCACCCACAAAGTTGAACAGCAATACCGTCGCTATGACAAAGAGCGCCGGTGTCAGCAGCCAGGGATACAAGGCGATGTTGGAGATGTTTTGCGCGCCTTCGAGCAGTGTGCCCCAACTGACTGCCGGGGGGCGTATGCCCAGTCCGAGGAAGCTGAGGGCAGTTTCGCCCAGAATCATGCCCGGAATCGCGATGGTGATATTGACGATGAGGAAGCTAATGTAGCCTGGCAAGAGATGATCATAAATGATACGGATATCGCTGGCGCCGGCGATTTTGGCCGCCATTATGTAATCCTGTTCGCGCATTTCCAGGAGTTTGGCGCGGACAGCCCGTGCCAGACCCGTCCACGTCATAGTCGACAAGATAAGCGTGATGGCAAAGTATGTCCGTATGACGGGCCAATCAATGGGCACGATAGCCGCCAGGGCGATCCAAAGCGGAATCTGCGGTATGGCGCTCAATATCTCGGTGACGCGCATAATCACTATATCAACAGCACCGCCATAGTAGCCGGAAATGCCGCCCAGCGTCGCGCCCAGAAAAAAACTTAGAAACACACCGACCAGGCCGATGGTCAGACTGATGCGGCTGGCCGCCAGAATTCGCGAAAAGACATCGCGTCCCAACTGATCCGATCCGAGCAAGAATACCTTGCCTTCGCCGGCATCAAAGAAGTGCAAATCTGTCTTGAATCGCCCCCAAAAGTGGTAGGACTCGCCGCGCGTGAAAAAGCGAATGCGATGGATGGAATCAGTATCTTCGGTATAAATGCGCTCAAAGGTATCGAGGTTGAGTTCGTAATCCAGCCCATAGACGAAGGGGCCGACGAAATTACCTTGCGAGTCAAAAAAGTGAATAGGCGTCGGCGGCGTATTGACGAAGCCCTGATGCTGGGTTATTGCGCGGTACGGCGTCCAGAATTCATAGGTGAACGCTAGGAAATACATGATGATCAGGATTACGACGGAGATTAGAGCAAGCCGATGTTTGCGGAAACGCCGCCAAATCAGCTGCTGCTGTGAGACAATGAAATAGCGCTCTTCGGCGATGGACATGCCACTGCTCGATGCTGTCTTCCCGCCTGCTTCATCGATTGATGCCGCTATTATGCCACCCCCTTTTCCATACGGATGCGCGGGTCGTAAAGCGAGAGAATGATGTCGCCAAGTATCACCCCGATCACAGCTAGAATGCTCTGGATCATCAGAATACTGGTCGCGAGCTCTACATCTTCCGCGAGCAAGGCGCTGAACAGAAGCGGGCCCAATGTCGGCAAATTCAATACAATCGCGACGATGGTCTGGCCCGAGATGAGGCGCGGCAAAATATAACCGATGGAGTTCACGACCGGATTGAGCGCCAGCCTAACAGGATATTTGAACAGGAGTTGGCGATATCGCAGGCCTTTCGCCCGCGCGGTGATCACATATTGTTGATCGAGTTCATCCAGCAGCGTGGCGCGCATGGTTCGGATGGTGCCCGCCGTCTGCGCGGTGACGATCACGATAATCGGGATCCACAGGTGATTGAGCAAGTCCAGCGCTTTCGCCAGCGACCACGGCTGCTCTTCCACGCCAGGCGAAAACAATCCTCCAATGCTCAAGCCAAAAGTCTTGTGGAACACAAATAACATAATTAGCGCTAGTAAGAAGTTAGGTGTCGCCAGCCCGATGAAGCCGACAAAGGTCCAGAAGTAATCGCCCACGCTATACTGATGCGTCGCGCTATATATGCCGATCGGGACGGCCAGCGCATAGGTCGCGATCAGCGAAATGACGGACAGCAGCAGGGTCGCCACAATACGCTCGTTGATAAGCCGGTCCACTGGAATGCCCAACATGGATTGTCCCATGTTGCCTCTCAGAAATTGCGTCGCCCAGATGAAATACTGGATATAGATGGGCTTATCCAGTCCATATTGAGCGCGCAGGGCCGCTTCGTCTTCCTCGGTGATGATGTCGCCTTGGGCTTGGCGCGCGTTGACAATGCGATCAACCGCATCGCCGCGGGGAAGCTGAACAATCATAAATATCAGAAAACTGATAACGATCAGCACGAGAAAGGCGTAGATAAGGCGCTGGAATAGATACTTGCTAAAACTCATGTATGGTCTTTGATTCTACTCAAAACAGAGTCTGTGCATTGCGCCAGATTTGTGGAGTGATTTGGGGTCGGGGCTTGTCTTCGCTCCCGACGATCGATGTCGCGGGTCGAAGCCTGCGCGACTGTTGAGTTCATCAGTTTTCAAGACGGGATACCCCACTACAAGAGGCATCCCGTTCAAGATAGTTTACACTGATGCTAACTTTCGTCGATGTACCACTGTTCGATGTGGAAGGGCGCGTAGAAGTTGGTATCCGATCCCCAGAACAAACCCTCTGTTGGCACGTTGCGCAACCGGTTCGAGTAAATGACAGGCTGCGGCGTCAAACCTACTGACGGAATGATCGGCAGTTTCTCGCCCCAATAGCTGAAGTATTGGGCGCCCAATTCGGCGGCTTCAGCCGAATCACTGGGGTACTGGCTGAATTCGTCCCAAAGGGTGTTGAGATCCTTGATTTCCTGCGGCGGTTCGATGCCGGCTGTACCACCGGAGGAAATCCACGTGGCCCATTGAAATGCCCAGAAATGACGCACCGGATCATTGACGGCGAAGTGATCGGGCGTGCCGCGTCCGAATAGCGATGCACGACCGATATGCCACATAATCGTCATGACCTCGCCGCTGTTATACAGATCAAATATCAGATCGGGCGAGCTTCCTTGACAGATCAATTCGACGCCGATATCGACGAAATCGCTGGCGATCAATTCGCAGCCTGGCTGATGGTCCACCAACCCGTGCGCGATAATTGTCACACGCCGGCCATCCGACAGCAGACGGAAATCGGCATCATCGCGTTCGGTCAAGCCGAATCCGTCAAGCAAGGCATTTGCTTTGTCCGGATGGTACTCGATTTTTTCGCTGAACCATTCGTCGTTGAACCAGGGCAAGGTCTTCAGCGGTGTTGCCGGATGCGGTGCCGCCAGCCCGAAGAAGAGCACATCGTTCATCTCGTCGCGGTCAATCGCCATCGACAGGGCGACACGGAAATCGACACTTTGGAAGAGCTCGCGGAAAGCGTCATCGGGATAGTTCTGATTGGGGAAGAGCGAGAATTCCGATGGACGCAGCGACTGCGCGATATAGGTGGTGAATCCACCGGCTTCCTCTTCGGCGCGGTAGAGCCGCAGATCGGTCGGACGTGTATAGCGCACGCCGAAATCCAGCTCGCCAGCCGAAAGCCTCAAGGCATAAATGTCAAGATCGCCAGCAAGCGACACTTCAATGTAATCCATGTAGGGCAGCTGATTGCCCTCTTCATCCACCTGATGGAAATAGGAGTTGCGTTCCAGCAGGACGCGGTCGCTCTCGATGATGATCGGCACCCAACTGTCCATGTAGGGGCGGTCAAGCGGCTGTGCCGATAAGTTGTAGCCCTGCGCGCGCTTGCTATTCACCAGATCAACCCAAGTTTCAAGGCCGGCTTCTTCCGCCAGCACCTGCGCGTTTTCATTGTATTTGGCGTGATACTGCTTCAACCAGTGCGAGGGACCATAGAGGCTGTTGTCACTGGAGAAGTGGGTACGCCCAAAGCTGTCCATCGCGATGGGATAGGGAATCGCCCAGGTGTAGCTGAAGGTGTAATCGTCGATCACTTCAAAGGTCGCCACTTCGCCGCCCGGTCGCCAGAAACCGCCAGGGCCATTAGGGCTGATATCTGGATCATTCAGGATATCTTCCCAATGCCAGCGGAAGTCCTCGGTGTTGTAATCGTCGCCGTCCGACCATTTCAGCCCTTCGCGCAGTTTGATGGTCAGCGTGCGATTTCCATTCGACCATTCCCAGCTCTCAGCTAAATCCGCCTGATATTGGCTGGCGGTGAAGTTGTAGCGGAAAAGTCCTGTATGGCGGATGCGCAATCCTTCGTCAAGGCGTTCACCGATATCGCCAAAACGCAATGTCCCGCCATATGTGCCGATTGAGTCAACGACCGGAATGACTTTGGGATTGCTCGGCAAGCGTTCTTCGACTGGAGGCAATTCACCAGCGGCTACCCGTTCAGCCAGCATCGGCGCATCCGAATACATCATATCCTGCGCAAAGGCCGGAGCCAGACTGCCCAGCAGGACAAGCAAGACGATGGTAAATGTGAAATAGCGTTTCATGTTCATGTGGTTCTCCCAAAAAAGACTTAGATAATTCTGAATTTGGCTTGTAACTCAGTTTTGGCGATCTTGGCCTCCTCTTCTCGATGATTTGGATGGACACCGCAAATGACACGGCGTTCATAGACATCCGATAAAGATTAACGCTTTCGGAATCAACAGTCAATTTTCTGGCTTCACTCGCATGAGCATATCGGCGAATAGCGGGCTCACGCCGCTTTAACTTGCTGAGCTGCTAGCACACATAACAGAAAAGGCCGCTGGAATGCTGCCAGCAGCCTTTCCGATTGGTAGTAGCGAAGCTGCTATGACTTAGCCGTCGATATGTCCGCCGTCGATCAGGATTTGAAGAATCTCCGCCTCGAGCGCCGCGGCGGTTTCTTCGGCTGTTGCCTCACCAGTGATCATTGTCGACAGGAGGCGCGGCAGTACTTCACCCCTTACATCGCCGTACTCTGGAATGTTCGGGGTGCTGATAATGTTCAATCCCTGTATACCAGCGGCAATGTCGCCTAGCCAAGGGAAGCGCTCCAGGGCGCGCTCGTCCTGCAAGACCGAAATCCGCGACGGCGAATTGCCCAATTTTGTTGCGGTGACGCCGTGGACACCGCTTTCCGTATTCGTCAAGCAGACCAGCATTTCCCAGGTTTCTTGCGGGTGCTCAGTCGTACTCGAGATCGCCGGACCCCACTGACTCAGGAACCCTTCCGGCTCCTCGACCCCATCTCCCGGCAAGGGAATCAGCTGGAAGCCAATATTGCCCGCCACTTGCGAGGATTCCGGATTGTTGCCGTAGAGCAAGACGCTATTCCAGGTGACGAGACTATAGTCGCGCCCGGCGGTGAAGTTGGCGTTGCCTTCGACCCAGCCGGCAGTGAACGAAGCGGGATCCGCATATTGGTACAGCATCAACATGTCATTGAGCGCAGCGATGCCTTTCGGCGTGTTAACGTTTATCTCAAGCGTTTCGTGATCGACGACCTCGATGCCGTACATGAAGGACAGCGCTTCGTGCAAGATCGTGATCCAAGCGGCGCGCAAGCCGTAGGCGATATTGCCGTAAAGACCTTCGTCCGGGCGATTGAAGAACGCAACTTGATCAAAGTACTGCTGCATGCTCTGCGGCGCAGCAAGCTCATAGCCATTCTGCTCCATGAATGCCGCTTGCTCATCCGGATCATTCATCAAGTCGGTCCGATAGAGGATGCCTTGATACTCATTCAGCCAAGGCACGAGCCAGTGCTTGCCTTCGTATTCGGTCAAGTTGAAGAAGGCGAGGTCGTCGGGATCAAGCGCTTCAATATCGAAGTCTTCCAACGGCAACAGATAATCGGCAGCGACGAACTGCGCGATCTTGCTGATGGGTATATAGGCAATGTCGTAGAGACCGCTGCGAACGGCTGCTTCTGTGGGCAGAATAGAATTGATCCACTCGCCCGGCGGTAGCTGGTGCGCCTCGTAATCGACGCCGACTTCCTCCGCGCAGCGGTCGGCATTGGCGATCAAGGCATCAGCATGCACACCGGTTTCAGAACCGATCGAGATCGTGACCATATCCTGCGCCTGAGCCGCAGGCAACAAGACTAGTATGACGAGCATTAAAAGTATTACTGTTCTTTTCATTTTTGCATCTCCGTAACGACTAATTGGATTGACAAACGAGATTGATCAAATCGTCTTATAGGCAACCTCCCATTATTACACGAGCTCATTTGCCGGAGCCGGACACGAGCCCCATGACCAGATGCTTCTGCACCAGTAACCCGGCAATGACAATCGGTGTCGCCGAAAGCACACCGGCCGCCGCCAGCTTGCCCCAGGCGATATTCTGATTGGTTACAAAGGTGTACATTGTCACGGGCAAGGTCCGCGCGTTACGCGCCGTCAGCGTGACCGCCAGCGGGAACTCGTTCCAGGATATCAGCAGCATAAAGATAGTGACCGAGGCCAAGCCAGGACGGATCAAGGGCAATACAACGTGCCAGATCACGCCGAGGCGGGAAGCGCCATCAATCATCGCCGCATCTTCAATCTCATCCGGAATGGTCGAGATGAAACCGACCAGCATCCATATCGCCAGCGGTAAGGCGAAAAATGTATAGAGCACGACCAGCGATAGCTGCTTGTCGTAGAGATTGAAGCCGCGCGCGATGGCGAAGAGCGGGATGATGTAAGCGACCGGAGGCAAGAGCCGCGCAGTGAATATCACCAGCATCATCTTCGATCCACCCACACGAAAACGCGCCATGCTGTATGCCGCAGGTATGCCCAGCACCGCCACCGCCACCAGCGTGATGCCGGCGACCAAAAGCGAATTCTTCAAGGAGTCGATGACCTTGGCATCGGTAAAGAGGTCGATGTAGTTTTCCAAAGTTGCCGGCGAGGGAGCCCATAACGGCGGAATAGCGAATTGCTGACCCTCGGTTTTGAATGAACTGGCGACCAACCAGTAGATGGGAAACAGAAAGACGACCAACAAGAACAGCCACAGGGCGTATGACAAAAGACGGTTGCTGCGACTTATGGCATGGTACATTTTAATCCGCCCGGCTGAACATCAAGCGCGCGTAGATTAGACTGACTATGAATGCGACGACCAGTTGCACCACCGCGATGCTGGAACCATAACCAATTTTCAATGAGCGGATTCCCACCCAGTATTGGTACATCGCTAGCACTTCCGTTGAATCACCTGGACCGCCACCCGTCATGATGAAGATCATTTCGAAGGCTTTGAAGATGAATAGGGTCGTTAAAAATGCCGATATCAGTATCGCATAACGCACCAAAGGCAAAGTTATGTAACGGAGAAGCTGAAAACGGCCCGCGCCATCAACGCGGGCGGCCAGGTAAAGTTCCTCCGGTATCGTCTTCAAGCCGCCGGTGACCACCAGCATCGTACCCGGTACGCCATTCCAGACGTGCACAAGAATCAACGCGCCGAGAGCTGTCCTCGGGCTACCCAAAATCGAATATTGGGTGATCACATCGAAACCAAGGAAATCCAGTATTTGCGCGATAACTCCGATGTTCGGCGCCATCATGAAGCGGAAATTGAAGCCGCTGATGAAGGCCGCGGTCAGCCAGGGGATCAGCAGAAGTGTGCGCACCAGCCCCTCGCCACGGATATTGCGATTCAGCAAGAGCGCCAGGGTCACCCCCAAGACCGTCTGAATCGAGGTTGTCGCGATGGTAAAGATAGCCGTGATGCCCAGCGATGAATAGAAGCGCTCATCTGCCAGCAACTTGCTGTAATTGTCGAGACCGATAAATGTCTGCCCCAAATCAATGCGAGTCAGACTCCAGTCGGTCATCGAATTGTAAAGCAGATAGCCGGTCGGATAGACGATGCCTATGATAATGAATGTGAATGCAGGCAACGCCAGCAGATACTTCACCCGCTGTGGACCGAATAACCTGTTTCCCGGTTTGACATGCGAGAGGATCATGCTAGGTGAGCCGCCGCGATCTTTTCCTTGATCATAAGTAAGGTCTCAATAATCTAACTGATACCGACGTTTCGGACGGAAGGTTGAATTCCACCGTCCAGCGACCCGGCCGCCAATGCCATAGAGAAGATGATCGGATCCGCTCCCACAACATCTGCAAGGTCAACGATTGACGTCACACGGCGAATCCAAGCTCATCGGTAAGGAATCGTTTGCCGACCTCCGCGCTTCCCTTGGGATCATCGTCTTGGTCCAGCTCGCCCAGGATCCATCCCTCATAGTTGATGCCAGCCAGCACGCCAATGAACCCTTTCAGGTCTACAGTTCCCAAGCCAAGCGGCGCGTAACCGGCGGGCATAGCCAAGGCTGCGCCCATCTCACGCAATTCCGGCCAGTTCGTAGCGACATCTTTCAGATGAACGTGCGCGATGCGATCGGCATATTTCCTGGCGATAGCCACTGGATCACCATCGCCCTTGGCAATCTGTCCGCTATCCGGCGCGAAGAAGACGTATCTCGGATCGGTGAGTTCCATGATCAGATCGATTTCTTCCGGACTTTGCACATAGGTGCCCCAATGCGGGTGCAGGGCCATCGTTGCGCCCATATCGAGTGTGCGTTTGCCGATTTCATTCAGCGTAGATGCGGCAACTTTAAAGTCCGTCAGCGTCCAGCGGGGCGCGTCATCCGGCGCGCCAATTGGCACAGTCATCAATATTTCACCGCCATGATCGATAAGGAATCGCGTGGCTTCTTCGTGGTCCGCAATGATTTCCTCGGTCTGGGTCGGATCCTGATAAAGCGATCGGATCTTGTCCAGGCAAGCCACATGCAGATTGAGCTCGTCTAGTAGTGAGCGAAATCTCCCCGGTGGATCGTCATATTCCATTGCTGTGTTAGAAAAGGTTTCGAAGGCTCTAAAACCGAGAGCCGAAATGTCTCTCATTCCCTGTTCCATCCAGTCCGTACCCCCGGCAACTGCCCAAGTGACGGTGGTATAGCCAATTTTTGGTTGATACATCATCTTGTCCCTTCAAGATAAGAGTCTTTTTCGCGAACGGTCGCGCAGACTCAATGCACGAGCATCCCGCCATCGACAACGACGGGTCCGCCGACCATAAATGACGCTTCGGGTGTGCAAAGGAAAAGCGCCACCTTTGCGACTTCAGCCGGATCTCCCAAGCGACCCAGCAGCGAGGCATCGAGTAACCAGTCCATGACGCCTTGTGCGTCGCCGGAATCCGCCATCGATTGCGCTAGCAGGGGCGTATCTATCGGTCCGATGACCAGGCAATTGGCGCGGATATTGTCTTTGGCGTAATCCATCGCCAGGCTCCTGGTCAGTTGCAAGATAGCGCCCTTCGCGGTGACATAGGCCGCGCGTTCATCAGCGACTCGATACGATAGAGTCGATGCTGAGTTGATGATGATGCCGCCGCCGACCTTTTGCATCTCCGGTATCGCGTATTTGCAGCAAAGCCAGCAACCCTTGACGTTGGTCCCCATGGTCGCGTCCCACTCTTCTTCGCTCAGCTGCGTGGCACTCCCCCGGATTTCGATGGCGGCGTTGTTGTAGAGGATGTCGACCTTGCCATAGGCGGCCACGGCTTGATTGACCATGGATTCGACTTGCGCCGCCCACCGGATATCAGTCGAAACATACAGGGCGTCCCCACCGGCAGCTTGCACCAGTGCGACGGTTTCCCGACCGGCGTCTTCGTTCAACTCGGCGACGACGACTTTCGCGCCTTCTTCCGCGAAGAGCATGCTGGCCGCTCGCCCTATGCCGCTGCCGGCGCCGGTGATGATGGCAACTTTTCTGTCCAATCGTCCCATTATTTGCCCCCAGCTCTGAAGAAGACGCGGTTGGATCTAACGTTTGTCAAGATCAGCGCGCGTGTTTTAGACATCGTTACCACTATGATTAATCTTCAATGATCGCTGCCGCCCGCACGGGCGACGCCGTGGTGTCCACCCACATGATCGGAAGCACCGAAAGCTTGAATCCGTGCGGCCGTGGTATCGCCTCCAGATTGCAAAGGTTTTCCAAGTGATAGTATTCTCTTTCGATCATCACACGATGGGCTTCCCAAAACTGTTTGCGCTCGAACATAGCCCAAACCGGCGGGTCGAAAGTGATAGCGTCAATGCCCATCACTTTGACACCTCGATCGATGAGCCAGAGAGTCGCTTCTTTGGACATGCCGCAATGCTCGCTCAGGTAGCGCTCTTCATGGTTGTAGCTGCCCGCCCCTGTCATGATGAGCACGATGTCCAGCGGTTTGATCTCATAATCGATCTTGGCAATGGCCTCGTGCAAATCAGCGACCGAGATGGCGGCGCCGTTGTCCATGTGCCGAAAATCAAGCACCACACCATCGCCATAGCAGTATTCGATGGGAATGCCCTCAGGTCCCGGCGCGCCTTTGCGAAAGTGCTTCAAAGCATCAATATGCGTACCAACATGATCGCCCAGAACCGTGAGCGAACTGGCCGCCAGCGAGGTTACCCCGTGTTCGGCGGCGCCGATGCCTTCGGCGAATTGCTCCCAATCTTCGTACATGAGCAGCGCTGGGCGCACCACGCGCGGGAAAACAACCATGTCTCCATGAACGGGCATACTCAGGTCTATGATTTGTCGGGTCATGGTTCTTCCACCTTTGTCGCTCAACCAATTGGACGAAACGCTCCCTAAGTCCGCAG
The DNA here is from genome assembly GCA_965223515.1 of Phototrophicaceae bacterium. Lineage (GTDB taxonomy): Bacteria > Chloroflexota > Anaerolineae > Aggregatilineales > Phototrophicaceae > UBA6055. Next base: position 1,027,783 of record CBDCWK010000001.1, read on the forward strand.
TAGCGTGCCACCGTGAGGAAGCGATATGCGCAAACTCACTCCTTTGCCGCCGACTTGACTTCCGTAGCCTTTTGCCTTTCCAAATAGTGTGCGGTGATTCTGTCGATAAGCTCTTCAATGTGGTCTTGGAGCGTCTTGGCAATGAGATCGGGGTCGCCCGTGTTCAGCGCATCCAGGATTTTGTAGTGTCGCCTCGCCTGATAAACCAGGTTGTAACCGGTCAATATCGTTGACGCGTAGGTCCAATACGCGAATTGAAGCATATCGTAAAGGCGGATGAGTGTATTGTTCCCGGCAGCGGCGACAATCGTCTGATGAAAGGCAAAATCGGCTTTGGCGAATTCGTGCGAGTCGTTGTTTTGCGCCTGCTTCATCATGCGTTCCAGTAGCAATTCCAAGCGCTCGAATACGTCTTCTGTCAGGTTGGGCGTGGCCAATCGGCCCGCCATCGCTTCCATCCAGGCGCGTACAGCATAGGTATCCAACATATCTTTCAGGGAAAGTTCCCGCACGAAGGAACCGGAAAACGGCACCGATTCGACGAATCCCATCATTTCGAGATCACGCAGGGCCTCCCGTATTGGCGATTGGCTGACGGCGAATTCCTTAGCCAGTTTCGCCTCGGCCAGACGATCACCCGGTTTGTAGCGTCCGCGCAAAATGGCATCAATGAGATGTTCCTTGATATCTTCGCGCAGCACGTAGCGTGTGGTGGTCCGTCTGTGACGGCTGCTTTCAGTTACCATTCATACTGCCTTTTCGATACAAGCCAAACTTGCGCGATTGCACCAACGCCGGCGCTTGATGCTGATGTATCGTACCGAATGCCATCCAGATCTTGCGGCATACCAGGAAAGCCCCTACTGAGTGGCGGTCACGCCGCCGTCGATGAACAAGATTTGCCCGGTTATAAAGTCGGCCGCCCGAGAAGCAAAGAAGACGGTGGCGCCTACAATATCCAGTGGCTCACCGACGCGCGTCAGTGGAATCCGGCTGACAAGCGCATTGTAAAAGTCTTCGTCTTCCAGGTAGTGACGCACCAATTCGGTGCGAACGAAGGTGGGCGCTATTCCATTGACATTGATACCGTATTGCGCCCATTCAGTCGCGAGCTGCTTGACCAGCAAATTCATCCCGGCTTTGCTGCTCGTATAGGCGGCGAAGCCGCGCCGAATACCCAGGAGACTGCGAACCGAGGAAATGTGGATCTGCTTGCCGCGTTTTTGCGTGATCATCTGGCGGCCAGCGGCCTGCGACAGCAAAAAGGCACCGCGCAGATTCGTGTCATGCACCTGATCCCAGTCCTCAGCCGATAGCTCTTCGGCCGGTTTTTCGATGTGTGTGCCGACGCAATTGACGAGGATATTGAGCCGTCCATACTCCCCGACGGTTTCCTCGATCAAGCTGCTGATGTCATCAGGCTCCTTGATATCGAAGCTCAAGCCCAGCGCCTTGAAGCCCTCTGATGCGAGATGATCGGCAAGAGCAGCGCCTTTCTCCGCAGAGCGACCAGCGATTACTACGCTTGCGCCCTGCTGTGCCAAGCCGAGACTCAAGGCCGCTCCGATGCCGCCATAACCGCCGGCCACCAAAGCAACCTGCCCATCCAGCCTAAAGCTATCCGCAATCAAGCCTTGATAAATGGAATCTTGCGACGAAGTCATACACAGATCCTATGCGTGATGCGCGAATACGACTTTCCAGCATTTGAAGCGGACATAAAAGTTATCGATAATCGAGTATATCATAGAGCATCGTCGCCGTCAAGTTGGACGCCGGATCGCTGCGGGCAAATCGTTTCTGTGTGGTTATGTAAGCTAAATTCAATCAAAGTATCAACGGGTTACGCGGATTCCGCTGCTAAAGTTGCCGCGGCGTATTCGACGCAAAGTCGCAGCGACAGATTATCGATAATCGTTTGACAGTCCATGACGAGCGTGTTATATTCCCGATTAGACGCGTGGCAACGTTGAGTGGGCTTGCTTCGCGTTCTATAACGCTTTAGATAAGTCAAGCAGTATATAGACATTTTGGAGGATTCAAATCATGAGCCCTAAGCAAATCAGAAATCTGAGAAGAGGCTTGAGCCGCCGAGATTTTCTGCGGCTGAGCGGCGCAGGTCTCGGTACGGCGATGCTATCTCGTTATCTCCCGGGCGCATCGGTTTTCGCCCAAGGTGACCGGATCCTGCATGAGCCGCCACCGGAATTACTGCCCAAAGCCAGCAGCGGCGGCCTTGGTGACACAGAAATCGTCGTCGCGAGTATGGCCGGTCCTGATATCAATGCTCACATCCGCAACGCGGAACGCTTCACAGAATATACGCAGGGCACAGTCAAGGTGCGAATTGAGGCGATTGGTCGCGATGTTTGGAACGAAACGATGTTGACCAATATGCAGGCAGGGTCAACCGCCTGGGATGTGCTTGCCATTCACCTGGGGACCTTCTGGACCGGCGCCGGCGCTGGTTGGTGGGTACCCATGAGCAATCTGTTCGGCAATTCGGAGCTGATCAATCCCGATGTCTATGACATAGGCGATTTCCCCCAGCGCTCGCTTGATTTGGTGACCTGGGATGAAGAACTGCTGGCGCTGCCTCAGCACGTCTCTGGACAGATGATGTTCTATCGCGCCGATATGCTCGAAAAATACGATGTCGAAGCGCCTGACCCACTCACAGGCTGGAGTTTTGATCAATTGGAAGCTGCATGCCGGAAGCTGAAGACAGCCTTGGCTAATGACAGTATGGATCAAACTTGGCCATTGGTCCTTTTGCTGGCGGGCGCCGGAACTGTTCACTACAATTTCGCGGCATCCATGGGTACGCCACTGTATGACGCCGATAGCCTTCCTCAATATAACACGCCTGAATCGATCGCGGCGATCGAGTTGATCAAAGGCTGGATGGATGAAGGGCTGATCTCTCCTGGCGCGCTGGGCTACAACTATCCGGAGGGCATCGAAACGCTGCGGCAAGAACAGACAGTGATCTGCCTGCAATGGGATACGGCGGCTGTTGAACTCACCGATCCGGGAGCGTCGCCGACCACAGCTGATACCCTGGACTTCACCGTACATCCCTGGGACTCCAACGTCGGGCATAATGCGCCACGGATCTGGACCGGCGTATGGTCGAATTTCGTATCGAAATTCAGCCAAAACTCGGAAGCAGCCCTCTCGTACTCTGCCTGGTACACATCGAAGGAAATCGCTTACGATTATGTTCGGTACGGCGGTGGACACTCGGGACGTGAGTCTTTGCTGACCGATCCGGAGATTTTGGCGGCGCATCGGCAATACGATTCGATGATCGCTAATTTCGGCGCCGCGGCAGTATTGCCAACTTTGGCGCAGCTTGGTTACGTGGGCGGCAATATTCTGACGCCAAATTTGGAAGCCTTCCTGACGGGCGTCGTCGATTCGGCGCAGGCAGCGATGGATGCGGCGCAAGAAGAAGCCGTGCAATTCTTGCAAGACGAAGGCGTCATGTAAGCATCGCCCAATCGACCGCAGGAAGCCAAGATACAATCGTAGGGGCGGCCGACGGGCAGTGTCCACGCGCCCTGTCAGCCGCCCACCTGAAAGCAAGATAACATTACAGGGGCGTCCCTTTGGTCGCCCTCCCTTAGCAAAGATACAATAGTTCTCACCAGCAAGGCGCTGGGACTCTCGGCATGACCGCAATCCAGAGCTCAATGAATCACAAGCAGAATAAGAGATCGAGATTTCGCCTGGTCAAGAAGGATATGCTGCCCTTGTATATTTGCCTGGGCGTTCCCCTATTGATCATGCTTTTTGTCTTCGTCTATCCGTTGGTTTACAGCTTCGCCCTCAGCTTGACCAACGCCCACCTTATGCGTGCCGATACCGAATTTGTCGGTCTGCGGAATTACATCCGCATACTCGGCGATAAGCGAGTCTGGCATAGTATTCGCATCACCTTGACCTTCGCCGCCGGCGCCCTGGTTCTGCAGTTTGTCGTCGGCTTTGCCCTGGCGCTGTTGATAGACTATATCGGTGTTGTGCGTGGCATACTGCGCACACTCATCGTAATTCCGCTCATGCTGACCCCTGTCGTCGTCGGCGTGATCTGGCGGACGATGCTCAACTACGACTTTGGGATTGTCAATTACTTCGTCCGCCTTCTGGGCTTCCAACCCATTGATTGGGTCTACGATCCTAATCTAGCCTTGCCGGCGCTTATCGCCATCAGCGCCTGGGGTGGCGTACCTTTTATCATGTTGGTCTTGTCCGCCGGGCTGGCGTCGCTCCCGCGCGAGCCTTTTGAATCGGCGCAGATTGATGGCGCTTCTTCCTGGCAAACCATGCGCTACCTGACCATTCCCATGTTGCGTCCCATAATCATGGTTGTGGTGATCTTCCGATCGTATCAGCTCCTGCGCGAGTTTGATGTCGTGTTTACGCTCACAAAGGGCGGTCCCGCTCGCTCGACTGAGACGCTGACCTACCACATCTACGCGCGCATGTTTGAGGCGGGCCAAATCGGTACCAGCGCCGCTATTGCCTATTTGCTTTTTTTCATCACGCTGGTGATCGTCGTCTTCCTCTTCACACAGTTGGAGCGGGGTGACCAGGAGCTGGTTCCTTCAACTGCGTCGAGCTCAATTCTGCAGCGGTCTCCGATACGGTTAGTAAGAAAGAGAATCGCGTTTGTCATAAACCTTCCCCTACGTATCGCTGTCGGCGTTATTGACCTTTTGGCACTTAATCTCAGTAAAGTATTGTCGCTGGCAGCGGGCGCCTTCAATCGCAGTCCGATCGGTCGCGATCTCGGGCAAAGCGAACGGAGACGGCTTGGCGTCACTATTGCTTCGATCATTGTCGGTGGCTGGGTCATATTCGCGCTTTCGCCGGTTTTCTGGATTTATTTCAGTTCGGTCAAAGAACCGCCGGATGTTTTCAAGATCCCGCCGAAGTGGATCTTCACACCGACAACTCACAATTATGAAGTGGTACTGGGAATGAAATACGGTACGGAATCGGAGCTATCGATGGAAGGCGTCAAGCCGCCATTGAGCAGATTCCGCGAATACATCATCAATAGCGTCTTAATCAGCGGCAGCACGACGCTGATCAATATTACTGCGGGCATGTTGGCGGCGTATGCCTTGGTTCGGCTGCGATTTCGCGGGAAAGAGCTCGTACTGGTCGGCATGCTCTTTACGCGGATGGTACCGCCGATCATGCTCATTTTGCCGATCTTTCTGATCTGGCGACAGCTGGGCCTGATCGGCACATACCATGGTCTCGCCCTCGCGTACCTGTCATTCGGCCTGCCCTTCTCGATCTGGATGATGCGCGGATATCTGATGGATATTCCCGCTGATCTCGAAGAGGCGGCGATGGTGGACGGCAGCTCGCGCTTGGGCGCATTCTTCCGCGTTACCTTACCCCTGGCCGCGCCCGGCTTAGCCGCAACCGCCGTATTCAACTTCATCGGCGCTTGGAATGAATTCTTCTTTGCCATCATTTTGGGCAACAACCAGATCAAGACCGTGACCGTGGAGATATTGACCTACGTTACCGATTATGCCATTCTCTTCGGTAGGCTATTTGCCGCCGCTGGTTTGATTCTGCTTCCCATCATCGTCTTCACGTTCTTTGTGCAGAAATATATCGCGACCGGCTTGACAGGCGGCGCATTGAAAGGCTAATGCTATGAGATTAGGACTCGGACTCGGCGGACTGGGGCTGGATACAAAAGCGTTGATTGACCAGGCGAAGGCGCACGGCGTTTCAGGGTTATTGATGGACGTCAGCGAGGTACGTAAGAGTTCCATTGCCGACTGGCGCCGACACCTCGCTGAGAATGAGCTGGAAGTCGTCCAAGTCGGCGCCTGGGCTCTAAACCCGTTGCGACCCAGGCCGGCGACAGAACAAATCGCGCGGGACGCGATCGCTGCGGCCGCAGACCTGGGTGCGCCACGAATCATTTTGGGCGGCGGAACCAAGAATCCAAATCACAGCTTCTGCGGCCATCCAGGCAACTTCACCGATGAAGCCATCGTCGAAGCTACGGCGTCCTTGCTGCCGCTGGTGCGCGAAGCGGAAGGAGCCGGCGTGCTGGTGACGCTGGAGATCCATTTCGCAACCGTGTTGACAGACTGGCAAGCTTGCCGAAAACTGATTGAGGCGATCGATTCTCCCGCCGTCAAGATTAACCTTGATGCGGCAAATATGATCCGCTTCGAGCACTATTGGAACAGCACGGACTACCTGCGCGAGGGCATGGAAATCCTGGGGGAGATGATTGAAACGTGTCACGCCAAGGATGTGGTGATGCATGACGCGTTGCATCTGCACATGGATGAGTGCCCCGCCGGCGAAGGCTGTCTGGAATACGCCGAAATCATACGTCTGGTCGATACTCATTTACGACCGGATACCTACATGATTGTCGAACACACTCCGCTCGACAAGCTGCCCGCAGCCATGGCATACATTAGAGATTCAGCGGCCAAGGCGGGTGTGACGATTATCTAGCAGTCGTCCACTGCGCGCGACAGGAATTCTTCCTTTCGCATACCAATCGAAACCCATACATGCAGGTGCAACGCAATTTACAAGTACGGAAAAGGAACAGGCAAATGGCAAGCAACTCTGAAATTCGATTGGGACTCGTGGGGATGCGGCTCGGGTTATGGCACGCCGGCGCAATCGCTGAGCTTGAGGGCGTCACCATCGTTGCGGTAGCAGACAATGTGCAGGGTATATTGCCCGGCCCGAATATGACTTTGCAGCAATTCGCAGACAGCCTGGGCGCGGACGCGTATACGGACGGCGTCGACATGATCAACAATGCCGACATTGATGCGGTCGATCTTTGCGTATCGCCGAAATGGCGGCTCCCCCTGGTTGAAGCGGCGGCTGCCCGAGGGCTGCCCGTTTTGATTGAAAAGCCCTGGGGCACAAACATGGCGCATGGGCGTGCCCTGGCTGATATCATCAAAAAGGCAAACCTCCTTCATATGGTGGAATTCCCGCTGCGATATTTTCCGCCGGTCATCGCGCTCAAAGAACTGCTTGATGATGGACCGATCGGGCGACCCTTCGTTGTCAATTCGGAGATCGTTATGGGAGAAGCCCCGACGAATACGCCCGAGCACTGGATGTGGGACCCGGAAAACGGCAACGGCGCAATCAACGAGAACACCTGTCATGTTTTCGATACACTTTGTTACTTGCTCGGGAACCCAGTGTCGCTGCACGCGTTTGGCGCCAGCTTCCACGGCGCGTCACCCACCTTGCCTGACGGTGTCGTCGCGAACATCCGCTTTGAAAGCGGGACAATCGCCTCAGTGACGGGCGGTTCTTTGGGGGCGGATAATCTGCGGACGCCGACCTGGTTGGATGTCTATGCCGAGAAGGGACAAGCGCTGGTGACGGGCATCGACCACATGTTTGATACGCTAACATGGGGAACATTCGACGACAGTGGTGACCCCAAGCGCGAACATTGGCCCAATCCACGGCTGCGGACGCTCATCATGCAGTACGCAATTGAAGAATTCGTCAACAGCGTTCGGACAGGTACGCAGCCCGCCTGCGATGCCGACGCCGGTCTCAAGGCGCTGGCGCTTGCGATGGCGGTTAATGAGTCGATGGCGACGGGTGAAGCTGTGGATCTGCGCTAACAGGTCTCCCGCGACAGTTGTCAGGCCTATCCACCGTGTACGCGCTTCTAGACAAAACTTGAATCACTATCGCCGGAGACCGGGAAAGCAGGTTGCCCTACGGCGTCAATCCATAGGGCAGCGATGGCATCGCCAGTGAGGCGGCGCGCTAACGGACGGCATCCCCGCCACCAATCAAGCCCGAATGCCGCATAGTTAGGCAAAAGAACTTTTCATCCCTGGCTTCAGTCGTAGACATGCGGCGGCTGACGCTCGTGCCAGTCGTGCGCCTGCTCATAGGCGTAGGCGATGCGGTAGAGCGTCGCTTCGTCAAAAGGCCGCCCCATCAACTGATAGCCAATCGGCAGACCAGCAGGCGTGAACCCGCCAGGCGCGCTGATTGCCGGCTGACCGCTCAGATTGGCGGAATAGACGTGATGAATGAATGCATCGGTTGGCGTCTCGCCGTCCTCCATGTCTTTGCGCGACTTTCGTAAATCAGGCAGCAACGGGGTTGGCAGCGGTATCGTCGGCGAAATCAGCGCCTCCAGCTTCTCGCGCCGGAACAGAGCCTTCATAGCTGACCGATAGCGCTCGCGGGCGCGCAATGCGGCAACATATTGCGTCCCCAGCACGACTTCGCCCATCTGCAAGGTGGCGCGCGTGCCGGGGCTATACAGATGACCCTTTTCGCGTATCTGCTGCCGATGATAACTGGCGGATTCCACCATCCTGATGATGACCAGCGTCTCACGCGTCAAAGCCAGCTCGGGCAAGCTGATCTCGATGATTTCCGCGTCCATACCCGCCAGCTCGGTGATGACGGCTTCGGTCACGGCACACACACTGTCGACTACACCGGGATACAAGAAATAGTCGCGGTCGATGCCGATGCGCATACCCCGCACACCGCCTTCAATGCCAGCCGTGTAATCCGACCCGTCCACACGAGCGGAATTGGCATCTTTAGGATCGGACCCTGAGATCGCTCCCAACATGAGCGCATTGTCGAGCACCGTGCGCGTCAATGGACCAACATGATCGAGCGACCAAGCCAGCGGCAGTACGCCATACATGCTGACGCGCCCGTAGGTCGCTTTCATGCCGACAAGATTGTTGATAGACGCCGGGATGCGGATTGATCCACCGGTATCGGTGCCGATGGTCCCGAAGGCCGAGCGCGCCGTCAGCGCCACCCCAGAGCCTATGCTGCTGCCGCCGGGAAATCTGTTGAGATCCCAAGGGGTGCGCGTCGGTGGCTGGCTGCCGCCGCAGGACCATTCGTGGCAGCGCGTTTTTCCGATCAAGACAGCTCCGGCCGCGTACAGCTTTTGCACGACCGTCGAATCGAAGTCCGGCACAAAGCCTTCCAGCACTTTGGACCCCACTTCAGTCAGGATGCCTTTGGTATAGCAATTGTCTTTGACGCCGACAGGGATGCCGTGCAAGGGACCGCGATCGCGCCCGGTGGCGATTTCCCGGTCAGCACGTTGCGCAGCCGCCAGCGCCAAGTCCGCGGGCACCGTGGCGTAGGCCTGCACCGTCGGCTCGGTCTGTTTGATGCGTGCAAGCGTGGCCTGGGTAAGCGCGACCGACGTCGTTTCGCCATGCCGCAGGGCGGACGCCGCTTGGCTGATGGACAAATTGATTAGGGCGCGTGAATCAATCATACCAGTCAGCATCCATTTTCAGTATCGGCGGATAATCATGCAGCTCTAATTGTTCCAGCGCATCAATCAAGTGCAGCTGATTCGACAGCGCCGCCAGGTCTTCCAGCGCGATTTCCAAACCCAGCATTTGGGCCAGCCGGGCCAATTGGTCCGCTTGGATTTCGGGATCAGATGGCTGATTCGTGTACAGCATAAGTTTTCACTCCTCAAAACTGGTTCCGATACGACGAGTTTGACACCCTGATATTCTATCGCAGCATTCCACCAAGAAAGTCGCTATGTTCACGGTTGAAAGAGCAGCCGTGCGCTGGATGCGCCGACGCGTTCACCAAGCCTGCAAATCATGCTCCAGGGCGAGTCAGAGCATTCAACTGATTTAAGTATTCACCTAAATGCATTATTGGATTCAATATCTGGTTCAAAGTTTCGTCAATCCGAGACGGCTTACAGGCAGATTCGTCGTGTAGCAGCATTGTGTATTCTTTTAATCGCACACACTAGAGTGTTATATTGTTGGTGGCTCAAGGTATCTAGACCGACGTGTTGCCGGGCCCAGGGTAGCGAGAGTTCTCACAGGCTTGGTGTGTTGAACGGAGAAGAAGCCATGACGAGAGACATGACAGTAACAGTAGTGCCAGACGGAGATGTGCTTGTTTCTCACTGTGTTGACTTGGATATAGCAAGCCAAGGGTACACCGATGAGGAAGCTATAGAGAATCTCAAAGAGGCAGTGGCTGTCTTTCTGAAGGTGGCATCCCCAGAGGAAATCCAGGCTCGTCTTAATCGGCACGGGTATATCAGACAGGTAAGTTTCGATCTTGCCTAAACGGAGAATATTGTCAGGCTAGGAAGTATGTCGAATCTTGACGTTGCATGGGTTTTCAGAAGTTCGCCGCAAGGCTAGCCATATTGCTATGCAGACGGAAATCCTGCTAGAAACTGGGGAGCATAAATCTGTACTATACCCGTACCCGATCACAAAGAATGACGCCCCGGCCCACTATCTGCAATTATTCGGCAGTCGGGTGTAGCTCGCGCCGCCTTTGAATAAGTTGCTACGCTCGAAGACCACACCGAGAAGCTGGGCGGTGCCCGCAACACAATTAACGAAGGCTGGCTAATCGGGCAAAACGTTCACGCTTAGCACTCTCAGCAAGCCACGTTTGCCGTACACTTCAAGCTCCGCCATCAGGCGGGGTTTTAGGCAGTCGTCCCTGTGAAAGCGGCACGAGCGGATTGTGCGCGGTTGGTGCCGTCTGTCATTCGTCCTGCTTCCGCTCATTCTTAGCGTTCTCGTATGCACGCAGAACATCATCTGGTAACTGGCTGCCCGCGTATCCGCCGCCGTCAACCAGAATCGACGCACCTGTCATATAAGAGGCTGCTTCACTACACAGAAACAACACAGCGCCGACCATGTCGCTACCGCGTGCCAAACGGTTAATGGGGGTGCCCGGATTCTCCTGCAGAGACGCGAGTAGTCCCGCCAGATAATCGTCTTTGACGATCAGCGTATCTACGGTTCCCGGTTCAATCGAATTGACACGAATATCGAATCGAGCAAGTTCTAAGGCCAGCCCCTTGGTGAGACTGCCAACCGCAGCCTTGCTGGCGCAGTAATGCACCTTGTGTTCGCCGGATTCATACACACTAACTGATGTTACGTTGACGATGTTGCCACCCTGCCCTTGGGCGATCATCTGGCGCGCAACTGCCTGTGCAAACAGAAAATAGCCTTTGACATTAGTATCAAAGGTCTTGTCCCAGGTGCTCTCTTCTAAATCAACAATTGAGCAGAACGGGGCGATACCCGCATTGTTCACCAGAATATCGATGCGACCGTAATGCGCCGTGACTTGCTGGACAAATTCAGCAACCTGCCGTTTATCGCGAACGTCGACATTCTTGACAAGCGCATTCGGCAGCTCTCGCTTGACTTGGACAAGCTGGTCATCATCTATGTCGCAGCCGGCAACATATGCCCCGGATTGCGCGAATCCGCGCAGAATGGCGCGCCCGATGCCGCTAGGGCTGGCAACACCGGTGATGATCGCCACGCGCCCGGCAAAGTTAAAGCTCACATCTGCATACACGATCGCGCCTGACCTTAACTGTCGAATTGAACGCGCCGATCAAGATTCTGCTCAACAACTTCCCAGTTCATCGTAATTCCGAAACCGGGCTCAGTTCCCGGGTATAGCCGACCCTCGCGCAGCACCATATCGCTTTCAAAGAGCGCTTGTCCACCCGGAAACTCTATATCCAGGTTATACCATTCGATCATCGGGCTCGCTTTACAAGCCAGGATAAACTGTGCTGCCCAGGGGATATAACCATAGTGTGGAATAATCGCGATTTCTGCATCGAGGGCAAGCGCCGCGATCTTCTGCATTTCTGTAATCCCGCCCGCCCAGGTGACGTCTGCCTGCCAGACATCCACTAGGCGTTCCTTGGCAAAGGGTGCGAAGCCGCGAACCAGCGTCTCATGCTCCCCGCATGCGATCCATGTGCTGCTCTTTAATTCACGCCGCAATTGACGGTAGCCGTCGATATCTCCGGCTACTAGAGGCTCTTCAATCCATTTGATGTTGCAATCACGCAAAGCAAGGTCAAGTTCTAGCGTATAACGTACGGTCAGCCCCATCCAGCAATCCAGCATAATGTCGGGTTCCGGTCCGAGTCGTTCGCGCAGTTGAGCGATGTCTTTGACATTTTCCTGCAAGCCCCATTTGCCGCTGGCCGGTCCATACTTAAGGGGCCATTTGATGCCGCCGAAGGGTTCGCGCCTAACGCGATCATCATCATAGCCGGTCATGTAACAGGAGATACTTTCTTGTATCGGACCGCCGAGCAATTGACAAACACTGAGATCAGCGAGTTTGCCGCGGATGTCCCACAGCGCCAGATCCAATGCGCTGATGGCGTGCATGAGATATCCATCACGTCCCTGGTGATAAGTAGAGCGCACAAGAATATCGTTCAAGCGCTCGACGCGTCTCGGATCTTCCCCAATGAGCAGTCGTTTCAGGTGCAGTTCAATACTCAATGCACACATCACACTGCCCATTGAGGTGTAGCCCACGCCTTCTATGCCCGCGTCAGTATCGATTCTGACAATCAGCGGGCCGAAATCATCGCGCCAGAGCAGCCGACTGGCTCGATATTCGGGATACACGGACATCGGGCAGGCGACCGGGTATTCGTTGGTCGTGTCACCTGAGAACAATAAAGGATAGGCACGGACATCAGTAATCTTGATCGATCGTCCCATCACCAGCACACTTTCTACAAGTGGCAGGCCAAAGAGCACCCTCGCGCTCCTCAGCCTGCGCTACCTTGCCCAGTTGTTATTCTTCTTCTGGATAGTAGGTGTCGATATTGTCGATGCTTATCACTTCATGCGGCACGCGGACGATACTCGGCACGGCGTTACCGGCGAGAATATCCAGAGCGAGCGGAATGATGAAGTCACCGTAACGTTCAGGGAAGAACGATACCGTCCCGACCAACGGGGAGTTACCTTCCCTAATCGCATCGAGGGCAATTGCATCAGCGTTCTTGCCAATGACGACACCATCGACTGTCGGATCTCCGCGATCAGCTTGTGCCATTGCGCTGGCGATCCCGAAAGCGCGGTCATCATTGATGCTGGTGGCCACGATGTATTTGGCGTCCGGATTAGCCGTCAACCAGTCTGTCGTGGCAGCGAGCGCGCCCGCGTTCGGTCCCAATTCAGCCGTACGCATATCCACGTCGAAATAGTTTTCGTCCGGAATGCCCGGCATATTTTCCTTAAAGAAATCGGTGAAGGCTGTATTGCGGCAAGCCGGTGCGCCACCTACTGCCGGATCCAGGCCGGTAAGCACGACCATTTCTTCTTCAGGCCACATGTGCTCTGTCGCCCAATCCGCTGCGAACTGCGCGGCGAGGCGCCCGGTCACGCAGTTGTCGGCACCCCAGAATAGTGAACCTGCGTGTGTGACATCTACCGCAATGACTGGGATATTCTCCTCGTTGTATTTCGACATGATGGCTTCGGTCAACTCAGCGAAGACGTTAAAGGACACCACAAGATCAGGCTCACGCGTGACACATGCATCGGCGTTTTCCAGGGGTTGCGTGGTGCTGGGATAGGCGTTGTTGAAGACGAGCAGCTCGACCCCGGCGGCTTCAGCAGCGTTACGCATGCTGGGGTTCACCTTCAAGTCGAAGTCAAACTCTTCACTTTCCGGGGTGAAGCAAATCGTGACATCGCCCATTGCTTCGGCCGCCATTGAGGCATCCCAGCCAGTTATTGGATCGCCCTCTGCATCCGCGGCCAATTCATAAGCCCCAGCCTCAGAGTTGTAGCGCACCCAACGGACTTCCTGATCGGGATCGCCGGGGTCCTGCGCCATGGTTGGGTTTTCGGGAGCGTCTTGACCTGCAACAAAAGATACTGACAGCGATGTCAGAATCACGATAGTTAACAACAGAGTACAAATTCGCCGGAATTTTGCCATGATGTTCTTTCCTCCTAAAAGCTATCTTTACTATATGGACTGCTAGCTAACGGTATCAGGTCGCTATGTACCTCCCATATTTGTCTATAAACGTTGTTTGAGCTGGTCCAGTGAAACCGCAATCATCAACACTGAACCTTCGACCACCATCTGATAATTGGCATTGATGTTCAGCAGAGTCATGCCGTTTTTCAGAACCCCCACCAGCAACACGCCAAGCAATGTACCTTGAATAACACCGACACCGCCGGACAGGCTTACTCCTCCCAGGATGACAGCCGAAATGACACTCAGTTCATTGCCAGCAGCATAGGGAATACCGGCCCCGGTCAAACCCGCCAATACGAGTCCAGCAAATCCAGAACCCAGCCCGCTGATGGTATAAAGCGCGATTCGCATGCGGTCGACATTGATACCAGCGCGGCGACAGGCCGAGGCGTTGTCGCCAATGGCGTAAATGTACTTGCCAAATTGTGTAAATCGAAGCACCAGATAGCAGAGCAACATCGTCGTGAGCATAAGTATGACGGGCACCGGAATCTCCAGGGAGCCAATCGCAAGCTCGCCCTGCCCTATTTCCAGGAACGTACTGTCCCTGACAAGCGCCGAACCGGAACGAGTCGCCAGCGTCATCCCCCGGACGACGAATTGCATGCCTATCGTCGCAATGATGGGGTTAACGCCAATCTTGGTGACGATGATTCCGTTGCTAAACCCGATCAGAGTGGCAATGCCCAAGGCAATTGTAAAGGCGACCACGATGCCATGCTGAGACTGAGCCATAATGACTGCAGCGGTCAGCCCGGAAGCATTCATTATGGCGCCGATAGACAGATCCAAGCCGCCGGAAATCATCAGCAAGGTGGCGAATGCTGCCGCAATACCCGTGATGGAAACGGCACGTCCTATGTTGAAGGCATTCCGATCATCAAAAAAATAAGGAGATTGGATCGAAAAGAAGACAATCGCGGCGATAAACACAAAGAATAGAAAGAATACATTCGAGTCGCGCCTTCTCAGAAGCTTAACCGCCGGAGCGAGCAACCGAATCGGGAGGCCGGAAACTTCGCGTGGGGCCTGCTGTGTCATTTCACTGAGCTCCTAATCCCGACCGCGGATGATGTAGCGAACAATCTCATCCGGATTCGTTTCTGCGGTGAGTTTGTCAGCCGCCAATTCGCCCCGCTTAAGTACGATAATGCGATCCGTTACCTCAAAAATATCGCGCATTTCGTGGGAAATGATGATGATGGTCTTTCCTTGCTGTTTGAAGCGCATGACAAGATCAAGCAAGTTACGCGTCTCATTCACCCCCAGCGCGGCAGTTGGCTCATCCATAATAATGACCCTCGCGCCCGCTTTCGCGACACGTGCCAGGGCGGTAGCTTGGCGCTGCCCACCAGAGAGATTCATCACGAGTTCGCGGGTGGAAGGAATATTGATACCCAGTTCATCCAGCAGTTGACTGGTTTCACTGTACATGCGCCGTCGGTCAAGCAACCGAAAGACTGGGTTCCGGTAAGATTCATGTCCCAGAAAGACGTTCTCCATAATGTTTAAGTTTTCACAGAGCGCCAGGTCTTGGTACAAGGTTTCAATTTGCCTTTTCTTGGCATCGCGGGGATGGCGAAAAACCACACGCTCGCCGTCTAACATCATGTATCCAGTCGAAGGCTCCAGATCACCGGAAATAATCTTGACGAGAGTCGATTTGCCCGCACCGTTGTCCCCAACAAGACCAACTACCTGTCCCGCCGCGATCGAGACGCTGACCTCGTTCAAAGCAACAACTCCTTTGAAGTATTTGCTCAAGCCTTTGGTCTCGACCACAGGTGGCGCTTGCATGAGTTTATGCCATGCCTCTCACAAGTTCTGTCGCTGCCCGCAAATGCGCGGTCGCGTGCAAAGCGGCAGCGAACATAGCAGTATGATAACGACGACTATGAAAGCTCACCACATGCCGTAATTTTGGAGGAAGTATCACGTATGTTATGATTGTACGCTATAACACGTCAGGAACGCGCGCATGGCACCCCGCAGCTAGTTGAAACGGCCGCAGCTAGTTGAAACGGCCGCAGCGCATCAACAACCACCGAGAGCATTATCATGGCCGGCTCGGGGAAACTGGCTGAGATGCAATCGCCGTAAATAGTCTTATTAAAGGTAGCTTATGATTATTGATGTGCATTCCCACACACCGCAATACCGCGGCGCTGTACCGCCCGAACGGCGGATCATCGGTCCCGCCTGGCGACCGGATCGCGCTGTGAGCGCAGTCTATAATTGGGACGAATATTTGCAGGAGCAAAAGCCCGCGGACAAGAGCATTGTGTTTGGGGTCGCCTGGCACCCCGGCGAGACAACCGGGGGCGTGAATGGGACGGATGAAGCATCGGATATGCCCGGCAATGTCAATGATAAAACAGCCGCCTTTGAACAGGCCTATCCAGAGCGGCTGATCGGCTTTATGTCGCTGCACCCGCACGACCCGCATGCGCTGGACGAACTGGAACGCTGTCGCTGCGATCTGGGCTTGCGCGGCATCAAGCTGGGCGCCAATTATCAGAACTTCCATCCCCTCGAGGCGCGCGCCCTGGCGATCTATGAGCAGGCGCAACGCTACGGGTTGCCGGTACTCTTTCATCAGGGCACATCGCCGGTACGTGAGGCGCCGATTCGCTTTGCCCACCCCTTGTTAATGGACGAGGTAGCCATACGTTATCCCGATCTCAAGATCATCATGGCGCACATGGGGCATCCCTGGACGGTGGATACCGCCGTCGTGATCCGCAAGCATGCTAACGTTTATGCCGATATATCCGGTTTGTTCTACCGAGCCTTTGGCTATTATGAAGCCATGATCAAAGCAAGCGAGTGGAATGTTCTAGACAAGCTGCTCTTCGCTTCCGATTATCCCGTGACTACTGCGTCGGAAACATTCGACGCCTTGCACAAGGTCAACGACATTATCGCAGGCACTCAATTGCCGAGGGTCCCCGAGGACAAATTGGAGGCGATCGCATATCGAGATTCTCTCAAGCTCCTGGAGTTAAGCTAACATGACAAACGCTTCTCTTTTCGCAAGAGCCACAGCCGTCACACCGGGCGGTGTCAACTCGGGCACACGCGGGCTAAAAGACCCTATCGTCTGGGAGCGCGCCGAAGGCGCTTACATGTTCGATGCTGACGGAAAGCGCTATCTTGATTACCACGCCGCCTTCGGTCCCATCATCCTGGGGCACAATCATCCGGCGGTGAACGAAGCCGTCGCGCGAGCCCTGACACAGGTTGATCTCACTGGTGTCGGGACGACCGAACTTGAAATTCGTCTGGCGGAAAAAGTAGTCGAACATGTGCCTTCGGCGGAGATGGCGCTGATCTTCGGCTCCGGCACCGAGGCGACTTATCTCGCTCAACGTTTGGCGCGAGCGGTCACCGGGCGCAAGAAACTGGTCAAGTTTCAGGGCTGCTTCCATGGCTGGCACGACTACCTGCTGATGAACATCATCAGCGCGCCGGAGAAAATCGGTCAGAAGGACCCGGCCTCCGCCGGTATGTTGCCGGAAGCGATTGAGAACACCATCGTTCTGCCTTTCAATGATAGTGAAACGCTGGAGAGCGCGATTCGGGCGCAGGCTGACGACATTGCCGCGATCATCCTGGAACCGATCCCGCACAATATCGGTTGTGTCTTGCCGCGGCCGGAATTCATCCTAACGCTGCGCAGCCTATGCGACGAGCACGGGATCATCTTGATCTTTGATGAGGTGATCACTGGCTTCCGGCACGGGCTTGGCGGTTATCAGGAGAAGCTGGACATCCTGCCCGACCTGACGACAATGGCCAAAGCCATCGCCAACGGTTATCCCTGTGCCGTTCTCGCGGGACGGGAAGACCTGATGATGCGTTTCTCCAGTGCGGGTGGCGATGTTTTTGTAGGCGGCACCTACAATGGACACCCTGTCGCGACTGCGGCGGCGCTCGCCACAATCGCGGAGCTCGAGGATGGGACGGTTCACGAGCGGATATTCCGTCTGGGAGACAAAGCGCGGCGTGGCATGCAAGATATCGCTGATCAGCTCGATATCGAAATGACCGTTGCCGGTTATGGATCGGTCTTCGTGCCTTACTTCATGAGTGGTGCAATCACACGTTACGCGGATCTGCTACGCAACAATACCGAGGCCGACATCATGTTCCGCAGCGAGATGGGCAAGCGGGGCATCTTCATGCTGCCGATGGCGATGAAGCGCAATCATATCTCGGCAGCGCATACGGATGCGGATATCGACCGCACGCTGAATATCGCAGAAGATGTGCTGAAGGAGATGAGCCGCAATCACGGATTGCGCTAAGGCGCTTGTGGACTAATTCTCGACGCAGGGCCTGCTTAGACTTAGTCCATCGCGATTCAGCTCGACGCCCCAGCCCGGTTTGTCCGGCAGTATCAGGTAGCCGTCTTGCGGCAGCGGCTCCTCGACGAAGATGTCCCCAAAAATCGGCACGATCTGATCGGCAGCGGGGCTCATCATGAGAAACTCCGCCATCGGGCAATTGCTGAAGGCATATTGCAGGTGATAAGAATAAATGCCGGAGCCATGCGGGATAACGGGAATACCGTAAGCCGATGCCATGGCGACGATGCGCCGCGCTTCCGTCAAACCGCCCACCCAGGTCAGATCCGGCTGCAGGATATCGAAGCATTTGCGCGCGATCAATTCGCGGTGACCATAGCGGGTGTATTCATGCTCGCCGCCCGTGAACAGGCATGATGAAACAGATGCTTTCAATTCAGCGCAACCGTCGTATTCGTCCGGTGGCAGACATTCTTCCAGCCAGTAGACATTACAAGGTTCCAGCGCACGCGCCAACTCAATAGCGTAGGGTACGGTCAGCGCCATATAACAGTCGAACATGAGACGGAAATCGGTACCGACGCTTTCTCGCGACTTTTCCATCAGGGCTACGTTTTTCTTTAAGCCATCAACACCGTCGGCCGGTCCATACATCAGCGGCAGCTTGGCGCCATGAAAACCCATCCCCTGCGCCAGATCAGGCCGAATCGTCGTGGCGTATACCGGCAGCTTGTCCTTGGTCTTGCCGCCCAGCATGGCGTAGACAGGCTCGTCGCGCAGCTTGCCCAGCGCGTCCCAGAGCGCCAGATCAACGGCGCTGATCGCCTGTAACGCCAGCCCTTTGCGCCCATAAGGCAAGGTCGCGCGCCACATCTGATCCCAGATGAGTTCGACATTGTACGGGGATTGGTCGACGAGAAAGCGCTTGAGATGGCGCTCGATAATGAAGCAGGCGGGTTCACCACCGGTGCTGATGCCGACGCCTGTCATGCCGTTATCCAATTCGACTTCGACAACCACACTGCCCAGCGCGTTGATGCCCCAGCTGACGCGTGACGCCTTATAGTCTTCGTACACGGACATGGGATTCGCAATGGGAGTATCAATAATCCAGTGCCCATGGGATTGATTATGGTAATCCGCCCCTCCGCCGGAGTCTATGATGTATGCGCGGACATCACTAATCCGAGTGTCGTGCATTTGTCTGTTCTCCCGGCTCAATCAGAAGCTGCTGAAGCGTTCGTGCTGGCGACCAAAGGGATCACGCAGCGCACGACCCGGCGTGGCGCCGGTAACTTGCCCATCAGCCAGTACCTGAACGCCGTTAACGATGACATCGCTTACGCCCTCAGCATTGCTGCGGGGATTCCCATAACTTGAGGTGGCGCGCAGGCTATCGGGATCAAAGACAACGACATCCGCCTTGAAACCGGGACGGATAATGCCACGGTCAAGGCTGCCGATGCGCCGTGCCGGCGCCGATGTGATCTTGCGGATGCCTTCTTCCCAACTGAGTAAACCCAGATCGCGAACATAGTGTGACAAGAATCGGGCGTGCGCGCCCCACCCTCTTGGATGCGGCTGCCCGCCAACGAGGATGCCATCGCTGCCCACAACATGCGCCGGGTGCCGCATGATGGTTTGCACATGCGCTTCAATGCCGAAGAAGGCGAGGGCAGAAACGCCCAGCCGCGTTTCCACAAGTAGATCGGCGAAGAATTCAAAGGGGGTTTTGCCCGCGCGCTCGGCAGCATCCGGCAAGCTCATGCCGATAATTGCCGGGTCATGATCGCCGAGAATCCCGCCAATCCGGAGCATTTCCCAACCCAGCGGCACCCCTTGCATGCCATCGGAGCCGGTCACTTCCAGCTCGTGCTGCAGTTTCGCTCGGCTGTCCGGCGCTTGCAGGTGCCCCAATATGGCATCGGCACCGCCCTCGTGCACCCAGCTAGGCAGCATCGCGTGCAAATAAGTCTGGCCGGCAAGATAGGGGTAGGCATCCATCGTGACCTCGACGCCTTCGGCGCGGACCTCGTCGATCATAGCCACCAATTCGCCAACGCGCCCCTCGTTAATATCGAAGCTGAGATGACAATGCGTCAGATGCACCGCTACGCCCGATCGCCGTCCGATTTCGATCGAATCCCAATATCCCTTTAGCGCCTCGGTGCCATAATTGCGGTGATGCGGGCAGTAGAAGCCGTGATACGGACGTATGACTTCGCAGAGTTCCACAAGTTCGTCATCGCTGGCAAACATACAGGGCGCATAGGTCAAGCCGGTTGATAAACCGATCGCTCCTTCGCGCATACATTGGTCGATGATCGCTTTCATGCGCGTCATCTCGGCGGCGGTCGGCTCGCGATTTTCCATACCCAGGACCGCCAGGCGCACCGTGCCCTGCGAGGCGAAGGTCGCCACATTGACAACGGAGCCTTGGTCGAAGTAATCGAGGTAGGTGGTCAGCGTGGTCCAGTCGCGATCGAAATCAGGCAGCCCGTTCCAGGCAGACAGCTGTTCGGTCAGTATATCCCGCGTCTCTGGTGTGACCGGGGCTAGTCCTAGTCCGTCGTGCCCGATCACATCGGTGGTCACGCCTTGATAAAGCTTGCACTCGTGGGTGGGATTGACCAGCGGCTGCAAATCGGAATGCGTGTGCATATCGATGAAACCCGGGCTGACGAATTGACCGTCGGCCTTAATAGTCTTCCTGGCGGCCGCGCCGGCCAAACGCCCGACCGCTACGATTTCATCACCATCCACGGCGACATCCGCCCAATACCAGGGCGATCCCGTGCCGTCAATGACTCGGCCGCCCACAATTAGTAGATCGTGCATCAATTCGCTCCCGTGATTTCAGCTTCTCGATAAGCATCCAGCGCGACTTTCATCAGCTGCCGCGCCACCTGGCCATCGGCGTTGTGGTCGAGCGCCGCTGTCGAACCAGCCGATGATCCCCAATCGATGTTTGCTCATGCAACCAGCCTTTACTGTGATTTCCCGCGCGCTGCCACCGCCCACTCATCTATGACGCGGTCACCTTGAGTGATATTCATCACATCGAACAAGTTAACCACCGGGCAAATATGATTCGGGATGATCTCCACCCGGTCACCGATTTGCACTGTATCGGTACCTGGTATGGTCGTCGCGCCATGCTCTTCGCTCAGGCTATTGATCTCCCAATCCGGATGATTGATGACATAGCCGTGTCCCGCGACCGGTGGCGAGACGCCAGCCCGGTCACTCGTCAGCGCTTTCGTGCCGGAATCCAGGATGATACGATCAGCGGTTGGGCGTGTCGCCACTGTCGCCAGCACGCGCGCGGCGCAGCGCTCCGGCGCGACCACCTGATGCAGCACCTCGCTGCGGTCATAAAAGACGTAGATGCCCGGGCGCGTCTCGGTCACGCCATCGACAGTAGCCGTGATTTTGGCGGTCGCGGTCAAACCGACGGAGATAATGAGAACCTCAAGCCCGGATTTACGGATCAACTCAGCCGTTTCCGCCATCATTTGCCCAGCCGATAATCCGGTGGCGCGTACTTGATCCGGCGCGCCAGCCAGCTGGGCATGCCCTTCATGGGTCAACAAGCCGGCAAAACGCAGTCCGGGCAGTCGTGCTATCTGCTGCGCCAAGTCACACGCGGGCGCGCCCGGTGGTACGCCACAGCGACTCAGCCCGGTATCGACCTCGACCATCACCGTCAATTCGAGTCCGTTCGCGCTCATCGTACGGGAAAGCGCCTCGGCAATATCCGCGTGATCGACGACGGTGGTGATTTGCGCGCGTTGGCAGAGTTCAATCAAGCGTCGGTGTTTGGTAGCACCCACAAGCGGATACGCCACCAGAATCTCACTGCAACCGGCGTCGATGAATACTTCAGCTTCGCTGAGCTTGGCGACTGTCAAGCCAACCGCGCCGGCCTCTAGTTGCAGCTTGCCGATCTCCGGCGTCTTATGTGTCTTGGCGTGCGGACGCAACTGAATGCCATTGGCAGCGGCGAAATCTGCCATGTCCCTGATGTTGAGTTTCAGCTTGTCGATATCGACAATCAGCGCCGGCGTGTCGAGTTCGCTCTTGTGCGTCGCCATCAGAAGGCTAATACCCGTTGTGGGTTGGTCACGAACATGGTCTCGATTTGACTGTCGGTGACGCCGTGAGCCTTCTGCAATTTAGGCACGAACTTAGAATAGACATAGGTGTAATCATCCCAAACATCGTCACCGGAAGCGGCTTCATAACCGTGGGCAAAGACGGCTGCGTCGTGACTGAGCATGATCTGATCGACGTAACCCTTCTTAATGGCATTCCCCACCACTGCCAGCCAATGATCATCTTCGAAAAATGCGCCGACCATCCCGATGCGGTCTAAGCTGACATTGGCGCCTCGTTTCAATACGCGCTCGGACCCTGCGATTGGATCCGGCTGGCAACCAATGTGGCTCAGGATGACCTCCTCGGGCATAACGCCTTCCGACTCAAAGATGTCGAGCTGCTCGGGACCCAGGCCATCCGTGGTATGCGTGATGATGGGGCAGCCGGTCTGTTTGTGGGCGCGGGATGCTGCGCGCAGGACCTGTTCTTCGTTGGCAGTGATTTGCCCTTCTCCGGTCGCGCATTTGATCAAACCGGCTTTCAGCAGTGTCTCGCCCATGCCCTCGTTGATTTCTCGCACGAAGAGCGCAGCCATCTGTTCGATGTCCATCAACTGCGCATAAATGTGCATCGGCGCCCAGGATTCGTGGAAGAAACCGGTCGAGCAGATCAGCTTGACCTTGCTGCGGCGCGCGACATCGTAAAACAGATCGAGATAACGCCCGGTGCCGATGGGCGTACATTCCGTCATCGCGCCGATGCCGGAGGCGTAGAGTTCATCCATCTTGGCAACCATACGGTCGACCATCTCATCGCGGTCGAAATCGAGCACCTTGGGCCGCCCGAGCAGGTCGCCCCAATCGACGCAGAGGTGTTCGTGAATGAGCGTACGTCCCAGCGCTTCCGGTGGCACATCGCCCGTGATTGTACGTACTTTCTTTGTCATTGCTTTATCCTCCGATTTAATGGTCTAATCTCACTGGTTTACCCGTTCGCGCCGACTCGTAGGCTGCAAGGACACAAGCCAAGCTGCGTCTGCCATCTTCGCCGGTCACGCAAGGCTCTCTATCTTGCAGAATCGCGCCAACAAACTCGCCGATTTCCTTTTGGAACATGTCATCGCGTTCACGCCGCTGCACCCAGGTATGGTGAGCACTGGAAAACTCAAGCGAGTTCCAGGTGTCGATGCGGATCGCGCCGCCGGTGCCATGGATATCCAGATCGCACTTGAAAGGCACTGGCAAATCGGTGACCCAATTGTGCACGGTCGCGCCCATCGCGCCATTCGCGAAACGCAGCGCGACTACTGCGCTGTCTTCCACTGTCTTGCGTGGATCGTATGTCTCCGCATAAGCGAAGACCTCGACGATTTCCGAGCCCATCAACCAGCGCAGACGATCAAAACTGTGAGCGCCATTGACATGTAAGACGCCGCCGCCGGCTTCTGCTTTCTGCCAGAACCAGGTAGGTATAACACCGCCGGTTGTCATGATATCAATTGCCAAAGTCGGGCGCCCCAATTCGCCGGCATCGATTAGGCCTTTGGCGGTTTCCAGCTCGGAATGAAAACGATGGGTGAAGCCGATCATCAGCTTTACCCCCGCTTGCCTTTGCGCCGCCAACATGCGGTCCGCCTCTTCCAGCGAATTTGCCATCGGTTTCTCCAGCAGGATATGTTTGCCCGCCTCGGCAGCGGCGATCGTCACTTCCTCATGCAGATGGTGCGGCAACGCGATGTAAACGGCTTGAATTGAATCGTCTTCCAAGACTGAATGGTAATCCGTCACCCAGTCGATATGCTGCGGTTCCGCCAGGGCGCGCGCCGCGTCTTCTGCGACATCGCAAATGACCGCAACCTCCAGCTCCGACACATCGGGCGCCGCTTCCATGAATGATTGCGCGATGATTCCCGCGCCCAGGACGCCAAGTCTTACCGGCACAACGCTTATCCTTTCACTGCGCCTTCGCTCAAGCCCCGCACCAGGTATCGCTGGAAAACGAAAGCAACGATGACGGGCGGGATAACGCCGATGACGGTCGCCGCCGCCAGCGCATTCCAATTGACCTGCGCCAGATTACGAAATGACATCAGTAGAGGTGGATAGGTGAGCGAATTGGTGAGGGTCAAGGCGAAGAAAAATTCACTCCAGGCTTCCATGAACGACATGACGCCGACCGCAATCATGCCAGGGACGGCCAAGGGCGCCACCACCATGCGGAAAGCCTGCCAGCGTGTCGCGCCGTCGATCAGCGCCATCTCCTCGATATCGCGTGCCAGCGTGTCAAAGTACTCACGCAGAATCCAGATCGTCAGCGGCAAGATGAAGATCGTGTAGGTAAAAATCAGCGCCCATAGCGTGTTGATCAATCTGAGTTTGCGCAGAATGATGAAGAGTGGAACGATCAGGCTCAAAGCAGGCAGTACGCGCGTCATCAAGACGCCGATGTAGGCAATTCGCGAGAGTCGAAAGTCGAAGCGGGAAAAAGCGTAGGCAGCCATCCCGCCGATGATGAGATTAAACAGAACCACGGCGACCGAGACGAAGGTGCTGTTGAGCAGGGCGGGCATCATGCGAGAGAATTCGGTCGTGGAGCCATAGGACCCGCGCTGCCCCGTTTCGCCAATGATGACCTCGCGGTAGTTTTCTATGGTTGGTTCATGCGGGATCCAGTGTGGCGGCTTGGCGCCGAGTTCCGGCGGATCCATGAAGCTGGTGATGAGCATATAGTAAACCGGGAAGCCAATCCAGAAGAGCAAGCAAAAGAAAGCCAAATAGGTCAGCGCTTTGCGGATGATCCAACGCCCGGTCACGCCATTTTTGGCAGGCATCCGGTCTATCCCTTCACGGCGCCTTCGCTAAGACCGCGCACCAGATACCTTTGGAAGACAAATGCCACCACCACTGGGGGGATGACACCCAGCGTGGTGGCCGCGGCCAGGCCATTCCAATTGACCTGGTGCAGGTTGCGAAATGACATCAGCAGCGGTGGATAAGTCAGTGAGTTCGTGAGGGTCAAGGCAAAGAAGAATTCGCTCCAGGCTTCCATAAATGACATGACGCCAACCGCGATCAGCCCCGGGACAGCCAGGGGCGCAACTACCATACGAAACGCCTGCCAGCGCGTCGCGCCATCGATCAGCGCCATTTCCTCGATATCGCGCGCCAGCGTGTCGAAGTATTCGCGCAGGATCCAAATGGTCAACGGGAGAATGAAGATCGTATAGGTGAAGATCAGCGCCCATAGCGTGTTGATCAGTTTGATTTTGCGCAGAATGATAAATAGAGGAACGATCAGGCTCAACGCAGGCAGCACCCGCGTCATCAAAACACCGATATAGGCGATGCGCGAGAGACGAAAGTCGAAGCGGGAAAAGGCATAAGCAGCCATGCCGCCGATGAGAAGATTCAGCAGTACCACCGTGACCGACACGAACGTACTGTTGAGCAGGGCGGGCATCATGCGGGAAAACTCGGTTGTCGTGCCATAGTCTCCACGCTGACCGGTTTCTCCAATAATCACCTCGCGGTAGTTTTCGATCGTGGGTTCTTGCGGGATCCAATGAGGCGGCTTGGCTGCGAGTTCCGGCGGATTCATGAAACTGGTGATGAGCATATAGTAAACCGGGAACCCGATCCAGAAGAGCAGACCCAAGAAGGCGAGATAGGTCAGTGCTTTGCGGATGATAAAACGTCCGGTTACGCCGGATGAATTACTCATATCCAAGCCTTAAGCGTAGGTTCCTTGCGGACGATAGATCAAGCGGATGAACAACAAACCAACGCCCATGGTTATCAGACCCAAGACATTCGAAACCGCTGCGCCCATACCCAAATCGAAATTGATGAAAGTGTACCGGTAGAGCAGCACCGAAATTAGCATGGTCGCGTCACCTGGGCCGCCCTGGGTCATTATCCAAACCGCATCAAATTGAAGGAATCCCAGGACGATATTGTAGAGCAGCACGATGGTGAGCGTCGGCCGTATCCAGGCAAAGGTGATATAACGAAAACGCGCTCGCGTCCCCGCGCCATCGACCTTGGCCGCATCATAAAGATCTTCGGGAATCGCTTGTAGCGCCGCCAGTAGCAGGATCGCGCTGAAGGAAGTCTGTCGCCAGGCGGAAGCCAATGCCGTAAACACCAGAGCCCAATTCTCATCCGCCATGAAGGGAATATATTTGTCGATCAAGCCTAGGCTGTAGAGCAAACCATTCAGTGCGCCAAACTGCGAATGCACGACCCAGTTCCACAGCAAGCCAACGACGATCCAGGGCAGTGCCCAGGGCAGGATCAGCAGGGTGCGGCCGAAGCTGCGACCCGGAAATTCTTCCACCAGCAGCAGGGCGAATAGTAAACCTATCAAACTCGGAACAGCGACCACAATCGCGGCGAATTTCAGATTGATTTCTACGGCCTTCCAAAAGAGCCGACTGGTGAAGAGTTCAACGTAATTGTCGAGGCCGACGAATGTCGTGCGGTCCCGGATCAGGTCAACATTTGAAAAGCTGTAGAAGATGGTGGTAACCAGGGGGCTGAGGATGACGACAACTATCGTGATTATGGCAGGCGCCAACAACACATAAGGGATCCACTTGCGATCCCAGTGTTTTCGTTCTTGAGCTGTTGACTTCCCTGCTTGACCTGTTGCCACAGCCTCGTTCCTGGGTTGCCATATTGGTCACTTATGCTGGTATGCCAACGTACAGTTTGGGAAGCTGATTCCCAAACTGTACGTCGTCGCAATCGTGCCTATACGGTTTTCGTTGAGTGGACAAAAACTTATGAGTATTGCTCGCGCAGCTCCACCACTTTATCAGCCAGGCTGGTTACGGCGTCTGCCGCTGCCAAATGGCCTTGGAGCATGCGCTGAATCTCATCGCCGACATGGGTCTGGAATTCGCTATACCAAGGCTGGTTACGCGCCTGAACCACATCGGACTTGTTTGCAAACAAGTCCTTGATCTGATCGAAGTCATAGTAGTCGCCGTAGTTGGCTTGCACCTCAGGGTCGTCGTAGAAATCGGGATATGGCGCGCCTAGAGCAGCGGCAGCTGCCCATGACTTGTGCACGGAACGTTCGCCGTTCGCGTCCTTCCAGGTATAGAATTTGACTAGATCCCAGGACCTGTCGACATTCGGACCATCGGACATCTGTACAACTTCGCCCATCTGGAAGGTCTTGCCATCCGAGCCGGGCATGCGGCCGGCAATACGCAGGTGATCAACTTCAGGCCCACCGCCACTATTCATCAACTTCAGGAAATAGTGATGCAAGACATAGAATGCCGAGGTGCCGTTCTGCATGGCCGTCATCTGTTCGCCCGGCTGGTCGGTCAGTTGGGTCGGCGAAGTCATGCCGTCCTGGAACATCGCTTGCCACCATTCGAATACGTCCGCGGTCCTGGAATCATCAGCGAAGGCCGGTTCGCCTTCGGGTGAGAAGGGTGTGATGCCTTCCGAAAGCAGATAGACCTGCAGGTATTCCTCACAGAATTCCTTAATCCAGTACGCCAGATAGGGTGCTTCGACGCCGTCTTCCTTCAGTTTCTTGCACTGGTCGTAGAGATCCTGCTTGGTTTCCGGCGGCGCGTTAAATCCCGACGCGCTAAGCAGGCGCTCGTTGTAGTGCAACACATGCACCGCGCTGAAGTAAGGCATGCTGATCAACTGACCTTCCGGCGTGGTGTAGGAAGGAACCGAGCTGGCGAACATGTCACCCATGACCGCATCGGCATCGGGCAGGTCGTCCATACGCCGCGCCCAACCGGCATTGTAAAAGCGTGTGGAGTTGTATTTGAAGTTGTAATAGACATCCATGTGCACGCCGCCGAGGATCTTCGTTTGCAGACCGGTGGAATACCCGACATTGGGGATGATATTGAGTTCAACCGGTGTGCCAGATTGCGCCGTGTAGTTGTCCAGGTGTTGGCGGATAGTATCCGGCTGGAAATCCCACCCATAGAATTGAAGCGCATCTCCTTGTGCCAGCAGGCTACCGGTTGATGCGCCTGCGAGAGCAAGGGAAGCAAGCCCAGCTCCCGTCGACTGTAGGAATTGCCTTCTTGAAAGCCGTCTTCTATTTGTCATGCCTTTTTTCTCCTTATGGATTCACAAAATACAAAACTGCATCACATCAGTTGAACTGAGACTCCGCTATTGATCACACAATGATGTGTGGAACTCCCGGCTCGTGGCAACAAAGTCATTATCTTGCACAATTCAATGACTTGCGGAGTATAACACGTGAGAAATGTCGTCGCAAAAATTCCTGGTTGGCGGGTATCAGATGCTCCATACTGCCATGAGGCGATCATATGGATCGCATCCGGCGTATCGAAAGCTACACCGTTGCCGAACAGGATGCTTTCTATGAATCGGAATTGCCGCAAGACGGGGTCATCCGCAGCTTTGAGACGATTGGCGTACCGATGAACATCGAGATTTTCTGCTACAGCATTCTAACCAGTCGAGGATATCACGGGTCTCTTAGTTGGAATCTGTGCGGCGTTGGTTATCCGATGCGTGATATATGCCCAAGCGCTCAGATGTAAATTGAGCACGAAATTGACAAGACAAGTCATTATCGTGGCGCGTTCGGGCACCGGTAAGGCGAAGCGAACTTTGCGCAGCGGTTGATAACTGCGGTAATATCTTGTTGTCAGTAATTTTAGATATTAGAGGAGCTTGGATTCGATGATCAACAAGCACATTCGTACGCAAATGCAAAAGCTGACGCTAATCGTCTTGCTGGTATTCCTGCTGGGCGCTTTCAGTCTGAGCGCCGCCCTCGCCCAGGACGCCACCGATATACTCGTCTGGAGCCTAGGATATAGCGGCGACTATAACGACGTGCTGGTCGAACGATTCAACGAAGCAAACGATGATGTCAACATCATCTACGAAGACGTCTTGACCGGCACTTTCACCGAGAACAACCAGAAGGTGCGCGTCGCCATGGAAAACGAAGCCGGTCCTCATGTTTTGGGCGGCGTCGACACAGGCGCTAACCTGCAAGCGCTGGTTTCGACCGGACAAGTCAAGGATCTGACGGAGTTTTATCGCAGGTCCGGTTTGATCGAGCGCATACCGGATAATCTGATTGCACAGGTCTCGGTTGAAGGCCGCATTTACGCCATCCCGCAAAGCTTGGAATCAGTCGGCATATTCTACAACAAAGACGTATTCGCCGAATTGGAGCTGGAAGTGCCCGGCACCTACGAGGAATACATCGGCGTTTTGGAAGCGGTCAAAGACGCGGGCTACTACGGTTATGCTTTGGGGCTGGCCGGTGGTTGGCCGTCCGCGCTGATGGCTTCTATGTTTATGTACAGCAGCGCCGGCTCGGAGTACATTGACGTACTCAGCGGCACGCAGCCCTGGACCGACTGTGACAACTGCCTCGACGGATTGAATGCATTCCACGGCATGGTCGCCAACGAATACGCCAATCCGGATGGCTTGGGCATTGACTACAATCAGGCGATTGACCTGTTCTATCAGGGTCAGACCGTTATGCTACTCAACGGACCCTGGTTCATTGACGATGCCATGTCGGCGAATCCCGATTTTGAAATCGGATTTTTCTACTTACCGCCAATCAATCCCAATACCGACATCAAGACGCTCGGCGGCATCGGCGGCGCAATGATCATCGCCGAGTACGCGCCGGTAGACGCCGCCTTCAAAGTAGTTGAGTGGTTAACCTCGGAAGAGTTGGCCGTTCAAGCGCTCCGCGAAGTCGCTGTGCTGCCGGCCTTCGCCATCTACGTGCCGGAAGACATTCCCCCGCTCTTCTACCAGATCGCTACTGAAACGGCCGCCAACGTCGGATTGATCGGTTTCTGGCCCGTCACTTATTTGCCGCCCAAGGTCTTTGGTGACATGAATCAGATCGTACAGGGCATGATTGGCGGGATGCTCACGCCGGAAGAGCTCCTGAGCGAAATGCAGGACACGCACAGCGACTATCTGGCGGAAAACTAGCAGCGTTTAGCATCTCGACAGGTGCAGGCGTGACGGTAGTAATCCTGTCGTCGCGCCTGCTGCCTCGACGTCCTACTTATCCTGGGCACCAACAGCTGTGACCCGGAAGGGCGCGCATATATGGCGCAACAATCGACCAGCCTCAACCCGAAACGGAT
The DNA here is from genome assembly GCA_965223515.1 of Phototrophicaceae bacterium. Classification (GTDB taxonomy): domain Bacteria; phylum Chloroflexota; class Anaerolineae; order Aggregatilineales; family Phototrophicaceae; genus UBA6055. The sequence continues at coordinate 1,058,185 of CBDCWK010000001.1, forward strand.
AGCGCATTCCAAGCCGCCGTTCCGCCTGGACCTCGTACCCTATCTGTTTATCCTGCCCGCCGTCGTCCTCTACGTCGTGTTCAACCTCGGCCCGGTGCTCGCGTCCTTCATTTTCAGCTTTTTTGAGTGGGACTTGCTTAGGCCAACGGCGGAATTTGTCGGTCTGGATCACTACAACTATATTCTCAACGATAACCGCTTCTGGAATGCGCTTAGTCACAACTTCATCTTTCTGGGCTTGGCCGTCATCATTCCGGTTTGGATCGGATTGCTGCTGGCAGTCTTCATTTACGAGATCCGTCGCGGTCGCGTATTCTTTCGCGCCGCTCTATTCCTGCCCGCTATCTTCTCCGGCGTGGTAATCGCCTTCGTCTGGAAGTGGATCTACCATCCATTCGCCGGCGTCTTGAACCCGATCCTGGAGACGATTGGTCTAGGCGCTTTCACCCAATCCTGGCTGGGCAATCCCAAAATCGCGCTCTATTCGACCTTTATCGCTTACGCTTGGGCGACCTTCGGCTATTCAATGGTCATCTTCCTCGCTGGATTGCAAGATATCCCGACCGACATTTTTGACGCCGCACGCGTCGATGGCGCCAACTTCCGGCAAAAGCTCTTCCGGATCATCATACCGAGTCTGTACGACGTCTTCACTTTTGTCGTTACCCTGCGCATCTTCACTGCTATGGGCATCTTTGGCGTCGTCTTCATTTTGACGGGGGGTGGACCCTTTTATACGTCCGACGTCATCGACATCTATGTCTTTCGGATGATCGGCAACTTTGAAATGGGCTGGGCGACAGCTGCGGCGACCGTCAACACAATCATAGTCGTTTGCATCTCGACCGGGTTTATCAAGTGGCGGGAACGGCGCTCATGGAGTTCGTAAATAGCGGCCTGCAGCGTCGACTGCGCAGCGCCCCCTTCTATGTTGTACTGGTGGTCGTAACCGTGATCACGCTGGTGCCCATTGTCTGGGTCTTCGCCAGCGCGCTCAAATCCAACAAGGAAATCCGCGAGAATGCCCTTGCTCTGCCACAAGAATGGCTCTTTCAGAATTATGTCGATGCCTGGGTCGGCGCCAGCTTCGATCAGTACTTTTTCAACAGTATCTTCGTCAGCGTGATATCGGTGTCCCTCGTGCTGATACTCAGCTCATTAGCGGCATATGCCTTCGCAAAGATGCGATTCCCGGGCAACCAAATGATCTTCTTCATCTTTTTGTTTGGGATGGCTTTCCCGCTTTCCGCAAAGCTTGGACCGCTGCTCTCGCTAATGTACGAACTGGAACTGGCGAACAGCCGCGTGGGCTTGATTCTGGTCTATACAGCGGGCAGTTTGCCTTTTTCCATCCTGATGCTGCGCGCCTTCTTCCAGGGCTTCCCGCCGGAGTTGGAGGATTCCGCCGCCCTCGACGGTTGCGGCCGCTTCCAGTTTTATTGGCGGATTCTGCTGCCGCTCTCCAAGCCGTCGCTGATGGCGCTCGGCATATTTGTTTTCATGGGTACCTGGAATGAGTTTTTCCAGGCGCTCCTGCTGATCAACGAAGACAGCAAACGGACGCTGCCGCTGGGATTGACCGCTTTCCAGGATGAGTATTTCACCGACTTCGCTCTTTCGTTTGCCGGGATCAACATCACCGCGCTTCCCGTGATCGTCGTCTACATCATTTTTCAGCGCAACCTCATAGAAGGCATCACCGTCGGTTCAATCAAGTAGTCGAGAGCAATTCTCGTATCGGATCATCAAAGGACCTTAACCAGCATGACAAATTCAAAACCAAATATCGTCTTCATCATCACCGATCATCAAGCCTATTATGGGCACGACCGCGAAGGCGAGTACGAATATAAGTGGCAGAACTTCGAGCGTTTTGCGTCAGAAGGGATGCGCTTCGACCGCGCTTATTCCGTCTGCCCGCTCTGTTCGCCAGCGCGCAGCAGCATGATGACGGGCGTCTATCCCAGCTCGCATGGCATCATCATGAACACCGAGGTGCCGGTCTTCGGGAACCAGGCCGATCTTGACTCGGGTCAACTGCTCTACAGCCATTATCTGTCGCAGGCTGGATACCGTAACGGCTACGTCGGCAAATGGCACTGTGGCCGCCAGCGCCTGCCCATCGACTACGGCATAGAAGGCTGGAGCCTGCCTGATTACGGCAAAATCTACATGTCTGATGCCTACAAGACCTATGCCAAAGAACGCGGATTCGGCGATGCCCGCGCCCTGATCGAGTACAACATCAATTATCCGGAGTGGCGCGGTCAGGAGGTAGTCTTGCACGATCCGTCGCCTTGGAAGTTCATGAATGGATCGGGCATTCTTGCCGGTCCGCCGGAAGCGCACGAAGAACAATTCGTCGCCCACCTGGCCTGCGAAAAGCTGCGCGAATTCGCCGCCAACGATCAGCCATTCAGCCTGGTCGTCAGCCTTTGGGGACCGCACCAACCCTATTACCCGTCGGCGGAATACGCTGACATGATTGACCCTTCCGCGATCCCCGAGTATCCCAGCTTTCGCGACGATCTAAGCGGGCGCCCGCTGCGTTACCGGATGCACAAAGAAATATCACACCTCAGCGCCGCCGCCTGGCCCGAATGGTCTACCTGGCAAGAGATCCTCGCTCGCTGCTATGCGCAGGGGCATCAAACGGACGCCGCGGTCGGCGGCGTACTCGATACGCTGGATGAACTGTCACTGAGCGACAACACCATTGTGATCTGGCTGGCCGATCATGGCGATGCGGTGGCCAGTCACGGCGGTTTGTGGGACAAGTCCTCAACCTTTATCGAGGAGGTTGTCCGCGTACCGATGGCGATTCGCTGGCCCGCAGCCATCGAAGCCGGTCAACGGACTGATCAATTTGTCTCCAACATGGACGCGACCGCCACCATGCTGGACGCCGCCGGCATCGCTGTTCCCGACTACATGCAGAGTCGCAGCGTGCTGTCACTTTGCCAGACAGCGGCGGATGCCGACTGGCCGGACGAGTTGATCTGTGAGCACACTGGGCATGGATACCTGTTTCCCCAACGAATGATTCTGCACGACAGCTATAAGTATGTATTCTCGCTGCACGACATGAATGAGCTGTACGATCTGCAGGACGACCCATTTGAAATGAACAATCTGGTTCACGATCCGCCGTATGCCGACCTCATAGCTGATATGAAGCAGCGCCTGGTCCAGCATCTTGAGGGATCAAGTATGCGTGATGAAAGATTGAAGCGACTGTTCCTCCTGGCCTTGGAGCACGACCTATAGCTTGCAGGCCAATGCCACTTTGCCAGCACGCGTGCCACTTGAAGCTTGCTGCAGGACGGGTCATCCGCAGTTTTGAGACGCTTGGCGAAGTCGTCAAGCGCTTGGACCCAACGTTAACTGTACGGTACCTGGAGGTCACTTGGAGGTCAGCTGGAGCGACTTCGCCGGTTTCCGCGCTGCCAGCCCCCGACATAGTCTCGAATAAATAGCTACCATGCCAATGCGCGCCGCGGGTTGTCGATCGTAATTGTATCCAGTGTTGCATCATCAATGCCTTTAGCCCGTAGCAGGTCAAAAAATCCCGTAAACACATAGCCGTAACCCACTCCTCCAAAGGCGCAGAGGTCGCTTCGATGACAGCGATCGCTAGAGAGGAGCAATTTATGCTTCCAGCCAAGGCGCACGAGCTCGACGAAGGCGCTAGCTCGACGCGAATCAGGATTCATGTGATTTCGGCCGACCGTGTCAAACTGTACATAAGCACCTGCTTCAAGTATTGCCAGATGGTAGGAGAGGTCGAGATAGGTGTCACAGTGACCTATGATTACCCGGCTTAAATCCGCGCCCTCGTCCTTTAGAACTTCAAGCTGTACCAAACCGACAGGATACATGGAGGCATGTGTCGTTAATGGCGCGCCTGTCGCCTTTTGCGCTCGCGCAGCCGCCCGCAGGACTCTTTCTTCTTGCGCTGTAGCGTAGTCCATATGGACGCCAATCTCACCAATGATGCCAGCGCGGATTCCTGTTCCCTCGACACCATCGGTGAGCTCCGCGATCATCATATCCGCCAGGTCGTTCGTTAACAGTCTGTCGATCTCCGGCGGATAGAAGGGCTGACGATACCAGCCGGTTCCCATTATGATATGCAGTCCCGTTTTCTCGGCGACTCGGCGTAGCGCTGCGGGATCACGTCCCAAATCCGGCGTCGTCACCTCGACGAGACCTGTCCCGTCCGCCTGACGCAGCGCTGCCAGCTCTTCTACAGCTAGCGCCTCATCATTGAGCAACTCATTCAAGCGTCCAGTTACGCGGTAGACGTCACAGAAAATATGCTCATGCATGAGCGTTCTACCGAGAGCCGCTGGCTGAATCTTGCCCAGAACTGTATGAATATGCAGTTTGTCAGACATGATTGCAGTTCCGGTTAGCCATCCGCCAGGCTAAAGCTAATGACTTCCGCGCCTTCCATCAGCACACGCCGGCAGCAGGTTGCCAGCGATTCAAGATCATCATCAATTTGAGCGAAGACGTTAACCGGCTGCTTCATATCCACTGTCAAGCCGCGCGAGATGAAAATGCCGTAAGAAATATAGATTTCGTCGGGTACTAAAACGGGCTCATCTTTGACCAGAAAGGACAAGGTACCGGCGGGTATACCAGCCACGCGCTGGTTCTCGCGCTCGACAGTCAGGTCATCGGGAAGGGCAACAATCGCCTGGCCGGAGACAATACTGTGATAAAACTGATATTCAAAGGGAAGCCGTGACATTATCGTTGCACAGGTCTTGGGCGCTTCTGATTCAAGCAAGCGCGCATAAAAGATACCACCACCTGAAAACTCAATCTTCATTGCAGACATGTTGCACGCACTCCTTTGAACAGATTTGCTGGACCACAACTTTCGCCTGAAGTAGAAGGCAGCAACCTTCTAGATCACTCGCTGTTTCATCCAGGTGGCGCTGTTATAAAAGCTGGCAACCGCGCTACCCGGCGGAACCAATCTATCACAAGCCGCTGCCAATTCATCGCTTAGCGTCATATCCAAAACGGGTAGCAAATGCTCAAGGTGCTCAAGGGTGCGAGGACCAATGAGGGGCGCGGTGATGCCTGGCTGGTCTTTCACCCAGAGTGTCGCCAACTGGGCCGGGGAAATACCATGATCCTCGGCAAGTCTGACCATCTTGTTGCCTATCTCAATGCCCTGCGGCGTGATCCGTTCGGAGTAAATGCCCCCTCGAAGCGCGCCCCGTGAATCAGCCGGCAATTCAGTCGCGCTGGAATAGCGTCCAGCCAGGACACCCTGCGCCAACGGTGACCAAGTAATTAGCCCCAGTCCATGCGCCTGGCACATGGGGGCGATTTCGTTTTCAATGCGGCGGTCCAGCAAGTTATAAGGCGGTTGTTCGCTGACGATACGCGCATAGCCTTTCAACTCACTCACCATGATGGCTTCCATGATTTTCCAGGCAGGATGCACTGAACTGCCGATATAACGCACCTTGCCCTGCTGGACTAAATCAGTCAGTGCGCCCAGGGTTTCGTCAAAAGGAATAGTCGGCGAGGGTCGATGCATTTGATAGAGGTCGATGTAGTCCGTCTGGAGCCTTCGTAAGGAGTCTTCACAGGCGCGAATGAGATGGAGACGTGACAAGTCCTCATCATTAGGTCCTGGACCAACCTTATAGAATACTTTGGTTGCCAGAATGACCTCATGACGACGACCGCCCTCGGCTAAAGCGCGTCCAATCATCCGTTCACTTTCGCCATCCGAATACGAATTGCCTGTCTCAATCAGATTGATACCGGCATCGATGGCTCGGTTGATGATGCGCGCAGCCTCATCTTCCGGGGTCGGATCGGAGAAATTGCCAGTTCCCAGCCCAAGTGGCGCTACTTTGACACCGGACCGACCTAATACGCGATACTCCATATCCGCCTCTCCTTAAGGGTACATGCGTCAAACCAGTCACGCCGCCTCACTAGGCAGCGTGTTCCATACCTTCAACGTGCAAAATCCAGCGAATTCGGCAAACTGCAAATCAAGCCTGTGAGTTCCTGAAAGGCTTAGGCACGTGACCGTTGATGCTGCATCAACTATCTGAGCCTAAGCCTATTTCTATAGACAATCTAACAGCGTATAGCAAAGCCGGCTGCAAGACGAGCGTTACAGGTGGTTGAACCCAAAGCCATCTGCCAGCTTATTGGAACTGCTCATGAGCTTGCCATCAAGATATATGTCCGGATTAGCCATCATAATATCCATGTGGTAAGGACTATATCCCACATTGCCGCCAAACTTGGGATCTTGATAGCCGAAACCAAAATCAACCGACGCCAGTACCCGCTCATCTTCCATCAAGTGGCCGGAGATGCCCGCTTTGGGATTCAGGCCAATGCTGAAATGGCAGAGATCGTGAATGATCGGGTCGTTACGCGTCTCCAGCCAGGTCCGCATCGCATCTCCTTCGCCGTCACCAATAACCTCGGTAATCTTGCCATCGACGACGGTGAATGAATAATGGTTGTGAACAAGGGCACTGACGCTGTCGCTGGCATCGACCACAATTGTGCCATTGATGGACTCTTCAAGTGGCGCGATCGAAACCTGCGCGCCCGGGTAAAAGTCGACCTCGCCATCTTCCGTGAGCGCGCCGTCACTCACCAAGCTCGGTCGCCCTCCCATCTTGAAGGAAATGTCGGTTCCATAGGGCGATGTCACGCGACATTCATCGGTCTCTTCCCATAAGCGGGCGATGATATGGGCGTTCTCAAACATCGCATCTAGATCAACGTTGAGCAGCGCTGCTATGCAATAGTCTTCGATGCCCTCAACGACCGTGGATAGATGGCGCGTCCCTTTGCTGCGCGCTTCTTGCATTGCCGGAGCCCGCACAATGCCACCGCAAAGCGACAGCACGTACTTGCTGCTCAAGATGGCATTAGAAACGACAGGACCTGGATCGCTGACCGTCCCTTCTTCGTACCAGTCTTTGACGATCAACGTGGTATTTGCGCCGGAGCGGAGGCCAGCCGAAAGCAGCGCCTCAGCCAGGTAGAGATCATTCTTGGGGTCAGCGATAATCAGGAACGGTTCACCCTTTCCCGGATTGACAAGACGATTAACGGAAATCTCTGCAAACTGGTCCCAAAACAAATGTGAGCGCATTTCATACCTCCCTAAATTTACAAATAGAGCTCAAGATAGTTTCTTCGAGCTAAATCGACCTGATGAACTTGTTTGTAGAATATGGATATAGTCCTTTCCTCCTGATCATCTTCGCCCAACATTGCTGGGGTCGAGCCAATCCCTCACAAGCTCACCGAGCAAATTGAACCCGACGACAAACATAAATAATGCCAGACCGGGGAAGGTAGAAGCCCACCATTGGTCAAGCAGGTAGTCGCGTCCCTCCGCCACCATACGTCCCCATTCCGGCGTGGGGGGTTCGATTCCCAGTCCGAGAAAACTCAGCCCAGCGGTTGCCAGGGCAACAAAACCAACATCAATCGTGATGTTCACAAGAACGGGGTCAAAACCATTTCGGAATACATGCCGAACTAAAACCCGGAAATGGCCTGCTCCAAGGGCTCTGGCCGCCAGGATATATTCCTCATTCTTAACACTCAAGACCTGCGCGCGAACCAGCCGGGCATAGGAAGGCCACCAGGAAAAGCCAACTGCCAACATCGTTTGAAATAGACCACGTCCCAAGGCCGCATTCAGGGCGATGGCAAGCACAAGCGAAGGAAAGGCCAGCCAGACATCCGTCATACGCATAAGGATGGAATCAATCCGGCCACCGACATAGCCCGCTAGCGAGCCGACAATAAAACCCAGACCGGTGGCGATACTCAATACTACAAAGACCACCCAAATGGTTGTGCGCGCGGCATAAACCACCCGCGCGAAAATATCTATCCCCATGTGATCTGTCCCAAAGGGGTGTTCGGCTGATGGGCTTATAAACTTAGTTCTCAGACTAAGCAGCGTGGCACTATAGGACGTAAACAGTTCTGGTGCCAGCACCATGAAAATCAAGAGTACCAGGATAAGCAAACCCAGAATCGACAGCGGATTATGTCGAACTGCAAAGGCAAATCGACTTTTTTTGAATTTTTGCCATGCCCCGATGTCTTCATCCAGTTCGGGAACTGACCAACTGGCAGGTGATTCAGTTTCTCTACTCATAAGGTCGCCAATTTGCGATCATCCAAATTGGATTCGCGGATCAAGAAACGGATACGTCAGGTCTATGACGAGATTAACAAACATAAACGTCAGGCTTGCCGTGAGCGTCACGCCCATAATGACAGTAATATCATTACGGAAAATGCCAATCCAAGCGTATGTGCCTAGCCCTCCCCAAGAATAAATGATCTCAATCAGCAATGCCCCATTCAACATAAACCCGACATAGAGACCTAAAACGGTGACGACCGGCAATAGCGCATTTCGCAACACGTGCGACCACAAGACCTTTCTTTCCGACAGCCCTTTGGCACGCGCGGTACGAACATAATCGCGATGAAACACACTCGCCATCGCAGAGTTTGTCGTTCGTGCCATGGCGCCAATCTGTCCAAGACTCAGCGTGAAAGCTGGTAAGACGAGATGTGCGAGCGCATCTCTAAACGTGCTCCATTGTCCGGCTAAAACTGTGTCTATGAGATACATATTGGTCACACTCGGTGGAGGCGGGACGGTCAATGTCAGTCGTCCTGATAGGGGCAGCAGGTCTAATCGTCCAGCAAAGACTAGCTGGAAGACAAGCCCGGCCCAAAATACCGGGATCCCCACTCCAACCAGAGAGCCCATGATGATCGTTGATTTTAGCCATCGTGATTTGGTCGAGCCGGCAAGGACGCCCAAAGGGACACCTATCGTGAGGGTAAAAAAGAAGGCCGCAATCGTCAGTTCGAGTGTGGCTGGGAGAAAATCTCTAAGCTCCTTTAAGACCGGCTGACGCGATGTGATGGACAAACCTAGATCACCGGATAACAATCTTTGCATATATCTCAGATATTGAATTGGAATTGGTTGGTCGAGGCCCAGCCGTTTACGTGTCGCTTGCACCTGTTCTTTTGTCGCATACTGCCCGGCTAATGACAGCGCTGGGTCACCTGGCAAGAGGTTCGAGATAAAGAAGGTGATCACCGTCACAGCGAGCAGAACCAGCAAAGCCTGGTAAAGCCGGCGGACCACATATACAGCCAAGGGTAGCTACCTCACAGCCGGGGCGAGTTAAGATGAAAATCCCACTCGCCCCATATTGAACTGTCTCTTGATTAGGATTCGTCAATCCACATCTCATAAACGTTCTGGGTGAAGCTGTGCGGTGGCGACCATTGGAAGCCCATGACATTTGCCGCGGAAGCTGACAGTGCCATACCCACAGCCACATTGACATAGGGCGCGTCTGCTTGCCACAATTCCTGAATCTGTTGGTAAATCTCGCAACGCGCTTCCGGGTCAAGTTCGATTTTGCCCGCTGCAATTAGCGTATCCATGTCTGGATTGCTATACCAGGAGAAGTTGTACCCGCCGCCGCCAGCCTGGCTGGAATGCCCCAGAATACCCACAAACTGATCGGGATCGGGCAGCGAGGGGAACATCCACACCGTACCCACATCAGGAGCCGTTTCTTGCGCAGAGTAAGCCTGGACTTTAGCGGGCCACTCGATAGCCATGGGACGGATCGTGATACCGAGCTGCGCCGCGCCAGCCTGCATGATTTGCATCGCCGCGGTTTCCTCGGGAGATGTACCCTGATATGCCATCGTCAATTCAAAGCCGCCATCAGCGTAGCCAGCGTCCGCCATCAATTGCTGTGCCTGTTCGAGGTCCATCGCAGACTCTGGCGCTGAGGGATCAAAGCAGACAATGCCCGGCGGTATTACACCCCGTGCGATCGCCGCATAACCATTGCGCGCCAGTTCGACATGCCCTTCAAAGTCATACACCAATGACAGTGCCTTGCGCACTCGCACATCCTGAAGAATCTCATGCTGGTTATTCAGCGCAAAGTAAAGCTGGTTGAGTGTTGGATCAGTGTTGACGGTGAATGCGGAATTTTCCCTGAGCGCATCGAGTGTTTCCGGGCTACCTACATGGATCCAGTTCGCGTCGCCATTTTCGAGTGCCAGGCGGCGCGTACTTTCTTCCTTAAGTACAGCGAATATGGCACGGTCAACGTGATTGCCTTCCCAGCCCTTGAAGTAATCGGGGAAGCTCTCGATGGTGAATTCTTGCTCCGGTGTGAAGGAGGTCAATACATAGGGACCGCTACCGGCATCGTGGTTCTGTAACCAGGTTTGACCCCAATCGTCATCAACCGTATTCGCTTGAACCAGTTCAGAATTCAGGATATAGAGGCGCGAGATCGCCCCCAGGAAGCCGGGAAATGGCTGCGAGAGATCTATTCTGACTGTCGATTCGTCAATGGCATCCGCGCCGGTAACCATGCCCAGGCTGCGGGCGACACCGATATTCACCGCTACCAGACGATCGACGGTGTACTTGACATCTTCGGCGGTGAGTGCGGTTCCGTCATGGAACAGTATGTCAGGCACTAGCGTGAAGGTATAACTCAAGCCGTCTTCGGCTATATCAATGCCTTCAGCGAGTTCCATTTCCCATTCAGTTACGCCGGGCAAGTACTGAATCAATGCGTTGTATAGATTGATGGAAGGCGTATCTACACGACTGTCAGCAGCTGCCAACGGGTCAAACGTAGGGGGTGAGCCCGCAAGCGCAAATACGATCGTACTCATGTCTTGAGCAACGAGTACGAACCCACCGCCGACGACAGAAGCGATGAATAGAAGCGCGATACTCAGAAACAGGAAATGTTTCCTTCTGTTAAACAACATGGCAGTTTTTTCCTTTCATTTATGTTTAACTTGCAAAAACGGTTGAAGAGATTAGCTCTTCACCGCGGTAATCACTTCACTCCATATATCCCCTCCCATTTCACAAGCCATTAGAAAATCACTTACCCACTTGAGATAACTAGCCACACCAATCGACGATAATGTTCGCAACAACCTCAACCATGTTGATAAAATCGTCGATGTTGACCCATTCATCCGTACCGCCACTTTGTACGTTGTCTCCTGATAAGGGACCAAAGCCCAGTGTTGGAATACCCTTGAAATGATTCGGCGCGCGAATCTCGCTGCCAGCATGCAAGGACTGCACTTTCGGAATAGTCCCTTTCACCCCTTGGATTGCAGCCACTACTGTTTGAAAGATTGCACTCTCTTCCGAGACTTCTACACCGCTAGTTCCTTGCAGCCAGACCACCTGTACTGGATGCTTCCTAAGCCAATTATCATTTTCAGTAACTTGTTGCACGGCAGCTTCGAATTCGCGCTGAACATCGGCTAAGTCTTCATCCGGTGGAAAAGTAATTGCCCCTGTCATAATCGCAGTGGATGGGACTCGACCCGGGCGAGTTGCGTCTCCGGCTTCAATATGGGAAACGTGTAGATTGGTGGAGCGTCCGATCTCGTCGTAGGCAGGGTGGTGAACGCGCTGAGCGCGCTGCTTGGCAAGCTCTGCCAAGGCATGATAGACCAGCCAGGCTTTATCAATTGGGTTAATAGCGAGGTGGTAAAACGGCGTGTGGGTCGGCTCAGGCGTCTCAGGCGGTTGGCCGCGAACAGTAATCCGAAACTGCATATAACCGGATGAGCGTGCCTTAATGTCACCTAGCCCAGCCCCTGATTCTGCTGGATGAAGATATATGGCTGCATCGGCAAAGTAACCCTGCTCCAGGATGGCATAGATGCCTTGCGCACGCCGCTTGCTTGCAGCGCTGGCGCAAATTACCTGTCCAGACAGCCTCAGCCCAGCTGATTGAATCGCTTCAAGCGCGCAAATCATCGCGACAACCCCACTCAGGTCATCGGCGATTCCCCAACCATACATGCGACCATTTTCAATCTCTCCTGCAAATGGATCGTGCTGCCATTTAGCAGTGTCAGTCACTGGCTCGCTGTCTGGATGCGCAAAAACCAGCAGACTGCGCCCTTCACCTATTCCCGGTTGTACACCGACAACACTCACCCGATCAGCGCCTTGCATAGATCCAGCCGTCGAGAAATCCGAATTCAGAACAAAACGATTGGGTTTGCTTGAAATGCTTTCTACCTGACAGCCCAAGCGCATGAAGTGCTGCGCTATTTCATGTTGAAGGGCTTCCTCACCCTCAGCCGAACTGGCCAGCAGCTCTCTCAACACATCGGTATACTGTTCGCGTTTCGTCAGGATTAGCGTCTTTAGAGCATTATCTTGTGGGGTCGCGTCTACTAGCATTGAGCATTCCTATAACCCGAAACTCGCTAAGGCATTGCTTTCATCTCAATGACGCGCTGTTTGCGTTGTTTAGAATGCGGAACATGCGCTTCCATCCAAATGATTAGTTTACCGCTACGCATATTGTGGTTAGTTGGTCGTTCTAAAATCTTTCAAACAAATATGCAGCGGATCAACTATTGAATAAGAGTATATCCCACAATAAATCAACATGTCAAACTTCAGGGGCTGGTGACTGAAGCAGCCGGGCGAGGAGACCGTGTTGCGATTCTGCCCGTCGTCCCGCGCAGATTCTGCACGACTCAGGATGAGTAGGACCAATACACCCGCAAGGCATTCAAGCCCAACACCTGCGCCTTTTCCACGGTGGACAAGAAATCGCAATGAAGTCGAACATAATTCAACAGTTGCCGATAACTGCCGCTTGTCAGCAGACCCGGGACATCCGTACCCCACATGATTTTTCCCGCGCCGATCAGTTGCGCCGCGCGGCGTATATAATCTTGCGCCGCTACATAAGGATATTCATCGTAGGCCGGCGAATACGCGGGCAAGGCCGATAGATCAAACGAGACATTCGCCCTGCGGCCCAGGAGGATTTGCTCTTCCCATTTGGCGTTTAATTCAGCATTGCCACTTTCGTTGGTCGGTGGCTGTGCCAGATGGGCGATGACGATCTGCAAATCCGGATACCGTTCGGCGATGGTAGCCACCGCCTCGGTCTGATAAGCCCTGCTGCCAATCTTGCCCAAATCGAATGTGATAACCAGCCCGTCACGCTGTGCTGCGTCGAAGATCCAGTTGAATTGCGGCGCGTCAATACGCAGGTCCGGGTAGCGGCCCGTCAAGCCGGTCGACTCAGTCAGCTCGAATTTGACGATACCCAAGCCATATTCTTCGACACACTGCTTGAATTTCTCTTGGGCATTGAGCGCCAGTGGATCGGGCGCGAAAGCGCCGACAAAGCGATCGGGCCAGCGCAAGACGGCGGAGGCGACATAGGCATTAGCCTCGCCATAAAAGGGACCCTGCAGCAGCACCGCCCGCTCGACACCAGCCCAATCCATCTGCGCCAGCAGCGATTCTGCCGGGAATGTTGTTGATTCGTTGAAGGGTGGCAGCAACTGAATCGTCTCGTCGCCCCAGCGCACTTTGCCCCAGGATAGCGATCGCGTCGGTCCGGTGGCGCTTGTCCCATGCACCGCCGTCATTATATGGGCATGCGCATCGATGATCATGCTTTTGGCGACCTTCCGAGCGTCCCTATTGCGCGAGGCTCAAGCGGACAAACCCGTAATCTGACGCGCTTCTTCGGGTGTGGCGACCTCACGGCCGACCTCTTTCGCGATGCGCGCCGCCCGCTCTACCAACTCGGCATTGCTTTTGGCGTAGACACCCTTTTCCACATAGGGGCAATCCTCCATGCCCACCCGCACGTGACCGCCAATGGCGATACCGTGGGCGATGACCGACCAATACACCTCCGGCGCCATACAACTCATGCTCCAATTCATATTCTCCGGCAAGTGATCGACCATAAATTGTATGCCTTTGGCGGAAGGCGGCGTCCAGCTTTGGCCCGGCCAACCGAAGAACAAGGTCGCCCACAGCGGATCGGGCAGCAGGCCCAGCTCGTCATCGCGTTGGTCGCCCAGCCAGAATTCGCCGGCGCGCACCTTCTCAATCGCCCAGAAGGCGCCCGTGCTGAAGCATTCGATTTCCAGCTTGACATCGTTTTCATTCGCCAGCCGCGCATATTCCCGCAGCTCGGAAATGGGATGGATCGAATAGCAGTAACCGGCCGGTGGATGTTCCGGCACCGGCTGAAAATATTCGTCGTGCGAATCAAAATTGATCGAGCTCATATCCGGCTTCAGCTTCTGCCAAAGCTCAACCTTCTGCTCGAGGCGGATACTCGCCAAGCCAAATTGTACAACGGCCTCACCCGTGCTGCGGATACGCTCGGTGATCTCAGCCCAGCCGTCCATGATAGGAATTTGCAGCAGCCGGCCATCGGGCTGGATTTCCGTGTCGCTGACGTAAGACCCGTGCACGTGACAGATCGAAGCGCCGGCGTTAATGGCGCGAACGTATTCATCGGCGACGCCCGTTGGGTTATCGGGTTTCGGTCCGTTCGGATTATGCGGGTAGGTCAAAGTCGTATCGCAGGTGACGGTGATAACTAGCTTTTCCATGATTTGCCCCTCTGGTTTAACGTTTCGCAGGACTTTCTATTACGACCAGCCGATCAGTCACAGGTCAAGACGATGCGGCCGGTGACGCCCGCGCGTAGCTCTGCCAGCGCCTCGTTGACCTGCTCCAGCGCATACTCCCGACGCACGATCGAACGCAGTTTCCCCGCCGCATACAGCTTGAGGCAGCGCCTCAAATCGTTACGCCGCCCGGCGCGCGTGCCGATCACTTCTTTTTCGTTCTGTGCCAATTCCTTACCGGACAATGGAAACAGCTCCGGCGTGTAACCTACCACCACCATGCGTCCGCCGCGCCGCAGCGAGGTAAATCCGGCTGCCATTGACCTTTCCAGGCCGACTACATCTATGACACGATCGACGTCGATGAGCGCGCTAATGTCCGGACGCTGCCCGCCGCGCGCGGCACTTCCAGCGGGTATAAAAGCGGATGCGCCTTGTTCCCTCGCCCATTCTTCCTTCGCCGCATCAATATCAACCGCGATCACCTCAACGCCGGACGCCGCCAGCAGTTGAGTCACAATCGAGCCGACACCACCGATGCCGATTACCATGACAGTCTCGCCGATTTCCACATCCGCCCGCTCCACGGCATGCAGCGCGGTCATACCAGCATCGCAGCAGGTCGCGCCATCCACCCAACTTACTTCCTCGGGCAGAGGGATCAGCTGTGACGCCGGTAGGCAGACATATTCGGCATAACCACCCGGCACATCCAGGACCCCGACGATACCGCCCATTTCCAGGCAAAGCTGATCGTGAAAGGTGCGGCAATAGACGCAGGAGCCGCAAGTGACAAAGTTATAGATGACCACGCGATCGCCAGGCGCAAAGTCGCATACATCGGCACTCACTTCCGCGACCTCACCGGAGATCTCGTGCCCCATGATAAAGGGCAATTCCGGCACATAGCCGAAGCCATCCAACAACTTGAGATCCGTTCCATCGATGCCGCAAGCCCGCACCTTCACAAGTACCTCGCCGACGCCGGGCTGTGGCCGTGGAATCTCCTCGATCGTCAGCCGCTCCCCGATCTTATGCAAGACAGCTGCCTTCATTGATCGTCCTCGTCCGCGATTCCGATTTCGATCAATGCTGCGCGGTAAACCGGTAATCCCCAAATGTATCCCTGTTCCGGCACCGGATAACCATACATATCAAGCGTCGAGGTGCCGGCGAAGCCAACATCGACCAGCGCTTGATTCATCGCTTTCAAATTGAGCACGCCCTTGCCGGGCGGATAATGAAGTTCGCTTGTCACGCCATCGGTATCGGAATAGTGCAAATGTTCGATCCGCGATTCCAGTTCGTAAATCGCCTGCACATAGGTCTCCGGCTGACCTACACCGTAATGACAAAAGTCGAATAGCACACCGAAATGTTCCCGATCCAGTTGATCGCAGAGTTGCTTCATGAATTCATTGTCCATGCCCAGGGTGAAGGGATGCGGCTCAGCCGTGAAGCGCACGCCCTTCGGTCGCGCGTAATCGATCGCCTCGCGAAAGAGACTGACCAGCACCGCCAGAAGATCGGCATCGGGCAGGTCGCCTTCTTGCGGGCGCACGCCTTCCCAGACCATCACATCGGCGACGCCAAGCTCCAGCGCATAATCCACATCCGCCTTCAACCCCGCCAGGGTCCGGTCATAATTCTGCTGCGCGCCGAAGGGCTGGAAGTAATCAGCACCGACGACGTTCAAACCCCAGAGCTCCAATCCAAGTTCAGCGGCAAATTCACGAAACTGCCGCAACAGTGCCGGCGTGCGGCAATCGGCCAGATGGGGCGGCCACATTTCCACTGCATTGCATCCCGCCGCCGCTAATCGCTGACAAGCCTCTTCAACGGTGTAGGCCTGAAATGTGATGGAATTGCCGCACAAACGCATCGCTCAGACTCCCTTGAGAACCACGCCGACATCCGCTGCCAATTCGCCTATCGCCTCCCACAAGCTCTCCGGCAACTCAATGCCTTCGCGTTGGCGCCGCAGGGTCCTGCGATATTCCGGCTCGCCCGGGAACAAAACCTCGTCGACACCGGCCCGCGGTCGAGACGACTTGACATGGGCGATGAGCTTTTGGGTGCGCCGCTTGAAGTTACCGGTGTCATCGAATGCGGCGATGTTCATCACCTGAAACAGAACGCCGTTGCCATTTGCCACGACCGCGTCGCTGACGTAGCCGGCGCCGCTTAAGCCACCGGCCAGCATCTCGATCATCACGCCCAGCGCGTAACCCTTATGCCCAACCGGCCCGCCCAAGGGCAAGATGCCCCCCATCGGCGGTCCGTAGAATTCATTGGCATCCCTTGTGGGCTTGCCCTTGGCATCAATGATGACATCCTCGGGCAGTAATACACCGCGATACAGATGATCGCGGACCTTGCCCTCCGGCATAACCGATGCGGTGATATCCACCAGCACATGCCAGTCCAGACCACTCGGCGCGGCGAAGGCAAGAGGCGTCGGTGTGAAACGCCCTTGGATACCACCCCAAGGCACGACGGTTCCGTTCCCGCCGGTCTGCGAATTGACAAACGCCGTACCGATCATGTCGCGCTCGGCAGCCATCAAGACGTATTCGCCCAACCTGCCAATATGCGGGCAATTGCGCAGAGCGATCATGCTTATCCCGTTTGCCGCCGCCATCTCAATCGCCCGCTTCATCGCCTGCCGTGCCGCGACTTGCCCCCAGGCACGCTGCGCATCCAGTAGCGCCGTCGCGCCCGCCTCGCGCAGGGTTGTAATTTCGGCGGCCGGCTCGATATGCCCCGCGCGCACGTGCGCCGCGTATTGCAGCAGGCGCATTAAACCGTGTGAATCATGCCCGGCCAGGTTCGAGTTCAAGAGTGTTTCGACCACCCAGGCCGACCGCTCATGGGGCGATCCCAGAGCGTCGAGTATCGCCGTCCCCAGCTGTCGCAGCCGTTCCACTTCGATCTTGGGCATTATTTGACTCCGCCCACAGCAGCGCGAAAGGTATCCAGCATCTCGCGCGCACCGTCCAGAATCAGGCCCTGGTCTGATGCGATCGGGATGATGTGCAATCCCTGCTTCAGCAGGTTGTTCCAGCCGAAGGGGCTGTTTTCATCGGCGTCGGGCGATCGACCGGACATCAGCGGCATATTGGCGGCGCGCGCCTTGGCCGCCACTTGGTCAATTGTCTCAATCACGCGCGGATCGTCAAAGTTGGGCAGCAGACCCATACTCGCGCTCAAGTCCACCGCGCCAATCATGCAGGCGTCCAATCCCTCCACTTTCAGCACGGCATCGAAGTCGTTCACCGCTTCTACCGTCTCGATCATGATGGCGACGATGGTCGACGCATTCGCATCTGCCAGGTAGGCTTTTTCATCCAGGCCATACCGGCTGGGGCGCCGGGGACCGGTGCCGCGCATGCCTAGCGGCGGGTATTTGCACGAAGCCACCGCTCGCCGCGCTTCTTCCGCGCTGTAGATATGTGGCACGATGACCCCCGCGGCGCCCATGTCCAGCACTCGTTTGATATGGAACGTATCGTTGCCCGGCACCCGTACGACAGTTGGCGTATCGCTCAGCGCAATTAAGAGGTTCTGCAAACTTTGCAGGTCAATCGCCGTATGCTCGGTATCGATGGCGACCCAATCCAGACCGACATCACTTATCATCTCAGCAACGGTGATATCGGTCAGGCTCAGCCACATACCCGGGCTCGGCTCGCCGCGCCGCCACTTCGCTTTCAACTCGATCGCATTCATGTTTTTTTCATTCCTACAGGTTCATGGATAAAAGCTCTTCATCGCTGACCATTGGCAGCGGACGCAGGTGCAGCCCGCCATCAACCACGAATTCAGCGCCGGTCGTATAGGGGCTGAGCCGGTCTGAAAGCAGCAGCAGCGCCGTCGCCGCCAGCTCGCGCGTCCGCCCGAATCGACGCAAGGGAATCTGCCCGAGCACAATCTCCGCCTGCTTACTGCTGATGCCTTCGGTCAGCGGCGTCACAAAATGACCTGGCACCAATAGATTGACTCTGATGCCGTGCGGCGCCATCTCGATG
This sequence comes from Phototrophicaceae bacterium, assembly GCA_965223515.1. Classification (GTDB taxonomy): domain Bacteria; phylum Chloroflexota; class Anaerolineae; order Aggregatilineales; family Phototrophicaceae; genus UBA6055. Next base: position 1,076,730 of record CBDCWK010000001.1, read on the forward strand.
GCCAGCGTATTCTTGAAGATCCGCAGACCAGTCTTGGAAATGTGATAGGCCGCCTCGCCATACGCTTGGCTAAATTGCGCCGTCGATCCAATAATCAAGATACTTCCGCCGCCGCGCAAGATCATGTGACGGCAGATTTCGCGACAAGCCCAAACGCAAGCCGACAGATTGGTGTTGATCGTCTTCAGCCAGGCAGCGCTGCTGATCCGCGTTATCGGCTGGTGCATAGTGATCGCTGCGTTGTTCACGTAGAGATCAATAGAGCCCAACTGCATGATCGCGGCATCAACCATGTTGGTCACATCGCCTTCGACGCTGACATCGGCCGGCACATGCAACGCCCGGACGCCGCGCGCCTCGATCTCGCTCAATACATCGTCTTCGGCTTGATTGCTGCCGATGGCGATATTAACGCCCTCATTTGCCAGCGCCGTCGCAATAGCGCGGCCGATACCGGTACCGCCGCCGCTTATCAGGGCGTTCTTGCCACTTAGCCCACTATCCATCACATCCCAACCGATGCATGACTATTCAGTAACGAACGCTCGCTATCGGCTGCAAAGAGATGCATTTGCGCGCCATCAAAATACAGGTGGCAATTGTCGCCGACAGCGGCTGAATCCAGTGCATCGACGATAACACCGAAAAGTTCCTGCTCCGCCCGCACGAACATCAGATCACGGCTGCCCAGTGCTTCCACCAGCTCGACCGTGCCACTGACGCAGTTCTCTCCCGGCTCCGCTACCAGTTTGATGGCTTCCGGACGGATGCCCCAGATAACGCCATCGCTCTTCATGTTCTTCAGCCCGTCCTCAAAGCGCGTTGGCAGCTTAAGATCGAATCCGGGTAGTTGTACACGATATCCTCCCGCATCCTCTGTCTGCACTGTGCCGGGCAACATATTCATGCTCGGTGTGCCCACAAAATTCGCCACGAAGGCGTTTTGCGGCGCGAAGAATACTTCGTGAGGCGTGCCCACCTGCTGTATATCGCCCTGGTCCATCACGATGATCTTGTCGCCGAGTGTCATCGCTTCTTCCTGATCGTGCGTGACAAAGATGAAGGTGGCGCCGGTATCCTGATGCAGGCGCTTGATTTCGGTGCGGAGCTGTATACGCAGCTTGGCATCCAGGTTGCTCAAGGGCTCGTCCATCAGAAAGACCTCGGGGCGGCGCACCATCGCCCGGGCCAGCGCAACTCGCTGTGCTTCGCCGCCACTAACCTGGCGTACGCTGCGCTTCAACAAATGATCAATGTTGACCAGGCGCGCCACTTCGCGCACTGTGCGATCGATTTCCTTGCGATCCATCTTGATAGCGTGCAGCGGAAAGGCGATATTGTCATAAACATTCATGGTGGGATACATGCTGAAATTCTGGAAGACCATGGCGACGCGGCGATCCTTTGGCGCCAGATCGGTGATATCGCGGTCTTCTATAGTGATGCGTCCGCTATCCGGCTGTTCCAGGCCGGCGATCATGCGCAAGGTCGTGGTCTTGCCACAGCCCGAGGGACCCAGCAAAACCGCCAGCTCGCCTGAGTCGATGACCAGATTGATCTTGTTGACCGCGGCGCGATCTGAATTTGCGAATTGCTTTGCCAAGTCTTTTAGGTCGACTCTCATGATTTGCGTTTACTCCAGGATGCCAAACGTCAGCCCCTTGACCAATTGCTGCCGCAGGATGATCGTCAGCACAATCACCGGCACCATAATGATCAGGTTAACCGCGAATAAATTGCCCCATTCCACACGGGCACGCACGACATAAGTGCCGGCCGACATCGGCAGTGTGCTGGTTCTGTTGCCGGCGAGAATCAACGCTAGGAAGAATTCGTTCCAGGCGAAAATGAAATTTAGCAGCGCAGTGGCCACGACACCGGGCCAGACCACCGGCATCACCACCCGCACCAGAGCGCCAAGCCGCGTATACCCCTCTACCATAGCGCTTTCTTCCATGGCAGCGGGCAACTCCACGAAGTAACCGCGCATCATCCAGATGACCAAGGGCAAGAGAAAGGTCTGATAAGTAATGATGAGACCGGGATAAGTATCGCGCAGGCCGATGTTAAATGTGCGCTCAAGAAATAGGAACATAGCATAGAATGGCAGGCCGACGACAATCGGCGGGATCATGCGCAGAGAGATCAGCCATTGCATCAATGCCTTCGATCCACGAAAGCGAAAACGGGCGAAGCCATAGGCAGCCGGTACGCCCAAGATCAGCGCCATGACCACTGAGCCGATCGAGATGATCAAACTATTGCGCAAATGCACCCAGCCCTGACGTGTGAAAAACACGAACTCGAAGTTTTCCAAGGTGGGCTCGAAGAGCCAGGTCGGTGGGCTCGATACCCAAATGATCTGCGGCTTGAATGCGGTGACGCCGCCGGCAAGCACCGGAACCAAGACCAATATCGCCATCACGATCAGGATGACGTATGCCAGGATTCGCTCGGAGGTGGGCACGCGCATCACTGCCTACCCCACTTCGACATCACGGTACAAGAAGCGGAACATCAGGGCGGAAATCAGACCGATGACCAGCAGCATCAGGATCGAGCCGGCCGCCGCGCGGCTCAGTTTGTTGAAGGTGAAAGCGGTGCGATAGAGATACAGGCTCAAGGTTTCAGTGGTCAGCGCCGGTCCGCCGTCGGTCATAACGCGCACGATGTCAAAGGTGCGGAAAGCATCGACCGTGCGCAAAAGTAAAGCTACCAAAATCACCGGACGCAGCGTCGGCAAGGTGATACGGCGGAAGATCATCCAGGACGAGACACCCTCCAGCCGCGCCGATTCATAAGGCGCGCGCGGCAGGGTCGCCATGCCCGCCTCGATAATGAGAAAAACGAGAGGATACCACTGCCAGATATCAACCAGGACAACGGTCATACGGGCGGTTCCCGCCTGTGCCAGCAGGGTCTGCCTCGGGATTCCCAGCAGGACGAAGAACCAGTTAATCAGCCCGAAGAGCGGATCGAGCATCCAGTTCCACATCAAACCGACCACGATCGGCGCCATGGTGATTGGAATGATCAAGATCAAGCGCAGCAGGTCTTTGCCCACGGTCACGCGGCGGAGCAACAGAGCAGCGCCAAAGCCCAAGATGAAGGAACCGGAAACCGAAAACACCACATAAAAGAGCGTGTTATAGGTACTCTGCAGGAAGTCATCGTTGCTGAGCATGCGCTCGAAGTTTTGCAAACCTACAAAGGGCCGCGACTGCGAGGCAAAAGTGACGCGAAACAGGGAAACGCCGGTCGCGAATATGATAGGGTAAATCACCACCGTCAGCAGGATGATCAGCGCCGGGACGATAAAGAACCAATGCTTGTGCTGCTGCGTCAGACGGTAGAGGCGGGTTGAAAACGACTTGTTTTGATTGCCCGCTGCTCGAGACGGGTTCATCGGCATGGTCTCCGCCCGTTTCCCCACACTGAGGGACGGGGGCAAAATACGACGGATTTCCGTGCAGGAGTCCCTCCCTCACAAGGAGGGAGGGACATTGGGTAGCGCTATTGCACTATTCTACATGCACTCGTCGTGCTCCAAGCCCAGCTCGGCCAACTTCGCGCAGACAAACTCTTCGCGCTGTTCTACCGATACATAGGCGATACCCTCGTCGTAGTAGCCAGCGTCTTCGACGATTTCCCTGATGTCGTTGTTGGCGTCCACCATTAATGTTGCCGGATCGCCACCCGCGGCGACCTCTTGCAAGGCGCGCCCGATGGCATTTTCCGCTTCAGGCCACCAGGGTTCCGCGGGACGGCCGATGCCGACTTTCGCCGCTTCATAATTCGCCGTCAGATGCGGCCACTTCGCGACCAGATCGGCATCGGTCAGCGCAGAGATGCGATGCCCGGCGCCAGTTTGGTCCGCCAGAATACGGGAGAACTCTACGCCGTGCGCCAGTTGCAGGTAATCCCAAGCGAGGTGCTTGCGCTCCTCGGGAATCCGCGAGTTGATCATATAAGCCGGGCCTGCCGAAAGCAGCGCCGATTGAATCTCGCCTGTTTCCGGATTGCGCCAGCCCGGCACCGGCGCGAAGGCGGTGTGGGCGGCAACGACCGATGCTTCCGGATCCAACAGAAGCGGGATCGCCCAACTCTCCGTGCCATACATCGCTACCTTGCCTTGCGTGAAGTTCTGCAGCACTTCGCCGAATTGGTAGGATTCTCTTCCCGGCGGTTGCATGTTGAGGAAGTCCTGACCGGCAAAGAAGGCTGCCGTATCTATCGCCGCCTCGGTATCGAATAGTGGATTGAAGTCGCTATCGAAGAAATCTACCCCGCGCGAGAAGCCGAAGTGAATCATGTAATCGAAGAGAATGTTGTTCGGCGTGCCATAGCGATAGTTGAAACCCCAGAGCTCATCCTCGGGGCGGGTGAAGAATTCGCCAACTTCCGCCAGTTCGTCCCAGGTCTGCGGTACGGTGAGCTCGCGCCCATAGCGCTCCATGAAGGCCGCTTGCTCATCCGGGTCTCCAAACAGGTCAGTGCGATAGGCGAACATGCCGACAGCAACCAGCGTAGGCATGCCAACCCATTTTTCTTTGGCCATAGCCACGGTACCGAAGGCGCGGGTGGTGAAATCTTCCGGATGCGAATCGCCCGGCGCCGCCAGATACAATCGATCCAGCTCTTCCAGGCAGCCCAGTGCCGCCAGAGCGCCCGCCCAGCCATCCTCGACAAACATGATGTCGAAGTCGTCGCCGCCGGCCGCGCAGGCCGTCTGAATGCGTGGCAGAACATCACTATGCGACGCGTTCTCATAAATCAGGGTGACGCCCGAGGCCTCTTCATACAATGGATCGAGGATCTGGTGCTGATATGCCAGGATTGGCACGACCTCGGTATTGAGGATGCGTAGTTCCTGGCCCTCGTATGGGCGTGCGCCCGTTGCGGGATCCGTCAACGGGATCGAGTCCTGCGCCGATACCAGCGGCAGGCATAGCAAACATACAACAAGCAAGATCAAAAGGGTTTTGAGGTTTTTCATCTCTTTAGCTCCTATACTAAAAACTGCTCGGTCTTTCGATACGATCTCTTGGTTATCCTCCTATAAGTAGTTGCCTTTCTATTTGCGAGCATAACTTACCGTTGACTGGACAGGGCGTGTTCGACTGCCGGCGCTCCTAACGATACAGAAAAGTCCTGGCTCAAGTCACGTAGATATATGCCGTACATGTGCACGCGCTCCCGCGTCAGTCGCGTTGAGGGACCGGAGATGCCCATTGCGGCGATGATTTCACCCCGATGATTGCGCACCGGCGCCGCTACACAGCGCACTCCATCAAATGTCTCTTCATCGTCAATGGCATAGCCGCGGTCTTTCGTGAGTTGTAGCTCCGCGCGGATCTGACTCGTATCGGTAAGGGTCTTGCTGGTAAGGGGCGCGCAATCGCTGAGATCAAAGAGCCGATCCTGCGCGGCCGCTGGCAAGTGTGACCAGATCGCCTTGCCTACCGCTGAGACATGGATGGGCCGCCGCACACCAAGCATTGGCGCCACCGTGATCGCTTCTTCGCTCGGCAGATGGTTGACATAAACGACTACCGCGTCCTGCAAGACCGCCAGCGACGCCGCTTCGCCGGTTTTCGCGCGCAGCCTTTCCAAATAGGGCGTGGCGAGAGTCGGGAAGCGCAGCTTGCCGACGACGCTGTGGGCGAAGGAGAAGATTTTCCGTATGTTGACAACATATTGATCGTCAAGCGGGTCTCGCTGTACAAAATCGTGTGCCGCCAGCGTATTGAGGATACGATAAGCCGTTGTGCGGTCAACATCCAAGGATTTGGCCAGGCTCTGAGGCGTCGTCGATTCCTCGACGACCAACTCCAGTGCGGTCAGACCGCGCGAGAGTGACTTGATGACATTGCCATGAATTTGGTTCATATTCCAAGAAATCTAGTTCTCAAATTGCAATCGGCTTGCACAGTCTGTGCATAATACGCACTTGTTTGTGAGCGTACCGCTTCTGACAGCGTATGTCAACAAAACCGTCCCCACTCCCCGCTCTATTCGATGACCCAAGGGACACCGGTCACTATCTCGCGGCAAGTGAAGCGACATCCGGGTGTATAGCAAACAAGAGGTCTAATCAGCGGGCAGTCTAGCGCTGCGGAACCGGACACAGAACAGCAGGTAGTGCAGATCTCTTAAGGTACTGCATATCTTGATGCTACTTGTTGAGAATCAATCGGGATTATCCACAGTATCCCATCAGCAGTCCAATCTTTCGAGTAAGACCAATTGCCTTGCATAGAACCGGGCGTCGCGCATGTCGCTGTGGATCGCTTGCTATAGCTCGAGTTCGTAAAGGTCCAGGATCGTAAGCTCTTGAGCACGCTTGATACGGGCGCCATTGGTGAGAAATGCATCGCAGCCGGTAGCTGATAACGGTAGCGACATGCAATGCAGCAGGCGTACGCAGGTTGTAGCGAGCGCGAACAACGGCCGCCAACTCAGCGATTGCCGCTGTGATAGAAACCAGCGTGTAAGCGCCGCTGGTGACTAGGATGTCGTGGTATTCTTGGGCAAGTTGCTGATTACCGGTTTGCAGCGGCTGAACCATGACCTCCGACAGCGTGAGTACAGCACTGAAAGCGTGAAGAGGAGTCCTCTCGATGAGAACAATAATCCGATCCATTTTGGCTATATAAGTCGGACTTTCCTCGGCATAATAAATCAAAGGAGCGGTATCAACATAAAGGTGCCGCACTGTATGTAGCGCGGCATCTATTCTTACTGCCAATTATCGCGCAGCTGATCGACATACGCTTGGGCATCTATGCCAAGCCAGACCTATTTGACCAGACCGCGCAATTCGGACAAACGCCGTTTCGCCTGTGTTGTATTTGCAGTTCGCTCCTCGTAACGCCGCTTATTGTCAAGCATCCTGTTCCGGCGCTCAATGGCTTCGCCATACGCAGCCATTCTTCAGCTTCGTACGAGCCGAGTATCTTGTCCTGATCGCCATCGCGTACTTCTACCGTCATTTTCGTCAACGACGTTTTTTTGAGCCCACGCGACGCTTCGCTGGGACGCAGGTAGGCTTTCATTAGCACCCACTGATCCATCTGTGCGCCTTGGCGCAGCTCACAGATATAGAACAGTCTGCCCATGCCGTATCCCGTTCTCGGCATCTATAGCGACGTTAGCAGAGATAGCATCGTTAACTGAGCTGGCGCAGTATATTGATGACTGCGCCGCTTACCGCTTCCTTCTGGCGAATCGAGGCAGCCTCATCGCCAAATCGCTTCAACAGTCTCCAAAGCGTAGCCTATATCCGATTCGGTATGGACGGCGGAAAGATACCATAATCCGCGCGAGAGCAGGCGAATACCACGGTCCAGCATGGCGCTGACGAAGGCGCTGTTGCGCTCCTTGTCGCTGGCGAGACTATCGCGGTAATCAACTATGGATCGCCGCTCGGTAAAAGCCAAATGAAACGCTGGCCCATAGCCTTGAACCAGCACAGACTTGCCATGTTTTGCGGCGAGATCGCGCAAGCCGCCAATCAATGTCTCGCCGAGGGCATGTAAACGCTTGTAGTCGATGTGTTCCAATTCGGCGATCGTGGCGCAGGCGGCGGCGGTGACCATCACGTTGCTGTTGTAAGTGCCGGAATGATTGACCCGCAGGTTGGCGATTGGCTCCATCAGAGCGCGCCGGCCCGCCAGACAAGCAATGGGAAATCCGTTCGCCATCGCTTTGCCGAAAGTCGCGAGATCCGGCGTGACGCCGAAGAAGGCCTGCGCCCCGCCCAGGTCCAGCCGAAAGCCGGTGATGACCTCGTCGAAGATTAGAACGATACCGTACTGCGTGCATAATTCCCGGACCGCCTCTAGATAACCTGGCTGCGGCGGAATGCAGGCGTTGTTACACATCACCGGTTCCAAGATTAGCGCGGCCACTCCGCTCCCGCCCTGCTGCAGCGCATTTCGCAAGAGATCCACATCGTTCCAAGGCAGGACGATAATATTGTCACGCGCATGGCTCGGCTGCCCGGCGGAACCCGATACCGCATGCGGCGCTTCAGCAGGACCCGCCTGATCCAAAGCCGGCGCCGTGCTGACCAGCGTCTCGTCATACCAGCCGTGATAATGCCCTTCGAATTTGAGAATCTTATCGCGTCCGGTCGCCGCGCGTGCCAAGCGAATCGCCGCGTGTACCGCTTCCGAGCCCGAATTGCAGAAACGCACTAATTCAGCGCAGGGCACGTGGCGCTGAAATTTCTCCGCCAATTCTATTTCCAGCTCGTGCTGGGCGGCATAGAGTTGACCTTCCCGCATCGCCCGTTCGACATAATCGAGTACAGTGGGCGGGCTGTGTCCAAGCAACATCGGTCCCTGTGAGAGCGCGAAATCGAGGTAGACGTTTTCGTCGGCATCGACCAGCGCGTGCCAGCGGCGCTGCGAAAGTAAAGTGGCGGCTGCGCCAGGGCGCGCACGTTGCTGCTGACCCCGCCCGCCAGTGAAGTCTTTGCCCGCTGGAAAAGCTCATTTGATCGCTGATATCGCGACATTGCTCTGTGGTCCTCGTCGATTATGTTGCAAGAGGTAACCGGCTTAATCACTTGACGGCACACCGGCAGCCAACCGGCGGACTGTACAAGATTGCAACTCGATTCACCGCTAAAACTATAGCGGTAAGTTATATGCCCTGCAAAATAACAGCCGCATGGCTGCCCCAAAGCATTCAATCCAGTGGAAAGACCGGGCGCCTGAGATGACGGTAGGGAAAGCGAGACAGATTCGCGCTGCATAAGCCGGCGGTATCCATTTCGATCACCGCGCTGGCGATCGGCATGTAGGCGGCGCGATAAGCGACGGCCGATTTGACCACGATCATAGCTTGTGCTTCCGGGATGATGCCGATGTGACGCAATTGGGCGAGATCAAGCGGCGGCGTCTTGCGTTCAGTCAGGAGGACATTCACCCCGGCAACGCGCAGCCAGACAGTTCGTCCCATATGCACGGTGCTGCCATAAAACGAAGCGAAGTGATTATCCGGCAGTTCGACAGTGAAGACGCCATTGGAAAGCGCGCGCACGAAACCGGTCACAGCGACGGGTTTGCCGTGCCAACTGTCCGCCTTGCCACCCACTTCCAGCGTGACCCGGGCACCCTCAGCCGCGTCAAAGCAGATGGCTACCGCTTCTGGATCGGCCAGCACGATCGTGCCTTCATGGACCTCGAATTCCAGCATGGCGACCAATGCGTCGGCGCCGTCGCCCGTTGTGCCGCCGCCTATATTATCGGCCGAATCCACCAGGATAACCGGACCGCCCTCATGCTGCGCTGCTTTGGCGACCGCCTCGGCTGGGGAGAAAAATCGCGGCGTTGCGCTGTCGCGATGCCGATATAAGATGTCGCTGAGTTCGGACGCATAATTCTGCGCCAATTCTGGCATATCGTCCGTGGTGACGATGATGCTCGGGCCGGTGAAAGGCGTATCGGCGTAGGCGAAGCCGGCCATCACCGCCACGCAGATCACGTCAGATTCCGCTTCCATTTCTGCTGCCCGCGCATGCACGAGCTTTAGCGGTGGATCCGCCGTAGCTGTGCTCTGCGCGGGCAGCAGCAGGGCCGGGCGAGCAAAGGCGGCCGTCGGCTGGATTTCCCGCAGCAGCAAACGCGCCATGATCGCAGCCGCTTCTACGCCCCTTTCATAAACATCAATATGTGGATTGGTGTCGTATGCCAGCAGCACATCCGCGAGTTCAACCAAGCGCGGGCTGATATTACCGTGCATATCAAGCTGGACGACGATCGGCGCGTCCCCCACGAGTGCGCGCACCTGCGCCACGATAGCCGTCTCGACATCCAATTCGCCCTCGGCGACCATCGCGCCATGCAAAGCCAATAGCACACCATCGACTGGCATACCCGCCTTGAGTTGATCTATCATGCCGCGCAACAGCGCCCGATAAGCCCCCTCGGTCACAATGCCCGCGGGCATGGCGGCGGCGTACAAAGTCGGCAGCAGTTGCCAGCCCTCGTCAGCGCCGCGGTCGATCATGCCGCCGATGCCGGAGCGCATTCCACGCATGGCCGAAATTAGTTCGTCGCCGATAAGAAGCGACTGCGTTTCGAAGTCCGCCACAGTCGTCGGCTGTTGTATAAAAGTATGCGTCTCGTGCAGGATGCCACCGATGGCTATTCGTGGAATCGCGGTACTTGGCATAAACTACCTGACCTCGAGCTTCACGACAGCCCGTTCAGCCGACGCGTGGTATGGGCGATGCCATCGCAGAAGCTGGCAGCATGTCGATCATGTGATTCGAAGGATGTCGTCGGCGGTGATCATGTGCAAGGGCGTGTCAGCGGTCATATTTTCGACCCCCTTGCTGTCTTTGAAGCCGATGCCGGTCGCGATGCAGACTACCCGCTCGTCACCAGACAGACGCCCGGCAGCCAGATCCGCCTTGACCGCCGCCCAAGTGATGGCCGCGGCCGGTTCCACGAAGAGCCCCTCGCGATTGGCTAACTCCGCCTGCGACTGATAAGTGATGTCATCGGCAATGGAGACCGCCCAGCCATCCGACTCACACAGCGCATCCAGAACCAGGTCACCATCCGGTGGCGACGTCAGGATGATGCCGGAGACGGCGCTGGTACAATCGTCCAGCGGCTGCACCGGACGCCCTGCTTCCCAAGCCTGCGTCACCGGGTCACAGCCTCTTGGCTGCACAGCCACCATTCGAGGGACACGATCGATATAACCGGCTGCGCGCCATTCCAGAAAGCCCTTCCAGATCGAACTCAGCAATCCGCCACCGCCACAAGGGACATAGACCACATCGGGCGCATCGTCCTGCAACTGTTGGCAGATCTCGTAGGAGATGGTCTTGGCGCCTTCCATAGACTGCGGGCTGTTGCTGCGCGCGGTGATCAACATCAGCCAACCGTTTGCCTGGCACAACTCCTCGATATTATTCCAGGTATCCGCTTCTACCGCCGGGTCATAACCCAAACCCTGTACTGCCATCACTTTCGGACCATAGGCGATGATCTGCGCGATCTTCGCCCGCGGCGCCCGTTCCAGCGTGAACAGATAGCCATCAACCGCTGCCCGCGCGCCGTAGGCAGCCAGGGAGGCGCCGGCATTGCCCGACGAGGTGGCGGACCATGCCCGCCTGCCCAGTTGACGCAAATAGGTAATGCCGACTGTGGCGATCCGGTCTTTGTAAGAACCGGTCGGGTTGAGTCCCTCGTTTTTGAAATAGAGCTGCGACAGCCCAATGCCGGCACCCAACCGGGCCGAAGGCAGCAGCGGCGTGTCGCCTTCCCCCAGGCTGACGACGTGCTTCGGATCGGTCAGCGGAAGATGGTCGGCGTAGCGCCAGATGCCGGGCAAGTCTGTTTGAATCCGTATTTCGGCGGAATCATACTTGACGTCAAGGACGCCGCCATCATGCGGGCAATTCGCCGCGCCGACGTCGTGGCAAGTCTGCCCACAACTCATGCATACCAGATGAAACATAGATTCCAAAGTCTGCTAGTTGGCCGCAACCTGAATTGTAAATCCCGAGGGCGTAATTCGCTAGTGATAGCCAATGGCCGCGGCAGGAGTCAGAGATAAGGGGTTCGGGAGCATCCCGTCAGCGACAAACAGACGCCATCCTTAATGAACTTCAGTTCTAAAGGGGTTAAATGTATCTCCACTCAAATTCAGACTAGTGGTCTCTTTGCAGTATCATGCACACAGTGGATCACCGTCGTCCCAGCGGTGGGCCTTTATTTCCTCAACGCCGGCCAGCCGCGCACGCGCGTCGTACCACAACTGAGCCCATTCCCGCCAATCGTCCAGCACAGAATCAGGATTTACGCGGCTCTGCGCGATGAAGCCTGGAAAGTGTGGTCGGCCCGTGGGCTGGCCACTGGGATTGTAGCGAAGATCAAAGCTCCAGCGAAACGAATCGCCTTTGTTATCGAGAGAGGCGTGTTTGCACAGTGGATCGAAGAACAGCACGCCGCCAGGATTCAATGGCACCGGTACGGCTTCATCTACTTCAATGAGCCGCTCAGGTATGCTGAGTTGTCCCGGCGTGCAATGCAAGGCGATTCCCTGGCGATGACTTTTTGGAACAACCTGTAAGCAGCCGTTCTCCACCGTGGCCTCGGTTACCGCAACCCAGCAAGTTAGCATCTGTGTATCATCAGCTTCTTCCAAGCCTACGCCGACATCCTGGTGCCAATACGTCTTCCCATATAGTGAGTTAAATTGGTCTCGCTGTGCAATGATCTTCTCCGGAGCCTTAATGCGCACGTGCTGAATGGGGTTGGAATAAATCTCGCCGCCGATCAACGATTCAACAGCCGAAAGCATTCGCGGGCTCTTCAGTAGGTTAAAGACCGCCGGACCCAGGTTAATGGGCGTGTCTTCATAGATCTTGTCGTTGGGCAAGGCGATGTCAATGGCTTGCGCGTAGTCGCAGCCCGCCTTATATACTTCGACGAGCCGCCTCTCGAATGGCAGTTCGCTATAACTTTCGCCCAGACGCCCTTCGGCAACCCATTGCTCGCACAATTCGTCAAGGAGCTGCTGATACTCGGCAATAACCGGCGCGATATCCAAGTCGTAATCTAGCAAGCCATCCACAGCCAAGTATCCATTTTCAGTAAACTCGTCAATTTGCTGATGTGTTAACATTTTTGCACCTTTATTCGACTCTTATGATCGCTCAACTGTCATAGAGAATAGTTTTCACTGTCTCGGCCGGCTCAACTCCAGCAATACAAGGCTCTGCCACGTACCTGCCAGGAGTTTACCTCCACTGATCAACATGGCAAGCCGGATAAATCCCGTTGCGCCAGACATAGACTGGGAACAATGATTTACGCATAGACGAATTGCATTCGCCAGATCATCCAGCCAACTGAAAATAGTATACGACAATTAACAGATATCTTCAAAATAGGGTTCGCCTTCCCGTCCTTCAGCAGGTCATGTCGCATACTTGACAGCAGCCATCAATGTCTATGACAGGCGCTAAGTCATTTTGTTGACGCCCACAAGCGCGCCGAGCGGGCCTGCCATAATCGACACGTTGGAGCGGCGCGTCATGCGTGCCTTTTGACATAATGTGCAAGAGTTGCCATAGTTAGGCATCTCATTGAGCAGACGTTATATAGCGCTTTCGTGCGTTGCGAAGCACGAGCATTTCCGGTACGCCGACATAGGCGACAAGGCAGGACTCTATGAAGTTAGGACTGGGTCTTTACCGCCATATGCTGGATCGCGACAATTTCCGCTTTGCGAAACAGGCCGGCGCGACACATATCGTCGCGCACCTCTCGGATTACTTTCGCCCGGGCAAAATGTCCACTGCGAGTGGCGATGAAGTATTTGGCCGCGCCGCAGGCAGCACACATTGGACCTACGACGAGTTGCGCGCCCTGCGACAAGAGATCAATGAAGAGGGATTAGAGTTGGCAGCCTTGGAGAATTTCGACCCCGGCCACTGGTACGATGTCCTGCTTGATGGACCCAGAAAACAGGAACAATTGGAAAATATCAAGATGACGATCCGCAACATGGGGCGCGCCGGGATACCGTGTATGGGATATTATTTCAGCATCACCGGCGTTTGGGGAAGGACCGAAATCCATTCGTCCAGAGGCAATGCAGCCGGAGTTGGCTTCCTTGAAAAGCAGACGCCGGCGCAAACGCCGATTCCAAATGGCACAGTCTGGAATATGGTCGTTGACGAAGCGGCGCCACCGGGTTACTTGCCTGATGTGACGCACGAGGAAATCTGGCAGCGGCTGGAAGATTTCCTGGTGACCATCATACCGGTTGCCGAAGAATCGGGTGTGCGGCTTGCCGCGCATCCTGATGATCCCCCGCTGCCAGTGTTACGAGGAATGGCCCGCCTGGTCACACAACCGCAACATTATCAGCGCTTGCTGGATTTGGCGCCCAGCCATCACAATTCGCTGGAATTGTGCCTGGGAACCATTTCCGAAATGGCCGAGGGCGAGTTCGATCTTTACGAAGCGGTGGATCGCTACAGCAAGCAAAAGAATATCTCGTATATACATTTTCGGAACGTACGCGGGAAAGCGCCCAATTATGAAGAGGTATTTGTGGACGAGGGCGATATCGATATGTTTCGCGTCCTGCAGATCTTGCAGCGGAATGGTTTCGAAGGCGTCCTGGTTCCCGATCATACACCGCAGATGACCTGCGGCGATCCCTGGCACGCTGGCATGGCTCACGCTCTGGGCTGGATGAGCGCCTCGCTTAATGCAATACGAAGAGCTTGATGCTAGCGCCCGCGGCGTGACTAAATGTGACGAAATGGCGGCAAAGACTTGCCGGCAAAGCTCTTGGCGCTGGTTAAACTATGGTCGCCGGGCATTTGCCTGACGATATGCACATTGGGTAGTATTCGGCTTGCCAAAGGAGACAACGTAGAAGAGAAACTGTGTTGTGGCAACAGAGGCAAGCATCGTCAATTAGACAAGAGAGGATTTATCTGATGAAGGCAAGAAATAGACTGGCGCTAATAGTATTTGTGGCGATCTGCGCACTGCTGATTGGGGCAATTGGCGCGATGGCCCAAGACGATGATGCGATGGCAGAGGCAGACGCGACGATCCGCGCATTCTCTGTTGAAGAGATGCCGGAAGGCTGGACACTGCCGCGATCGATCGGCCATGTCACCAACTACTTGGTGCACGAGTGGTACCAAAACGAAACCAAAGCAGAAGCAGCAACAGCTGAGCTTTACGGGATTGAATTCTCGATCAACGATGCCAATCTCGACTTGCAGGCTTCGCTGGCGGCTGTTGACGACTATGTGGCGCAAGATGTGGGTGCTCTCGTGTTCACACCGGTGGACGAAGCCGCGTCGTCTCCCGCTATTCGCCGCGTCGCCAGGGACCTTACTGTCGTCTGCGAAGGTACGGGTGTGGTCGGCTGCGCGACTTTGGTGGCGATCTCGGACTACACCGCTGGCTTCCAGGTTGGCGTATGGACCGGCGAATACGCAATCGAGAATTTCGATGGTGAAGCGCGTGTTCTGGATATCGGCTTGCCCGCCTTGACCTCAACGGTGGCGCGTTCCAGTGGCTTCGCCGACGGTCTGCAGTCAGTATTGCCCGAAGGCGAGATCGTCCAGAGTGTTGACGGCGCGGGTTCGAAGGATGTTGCTGTGCAAGTTTCTGCTGATGCACTGACGGCCAATCCGGATGTCAACATCATCTTTGGCATCAATGACGACTCGGCGCTGGGCGGCTTGCAGTCCTATATTGCGGCTGGCCTGAATACAGACAACCTGCTGGTCGTTGGCTTCGGCTGCGAAGGCATCGCTTGCAAGAACGCGCTGCAGGAAGGCGGTCCGTACAAGGTTTCGGCGGCCATGTTCCCCGAGTATCAGGGTCTGCTTTTGATCAACTCAGCTGTTGCGGTCTTCAATGGCGTTCAGCCACCGCCACAGATCTATGCGCCGTCGCTTCCGATAACGCTCGATAACCTATTTGACTACTACACGCAGGAAGAAGACGGCGCCTACACGGCGATGCTTGATGTTATCAGCGAGATCGAGATTGACATCGTCGAACCGCCGATGGATGAATAGAGCCATTTCTATAACGGACCGGCCAGGCAACTTGTAATAGCTCTAGCCGGTTTGTGACATTCTGCCCTGCGGAGCTGTGAGCCGCGGCTCCTGCCTCCGCAGGGTTGTTTCGACATGACATGAGGGTTCTGGATGCTTGACGGCAGCGCGGATTCTGCGAACTCAGGGATTGGTAAATTCCTGTCCACTACTAAACATTGGCTGCTGCACACGCAAGAAGGCGTTCTATTCTTTATTGTGGCGGCGATCTGGGTATTCCTGACAATTCAGTCACCGGTATTCTTCACCGGCAGGAACATCGGTGTGCTGCTTAGCCAGGTGTCCATGACGGCAATCACCGCTGTTGGCATGACAATCCTGCTCATCTCCGGCGAAATCGATGCATCGGTCGGTTCAATGCAAGCCTTCGTTGGTGTGGTTGTCATGAGTGTACTCAACAGCAGCTCGAACCTGGCATTGGGTATCGCCGTCGGATTGACTATCGGCGTGGTGGTAGGTCTAATCAATTCGTTGATTTCGCTGCGTCTGGGCATCAATTCGCTTATTGCCACGCTGGCAATGCTGTCCATCGTGCGTGGGGCAGCCTTTGGTTTCACCGAAGCGTCCATTCAAAATACGCATAAGCTCCCTACCTTCACCGAGATAGGCAACGGGTTTTTCCTGGGTGTCCCGTGGCCCATTATTTTCTTTTTCACTGTGTTTCTAATCTTTTTTTTCGTATTGTCGCGCACGACTTTCGGCCGCTTCGTACATGCCGTTGGCGCGAATCCGGAAGCCGCGACCTTGGCGGGCATTCCTGTGCGCCGGGTGAAGATGGCTGGCTTCGTTCTGACCAGTGTTTTGGCTTCATTCAGCGCCATTATTTTGTTGTCGCGCCTTAATTCGGGGCAGAATGGCATCGGCGCGGGTTTCGAATTGGAGGCGATAGGCGCGGTGCTCTTGGGCGGCACCAGCTTAAGTGGCGGCGAAGGGTCGATGATTGGAACCTTGCTGGCTGTGCTGCTGTTAGGGACCCTAAAAAACGGCATCGTGCTGCTGGACATAAACTCCAGCTGGCAAGTCGCTGTCACCGGTTTGATCATAATCATCGCGGTCTTGCTTGATGCTCGTCGCCGGCGACGTCTAGGTCAGGACTAGCGCATGTCGGACAAGAAACCACTTCTGCAGCTCACGGCGATTGCTAAAGAGTTCCCAGGTACCAAGGCGTTGAACGGTGTGGATTTCAGCCTGTTTGCGGGAGAAGTTCATGCGCTGATCGGCGAAAACGGCGCCGGAAAATCGACGCTGATCAAGATCATCGCCGGTCTATACCAGCAAGACGCCGGAACTATTGAAATTGAGGGGAAAGTGGTCGACTTTCATTCTCCTTCGGATTCCCTTGAGCATCGTATCAAGGTGGTGTATCAGGAACTGGATCTGGTGCCCGATCTCAGCATTGCAGAAAACGTCTTCCTGGGCCACCTGCCGAAGAAAGCCTTGGGCACAGTGGATTGGCCTGTGCTGTACTCAAGAACAAGTGAAGTCTTACTTGATTTAGGATTGGATATCGACCCGAAAGTTCCCATAAGCGCGCTAACTGTGGCGCAGCAGCAACTGGTCGAGATCGCGCGGGCTTTATCGCGTCAAGCGCAAATCATCATTATGGACGAACCTACATCGGCGCTGAGCCAAACTGAAATTGAAAGCTTGTTTGCCGTGATTCGCCGATTGCAGGGTCGTGGCGTGGGTATCATGTACGTGTCGCATAAGCTGGATGAGATTTACGCCATCGCCGATCGCGTGACGGTATTTCGCGATGGTGAGCACATCGCGACGGAATCGGTAAACAATACCATGCACAGCGACCTGGTGACCTGGATGGTCGGTCGGGAAGTCAAGGATCTATATCCGCGTACACCGACCAATCGCGGCGATGTCTTGCTCGAGGTCGATGGCATTAGCGGAGGGAACATAGAGAATTTCAGCCTTAACGTTCATGCTGGCGAGATTGTCGCTGTATTTGGCTTGATGGGTTCCGGCGTACACATTTTGGGTCGCTTGATATTCGGCGATATGCCGCGGTCCGGACGGGTCAGTTTGCAGGGCGAAGAATTACACGAGAGCGCTCCAATAGATGCGATTCGCAAGGGACTTGGCTTTCTGACCGAGGATCGCAAAACAGACGGCCTGCTTATGCCCCTCTCGGTAAAGGAAAATATCACCCTCGTCTCGGTCAACAACTATGCGAATCTGATGGTGATCAATGAACAAGAGGAGCGCAAAGCCACGACGGACATTGTCAACACGCTCTCTATTAAGACGCCGGGCATCGCGCAGAAGATACGTTTCCTTAGCGGCGGCAATCAACAGAAGTCGCTGATCGGGCGCTGGCTGCTTGAAGATTTGAAGGTCTTGATGTTTTCAGAACCAACGCGTGGAATTGATGTGGGGTCCAAAGCCGAGATCTACCGTCTGATGGACGATATGGCACACAGGGGTATGGGCATCCTGGTGCTGTCGACAGAGTTGCCTGAGGTTGTGGGGATCGCGGATCGTATCATCGTCATACGACAAGGCAAAAGCACCGGGCGGTGGATATCGCGCGACGAAGCTAACGAGCAAGATCTCATGACCACCGCAACGGTCCAAATGGATAAAGCTTTTTGAGAGACGCCGGGAAAACCATGACAGTTCCAAGCAAGCGTCGCAACGGGCATTCCGATTCATCAAGCAGAATCTCGCGCTGGCTGTTGACGCGTGAGGCGGGCTTGGTGATTCTATTGCTCGCGGTGGTGGTCTTATTCTGGATTCTGGAACCGAGCACGCGCCAGCAACGCGTATACTGGGATCTGTTACGAGAAATCTCGCCCAACCTGATCGCCGCGATTGGCGTCACCATGTTGATGCTCGCTGGCGAGTTCGATCTGTCTATTGGTTCCATGCTCGCTGTAACAGGTGTCACGACAGTTGTCGTGTTCAACGGGACCGACAATATGTGGCTGGGCATCATAGCTGGATTGGCTACAGGTCCAATTGTGGGCAGCATTCACGGATACCTGGTAACACGACAAAGGATGAACTCGCTGGTAACCACCTTGGGGTCGCTTTTCGCGCTGCGCGGTATGGTCTACGTTTACACCAACAGGACACCGGTAATCGATGAAAACGGCTTTTATGATTTTCAGGATGCCTATTACAACAATCTCGGCCCGGTGCCATTGCCCTTCGTTTTAGCCATCATACTGGTTGTTCTGGCCTTGATCGTGCTGACGCAAACAGAATTCGGACGCAACATTTATGCTATCGGCGGCAACGAAACGGCGGCGCGCGTCTCTGGCATCAAGGTCAATCTCATCAAATTCATTTTGTTTGTGATTTGCGCGGGTTCCGCCGCCATCAGCGGTATGATTCTCACGGCGCAAATAGGCACCGGATACTTCGACTCCGGTTCTTCCGGCTTTGAATTGATTGTGATCGCTGGCGTGGTTCTGGGCGGCATCGCCTTGAATGGCGGAAAGGGAAGCCTGGTCGGGACGGTACTGGGTATCCTGATTCTGGGCATGACGGCAAAGGGCTTGCGCCTGATGGGCGTGAATACCAATGTGCAGTTGATGGTGACTGGAAGCATAATGATCCTGGCGGTCTTCATGCACAGCTTCCACGACCGCATCTCTATACTCAAGAAGAGCTAAGAAGAAAAGAAAATGACCTGCAAAGCGACAGAAATCGTACTCGGCAGAACCATGAATGCCTTGAAAATCGAGAATGACTTGCTAGCGACAATCGTATTGATAGACAAAGGCGCCGACATATATGGGCTGGAATACAAACCCAAGGACGTTGATGTTCTTTGGAAATCGCCTTGGGGCATGAAAGAGCAGGCTCGCGGCTTCGATTCCGCCTTTGATTCTGCCACGGCCTGGCTGGAAGCTTACGCGGGCGGCTGGCAGGTGCTTTTCCCTAACGGCGGCGACCCGGCAACCTACAAGGGCGCGGCCTTGAGCTTCCATGGCGAAGCCTCGATGAAGGCCTGGGATTATGAGATCGTCAGCGGAGGTGACAGCGCGCTGGAAGTGAAAATGAAAGCGAGACTGTCACGTAGTCCCTACACAATCGAACGTTGGATGCGAATCGTATCGGGCAGCCCAGTCTTGC
The DNA here is from genome assembly GCA_965223515.1 of Phototrophicaceae bacterium. Lineage (GTDB taxonomy): Bacteria > Chloroflexota > Anaerolineae > Aggregatilineales > Phototrophicaceae > UBA6055. The sequence goes on from CBDCWK010000001.1 coordinate 1,096,447, forward strand.
ATATTCGTGAAGTCATCACCAATCACGCGGGCGAAGAAATGGATTGCATGTGGAGCCATCATCCGGCATATGGCGCCCCGTTCTTGAGTGAGCATTGTGTCATTGACGTGGGAACTGCCAGCTTCGTCGCCGATGATCGGTACACGGGATTCGCCAACCCCTTGACCCTCAGCCGGAGTTATCGCTGGCCGATGGCGGGCGATGTTGATATGTCCAAAGTTCCGGGGCCAGACGAAGAGCGAGACATATTGGCGTATTTTCAAGATTTTGAATCGGGCTGGTATGCCATAACCAACAAGGAAACGGGTCTTGGCATCGGACTGGCCTGGGACGAGAGCGTATTTCCCTTTGCCTGGTTTTGGCAGGAGCTTAAGGCCTCGCCGGGGTTTCCCTTTTACAAGTGTTCGTATGTGATGGCGATAGAACCGGCATCATCCATACCCGGGCAGGGTTTGACTACCGTGATGGAAAAGACCGGTACACATTTGACCTTGCAACCGGGCGAATCAAAAGAAATCGAAATGAAAGCAGTATTTTATGAATCGCACAGGGGAGTGCAAAAGATTGACGCCGATGGCAGGGTTCACTTGAAGTAGACATCAGCCGCTCGGCGGCAGCGAAATGGACCTCCGCGTTCACACAGTTTAAAGAACCTTCTGCACGCCCGAGCAAAGCGATTCATTGAGAATAGGGAAGCAAGACATGTCTGAAACCGTGTTTAGTCTGGGGCAGTTCACCACTTTGGTTGACGGACTGGATCATCCAGAGGGCGTTGCCTGGGGCGCCGATGGCAATTGGTATGCGGGCGGAGAAGCCGGGCAGATCTACCGCATTGCCACCGATGGCACATTCTCGCAAATAGCATCGACCGGCGGATTCGTACTAGGCTTGGCTTTGGATGGGAGTCACAACATCTATGCCTGCGATCTGTTCAAGAACAAAGTCTTCAAGATTAGCGCGTCGGGTGAGGTAGATGTCTATTCCGAAGGCAGCGCGGATCGCAAATTTCTTGCCCCGAATTATCCGGTATTTACTGACAATGGCGATCTCTACGTTTCGAGCTCCGGCGGTTTTGATGAGAAGAACGGTTGCGTCTTCTTGATTCGGCCGGATGGCGAAACCATCATAGCCAGCGAAGCGATCGATTACTTTCCCAACGGCATGGCGCTGTCGCTCGATGGACGCGAAATATACATCATACTGTCCAACATGCCGGGCATCGTGAAGGCCACGATTCAGGCCGATGGTACGCTTGGCGAAGCGCTGCCGGTGGTGGATATGCCGGGGACGGTGCCGGATGGCCTCGCATTGGACGCGGAAGGCAACATCTACATCGCTTGTTACGCGCCGAACAAGGTGTTCCGCTATAACGTATCGGGTGAGCTGGAGCTGGTTGCCGATGATTGGCAGAGCGTTGTTTTGTCCGCACCGACCAATATTGCGTTCGGCGGGCAGGGTATGAAATACGCGGTCTTCGGCAGTCTGGGGCGCTGGCATTTGTCGATGATCGAAATGCCGGTTGCCGGCGCCCGCTTGAAGTACCCAGTCTTGAGTTAGGCAATAGTCGCAGAGCATCACGAAGTTGATCAGGTGGAGGATATGGCTAAACGATTTGAAGGCAAAGTTGCCATAGTAACTGGAGCGGGTAAGGGCATTGGCCGCGCTTGCGCGCTTGCTTTCGCTGCTGAAGGCGCGGCGGTGACAATCGCCGATATTGACCGTGCGGCCGGTGAAGAAACGCGACGACTGATTGCGGAGGCAGGCGGTCGCGCGTTATTTGTCGAAGGCGACATCTCAGATGAAACTTATGTCAAGCGCGTGACGGCACAAACGGTCGCCGAGTTTGGTGGAATCGATGTCCTGCATAATAACGCGGGAGTAGTGCGCTATGGCACCGTAGTGGATCAATCCGTCGAAGACTGGGACTACCAGATCAACATCAATTTGCGCGCGACCTTCCTCACCTGCAAATATAGCATCCCCGAGATGCGCAAGCGTGGCGGAGGCGCTATCGTCAATACGTCGTCCGTACAGGCGACTGCTTCACAACAGACGGTCGCAGCCTATGCGGCTTCCAAGGGAGCTGTCACGAGCTTTACCACGACAGTTGCACTCGATCACGCCAGGGAGAACATCCGCTGCAATTGCATCGCTCCGGGTTCCATCCACACACCGATGCTGGATTTCGCCGCGGACCTCTTCGGTCCCGACAATCCCTCACAGATGATCGAAGATTGGGGAGAATTGCATCCAATAGGACGCGTCGGCCAACCGGAAGAGGTGGCCAAGCTGGTTCTATTCTTGGCGAGCGATGACGCGTCATTCATGACTGGCGGATACTATCGCGTAGATGGTGGTTTGCTTTCGAGTCTTTTGTAAACGTGGACAGTCGTGACTCGACTATGGTCGTCACCAATTTAGCGTAGCGGATGCCGGGTCCGTTTGCCGCACGGTGGAGCGTATCAGCAAAGTGTAACCTCAGTATTTCGCCAAACATTTATTTGGCAGCGGAGCATCGTGTCATAGCTGAGGTCGATAATCAGACGCTAGAGAATGTAAGCATATGAGCTGATGACCCTGGTGCTCAGCATGTTTATTCTCAGGATTCGTTACCGGAGGGGTCACGATGTCGCAGTCTAATGCGAAGTCTTCGTCTCGCGGCTGGCGCCGTGACTGGCCGCTGTGGGTCGCGCTGACCCTACTGGCGATCGTGACCTATATTCCCTTCGTTTTCACAGTCATCAACTCATTCAAGATCAACGCACAGTTCTTCCAGCAATTCTGGCTGCCGACCTTGCCATTGCATCCGGAAAACTACGTGCGCGCCTGGCCCGCCATGGGCAGAGCGATCTTCAACAGCTTCACTTACTCTATCCCTACGCTAGTTCTGACGCTCGTCATTTCCGGTCTGACCGGCTATGCCTTTGCCCGCTATCGCTTTCCGGGCAGACAATTTCTATTCATCGCGATTTTGGCGTTGATCATGATACCGGGTATCTTGCTGGTGATTCCCATGTTCAGCGTTATCATTTCGCTGGATTGGGGCGATACCCTGCAGGGTGTAGTGTTGCCCTGGGTATCGACTGAAATTGTCTTCGGCACCTTCCTGATGCGGACCTTCTTTGAGACGCTGCCGCAAGAATACTTTGAGGCGGCGCGGCTGGACGGCGCCAACGAGTTTACGCTGCTCGTTCGCATCGCAGTGCCCCTGGCTTTACCGGCTTTCAGCACACTGGCGATATTGGATTTGCTATTCTCCTGGAACGATATCATCTGGCCGCTGGTGGCCATCTTTGATAGCTCGCGCCTGCCGGTTTCCATCGGCGTACTGGCTTTCAGCGGTCAATATGGCACTGATTACGGTGTTTCTTTCGCCAGCTATGTGATCGCGTCTCTGCCGCTGATCATTATTTTCGCCTTCACATCCAGACGGTTCATGGATGGCTTGTCTGGGGGATTGAGTATCTAAGCTCAATTGGCGCCGGTCAGTCGCAGGCGGTAATTGCTACGCAAACACTTAATTCAACAAGGAAAACAGAAATGTCGAATTGGCCCTTTAATGCCGAGCTGCCCAAGAATCAGTGGACAATGATTGAAGCCGACGGCTTCTCCGGAGCGGTGCCCGGTTGCGTCTATGATGGTCACCGCCTGGACGGTGGCATCCCGCTCGGCGGGCTCGGTACCGGTTACTTCACGCTGGAAGGCTCCGGACTCATCGGTCACTGTTCTATCTTCAATGACATTGTGCCACCACGCGCCGACTTTGCCGAATGGCTGACTGTCAGATTATCGCAGCAGGAAAGCCTGCCGCTCTCAACGGCGGATATCGCCTATTGGGGGCATCATCCTGTCGCTGATATGGTCTGTCGCTTTGAAGCGAAGCAGCTGGAACTGGGTATACGCGCCTTCGCTCCGTTGATCCTCGGCAATAGCGCCGACAGCAATATCCCGGCCGCGTTATTTGAAATTGAAATACGCAATAGCGGCGCCAAAGCCGTGGATCTTGAGCTAATCGTCGAACCACCGCAGGCGCCCAGTGGTCCCACAAATGATGTCGCACTGGCGGGTGAGGACATCAATATCGCCAATGATGACGGCAAGCTCGTCGGGCGCATTTCGCGAAAAATCGAATCTATGGGATCCTGCCGTGTACGTCTTGTCTTTGCCTGGCATTCACCTAACTGGCGCGACAGCAGCAATGAAGCCCACGTCAACCAATACAGCATGCGTTACGAAAATGCGGCTGCGGTGGCGACAGATGCGCTGAATCGCTTTGACGCATTACTTGAAGGCGTCTTGAATTGGCAGCAAGCCATTTACCGGGCGGATTTGCCAAATTGGCTGCGTGACGGTCTAGTGCAGAGCCTCTACAGCCTGTCCAAGAACACCGTGTGGATCGCCAAAACACGAAAGGACGAGTGGTGGGACTCGATTGGCTGGTTTACTCACAGTGAAAGCCACACCGGCTGTCCAATCACCGAGACAATGGTCTGCCGCATGCACGGTCATATCCCGATAATGTTTTTCTACCCGGAGCTGGAGCGGACGACACTGGAAGCGTTTAAGCATTTCCAGATATCCGATGGCGAGATTCCCTTTTCCTATGGTTGGGAAAGTTCCATGCGCGACCCGCGTTATCATTGCCAGCATCCGCTGAACTCCGGTCAATACGCCCAGATGATCTATCGACTGTATCTGCGCACCGGAGATCGTGACCTGCTGGAGCATTTCTACGCTTCCGCCAAACGTGCCATACGCTATCAGTTTTCACTGGATGACGATGGAGACGGCTTGGTTAACGACCAGTCGCACACGCCACCCGGTGAATTGTGGCCGGCGAATCAATTTTATGATATTTGGCCCTGGTGGGGTACATCCGCTTATGTGGCCGGCACCTGGCTCGCCACCCTTTCCTGCGGCAAAGCCATGGCAGCGGCAATGAATGACACCGAGTTCGCCGCTGAATGCGCTGATTGGCTGGGGCGTGGGAAAGCCGCCTATCAGGAAAAACTCTGGACTGGCGAATACTACCGGCTCTGGCACGATCCGGAGAACACGAGCGGTGAAGGTTCGCAAAATGATGTTTCACTGGGCAATCAACTGATGGCGCAGTGGTGTGTAAAGATCACTGGTTTGCCTGACCTATTGCCAACCGAACGAGTTGAGTCCGCATTGGGCGCAATACAACGTCTCAACATGGCGGCAACGGAGCATGGCCTTGTCAACGGCGTGACACCCGACGGGACACGCTACGTCTCAAAGCCGGACCCCGACCGGTTTCCTGACATTCTTCCCAACAACGATCACTCTACGCAGGTCTTCGTCGGCGAAAACCTATGCGCCGCGATGAACTTCATTTATCACGGGCAACGGGAAACCGGCTTGGAGATCGCCAAAAGAATCTACGAAGCTATCGCGCTGAGGGCGCGGTCTCCGTGGAATCAGCGATGCCTGATTGATGCAGATACCGGCTTACCGGTTTGGGGCGACGACTATTATTCGAACATGGTCTTCTGGGCACTCCCGATGGCGTGTTACAACCAGAACATCGCTGAGTTTATGCAGAGCGAGCTCGTCCGCGAACTGACTTCAGAATAAGGTCCTGTTTTCACAATAAGTGCTCAAGCCAATTGAGCACGCCGCTGCGTATAGTAGCATTCACTTGCTTTAGGTATTCACTTAAATGCATTATCGGATTCTACATCTGGTTCGAAACTACATCTATCCGAGACAGCTATCACTTGAATTCGTTGTGAAGCAGCACTGCACATTCATTTAATCATTCACCCTGGTATAGATATATCGTTGGTGGCTCAAGGAATCTATACGAAGGCGTTGTGTCCTAGGGTAGAGACAGTTCTCACAGCCTTGGTGTGTTGACTGAACTCGCTATTTCATAGGCGTACAGTCTCGTTACCTCGACACCACAATCGATAGTTGCGTTTGGCATCCGAAAATGCACATATCAGGCGGATTTGGCTGAGCGCCGGAACCGATAGTCCACCCCGGCACTCAGAAAATGGTCAGTCGCTAGCACACGACCCGTTGATCATGCTCTTCACCTCGGTCCAGTCGCGCCGGCGTCACCCGCATAGCGCGCTCGCACCTGCACCTTGTAGCAGACATCCGAGCTCAATCCCGTGATTGTATAGGCATTCACCGTCGGGAGTGCGTTACCGCTCAAATCCGTCCAGGTCGGGTAGTTCTCGGTTGCCACTGCCCAGTTAATCCGGTAATCCACTAGAAACTCGGACGGCACGGACCATCTCACTTCCAAGGCGCCATTGGGATCGCCATCGGCACGACATTTGCGATATCACGCGGACCAAGTTCCGGCGCCAATATGTATTACAAGGAAAACTTGTCACAGCAAGAGATCGCCAACCAATTGGGCGTTTCGCGCTCGCTGATTGCGACATACTTGCAGCGCGCTCGCGATCAGCAGGTGGTGCGCATCGAGATCGCCGATCCCCGTGATGACTCGGCGCATTTGGCGCTGGAACTGAGTCGAAAATTCGGTATCGAAAAAGCCGTACTCGTTCCCTACGGGCATAAGTCAGACGAATTGACCCGCCGTGCAGTCGCCGCGGAAGCCGCCAAGTTTATCGAAACCCGCATGAATGATGGCGACGTCCTGGGCATTGGCTGGGGCAGGACCAGCTCGCGCATGGTCGATTTGTTGGCGCCGACCAGGCCGCATTCCGTCGATGTGGTGCCGCTCTTGGGCGAAAGCGGACACGAAAGTACCTATTCGCAGATGAATCACCTGATCCTGAGTACGGCGCAGCATTTCGGGGGCAGACCTCACTTTTTGCTGGCGCCGATGGTTGTGGGTTCCCCTGAACTACGGGATATGTTGTGGCGGGACAAGGTCGTACACGAAGTGGCGACGCAATGGGACCGCATGACAATTGCCTGTTTTGGCATCGGAGTGCTGCCGCCGACCCCGGGAATGATCGTCTATGTCGGCGACGTCTGCGTACACCCATTCAACCAACGGGGCGAGATACTGGAAACGCCTCTGACAGATTGCCTGATCGGTGTGGGAGTCAAGCAATTGAAGCAGACGCCTTGCCGAATCGCCATCGCATCCGGTATCGAGAAAGCCAATGCGGTCATCGGCGCCCTGCGGACCGGGCTGATCACTCACCTGTTTGTCGATACGCAAATGGCAGCGGCCGTCATTGAGGGCAGTGACGGGGGAGACGCTGTGTAACTACTGCGATCGGTACCAGCCAACCATTACGCACCACCGGACTACAGCACCGAAATCGCTTTGGTCAAAGCGGCATGTCATCGCCCGCACCTTCATCCGCCGGCCGCAACTCGCCCCGCTTGCCGCGCGTTCCCCTTGCTGGTTATCCGCGCATCCGATGTACGCAGGCTGTAGCGACCAGGAATATCGGCGGCCGACTCAGCGATTGGCGCCGTCCGGAGAATTGCTCCAACTCTGGAGCGTTTGACCACCGTCTATTAGCAGAGAAGCGCCGGTGATGTGCCGCGCGTCATCAGAGGCGAGAAATGCCACTGTTGCGGCGACATCCTCCGGTTGACCGACCCGCCTCAGTGGAATGCGATCAGCGAAGCGCGAGAAAAACGCTTCCCATGCGCCGGGGTCATCCGTCGCCTGACGGAAACTGAGTTGTGTTTGGATAATGCCCGGACAGACTGCGTTGACACGAATATGATGGCGTGCCAACTCCAATGCGAGGTTGCGCGCCAGCGCTTTTACGGCTTCCTTGCTGGTCATATATGGGCCGGAGCCGAGAATGGTATCCCAACCGCCTGTTGACGATCCCATAAGCACGATTGAACCACATCCGGCAGCGATCAAGGCGGGGACAGCGGCCTGGCAGGTGAGCACCATTCCACGCAGGTTTACAGCCATCACACGATCCCACTCGTCTATCGCCATGTCCACAAACTCGACTTTCTGTCCGCCGATACCAGCATTGGCGAAGACGACATCCAGCCGGCCAAACCTGTCTCGAGCTACCCGGACCATGGCTTCGCAATCGTCCGCGATCGTCACATCTGCTCTGATAGCGATGGCATTTGACCCAATCTCAGTGGCGACTGCCTTGGCGCGAATTTGATCGACATCCGCAACGATGACACGCGCCCCTTCCTCAACGAAACGCAGGGCACTTGCGCGACCCAATGCGCCGCCTCCGCCTGTCACTAGCACAACTTTGCCGGCAAAGCGGTTCATCAGCCGAGCTCCAGTTGACGCTTTGCCGGGGGTGTATTGCGGCTCTTGCGGATGACCAGTTCGCCATCAATGATCACGCCCGAGATGCCTGGCGTATCGCCGATTTTGAGCGTTTGCAGCGCATCGCCCGCGACGCTGCCAACAGGGGCATCCATGATAACAAGGTCGGCTTCCAAGCCGGGAGCGATACGGCCTGCTGAAAAGTTATAGATTGCTGCTGTGGCGCCAGTTGCCATTGCTATCGCCTGTGCAGGCGGGATATCGCCCAACGCACTGACCCAAGCCACCGTCCGCAGCACGCCTAAGGGAATCACGCCGGTGCCGGATGGCATGTCGGTGCCGATGATGACGCGAGGGAGGGCATCGTGCTGCCGGGCCAGGTCGAGAACGCGGGGGATGATCGCCACGTTGCCACACTGAATAACTTCGAGAGCGGCCTCGGTTTCGCAAATGATGCGCTCAATGTCCGCCAGCGATGGCGCTGTTGGGCCGCCGTTAAGGTGTGATGCAACATGCGGCTGGACCTTGATGGCATGTTCGGCACGGATGGCATCGCTGCCCGGAATAGAGGCGCCGCCGATATGCATCATGACCTTCATGCCGCAGCGTTTCGCCCAGCGGACCATTTCCGCCACTTGATCCCAGTCGTGAAAGCCGCCGAGTCCCACTTCGCCGAGGTGCTTTACACCTGCCGTCGCCATCTCCTCAAAATCCGCCTCAGTGAGACCCGCCTGCAGGAGCAAGCCGCCTCCCTGCACTTTCATGCCGCCGGGACGATAGCCGCCCCAGGCTTTCGCGCCAACGATCGCCATAGACTTGGTGCCGATAGCGCCGGTCGGGCGACCGGGCATGTGCACCTCGCCCGCCGAAATCATCCGCGTTACGCCGCCATGTACACAACTGGCGATGAAGTCCACTACTTTTTGCCGCGGCGTATAATCGCCAATGACCGGATGGACATGGGAATCGATGAGACCTGGGATCACCGTAGCCTCATTCGCGTTGATCAGGGTCGCCTCCACATCGGCAGCGAGCTTGTGTCCAACCGCCACGATCCTGCCATCGCTGATGAGGATGGAATCTGCATTAAGCAGGGGAGTCTCGAAATCACCGGATACGATCTGGCCGATGTTGTGAATCAGCGTGACAGTCATTGGACGGCTTCCCGTTTCCTATCCAGTACAGCCAACAAGTTATCGAGGTTGGTCACATCACCGTAATGCGTGTCGATATCGTAAAGCGAGACTTCTTGAGCTTGGGGGCTGGTCGCCATCACCAGGTCTTCCGGAACCAGGACCTTGTAGCTCAAAAAGAAGGCGTCATGAACGGTGGAACGCACACAGATATTCGTGACGACACCGGTAACGATAACGGTGTTAATGCCCCTTTCGCGCAGGGTTAGGTCAAGCGTGGTCTGGAAGAAGCCGCTGTAGCGCCGCTTGGGAATGACAATATCCGTTGCTTCGACAGGGAGTCCGTCGACAATCTGCGCGCCCCATGAACCCGCCAGGCAATGGACCGTACGTATTTCGAAAAGACTGTCATCGGGCGGGAGACTCTGGTTGAGCCAGATCACCGGTATTCGGGCGGCACGCGCTGCGGCCAACAGCTTCTGATGCGGCTCGTAGAGCGCGTCTCCACCTTCGAGGACCATCGCGCCGCCATCTACAAAGAAGTCGTTGAGCATGTCCACCACGAGTACGGCGGTGGTCGCCGGATCAAAATCTGCGATCTTACGCGTAACCTGATCAGATTGTTTTTCTGAGAACGAGTTTAAGATCGTCAAATCTGTTTTTCTTCCTGCCTCTCAGCTTACGGCACTATCGTTCGATCGACCTGTTTAGCGGCATAGTGAGAGAACTCGTCATGTGAGACCTCTTCGCCTGTGATGTCGCGCAAGTGAAGCCCGCCGACGCGCGCATGCGGTCGGCCACCGTCAGTAACCGCAACGATGACCACGATTTCATCGGGGTGCGGGGCATCATTGATGCGAAACTCCATCGCGTCAAAATGAGAGCGCACTTTCATCGCGTCTTTGTGGTGCAGCGGCACGTCGATCATCGTACCGGGTCCGCCCATTTTCTTCGCGGACGGAATAATCGCCAGCCCACCATCGACGGCTTCACGGAGCGGCGCGCCCAGACGCGGGTGCATCAGGGCGGCGGCGTGTTCGAGTTCGCCGTTCATGCCGACGATAACCGCCTTGCCGTAGCTGTGAGGTTCCCCGCCAAGCTGCGCGACAGCCTGTTCACCGAGCAGTTTGCCCAGTTCGGCGCCGGTCTCGAATAGTTCGCCGATATCTTCGACGTAGCGCCCAGCAAAGGGGTTCTTGATAACAGCGCCGATAGCAACCCGGCACAGCGGAGTTGGCAATTTACGGAAGCCCTCTTCATAGACAAGATCCACGATGGTGCGGATTCGTGTTAATTCCATTCGTAATCCTCCCATGAGTATTGCGCTTCGTAATTCAGCAAGGCTGCGGCTTTCGTGGTGTCGAACAGCGAATGATTGCCGCTAAAGTCGGGTGCAAGTGCGGCTTCAGGATAGTACGCTTTCACGAGCGGCGCGGAATCTTGCTTCATAAAGCTATTTTTCGCACTGATGAAGAAGGCCTCATGCCCCTTGATATCCGCTTCCAGGCTGAGCAGGCAAGCCCTCGCAACATCTCGTGTATCGATGTAACTCCAGAGATTGGGCGCGCCCCCCGCCGGATCATCCCAAAATGGCGTAAGCTGGGCTTTAAAGGTCGCCGGCGTGTGAATCCAAGCTGGGCGCAAGCTCACAACCGCTAGCGCATTCCCGCTCCGCCGGACGAAGGCAACTGCGATATCTTCGCCGATGGTCTTGGAAAGGGCGTAGGCATCTTGGGGCGCCTTAGGGTGCGCCTCATCAATGGGAACGTACTCCAGGCTAACGGGCTTAGTGTTGAATGGCAGCCCTAATACAGACACGCTGCTGACATTAACGACTCGTGATATTCCCAGGGAAACGGCTACCTCAAAGACGTTGAAAGTCGCCACCGTGTTGGTGCGGAAGACTTGCCCCGGAGTATGAAAAATCGGGCGCGGAATGGCGGCAAGATGCACGATTGCGTCCGCGCCGAGGCAGGCTCCGTAAACTTGTCCCAGGTCTTCACAATTTACCAGACGATATTCGGCGACCGGTTGCGGAAGTGGCACGCGGTCAATGCTGACGACATCGTGACCGTTGTCGAGCAGACTCTCGACCACAGCAAATCCGGCGAGGCCACTACCCCCGGTGACGGCGACACGCATTTTTTCGCACCTCAATCTTCAGTAACAGGCTCCATCCAATTGGGGCCACCGACCGTCGTGATGCTTAGGTGTGTCATGTTCGTGCCCGCGACGGCGCCATGCCAATGTTTTTCACCGGGCGGGAAATGGATAACATCGCCGGTTTCTGCGATTCCTCGTTTACCCGCTTCATTGCCGAAGCGGCATTCGCCTTCGGTCACCAGCAGAACTTGCTCACCGGGATGAGTATGCCAATACGTGAGCGCGCCATCCTCAAAATGCACCAGCGCCAGCCGCACCCCTTCGTCTGTCTGTGCGGACATGAGTCGTTCGAGCTGCGCCTTGCCTCCGGAAACCGATTCGTTGGCGTGAAGTTCACGATCTTCTTTGCGCGCGTGCTTCATTTGTCACTCTCCTTATTTGTCGTCTAGGTTGAACTTACTAGTGCCCAGCGCAGATAAATAATGCCAATAGCAAATAGAATAGCGCCTATGCCGACCAGCAGATACGACTTGCGCGGCGCATCTTTAAATTCTCCCGACGCCAAGCCCCATACATAAGTCCACATTTGAGCCGTAGCGCCCAGGGGCCAGGAGACTGCGGCGGTAAGCGTACCTGTTGCGATTGCATTGATGATATTTCCGCCATAATGCGCGCCTGCCGCGATGACGCAATACTGCTGCACGCTCCACTTCGCACGGAACAACAGCGTCCATTGGCGGCGAACAGTCAATACGGCGCCGGACATCAAGAGCGCGCTCAGCAATGAGCCTGTAACCAACATGACTACATAGGGCAGCGGCGTCAAGCCGTATTCGCGACTCGGCGTGCGCAAGGAGAATGATAGTCCAAGCGGGTAGGCCGTGATAATGGCTGAAGATAAGCCGACCAGCAGGATATTGCGCGCGAGCAAGCGTTTGCGACCCGCTGCTCTGGCCTGTGCCAAGTGCATGGCCGCCAGTCGCGCAATCGTCCGATCGCGGACGACGCTCGCCCAGACAGTTGCCAATGAGGCAGCGAAGAATAACAGGCAGACGACTATGAGATCGACAATTGAGATGCCAGCCGGCATGCCGCCAATCAAGCCAGCGAGAGATGTGCCCAGTATCAGATTCATGAAGGTCTGTATCGGCGCAGTCACCGCCAAGCCAATAGAATCAAATACCGTCAGTGTGATCCGCACGCCGATTACGAAGGTGGCGCCGGCGATCAGCGCAACATAAATCACCGCCGGCCGTTCCCGCCAAACTTGGCCGATCTCCCTGAACAATTCCTCCCCGAGCACGATCAAGGCAATACTCCACACGAGCGCGAAGGAACTGATGTACAAGGCGATAAAGAATGCATCTATCGGGTATCCATCCAGCTTTTTTAGTACGACAGCCCAAGATCCCCAGAGGAAGGCATTGAAAAGCCCTCCGAGCAAGGCGACTTCCTGAGTCATTAGACAGGTATGGCGCGGATCATTTCGACAGCCAATTCGACATCCGCAGTGGCATCAGCCCCTGTTGTCCGAACTTCCAGGTCATGCTGTATGCAATCATAATAGTGCAGCCATTCCAGCCTGAATGCCTCTTCGTTGGACGCCGATATTTCTCGGCGCACGGGGGCCCCGTCGTCATTCTCCAGAATCGTTACGGCAGTCGGAGCATATTTGACGTAGGGATTGGGAAAGGTTATGGAGATGGTCTCGTTCTTGCCGTAAGCCGTCAGTTGCTCATCCCACCATAGATAGTCGGGCCAGACTCCGGCTTCAAAAATACAGCGCCGTTGATGACCGTAGTCCAGCACGGACAGTAATTCGGACGGCGAGATCGCATCACTGAAGAGTACGCCTTCCGGCGCGCCGAATGCGCCACGCAGAATAGCAAGGTCGTGGCTCGATAACATCAGCAGCATGTTATACAGATCGCTCAAATGCGCGTGGCTTGGTCCCAGAGCCGCCGCCGATTTGGCGGTAATGTTAGCCGCGCCTTCGGCGAGCAGGGCTTGAGGAATATCATCGCCGGTCACCAAGGTATAGAGCGGTTCATGGACACCAAAGTCGCCGGCAAAATCGTGCACGCGGATCAGCCGTACGTCCTCCATCGCCCGCATTCTCGCCATGCCATATTCATAACCCGGATCAAAACGTTTCATGTAGCCGACCATGAGTTTGACGCCGTTGCGCTCGACCGCGCTCAAGACGCGATGCCCTTCCGCCGGATCAAAGCAGAAAGGCTTTTCGACAAACAGGTGCTTACCGGCTTCGGCTGCTGACTCGGCGATATCACCGTGATCCATCGTCAGGATCGCGACCACATCAACATCGGGCTGCGCGATCAAGTCTTTGTAATCGACATAGCGGTTGTTCACGCCATACCACTCGCCGACCGTATTCACGACCTTGGCCGAAATGTCACATACCGCGGCAATCTCGAATTGCTGTAATTCTTTAAGGTAAGGCAGGTGCATGATCTGGGCGATCTGGCCGCAGCCGACGATGCCAACTCGCAGTTTCTTCAACTTAGTCTCCCTTCCAAAACAGGTCGTTATTCTCAGCTCTTTACGGCGCCGGCAGTTAATCCTTCAATGAACCAGCGCTGCATACCGACATAGAGAATGATTACGGGCACAGTGACCATGGTGAGCGCCGCGAAGTAAAGCGTCCAGTCGGCTTGATAGCGATAGAAGAAGTTCACCAAACCCAGGGGTATCGTTTGCATTTCGGTTTTGCGTATGAAGATGAAAGCCAGAAAAAACTCGTTCCAGATAAACATGCCTTGAAAAATGGCGACAGTCGCCAGACCGGGTCGCGCCAGTGGCAGCACCATGTACCAGAAGACTTGCAGGCGATTGGCGCCATCAACCAGCGCTGCGTCTTCCAATTCTATTGGAATTGCCAGGAAGAACCCGCGCAGCAGAAAAACACTGAAGGCCATTGATGTTCCGGCGTAAACGAAGATGAGACCGAAACGACTGTTCAATATGCCCAACGTTCTGACCACAATGAAGAGCGGTATGACGGTGACTTCCGGCGGAATCATCATCGTTGCCAAGATAAGGAGGAAAATTGTCTGCCGCCCGGGAAACTTCAAGCGAGCCAAAGCGTATGCAGCAATTGATGAAACGATCAGAAGCAGCGTTAAACTGAGCACCGTGACAATGATGCTGTTGCCAATCCGAGCGCCCAGATCACCAATGCGCCAAGCATCAAGGTAATTCTGCCAGATGATGAGCCGCGGCGGTCCCCAGACATTGTTAAACAGATCCGAATCAGATTTCAGTGAGCCGAATATCATCCAGATCAGCGGGTAGATTGTCTGAATCGTGGCGAAGATCAATATCGCATAAACCAGAAATACCTTGAAGCGATCCGTGAACTGCTGCGAGAGCAGTTCACCAAATTGGCCGAGCCTGCGGTTTCTAGGAGCAACTGCCATATTTTCCTTCGATCAGAAATTGTAGGTTCCGCTACGGCCTATCCGAATGTAGATAAAGGCAATGACCCCAACGACGGCAAACAAGGCAAAGCCCATCGCCGATGCATAGCCCAGCTTGCCGAAGCGGAAGGCTTGCGTGACGAGATGCGTAAGCACCACCTCAGTCGCATTATTGGGTCCGCCAT
Organism: Phototrophicaceae bacterium; assembly: GCA_965223515.1. Classification (GTDB taxonomy): domain Bacteria; phylum Chloroflexota; class Anaerolineae; order Aggregatilineales; family Phototrophicaceae; genus UBA6055. Next base: position 1,111,520 of record CBDCWK010000001.1, read on the forward strand.
CCGTCATCACGAAGACCAGCTCGAAATTGCGGACGAAAGCTCCATTGAGAGACAGCAGCACGCTGATGAATGTCACCGGTGCGAGCAAGGGCAATGTGATGCGCAAGAGCCGAGTCCAGGCGCTGGCGCCATCGATGATTGCCACTTCATAAAGATCTTTGGGGATCGATTGCAAACCGGCCAGATACAGCACCATGTGAAAGCCGGTCCACTTCCAAATGTCTACAGTGATGATGGCGCCAAGCGCAGTAGTCGGATCGCTAAGCCAGGGTCGAACCAGAAAATCCAGTCCCAGCAATTCCAAGCCGGCATTAAGCAGACCGAAGGCGGGATTGTATATCCAGGACCAGAGCAGGCCGATGAGGACGAATGACAGGGTCACCGGCAAAAAAAGAGCGGTCCGAAAGAAAACGATGCCGCGTAATTTCTGATTAACCAGCAGCGCCAGGAAAAGCCCTAGAACATTTTTTGCCAGCACGACGGAAATAGCGAAGATGATGGTGTTGGTGACCGCCTTCAAGAAGATGTCGTCGCGTTCAATCAGCTTGACATAATTTCTCATCCCGATGAAAACCGGCGAATTGAACCCGTCCCAGCGGTGAAAGCTCAAGTAGAAGCCGTAGCCTATGGGGATTATGACGAAGAGAACCAAGAGGACGATGGCGGGCAGCAGCATTAGGTAGGCGCTGAGGTGTCGGTAAACACGAGGGTACCGTCGCCGCTTGCTCAATGTGCTGCCTGACGTTTTGGACAAAGCCTGCTTTGAAACGCCGGGAGAAGTCTTAATGGTCTCTTTTCCAAATAACTGTCTTCTAAAACAATCGCTGACCAGCTGAAGTCGAAAACGGCTCGAATCTGCCTTGTCTCAACTGATGTTAAGTTTGAGACCCAAATCTTCCACAATATAAGCAATACTTTCGTGGCAGCTCTCTTCGGCTGTTTTGTGCGAAGCATCAAGCTCGATGACGGCTAGCCCGTCGTATTCGTTTTCCAGCATGATCTCGACCATGGCGGGAAAATCTACCACGCCGGCGCCCAGCTCACAGAACGACAGATAGCGCGCGTAACCTTCCAGTCCGTCAAAGTCTTTGGCGTCCTTGAAGTGAATGTAATCAATGTGATCCATATAGGCGCGCATAATGTCAACAGGATCGCTGTACTTGATAACAAGGTGAGCGGGGTCGATACAGAGCCCGACCAAGTCCGTGTCCACGATTGCCATAAAGCGGTCAAGCTGCTCACGAGTCTCAATGAAGCAGTCCAGATGTGGGTGATAAACCGTTCTAATGCCGAGCTTGTTGCTGAAAGCGCCAAGTTCTTCCAGCGCGTTGGCAAAGCGCTTGAAGTCTTCATCGGTTTGAGGCTTGCTGCCGACCGGCGGACCGCCGCCACAAACCAGAATCTTTGACCCGCAGCCCTTGAGAAATCGCGTTACTGCCATGATCGCATCACGTTCGTAGGGCCACAATTCCGGATTGGTGTATTCGGCGTTGGCGTAAAGCGAAGCCAGCCGCAAGCCATGGTCTTCCTGCGCCTTGTTGAAAAGATGCAGACGGCGCAGGAAATCCGTATCGGATAACTCAATCGGTGGACCCATCTCTTGAAGCGTCATAAAGCGGCGGGCGAAATAATCGCTCAGAGTATTGAAGATCAGTGCCTCGTACCAGCGGAAGCCAACCTCGGCCAGGAAAGGGAATCCTTCTTCGGGCCGACCCTCGAAATCCCAGGTATTGAGGTGATAGCCAATCTCGAATTTCTGCTCTTTTGGCATGAATAATTGTCCTTTGCGTGGGATAAGTCATTAAATGAGTTGGCGGGCCTGTCCCGAATTTCGGGCGAGACCCACCTTTGCCGTATTTAATTCGAACGATGATCGTCCTACTTAGTCGTCGTAGTTGTAACCATCGGCGACGAGGTCATCGTACACTGCCTGAACTTGAGCCATCCCCTCTTCAGCGGTAACCGTGCCGCCGACGATGCCCTGGATCGCGCCCTGGAAAGCGTCGTTGATTTCGGTGGGCCAAATCCAGTCAAGGAAGCGCACCGTATTGGGGAAGTGATTGGCGCGCAAGTCATCGGCAATATCTGATTCAACAGTCGATACGCCTTTGATTGAGCTGGCCAATGGCGCGGAGATGCCCAGGTGCGTATCGGCGACTTCCGCCCTTGAGAGGTATTCGAGGAAGGCTACTGCATGTGGCAGCGTTTCGTCATCAATACCGCTATAAATGCAAAAGCCCGAGTCCGGGCCGCCACCATGCCCGCGCGTGCCGGGTACTTCTGAAAGCTGCGGGAACTCAAATACGCCCCACTCAAAGTCTGTAACGCTCGACTCAAGCCAGGGTAGCTCCCAGGTGCCGCCATAGTAAATCGCCGATTGTCCACTGGCGAAGGCGCTGCGCATACCATCCCAGTCCACTGACAGCGAATCCCGATCGAGTATGCCGTCGTCTACGAATTGACCGATCCGCGCGAGAGCGGCTACATCCGCTTCGTCCGTAAAGCTGGCTTCGCCACGCAGGTTGGAAACGGTCTTGGCGATGGGATCACCCATGGTTTGCGCTGCCGTCTCGAAGTACCACATCGGCCACATCCAGACCGTCTTGCCTTGGTGCAAGACCGGGATATAACCCCCTTCATCCAACGCAGCGGCCACTTCAATCATTTCCTCGTAGCTATCCGGTTCTTCAATCCCCAGTTCATTGAACGCGTCCACATTGTAGAAGAACGATGAAGTTGAGACAGGTGAAACAGGGATACCATACACCTTGCCGGCAACGGTATAGGCATCAAGCGACGCCGGTTGGAAGCGGTCTACGAAAGATGCAATATCGTCGGTGATTTCCCGCAGCACACCACGCCGCACGTAAGCGCCATTGGTCGGATTGGCGGCACAGCTGATGACATCAATATCCTCACCGGCCAGGTGAGCCGTCAACAATCGTGTCACGCCCCCTTCGATAGGACCCTGCGCATCCCAAGTGACATCTGATACGTCGGAATTCTCAGCGAGGAATCCGTCTATGACAGCCTGTTGAACTTGTGCTTGCACATCATCTGGCGCAAATGACCCGAGGATATCAAGCGAGGTGGGACCAAATACATGAAGTACTACACCATCCTGAGCGAAGACACCGCCAACAGCTAGCAGCGCCACAACAACGAACAGCGAACAAAAGAGAAATCTTCGTAACATTTGCCAAGGACCTTTCATCCAATATAACAATTCAGAAATCTCTATACGGCACGAGTGTAACACTTCGCATTCCGCGCTGCAAACACGGGTACCGTGTGCTCCGCTTTGCCGAATAGCAGCAAAAACATGTCTTTTGCTGTTGCTGAGTTCCGCGGCAATCTTGGCAGCAGGCAGTACGCACGACGACCAAGAAGAGACCAAACTCTGCGTATCTTGGAGAAGGGACTTGCACTTGCATGTCTTGCAAAGGCGTCCCGTTATCCAATGCCGTGTAAGGTGCGTCCATCGCAGACAGTCACTTCGTGCTGAATCAGCGCAAATCCATGGCAGTTTGCTTCATAAAAACCCACTTCTGTGTAGCAATCGAGAAATAATAGTTGTGGAATAGCATGTTTGAATGGTATGGCAGCAAAACGTGAATCACGAATTCGCCGATAGCCGATATCTCTATTAGCTGGGCAAAGGTGTACCATGGACGGGAGCACTACGATGGCAGTATCCGCGGTTTCATTATCGAAAAAGGCATGAAGGGGTTATCAGCACCAAAGGTCGAGGGCAAGTTTAGTCTACGTGCCAGTGCGGCCGGTGAAATCGTATTGGATGAGGTTCGCTGTCGAGGTACGCAAATACAGCCGCCTGCAGCACGGCGTATGACAACACAGGCGCTATACCTGCGGGCAAGGCAGATGACTTGCGGCTGTTGCGAGTTAGACGCGCCGAATCCGAGGCGCCAAATGACATGCCGCCAGTTACTTTTCCAAAGCAGGCGCACAGGACTCGCGGACAATCAGCTCAGGCTCTATCAGGATACGCTTTTTTAGTGCTGGATCATCGGGCGCTTCAATCAGAGCGAGCAGCAAGTCAATCGCCGCCGCGGCTACTTTTTCAATGGGACGTCGTATTGTCGTTAGCTCCGGATGATAAATGAAGCCCGCTTCGTTGCCGTCAAAGCCAGTGACGGATACATCAAAGGGGACGCGCAATCCCAGCTGCGCTGCGCCCTTGAGCGCTCCCAGGCCAAAGCTGTCCGTGCCACAAACGATGGCGGTTGGCGGCTCCGGTTTTCGCAGCAAGGCCTGGGCATGTTCGACGGCTATTCGATGCAGCTGTTCCACAGCGACGATGTCGCCCGGTCGATAAGGATAGTGGTCCAAATCCGAGACATATTCTGGGGGAATGTTAAGTCCCTTGCTAGTCATATGCTCGCGAAATATTTGAAGCCGTCTCTGTACCAATGGCCAAGCCAGGCTGCCCATGAATGCGATTTTGGAATGTCCCAGGCCTGTAAGGTAATCGAGGATCAAACCGATCCCCAGTACCTCATCCGTATGTACCATGGGGACCTCAATATCGATGCCCGCTGCGACTGAAACATAGGGCTTGTTTATGAATTTCAGGTTACGCGCCATATCCCGGTAGTTGGGCATATCACCCAGCAGCAAAAAACCATCAAAGAGCTGCCCCTGCAGAATCGTCAATTGCGCTTCAACGCTATCATGTGTGTTCTTCATCGTGCCGACAAACAGGTCGATATCATGCTTTTGCGCGGCGAGCTGCACCTCCATGGCCAGTCGACCCATGAACCAGCCACCGGGGTTCAGATTAACCGCGCCGATGATACCAGTACGATTGGAGCGCAATGCCGATGCGAAGGGATTGGGCTGATAGCCTAAGCGCCGCGCAATCTCCGTCACCCTCCGCCGCGTCTCGGTGCCGATGCGCACACCATCAGTTTTGTTATTTAATATCTTGGATACCGTGCCGATCGATACGCCCGCCTCTTCGGCGATGTCACGTATTCCGACCCTTGCTTTACGAACCATCTATTTGACCCTTGAGATTCCGCCAGCTTGATTCCATAGCATACTGGAAGACCTGACATAGTCGAAAACGCAGACGGCTTCACCGTGATTTCATTATCGGTTGATTAAATTGTGAAAAAACGTTTTCCGCAAACGTTTTTTCATGCTATAATACCTACAGTCAGGAGGAGAAGCAATGCTCAGGACAGGCGACTCTCTCTGACAACCATATCTATTTACTCTAGTACCTATTCTTGTGGAGGAATAGCAAATGAACGGCAAAGCTAATAAAGAGCAAGGTCTACGGCTGACGCGGGTGTCTTCCATGCTGGTGGCGGTAATTCTGCTGATCGCCGGTTGGCTGGCACCGACAGCGGCTCAATCGGAGCGCAGCATCACCATAGGTTTGAATTCCGTCCTCGATTCGCTCGATGTTCACACCGCCATCGGTCCCAATGTGATAGGAATGCGAATCTACGGACTGTTTCACGACACGCTACTGCAAACCGGTCATTCAGGCGAGCTCGAGCCCATGCTGGCAACATCCTATGAAAATGACGGCCTCGAATGGCGTTTCAGCTTGCGCGAGGGAGTGGTCTTTCACGACGGGACGACAATGACGGCTGACGATGTCGTTTACAGCTTTGGGCGTCTGCTGGATCCCGCCAATGAGTCGTCCAATTTCGGGAGGGACTTGCAGCGCTTCGTCAGCGGAATTGAAGCCAGCGGCGATATGGAAGTGACCATCACCACACATAATCTGGATCCTTTGCTTCCGCTGCGCGTCGCCAACTATTGGGCGAGCATCGTGCCTGCTGGCGGGACTGCAGCCATGGATGAAGCCTCAAGGATGTCGCAGCCGCTGGGTGCAGGTCCCTACAGAATTGTGGAATTCGTCTCGGGCGATCGCTTGGTCCTTGAGCGCCACGACGAATATTGGGGCAGCTCGCCGGCAGCAAGCGAGATTGTCGTACGCTTCATCACTGAAGATGCGACGCGTATCGCCGCATTGCAATCGGGCGACGTTGATCTGATTTCGCAGGTGCCGGTGGACCAGCTCAAGGTCATTCAATCTCTCGGCGGTTTTACAGTCGCCAGCGCCTTGACAAACCATCACATGGCCGTCAATTTCAATACGGTGAAGGGTCCCACCGCCGATGTCAACATCCGACGCGCCATGTCCCTCGCTATAGATCGCGAGCTGATTGTTGAGGCGCTTTGGGAGGGGTTGACCACTGTCCCGCCTGATTACATGTTTTCAGGCGCCTTCGGTCACGATCCGGAATATCCCGGTTTCACCTACGATCCTGAAGCGGCGCGCGAATTGGTCGCAAACAGCGACTACGATGGAACGCCGATCAACTTCCAGGCGACGGCTGGCTACTACGCCAATACTGATGTCATCATGCCAGTTATGACGCAGATGTGGGAAGACATCGGGCTGACCATCAATTACGAGCCTTTGGAGGGATCGGCCTTCCTGGATCTCTACTTTGCCGGCGACATCATGACAAACCTCCAACAATTCAACGGCGCCGGGGACGGGCAACAGTTTTTCCAAACCTGGGCAGTCGAAAACATCTGGCGTCCTAACTATTATCAACCGCCTGCGGAATTCGATGAGCTGTTTACTTCCATCGCACAGTCGGTTGATGTCGACGAACGATACGCTGGATTGCAGAGCATGAAGGCAATCTTCGATGCTGATGTGCCAGTCGTGCCAATCTACCGTAACATTGACATATACGCCTTCAGCGACACGCTTGATTGGCAGCCCGGTCCAGGCTTTATCATGGATCTTCGGCCCGATAACCTGAGTATTGCTGGCTGATCCCAAGTCTGGAGTCGTCTACTGTTCGGCTTGCTGCGGTGTATATTTCCATACCGCAGCAAGCGCCTGGGATGCATTGACATGAGGGGTCTCGTATTTCGTATCGCGCGCACAATGTTGACGTTGTGGGGTGTTGTTACGCTAACCTTCGTGCTTGGAAGGTTGCAAGGCGATCCGGTGAAACTGCTGCTTCCATTGACCGCGCCCGCCGAAGACTTTCACAACATGCGCCTGGCTTTGGGTCTCGACCGACCCATGCCCCTGCAATATATGACCTACCTGGGCAATGTACTGCGAGGAAATATGGGCAATTCCATTGCCTCGGGGCGTCCGGTCAGCGAAGTTATCGTTGAACGTATTCCTGCGACGCTTGAATTGGGCATACCCGCGTTTCTGCTGTCATTGCTCCTTTCGGTCCCGCTGGGCATCGCCGCGGCGTTGAAGCGCAACACGATCATTGACCGAACGATTATGACACTGAGCCTGATCGGCCACTCACTGCCGGTCTTTATTGTTGGCATTTTGTTGATTTTCGTTTTCAGCGTGAACTTGCGATTCTTCCCGACTTTCGGGCGGGGCGATATCGCTAATCTTGTACTGCCAACCATTGCGCTCACAGTGTATCCATTGACAATTCTTGTCCGACTGACGCGCTCCTCCATGTTAGAGGTATTGAACGAAACATATATCCAAACTGCACGCGCCAAAGGTTTGTCGCCGTCCAGAGTAGTTGTCGTTCATGCGCTGCGCAATGCGCTTATCCCGATCGTCACCGTTGTCGGCTTGCAAATTGCCGGCATTATCAGCGGTTCGGCGATTGTTGAAACCGTTTTTTCCTGGCCCGGTATCGGTTGGCTGGCGGTGCAATCCATCGGAAGTCGTGATTATCCAATAGTTCAGGGCATCGTTCTCCTGTCGGCATTTGCCTTTTCCACGATAAACCTGGCTGTTGACGCACTTTATGTCGTTCTTGACCCGCGTATCCGCGAGTAATCTCATGACGGCGATATGAGAACAGCACCTATGTCTTCTATCGGATGCAAGCAGCAGACTGATCGTCTTGGCAAGATCAGCCGGTTTGGCTTGTGGTGGAAGCAGAAGAGCAGCTTTGCAGTTAATCTCAGTGTGGCCATCTTGATCATTATCACCTTGATGAGTGCTTTTGCGGCTCATCTTTCGCCTCACGACCCTAATGTCTTTGATCTCCGTAGCCGCCTGGTTCCTCCGGCCTGGATTGAAGGCGCCGGGACCTGGTCGCATCCATTCGGCACCGATCGGCTCGGACGCGATATCTTTAGCCGGACGCTGCACGGTGGGCGTGTTTCACTCTCAATAGGCGTAGTGGCTTCGGTCGCAGGGCTAGTGGTTGGAACCACTTTGGGGCTCATCAGCGGCTACATACGCGGTCGCTTCGATCATCTCATCATGTACTTAATTGATGTTCAATTGTCGCTGCCGTTTATTCTGCTGGCTATCGCTGTGGCATTGATCCTGGGGAATTCCCTGGTCGTACTCATTGGGATTGCGGCGCTCTCCGCCTGGCCTTTCTATGCACGTGTCGTGCGCGGCAACCTGCTCTCATTACGGAAACGTGAATTTACCCTCGCTGCGCAAGCCCTGGGCGCATCGCCCGTTCACATTATGCGAACACATCTACTGCCCAATGTCTTATCGCCGGTTCTGGTCATCGCTACGCTAAGCTTGGCGAGAATCATTTTGCTGGAAAGCGGGTTGAGTTTTCTTGGCATTGGTGTCCCGCCGACGACCCCATCCTGGGGCAATATGATTAACGAGGGCCGAGGTAACTTGAACAATGCTGCCTGGATCGCGCTGACACCGAGCGCCTTTCTGATGCTGCTGACAATGGCAGTCGGAACACTCGGTGATTGGCTGCGGGACGTTACCGATGTCAAGATAGATCGATAGAAGGCAGCGCAAAATGCCACTGAGTCAAAACCGCCCATGGATTATTGCTCACCGCGGTGTTCCCTGCGAGGCGCCGGAAAATACCTTGAGCGGTTTCGAACTTGCCATCAGCCAAGGTGCTGACCTGATCGAAATCGATCTGCACTTGTCAGCTGATAGGCAGCTTGTTGTCATCCACGATGACACGGTTGATCGTACAACTGATGGGACGGGGCGGATTGGCGACCTATCGTTTAATGAGCTTCGTGCGTTAGATGCGGGTTCTTGGATGGGCTCGTTGTTTTCCGGAGAAAGAATCCCTATACTTTCCGACGTGCTCGAGTTATCAGCCGATAGAGTAGGCATCGTCGTTGAACTAAAACATGGTTCCGATCGCTATCCGGGCATTGAGCCCATGCTTGTCCACGAAATTAAAAGCTCACAGCGCCTGCACGATGTCATTGTGATTTCCCGCAACCGCGCAGCGATAAACACGATCAACGCCGCCAACCCCGACATTATGACGTTGGACTTCGGACATTTGCTCACTGGTTCGTCAAAATGGATGAAGCGCAAACCGCTATCGAGACCTGGGAAACGTTTTCTTTTCGCCAAAGCATCCGAGGTTGAAGTTGAACGCATCAAGCATCTGCATGACCTGGGATACCGTGTCTTATGCTCGTTGATCAAAGAAGAGTTAAGCCAACAAGTTCTCAGAAAGTTGCTGGCTGCATCGATCGATGGGATTTTCACCGATCATGTCACGGAACTGAAACAGGCGCTAAATCGATGCTAACTTTGCCATTATGCCACGATTGATCCGAAAGAAGCGCTGCCGCGGATTTGCCACTTCGTCTTTGTCAAGCGGGCCGCGCGAGCGTGTAACCGTGAACACTAAACTCGCCTATTTTGGTTTTCGTCACGGCCAGCCTAAACAACCTCAAAACCCGTCCATTTACGGTTATCGCAGCGAAATGCGGCGCCTTCTGCGAATGCGTGGCCGCGCCTCGACGCCGTGTCCGAAAAGTAGTGCATAGAAATGCGACTACGATAGCCCTCCTTCTGTCGACACGTAAGCGGTTGTTGACTTCAATACGATACCAACATGCAAGCGCTCGGTCTTGGTAAAAGGCATTTGAGATCCTCGTGACTAGTATCCCTTTAGAGCTTGACAAGAGAGTAATAAAAGTGAAATTCTGTATCTACAATGTAGAAACGGAAGGAAACGAATAATGCTGGCGGTAGTTAAGAAATGGGGAAATAGCCGCGCCCTGCGTATCTCAAAAGACATGGCGCTCGAACTGGGGTTCGACTCCGGCTCCCAGGTTGAGCTGATACCGGAAGAGGGTCAAATCCGCATCGTACCGGCAAAACGGCCGAAATATACGCTCGAGGAATTAGTCGCCGGCATAACACCGGAAAACCGGCACGAGGAATGGGACACTGGGCCGCCCGTCGGCCGGGAGGTCTGGTAGTGTCCTATATTCCAGACCGTGGAGACATAGTAGAGACAAATTTTAGTCCGCAGGCGGGACATGAGCAAGCAGGGTCTCGTCCTGCTCTTGTTCTGTCGCGAAAATTGTTCAACGAGCCCTCCGGCTTGGCAATATGCTGTCCAATTACAGGTCGCCAGAAGGGCTACCCATTTGAAGTTCCGCTGCCCGCGAATCCCGATGTGTATGGCGTAGTCCTAGTGGATCATCTCGAAAGCATTGATTGGCGAGCCAGAGGTTTCGAATACATCGCTAAAACATCTGATGACACGCTGGAAGAAGTCTTGAACAAACTCGAAACACTCCTTACCTAGACAAAGGACGCTTTCAGGAACTCCTTTGCATACCCCAGCGCGTTTGGGTATCCTCCAAACAAAATCGTAATAATATAATCGCCTTGAGTTGGGTCGCCGCGAGCGTATCTCGACTTGACCGGATGGGGGACTCAATGTTCGACTGGACTTACGAAGAGCTGCCACAATCGACCGCAGATCTCGCCGCCTTGCAATCAAACATTGATGAATTCGGCTACTGCCTGGTCAAAGACGCCATCAGTCCCGATCAACTGACCGCCGCTCGGCAGCGCTTGCTGGAACAGGCGCAGGCGGAGCTGGAAGCGGGCGCAGCCTTTGAAGACGGTGGCGCCAAACAGCAATGGGGCAACTTCACGGATGAAGAGGGACGGGTCCGCCGAGAAGCCTTCTCGTCTAAGGCCGGCGGCGTCAATCAACGAGTCTGGGCCCTGATCAACAAGGGGGTGGTCTTCCGCGAATTGCTGGCACAGCCGACTATGCGCGCAGTCGTCGGGCACGTACTCGGCCAGGACTATCTGCTATCCAGCTACGGCGCCAACATCGCCAAGCCCGGCGGCATCGCCATGAACCTCCACACCGACCAGTGGTGGATGCCCGAGCCGATTCATCGGCGCCCCAATCCAGTGCCAGCCGGTTCCTTGACGCGCGAGCTCTCCAACCGCGTCGATGACTACCCCGCCATGATCGCGCCGCCGGTCGTTGTCAACGTCATGTGGATGCTCAATGACTTCAGCGAAGCCAACGGCGCCACCCGCATCGTGCCGCGCAGCCATCTCTTCGGCCGCCGCCCGGATAAAGAGCGCGACAAGGACGTCGTCAGTATCCCGGCCGAAGGCGTCGCCGGCAGCGCCATGATCTTTGACGGGCGCATCTGGCACGGTACCGGCGCCAATATCAGTGGGGAAAATCGGCTCGGTGTCTTGACCACATTTGTCGCGCCTCAATTCCGTACGCAAGAGAACTACACGGTCGGCGCATCCAAAGCCGTGATTGATAACGCATCTCCCGATCTGCTGGCGCTACTGGGCTTCAAGATCTGGAACGCCTACGGCCGCGTCGAGAGCCCGGTAGCCGGATACATCAAGCAAGGCGAGCAGACGCTGGGAGAAATGCGGCCGAAATAACGTATTCCCCTTGGAGGAAAAATGGCTCAGCAAGTAGACAAACTCGAGCAAATCCACATCGGCAAGAAAGGCGCCGCGCCCATCGCCGCGCCCGGCTGGACCGCCAAGAGCACGGAGCGCGTCAGGCTGGTCGACTGCGATGTCCACCACAGCTTCCGAGAGCCGGAAGACCTCTTGCCCTATTTGCCGAAGTTCTACCAGGAGCATCTGCTTGATCAAGGCTTGCACTTGCCTGGCAGCGGCTATGCCAATACGCCCTACCGGCGTACGCGGACCGATCTTAAAGATCCCGAGCTCAAAGAGCGTGAGTTCAACTTCACCTTGGAATTCACCCAGAAAGAATTGCTCGACCGCTGGAATATCGATTTTGCCCTGCTCACAGGACCGCCCACTTTCTACTCCTATGCCGGCTTGCCCGATCCCGATTGGGCGGCCGCCCTCTGCACCGCCTTCAACGACTGGACGATTGATCACTGGCTGGACAAAGATCCACGCATTGTCAACGCCATCCTGCTCGCGCCCAATGACCCGGCTCAAGCGGTCAAGGAGATCCATCGCCTGGCGCCGCGCAAGGATACGGTCGCGGTCATGATGCCGATGCAGACGCCGCATCTCTATGGCAAACGCATCTACCACCCCATCTGGGAAGCCTGCGCCGAGCATGGCCTGCCGGTGGTCTCTCACATCGGCGGCGATAGTCCCGGCTCGACGCCGACAGCAGCCGGCTTTCCCACTTATTACATAGAATCCCGCATGACCCGCCCCAGCGTCGCCAGCGCCCAAGCCGCTTCCCTCATTTGCGAAGGCGTCTTCGAGAAGTTCCCCACGCTCAAGTTCGCCATGATCGAAGTGCAGCAGATGTGGGCGGCGCCGCTGATGTGGCAAATGGACGGAGACTGGAAAGCCATCGGCGATCAAACGCCCTGGCTAAAGCGTAAACCCAGCGAATACTTCCGCGATCACATCCGCATCGGCTCCCAGCCCATGCACGAGCCGCCGCAAACCGAGCAGGTCCATCAAATGCTGGAGATGCTGCATGCGGACGAGACCTTGGTCTTCTGCACCGACTTTCCGCATTGGGACTGGAACGACCCGGTCACCGTCTTGCCCAAGCTGGACGAGCGCACGCACCGGCGCATCTTCGCCGAAAACGCTCTCGATATGCTGCGCATCACGGACGACATGATTGACAAGGTGATGGCGTGACCGGCATTGTCGTCGGCAAAACCGCCGATATCCCGGTCGGCGGACGCAAGATCATCGTGCCCTTTCGCGGACGCGCCGGCATTGGCATCTTCAACGTGAACGGCGCCTACTATGCCCTGCGCAATATCTGCCCGCACAAGCGCGGACCCCTCTGCACCGGCGAGGTCTCTGGACGTAGCATTACAACCGCCCCACCCTCGGTAACCAATGGCTTCGTCGACTACGAGCGCGATGGCGAAATCCTGCGCTGCCCCTGGCACGCCTGGCAATTCGATATCGCCACCGGTCAATGCCTGGTCGATCCGGCCGTGCGCGTCAAAACCTACCCCATCATTGTCGATGGCGAAGATCTCATCGTCGATATTGAAGTAAGCGACTTCGTAGCTGAAGGATAGCCACCATGCCCGACTCAATTCGCCTCGGCGTCATCAGCTTCGCCCACGCGCATGTCCGCATGTATTGCCAGGTGATCGCCGATTTTGACGATGCTGAAGTGGTCGCTTGCTGGGACGATGACCCTGAGCGCGGCCAGGCGTTTGCCGCTGAGTTCGGTCTGGAATGGCAGCCCGATCTCGATGAGCTGCTCGCTCGTACCGACATCGACGCTGTCTTCGTCTCCAGCCCGACCAATAAACACGCCGAGCACGTCATCGCCGCGGCTGAGGCCGGCAAACACGTTCTACTGCAAAAGCCAATGGCGCTCACATTGGCAGACTGCGATGCCCTCATTGACGCCGTCAATAGCAGGGGCATCAAGTTCAGCCTCTGCTACCAGATGCGCTGCGACCTAATCAACCAGCAGATGAAAGCGCTGATCGACCAAGGCGCGGTCGGCAACATTGCCGTCATCCGCCGCCGCCACGCCATCCCCATGCTGCTCAACAAAGACTGGGCGGTTCCGGGCAATTGGCACATCGACCCGGTTCAGAACATGGGCATGTTCATGGACGACGCCTCGCACGCCGCCGATTGGTTCTACTGGATGCTGGGTCGTCCGGTCAGCGTCATGGCGGAGATCGACAATATCGTCACTGATGCCGCGCCCGACGACAATGGCGTCGCCCTTTACCGCTTTGGGAAGGGCGAGATCGGCATCCTCTTCAACAGCTCCACTCAGCTGGCTGCCGAAGCCACCACCGAGATCTACGGCGATGCCGGGGCAATCCAGCAAAACTACGGCGATCTGCCCTCGTCGCTGCTGCCTGCTGAAGGCACACCGCTCAAACTCTTCCACGCCGGTGCCGACGACTGGCAGAAGCTTGACTTCCCCGTCGTGCCCCATCGCTCGCGCATCAAAGCCGTTCCTCGCCCGCTGATCGATTATCTCAAAGGCGAGGGTCCGCCGCTGGCCACCGCCGAGGACGGCAAGGTCTGCATCGAGATGATCCTGGGCGCCTATCAGTCGGCGCGCGAGGGGCGGCGCGTGCATTTTCCGCTGGATTAGTGGAGTATCGCCATGAAGAGCCTCGAATACACCGGCAACGCGGCTTCCCGCATTATCAATGCCGAGGCGCCTGCGCCAAAGCCGCACGAAGTACTAATACAGACCGCTCGCTCCGCCCTCTGCGGCAGCGAGATGAAAGCCTACCGCGGCGCTGGTATCTCCGGCAGCAACGGCGTCCACGAAGCGGTTGGTACGATAGTCACAGTCGGTGATGCTGTCCGCAACGTATCGCCGGGTCAGCGCGTCGGTGTCAGCGCGGTCGCCGGCTGCGGCGGCTGCCCCGAATGCGAACGCGGGCGCTACACCTGGTGCAAGAGACACGTTAGCTACAACCAGATGCACGCCGAGTTCTTCGTCATATCATCAGTGTCTTGCCACCCTCTGCCCGATGATTTGCCCTGGGACGAAGCCACCCTGCTGACCGGCGATGGCATGGGAGTGCCCTGGCATACCGCCAGGAAGATCGACCGCGCCGATATATCCAAACCATTCTTGTCATGGGCTGCGGACCCATCGGTTTGGGCAACGTCCTGCTGCAAGCGCATCTCGGGCGCCGCATCATCGCCGTTGATATTGCCGACTACCGGATCAAACTGGCAACGCAACTCGGCGCCGGTCAACGGCAAAGCGTCGCCAACAGCTTCCTGGCGGCGCGCAAGGGTGGCACGGTCGTCTTCAATGGCGAATCCAGCGAAGAAATGCTAGCGCCCAGCCGCGATTTCATCCGCCGCGAACTCTGGGCTGTCGGCTGCTGGTATTATCATTTCCACGAGATCGACGAGATGTTCGCGCTCTGGCGCAAGGGCTTGGATGTCAAGGCGCTGGTCACGCATCGCTTTCCCCTGGATGACGCGCCTCAGGCTTTCGACCTCTTCAACCGCGGCTTGACTGGTAAAGTCCTGCTTCGTCCCTAGATAGGCAAGCCATTTCGCGGTTCAATTGCGGCGCGGCCGCCTATTCGCTATACTCCCCTTCTCAGCAGATTTCTGTTTAATATCCATATCAAGGAGCAGTAGTCATGAATCGAAGTAAATACTTGCTTGTGCTGATTGCCTTACTCGTTGTCGTGCTCGGCGTATTTACCGCCGCGGCGCAAGACGATAAGGTTCTGGTCATCGGCTGGTCGGAAAACACCGATGCCTACGATCCCGCTAACGGATTCACCCATTCAACGCACATCATCAATCATGTGACCTACAGCCAGTTGGTCACCTTCCCCGATGAAGACGCCAGCGAAATCTTGCCGCAGCTCGCCGATAGTTGGGAAATCTCTGAAGACGGGCGCACCTACACCTTCTCGCTCAACCAGGCTGCCGCCTTCGCCAATGGCGATGATATCACCGCCGATGATGTTGTTTTTTCCATTCAGCGGCTGCAAAACTACAACGGCAATCCCTCTTTCCTGGCTGATGGCATAGAATCCGTCGAAGCGTTAGACGACGACACAGTCGCCTTCACCTTGCCGGATCCTCGTCCCTCCTTCTTGTCCGAGATCACCAGCTCCGTCTTCAGCGTCACCAACGCCGATGTGATCATGGCGAATGGCGGCACCAATGCCGAAGACGCGGCCGAGACCGATACCGCCGGCGCCTATCTGGACAGCACCTCGGCCGGTTCCGGCCCCTATGTTCTGGAATACTGGGAACCACAGAACCGCACCGAGCTGATCCGCAACGAGAATTACTGGGGAGACCAGCCCTATTTCGACCGCGTGATCTTCCAGCACATACCGGAAGGCGCCACGCAAAAAGCAGCGCTGGAAGCTGGCGATATCGATCTGGCATTCGATCTTCAACCCGATCAGCTCGCTGGATTGATGGGCAATGAAGCGATTGAGATCTATCGCGGACCAAGTACCCTAACCCACTTCATCATCATGAACACGGAAGAGGAAAAGAGTGGTCCCTTTGCCAACCCGACTGTTCAGCTTGCCGTGCGTTACGCGCTGGATTACGAGGGCTACAAGACCCTCTGGGGCGGTGTAACGCCTGGCACCAATATGTGGGTCGGCTTCTTTTCAGCCTTTGGCGAAGACCGCGCCTTCTCACGTGATCTTGACAAGGCGCGCGAACTGCTGGCGGAGGCTGGTTACCCCGACGGGCTTGAGATGGAACTGGAATACCCCGATATGGTCTATGGCGGCGTCAGCTTCAATACCAACGCGCAGAAGATCCAGGCCGACCTGGCCGAAGTCAGCATCAACGTAACGCTGTTGCCGGGCGAAGTCCAAATTGCCCTGGAACGCTATCGCAGCGGCGACCATGGCGTCGGCTACTGGCTCTGGGGTCCGGATATCCTTGATCCGCTCGACTTCCTCAGTTTCATGCCTGGCGGCAAAGTCGCTACCGAACGCAACAACTGGGATCTTGACGAAGTTCCTCAAGAAATCCAGGACCTGATCGCGCAGGCGAAGGTCGTAAGCGAACCGGCGGAACGCATGGAAGCCTTCACGGCACTGCAAGAATACACTCAGCAAAACGGTCCCTTCGCGCCTTTCAACGTGCCCGAAGTCTCGACTGCCTATCGGTCCAACCTCTTGGGCTATATCTGGCATCCGCACTGGCTTCTGGATGTCGCAATCTTGAGTCGAGCGGAGTAGCGCGCGCAACTTCGCTTATTCACCTATCTGTAGGGGCGAGCCGGTGGCTCGCCCTTTTTCGTCTCCCAATGCCATGCGTTGAATTACTCATGCCGCAGGCGCGAATCGCTTATTGGCTGACGATCCGAGCCTGCGCCTACGCTAGCACGGGCTATTGAATATCTCCTCCATCTGTCGGCGCGTCCGATAGCGCCCTTAACTCCGTTTTCAAGCAATTTGTATGGGCGAGCCGGTGGCTCGCCCTTTTGCTTCTGCCAAACGTTAGTAACTGTAGAATCTGTCTTCAAACCAGCGTGAAGGGTTAGCGATGATGTATTCTCTAATCCGCTTCAACGCTCGTTCACTGCGGACGATGTGATCGTAATAATTTCGCTTCCATATTGGCATGCGGGGTGGATCAACAAGTTCTTGGCTGCGTTTAGTCACAATGGACTTAAACTGCGCAATGATTGACCCTAGAGAGTTGGCACGCATCATCGCGCCACTTGCCGGACGACAAACCGCCTGATTTTCTGATATGAACAGGAGTCCGTGCAAATGATTGGGCATCACAACAAACAGGTCGACTTCCACTGCCGGACGAACTATCGCTGTCCTTTGCCATTCCTGTTCGACAAGCTTGCCCAAGTCATTCAGTTGCACGCTTCCAGCAACAACCTGTCCAAAGATATGGGCGAACCGATACGTGCAAATCGTTACGAAGTAGACGCCGCCGCGCGTATAGTCATAATCGCGTAATCGCATCGATTGGCGATTTGGCATTGCTCATTCCTTGGCGCTTATCTTGCTGCCTGAGGGCGAGCCACCGGCTCGCCCGTACAGAACCCATAGTTTATTGCATGCTTGCCCAAACGATGACAAAACTTCAATTCATACGCTCCTTGCCACCTAAACGTAACCGCAGATTTTTTAACGACGATAACGTATGTGTTACACTAACCTGCACACTGTCAACTAGAGGCTGCCCCCGCTGCCCATGGAATTCTTCCGCTATTTCGTCCGCCGCATTCTTTTCATCATCCCGCTCTTGCTGGGCATCACTGTCGTCGCCTTCCTCATCGCCAACGCCATCCCCGCCGACCCCATCAACGCCAACCTGCCGCCTAACGCCCTAAATAACGAAGCCATGGTAGCAGCCTTCCGCAAAAAATGGGGCTTGGACAAACCCTTGCACGAACAATACCTGACCTACCTCGGCAATCTGCTGCAGGGCGACATGGGCACATCTATAAAAACGCGCAAACCGGTCTCTGAAGATATCAGCCGCCGCTTGCCCGCTACTATCGAGTTGGCGACCCTGGGTATCATCTATGGCACGGCGCTGGGCGTCGGGCTCGGGCTGATCTCCGCTATCTGGAAAGACAGGTGGGCTGACTACATCGCCCGGGTGATTGCGCTTATCGGCGTCAGCTTCCCCGTTTTTCTTATCGCACTGATCTTCTTGACCGTGTTCTATGCCCAACTTGGTATCGCCGCCGGTCACGGCCGGCTCCATGTCCTTATGCGCCCACCGCCAACTGTGACCGGCATGTACACCGTTGATGCGCTGATCGCCGGCGACTGGAAGACCTTCCAAAACGCCCTCGCGCATCTATTTTTGCCAGCGCTGACGCTGGCGCTTTATATCAGCGGCATCATCTCACGCATCACCCGCTCTTCCTTGCTCGAAGTCCTCAATCAAGACTATATGCGCACCGCCCGCTCCAAGGGCCTGCGCGAGCGCTATGTGATCGGCTTTCATGGCATGCGCAATTCCTTGATCCCGGTGGTGACAGTCATCGGCTTGTCCTATGGCAATCTGCTGGTCGGCTCGATTCTGATCGAGTCTATCTTCGCTTACCCCGGCATCGGCTTTTATATGTTCCGCGCCAGCACCTCGCAAGACTTCCCGGCCATCATGGGTGTCAGCCTGCTCTTCGCCTTCATTTATGTCGGAGTTAATTTTGTCGTCGATATCCTCTATTTCTTCCTCGACCCGCGAATTCGAGTCGCCTAGTCGTTCAAGACTGGCGCTCTACCATTTGCGGCGCAACCCACTGGTCTTGATCGGGCTGATCATTGCTGTCCTCTGGGTCGTGACTGCTTTCATCGCGCCCGCTATCGCCCCCTTCGAGCCTTTGAAGCAAGATTTAGTGAACCGCCTGCAAGTGCCTAACGCGCTCTTTTTCATGGGTTCGGACGAGCTGGGCCGGGATATTTTCAGCCGCGTCCTCTGGGGCTCGCGCATCACCATTCCCGCTGGCTTGGCGGTCATCATCATCGGCAGTTCACTCGGCGTGGTAATCGGCGCGGTCGCCGGTTACGCTGGCGGCTTAATCGACGAATTGCTCATGCGCTTGACCGAACTCTTCATGGCTTTTCCCTTCATCATCCTGGCAATGGCTGTCACCGCCGCCCTGGGTCCCGATATCAAGAATGCCGTGATCGCGCTGGCGGCCGTCTGGTGGCCCCGCTATGCCCGCATCCTTCGCGGACTGGTACTGGAGGTCAAAGCGCAAGAATACGTGGAAGCAGCGCATAGCGTCGGCGCCGGTGGATTCTATATCCTCTTTCGCACCATTCTGCCCAACTGCATCGCCCCGGCCGTCATCCTCGCCACCCTCGATATCGGCACGGCTGTCATCAGTTTCGCGGCGCTGAGCTTCATCGGTTTGGGACCCGAGCCCTCATCGCCGGAATGGGGACGGATGGTCAGCATCGGCATCGACTTTTTCGATCAGTGGTGGATGTGGCTCTTCCCGGGCCTGGCGATCGCCAGCCTGGTGATGGCTTTCAATTTCATCGGCGATGGCTTGCGCGATATCCTCGACCCGCGCCTGCGTGGGGAATGATCGGCGCCTGATCCCGCGACTCGTCTACACTTCGGTCCAATCGAAAACGACGCCGATAGTGCTGTCTTTTTCCTGCTGCAAGCCGCGATAGGCGCCCTCCGCTTGCTCCGGCGGCAGTGTATGCGTGTGCAGCGGCGACACCTGCAATTCGCCTGAGCGGATCATTTCCAGCGCCAGCACCGCATTGCGCAGAATCGAATGCTTGACGAAAGGATCGCGCGCTACCGGATAGCGCCACTCATGCGCTCCCTTGAAGGTCACGTTGCCAAGGCCATCAAGATGGACATGGCGCAGCACGCCGGTCAGATCGGTTTCGAAGGCGCCGCGCGGTGTGCCCAGCAGGATGACTTCGCCATAGCGCCCGACAGTAGGCAGCGCAGTTGGCAGCGCGCGTGGATTGCCGGTCGCCTCGATCAAGGTCGTCACGCCTTGACCATCCGTGAGCGCGCCAACATCGGCCGCGACAGTCGATTCGTCTATCACCAGCGCATGGGCAATGCTACAGTCCTGCGCCAGCTTCACCCGCCTTTCGCTAAGATCCAGCCCAATGACACGCCCGCCCTGCAATGCAGCCAATTGCGCGGCGAAGTTGCCCACCAAGCCCAGCCCGACAACAGCGACATAGTCTCCCAGCTCAATGGTCGATATCCGCAGTGCGGTAAAGGCGACGCAAACCATCCGCGCAAAGACTGCCTGTGATAAATCCATGCCGTCGGGCACTTTTATACAGAGCCCCCGTGGGTCGGCGGAATTGATAAGGTGGTATTGCCGGTGCCCACCCATGCTGTAGACAAAGTCCCCAGCGGCAACAGCGGTCACTTGCGGGCCAACTTCGACGACCTCGCCCACCGAAGCATAACCCGGAGTCGCTGGGAACTTGAACCATTGCTCCACGCCGGAAAGACAGGCGAGCTCGGTACCGGCGCTGATGAGCGAGTAACGCGTCCGCACCAATACGTCATGATCCCCAAGCGGAAGAAAGTCGCTTTCTACTTGGCTCAGTTCGACGCGATCGGGTCCAGTGAATAGAATGCTTGTGTTCTTCATGTGCTGTGGAATTCCTTTGCGCGCGGCGGTCTCGTGCTAACCGGCGCTATCTCTTAATTTCATAAACCCTAGTATTGCGATTGCCGAACAGGTAGTTTATTTTGCGTTCACGCGATAGCTACTATCGCTGCCGCCGAGCGGCTATTTGCTGCCCGATGAGAATACGACACCCTGAATATAATAGCGTTGCAAAAGGATGAATATCAGTATGCTCGGCAGGGTCATGACCATCGAAGCCGCCATTAGCAAGTGCTCAGTTGCCTTGCCGCCGGCGGACACAACCCGTTTGAAGTTCGCCAAGCCCAGCGACAAGGTGTACTTCTCGGGCGAATTCAGATAAATCAGCGGTCCGAAAAAGTCGTTCCAGGTGTCCAGGAAGGCGATGACGACCATGGTGATAATCACCGGTTTGGATAGCGGCAAGATGATGCGCAAGAATATCCAAAGCGTATTCGCCCCATCGATCTTCGCCGCTTCGTCCAAGTCCGTAGGAATCGTAAAGAAGAATTGCCTGAACAAGAATATTGAGAAGGCGCCGCCACCCAGCCAATGCGGAATGACTAGCGGATTATAGGTGTCCAGCCAGCCGAGCGCCTTGAACAACAAGAAATTCGGTATGATCGTGACCTGATAAGGCAGCATCAGTGTGCTTAGAACCAAAATGAAGAGAAAGTTTCGATAAGGAAAGCGAAAACGCGCAAATCCGTAGGCGACCAGCGAGGAAGACAGCACTCGGCCTGTAACCGTTAGCGCCGTTACGATAACCGTGTTGAGAAAGAAGCGCGCCAATGGCGCCACCTCCCAGATCTCGACATAGTTTTCCCAGCGCCAGGTATTAGGAAACAGGCGTGGCGGCCAGAGAAACAGTTCGTTTACCGGCTTCAGGGACGACGAGAGTGCCCACAAGAACGGCAACGCGAACAAGACTGTAAGCCCGTAAGCGAGAGCATACAGCAATATGCTTCGGATTATTTTCTTAACTCGCCAGGCCGGCAGCCTCTTACTTAGCAATTCTCTATGTCCCCTGCTCTGTCATAAAGTGAACCTAAGTATCATCCCCTTCGTAGTAAACCCAGCGGCGCGACAGCCACATTTGTAGGCCCGTGATAGCCAGTACGATGATGAAGAAGACCCAGGCCAGTGCCGAGGCATAGCCCATCTCCCAGAAATCAAAGGCGCTGTTATACAGATGCAATACATAGAACAGGGTCGAGTTGAGCGGTCCCCCCGGCGAGAACTGCTGCTGCTGCCCGCTGGTGGCGACATACACCAGCGTAAACATTTGCAGCGCTATAATGACCCCCAGAACGGTGTTGAACAAGATGACCGGCGATAAACTCGGCACGGTGATGTAGCGGAATTTTGACCATCCCGCCGCGCCATCGATATCGGCCGATTCATACAGCTCTTTGGGAATGCCTTGCAGCGCGGCCAGAAAGATGAGCATGGTGTTGCCACCGACGGCGCCCCACAAGCTCATGATGATCAGCGCCGGTTTGGATGAGCCGGGATGCGTCAACCAGCCGGGACCCGCGCCGAGTCCCAGCGCCGAAATGATGGTGTTCATTAGCCCGATCTGAGGCTGGAAGATCCAAACCCACAGAAAGGCGACGGCGACAATCGGCGTAACCGACGGCAGGAAATACAGGGTCCGCAGCATGATCCTGCCCTTGATGTCTTTATTGAGGAGCATGGCTAAAGCCAGTGAGCTCGCGATAGCGATCGGAACGAAGATGACTGTGTAGTAGAGTGTATTTTCGATAGATTTCCAAAACAGTCGATCGCCGAACATGTACTTGTAGTTATTCAGCCCGGCAAAGCGCGGTTCGGTAACGATATTGTAGTCCGTCAGGCTGAGGTAAGCCGACGCGACCATGGGGAAGACCGTGAAGATCAGGAAGCCCAGGATCCATGGCGAAATATAAATAAAGCCCTGAATCGCTTCCTTTTGACTTAAGGTCAAATGGATGTTCAAGCCAAGGCGTTGCTTGAATGATGCATTC
Source organism: Phototrophicaceae bacterium (assembly GCA_965223515.1). Taxonomy (GTDB): domain Bacteria; phylum Chloroflexota; class Anaerolineae; order Aggregatilineales; family Phototrophicaceae; genus UBA6055. The sequence continues at coordinate 1,134,315 of CBDCWK010000001.1, forward strand.
ATCAAGTTTCTCGCGCCGGACTCTGCCCGCTAGACAAGCTACGGCAAGACAGGTGTGAAGACCGGCCTCGATCTCCACACCTGCGAAAGTGAATTATCCTAGCGCTGGTTTGTCCAGGATCGCTTGAGCGCCATCATTGATATCCTGGATGATATCGTCAACGGTCGCTAAGCCGAGCCAAAGCGCCTGAATTTGATCACCGATGAACTTGAAGTGTTCCGTCTCGCGGAAATTCCCCGGCAGCACCAAGGGCAAGGCTTCTTCCATGACACCGGTGAACACCTCCAGAGTTGGGTTCTCCTGAACTTCGTCCACAGCCATGACCGCGGGCCGGCTTGAGGTGACGTTATTCATCAAAGTGGCGAGTAGCTGCGCATCGTAATTGGTGTTGTAATCAACCCACTTGAAGGCGGCTTCAGGATTCTCGCTGCTGGAGGTAATAACCAGCGGATCAAACTCAAACATGCTGCCGCGCTGGCCCGCCGGACCAATAGGCATCGGCGCGACGCCTACCGTGTCTGGATCTTCTACAAACTGCGCCACGCCACTGCCCCAGAAGCCCGACTGGAACATCGCCAGCTGATTAGCGGCGAAGAGTTGGTACGGTCCTTGCGGCGCCGAGCCGGGCGCCGGCGCGACTTTGTGTTCGTTATAGAGCGAACTCTGGAACTTCAAGGCGGCAATTGCTTCCGGTGAGGTCAGCAGGGACTCGGTGCCTTCGGCGTTGAGCGTATCGCCACCCCAGGCGCGGATGAATACAATCGATGTGAAGTAGGAGCCTTCCGGATCCATAAACCCGTATATGCGCCGATCTGGATCCGTCACCTCGATAGCGGCGGCCAGGAAATCATCGTAGGTCCAGGTATCGTCCGGGTAATCAACGCCGGCGTCATCAAAGATGTTCTTGTTGAAGAACAATCCGACCCGTCCAGGATGCGCCAGGATAGGAATCCCGTACAACTGTCCATTGAGGTGCGCCGCCGAAATTGTCGCCGGATAATGCTCGGTTAAATCATAACCGGCGCTTTCAATCAGGTCGTCTAGCGGCCTGATAACACCGGTCGCCGCCAAGCGGAAGTAACCTTCAATCGATGAAATCCAGAACTGATCGCCGATCGCGCCGCCAGCTGCCAGCGTATTTATCTTTTGGAAATACTCCGAGCCGGGGAAGTCTTCGATGACGACATTGATGTCGCCGGCGTTCTCCTCATTGAAGCTTTCCGCCCAGTACTTCTGCGCGTCCGCTTGCCGTCCGCTGCGCGTGTGCGCCCTGATGGTGACGCCGCCGTCTTGGGCGAAAGTGGGCAAGCCGGAAGCCAGCAGCCCTCCCGCGGCCATGCCACCTGATAGTTTTAGAAAATTGCGTCAACTCAAAGGGGCTTTCATGACAAATCCTCCTGATAATCAAAACAGTAACTGACTATGTGGCTTTCTTTTATGCGCCTGACCCTATCTTGTATAGATCCTCCTCCCGTCTCACTTTGGCATCTCCTGAGAGCAATCTATTGCCTTCCATTGTTCCAACGCCAACTGCAAATGGAGGCGCACCATATTATTTACTGCACACGACACTACATCATATTTCGTTCATCCGCAACAAATTCAACTGCATGGCGTTATATTCAAAGTCAAGACAATGGTCAGCAAGACAGGTGTGAATACCGGCTTTGATCTCCACACCTGCGTGGGTGAATTATCCTAGTGCTGGTTTGTCCAGGATAGCTTGAGCGCCATCATTGATATCCTGGATGACCTCATCAACGGTCGCCAAGCCCAGCCAAATGGCTTGTATTTGATCGCTGATGTATTTGACGAATTCCGTCTCGCGGAAGTTCGCCGGCAGTATCAAGGGCATCGCCTCTGCCATGATGCCGGAGAATACCTGCAGGGTTGGGGCCGCCTGCACGTCCTCGTGAGCCATCACTGCCGGTCGGCTTGCCGTGATGTTATGCAGCTTTGTGACACGCAGTTGCGCATCGTAACTGGTATTGGTATCAATCCATTTGAAGGATTCTGCCGGATGCTCGCTGCTGGACGACACGCAAAGCTGATCAAATTCAAACATGCTTCCGCGCCGACCCGAGGGACCAATAGGCATCGGCGCGACGCCGAGAATGCTTGGATCTTCTAAGAACTGGGCCACACTGCTGCCCCAGAAACCGTTCTGAAACATCGCCAGTTGATTGGCGGCAAAGAGCTGGTAAGCCCCTTGTGGCGCCGAGCCAGGCGTCGGGCTTACTTTATGTTCGTTATAAAGCGAGCTCTGGTACTTCAAAGCTGCGATAGCTTCCGGTGAGGTCAGCAGGCACTCCGTGCCCTCCGCGTTGAGCGTGTCGCCGCCCCAGGCGCGGATGAGGACAATCGAAAAAAATAGGAGCCTGCCGGATCCATAAAGCCGAAAATACGCCGATCGGGATCGTTTAACGCGATAGCAGCTTCAAGCATATCATCGTAGGTCCAGGTGTCGTCCGGGTAATTGACCCCGGCTTCGTCAAAGATTTTCTTGTTGTAGAACAAGCCGACTCGACCGGGATGCGCCAGAATCGGAAGACCGTACAACTGTCCATTCAAGCGGGCGGCAGAAATCGTCGTATCATAGAACTCGCTGAGGTCATAACCCGATTCTGCAATCAGGTCGTCAATCGGACGGGCAACCCCGGTCGCCGCCAGCCGGAAATAGCCTTCAATTGACGATATCCAAAATACATCGCCGATCGTATCGCCAGCTGCCAAGGTGTTGATCTTCTGGAAATACTCCGAGCCCGGGAAGTCTTCAATGACGACATTGATGTCTCCGGCATTATCCTCATTGAAGTTTTCCGCCCAGAAGTTCATCGCGTCCGATTGCCGTCCAGTGCGCGTGTGCGCTCTGATTGTGACGCCGCCGTCCTGGGCGAATGTCGGCAAGCCGGAAGCTAACAGTCCGCCCGCTGCCATACCGCCTGATAGTTGTAGAAAATTGCGTCGACTTAATGGGGCTTTCATAGCAAATTCTCCTAATATTCAAAACTGAAATTGACTATGTATTTTGCTTTTATTCGCCCGACTCACTCTTGCATAGACCCTCCTCTCGGCTCACTTTGGCATGTCTTGAGGACAATCCGATGCCTTCTATTTTTCCGACGCTAACTGCAAATGGAGGCGCACTAAGCTATTCACTCACGCGAGTTTATTCCCTTTTCCGGTCATCCGCAACAAATTCAGAAGTATCGCCTGAGATTCAAGGTTTTGCCTCAGCAATTCAACGCGCATCAGATTCGCCTTCGGCTACACGCCCTTTCTTAGAGCGCCTATTCCATCTACTCGAAATCGGCACGATTGGACGAAATTGCTGTTTCTGCGAATAGTCCCGAACCTCCCATGGCTATTGGGTATGGCGCAGCCCCGCGACGCGCCTATAATCCGCAGATTGCAATCGTCGCAAATCAGTTCTCTCGGAGGTTATTCCATGACACTGGATGATAAAGTCAAAGCGATGGGCATCGACATAACGGACTTCACCCCGTCGACCACTCTCGCCCCCGCCACCCGCATCGGCAACACCATCTACGTTTCCGGCCACGTCTCCAGCGGTTACCAAGGCAAGCTCGGGCGCGACCTCGATGTGGAAACCGGCAAGCAAGCCGCCCGCGTCTGCGCCATTGATCTGCTGAAAGCCGCCTATACCATCACCGGCAACGTGAACAAGCTGCGTCTCCGCAAGCTCTTGGGCGCCGTCAATTCCATGCCCGAATTCACCGACCAGCACCTGGTCATCAATGGCGCCTCCGAACTGTTCTGGGAACTCTATGATGGCGAGCTGCACGCCCGCAGCGCCTTGGGTTTCGCCTCCCTGCCCAACGGGTTCGCCGTCGAAATCGAAGCCATGTTCGAGATCGTGGGCTAACGCCGACAAACATCGGCAGCAACGAGGCGCCCGTGCTGGGACGCATCATCAAGGCAATACGCGCCTTTAATCCGCAAGCGCGCCTGTTCTTCGTTGTCATCGTCGGCTTGGCTTTTGTCGTCGATGGCGTCTACAGCGTCCTGCTCAACCTTTACCTGCTGCGCCTGGGATATGGCACCGAATTCATCGGACTGGTGAATGCCGCGGGCTTATTGGCTTTCGCCTTCACCAGCCTGCCCGCCGGCATCCTCGGCTCGCGCTATTCGGTCACAGGCTTGATGAAATTCGGCGCCGTCTTGAGCCTAATCGGTGGCACGCTGCTGCCGATGGCCGAGTGGCTGCCGCCCCTTTGGCAGGAAAGCTGGCTCGTCTTCCACTACGCCTTGATGCTAGGCGGTTTCGCTTTCTTCTTCGTCAACGGCGCGCCCTTCTTGATCAATGTGGTGGACGGCGCCTACAAGCATCATGCTTTCGCGCTAAAAGCAGCGCACTGGTCGCTGGCGGGTTTCGCCGGCAGCCTGGCCGGAGGGATACTGCCCGGCATCATCGCCACCATGAACGCCACTACCCTCGACGATCCGGTGCCCTATCGACTCACCTTGACCTTGGCGACCGTCGTCCTGGCTCTGTCTACCTTGCTGATCATGCGCATCCGACCGCTGGAGCCGCACAGCAAACGCAAGCCCGCCGAAGCCGCCAGCGACAATTCCCGCCAAAGCCTGAGCTGGACCGCGCCGCTCATCACGCTCATCGTCATCATGACCCTGATTCGCTTGTTCCAGGTCGCAGGCTCGGCCACCACTCTTGTCTATTTCAACGTTTACATGGATCGGCATCTGGCAATACCCACCGCAATGATCGGCTCCATCGCCGCCATAGGCCGCCTGACCGGTGTGCCAACCGCCTTGCTGACGCCCTGGCTCGTGCGCCGCTGGGGCAATGTCAACGTGGTCATCGGGGCTTCCCTAATCGCTTCTCTCAGCCTTCTGCCCATGGCGCTGGTGGAACACTGGCTGGCAGCCGCGATCGGCTTCGTCGGCGCCGTCGCCATGATGTCGGTCCGCTATACCGCTTTTATCGTTTATATTCTGGATCTGGTGCCAAAAGCTCAGCAAGCGGTGATGGCGGGCAGTGGCGAAGCGGCGGCCGGCTTGAGCTTCGCCATGATGGCGCTGGGCGGCGGACTGCTCCTGTCCCTTTTCGCCTTCCGCGATCTCTTCCTGCTGGGCGCGCTATTCTCCTTCATCGGCACCGTCACCTTCTGGCTTTACGTCCACATCACAAAACCCAAGCGCAAACTCAAACCCGCGCTCTAATCACACATCGGCCTTTGTAATCGCCGTGCCTCTTTGGTGACAGAATATTATGCAGCGCCAGCCGCTTCCATTAGAGCGATCACCTCGCTGCGATCGGTCTCATCCTCGAACGCCGAACTCGCCAGCTCAAGCGGTGTGCGTTGCTGTTCCGATTCACGCGCGCCCAACTCCGCGCCCCGCTCTATCAGAAATCGCGACGCCGCGGTCAAAAGCCGATACACGCCTACGTCCTCCGTCGCCTCATTGAGATCCGGCAAGGGATCGATTAACTCCCGCGGTCCGAAAGCTATTGCGAAGTGCAAGGGTGTGAAGCCCCGGGCATCCCGCGCGTTGACATCCGCGCCAGCATCCAATAGCGCTTCCATCACATCAATGTGGCCGCCCTGCGCAGCCAGATGCAGCGGACTCAAACCGGTGCCCAAGACATGATCGGCCGCTGTCGCCGCAGCAGCGCGACCGGCATCCGCCGCCAGCAAGATCCTCACCTGCGCCAGATCGCCCATGATGCTTGCCCAATGGGTATCGACTTCCCAGCCCAGATGCGCCAGCAGCTGCCGCGCGCAGTCATAATTTCGGCGATACGCGATATCGCGCAGAGGCGTCGTCTCGCCATATTTGCCGCTGCGCTCATAGCGGACCAGCGGGTCGGCGCCGTAATCCAGGTAGAACTGAATCGACTTCACATCGCGGCAGAACGAGAGCAAAGTACTCGGACCCGGACCTATCTCGTTCACCAGCGCCGGATTCCGCTCCAGCCAGGCTTCCACACCCGCCCGCTCACCCAGCCAGGCACATGCCCAGACATCCTTCTCGGCGCCGCGCTCCAGCAAGAATTCGACCATGCCCAACGCCGCGTATTCCGGCATGAAATCCGCCAAATCAATGGCGTGGATCAAAGCGTTGAAGAAATAACGGTCATCGCGGGCGTTGATATCAGCGCCGTGCGCCAGCAGGAGATCGACGATGTCCTTGCGCCCGTGCATCACCGCCACGTGCAGCGCCAAGGCGTCCGCGCCCCAAAGCGATGTGCGGATGAAGCCGCTCGCATTCGCCAGTCGTCCATCTTCGGCGAGCAAGGCGCGCACGTTGTCGATATCGCCGGTCTTGGCGGCATCAAACAAGCGCATGACCTTCTCGGTAAATTGATTGTCCCGCGAGGGACGTTGTGCAGACAAGTCGTTCAAGAGTGTCATCCTTTTCTTCAATTGTTTTCGCGCGTGATGCAGCCGCGTCTTGACCGTACCTAGTGGAATCTCCAGAAAAGACGCGATCTCCTTCTGTGAGTAATCATTCATGTAGTAGAGTAGCAATACGCTGCGCTGCGCCGCCGGCAAGCTGTCGATCAGCGCCCACAGCTCATCCCGCCCCTGCTCAAAACGCTGCGCCGGTCCGGCGACCGCCAGCTCCCCCACCTGCTCCAGCGAGACCCACACCGGCTCCTTGGCGCGCAATCGCCGCTGCGCCTGTGTATATACGATCCGCCGAAACCAGCCCGGAAAGGCGGCCGCCTCACGTAGCTTGATCAAACTGCAATAAGCGCTGATGAAGGCGTCCTGCGCCGTGTCCTCCGCCTCTTGCCAATCGCCCAGCATGGCGTAGGCATAACCCACGGCCATGTCTTGAAAACGCCGCACCAACTCTTCATAAGCGCGGCTTTCGCCTTGTCTCGCTCGCATTACCAATGGCGCCAGCTTCTCCACATCTGCTCCCTGCATTCACGGTCACTGACTCAAAGAGCCATCAGCCGCGCCAAAAGTTCACTCGCTTTCGCGCGTCGTTAACAAACGATTTCGGTTACGGCGGTGCGATCAAAGGCTGGGCTGGCGCCAATACATCCTTTTTCAACGGCGCCCTTTACGACAACACAAAGCCTTCATACCCGTTGGCTACCACCTCTTCGCACTTTTCAACGTAGGGCGGGAAGCCCGGCAAAGGCATGAAGACGCGGGGCTTGCCGGGAATATTGTCTCCCAGATACCAATTATTGCAGGACACCCACAGGGTCTCATTTGCCACCTCATTGACATGAGCGACCCAGGCGTCCTGGGCCTCTTCGGTCGCCTCGATTCTGGCGTGGTGGTGCTCAACCATATAACCGATGCAATCCGTCACCCACTCGACGTGCTGCTCAATGGCCGTCATCATATTTGTCAAGACCGACGGACTGCCCGGCCCTGTGATGGTAAAGAGGTTGGGAAAGCCGGGAACTTGAAGGCCCAGGTAATTGACCGGTCCGGCAGCCCACTTTTCGCGCAGGGGCAGCTCATTGCGCCCACGGATGTCGATTCTCAGCAATGCGCCGGTCATGGCATCAAAGCCGGTGGCCAGGACGATGATGTCGAGGTCATAGTCGGCATCGCTAGTCCGAATGCCACCGGGTGTGATCGCCTTAATAGGCGTGGCGTTGATATCGACCAGCAATACGTTTGACCGATTGTAGGTCTCGAAGTAGCCGCTATCCAGCACGGGGCGCTTGCAGTGAATCGTATAGTCGGGGGTCAACATCTCGGCGACCACCGGGTCTTTCACAATCTCGTGGATTTTCGCCCGCACAAAATCCGCCGTTGCTCTGTTGCTGTCGGGATTGATCGTAATGTCGTTGAAGGCGCCGAAGAAGGGAAAACCCCCGAGCTGCCAGCGGTCCTCTAAGATGCGCTCACGTTCTTCCTCGCTCACCGACAGGGCGGAAAAGTCGTTACTGGGGATGTGGGACAATTGCCCGCCCGATGTCAGCCGATTGCGGGCGCGGAAGCCAGCGTAATCGGCCTTGATCTCGGCGACAAGCTCGGGGTCAACCGGGCGATTATGCGCCGGAACAGACCATTGGGCGGAGCGCTGGAAGACCGTGAGATGCTCTGCCTTCTCGGCGATGACCGGAATGGCCTGCACACCAGATGAGCCGGTGCCGATGACCGCCACTCGCTTTCCGCTAAATTCAACACCCGCATGCGGCCAACGCGCGGTGTGGTGGACGGGTCCGCTGAAGGTCTCCATCCCGTCGATGGGCGGTATGTTGGGCTCGGATATACTGCCTGTCGCCATGATTAGAAATTGGGCTGACAGCTCGGCCCCATCGTCAGTTTGAACCTGCCAACGGTTGGCCGCCTCATTGAATGTTGCCGCTTCGACACGGGAATTGAATGTGATATCGGGCCGCAGATCGAAGCGTTCAGCAACGTGGCTGAGATACTCAAGCAACTTGGACTGGGTTGGATATCGTTCCGGCCACTCCCACTCCTGCTGAAGCTCCTCGTCAAAACTGTAAGAATACTCAATCGTGTCCGTATCGCAGCGCGCGCCGGGATAGCGATTCCAGTACCAGGTACCGCCGACGCCACTGCCCGCCTCGATAACTCGTGCCGATAAGCCAAGCCTGCGCATCCGATACAGCATATACATGCCGGAGATACCGGCTCCGACGATGATGACATCGAGTTTTCCTGCTGATTTCATTTCCAAATCCATTCTTCCATACTGAGACTTAAAGCTTAATTCATCTCGAATCCGCCAGCTACGGTAAGCGAAATGCCAGTCACATTTTCGGCGCGCGTCAGGTATAAAGCCGCTTGAGCAATATCATAGGGCGTCTGTTCGCGACCCAATGGGACAAGATCGCGGATGACGGCATTAAAGGTGTCTTTAACCGTATCAGTACCGTACTGATCTTGTCTGCTGTCTGATTTGGAAAGATGATCAAACCACATGGATGTATCGACATTGCCCGGGCAGATGGCGTTTACCCTAATCGATGATTCGGCAAGCTCGGCTGCCATGGACTGGGTTAAGCCAATCGCCGCAAATTTTGAGGAACAGTAGGCACCCATGAGAGGATAACCTTTTTTGCCCGCAACCGAGGCAATGTTTGTGATGACTCCACCATTTTTCATCAGGTGGGGAATACCCGCTTGCGACATCAAGAAGATGCCCTTGACGTTTACAGCGAAGATTCGGTCCCAGTCGGACTCGGCAAATTCACCAATTGGTCCCGTCTGAATAACGCCTGCATTATTCACTATGACATCTATTCCGCCAAATGCCTCAACCGATTTGTCAACAAGATTTTGGCAGGAAGAGCGGTCTGATACATCGACTTCAATTGCCACGCAAGTTCCTCCGCGCTCACTGATTTCACTTGCGGCCCTTTCCAATTCGGTGTCGGAGGAGAGTGAGTATAGCCAATCTGCATCCCGTTTGGCTGCCAGCGAGCCTAAATCAGCGGCAACAACGTTTGCGCCCTCTTGGGCAAATGCTTCGGCGATACCGCGCCCGATGCCGCGGGCAGCGCCGGTAACGATGACTGTTTTTCCCTTGATCTGCATAAACGCCTCTCGATCGTGTTAAGGGCTTAGAATCAAGTAGCTGGCAGAAAATTTGCTAGTGGTTTACTGTGCAAGGCGGCGGTCACACAATCTTCAGTCCAATGGCCACTCAAATTAAGGTTAAACCATTCATGTCAAATCCAACACACTGCGGGCGACCTCACCCTTACCCATGGCCTCGAAGGCCTCATTGACTCCTTCGAGGGGATAGACGCGGGTCACCAATTCGTCCAGCTTGAGCTTGCCCGCTTTGTAAAGGCTAAACAAGCGGGGAAAATCCAGCCGGGGACGGCAGGAACCATATAAGGAACCGATGACTGTCTTCTCGAGAGCCAATATTTTGGCGTCAAAATCAACTGGGGTGTTGTCGGGGGCATGGCCGACAAAGACGGTAACGCCTCGTCGGCGGGTACAAAGTATGGCCTGCTTAAACGGCTCGGGGACAAGGCCGATCGCCTCGAAGGCGTAATGGACGCCTTTACCATCCGTTAGCTCCTTAATTGCCGCGACCGGGTTGACCTGAGCTGAATTGACCGTATGCGTGGCTCCAAACAGTTTGCCCATTTCGAGTTTGTTGTCGAGGATATCGACAGCGATAATTGGCTCCGCTCCGGCGATTGCCGCTCCCTGGATCACGTTTAGCCCAACGCCTCCACAGCCGAAGACGGCAACAGACTTTCCGGGCTGGACATTGGCGGTGTTTAGGGCGGCTCCCACCCCGGTCATCACCCCACAGCCGACCAGCGCGGCCTGCGAGAAGGGAATCTCCCGGTCCATTGGGATGGCAACATCTTGGGGAACGATGGTCTCGGTGCTGAAAGTTCCCAGCGCATTCATTCGTTTCATAGGGCGCTCACTGTCCGGGAAGAGGGGCTGTCCCCGCCGATCCCACGGCTCTTCACAGAGATTGGAGTAGCCCACCTGGCACATCTCGCACAGACCGCAGTTGCGTGTCCACGATAGCACAACGTGATCCCCCACTTTGACACTGCGCACCGCTGGTCCAACTTCCTCGACCACGCCCGCCCCCTCGTGACCCAGAATCACGGGCGGACGATTGATGTCGACCCATTCCCCCTTGACGATATGCCAGTCGGAGTGGCAGACGCCACTGGCCACCAGCCGGACACGAACCTGATCATCTTCGATGTCGGGCATATCAAATTGTTCGATTTGTAAAGGAGTGTTGAAGTCATACAGGACTGCTGCTTTCATTTTTCTATTCCCTGATCTTCTCTTTTTTTTATTATCTTCATTTACGAGCCATACTTCTTGACCACATCCGGGTTCAGTTCCAAGCCCAACCCCGGCTTGTCGGGAAACGGGGACCACATGCCGTCTTTGGGCTCGGGGAACTCGGTATATACCAGCTTATCGAACTCCTCAGAAACACCCAAGTACTCGACGATACGCAGATTGGGGATGGCACAGGTGACATGCAAATGGACGACCTGAAAGGCGTGCGGAGCCACGGGCAAATTGAACGCGTGAGCCAGACTCGCGACTTTCATCCACTCGGTCACACCACCGACTCGGCCAATATCCGGCTGCACAATATCAGCCCCGCCGCGGGCGATGAGTTCACGAAAGCCGAATTTGGTGTACTCGTGCTCACCAGTCGCGACCGGGATATCGATAGCGGCGGCGACGGCGGCCAGGCCCTCGATATCGTCGGCCAATACCGGCTCCTCGAACCAGCCCACGCGGTACGGTTCGAATGCGCGGACCATGCGAATAGCTTGTTTGGCATAATAGCCGTTGTTGGCGTCAATTAGAATCTCAACGTCGTCCCCAACCGCCTCGCGCACGGCGGCCAGGCGTTCAATATCCTCCTTTTCGCTTTTGCCGAAATCCTTGCCCACCTTCATCTTGACCGACTTCATACCGCGTTCGACGTAACCGGTCTGCTCGGCGACCAGTTCGTCTACGCTGAAGTGGGTCCAGCCTCCGCTGCCGTAAATGGGGACGGTATCGGTATATGGGCCTAACAATTTGTAGAGCGGCACATTGAAATATTTGGCCTTTAGGTCCCACAAGGCCGTGTCCACCGCCGAAATAGCCCCAAAGGCAAGGCCTTTTCTGCCCACGCCGCGCACTCTCCAAAACATGTCATCCCACAATTTCTCGATGTAGAGCGGGTCTTGCCCAATCAATATCGGTTTCAGCGACTCATTGATGAGCACTTGTGACGCTCGTCCACCATTGCCAACACCCAGTCCTTCCAATCCCTCATCGGCTTGAATGTGAACAAAGCATTGACCCCTGCCCGGCGTCGGGTGGCGAATGGTCGCATCCTTAATTGCACTCAAATGCGGAACATGAACATATGTTGTTGTCACATCTGTGATTTTCATTGTCGGCTCTCCACTGCTAAAGTAGCCAGGTGAGCGCGATGAGTATCGCTTACCTTGCCGATTGCGTCGTCGGCTGATAGATAGACCCGGCCGACAGCAACAACGTTTGCGCCCTCTTGGGCAAATGCTTCGGCGATACCGCGCCCGATGCCACGGGCAGCGCCGGTAACGATGACTGTTTTTCCCTTGATCTGCATAAGTGTTTCCTGATTACCTTCAGTAGATATGCTAAATGAAAGCAGGCCTTTCAGCAGGTCGCGTGTCATGCCCGAATGGTGTAGTCGCGCATCCACTAAGGACCATGATAAGGGATTCGCTTACCATCGTCGTCGGCTCCGCCTTCGCCCTCGTGCACACGCCCCTAGATGCCCGCGAAACCCGCCCCACTCCAAGCCACGCCATCGTGATAGGCATTCAACTGATGATATAAGCTGATGGCGATACCGTCGTCGCGCCAGTCATAATCCGCCAGCGACGCAAAGGGACTCTTCCCCGTGCGTTGACCGCGACTGCCATCACCAATGGCGAAGGTGTCGATGACAATACGATGCGCGCCCGTCGCCAGCAGCCGCTCGGCAAACTTGGGTGAATACGGCAGACAAGGCGAAACGGCAATCTGCACCCTCACGCCGCGCTCCACCGCCCGCGTGACCGCCTCCAGCCGGCGTGCCACCTGCGACTCGCTCGGCCCATAAGGCAGATCGTGCCGGTCGGTCTCGATGGTCATGCCCAGCCAGGCATAGGGAATCGCCGCGATCAACTCGAGATCGTCTACCACCGCCGGTCCCCGCGTCTGTATCAGCAGCAGATCGAGATCGTCATAGCGCGCGAATACCTCCAGGCAGCGCCGCGTCAGCCGCAATTTGCGCTCGATCGGCTGGTAGGGGTCGGTCACCGGGCTCATGAAGATGCGCATGCTGCGCCGGTCCCGAGCCCGCGCCAACTGCGCCTCCAGCAGCTCAGCCGCATTCTGCTTGATGATCAGCGCATCGCCCCAAGCCTCGCCCTCGCGCCGGGCGAAATGCCAGTTGGGCAGCATCTGCGCATAGCAGTAGCTGCCGCAATACAACCGCGCGAAGCCACAGCCGGTCGCCCAGGACAGACTATGCGTATAGGGCTGTTCGCCCGACGTGAGGAAGCCGCGCTTCTGCGGCGTCAGGATGCTCTTGGATTGGATACTGCGGATCTGCATTTGGTTGCCGCTGTGCTACGCCGATGCCGTAGTGTAGCAGTCTTTCGCTTGGCGGCGCAGCAAACGGTCGGGCGCATTATGCTAGCTTGACTCCGTTGCGTGTGCGGTAAAACAAGAATACGGCGATCGGCCGAAGACGGGCAGAAGCAGGATGACCACCGCCCAGAATACCAAGTCTCGCGCTTCGCCGCCCTGTCGATAGAGATAAATCCACGCGGCAACAGGCAAGACAAAGACTGAACTTATGATGAGAATGATAATAAGTTCGGCTGGACCGAGACTGGGCATCTCAACACCTCGCGCTCTTTGCGGAGTTCTGCTTTCTATTTTCATTCTAGCCCACTTTGCTGGCGGCGGTCAAATCACGGTCAAATAACCCCTCGACATGTCCCGAAACCCATGTATAATCCGTCGCTCTAAACAGGAAACGAGAGAAACGCCATGCCCGGCAAACGAAAAATCACCGGCACCAAGCCGCTCTTCGGCCAATCGCGCAGTAAAGCCTTCAACACCGTCAAGCGCCAATTCAAGCCAAACCTGCAAAACAAACGCATCTACGTGCCCGAAATCGACCGCTGGGTGCGCGTCAAAATCACGGCGAAAGAAATCAAGACCATCGACAAGATCGGCTTCATGGAGTTCCTCAAGCGCCGCAACATCCCCTTGAAGCAGCTTCTATAGCCCGGGCTGACGCTACTCATACATTGATTTAAGTCTGTGGGCGACCCAAAGGGCACCCCTGCATTTGGTTGCCAGAAAGATGAACCCCCACCACCATACCATCCTGCGCCAGTTCCAGCAGACCGAACCCGGCCGCGGACAGACCACCCAGCGCCGCGAACACCTCGGCGCCATCCGCAAGTGGTACGGCTTGAAGAATGACCAGCGCCGCCGCATCATGCTCGATTTCTGCGCCGCCCACAAAGACCTCAGTTATGACGACTGGCTGGCGCTGATTGACGCCCTCTACCACGGCGACTCCTACGAAGAACGCTGCGCCCCCCAGACTCTATTCCTCAAGTACCCGCGCTACCGCCGTCAGCTGCCGCTGGCGCAGTTGGACGCCTGGCTCGGCTGCCTGGACGGCTGGGCGGAAGTCGATGGCGCCTGCCAGACCGTCTTCAGCGATCAAGACTTGCTGGCGGATTGGTCGGGCTGGTCCGCCCTACTGGAGTCCTTGGCGAGCGATGCCAATATCAACAAACGCCGGGCGGCGCTGGTGCTGCTTACGGCACCCATCACCCAATCAAATGATCCGCGCATCCTGGACCAGTCGCTGCAACTCATCGAGCACCTAAAAGGTGAACAAGACAAACGCATCACCAAGGCGATCTCCTGGCTGCTGCGCAAGGGCATCAAGCAGCACCGTGACGCCATCGCCGCTTATCTGGACGCCAATGCCGCCTCCCTGCCCGCCATCGCCCTGCGCGAAACCCGCAACAAGCTCTCGACCGGCAAGAAATAGGCTACTCTTTCTTGGCGAAACGCTACTCGCTCCCCTTCGCTCTTGATGGGGATGCGCCTCAATAGCGCTGTGGAGAGGACTGGGGGATGGGCTGACGCCCGTCACAATTCCGCGTAATAATCTGAAACGATGTAGTGGGTATCACGCGGCGGACGCGTGGTGTACTCCTCCCGCGGAGGACGCTCCGGCAGCTCCATCGCTCCTGGAATCACATTCTCGTAGGGGATCGCCTGCAAGATATCGCGCATGACGTTGAGCCGCAGCCGACGCTTGTCATTCGATTCGACTTGCCGCCAGCGACACTCCGGGATATCAGTATGCTCGATCATGGCGTCCTTGGCTCTGGAGTACTCGACCCAGCGGTTACGCCCCTCAAGATCAATTGAGCTGAGTTTCCAGCGCCGAGACGGATTGGCGGCGCGCTCCTGAAACCGGCGCTCCTGCTCGACATCATCAACCGAGAGCCAATACTTGAGCAAGATAATGCCGTCATGGATCAGCAAGCGCTCGAAATTGGGCGCATCACGCAGGAAATTCCAATACTCGCGGTCAGTACAGAAGCCCATAACCCGCTCAACTGTGGCGCGGTTATACCAACTGCGGTCGAAGACTACGATTTCGCCGGCGGCCGGCAACTGGGTGACGTAGCGCTGAAAGTACCACTGGGTCTGCTCGCGGTCGGATGGTTTGCCCAGCGCGACCAGGCGGATATCCCGCGGCTGCAGGGGTTCCATGATGCGCTTGATGGTGCCGCCCTTGCCGGCGGCATCGCGCCCGTCAAAGGTGATCATCACACGCATGCCGCTGTGCTTGATCCAATACTGCCACTTCACCAGCTCGAATTGCAGCCGCGCGAGTTCTTTCTCGTAGAACTTCTTTTTCAGCCGCGGAGGACGGTTCGCTTTGAGCAACTTTCTTTTCGACATACCAAGCTCCAAGAGTTCTCTGTCTATCTCTTGATGCTTATAGCATACCCAACTTTGCCCTCAGCCGTCAGCCATTTGCCCGAAAACCTTTCCCGCTGGCGGCAGAGTACGCGCGCGTCTGTTTTGTACTATAATCCATCAGGGTCGAAGCAGAAGATCGTGACATCGCCTATGGCGCTCGATGAGAGTTCAGTTCGCGCAGTAGCCGCCGCGGACGGATCGAAGCCAAATTTCTTCATTGTTGGGGCGCCGAAATGCGGCACAACCTCGCTGCACGAATACTTGCAGTATCATCCCGATGTCTATATGCCCTACTACAAAGAGCCGCACTTCTTCGGCTCCGATCTGGAAGGATCCCGCTTTCTTCAATTCCGCAATAAGCCGGACAAATACCTCAAGCTTTTCCGCGATGTGCGCGGCGAAAAACGAATCGGCGAGTCCTCGCCCTGGTACCTTATGAGTCGCTGTGCAGCGGCCGAGATCAATTGCTACGACCCGCAGTCGAAGATCATCATTATGCTGCGCAACCCGGTCGACATGATGTATTCGATGTGGTCGCAATTCCGTTACAGCGGCAATGAGCAGATCGAAAGCTTTGAAGAAGCGCTGGCAGCCGAAGAGGCGCGTCGCGCGGGCAAACGCATCCGCCGCGCTGCCCATTGCATCACGGGCTTGTACTATCGCCATATGGTGCGCTTCAGCGAACAGGTGTCGCGCTATTTCGAGCAATTCGGCAAAGAGCGTGTAATGGTCATCATCTTTGATGATTTTCGCTCCGATACTGCCGGCGTATATCGCGCCGTGCTGGAGTTTTTGGAACTTGATACCGATGTCGCCATAGACTTTCGCATTCGCAATCCCAACAAAGAAGTGCGCTTGGCTTGGCTGCAGAAGCTGATCATCAGCAGCGGTTTCTCCCTGATGCTGCTGAAAGATCGCTTGACCTATCTTGCGACGACCAGTTCGCTAGTGCCTTACGCTTATCGAACCCGCGCCGTGGAAGGGGTGATCGCCGCTTATACCCGATACGAGAGACGTTCACCCCTAACGCCCGAAACACGCCGGCGATTGGTAGATGAACTGGAGGACGAGATCGACGCCTTGAGTGCCCTGCTCAATCACGACCTCTCCCACTGGCATCGGACTGCGGGCTGATCGCTTTATGACGCATCACGCCGTACCGCCACCGCCGCATCCGCCTAAGCGCGGGGGGCGCCGCCAACTGATAGTGCGCGCGGCCAGCGTGTTGGTGACCATTGGCCTGCTGGCAGTATTGGTGGGCGAAGTAGAGTGGGACGAATTCGATCAGTTGCTGGGCCGCGTGGCACATGTGAGCTGGGTCGGCGCGCTGCTGGCGTATCTAGCGCTAAATCTCTTTCGCGCCCTGCGCTTCCGCATTCTGCTTGATAAGGGCGATACCCCGTGGCGCCTGCTTGTACCAATCACGCTATATCACAATTTTCTGGTGCGCGCGCTGCCTTTCAAACTGGGCGAGCTGTCTTACATCGCCTTGCTGCGCTCCCGTCTGAATTATTCGATGGAAGAGGGATTAAGCAGCCTATTTGGCGCGCGCATCCTGGAATTGCTGATCATCGTCATGGTCTTCACTTCGGGTGTGTTAACGAACGCCGAAGCGCTGGCGGAGCAGCGCGAACAGTTGATGCTGATCATTGTCCTTACCTTCTTGTGCTGCGTTGTCGCCCTCTATTTTGGCGGAACGCTGATCCGCGCGTCGTTGCGGACGCTTCTGCCCGGGCTGCGGCGATCGCTTCAGCGCAAGAGTGGCTTGTTGACGACAATTGAATCTCGCTCGCTGCAGCTTGCGGACGAATTGGAGCGCATTCGCCAGCCCCGCCTGTTTATATCGGCGCTTTTCATCTCCTGCTTCACCTACACATCGTCATTCCTTACCAATTACATATTGCTGCGCGCTCTAGGTATTGATTTAGAATTGCCGGCCTTCATCGCCATTATCAGCATGGGCATGTTCGCTTCAGCCTTCCCGCTAAATGTGAGCGGTTTCGGCGTGGTCGAAGTGGCATGGCGCCTCGCTTTGATCCAATTCGCCGGCTGGAACGAATCCGATGCAACCGCCACTGGGTTTTTGCTGCACGGCTTTCAGCTGGCTGCCGCGGCAGTCTATGGATTGACGGGTTATCTGCTGATTCACTTCAGTCCGCGCTTGTCATCAACAGCGGCAGTCGCCCGTGAGCCCGCTGCCGATCAAAAGTAGCCATAAAAAAGGAGCCTCATATGACCTATCAATTTGACCCAGACCAAATGTACCGGATGCCGACGCACTTTGGCGCGCGCACTGGACCTCGCCGAGGGCCCGATGGGCGCAAGTTCGAGTGCATCGATAATCCTTACAGCACAAGTTTTAGCATCAGCTTCCTCAGCAATCCTGCGCAACTGGAAAAATTGCTGCCGCCGCGCTTTTCGCTTGATGGCGAGCCGGTCGTGACAGTCAGCGCGAGCTATATGACCGAAATCGAGTGGCTGGCCGGGCGCGGATACAACACCTTGGGTGTTTCATTCCCGGTGCGCTTTGAAGGCGCTGTAGACCAGATCAGTGGCAGTTTCCTGACTGTGCTCTGGGAGAATCTGACTGACCCGATTCTCACCGGACGCGAAGAGATCGGCTTTTCCAAAATCTATTGCGAATTGCCGACCCCTTCACGCCTGCGCGGTGAACATCACATCATCGCCAGCTGGCTGGGTTTCAAGTTTCTCGATCTTAATGTCAACGACTTGCGGGAGCAATCACGCGAGCAAATAGAGGAATTTACGCTGAGCCAAAGCGGCGCCGGCATTCTGCATTACAAATATATGCCGCGCACGGGCGAATGGGGTACAGCGGATGCCGCCTACGCCGTCCTGACACCGGCAGAGACACCCAACCGGCGCGTCCTCGAACGCCACGTGGGCGGGGGTCGCCTGCAATTTCATCGAGCGCGCTGGGAAGATATGCCGACCCAATACAATATCGTCAATGCCTTTGCCGACCTGGATATCCAAGAATATCAAGGCGCGAGCTTGACAAAAACTGTCGGCGGCAAAGACCTGAGTGATCAGCGAATATTGCGTTAGGAAACTGACGGGAGCAAAAGATGTACGAACTGCGAGGCAAAGTAGCGCTGGTAACCGGCGCCGCGGGCGCAGCCGGGCTTGGCAAAGCGATCGCCCTGCGTCTGGCGCAAGAGGGCGCCGATCTAGTCATCAATGACCTTGGTGAAGAGGCGGCAATTCGAAAGGGCTTGCCAGCAGTCGCCGCCGAGATCGAAGCGCTCGGTCGACGCGCGCTGGCGGTCTACGCCGATGTCTCGTCAGCGCAGCAAGTTGACCAAATGGTGGCGGCGGCGCTGGCGGGATTCGGTAGGATCGATATTCTGGTGAACAACGCAGGAGCGCCGGCCGGCCGTGATCGAGTGCCGGTTGTGGAACTGGAAGAAGAGGCTTTCGATCTGGTTCAGCGCGTCAACGTGAAAGGCACCTTCTTGTGCAGTCGGGCGGTGGCTCGCACGATGGTCGCACGCGGCCAAGGCGGCAGGATCATCAATATATCGTCTACCGCGGGCAAACATGGCGTGGCGAGATATGCAGCCTACTGCGCCTCGAAGTTCGCCGTCCGCGGTTTCAGCCAGTCTCTGGCTTTGGAATTGGCGCAGCATCGAATCACGGTCAATGCGATCTGCCCGGGCTTGATCGCGACCGAACGCATCGATGATATGGCTGCCGCTTTAGCGCCGAGTGGCATAAATGCCGAGGATTTCCGTCAAGAGATGATCGCGAAATCCAGTGCCAGCGTACCCTTGGGACGTATGACTGAGACTGCAGATATCGCCAATATGGCCGCCTTCCTGGCTTCCGATCAAGCGGAATTCCTCACCGGCTTGTCATTGACGGTCGATGGCGGTTCACACATGGACT